>LNEI01000010.1 GCA_001464455.1 Acidobacteria bacterium Ga0077534
CGAGATGTTCGAGCGGGAATTGCAAATGGTACAGGTGTTCATGCATAAGACGCTACATGAACTCTTGCGAAATTGAAATGCTATTCCGCACGAAATGGCCAATAACGCACAAAATGACGCAAAATTGCGTGCAAATGCGATAACGTGCGTGGGTTAAAGGTGATAACTTGTGGAATTTTGTGTTGAGTGGGTCAACATATTTGGTGACCACTTGGGGTTGAGAAAGGATAACACGTTCAAGGGAAAAGTTGAGTCAGTCAACTGCATTTCTTTCCATTGGAGCGGGTCTGCTCTGATTTTCATATAGAAGGGTGAGGATATCGGCGTGGTGATCACTCCCGATCGGGTTGCTGGACTAAGCCTCTTCCAGGTCGAAGCTGTAGGTGAAGCGGCCGGAGGATTCGCTGCCTTGTTCTCGGAAGGGCGAGACGAAGCGGCAATCGATGTCGCGCGGCGGGTAGTAGCGGTAATCGCGAAAGGTCATCACGGTCATCGGGTAGTGTGAGGCATGAAAGGCTTCGGCGGCGTCGTATTCGGCCTGCGATCTGGTGGTGAAGATGCACGAGAAGCGACGTTTGAGCGTGCCGCGGACGAGGGCAACGGGCGTGCCGTTGTACGGTTCGCTTTTGTAGTGTTCGAGCTCACGCTCCATCGAGCGTGTTTTATTTGCGACGAACGGGAAGATCGAGGGCATAGCCTTAAGCTCCTTGCTGCCAGATATGATAACGCATCGCGATGTACTGATACACGCGAAGCAGGGCCATTTCGCCGAGCACGTGCTCGTAGCTGATGGCCTCGACGAAGTGGCCTTTGTGCAGCTCGCTGGCTTCGAGTTTCTTACCGATCTGGATGCCGTCCAGAGCGACGCCGTCGTCGTAAACAACCTCGATCAGACCGATCTGACCATCGACCGGAGCGATCTGATCATTCGAATCTTTTTGCTGACCGAAAAGCCGATAGGTGTCAGCGCCGGTGTCGGCGAACTTATCGCCGCTGCCGTTGGTGCTGAGGATGTTTCCGGTGGTCAGGCCGGACATCAGCCCGCGCGCGGAGGGAAACTCCTCGTCCTCGAAGCTCGCGACGATAAAGACGTGGCGAAGTGTTACGCTGCCGCTCCAAGCGAGCGGGTTGCGGGATCCGTTGAAATACCAGCCGGGCTGACCGTTGACGATGTCGTCGGTCAGGACCGGTGCATTACTAGCGGCGACGAGGTGACGATCGTTGCCCGAATAGTCGTTTATCAGGCCGTTCGCCGACACGCCAGGCTCGTGCTGGTGCCAGGCCGCGAGTCCGTGACGCGGAATAACCTCCATGTTTGGCCAGTTATAGCTCATAAGTTCCTCTAGTCCCAATTCAGCAATTTGAACGATCGCTCGTCGGTCGAACTGTCGATCGAAAGATCGGTAGCCTCGACGCAGATAAATTCCTTGTTCGTCCAGCCCGGTATCGAGTGCGTGACGGTGACCTTGTCGCCCGGCAGTACCGCGAGCGTCGAGGGCATTCCGCGGAATTCGCAAACGAGCGGCTGAGTCTTCATTTTCGCGTAGTGAGCTAGGTTTTTCAGTGCCTGCCAGCGTGTCGAGTTGCCGATCGCGATTGTTTCCTCAATGATGCGGCCGGCAGCTGTCTGCAATGCCGGCATGTCGTAATAGAGCGGCGGATCGAACTTTTCGAGGTATCTTGATTCCAGATCGCGACCATCTGCGATAAAGCGGTTGGGCAGCTGGAGCAGTTCCTGCTGCGAGAATCGAGGATAGAATCTGAATGTGTTTGCTACGATGTTCGACTCGGTAAAGGCAAAGCTGGTCGATGTCTGATCGTAGGAAAAGAACTTCAGCACGCCGTCTGCTTCCTGAAAACCGCCATTGCAGGTGAACATGACCCGACGCAGGAAATCGTCAAAGGTCGTTCGCTGGGTGACGGCGAGGTGAGTGCGAAACTTCACGACTGACGATGCGAAAGGATAAAGACGGTCCTGGGGAACGACCTGCTGTGCCTGCGTCGCGCTGGACCATTCGAATCGGAATTCGGAATCACCGCTGGCGTTGGTCCATTCGAGCTGGATGTCGTAGTACTGATCGGCCGTCGCCGAGAAATTAGCCGTGTGAGTACCGCTTGCCGACTGGTCGATCAACGGCGTTGACATGTTGTTGATCCACAGCTTGCCGCTGCCGTTATGGACAAGATGGAGCGTGTAGTTCTCGGTGTATTTGAACCGGATCTTGCCACGCCAGCGGACGGCGAAATCGGCCGGGTCCAGCTCGAGTGCCGGAGCGCCGGTCGATAGGTCGTATTGGATAACAGGATCGACACGCGACTCGACCTTGAAGCTGAATCCGGCACCGTCGAAGTAGTCGCCGCTAAGGCCGACGCCCTGCGGCAGCGTCGTGTAATCGGGCGTTTCGGTGGTGCTGCAAAATGTGCGGAGCGTCGCGAGCGAATTCCAGTCGATCCGCGAGTTGGCGTAACGACGTATCTCTTTGCAGCCAAAGCCCAGGACGTCGGCCGGATTGGTCAGATAGGAATTCGAACTGGCAACGCCGCCGCTTGAGTCGTAAACATCGCCTTTCTGGCACTCGAAAATGCCCGTGAATCCCGTTGGCGGCGAGGACTTGGTGTCGAATTCCGGAATGCCAACCTCCGAGCCATTCGGACATTCGACTCGGATCCAGGCAGTGTTGGAGTGCGGCGTATCATCGTCAAAAACGCTGTCAATGCCCTGCGTCGCGTCGCCGTTACCGGGCGACGAAATGCCGGGGTAGAACTTATATTGAGTACTGTCGCGGTTGGTCCCGCGAAACCACACACCGCGAACGGCGTTCCAGCCCCTGCCGTACGCTTCGCCGAGTATTTGCTGGACCGTAACGACGTGCGTCGGGTCAGCACCCGTGACTATCGACTTCGCGAGGTCGCCGGCGATCACGTGCTTTCCGAACGCAACCTCGAGCACGAGATCCTCAGGCCGGTTTCCTTTTAGGTGGTCAACGAAGGTCATATCAATATCGGCTCGTCTTTGCGGTTGTGGCAGACGATCATTTTCTGCGGCGTGTCACCGTAACAATAGATCTTTTCCTCGTCGGTATCGGCATCGATCTCGATGTGCATCACGTCGCCGGTGCCGAACTGACGGAGCAGAGCTGCCGAGGTTTGCAACAGATCCTCGTGTTCTGCGAGGACCCGCTCGCGGGGTTTGATCGTCTCGACGGGACGGCCGTTCATATCGGCGAAGTCAGCGATTATCGGGTGACTGCCCGACGAATAGCCGACCGCACCGGAAACCGTCAGCAGCTCCCAGATCGGCACACAGGGAACGTGACGAAGGCTCTTGATCGGGACAAAACGCCGCAACCGCGGATTCCACAGTTGACTCTCCAGTGTTAGGAACGCAACCATTTGCGGCTCGACATCGCCATTTTCGCCGCGTACACGGACGTACTGATCGACGCGAGGGCAATCGGGATTTATTCCGCTGCCATCGTCAAGAGGATCGTCGTTGCCGCCTGTTCCGGGTACGTTCACGTCTGGAGCGTAGCGATGCTCGAAGCCCATAAATCTGTGAGAATTGCTCCGGCCATCGCATCCATCAGGCGAGCGGAGCAGGTGATTACAGGTCGTCAGCCCTCCCGAATATCCGCAGGTATTCGACTGCTTGAACAGTGCCGGGCACAGCGGGCCGAGATTGCGATCGGCGACGATCTGTCCGGGCGAGACGGTGTCGGGAACGATGTCAAAGGCTACCTCGAAATCATCGACGGTCGGCCGCTGGACCGCACCGCGAAACATTTCAACCCAGGTGCTCGTACCGGTGCGGACACCGTTCGAACCAGTCTGGTAATAGTTCCGGCCGATGATGGCGATGGCCGATCGCCATGCGGCCCAGTTTGCCGCGACGTGCTGTCCGAGCGTTCGGTTAAGGTTCTGGATGCCGACGCTGACGGTATCGGTCGGTGCCTCGATCGTTTGGCGGATCGCTGAGACCCGCTGCAGCTCGTTCGTATAGCTGTTGCCGCTGACCACGATCGGCGACGTCGCAAAACGCATCGTTTGCGACGGAAAGATCAGATCGCAGGTCCAGTCGATGTCACGAGCCGCCGCCGACAGGATCCCCGATAATGTGCCTGAGATCGTCCTTCCCATTTACCTGATGTCGCCGCTCTCCTTTTTCTTTTTATAGACGTTGACGAACGTTTTGCTGCCATCGTCGCTCATTAAATATGCCCGCGTTTTCGCGTCGAATGTCGCACCCTCGACGACGACCGTCAGGTTCGGCTGCATCATGACCTGCGGGGCCGACGCGGCGAGGCCCATTCCGCCGACGATGCCGCCCGTGGCGAGATGCGACGAGGGATTTGCCTTCGGATAGTTCGGGATGCCGGCGCCCGCGAAAACATCAAAACCGGCTTGACGCCTTACCTTGTTGATCTGTGCCGGATTTAGCACCATTTCCCCGCGAGAGATCATCGCGAGGATGTTGTCAGAGCCGTCGAAAACACCCGGCAGCAGGCCGTTCGGACGGAAATAATGACCGCCCGCGAACTCGGGCAAGATGCGTTTCATCCGGTCAGCGGATCCCTGAGCGATCTCGGTCAGCCCTCGAAGCTCGGCCATTCGCTGGGCGATCAGCGAATCGACCCGCGATACGTCGGCGACGGCGATGCGACGCGTCTTCGAGTCCTGCAAACTGTTAGCCATCTGCAAATACTGCGACCTAACTTGATCGCCGATAGCCGTCCCGCGGATGATCGCCGAAGCCGGATCGATCTGCCCAAATCTAACCTGCGTCGCCAGAGCATCAAACTGCTTCTTGATCTCAGCCTGAGCGTCGAGCATACCTTGATTCCGGGTCCGCTCATCGCGACGACGTGCCGAATTCCCCGTGAACAGCCCGATCAACGCCCCGATACCCGCCCCGATCGCCGCCCCCCAAGGGCCGAACATCGCACCGATCGATGCTCCCGTGCCGGCCATCGAGATGACGCCGCCGAGCCGTCCGCCGATAAAACCGCCCGCGATCGTTGCCAGTTGTCCGATTCCTGACATTATGCCCGCGGCACCTGACATTTTGCCGTTCAACAGATTCTTTTGCGGTGCGAAAATGCCTCCCGAACCCGTCGAGAACAGTTGTGAAAGCTGGCCGAGTAAGCTGCCGCCTCCTGACGAGCCCGAACCGCCGCCGAGAGAGCCGCCCGTGACCCAGTTCATAACGTCGCCGTTCGACAGAGCACCGCCCGAGGATGATCCCGCGTTCGGATTAAAATTCGGAGTTCCACCCGGCACGGAACCGCCGCCGATGCCGAATGCACCGAGGATCCGCGAGAATATTCCGCCGCCGCCAGCTCCGGCCGCAGCTCCGGCACCACCGCCGCCGCTGAACGCGATCGTTTTGAGGATGTTGTTCGTCTCGTCCAGCTTATCGACGATCGGACGAGCGACCGGATTGTTGGTCTTTTTCGGGTCGTACCCGAGGAAATGCGTCGCGAAGATATCAGACAATTTGTCAGCCAGATTGTCCTTGATCCGGTCACCCCAATTCTCGAACAACCCCTTGAAATCACCGTCAAAAACATACCGCAGCCCTTCCTGAAAGAAAGCCTTCAACTCAGCGTGCTGACGGTTCAGATCGGTGACCAGGTCGATCTGCGACGCGAGGTCCAGCAAGTGCTGTTTCTGTTCTGGAGCGAGATCCTTGTAATCGCGGCTGAGGTCACGCATCGTCTGCTCGTAGACGGTCAGCGGTTCGTTGCCTCGACGAACGGCATCAAATTGGTCCTCGAGGCTCTGCGAATATTCCTGAAACGCCTTGTCGCGGGCCTTTGCCTTTTCGATCGCATCGATCTGGTTGAGCAGTTCGAGAACGCGTTCGAGCCGTTTGATCGTTTCCTCGCCCTCGACCCGCATTTTGGCGATCAGGCCTTCCCGGTCTTTAGCCTTCACTCCGGGCAATCCGGTAGTCTCGGCTTGAGCGAGCTTTGCGACCAGGTCAACACGTGCTTTCTCGACAACGTTCAGCTCACGGCCCTTCGCTATCCGCTGCTGCAGCTCGGCGATGTTGGCAGCGATCGAGATCCGCTCGTTGATCGAGGCATTGTCGATCTCAGCAGTCGTTCGCTCCATCAGCTCCTTGTATTTCTTTTGTTCTTCGAGCCGTTTTTTCTCGGCGTCAGCGTCCTTTTGCTTCTGGTCGATCAGTCCGGCGATGTTCAGGATCTGCTTCGCAACCGAGTTGTTAACGATGTCGATGCCGCGAGCAAGCAACTGCTGAGAAACAGCGGCAACCTTGCTCTTGTCGCCGAAGTATTCCAATTCGCGATTAAGCTGACCCAGAAGTTCCCTCAGGAACTTCGCCTGCTTCTCGGCCTCAGTCTCCTTTTCTTTTTTGGGCGTGAAGCTAAACTTTGCACCAAGAACGCCGTCGTCCATCGTCATTGCCTGGCCGCCCATTCGAGCGGCGAGCGGTGACTGAGCGACACGACCGCCGTAGTGTTCGCCGATCCCGCGACCGACGTACTTTGCTATTGCATAGCCCGGCAGATAGTCAAGGTAGCTGAACATCGATTCGTTTGAATAAATCCAGTTCTTTAGCCGTGTAAACTGGTTGATCGCGTCGTCGACCATGAGGCCGGTCGCTTCGGCGAGGCCCCGTACGTCGCCCTGATTTTCACGCAGCCAGCCCGAGAATCTGGACAGAACGTCCGTGACGACCGGCAGGAATTCGTTGCCGAAGGTATAAGTGAGACCGAGCAGGACCTTCTTGGCGTCTTCATAGTTCCTGTTGAATTCACGGGCGGCGGCAACGTTGTTCTGGCCGACGACGATCCCGAGCTCTTCAGCCTTTCGGATCGCTCCGTCAACATCGCCCTGGAACTCACGCAGAAATGGCAGAAGCTTGGCTCCGTCGTCTCCAAACGCGGCGAATGCGAGCCGTGCCTGCTCGACCTCGTTCGGAGCTTTGACGATCGTAGCGATGGCCTGTTTGAAAGCAGAATCGACATCATAGGCCGCGGCCTGGCCGTCGATGCCGAGGGTTTTGAGGCTGGTGATCGCTTCTTTTGATCCAGCTGATGCTTCGCCGATCGTCTTTCGGAATGATGCTGCGGCTGACTCAACGGTCGACCACGAACGCCCCTGAGCTTCGGCCTCATGACGCAATGCGGCTACGGTCTCAACCGCAAGCCCGGTCTGCTCCGCGATATTCCCGATCTCGATCGCGTAATCGGCGAACGCCTTTGTGACCTTGGTGATCGCCGCCGCGAGACTGATAGCTCCGGCAGCAAGAACGACAAATACGGCGACGATCGCCGTGATCGCGGCGGCAACTGCCGCACCGCCCGCGGCCAGAACTCCGAAGGCGTTCGAACTGGAAGTCGTCGCCGTCGTGACCGCCTGAACCGCCGTCTCGGCCTGCTTTGCGGCCTGAGGAACTTCGCGGGACATGAACGCCGCCGCGCGGCGTTGACGCTCCTCTTCGTTCGCGGCCATCCCCGGACGAGTTTGGCGGACACCGTAGTCGGTGGTCGATGCAGCAGTCGCTTTCAGTCGGGCGATCGACGCCTCAGCACGACGAACATCCTGCTCGCCGCTGACCTTGATATTTAGATTTACGTCGCGTCCTGCCATTTTGAACAAAAAAGGCTGTTGACTGGCTCAACAGCCCTATTCCTTAAACTGCCCTTTTATATAAACCGCATGTAGGTTTGCCCGGATCGTTTTGATCTCGTGTTCGGCGTTTCGCCAGACCTGAAACAAACGCTTCACCTGATAACAATAGTGGTCCCAATCGGTCGTAAATCCGGCATTTTCCCATTCGACCAGGTTCTCGATATCGCCGTACAACTCGTTTACGTCGTCCTCATGCGGTTCCTGGCTCGTTAGCCCCTCGTCGCACTCTGCAGGCGGCTTGGGAGGCGTTCCGCCGCACTGTTTGCAGCCGCCGCAGACGTCTGATTCGACCTTTTCATCGTAGTCGCCCGCTGCGGCCTCCCAGATCCGGCAGCCTTCGCCCGGACACGGCGGGTAAATGCCGTGTTCCTCGCCGTGATCCGCAAATACCTTTTTGCGGATCTTCTCTGCTACTTTCCCACCAGCTTTGGATCGAGCGACGGTGCGAAAATGAACTTGATAACCGCGACCTTGAACCGCAGCGGGACATTGCTTCGATCGCCGCTCAGTACAAAACCGCTGACCGAATGCAGCATCGAATCGTACAGCTCGCCGAGCTTATCGTCCTGCGGGACGTATTCGGCGACCGGTTTGCGGCGGAGCCCGCGTGTCTGTTCGAGCTTGGTTTGCTTGGCGATGATCCGCTCATAACGCTTTTCGAGTTCGAGCGTTTTGACCGCCATTTCGTGCGTCTGTTCGAGGATCTCGCCGTTGAAATAAGCCTCGGTGACGATGGTCTGCGTGTCGCGTTTGCCAAGCTTCAGCTTGCCGGCCGACTTCTTTGGGTCACCGCCGATCGCGACGGCGAACAGATCATTGATCGCCTGATTTTTCTCGCTTGGCGGCACGAAATTGCGAAAATCGTCGCCCTCATCGACCTCGACACCATCGAGCCGGACAATGATCTCGTCCCACAATTTGCAGTTCGCCTCGCGTGACTCTTCCTCGAGCTTGTCGCCGTTGCCCCGGACCTTCATATCACGCTGCCACTGCATGTAACGCTCGTCCGAAACTGGTGCGAGCACGTGAGCGATCTCGTATTTGAGATTGTCCTGGACGACCGTGTAAGGCAGAGCATTCTCAGCCTCGGCGTCATAGAGTTTGGTCGGCGTGGAAGTGCCCCGGTCACTATCGTTCCCGGTACTGACAGCAGCGGCCACGGGCCGCTCGACTGCGAGGATGTTTCCGTCCACGTCGGTGGTTACGGTGGCTGTTTGGGTTGATTCTGACATTGCTAAAATTCTCCTTAGTAAATTGATCTTTGACCTTTGGCCTTTGATCTCCGAAGGTCAAAGATCGAAGGCCAAAGATCGCTTTAGGTTTAGAACGCCGAAGCGTAGTTCGTTACATCGTTGATCAGTTCGACTTCGAACAGTTTGTTCGTCGCAAAATCGAACAGAGCCTTGCCGGTAATAGCGAACTGCATGATGCCGTCGCCGACAGTTGGTTTCGAAGTTTTGTACTTCGCAACCGGCACGGTGACCTTGACCTGATGACGGATCGCACCCTCGATGATGCCGCCAGCGGCGGTCATTACGACGAGCAGCGGCTTCTGCTGCTGGACGGCGATCGCCTCGGGCGAACCCACGGCCATATCTACCTGCAGCGTGAAGTCGAGCATCTGCTTGTCAAACTCGTGTGCCGAACGGACCATGCCGGATGTCGGATCGCCAGCGACCAGGAAGTTGCCGCATCCGGGCGACATGCCGGCATCGTCGAGCATCGTCTTGCGATACGCGAACTCGAACGATCGATAACGGCAGCCGTACGTTGTCGGCGATCCCGCATCGGTGACGACGAGGGCGACCTGCGAGTTGAACAGCTTATGCTGGCCGGTTCGCCGTGCAACGTGCGGCGTTCCGGTCGGATACCAGGTCGTACTCGGCGCGAGGTTCAGCTTGCCCGAGCCGATCAGGTTAAAGTCGGCCGTCAGGACGCCTTTACCGTTGCCCTTCAAAACCCAGCCGTCCGCAACACACGACGGAGCGAGGATGTTCCAGCCCGGCCCGGTTGTTTCGCAATACGTGACCGCCTTGTCCTGACGTGTGACGGTCGGGTCGGTCGGTTTGAAAGTGTGAGCTTTCGATGACGAGCCGCCGCCAGGCGTCGCGACCGCGTACGATCCATTGATGTAGAGCAGCTCGCCGAGCATCTGCGAAAACGCTGGTATCGAATGGCTGACGCGGAAATTCTGCGTCTCGATCCACTCGTCCGTTGGCGAATTGATATTAGGGTGTGACCAGTCTTCGTCGTTCGAGGTCTGAGGCTCGAAGTCGGCAAAGTTCTGATCCATGCAGACGATCTCTTTGATCGCTCCGGCCGACAAGGACTTTTGCGTCAGGTAGTCGGCCTGCAGGCCCCAGCCGTAGCCGCGTGCTGATGGTGTTTCTGACATTATTCTTTACCTCCGTGGTCGGCAAAATACGCGATGATCGCGTCCGCCGTTTTCTCGCCGATGCCGTCGAGAGCGATGAGCTGCTCGCGGGTGTATTCCTTGACCGCCTCGATCGTGAGGTTTTCACGAATGAGAACATTGCGGCCCGGCAGATCCTCCGGAAAGCCGTCAGTCGCTGCCGGTGTAACATCGACGAGCCCAAGCTCGCGGACCAGCCAATCGGCAAAACGACGACTGTCTACCTCGACAGTGTCGCCCGGTGCCAGGGTCACAGAGTGCTCGCCCTGGCTGATATATTCTGGGAAACCCTCAGGCAGTTCGTCGGGCACTCGTAGTGTGAATTTTTCTTCTGACATTGATTTACTCCTCGTAGCTTGTCGGGTTTATCACCAGCGGCATATTGACGATCGCGTACGGATTGCTGTCGTAATTGTCATAGCCGCGAGGGCTTCTCCTGACCCAGATATCGCAGACACGGCCGCCAAGTTCCGGATCGGCCAGGAAAAGCTCGACCGCCTTTGTTTCCAGCTGGTAAGCGAGCTGCAGGGCGTCGGCCCGGTGTTTCTTGTTCGTCCCTTCGACCTTGGCAAAACAAACCAGCGTCATCTCGGCATCGAGTTCTCTCAGCCCGCCGCCCGGACCCGGCCGCAACTCGCTTACCGCGTCGGAGATCCGCCAGCCGTACGACTTTTTGATCGTTTGATAGATCGTGTCGTGCAGCTCGCACGTCCGCTCGTCGAGCAGCGAGCCCCGCTCGGCCGCAGCAATCTGCTCCGAAAGAAACTCGAACAGCAAAAGCTCTGCTGGTTTGCTCATAAAGGTTGCGATGTTGCGATGTTGCGGAGTTGCGAAGTGAAACCCTCGAAACTCCGCAACTTCGCAACTCTCGTTAACTTCCTGACGGAAGCGTCAGATCGTATGTGATCTGGAGGCTGTCGCCGTTGGCTGAGTCAAGGTTGAACGCCGCGAAGACGCTGCGGTCGAGAAGGACGCCGCCGCCTGTAGCTGCCTGGCTGAAAATACCGTGCTCTGTGATCGGTCTCACACCGCCTGAGTCGGGCGTGTAGGTTGCGACGGAGCGGTAGATATTTGCCGAGGCCCCTTCGGTCTGCGAACCTGTCGGCCGCGTCGAGTTCGGGTTATATTGCGTCGTTTCCTCGGTCCCGAGTGCGGTATCGCCGGCTGCCTCGGCACCGGTTCCTGTACCGAAACCGTGATACCTGAAATTCTCAGGTTCCGCGAGGTTCTGGAAGCAGTCGACGAGATTGTTCACGCCGGTCGTCGTGACGACGCGGAGCGAAACCAGGCCGTATTCCTCGATACGTCCATCGCCGCGGATAACGGTCGCGTAGACCGCGCCATAATAAGTCGGGATACGGCACATGACCGCGATCGCGATCCGCCAGAAACCACGCCACACGTTGACGACGTTCTTAGCTCGATAGCGGTTGATGGCAGCATCTGCATTGCCGACGAACGGCAATGCCTGCTTGACGACCTCAAACAGCCGACGCAGGGATCCGCGAGGCGTTACGGCGGGACGCGAGACATGGAATTGTCGCTGCCCGGCCAGCGTTAGTTCTGAATTTCTGATCATTGTTTTCTCCTGTTCTCGCGTCTCTAGCCGGGTTGAAGTGCTTGGCCGCGAATCAAAAAATGGGTTATGGGTTCAGCCGGCTACGCCTTTTTCTTGGCGTCCGGCTTTGTTGCCTTCTGGTACTCACCGCGTTTCGAGGCGTTGGCATACGACTCTGCGGCCTGAACCATTACTTTCTCGTCCAGCTCTTCGCGAACGTCCGTGATCGAAGCTTTTAGGGACGATGCGACGGCCTTAACGACCGCTTCGTCGGTCACCTCGACCGTTTCGCTTACCGTGCGGCCGTCAGGACCGTACGGTTTGACCGCAGTAACCGAAACTTTCGGATTGCCTTCGCCGTCGAGCGTTCCTTTGACCTGAAATTGAGTTTGTCCAAACATGATGTTTCTCCTTAGCTAAAATTTGAGCGGTTGACCCTGAACGAGCCTTCCGTCGCCGCTTTTCCTGAACCGGTCGAAAAGATCCGGTAATACCACCAACCTTCCAAATTCGCGTCGATGTCCTGGTGAAATGTGCCGAGGCTGTCCTTGACGATCTCGACATCCGTTCCGAAGATCTTCGTCGTCACCTCTCCCGCAGGGTTTCTCACCTTGAACGTCACCGTCGTCGGATCGACCTTTGTCTTGTCGACGTTCCGGAAAACGCCCTCGATCCTCACGGTATCGCCCAGATCGCATTCGAATGTTGGCCTCATACCGTAAATACCCTCGCTTCGAGCCGTGTTACGACAAACACATCGCTCGTGACCTCGACCTTGCCGGCCCGGAACAGCCCGACGATATTGCCCAGCACCGTGATCGCCCCGGAAACCCAACGCGACGCCAGGCGAATCGCTCTTCCCTCGAGCGTGATCTCACGGGCGACGTACTTGAACGACTCGCGACGCATGATGCTGCTCGGTGTGATCGAGGCGAGCAGTGTGTACGGCGTGAACTTTTTAGCCTCGAACGTGCTCGTGCCCGTGACCGATCCGGCAACCTGTGTCTCTGTCACCGCGCCGGGAAAGCCGCTGACCGGGATGTTTGCTGTCAGCCGCTTCTGACCGTCGCGTTCGATCTGGCCCGCCATTTCGATCCTTGCGGTGATACTCAGGACGTAAGCCCCGAAACGGGACGCCAGGCCGGTAACGATCATCGTCCCGCCTTCCAACCGTCTCGCCATTCGCTCAGCCTTTCCGGTCGGAAGCATGACGGAGGTTGACCACCTGGTGAGAGCCCTCAGCATCGTCGCCGACAGCGTGATCGACGCGAGCCGTGTAAGCAGTCCAACGCGGTCATAATCGCCGCTCGGAGTGACAGATCCTGAAACGCTGCGAAGCCCGAGCAATGCCGTCACCGGCGTCGGCATTATGGAGGCGAGTCGCGAGATGATCGTTTCTCGTTTCCGCTCGGCTGACATCGTTATCGACGCCGCAATGTCCTTCAGGAAAACTGAAATGATCCCGAAAGTACTGGTTGCCGTGATCGAGCCGCCCGTGTTCCTGGAACCGAGCGGCACAGCGATCGCCGAAGCTGTTAGCTTCGAGGCCAGGTTGCGGATCGTTAGTTTGATCGTGTTCGCCGTCGCCGTGACAGCACCGGCTTTGACGATCGCTGCGTCCGAGCGGAGCGTCCCGGCCGGCGTGATCGAACTGGCCAGCGAATAGACGAAATGATACGTCGCGATCGCAGCTGCCGAACCGGCGAGCGTGATCGTCGCGGCGAGTGTGCGATAAGACTGCCTGAGGAGCGAGCTGGTCGCCGTTAGCGTACCGCCAACGAACGTTCCGCGTGTCGTTGTGAGCGTTCCGCTCGGCGTGAGCGAGCTCGAAACGTTGAAAAGCGTCACGAGCAGCGGTGTGGCCGTTGCCGAGCCGGTCACCGAACCGCCCAGCAGCGTGATCGCGAGCCTTGCCGCGAGTCCATCCGGCGTAATGCTTCCAGCGAAAGCCAAAAACGCCGATCGAAGCATAACGCCGGTCGCTGTCACCTGGCCCTCCCTCGTGATCACCGCCGATCGAAGCGTCGAGCCAACGATCGTCGTTGAACCTGTCAAAGATCTCTGTCCCTGTCCGGCTGCCGTTCCGCTCGCTGTCGAACTGCCGCCGATCGCTCTTGCAACCAGGCTGACGAGCACCGAGACCATCGTTATCGTTGCTGTCTCGAGATAATTAGCCAGTCGCCCGATCGAGCCAGCCGCCGTTACGGAACCAGCCACCGCACTCGTCCCCGACTTGGCCGCCGAACTGCCAGGCGTCACCGAGCCGCCGAGCGAATGCTCGATCCTCTGGACGTACACTCCCGAGGCCGCGATCTTTCGCGGCATTTGTACATGTGGCGGATGGCGGAAAATTCCCATGCTTAAGAACCTTTACGCGAGCTCTTCAAAATCAACAGCGATCGTCCAGCCGGTTGTCGTGCCCGGAGCAGCGAGGAAGCGGACGCCGAAGATCATCGCTGGCGGAACGACGATGCGTTCCTCGGGCGTCGGGATCCACATGTAGCCGTTCAGGTTGTTAAAGTTGAACTGCCGCAGCGAAACGTATGCTCCGCCCGAATCGGCTGACGAGTTAACACCGCACCTTGCGGCACCGCCAGCGAGTGCCGTGTTGCCCGCGATACCAGAAGCAGGCCCCCCGACCGGATTGATCGGAGCAGGCGTTGCCGACGTCACGGTCAGGGTTCCTGCCGTGTCGCGTTTGAACAGCTCAGCTCTGCACTGGGCCGACGTTGTCGAACCGCTTTGCGAGATCTCGACGCGGTTGATCGCGATCTCGCCGCCTGCTGTCGCCTTGTCGGCAGCAGTCCTGATCGCCGCCAGAATATTGCCCGTTCCGAGCGATAGATTCTCTCCATTGAGTGTGAAACGTCTCATAAATTACTCCTGCCTCATCGTGCGAGAAATGGCTGCATCATCTGCCGGAATGGAACCCGCCCCGCGGCTGGCTCAAATGCTGCCTGATATGCTATTGCTCTGACCCCGTACCCGTATGGATCGTCAAAATTCGGGCTTGCGGTCCAGGTCGGGTTTATCGCCGCCGCTGCGGCTTGCTCTAACCAGCCGATCTGAGGTTTCCATTGCTCACTTCCGGTCAGAATATTGCCGATCTTTGCCAAACCGCTATCGACTGCGAGCGACATCCCGCTATAGTCAGTCAAAGCCACCGCCGACACGATCAGTGAGCCGTTCTTAGCAGGAGTGACCGATCCCGGTTGGATCGTAGTATTACCGCCCCCAACCGTGGCATTTGGTGTTTGATCGCCGTCGAAAGCGAATATTCCGCTGAATGCCGCCGCACTACAATTCCCGTAATCATGGCCGGAAACCGTTACCGTGTGCGACGCTCCGACGATCGGATCCACGACATACGACATACGAAGCCCGGCGAAGAAACCTGAAAGTCCACCGGTCAATGTCACAACTCGCTCAGCTCGGTGGATCCATGTGTTGCCTTTCGAGTCAGACACTGAAGGAAACGTCGAATTGTTCGAATGCTGCCAAGAGGAAAACACCACGAGCAGCTTCGCTCCTGACGTGTCGCCGAGGTTGAGCGAACTGTAAACCGGCCCGGCAGATGAGATCAGTGAGATCGGCATTGCGTTTCAAAGAACTAGAACGGTCGAATCAGATCCAGATACTCGCTCGAAAAATGCTCGTTAAGGTACGTCACACAGTCACTGAACTGCTTCGAATCCAGAATGTCCGGCTTGAACTCCGCAGCCTTTTTCAGACGTGCGTAGAGCAGCAGATGATCGGCGTAAGCTTGACGAGCTGCGTCCACGCTTGGTGTCACCGCGACCCCCTCCAGGTCAACCTTTCCGAGACTGACTGAGTCGATCTCCTGCGGGCGATTCAGATTCTCCGCCTGCAGGCAGCACCACGCCTTAAACCAATCCTCGGTAAAGGAATCGGTGAATGACTTCCGCGAGATCGTCGGCAACCCTTCACCGCGAAACTCAACCGCAAAATGCACCATCCCGTCCGCCTGGCGTTGTGGGATCTCAGTTACAAATGGCTCGTACATAAAAACCTCTCTAAACAAACTTCTCAAGGATCGCTTCGCCGATCTTTGGAGCTTCGTTTTGCAGCCGCTCGGCGGCGCGTACGTCAAACGGGTTTGCAGCCTTTCCTTTCCGGCTGCGGCGGACGATGTAGTATTCTCCGCCGATCGATAGATACCCTTCGCCGCTTGGCGGGGTTGTGACCGGGATCAGAAATGCCCTGGCCGTCTTCGGTCTCAATGTCGGTTGGCGGTTGCCTCTCGCTACCACCTCGGCATAGTTGTATGCCGGCTGCGGACGGAGCGTGACATTCCTGACCGCTTCGCCCTTGGCGTTGTAAACGGTCGCCTGCCCGCCGCCGCTGCGTGCCGATCTCGCCGACACTGTCAATACCGCTTGAAGAGCCTCGTAATCGACATCCGGAGCGGCGACACCCTGCTTCAGATTGCCGGTCTGCATCGGGACCTCGCGACGAAGCAGCTGATAACCTCGCTCCGCCAGCCGGCCGATCATCATGCGTTTGGCCTTGTCAATGTTTCGCCCGAGCTCGTCCAGCTCGCTGGCGTCGATGATGATGTCAGGCATCGCAACCTATCTCCGCCGTCTCGAAACCCACGTCCTCGATCGGCGTCATATATGGCTCGGCAATTTCGCGGGCCAGTTCCAGGAACTGACCGGCCAGCTTTGCCGTCTCGTCCGGGCTGAGATATTTGCGGACCTCTTTGCCCTCGGACGCCATGTTCGTGCCCACAACGCCTTTCGACGAAAGCGGCGCGTTGAAGCCGTGGATCGCAAAATGAAATGTCAAATGAGCCTCGGCGTTCCTCAGATCGTTTACGATCTCCAGATCGCTCTGCTCGCCAGCCCCGACCACCGAGGCCAGAGCGTAATTCGTATCGCCAACCCATTTCCGCAGACGCCTCGCCGCCGAGCCGATGTGCAGCTCGATTCGCTTGTCCGTGATGTCCGAATCAATATCGAACAACTCACGAAAGACCTCTACGGAAATGAGCGACATCGTTCCTATTCCTGAGCCGGAGCTTCCTCAGCAGGCGTTTCTTCAGCTGCGGATTCGTCCTTCGCCTTCTTGCCCTTGGCCTTGCCCTGGACGATCAGCAGTCCGCCGCTCATGATCGCCTGCTGCGTCCGATCGCCGATCGGGTCCTCAAGCTTTTTCTGCTGGTCCCGCGAGATATCAAATCCGGTGACCACATCCGTAAATCCCGCCGTCTTGTCCGCGAGCTCGACGATATCGCCCGCTTTTCCTATTTCCCAACTCATATCCTTTGCCTCCTTTCATCCGAGCACGAGAGGACGCGAGCATTTGCTCACGCCTCTCCTGGCCGGGTTATTTCTACGCCAGTGGCGTCATGTACGTTGGGAAGCCGTTGCCGCTGAATGCGATCGAACCGTCGATGACCACCGACGCCTTTCGCTGCAGCTTGGCAAAGCCCGTGTAGATCGACATCGCCGTGCCGTTTATCTGCTTCATGACGAGACGCTCGGTCTCGACAAGCAGCGGCTGGGCGGTCAGCTGCACGATCGACGCGGAAGGATCCTGAATGATCACCTTTGAGGCACCGACTCCGCCCGAAACAAAAAGCTCCTCGGGCATCGTCAGCGGCGTTCTCAGTGCCGTCGTTAGCAGCGGCGTGCCCTGCTGTTTGTTCTTGACCTCAGGCAGATTGAGGTAGTTCAGCCCGGTCGTCTCGTTCGTGATGATCTGCGTTCCGACATGGCCGATCAGGCCAAAGCGGATAGCAACACGAGCGAGGTCGAGCCAGGTGATCCCGTTCGACGTGTTATCGACACCGATAACCGGAGCAGGCTCTGCGGTCGTCGAGAGCGAATCGTTGACGATCGCATCGACGGCCATCACGTTGAGCGAGTGGCCGAAGATGCGGCCGAAATCCTCCATGAACAATGCAAGCAGGCTGAGCGACGAAAAACGGATCGCTTCGTCGGTGATCTTGATCGCACGTGCCTTCTTGGTGATATTCACCTGCTTCGTGTCGTAGCTGATCGCCCCTTCCTCGATCGTCGCGGCCTCGTTCGAATCCGCGAGAGCTGCGTCCGACAGGTTTAGTCTCGGAACTGTCGTCTGCGGCTGCGGTACCGAGATCTCGCGGGCGATCAGGTCAGGGAAAAATGTTCCCTGCACCGCGCCGCGGCTGACCGGGTCGAGGAAAACCTCTGGCGAAACGAATCGCTGCCCGCCAGCATGTTCGCCGGTGATCGGCCCGAACGACGCGAGGGCACGTGCCCGCATCTCGGCGAGCTGCTCACGCTGTGCGAGGCCCATTCCGTGGCGAACGCTCTGACGCATCAACTCGGCGACGATGTAGCCGCCATCCTCAATATCCATCAGCTCATTGACCTGAGTCTGGTTGATATCGATGCCGAGCTCGGCGAACAGATGATTCGGCGTGAGCGGCATGCCGTTCGGGTCCTTGAACTCCGAGGCCATGTACTGGCGAAGCGAGATCTCGCGACCCGCCTTCGTCTTGGTGCCCTTACGGATGCTTTGCATCGTAAGAACCATTTCTTTGACTTTCGTCTTTAGTCCGTAACTCATGATTTTTTCCTTTCTCCTCTAGTGAAATTTTCCGAGTCCGGACCTTACCAGGTCAGAACTTCTCCAACGGCTCCGTTAGCACCTTTCCAGACGACGCCGAAGGCCCGCTCCCAAACGTCGGTACCGCTGACCCACGCGACCGCGACGTTCTCGCCAGTGCCGCCGTCAGCAGCAGCGAGCTTCACGATCGCACCGGCAGCGATGTTGCCGCTGAACTTGATCTCGATCAGCTCTTTGAACCGCGTCTCGACGGTGCCTTTACCATTCGTCGCCTTCGCGGGAACGGAAAGCCGTCCGATGTGAAAATCATTGGCCGATCCGGCTTTGTTTACCGTTTTGTCGGCGGTGATCTTGACCAGAGTGTCTTTGTCGAGCACCGCGGCGACGGTCGCCGGGATCGCCAGTCCTTCTTTCTGAGCTCTAAGTTTCATTGTCTTGTCTCCTCAAATTCCGGCTGCTTTTCGCACCGGTCCTAAAAAACTCGGTGGATTAGAGCACTCCGGAGTCCGGAAGCTCAGCGGCATTGCTCGCTGTGCCAGCGGCATCATCGACCTGGTCGCTGTCCTCTAGCGACGAACGGCCGTCCTTAGGGAATTTCTCCGCGACTCGCTTCGTGTAATAGCCCTCGAGCTTGACGAGCGTGTCGAAGTCCGCAGCTGCGATCTGCTGGCTGATAACCTCTTCGAGTTCGCCGGTCGCGTCCTCGGCTCCGAACTCGGCGATCTTTGCGAGACGAGTTACCTCGGCACGCTGCTTAGCGATAAATGCTTCGCCGGCTTCGGCTTTCTTTTGCAGCTCAGCAATGTTGACGGTGTCAACCTGCCCGGCTTTCTCCGCCAGCTGATCGACCGCCGCCAGAATCTGCTCGTCCGGGACGTCTTCGCCGTCAAACTCAATGCCGAGCCGAGCCTTTTGTTCTTTCGTTAGTTTCATGGTGTTTCTCTCCTCGTTTGGGTTTGGCGGCGAAAACGTTTCCGCAGCCGTTTCAGCGTCATCAGCCGAAAATTCTTCTAGTCTTAAGCTGCCAATCGACAGCTGGCCAGCCGTCTCTTTTGGCTGCATTTTTGCGAGCCGGTCGGCTCCCTGGAAGACGAGCGACGCCTCCCAATACTCGTTGATCTTTGTCACGATCAGGCGAACGATCTCGCCGTCGATCTCTTCGCCGAGGTTGCGGAAAAACTTCCAGCGATCCTCAGCGGCCATGTCGGGGTGCGAGTATTCAAACTCAAACAGTACCGTCATCGACGTCGAATGGATCGCCGGTGGATCCATCATCAAACCGCGAGCAATTCGCGGATTCATCAGCGCGTCGATCTTGTAGCGGGCATTGATGCCAGGCACGCCATTCGCGGCTTTGCCCTCGGCGTCCCACGCCACGTTCGAAACAGAACCGAGCCAGCCGTTAATGTCCCAGAACGTGTGGTTCGGGTAAACGGTCGCACCGAGCAGCAGCGGGACGCTCTCCTCGAGAACGTTGTCACGCGTCCAGTCGATCCAGTGGCCAGGCACGAGCACCTTCGACAAAGCCCGAAAATCGACCGAGATATAGTCGCCGTCCTGCGGCATCACGTCTTCGATTTTTTTGAATTCGAAGTTGTCGTTCTTGCCGTTGTGCGACCACTGCGAAACCAATCCCGCCGCCTTGAGACGCTCAGCAAGCTGCTCGTCGGGCCTGATCTCCGCACAGCGAAGCGGCGACAGCAGCTGCACACGCCCCGCCATCGCATCGAGCGTCGCGAGCTGAATTCCGTTTGGCAAAATGATCGGTTTCATTTTCATTACTTCCAGTCGTCGAGTTTCTCGTAAGCTCGCGGCCGCAGCTGCGAGTTTAGGAACTTGCCAGCCGAGCGGCCTTTCTTGCCGTCGAACTGCGTTTGAAAATCCTTCCAGAGCTGCTCGCTGCAGTTCGGGTAGCGATATGCCGTGCCGTTCTTAAACCGCACGATGATCGATTCGTTGTCGGCGTCGTATGCTGCCGACTCTAAATTGCTCGATTCAACGGGTTGAAAATCACTCATCTTCGTCCTCAAGGCCCTCGATCACACCTTCCAAGCGTGTGCGGCAGTTCGGGTGAAAAGGAGGAAAACCGCGTCCGGCCTTGGTGATCTCGTCATCGAGCGTTTTGCCGTCTTCCTCCAGGTACTTCTTGATCGTGTCAACTGGGTTTTTGGCTATGCCCTTACCGAGTTCCGATCCGTACATCTGCAGGGCAAACTCGCTCGGGTCCAGCCGATTGAGCCTTTGAATCGCTCCCTGGGCGACGCCGATCTTGACAAGCTTTCCGTCGAGAAATTCGCATAACGGAGTCGTTCGAGAATCGAGGGTCGCGACAATGCGAGCAAGTTCGATCTCGGCCTGAGCCATTGTTCCGATGTGAGCCCAATTTCTGGTGCGCTGAACAGCTGTCTGAACGATAGTGAGTGTTTGCCGGTCAGTGAGTTTTTTGAATCTGTCGCCCGAAGCTCGCCGAAAGTCTGCAAGTTCCTCGCTCGATTCGCGTCCGAATAGTGCAGCACCGTCTTTGAAATATCGCTCGACAAAGAATTTCCGCATCGGCTCGCGAGTGTTATCGGCGAACTTGCTGAAATAGAAATGGTCGAGATCTCCGATAAACCTGATCGAGGTCCGGTCATCTCCGCCGAGCCGCAGTCGAAGCCGCGGATTGACGTCGCCGAAAACGGTGAGGTCGGTGAGCCGGTAAAACTCGTAAATGCGGCTGGTCGTTCGGCGGATGACCTGTCGGTATCGCTCCGAAGCCCAACCGTTGCCCCAGGCACGTTCGAGTTCGTTAAGTAGCTGCTCGGCGAAGTCTTCTGCTCCGTCGAAGTCTCCGGCGTCGTGCCGGCGTAGGAAATCAGCGAGACGCTGAAGCAATAAGCTAAGACCATCGTCAGCACTAGCGCCGACCGAGCGAAGATACTGCTGAATGAACCTTTCGAGAATTTCATCTATTTGCTCCTCTGTTAATTTCAGGCTGGTAGAGCCTTTTTTTTTACGAACGGCACGACGGTTTCCGTATCGATCCGTTCAGGTTGAAAGTTCGCCAGCTCAATAACCTCAGGCCGGTAAACGTATTTTTGCTGTCGCTTATCAAAGCTCAGCTTCAGCGTCCGTGTTTGTTTTGTGCTGCGTGCGAGGTTCGTCTTCGCCGGAATGCCGGCATCCGAAATGAGCAGGTCCGTATCGAACCACGCCTCCTCGCCAATCTCTTGTGCCGCCTGGTCAGGCGATATCGCTCCGTTCTTCAGCTTCGAAAGCACGGTGCGAAAATGGATCTCATCGGTTTCGGCCTCGGCCTTCGCGTTGCGGCTGTGTGCCTTGTCAAAAGCCAGACTGACGCCGATCACATCGGCACCGCCGAGCATCAGGTCGAGCCGATAGGTCCGCTCCATTCGCCGCTTCACGATTCGCTGCATTCCCTGGACCTGTGCCGTCAGCAGGTAATAGACGACGTCGGCAAACGTCTCGGTCGTCGAATCCGTACGGCCGTGAAATCCGGGCATGGCCCCGAGGCCGGAAAATACTTGTTCCTCCGAGATCCGGTTGGCGTCATAAAGCCCGCTCGCACCTTCGGCCAGATTCGTGTGCTCGATCTTCTGATCGCGAAACGTTACCAGCAGGCCGTTCTTGAAACCGGATTCGAGAGCCTTTGTCACGCTCGATCGGTAGGCCACGCAGCGGGCGGTGTATTCCGCCTCGGTCTCGCCCGATGGATTTCGCCTCGGTGCGACCAGCGAAGCCGTCACCAACCCGAGCAGCCCGAACTTCGTTGCGACAAACTTCAGGTTGTCCATCAGCGGCTTCTGCATTTCGAGGATCGCCTCGATAGCTCCGGTCGCTGGCGGTTTGGCATACGGCGAGTTCTCGACCGTCGAAAGAGCAAAATACCGATACGTCTCGGCGTTCAGCGGCACCAGCCCGAGCGGATCGCTCGAACCGTTTCGCCGCAGGATGTTGAACGATTTCTGGAAAGGGCGATAGGTGTCGGTGTCGCGGTCGTACTTGAACCGGATCTGTTCGACCGGGACAAGCACGACCTTTTCAACGCGGCGACCGGGAAGATTTACAACGTCCTCGGACGAGACTGCACCCGACCACGCGACCGATGTCAGGTACTGATTGATCAGGCCATCGACGCCGCAGCCGTGTTCGTAGATCCTCGAGGCCGATTCGTTCAGACGGTTTACCGCTGCCTCAGCCGCCGCGTCCGTCCTGGCATCGACCGAAAGCTGATGTCCGGGATTGCCGAGATTGACGATGTTGGCGACGTATTGTGAAAAGTCTGGGTTGTAGATCCAAAAGTTCTTGAGGACCTTCAACATCTCGAAATCGACAACCGGCGAGACCGTATCGAACGACGCGAGATAAGCCGACATCGCCCCCGATATCGTCTCCTCGGACGAACGCCCCGAAGCTGGCAGCTCGACCCCGAGCGTCCCGCGAAAAGCGGCATATCCGATCTTTAGTCTTTCGAGAATTGTCATCTTGCGTTTAATCGCCCTGTACCGATCCGTCCCGACCACCGACCACTGACCACCGACCACCGCCTCTGACCGCCATCAGAAACAACCAGAAACAATATGGCGGCGAGATTTACCAGCACTCATTCGTCCATTCCGGCAGTTCGACCGTCTGCCCTGCAAGATCGTGAAAACAGTCGTTCAAGAACTCGATCTTTCCGTCGCGAACAAACGAGTGACATCGGCTCGGCTCATGATCCGGGTTGCACAACAGCGACGGACTGAATGTCGGACTGTCCACATCGCCGCTGAAAGTCCACCGCTGATCGAAAACGTGGGGCGTTTTGCACCCAGGACAGTAAAAAACGTACTGGGGCTGCTCATGCTCTGACTTCCAAACTTTCGCCATTCCTACCTCGCGTAACCCGTCTCCGGCATAATGCCGATGAATCCAACCGTCTGAGCCGCCAATTTCACTCTCACGTAGTTCGCCAGAGCGAGGGCGATCACCTTGTCGTCGTGATAGCCGCCGAGGGCTCCCCACTTTGCGTTGTCAAACCAGACGACGGTTCTCGCCTCCTGGCACCAGTCCTCACTGCTCAGCCCGATCTCGCCGGTCCTGATCGCCTGTTCCAGTGCGATCGCGTAGTCGGCTTTGTTCAGCGCCGTCGTCGGCAGTCCGAACTCCGCACGAGCCATCGCTTCATCGAGTGTCAACTCGCCGTCCTCGACCTTTCGCTGTAGGCTGCGGTCGAGGTAGCGGAAAATAAAGTCTTCAAGGATCAACCGCTGCAGCTCGCGGATAGTCGCGATCCCCGTGTTGTTTCTCTCAACAACGACGAGGGCACCGTTGTACAGGTGGTGCAGTTCCTCGAGCCTGTACGCCAGCAGATCCGGCGAACGCCGGAGCGTCTCGCTGTGGACCTGACGGCCCGTCGTAATGTCAATGACCTCGATCGCCGATGGATCTCCGGTCTCGTGCCCGAGCGACGTATCGCAGCCGATGATGTACTCGTGCCCGGCAACTCCTTCCTCGTGCGGCAAACACGAAACTTTCAAATACTTGCCCTGAATGACGGGCCGTCCCGTCTGCTCGAAGCAATCGACGTCGTTCTCGGGATACTCGACCTTGAACTGATTCTCACCGCCCGGCAGCTCCTCGATCTTCGCCCGACGCCAAGCCAGAAACTCCGCTACCTCGTCGCGAGCCCAACTTGGCATCCCGAGCAGCGGGTTACGCTTCGGAACGTGTCCCATTCGAACCAGATGAGCGGCGATCAGCTCACAAACCGCGATCTCGTCTGTCGTGAGCTTTGCGTTGTCAAACTTGTTCCGTTTTGCGATCCGCTCGGCTTCCGAGATCCCGGCTGCGGGAACTTCCCAGATGCCCTTGAGCGTTTCACCGGGCAGGAGCAAAACCCATTCTTTCTTTCGGCCCTGGGCGAACTTCGCACCCTCGATCCGATAACTCCGTTTCCACCACCACTCGAAAAAGAACGACGTCCAACCGCCTTCGCCTTTTTTGCCCTGCTGGTAAACCGCGTGCGTCCAGTCGATGCCGAAGGCCGTCGATTCGACCGCGACGTTTCCACCCTGAGCGGCTTCGAGCAGCGATGTCGCTGCCTTTTTTGAATCGCCACGCCAGAACGGCGGCTCGGTCAGGTGAAGATCCGTGATCGTCTGACCGCGTCCCTTGCCTTCGTGGCCCGGCTGAACCGAAGCCGTCGAGACTCGCGAGTTGATCGTTCCCTTGACCGTGTCCTTAAACTCGATCAGCGATTCCGAGTAGTACTTTGTCGCCGGCTTCAAATGCGGCGGCAGATTCTCGTACATCGACCGGAAGTCGGCCCGGAACTGCTCCTCGGTGTCAGGATCATGCGGAACGATCCGAACGTTTCGCCCTGACTTCACCACGGCGTTTGCAAAATACATCGCCTTGAAAAAGGTCGAAAGCCCTTGCCGACGCGACTTGATGACGACATCCTTGCCCGTCAGATTCTCCAGCAGGTGCTGCTGGATCTCGTTGAGCTTGAGCAGCGTCAGCTTGTTCTCGTCGAACGCATCGCGAATGAATATGAAGTTTTCAATGAACTGCCGCTGGATCTCTTTGTCGTGCCAGCGTTCACGCCACCACGCGAGTGGTGCAAAACTGATGTCATTTGACGAGTCGGAGCTGACTTTCACCCGGACCCGGTCGTTCGCCGCCTTCATCCGTTCGATCGCTTGTTCCGTCGTCGATTTCTTCCTTGCCATAGTGGGCCTGAGCCAGTTCGGCCAATTTATCGCCGTGCTTTATCAGCATCTTTGCCGCGGCCGGATCAAGATCGCCGAGCCATATCACTAGCTTTTCGTAACCCGAGACGAATGTTTCGAGGTTGTCACGGCTCAGGTCGAGGTTTCGCCGGGCTTCGATCTCCAGCTTGCAGAAATCGCGATACTGGTAAATGTCGTCCTTCGTCGCATCCTTGCCCGCAACCTTCGCTTGCATCCGCTTTCGAGCTTCGCGGATCCCGATGTACAGGTCCTGCTCGTCGTCGTTGACCGACTCGGTCAGCTTCTGCAAATGCAGCTTCAGCGAATTGTCAAAACCGTACCGGCTGATCCAGCCCATTCGTTGGCCGGCCTTGCCGCGATCGTGGAGGTTGGCTTTTTGCCAGCCCGGATATTGCCGACGCATCTCGGCCTCGATCGCGTCGTGATTCTTGCCGCCGTATTTGCAGTAGAGCGACCGGCAGAGTTCGATTGCTTCCTGTCCGTAACGTGCTGGCATTTCCTTAAATTTCGCGGCCCTTAGTCGGTGGAGTCGGCTTACCGATAGCCATTCGCTTTACCTCTGCCCACCGGAGCCGCGTCCGCCGCTCAACCCTGACGGCGAACTTTATTTCTTGACGATCGACCCGACCACGATGCCCGCCGCACCGCCGATCACGACCCACTTAAACTGTTTCCAGAACGTGACCTGGTTCTTTTTCAAGACCTGATTCGCGGACTTCACCGCCGCCACCTCCCGGTTTGCCGCGGCGATCGCATTCCGCAGCTCGTCTTTCTCCTGGGCGTCAAGCGTCCGGAGATTTTTCAAACCGGTCGAAAGCTGCCTTTCCAAACCGACCAGCTCTCCAAATTTGTCGATCTGCAACCCTTGGGCATTTATCAGACGCCTTGCTGCTTTCAGCTCCTCGACCGCCTCGGCACACGCCGCCCGCAGGCCCGCATCGTTCGGGTCAGCGGCTGGGGTCGGTGTCGTGACAGGGATAGCCGAGTCCGGCGAGGTCTGCGCATAGCTGACTTGTGCTGGGAGTATTTGGAAGGCGATAGCGAACAGCACGCTCGTAATTATCACGCTCACGCTGAACGATCTCAGCAACCTGTTTGACCTCTTCTGCTTTTGCATCACGTTTTGCCTCAACATTAAAAACTTCCTGCTCGCGGATTTTGATCTGGCTGGCGATCTCTGCCGCACGTTCCAGAGCCTCGACCCTTTCCATCTCGGCCTTTGCGGCCTGCTGCTCGTAAACCCGAACTTCGCTCCACGTCTGAAACGTGTTGACCCAGCTCGTCACCAGCAGCCCGACGAACAGAGCGACGAGGCTCACGGTCACAAACCGCTGGGCACCAGACAGGTCCCGCCACAGATCACCGATTGCGTCTCGAATTGTCACTTTCTCAGTCATTTGCCTGCCATCCCTTTGATCAGGTCCTTGATCTCTTTCAGGTCGCCTTCGATCCGGCCAAACCGCTCGCTCTGCCGCCTGTCAACTTCACTCGCGACCCGCTGGTTAAAATGAATGCCCTCGTTCGCCCGGTGCGATTCGAGGTCCTTCCACGTGTCCTCAAGCGACTGGTCCTGCCGGACCTGTGCCTTTTCAACCGCGCCCACTTTCGCCTCCAACCGGATCTGCCATGAAATCCAAGCGATCAGGCCCAAAGCTGTCGGCACTATAAAGCCGGGATGGAGAAACGGATTTTCCATTCAGGTGATTCATTCAGGCGGTCCCGACAGGACCGGATTGCCAACGCCCTCGGTCGCACGCAGCGCATTCATTCCCGTGACGTAAGCAAAGATCTGCTCGTGATACTTCACAAACAGGACGATGATCCCGACGACGATCAGCACGACCAGGCCGAAAAGCCCGATCTGCAGCCACAGCGGCAAACCCGCAACGACCGACACCACCGTCCCGATTCCCGTAATACCAAACAAGCTCGCCAGCCACGTCTTCGCCGTGTTGATCTGCGGCACATGTGCCGGGAACGAACCGCCCGCGATGCCCACGGTTTGCGGAGCCGGTGCTGCGGGACCAGTAGCCGGTTCTTGAGTAGCCGGATTTTGAGAGGCGTTTGTTTCAGTCGGCGGGACGTCTATCAGGCCGGGCTCCGCGAGATCTTGTTTTAGCTGTTCGAGTTCGGATACCACTTTCGGCAGCGGCCCGATGTTCCATTCGGCCCGGTTGTCGTAATGCAGCGGAGCGGCATTGACCGAAACGTGAGCGTGCTGCGTATGAGCATTGGCGCCGCTGTACGGTCGCCATTTCCAAGCCGCTACACCTTTGACCGGATACGATGCGAGGATCCTTCGATTAAAAATGATGTACTTGATTCGCGGGTCTTTTGACGCGATCAGAGCATCGACGATCACACCGACCTTGACCGTGTTCGTCAGATCGGCGTCGATGTCGATCGCCGTCACCACGCCCTGGCCGCGAGAGTCCTTCACCCAGGGGTTATGGTCAGAGCTTCGCGAAGCATGAGCCGCATCGCCGATCGAACCGTCCGAGGCTCGGTCGCGGTTCGGATACGCAGCATTGATCTGCTCGCGTAGTTTCTTTAGGCTTTCAGCTACTCTCCAACTCATAAAAAATAAAGGTTCCGAGTGGTCTAAGGTGCGGGCTCGGATTCTCCGCCTCGGGTATTCAGGACCTTGAAAAGCCTCTGCACGGCCCTGCCCAAGTCAGGTTTCCGTGGAGCGACGGGATCAAAGCAAACTTTTCCTGCTCCTCCGTCGCTAATGGATATTGGTCGCGGGGACCGGACTTGAACCGGTGACCTTCGGGTTATGAGCCCAACGAGCTACCAACTGCTCCACCCCGCACAAACTTAATCTTTCAATTTCAGCCTCACGGTCTTCGTGTCCGTGCTGTCGCGTCGCGAGATCGCATCGACCTCGGCTTTGCCGAGCTTTTCGTCGAGCTTGCCGACGAGCAGCGAGACGAACTGCCAGAAATCCACCTTCTTTTTCTTGCACAGGGCTACGAGCTTTTCGGTATCGACGATCCGGTTACCGAGCTTCACACCGTGCACAACCTCAGCCGTCGCGTGTGTAGCATCGACCGTCGTCGTTTTCTTTCGCCCGTTGAGCCAGCCGGTTATTACCGTTTCCCGCTGGTCAACCTCAGTGGTCAGCTTGTCGATCGTTTTCCGATGACGTTCGACGATCTCTGCACTCCGAGCTTCAAACTCGGCCGCAAATGGCTCGATCTCCGCAGCCTGAGCCGCTTCGGCTTTTTCAAGCTTCTTTTTGCTCGACGCCCAACGTTCGAGCTCGTAAACGACATCTGATTGTGTAAGTGCTTTTGCCACGCGAGATAATATTTTCGATATCCAGTTCGATAAACTTTTCGATCGTCAGCTCGATAAACCTTTGTGTTAAAAAGAACCGGAAGCCGTCTCAATCAACAAAGCCGGCTTCCGGCGTTTCTAGGAAGTAACCGTCCGTTCACACACATCCTGACCGATGTACGCGCACAAAAATAGGACGTTTTTGGCGTCCTTTTTAAACCTGTTGACTTTTCTGATTTTTTAGTTTGTGATTATGAGCGTGAGAAATTCCTACCAGATGCCGTTAATGCAGATCGACCGCCTGATCAAGCTGGTCGAGGTCGAGGCTGCGCTCGCAAAGGTTTTTCACCCGGCACCAAGCCGGCCGACTATCGTGGGTTGGATCGACGAAGGCATCCTCGAAGGAAGACAGATCGGCGGCGGAAACAACTGGTTCGTCTACTCCTCCAGCCTAGATGCCTTTATACTAGCCTCCCAACGCCAAAGTCAACAGAGGATGGCCGCATGAATCCAACAGAGGTTTCCCTGACCTGGAAGGATGTCCTCCTTGTCACGGGTCCATTGGTCGGCGTTATTCTCGGTGGCCTCATTACCAGTGTTGCAAAAGTTCTGGAATTGCGTTTTGTAAAGAAGCGTGCAAAACAAGATGCTCAGATCGAACGGCTAACATCTATTTCATCCAAGCTGATCAACGTAAGCCATTCGGCTTCCAATCTAGGCTTAGCGCTGCGGAATGCGGTTGATCGCGGCGACTTGCAGAAAGGCCTAGATTCATTAAATGCCCTGATCCAAAGCTTGTTTGAGATTGTAAACGAAGTCGATATCGTCGTGCCCGCCCTAAATCACCGCTGCGTCGACCTTCTATCAGCTCATCAGGAATACACTGCTGCCGAATCCACGCTCCTCAAAACTCCACAGAGCTATGAAAGCCTTATGATTTTCCGAAACGCTGCAATGGAAGCTGGGACGAAGTTAACCAGAGCGATCCTAGAACTTCGGCATGACATCAACGTCGAAATTCGCAGACTGGATGCTCTATAGAAGTATGACGGTCTCGAGTACGATTAAAGCCCTTCTATTCGACAGATACACTCAATCGAAAAAGGCGGAAAACCAAGATCTCTGCCCCAAACCTCTTCGCTGTATTCCAACAAGCTCAAACGCCTGATCACTCGCAGCTTTGCCCGAGATAGCTCCACGTCGATTACGCGGCCGTTGTGAGCTTCGCAGCCATACGAGATCGCGTGAACGATGCGGGCTTCGGAAAGGGTTTGGAGGTGGACGTAGTTGCGGACGCGTTGAACAAAATACTGAGCGATCAGGTAAACATCGTCGTCGCTCGTCTCATCGAGATACCCTCGTGCCCATTCGCGAATGGTCTGGAGTTCCTCCGGCGACTCTCGCCCGAACAAGGCGGCGCCGTCTTTGAAGTATCGCTCGGTGAGAAATCGCTGCAGTTCGCAGTCAAAGTTATCCACGAGCGGGCTGATATAAAAGCCACGCGGCCATTCTTTCAAGAACCGGATCGATGGCCGATCCGGCCCGCCAAGTCCTATTCTAAGCACGATCTATCTGCTTCCAACGGAACTTTTCCTCGGTTGCGAAGTCTCGAAGAGCTCAATAAACTCCCGCACCGTCGCCAGTCCCGCAGCGCTAAACTTCCACTCAAGCTGGCCAGCTTTCACCTCGACAACCTTTGCAGATCCAATCTTTTGCAGGCTGGCGAACGGCATTCGCAGCTCAGAGTTTTCTATCACCGTGCCGCGATAAGGTACGGCTATGGGTGCGAACTTTCCCAGCGTGATCCGTTCGCCGTCGATGATGCCGTACAGCATTAGATCGCTGGTTTGGAGCAGGCCCATCTTCGACGACGTCGTCAGCAGCAATGTCACGACCGGTTCCTTCGGCGGCTTTTCCCCTGGAAAGCTTACGACGACATCCCACTTGACCGAGCGATATTCCGCATCCATCGGAGAATTCCCGATCAGTGCGGTGATCGTGGTTACGTCCTTGAACCGGTCATACTTCCGCTCGACCTGACCTGAAGCCATAACCGCAAAGCTCAGTAACGCCAGAAAGATCGCACAAGTCTTATTCTGCATAGCCAACATCATCAAAGTCCTCCTCTGTCGATCCTGAACCAAGATAGCAATTGCCGCAATGTATATTTCGCGGGTCGTCTTCGTGGGCTTCGCCGTCTAGTTCGTATCGCCTTCCGCCCGGCTGAAAGCTGAACCAAAGCTCCTCGCCCTTGTCCGGGCCATATTTCTCGATCAACTGTGATCGGTGCTTCGCTGTGATGGCAGCTTCCATTTGCTCGACGATCGCCATTATATCCGGTCTCGATTCGATGTCTCTCATGCTGCCCTCCTCATCTTATGGATCACGTAATGAACGCGGCCCCAGACGCGGAAGGCGTCGGTGCGCTCGATTCGCCGGATCGGGTAGTCTTCGTTGGCCGGAACGAGATATAGCCCGTGAGCGTGGTGTTTCAATCGTTTGATGGTGTATTCGCCGTTTACCTCGGCGATCACCACATCGCCGGGACGTGCAAAGCCCGTTGGCTGAACGGCGATAATATCGTTGTCGTCGATCCCGATCTCTTGTCTCGATTTCATGGACAGGCCGCTCGCACGGCAGTAAACGATGTCGTTGGTTCCGCGAATGTATTTATCGATGTCGATCCACTCCGGATCCTGATCCATCGGCTGGGCCTTTCCGGCTGGAATGCCGACCGGGAAATATGGGCTTAATTTGTTTGGTGAACGTGGGGATAAGACTTGTAGCTGCATGGTCGTTCGTGTTTGTGCCTCCGCTTGAGTGATTTAACCCGCCTTTCGGCTTCGCTGATCGTCTTCGTCGGCCTGGCCGAAGTTGATCGGATAAACCGGCACTTCCTTCGACCCCGCCTCTTCTTTGACGATGTCACGAATCATAGCACGAAATCCCTCATCTTGTGCAAGCGATGAAACGCCTTTTCCCGCAATTTTCTTTTCAATGATCTCCCCGATCCGGTCATCGAGCGATTGTGGCACGTTCGCGACGAAGGTGAAACGCTCCGCTCGCTTCAGATCAGCCGCCGACATTACGTCACGCTCGCTGTCGATCAGGTTTACCGACTTCAAGGCTCGGGCGAGTAAATAGTTGGCAATTAGGTCGAGCGTTCGCCGTTCCAGATTCGCTCCGCCGATCTCGGCCTCGGCAAAAACGACGTTCGATTGCTCCGCCGCGATCCGCCGCAGCAGCCCAGCAATCTCAGGTTCGAGCACTCCGGCTTCACGATCCGTTTCATCTCTGCCCAAAATCAGCCAGTCTAATGAACGACCCGTTAAGGAATTTATCTTGATGAGAACTTCGAGGCTGGGTATCCGGCCATCCATGTAATTTTTGACAGCGGAGTCTGAAGTTCCTAATTTGCGTGCAATTTCGGCGTTTTTGGCGTTGTGGAATGCCTTTCTTAGTCGTTCGCCGAAGGTGTTCATTGAGAAAAATTTAACGGAGCGTGAACTTTCCGCTTGACAAGTCTTAACGGAGCGTTTAGATTCTAATTCAAGCCTGTAACCCTTAGTTAAATCTTTCAGGCTATAAACGGGGAATTTTACCATGACGCCACGTGAGAACAAAGAAAAACTGATGGACATTGGCAAGAACGTCGCCGATCTGGTCAAGGAACTACACGAGCAATATCCGCAGGTTAAAGAGCGAAGCCTTCGAGCGATGATCGACGACATGATCTGGTGCCGCGATTATTACCCACGGTACGCGATGTACCTCAACACGAAATACGGCTTCAAGTTCAAAAGTCCCGACCACAAACGACCGGCCAAGCAGATGCTGCGCGCGGCATAGATCCCGATAGGTTTTCTCCATTCCGAGAAGCCTATCTTTTTTTGCCTGTTTTTTGCAGTTGAAATTCGTCGAGAAACGAAAGGATAAACATGAAAAAAGACTCAGTTCTGCAGCAAGTTTTCTACGGTCACATTCCCGAGTGTGCCCGCGATATCGGGGTAACGGACAAGCGACTCTATCAGATTCTGACGCGGGACGATCCATATCGTCGATTATGGCGATTGCTGGATGTACTTGCCCACCATAATCCCGAGGGCATGGCTCTGGTCGTGAAAGACATTCGGAAACGCCTTCTTAAAACTGGTGTCTTCTCGTCGGACCTAGATAGTGACAAATTGCTCCTAGTCCGAACCAGTGAACGCAAGAGGCGACGCGTACAACGCCTTACAGCCGAGTTGCAGCTTGCGGTAAACGACATTCTCTAAAAACCTGCGGCGGTTTAGCCGCGAAAAGCCCAAACTATGCAAAACCCAAATGACGTTACAACCCAGGCCTTTGACGGCCTCGTCAGGGAAATTGCCATTGAGCTGGGGATCACCGACAAACGTGTCTACGAGATCCTAGGCAACGACAATCCCTATCCAAAGCTCTGGCGCCTTCTCAATCCGCTCGGCCGGTTAAACGCCGACCGGCTCGAACTGATACGTGCGGATTTCAACGCCCGCTGCGACCGCATTACCCGCGGGTGCAATCAGCCCTCGACGATCGTCACGCTCACCCGCGAGCTGCACGACGTGATCGAACACGTCCTCGAACGCCGTCCGCCCGCCGAACGCCGCGAGGCCATCAACGAGGCCATCGTCGAACTCTACAAACAGCTCCAGCTGTGCGGAGGTGCGGAATGACAAGATACTTCGCATTTTTCGGAAGCCACAACCAGCCCAAGAATGCCCTGCAAAGCGCCGCCGTTGAGGTTCTCAAAGGTTACAGCGGACGCATCATCTCGGGCGGTCCGACGCGATTTCTGAACACGCTTCGCGTTCAGATCAGCCAGCTGAATCGAGATCACCCGAGATGTTCCCCGCTTCGGGTAAGGGATTGGATTATCGGCTGCGGTTGGGGAATATCGCTTGGCGACCAGTTCACGGTTGGTTTTTACCTCTACGAGATCAAGGAGGACGAAACCGATGCCTAAACCACAACCAAAGCAGAATTTTCAGATTCGCCGGATGTTCGGGCTGGCGAAGGACAAGGCCCGAGCGGCCGGTTACGACGAGCCAAAAGAGTACCTCGAAATGCTAGCGGGCGAGCCGCTGTCAGGGCTGACCTTTGAGAAGGCGAACGCGGTGATCGTTTCTCTCGGCGGTGAGCCGATGACGCGGAGATACTCGCGGCGGACGGTCAACTACCACCGTCAGCAGGCAGGCGTGAAAGCGGTCGAGACGGCTGCACATCTCGATTTCATGCACGAGCTGGCCAAGCTTCGCGGGATGTCCGATGAGGGCCTTGAGCGAATGGGCACGCGGATGCTCAAACACTGGCCGCCCCGCACGACCGAGGAGGGCAACAAGATCGTTGAGGCCCTCAAGTCAATGAACAAACGCGACGGGATCACGCCGCCTACAAGCCCAACGCCGGCAGCCGCCGAGCCACAATTCAGGAGGGTTCCATGACGCAAACGCAGATCTATTTCATCTCGATGCTCTGCATCATTATCGGCTCGATCGGTCTCGGGTTCTTTCTCGGCAAGCCTTACTGGTTTAGCAAGGGCTACACCGAAGGGATCGAACGCGGAGGCGATATCTGGTGGGAAACCATCATGGGCGACGACGAGGACCTAGAGGCTGAGGACGGCGTTCTTGACGCGAAGGAGCTTGTCTAAATGCTGATTGAGTCAAGACATCTCGATACGACACCGCCGCTCTTCGTGCGGGTTGACGGTGCACGGTGCAGCCGCTGCGGCGATCTCGGCATCCAGATCGGGCCGAACGGCGACGTGCGGACCTGTCCGGTGATCGAGCTGGGACTCGCTCACGACGAGCCGAACGCGGCGGCAAAGATCATCGACCGGGCTACACGGTCGCTGATGTTTCGCGGGGTGCCGGTCAATCCGCTCGCCTTCGACGTTGCTCGGGCGTTGTCGCGTCGATCGACCGATGATCCGGCACCACGCCAAACATTGCTCGATAAGTATTTCGGCTGGGCCTCGCACCAGCGGCTGCGTAAGTTTCACTACGTTATCGAGGATCTGCGCTCCGTCTGGCTGCTGCCGGTCGCGAGCCGCAAGGGAAGCCCGCACGGCTACTGGATCGCCACTGAAGAGGATGATTTCGCGGCCTGGGTCAAACGTGCCAAATCCGCACCGATCCGTCAGCTAACGACGATCCACCGCGTAGCAAAGGCGAATTTTCCGATCCTCGCCGAGCAGATGGAGTTTGAGTTTTGGCAGGATCTAGAGGCTCTGCCGCCCGGTGCGTGACCGGGACGCCGGGCGTGAGGCAGAGGCAGACGGGGAGAAACCGACTGAGAAACGACCAAGCGTCCGGCAATTTTCTAACGATGATGAATACGACAGGACTTTACGTGACATTTGCGGTGATCGCACTGGCGATAGTTTTCGTCCTGGCTCAGTCGATCATCAATGACGACGACGATGAATAAACGCGATGACGAACAGTACCGGGTCGAATCATTTACGAAGGTATGGCAGGTTTTCGAAGCTCTCGAAGGTACGGCGTTTGAGCCGGTTAAGCAATCGAGGATCGAAACGAGAACTGGTTACAGCCGCGATTTTACGATGCGAGCGTTACGAACTCTCCGTCTACACGGACTCGCCGTCCAGAACGAACGAGGCGAGTGGACCATCGGGCGAAACGCGATCCGCATAGCCACCGCGATCGCGAGGCATGAGGGGCTTTAAATTCCAGAAAACGGAATTTAAACGGCATTTTTTCGAGCTAAGTTGTTGATTCTATTGAAAACGTACGATTCCGTATCCGGAATTTAAAGCAAAACATGAGTGAAAAATTAAAAGAAAAGATTCGCGAGGTCGAAGATCAGCATTTTGGAGCGATCGAAAAGGCCCGCATTGAAGAGTTCGACAAGCATTTTATTGCCGAGGCTCACAAGTTCAGCGGTGCCCTCGCCGCGGTTACGTCGATCGCCCGCAGCCTCTCGTCAAAGATGATCGAGGGCCTGATGGAGGTCGAGGAAAAGAAATACTACGCGGTGTGGGGCTTCGAGCGATTCGTCGATTACCTCAACAGCGACGAGGTTCCGGACCTGTCCAAAAGCAAATACTACGAGCTAAAGGAACTGCTGCTGAGCGAAGGCCCGCAGGTCTTCGACGTGTTTTCGGGCAAGAAGATCATCCCGCTCAAAACCCGCAAGCTGCTTGCCGGTTCCGGCGTCAAGATCGAGCTCGATGGCGACGATCTGCTGATCGCAGATCAGCGCGTCGCCGTCACCGACAGGGCCGCGATCAAAGAGCTGGTCGAGACGATGCACGACGTCCTGCGTGAACGCGACATCCGCGAGGAAAAGCAGGCCAAACGGATCGCCACCCAGACCGAGCAGATCCAGCGCGGCCAGACCGAGTACGAAGAGCTGCAGCGAAACCTCGACGCTCTCAACCAGGGCGACCCGTTCGACCGGGCGTTTATGAAGGTTCTCGACGGTTTCGTGCTGCTCACACGCGAGGCCGAAAAGCTAAAGCCCGCAGCCAGGGCCGAGAAAAGCGGTGTCACGATGCGTTCGCTTTGGGGGCAATTCCTGCACCTGAAAAAAGCACTCGGCAGCACATTCGATTTTGAGGATAGTCCTACATCAACCCATGGAGCAAAAGGTGCGATATCGGATCGCACACGGCAGATCCTCGCCGAAGACGACGATTTTGGGGACGAAGAGGTATAAGCCGCGGACTCGAGTTCCGCACACAGGAGATTACTCATGAAAACCATTCAGCAAAAAGACTTCACCAGAGCCCAACACGAGCTGGTCGCCGAATACTGTGCGACCTACGGCCTCGAACCCGATCAGATCCTGTTCTTTGAGAACGCCGCGAACGAGCCATTTTTCGACCGCGAAGCGACAGCCGTGCTGCTGCACAAGTTGACCGATGTCGTCGGGATCGAGGACGAACCGATCGTCTCGCTTTTTCCCGATAATATCGCCGTGTCGTACAAGATCACCTTCCAGGACGGGACGTTTGCCAGCTCGACCGGCATGGCCAATCTAGGCGAGAAACGCAACGGCCACGAGATGTCGCCCGAGGAGATCAAATCGCTCGCGACGGCCCGTGCCGCCCGTTCGGCACTCGTAAACAAGGGCATCAACCTGATCCGTCTGCACGAGGCTGCCAAAGGCCGCGGCAACGTCGCGGAGTTTTCTGGCCCGCCGCGCGATAACAACGCGAAGCTGCTCCGTGAGGTCCACGCACTCGGTTACGAGACAAGCTACATAGTCGATTCGTGGTTCGAAGGCGCGAAAGGCCAGGAGCGATTTACCGACAAGGCCGCGTGGAAGCGTGTTCTCCGGGCGCGTTACGGCGTTGATCGTTCGAGCGATCTCAGCGAGCTCCAGTTGACCGACTTCGCTGCGTTCCTGCGATCGCAGCTTCCGGCCAATGCAGTAAAAGCCGCTGCTTAGTTTTTTGATGCACAAGCGGAGGCGGTAATTCAGCCCATCGCCTCCGCGTTCTTTTCTGACCCCTTTTTGAACGATGAATCGAAAACTCGGATCCACGGCATTTGAGGAGATTCGCAACGCCATGTCCGGTTTGAGCGGTACCGCCGCCAAATCAGAGGCTGAACGGCTGGCGGCGAATTACGGCGTGAGTTGGCAATACGTTTACCGCATGACGAAAGACCTTCGTTCAGGTCAGCGGAAGACCCGAAGCGATGCCGGAAAACGGACTTTTGAGATCAAGCCCGGCACCGATCTCTATTACGCGATGCAGCTCGTGATCGTCGATAAGCTCGACCCGGATCAGGCATTGCTGACAGCACGAACACGCGGCCGGACCAACCTGCCGACGCTCGAAACGTTTCAGCGATATTTGCGCGAGCAGGGTTTAGGCAAAACGCAGCGGCGAAACACTCGCCGGGCACACCGACGCTTTGAGGCAGAGTTTCCAGGACAGATGTATCAGATCGATTGCACAGCTCTAAAGGTCAGATGGCAGGACGAAAAGACCCGTCGTGTCCTCAAGATCGAGGGCATCGACAAGAACCATCCGCAGATGGACGAGACGAAGCTCCGCGTCTGGCAGATCATGCTCGTGGACGATCACTCGCGTCGGCGTTTCCTGCGTTACGTCGCGGTCCCGGCGATCACGAGTCTCGATATGGTTCGCTTCGAGTGCGAGGCGTTCACCAGGCTCGGCGTTCCGCGTGAGCTTTATACCGATAACGGCTCCGAGTTCAAGGGCTATCACATCCGCGCCGAACGCATTCTGAATTCGATCCTCAAAAACGAGGGCGGCTACGTTCACAAACGCCACGCTCCGAACAATCCGCAGGCGACCGGAAAGGTCGAGGGTGCCCACAAATGGGCTGAAAAGGCCGACCGCTTTATCGGCCTCGCGGTTAGCGAAGGCCAGACGGTAACCATCGACGACCTCAACCGCTTCGCCGACGAGATTTGCGAGCACTACAACCACCGAATTCACCGGGCGACCGGTGAAAAGCCCATGAACCGCTGGCACGGCAAGCGGATCGTCGTGCGAAAAGTCGCTCCGGACGTGATCGAATCGGCCCTGCTTTCGGACGAGTTCGAGGCAGTTCTCGATGCGTCGATGACTGTCACACATCGCAAAGTCGCCTACAAGATCCCGAACGCCAGGCCGTTTGTCGATTACACCGGCAAGGTCGTCCGCATCGTCGTTCCGCACTCGATCGGAATGATCCTGCTTACGCTGCCGAATATCGACGGCAAGTTTGAGCCAACCAACGGCGGTGTTTATGAGATCGACAAGCTCGTCGCCGGCGTCGACAAAGCGGGGGAGTTCCGCACCGTCGCCGAGTCCAATGCCGAACGGCTGACCCGCGAATTGAAAGCCGAACGCAAACAGGAGGTGGCCGCGATCAAAGAGCAGAAACGCCTAACGGGCCAGATCGCTCCGGTCCCTCACCTCAATGTCCCGATCGAGGTCGAAAAAGCCGGAGTCGTCAATTTCCCGCACCGCGAATTCATCGCCTCGAGCGAAGCCGTCAACGAAGTCGTACCAGTCGTTTCCGCCCCTTCCGAAACTTCCGAGACTTCCAAAACTTCCCAGACTTCCAAAACCGCTTACATCGGCAAGCCGATCACCTATTGGCAGGCCGTCGCCGAGTACAGCGACCGCTTTGAGTCGAAGGATGCGGCTAAATCGTTCCTTCGCGAGATCTTCGCAGACGACGCAGTAACCGTCGCCGAAACTGAGGTCGAGGCCGCTATCGACCGTTTGAACAGACCATTCGAGGAGGGACTTCGTCTCGTCGGATAGACCAATTTACCAGCGGCCTAGCCAGCCGCTTCAACTAAAAACCTATGTCAGATCAACCCAGGACACCTAGAAAATACCGCCGCCACAAGCAACACCCGAATACGCCGCTCGGCCAGGTCCTCAACAAGTACGACCTGCCGCTTTCGACGCTGCATAACTGGCTCACAGAAGCCGGCGAACAATATGCCAGCACATCGACGCTTAGCCGTCTTGTCAATGGCAAAGGTTCACCGCAGTGGACCGACCGCCTCAACACCATCATCGCGGCTCGGCTGCGTGACCACATGATCCAGCTCGGCGAGACAAAAGCCTCAGTCGACGCCCAACTGCTCGAAGTTTTCACCGAAGGAGAATATCAACCCATGATCTCGAAACGCATTGCGCTGCGGCAGGACGAAATCTCGTATTTCGGCCTGACCGACGACCCTTTCAAAAACTACCCGTCGAGCCGTGACGAGGTATTCATTTCGCGGCCGCTTCGCGAGATCTACGACGCCGTGCTCGACGCGATCAAGTATCGCCATTTCGTCGCCGTCATCGGCCCGATCGGCTCCGGGAAAACGACGCTGCGGGCATTGATCGAGGACCACGTTGCCGGTGACGAAAACCTGCACGTCATCTGGCCCGAGTTTTTCGATCAAAAGAACGTCTCGCCGATCGAGATCGCCCGCACCATCCTGCGCGAGACCGACACGCCCGCACCGCAGCGAGCGACGGCACTCGGCGCGGCCGTCAAGGCAAAGCTTTCGTCGATGACCCAAAACGGCAAACGCGTCGCCCTGGCGATCGACGAGTGTCACCGGATGAACAAATCCGCGGTCAGCTCGCTCAAAAACTTTTTCGAAATGTCGTCAGGCGGCTTTCAGAAGTACCTCGGCATCGTGCTGCTCGGATGGCCGTCATTCGTCTCGACGCTCGAAATGCCTGAGTTTCAGGAGATCTACGAACGCATCCACGTTCTCGAAATGCCGCCGTTTCAGGATCAGGCAGCGGGCTATCTCGCCCACCGGCTGCGGCTCGTCGGCAAAAAGGTCGAGGATCTCTTCGACGACGAGGCCGTCACCTACATCGCCGCCAACGCCGAAACCCCGCTCGGCCTCGGCAACATCGCCAATCAGGCCCTCAGGATCAGTAAGGAAAAATACGATAACACCCGCGTAATCGGCGCCGCGCTGAAAAACGAGATGATCTTCGAAAACAAGGTTAGCCAGCAGGGATGGAGGAAACGATGATATACCGCCATATCAAAGTGGACTGCCAGGAGGCGGTGGATGAAGTGACGTTTCACGATCCTTCGTATGGCAACCCGTTGACCCTTCGTCCGGACGACAAGATAACGGTGACTTTCCCGGACGGCAAGATCGTTGCCATCGAATTCATGCGTCCAGAGCGCGGCCTCGAATACATGACGAAAAACGGCATTAAACGACCCTAATGTTCAGCTACTACGGATCAAAATCGAAGATCGCTCACCTGTACCCGCAGCCGCGGTACGACGTGATAGTCGAGCCTTTTGCAGGCTCGGCGCGGTATTCGCTGCTTCATTTTGATCGCGAGGTTTTCCTGTACGACGCTTCGCCGCTGATCGTCGAGATCTGGCGATACCTGATAGCCGCTTCCGAGCGTGACATTCGCTCGCTGCCTGACGTCCCGAGCGGAGTCCACATCGACGTCTTCACGCAGCTCGCGCCGGTCGAAAAGGCCCTGATCGGCTTTAACCTGTGCCGCGGCAAAGCCGTCCCGCGCAAACGTGGCCACGGCCAGAATAGCTGGTCGCAGGACCGCGAACGCATCGCCCGCGACCTGCATAAGATCCGTCACTGGCGCGTCGAGCAGTGCAGCTATCTGTCGATACTAGAGAACCGCACGGCAACGTGGTTTATCGACCCGCCGTACCGTTACGCCAACACGGCCGGAAACGGCGATCGCTACGCACGCTCGACGATCCATTACGAAACGCTGCGTTACTGGATCCACTCGCGCCGCGGCCAGGTCATCGCCTGCGAAGGCACCGGCGCCGACTATCTGCCGTTCGAACGGCTCACGACCGTCAGCGCAAATACCAATAACTCCACCGTCAAACAGATCGACGAACTGATCTACACACGGTAGGACCGGGCAAACCCGCCGCAATGCCCCCGAACCTGCGGCAATAGGAAAATGTAGAAGAACTAAAAATTGCAGGCGAAAGCGGCGGAGTGATAACCCGCCGCCAAGCTTGAAGGAGATCAACCCATGTTAGAAAAACTCGGACTCGTAAAGCTTGTGGAGGAATGTGGCGAGCTCCAGCAAATAGCCGCCAAGAAAATGGCTCGGATGGACACCGACGAACACTGTTCCGCATCGCTCGATCGGCGCCGAATTTATCGCTACGAATTGTGGCGAAGCTGGACGCCTGGGCCTCGCCGTTTCGTCAATTTCGTCTGCCTGAACCCTTCGATCGCCGACGAGAATAAGGACGATCCAACCGTCCGCAAATGCGTCAAGTTCGCCCGTTCGTGGGGTTTTGACGCTCTATGTATTACCAATCTTTTCGCCTACCGAGCCACTGATCCGCGATCCATGATGAAGGTCGCCGATCCGGTTGGATTCGGTAACGATCGCCACATCATCTCTGTCGCACAGGGAGCATCGCTTGTCGTCTGTGCTTGGGGTCGCGACGGTGCCTTCATGGGTCGCGGCTCGATCGTCCGTCGAATGCTCGCACGGTTCGATCCTCACTATCTGCGGCTGACTCGGGAACAGCCGTGGCATCCGCTCTACTTGCCCGATAACACCAGACCCTCGCGATGGTATTCCGAGGACTATTTCAACAAAAAGGAGATCAACTCAAATGGCTGATAACCAGTCGAAATTCGTTATCTGTCGAACCTACTCCGCGGGAGTATTCGCAGGTTTTCTTGAGAGCCGAGATGGCAAAGAGGTCGTTCTCACCAAAGCCCGTCGTCTCTGGCGTTGGTACGGTGCAGCGTCTCTTTCACAGCTCGCAATGGAAGGAACGAAGCAGCCGAAAGACTGCAAGTTCCCGGTAGCCGTAGACCGGGTCGAGCTCACGGAAGCGATCGAGATCCTCGACGTGACACCGGAAGCTCAGAAGTCGATCGAGGAGGTGCCGGTATGGTCGGCGTAGGTAACGACGGCTCCGGCTACGGCTCCGGCTACGGCGACGGCTACGGCGACGGCTACGGCGACGGCTACGGCTAAATCACTACTTCCGGGAGCGGTCAAAGCCCCGCTCCCGGAACCCCAAAACAATGTCTAAGAAAGAAGATCTTAAAACCCGCCCCGACCTGGACGATCAGACGTTTGTCGTTTGGATCGCGGCACAGCCTGAGAATCGCGGCATCGACGTTCACGCGATGTACCGCAAGATGCTCGATTGGTGCATGAAAAAGGGCGTCACGCCGACCCGGCTGCGGCTGCTCAAATGGCTCGACACCGAACGCAAAGCCATGCCCATGACCTACGAACCGGCCTACTTCGAAAAGCCCGAACCGCCCCCGATCGAGGTCAAACCCGAACCGCCCTGCGAATTCTGCGGCAAAGAAAACTGCCTGCTGCTACACCGAGAAGAGAGAGGATTTTAGACGATGCCGATCAAAGATCAATCAATATATCCGCCGTACTGGAAGCAGTTCTCCGAGTACATCCGTTTCGACCGAGCCCAGAGCCACTGCGAACTTTGCGACGTAAAACACGGCTGGTTGAAGTACACCTTCGCGACGGGACGCGTCGAGATCTTCTCGCCAATGAACCTCGCGAGGATCGGTCAAATAGGTTCGTGGTTCGACCAGAAGTCTTATCGAGTAACGACCATCGTCCTGACCGTCGCGCACCTCGACCACGAAGGCGGTCCGTGCCAATGCAAAGCCGAAACCGGCCGCAAATGCGCGAAGCCCGATCACGTCCTCGCCCTCTGCCAGGCGTGTCACCTAATGCTCGACATGCCCAAGCACATCGAAAACCGCCGCCAAACCCTAATTACCCGCAAAGACGCCTCACGCGGGCTACTGGCTGGAATGGAGGTCGCCGGTGCCTAACCTTCGCTCTGAGTTCAAGACCGATAGATTCGAGCAGCTGCCTATGTCGCGGACCTGCAATCGCTGCGGCGAGACGAAGCCTCGCGAAGCGATGATCATTCAGCATCGCCGCGACCAAAGCGGCAATTACTACTATTTCCGCCCCATTTGCAAAGAGTGTCATAACGCCCGCGAACGCGGCCACCGGCGAGATTACAAAACACGATATCTCCAGCGCTGGCGACAACAAAATGCGTCTTTGAATGAAAGTTACTGGAAAGGAAACGACGATGTTCGCGAGGCCGCGAGGCTCCGCGCCGCCGCACGCACCCGCGAAGAGAAAGAAGCCATCGCGATCCAGCGCAGACTGCGAAAACGAGGTGATTCCGTCACGATCGCCGAAGCCCGCGAGCTGCTCGAAAAATACGGACGCTGCTATCCGACTCGGTATGGGCTGACGCAAAAGGGCCTCGACCGTTGCGAACAGATCAGATCTCGACTCCGCGCCCGATCCGCAAAGTCTGGCCGTCGCGTCCTGTCGAGCTTTCAGATCCGCATCATGGTTTACGAGGAAAGCGAAGAAGAGCCGAGCCTCGTAATCGCCCCGTGGGAGCAGCCCATTCCGTACGAAAAAGCCGCGGAACGCCTGCGGCAGTATCACCGCAATCAATGGATCATAGCCGAAATTTAATGAATATGGGAAGTAACGCCGCCACCGCACGAATTCACTGTCGACCGACGATCAGCGAAAAAACCGCCGCCGCCCTGATCGAAATGATGCAGTGCGCCGCCAAACAGGAATGCGGCTACGAAGGCCCGATCCAGGTCGAGATCATCGGACGCCCCGCCGAAGGCCCACCACCCGACCCCGACACCAACAACTACCCACGCCCCCAGGAGGACTTTTTCTATGCCCAATACAGCTTTTGAACTCCTCCACAGCGGGATCAACCGCCAAGTTCTCTATTTCAAAAGCCCCGAATAGCCCACCGCGCCGGTTTTCGAAAATACACACCTGCGCTAGAATTCATCCACCAAGGGACGCCAGTTCCTCGGACGAAACTCAAAAGGCGAGGCGCGGAATGGGAGACGCTCCTCGCCGTTTCGGTTTCAGAAGACACACAACCATGCCCCGATTCAGCGAAAGAAAAGGTTTTCGGACTGTTGATACGTCTATTCAGACAGACACGTTGCGCGAGAGCACCCGTACCAAGATATGGAATGCATTAATAGAAATGGTTTGGGAAAGTAAAACCTTTCATACCGACAGTAGCTCATGGAGGGGACAGCCCTCGTACGCCTTCGCACGAAGCTTCTGGGCGGATCTCCGCGGGCAGCCGCTCGACAGACTACCCAGTAATCAGGATCTCGTTAGATCAGAATTTCGGAAGGCAATTTTCCATTCGGACATCCATGATGTTTATGACCACATCGAGTTCATGCTTGAGTTTCTTGACAGCGACGAACTGAACGATAGGATAAACGCCATCTTTGAAACAGACTTTGTTGGCTACCGGTACGTTGCAGGAAATATAACTGACATTATCGATAAGCAGGAAGTTGCTTTGCTTGAGAACGCTCTAGCGGATGATGATTATCCTCATGTTCGTTCTCACTTGGCTGCGGCACTGGAAATGATGTCTGATAGAGAAAAACCTGATTATCGCAACTCGATTAAAGAGTCAATTTCCGCCGTTGAAAGCATGGCCAAGCAGGTTGCTGGTACTACAAAGGGTGAGCTTGGCGAGGCCTTGAAGGCTTTAGAAAAAGCTGGCGAACTTCACAAAGCTTTGAAGACGGGTTTCAGCGCTTTGTACGGGTGGTCGAGCGATTCGAATGGGATTCGTCATGCGCTGATGGACGAGCCAAACCTAACCGCACATGAGGCTAGATATTTCCTGGTCACGTGCACGGCTTTTGTCAACTACTTAAAGAGTAAAATATAGGTCTTAGCTAGATGGAAACATTTGCATCAGGAGCAAATGCGAGTAGATCGCTGGGAGTGCACTCAAGTACGTTGCAAAGCGTGTTTAGCGTCTTTAGATCGACTTGCTTCCATTCGCGATTCCACAGCCGATAGGCCATACCGACCGGAAATCCGGTTAGCTTTTGCAACTGGTAGGCGTTCTCGATCCCGGCATTTTTCGCGACTTCTCGCAGGCGTGGGCGAATCATTTCACCACTATAAAAGTGGCGCCCGTTTGAGGTAATATCTCACCAGAGAGTACCGCTCCACCTATTGCCTCAAGCGGGATTGTTCGATCTTTGAAAACTTACTAACCTGACCCCATCGAAACGGTCCTCAGCCCGCCGCTTTTCGTCTCATTAAAAATATGACGATCACAAGCCCGGTGCTGAAATACTACGGTTCCAAATTCCGTCTCGCTCCCTGGATAATCTCGCACTTTCCCGAGCATCGACACTACGTCGAGCCTTTCGGCGGCGGTGCGAACGTCCTGCTGCTCAAACCGCCGTCATCGCTCGAAACGTACAATGATCTGAACGACGACGTTGTCGAGTTTTTCCGCGTCCTGCGCGACCGGCCGCGCGAGCTGGTCCGCAAGGTAAAGCTCACGCCCTGGTCTCGGACCGAGTTCGAACGCTGCTGCGGCAGCTCGATCGGCATTGACGACCTCGAACGAGCTCGCCGGCTGTTCTTTCGTTTGTGGATGAGTATCGAAGGTGGTTTCGCGAAAGGATCCTTTCGACGGCACAACCGAGGATCACGCGCCGTCACTAAGGATATAAGACCGATCGCACTGTTCAGAGCGTCCAGGAGGCTCAGGAACGTCATGATCGAGCGATGCGACGCCTTCAAGCTGATCGCCGACATGGACGCTCCGGACACGCTGTTCTATCTCGATCCGCCTTACGTCGCTTCAACACGGGTATTTACCAAGATGTACTCGCACGAAATGAACGATGACGCCCACCGCGGATTTATCGACCTGATCAAATCTCTGAAAGGCAAGGTTGTTCTCAGCGGCTACCCGTCGCCTCTTTATACGAACCTTCTCGAAAACTCAGGCTGGCGCCGCGTAGACAAACGAGCGATCGTAAACAATGGCGGATCCCGGATCGAAAGCCTCTGGCTCTCACCGAACAACTAAAGGCGTGGAATTTAAAGTTGACCCAGTCAACACCTTTCAATACCAAATGCACCCCACTCGCCCAAAATTCCACCCGTTATCGCCTTTCACACACCCCTCTTATCTCCTCTCCCCTCAAATGCGTGAAATATATTCCGTTCGTACTCCTGCTTCTGACCATCAGGTCTAAGGCTATTTAACACATTCCACTTTCTTGCATCTAAAACGCGGTTCAAAGCGAATACACGCACAAGTGATCATTAGCGGAGGATCGTGCGTGCTGAGAGTTCTGTACGGACGGGAAAGAGCATTTCGCTAGCGAGAGCCGATCGGTAATTTTTCTTTGGGAGACTTAAACATGAAATCAATATCAATTCTTACCTTGGGCCTCGGCCTGACTGTTGGCCTCGCGGGCTGCGGTGCACCGGCAACCAATACTGCGAATACGAGCGGGAATGCAATGAGGTCAAACACGGCCAATACAATGGCTACAAACGCATCGCCGGCGGCCAACACCGCGACGGCACCTGCTACTGACGGCAACCCGACGGTCGGTGGAGCCCCGATGCTCAAGACCAAGGACATCATTGACAACGCTGTAAATTCGAAGGACCACACGACTCTCGTTACAGCGGTCAAGGCTGCCGAACTCGTCGACACGCTGAAAGGTGCAGGGCCGTTTACCGTTTTTGCTCCGACCAACGCAGCCTTTGACAAGGTTCCAAAGGCGACGCTTGATACGCTTCTGAAGCCGGAAAGCAAAAAGGCCTTAACTGGTATCCTGACCTACCACGTCGTTGCCGGAAAGCAGGACGCTGCTTCTATTGTTAAGGCGATTGAAGCAGGCAACGGAAAGGCGACCTTCAAGACCGTCGCAGGTGGAACGCTGACCGCTTCACTCGAAGGCAAAGATGTAATCCTGACGGATGAGAAAGGCGGCAAGTCAAAAGTGACGATCGCTGACGTAATGCAGTCGAATGGCGTGATCCACGTCGTCGACAGTGTACTGATGCCAAAATAGTACTCGCCCGCGAGAGTGCCAAAAAAGAAAAGACGTGCGTACTCTCCTGTCCGCGCGTCTTTTCTATTTCTGCGGCTGCAAAGACCTCGCCTAGGTAAGCGATGGCGATGGTGCTCCTACGCAGAAGGCGAGTTTGGACGGGGTCATGGCGTAGGCGTTGAAGCACCGAGGTTTGAAATTAGTACCGCGTCCGACACCAGTTTCCCCCTGATCACAGCCACCAATTTGCCATCCGGCGACCAGGCTACATCCCGAAGCACCTCGGGAGTCACGTCGAATACAAGTTTCCGTGTATCGGTCGAAAGGTCGTACTGCCAAAGCGAAGCGTAGGGGTTCGCTCCCGCGTCTCTCTCTCGAAAGAAAATACTCTTGCCGTCGAGCGACCATTTGAGCGTATTTGTCGGCCACGCGTCAATAACTTTAACTGGGGCGTCGGCACCTAAGGGGGCGATACCAAGCTTTGGCTGAGAATTTGTCTGAGGGTCGACAAATGTAAACGCCACAAGTTTGTCGTCCGGCGACGGAATAAAATATTGCAGACTTCGCGGGTTAAGAGTAGTTATTTCGCCGCCATCGATCGGCACTCGGGCATAGGTGCTTCCCGAACCACTTAAGTATGAGAAATACACCCACCGATCGTCGCCCGAGATCTCCGGCCCTTGAGCTACGCCGTCGGCCGGCGACAGCATTCGCGGATCGCTCCCATCGATGTTGATCCGCCAGATCCGATTCTCTCCGGTACGGTCCGACATAAAAACAATGTATTTGCCGTCCGAGGTGACCCGAGGGTGAACGTCGCTAGACGAATTTGGCGTGAGTTGTTGTACGTTCTGTTTTTCGCGGTCGGCGATATAGATATGCGGCCGATTGTTGTCTATCCCGTCAAAAACGACACGGCCATCAGGTGTCCAGCCGACTTTAGAATATACATTTGTCTCGAGCGTCAAGGGCTTCATGTTTTCATAATCCGGTACCTCGCCAGCCCAGATCCTCATGACATCGTCCCGCTGGGACGTGACGATCTGCCTGCCCGCAGCATCAACGCTGATTCCGAAATATGAGTTCAGGTCGTTGGTGAGTCTCGAAAGGGTGCCGTCTCTAAGCGAAAATGTGTATATCTGCGGCAGGTTTGAGATCGGGTCGGTTGAATTGAGAAGGAGATTTTGTCCGTCTGCCAGAACGGCGATCTCGCTGATCCTTGGCTTTTGGCGCGGCAAAAGTACAGTTTCACTGCCGCCTTCTGCCGACATCTCGATCAACGACCAGTACTCGATTCCGGCTTCCCGATCAAAACGGATCGCAAATATTCTGCGGCCATCGGTAGAGAAGTGAGGATCTCGGTAGTGAGTATCAGGGCCGGTCGATCGAACGATGCGTTCGTCGCTGCCGTCGAGTGCATTAACGGATATCAGCTGGTTGCCGCTGTCGCCAAATCTTACAAGAAGAAGGCGCTTGCCGTCGGGCGACAACGAACCCAGGTCGTTGACCTGCTCAACCATTTTCCGCGGCAAGCCGCCCAAGGCCGATATGCGGTGCAGAACGCCGTGTCGAGCCGCTCGTTCGGCGACGATATAATAGATCGAACTACTGTCCTGCGAGATAGTCAGTCCGCCCCAAAACTGCACGGGCTGCGGCGGTAGGAGTTGAAGGGCATTTCGATCGGCCAAGCGACGAACCCACAGAGAACGCATTTCATTGGCTTCGATCGTATTAAACGCGATCGAATTACCATCGGGCATTACGTGGGCATAGACAACGTTATTTGTCTGCGAGAGCTTTCTAAGACTCAGCTTGTCAACCGAGAACTGAAGGCCGCTATCCGGCGTGAAGTAGTACCGGGCTCCTACCGCAAGTAAGACAACAGCGACGGCCGCAGCAACCCAGCGAAGCGGGGAACGGGTCGAGAACTCTCGATAGAATCGGAGTGCTGAGCCGGATAGAGAAACACTCCGCTGTTCGTTTGCCCAAAAATGATCCAGGACGGCAACGATCTCCTTTAGGTTCTGCGGTCGGTTATCCCTTGATTTCGAAAGGCAGCGGCTCACAAGTCCCGAAATTTCAGGTGGAACGTCTGAACGTAACGTCGATATCGCCACTGGCTCATTCTTCAGCAAGTTGCTAACGATCTCGGCATTACTGTCACCAGCAAAGGGTTTGCGGCCCGTTAGAGCCTCGTACATAACCACGCCGAGGCTGAAGATATCACTCCGGTGATCGATCTCTTTTCCTTCGGCCTGTTCGGGTGACATGTAGGACGGAGTACCGATCACCTGACCGGGTTCGGTGATGTCCAGGCTAGCTTCCGAGCGAAGGGCTTTCGGCGGCACCATTCGGGCGAGGCCAAAGTCCAGGACTTTGGGAATGCCGGTGTCTGAGATCATTATGTTTCCCGGCTTCACATCTCGGTGTATGACCCCTTTTGTGTGGGCATGATCGAGTGCGTCGACGATCGCCGTGAACCACTTTAGAAATGTCTTTAGGTCAAGGCCGCCCGGCGGGATCGCTTGGTCAAGAGTTTTGCCCTGGATGAACTCCATGGCAATAAACTCCTTTCCGCCAAATTCTTCTATCGAATAGACGGTCGCGACGTTGGGATGATTTAAGGTCGCGGTTACCCGGGCCTCGTTCTGAAAACGCTTGCGAAATGAGGGTTCCGACGCAAAGCTCGAGGGCAGGGTCTTGAGAGCGGCATCGCGGTGGAGACGGGAATCCGTTGCCCGAAACACTTCGCCCATACCGCCCGATCCGATCTCGGATACGACACGGTACGGCCCGATCTCTACTCCGGGTTCGATCCGCTCGACCGGATCTCCGTCAGAAAACAGGCCGACTATAGGTTCCGTTATAAAGTCACCGGCCCGACTGTTTGCCAGGAGCAGTGATTCGACCTCTAGCCGCATTGCTGAATCTCCGTCGCAAGCTTTTGCGAGGAATGCAGAGCGACTTTCGTCGTCGAGGTCGCTTGCGGCCTCGTACAACTCGGTGATCTTTTGCCATTCCTCGGCTGTCATGGTGCAGAATTCAGTTCTCGAAAAAGCCAGGCACGCGCAACGCTCCAATCACGGCGAACGGTTCGTTCGGAGACATCGAGTACCTCCGCGATCTGTTCTTCTGTTAGCCCGCCAAAGAATCGCAGTTCGACGATCTGGCCCTGACGCGGGCTTAGAGCGCTGAGCCGTTCGAGGGCCTCACTAAGCAGAATGACGTCGGTCTTATCTGACTCTTCGATCCGAATGTCTTCATTTAGCGTTACCTGAACACGATCGCCCCCGCGTTTAAAACTGTTCCTTCGACGAGCTACATCTACCAGAACTCGTCGCATTAGCTGAGCAGATATCGCAAAGAAATGATTCCGATCCTGCCAATTCACCTTGTCGGAATCAACAAGACGCAGGAACGCCTCGTTGACGAGTTCGGTTGCCTGCAGTGAGTTGCCGGGGCTTTGTCGTCGGATAAAATTCCGTGCGATCCGGTTCAGCTCGCGCTGAACAAGCGGCAAAAGTTCCTCCAAAGCCGCAGACTCGCCCTCTCTCCATAACAGCAAGAGTTGGGTTATCTCAGCGGGATTTGGCGGCATCGTTCGATCGATTCAAGTGAAAATTTCCCTCGATTTTAGCACAGCGCTCGGATGTCAATGAAAAAAACTTTGACCGGTTTCGTCCGGACTTTCCGTCTTCTTTTTACGGAGGAGCATTGAACAATGTTTAGTGAAGCAGTTACAGAAGAACAGATATCGATACCCCATTATCGTACCGGGGGAATTTTTAGGGCACGCCAGACGGACGTATCATCAGCGATCGCAACGGTCACGATGGCTTTCAGTACGGACCCGGTCGCACGCTGGGTCTACCCTGAAGCGGCCGACTATCTGACGTGGTTTCCGCAGTTCATACAGGCCTTTGCGGGAGGGGCGTTTGAGGAGGGTTCGGCCTACTGTGCAGGAGGATTTGCCGGAGTGGCACTTTGGCTGCCCCCCGGAGTTCATTCGGATTCGGAGGCAGTAGAAGCAATTTCGCGAGGATCCGTACCGGATACGAAGCTCGACGAACTCTTCGAGGTTTTCGAACAGATGGATATCCACCATCCGAAGGAGCCGCATTGGTATTTGCCGATGATCGGCGTGGATGTCTGCTCACAGGGGAAAGGCGTGGGATCGGCTCTGATGAGGTACGCCCTCGCCCGTTGCGATGAGGAAGGGCTGCCGGCCTATTTGGAATCGACGAATCCCAAAAACATTTCGCTTTATACACGGTTTGGTTTCGAAATTCAGGGCCAGATCCAGGTCGGCGACTGTCCGCCAATATTTCCGATGCTGCGCAAAGCGCGCGGCTGGATAAGCGCGGTGGCGGATAAATACCCCGCTTCCGCATAGTTAAGCAACCCGGCAAGTCCGGTTATAGATGGAGGAATAATAAATAATGTTAGGTGCAACTGTTATAGATACAAACACGACAAATGGTCGGGTCGAATACGACTACTACGACACGATCGTTGCGGCTCATAAGGTAAACTGGCGGATCGAGGACATCATCGGCGGTGAGAAGAAACTCGATTTCACCAAGCCATTCCTGCCCGAATCGCTGGCTCGGGTTTCGACCCTTTCATTCCTGAACGAGAACGAAAAGCGGATGCTGAATCAGATCCGCGGACATGCCTATCTGAACATCTTCGGCCTCGTCGAAGAGTTCATCCTGCCTTTTGTGCTCGACCACATCCGGCCGTCGCTCGATAAGGACGACTATCGTGTACGAGCATTCCTACAGTTCGCGGGTGAAGAGGCGAAACACATTCAGCTTTTCAAGATATTCAGCCGCGAGTTTCAGGAGAACTTCGGAACCGAATGCAAGGTGATCGGGCCGCCGTCAGAAGTCGCAAAGGCCGTGCTCGCACACGGCCCGCTCGGGATCGCTCTGGCCATTCTTCATATCGAATGGATGACCCAGCGGCATTACATCGAGAGTATTCGCGATGACCGGGAGCTATGCCCGCAGTTTAAGAGCCTGCTCAAGAATCACTGGCTCGAGGAGGCTCAGCACGCGAAGCTTGATACCCGAATGGTCGAGTCGCTGGCCGAGAGCCTCAGCAGCGAGATCCTTGAAAAAGGGGTCGATGATTATCTCTCGATCGGGGGAATCCTCGATGACGGCGGGCGGCAGCAAACGCTGTTCGATCTCGAGGCCTTCGAAACCGCCACAGGCCGCATACTAAACGATGAGGAGCGCGGGCAATTCATAGACGTGCAGGTTCAGGCCAATCGCTGGACATACATCGGTACTGGAATGACCCATCCGAAATTCCTATTCACGCTTGGACGGCTCAGTCCGGGACAGCGTCAAAGGGTCGAGGATGTTTCTTCGGCTTTTTGCTAAACAAGTCGCGCAAGCTGTGAAAGCAAAAGACGTGGGAACTCTGTGGTTCTCACGTCTTTTCTTTTTTTAACCTAAATTGTGGCTGACCTTCGTCCTACCCTTTCCTGAGCTCGGTCAAGACCTGCTTGGCGACCGCTTTCAGGGTGTCGAAAACACCCGATCCATTGGTCGCGACGGCTTCGTAGACCGGTTCGTTCTTTTTGAGCAGCTCCTGGGCGAGTTCATCGGCCGGGATGACGTTCGGCAGGTCGCGTTTGTTTAGTTGGAGGACGTAGGGCAGATTATTAAGGTCGTAGCCTTGGGTCGACAGATTTTCTTCGAGGTTGTAGAGCGACTCGATGTTCGCGTCCATACGCTCTTCCTGGCTGTCGGCGACGAAGACCACGCCGTCGACGCCTTTTAAGATTAGCTTTCGCGAGGCGTCGTAATAGACCTGGCCCGGGACGGTATAGAGGTGAAAACGCGTCTTAAATCCGCGAACCGTTCCCAGCTCAAGCGGCATAAAATCGAAGAACAACGTTCGATCGGTCTCGGTCGCGAGCGAGATCAATTTTCCCTTAGCCTGCGGAGCGGTCGAATCGTAGATGTACTGCAGATTTGTAGTCTTACCGCACAGGCCGGGGCCGTAGTAGACGATCTTGCAATTGATCTCTCGTGATGCGTAGTTAATAAATGTCATGATCTTTGATCTTTGATCTTTGATCTTTGGGCCGTACGATCTTGCCGATTTCGGTCAAAGATCGAAGGTCAAAGATCGAAGATCAGCTAAACAAACTATCAATATCCTCGTCAGTGATCTCGGAAAAGAACGAATTCTGATTGACGCGGAAATTTGCTGAGTCTTCCGTTGCTTCGTCCAAAATACCAGCGACCTCAAAGCTGCCGCGTTTGGTGCGAATTTTTACAAGGCTGAGCGTTGAGCGTTCGTCGAAAACGACGACAAGAAGGCTTCGCCCGATGATCGAGATAAAAATACTCTCACGTTCGCCCTCGTGGAAAACGCTTGGAAACGTATCTTCGCCGATCAGTTTCGCCATCGAACTCGTCGCTGCGACGTTGCCGGCGGCGAGCGAAGCAAAACTCGTGGTGTCCATGTCGCCGATCTCGCCATGAAAGGCTATCGGCTGACCATCGCGATCGATAAGAAACACTACGCGAGCCGCGCACTCAACACGCAAACGTTCCAACACGGATTTAAGCCGTTGAAACTGGTGTTCTTGCAAAATAAAAGGCGTATCTGCCATTTCAGATGATATCGAGGCCGAAAGGACCTAGCGAAGGTAGTTTAATAAGTAGATTGTACTTGGCAACGCGGTTGAAGGTTCACGAACGAACCGCAAAACAGAGTCTAACACAACGAAACGCCGTGCTACAAGATTTTTTTGGTTGGAATCAACTGGGGCAAGCTCTACTGCTTCGGCAACGTCATGGTTTTGCCCTCAGTATCCAATTCTAGCTGCCGCGTCGTGTTGTCTGTAACGCTTGCCGGTACCAGGTCGCCTGTCTTGTAGCGAGACTCGACTGAAACAAAATCCGTGCTCTGGGGCGGCAGTGTGCCACCCACGTTAGCCGGAAAGGTTGGCTGCTCGACGGACGGCGAAAAGCCTTTCTGACGCTCTTCCGCTTTACGAAGCTGGATGTATTGAGCGATCCCTGTCCCCATCATTGTAAATGCAGGTATCAGCATCCAGAACCACCAAACTCTGCCGCCCGCCATGTTTGTCACGCCCAAAACTACAGCGATCGCGAGAAAGGCAATACCAGTGGCGAATTTGGTTATCGCACCTTCCCAGCTGATCGGCTTATTTTTACTGTCTACCAATGCCGCACCGGTCCGGGGCGAACTCAAGGCGGTGGAGATATTGCCGAGGTCTGTACCGCAGCTTCGGCAGAATTTGCCGTTCTCAGGATTTTTGCTACCGCATTTTGGGCAGAACATCGTCTAATCTCCGTTTTTGGTAATGGAACGCTGTCGTCTGGCTTCAAATAGAAGTACGCCGGCGGCCACCGAAACGTTCAGCGACTCTATTTTTCCATACATCGGAATTTTTACCAATACATCACAATTTTCGGCGACCAATCGATGCAGTCCGCCGCCTTCGCCGCCCAGGACCACCGCGGTTGGCTGGGTCCAATCCCATTCGGTATAGTCCATCGTACCTTCAAGGCTCGTTCCGACCACCCAGACTCGATTTTCTTTGACCTGCTCGATAAAACGATTCAGATTGACAGTTTTGGCCACCTTAACGTATTCGATCGCTCCGGCCGAGGATTTCGCAACAGTTTCATTCAGCCCGACGGCCCGCCGTTCGGGTATCACAACGCCATCGGCTCCTGCACATTCGGCGACGCGTAGGATCGCACCGAGATTTCGCGGGTCTTCAACCCCGTCGAGGATCAAGATCAAAGGGGGTTCTGAACTTGCTTCGAATATCTCATCCGTGGAAACATAGTCCGCCGCTGCTGAGAATGCCACGACGCCCTGATGATTGGCACCCTGGCCGACGTACTTTGCAATCGATTCCCGCGGGACTTTGTTCCAAATGATACCGTGCTCGCGGCAGAGGCCGATTATGTCGGCAATGCGCGATTCGCGAGCTCCGTCGGCAATCAATACGCGATCAACGCGCCGCTTTTGAGCACGAAGAGATTCGATCACGGGCAGAAGCCCGAAGATCACGTTCGAAGTGCCCGAGGAACTGCTGGGTTCAACAGGAGCGGGTCGGCGAGGTTTTGACTGCCCCGCGTCTACGGGTTTGGGTGCCCAACGCTTATTTTTCATAAAGATGCCAACGAAGCCGCGAATATCTTCGGAACTGTTCCGCGTTGCTCGACCACTCTGTCCGCCCGAAAGCCCGTTTACCAAAACCCGTTTTTACGAGTCCTTTTGTTTCCGACTTTCTTGCAGTCGGCCAGGTGTGTTCAAAGTGGCTGGCCAAGAGGTCATATTCCAGATCTTTCGTTAACCGCGGCAATTTTTCGCCGAGCATGCGTATCAATCTTGCCCAGTTCTCGCGTGCCATTAGTCCTTTTTCGGCGCCCAAGCATGAGAAATCAAAGCCTGCCGGAGTGATCTGAAAGCCTATATCCTGCGTGTCACAGTAGATATCCATAACGGCTCCATCACCAGAGATCTCAGATTCATCCGCTGATTTGGCATCGCCGAACACTGCCCGCTTTTGAAACGTTTCAGTACGGGTCTCTCGAACTGTTCCGGCGACCAGGAGCCTAACTTCGGACAGGGCGAAGACTGTCATCTCGGCCGTATTGAAATCTTCAAAACGGATGTTGCCATCAGTGATCGCAAGCCTCCGCAGGCGTGTGTTTGCCCGTTGTAATCTCAATTCAATATCCGCCACGAGATCACAGCGAAACCCTATTGAAGCGAGTTCAATTACGAGCGATCCAGCGTTCGTAGCGTCACTCGACCGAAACAGGGGAACTGGGCCTTCAAACTTTAGAACAGCGGATAGATCGTCCGTGCTCGTGTCCAACAAAGCTGCCGCCCGTTCGATGTCTCCATTCCGTGAGGCAAGTGTCCAAACCACCACGTTGAAGCCATTTTCCCAGCCTTCTGCCCGGTTCAACACCGGTTTTTCTGGCGCCAAGATCGCGGATGCGATAGCGTGTCCGCAATAAAAACATCCAGGACGAGCCGCAGCCGTCGAGCGGCCGCAATGTTCGCAGAGGACAACTTCGCCAAATCGACGTTCGTTAACCGGAGCATCCATCAAGGATGATGTTATCACGCGTCATTCGGACGCACACATCCTGCAGTGCCACGTAAAACCTAAGATGCTTGACCATCGCGGCGACAAAGGGCAAACTAAAATGAAAGCTTTTTTCCGAAAGAGCACTTATTTGAATAGAGACTTTGACCCGTTTATTGAATATTGAAATCGTTGTACTGATCAGCATCGTTACCATTAAACTTCTTTAACAACATCGTTTACGACCTACGACCGGTCTTCTTTATCAAAATCTTCCGGAAAACAAGCCTCAAGAGATCTCGTAGTTTGAGGTGAATTAAAATGCAGTTCGATACGACTACCAGTTCATCCTGGCGATTCGGGCATCGTGGGCGTGTCGCCGTCTTTATTGACGGAAACAACCTGTTTCACGCCGCGCGGTTTCATAACATCGATATTGATTACAACAAGCTTCTTCGGGTTTTGCTCGGCGATGGCCGTCTTTTGCGTGCCTTTTTCTACACCGGAGTCGATGTGGGAGCCGAGCGGCAGCAAGGATTTTTGCTTTGGATGCGACGTAATGGTTTTCGAGTCGTTCAAAAAGAGCTTAAGACTTTCTACGACGGCACTCGGAAAGCAAATCTCGACGTCGAGATAGCCGTCGATATGCTCAGCCTTGCGGGTCGTTATGACACAGCCGTACTCGTTTCGGGTGACGAAGATTTTGTTTATGCCATTAACGCAGTCGCTTATAAAGGCTGTCGCGTCGAAGTAGCCGGATTTCGTTCAAACACGGCCCCGAGGCTGATAGATGTCGGCGATTTCTTCATCGATCTAGGAGATATCGCTCATCTCATCCGCAAGGATGTTGGACAGGCTGGCGAGGAGTATGTACCGTCGTTTGTGCCTCCGGGCGAACACTCGGAGGCCCCGAACCGGGCACGAGATGATTTTAGACGGTCTGCCCAGGAAGGTTTTCCATCCACGGACGGTTTTGGAGATGATCGATGAAGCTGTTTTCGGTCGCCGAGGCGAATGACGTGCTGCAGGAGGTTATTCCCAAGCTCGAATCCATCAAGGACCTCTATGAGCGCCTTGACACGTTGCGTCCGGAAGCACGTGCCGCGGCCTCCTCGGCGAATCAAGGCGGCGGTATGGTTGGCGGAACTACTTATGTAGACACGCTTTACAGGGTCGGGAAGCTAACGACGGAGATCCACAACCTCGGTATTGAGATCAAAGACCCGACGTCGGGTCTAATCGATTTTCCAAGCGTGCGCGGTGAACGGATAGTCTATCTGTGTTGGCGGTTAGGCGAGGAGAATGTTATTCGTTGGTGGCATGAGACAGAGGCTGGTTTTGCGGGCCGGAAGCTGCTTTAGGCGTGTTTTCCACAGAGATTTCCACAAATTCGTTAACTATTTTGTAAAAACTTAAATTCTTTAAGCATTTGTGCGCTTTATCGGTTGACTACTTAAAGTAATTCTTGATATCCTTACCCCGTTTTTGAACCAAACGCTTCGCTTAATCCAGACCGGAACAGAGAAAAGCCTATGAACTGCCCCGTATGTGATCGGAGTCTTGCCCCGACTCTTTCAATCTGTCCAAGCTGCGGTGCGATGATGTTTGATTCAGTTCGTGAAGAACTGCAAACAAAGATCACCTCGGGCCGTCTGACATCGCGGCCTGTTCCTTCGGCTGAGACCAACGCCGCTCCCGCAGTGGCAGTGCAAACAAGGCCAGCGTCGTTCACACCGCCCACTCCGGCGAGTGCGGTTGCGGTTCCCCGGCCGGCAGTCTCTTCGATGCAGTCTGCGGCTGTGGCCGTCGCCGTCGCACCGGCCCGTGAGAGGGAAAAGCCGGTCCAGACAGCCGATCTCAGTTCTCCAAAGACCAGCCCGACACTCGTGGGGTTTCAGAGCAACAACCCAACTCTGCCCGACTGGCGAATAAAGCTCCAGAATGCTGTACAGCAGCGTAAGGGAATCGCTGCCAACGCTCCCGACCCTGTTGTCAATGGAACGATAATGCCTGCTTCCGCCGCCGAAACGGTAAAACCGACGGTAGTGCAGCGTGCACCTGCGGCCGTTGCTCCAGTCTCCAAGATTTCCGACCCGAGGGTTGCAAATGCGATGCGTCGGATCGATGAGTCGCGAAGCACCTTTCTCGAGCCGCCGCCGAAACCAGTCGTCAAAGCAACGCCCGTTCCGGCTAAATCGTACAAGTTCGACGTAGTTCAGAATTCGACTGCTACGGCACCGGTCGTTAATCGCTTTAAGACGCCGCCGCCCGCTCTTCAGGTCGTCGCCGCTCCGCCGCCGGTTAAGCGCGATACGAACAAGCTTCCGCCGATCTCGATGCGGTCGATGCCCGCTGCGGAGCCGGCCATCGAGGTGCGCGAGTCGGCTGACGTCTCGATTCACGAGACCTCGCCCACGGAATTTGCAGCAGTTAACAGGATCCGTATCAAGGCTGAGGTAGAGGATTTTGAACCAAACACGGCTGTTCAAGCCGAAGCGGAAGAAATAGATGATCTGGCACTTTTTTCCACGAGATTTGGAGCTGGTTTCTTCGATCTACTCATTACCTCATTTGCGAGTATGCTGATACTATCCCCGATCGCATTATCTCGCGACGGATGGTTTTCACTCGCTGGCGTGCTTGCTTTTGTTGGCGTCACTTCGATCGTCACCTTCTTTTACATGACGATCTGCCTGGGCTTTTACGGCAAGACGATGGGAATGCGGCTATTCTCGCTCGAACTGGTCGATGCGGTGGAGAATGAGTACCCAACGCTCCATCAGGCGGCAGTAAGCTCGTCGGTTTTTCTGCTGTCGTTGATCTTTGGCGGAGCGGGGTTCATCACAATGCTTTTCAACGAAGAAAAGCGTGCAGCTCACGACCTGCTTTCTGGCACGATCCTGGTGCGAGAATTTTAGGATCTAAAGACGTATATGGCTTCCAGGCCCAGGGCTTTATGCTTTGGGCTTTTATTGTTTTCGGCTAGATTTACTGGAGTGACGAAAGAAGAGCTCAATCAGATCGCTGTCGAGATCCGAACAACATTGGTCGGCCTCAGATTTGGCCGGCTTTTTTCTCTTAGCTCTACAGCGTTTGCCGTCGATCTCCACCCGCACAGCGGAGCTTATCTTTTCATCGACATTTCTCCCCGATATCGTTCGGTCTACCTGATCGTTCGAAAACTAAAGACCCTCGAGCGGGAATCGACCAATCCTAACCCCTTCCAACTTCAGCTGCGTCAGGCTTTGAGCGGGTGTGCTCTGGCTGAAGTTTCAGCTGTCGACGAGGGGATCGCTCTGAGATTTAAGAGACCGGACGGGAATCTGGCTGATCTGCTTGTGTTAGTTAGTGCGAACCCGGCCAACATCGTTCTGATCGACAGATCAGGGGCAGTCATTCTTGCGGCGCGGGATGCGAATATCGTGTCTCGTCCAGTATTTACGGACGAGGGACAAGAGAACGCCGCTTCTAAGATCGAAAATCTGTCAGCATTTCTTGACAACAAGCGAATCGAAAACGATAAGGCCGAACAGTTTAACAAGCTTTCAAATGAAGCATTAAAACGCGTTAAGCGCGAGATCGCGAAACGTTATAAGCTGCTGTCTAATTTGGATAGCGACCTTGAAAAGCATGGAAATGCCGAAAAATGGAAAAGGTTTGGCGATCTCATCCTGGCGAGCCTTCCGAGTCCGAAGAGAGAAGGCGACAGCTTTCTTTTGATCGACTTTTTCGAAGCAGATCAGCCAGAGATCTTGATCCCGGCCGACGCAAACGACTCACCAAAAGTGGCTGCGGAAAAATTCTACAAGAACTATCGGAAAGCCTCGAACGCTCTGGAAGCGATAGCGAAAAGAAAGGCCGCGGTGGAGGAGGAGCTGAATGGCTTAACCGAGAGGTTAAGATTCATTGAGATTGCGATAGAAAGGGCAGATATCGGTGTTCTGCTGGCTTATGTGACGCCGGTCGACCGAGTGGTCGAGAAGCCGAAAAAGGATAGGAACGCACCGGAACTGAAAGGCGTCAGAAGGTTTGCGTCTAGCAACGGTTTTGAGATCCTCGTAGGTAAAAAAGCGAAGGATAACGATAGTTTGACGTTTAGGATCGCAAAGTCCCTAGATACATGGCTTCACGCGGCTGATTACCCCGGCTCGCACGTGGTGATCCGGAACCCAAACCGAAAGGAGATTCCAACCCAAACATTGATCGAAGCGGCTTCGCTCGCGGCTTTTTATAGCGACGCCCGAGAAATGACGAAGGCGGCGGTCAACTACACTCAACGAAAGTTTGTAAATAAGCCCAAGAGAGCGGCTCCGGGGCTAGTCAGCTTGTCAAGCTTTAAGACGCTTGTAGTAAAACCCGAGGTCGCGACGAGGGTGCAAAAGATCGACGGTTAGCCTTCGTTCATCGTCTTCTCGACCGTTGCTTTCATCGAATCCATAACTCGCTGGCCACCGCCGACGAAAACACCTCTCAGGTGCCCCTCGCGATCAACCAGCAATGTCTGCGGGACGACTTGCTGCTTCGAGATCTGATAAAAATGGATCGTCGATGAGTTTGGGCTTCGTGCGATCGTGTAGTTTACCTTCATTCTCTCGGCAAACGACTTGATCAGATCATTCGGTTCAGGTTGACCGCTTCCGTCGCCGATGTTCAGTCCGACGACCTCGAATCCCTGAGATCCGTAGCGGGCCTGTAATTCAACAAGATGCGGCATTTCCTCGCGGCATGGCCCACACCAGGTGCCCCAAATGTTGAGAAGCAGTACCTTGCCCTTCTTATCAGATATCTTAAACTTCGTTCCATCAAGCAGTTCGAAGTCGGCTTCCGCCAGAGCCGAAGCGAGCGGCGGAAAATCCTTTGATTTGGAGCCCGTCGATTTCGAGGCGGGCTTACTTCCGTTGCTCCCGTTCGAATTCGCCATATCAGAGCCGCCGCAAGCCGCAAGTCCTAAAGAGATCAAACAAAAGGCCGATATAAGCCCAGATTTTCGAAGAAGTTGATTCATAACGCTCGTCGCACAAAATACTTCGATGCAGTTTGTGACTGGAATATATCGCAATAATACAAAAATCACCGAAGATTAGCACGGCAGTAAGGAGCGGTTTTAAAAAGAGAAGTGCGGCTTGGTTTCGGGAAACACAAGCCGCTAATTACGGATAGGCATTTACTGTAGGCCTCGCGGAGCTGTAGGCAAAAAGCGGATTTTCAAAGGCAGGGCAATGTGCTAAACGAACAACTCCTCCGCGTAAGTTAGTTCTTCGGCACGGGAACTTTTTCAGAATATACGGGGATCCCGAGGCGGCGAGCTTCCCGCTCGATCATTCGTGGATCCGTTTTCAAAAGATGTATCTCTTCCTGTAATGCCAGGTTTTCGTCCATTAAGTTCTGAACCTGACCCGAAAGATGAGCATTCTGACCACTTTCTTCCTGAACGGCGGAAAGCGCCCGGTAGTTGATGGAAACGCACAACATTAAAAAGATCGAAGTAACGATCACCACAGAGACCCACCACGGAGCGGTTCGTCGCTCAACTTTGGCAACGGAACGTCGTTCACGGGAAGCGGTCGACCGTTTGGCGGTCTTCGGACGGCTTCGTGGACTATCCCAATAAATATCTGCGGCCTTGCTCAAGTAAATTCTCCAGATCGGCTTTATTTTCGCTTTCAGCGTATATCCTTACCATCGGCTCGGTGCCTGATGGCCTCATCAGCATCCAGGCATTGTTCTCAAATAGGAACTTGACGCCATCCATGCGATTGATGCTTTCAACTTTTCGCCCGCCGATCTCAGTCGGCTCCTGTGCAAGTCGTTCCCTTAGCTTATCGGCGACTTCAGGTGTCAACTTTAGCCCTATTCGTCCTGATTCAAGCTTCCCGACTCGTCGGTAGAGATCCTCCAATTGCTCAGTCAGGCTTTTCCCCCGTCTTGCAACCGCTTCAGCCGCCAACAAGCATGCCAGAATTCCATCTTTCTCAGGGTAGTGCCCCCGTATAGAAAGCCCGGCCGATTCCTCGCCGCCGAGAATGATCTTGTCTTCATTTATCAATTCACCGATAAACTTAAACCCGACTGGCGTCTCGTAAAGTTCGATCCCGCGATCTTTTGCGACGCGATCGACGAGGTGCGAAGTTGCGACGCTCCTTGCCACGCCTTGCGTCCATCCGCGGCTTTCGGCCAAGTAATCTGTCAGGAGTGCCACTAACAGATTTGGCTCGATGAATTCACCGTTTGAATCAATAAGACCAAATCTGTCTCCGTCGCCATCAGTTGCAATGCCAAGCGTCAGGCTCTTGCTAGTTACAGCCGCTTTTAATTCTTCGAGATGGTCTTTACCGGGTTCAGGAGACCTGCCCCCGAAAGTGACATCGCGCCAGTCATGGAGGGTTTCGACCTCTAATCCTCTATCTCTTAGACACTTATCGAGATATCCGCGGCCAGTGCCCCACAAGGCATCGTACGCATATTGCCCCTTGGCATCGGCGATCGTTTCAAAGTCGATCTTCTTGGTAAGATCGTCTAGATAAGCGGGCTTCGGGTCGTAACTCTCGATGGATCCGCCAGAAGCGTCGGACGCAGTACGCTTTTCGGCAATGCCTGCCTCGATCTCCTTGGTAATCTCAGGCAACGCCGGAGCACCATCCGCAGTTGAAAACTTTATTCCCTGATACTCCGGAGGATTATGCGAGGCCGTGAAATTCAGGCCGCCGGCGGCCCCAAGGCTGCGTATTGTGTTTGAAATAGTTGGCGTCGGCGTTGGCCCCTCACAAATAAGCACACGGAAACCGCGTTGTGATGCGATGTCTGCCGCCGCCGCCGCGAATTTCTCGCCCATAAACCGCGAGTCGTGGCCGATGATCAGATGCTGGTTCGCGTTTGGCGATTGAGTTTTCAAATAGCTGCAAATCGAGTCGGTAACGATGCGAACGTTTTCGAACGTAAAAGCTTCTGCGATGATCGCCCGCCATCCGGATGTTCCAAATCGTATGGGCATAATGACCAGAGCTTCCCCAAACCTTGCTGCTTCGACTCTATTGCGTGAAGTATGAGAAAGTTACCACACAATAAAGCGCCTGTAAAGCAAGTGCTAAAGCGAGTCTAAATATACAATAAATCATATATTTAAGCTCTATAAATTAAGGTGGATGGCGCTAGGAAGGCTTAAAACATGAACGAAATATGAACATTCTCCTTAACCATCGGTCATTTTGAACGAAATTGATTGGGGCGTGTGTCGCTATGGCCCTTTGATACGAATTTTGTCATACGTGTATCAAAATGGCCCATTCTAAAAAGCGTTGAGATTGGATAGCTACTGGTTTTGTATAGGTTTCATCGTATTTTGGTCTGGTAACGTCCCACTGAGCTTTGATGGCACGAGCATTGCCTTGTTCAGCCTGAATCTGTGCCCTTCGCTTTCTTATTAGGATTTTGGGGGGCCGTTGGAATATCTCGATAACAGTTGGAGAACATAATGAGACCTATTAAGCATTTTGAGAAAGGATTGACCTACGTGGCTTCGGCGGCTTTTAACGCTGTGAAGTCGGTAAACCAGTTCAAACCGAATCCGTCGTTCACGCCAAAGTGGGCTGACAAGCCTATCCTTAAATCTTGGCAGAAATCTAAGCCGACGCTCGGTTTCCCGCGACAGACAGACAGCCTCTGCCCTAACTGTGTTATCGAGGCGCGTGAATCGATACTGAGCGGTGACAACGACGTTTCGATGCTAATAAATGAAAAGGTCGGTGAGATCAAGGCTCAGATCATCGAGCGTGATGGTCAGGTCTGGATGATCAAGGATTGTCCGACGCACGGCCATTTTGAAGATATGATGGCGATCGACAGCGAGTTTCTCCAGCACATCGAATCGCTCTTCCCGGGCCGCGATATGGAGTCGCACAATGACAAGAAACTCCACAACCACGGCACCTCGTCGGTCAAATATGGCCGCGGAGCTGTCCTCACGGTCGATCTGACGAACCGCTGCAACATGATGTGCGATCCGTGCTTCATGGATGCAAACCAAGTTGGTTTTGTTCATGAATTGAGCATGGAAGACGTTCAGGAGATCCTCGATAACGCCATCCAGATCAAGCCGCGTCGTCAGATGTCAGTGCAGTACTCGGGTGGTGAGCCGACTTTGTCGCCTTACTTCCTCGATGCAGTGCGTTATGCACGTAAAGTCGGTTACAACTCGGTTCAGGCCGCGACCAATGGAATCGAGTTCGCCAAATCGAAAGAATTCTGCCGCGAAGCCGCTGAGGCCGGTCTCCGTTTCGTATATCTCCAGTTCGACGGTATCGGCAACGATGCAAACTCGCACCGCCAGATCGGCAACCTGTTTGACGTTAAACTCCGTGCTATCAACAACCTGCACGAAGCCGGCGTCGACATTATCCTCGTTACAACGCTTGTAAATGGCGTTAATAATGATCAGGTCGGAACGATCATCCGCTTCGCTCTTGAGAATCCTAAGAAAATTTCGTTCATCGCTTTTCAGCCTGTGTCGTTCACGGGCCGCGACGAGCTGATCACGGAACAGCGTCGCCTGCAGCAGCGTTACACGCTCGCTCACCTGGCTCATGATGTTAAGGGTCAGGTCGGCATCACTGAGCCGACGCGTGACTGGTTCCCGCTTTCGCTGATGGGAGCTTTTGCTGATTTTGCTGACGTCGTCCACGGGCCTGAGTCGGATTGGGGACAGGTCAGCTGCGGCTGCCACCCGAACTGCGGCGTCGGCACGGCGGTGATGGTCAACAAGGAAACAAAGGAAATGGCACCTGTGCCGCAGTTCCTCAATATCCAGGGCCTCGTCACAGACATGCAGCACATCACGGACACGAACCGCGGCAAGTGGTTCTCAAACTTCATGATGGGCCTCGCACTGCTCAAAAACTACAACCCGTACGGTGCCCCGAACAGCCTCACGCTCAAGGGCATCCTGATGAAGTTCGACAAGAGCTTCGGCCTGTCGGGTAAGGATTACGGCAAGGTCGGCCCTGACCGTACGATCGAGGACATCCAGAAGCGTCGCCAAGACCCTTGGAACTTCCTCTTCATCGCGGGAATGTGGTTCCAGGATCTGTTTAACTACGATTTCCGCCGCACCGAAATGTGCATCATCCCTTACGGCACCCAGGAAGGCGAGATCAGCTTCTGTGCGTATAACACCGGCATCGGCTGGAGAAACATCATCGAGCACATGCACCAAAATGCAACCGTCGCTCAATGGTACAAAGACCAGGGCCGTCACGAAGTCTTCGCCCGCGGCAAGCACGTCGAGCTCGGCGACACGACACACAACCTCATCCTCAACGAAGTCGACCTCGCTCGTCCTAACAAGCCAGAAATGGAAGGACCAAAGACTGCCGCTGAGGAAATGCAGATGATGCGTAAGCTCTACAACGAAATGGTCATGGAAAAGGCCGGCATCAAAGGCGAAAACCTCGTCCAGATCGGCGGCATCAAACGCGAGAAAAAGAAGAATCCTGATAAGGAACTCGCGGTGGCTGAGTAGTTCTTAACTCCCCTCCTGCCTGAGGAGGGGTGGCACCGCTTCGGTGACGGGGTGGTGGGAGCAGTCATTAGAAAAGCCTCGTCGATCGATCGGCGAGGCTTTTTTGTTGGCAAGACGATAGGACGGAATAGGACGGAATAGGACTCATACGACTGATAAGACCCTTATATGTCCTATCAGTCCTATCTCGTCCTATCTCGTCCTATCAACCACTCACCTAATCCTCACCCCGCCGCTGTTTGTCGCGGCGGGCTAGCCTAGCCTTGTACATATTCTCTTTCAGCCCGCCGTGTTTAAGAAAGTCCTGCTCCAACCGTTTGATCTGCTGGTCAAGGAGGTAGTTTGTTTGGTGGATCAGGCAGATGATGATGTTGGCGACGGTTTCGGGTGGGCGGGTTTCGAAATAGGGCCTGTAGGACTCATAAGACTCATTCTCGTCCCGGCCGATCTTTCGAACATACAGAGCCTGTTTCGAATTTTTATCCCAAAGCTCGTGCCCGCGAACCCGCAAATAGTCGCGGTAATCCTCCAGCAGCTCTTCCAGACTAGCCCTCGCGACGTTCGTCAGCTTGATCTCAGTTTCCCGCGAAGTCCCGCTCGCCCGGCTGCCCTCGATAATATTCTGCTTCCCCGACCTAGCCGCCTGCACCATCTGGTCGACCGTCCGCGAATATTTATCGACATACCGCTCGCAGAAAAACACCGTCGCATCGTAAACGATCCGCGACTTCTTAAATGAAAGCAGCTCCTCATACCCGCCATGCGGCGGAATAAACCCTTCGCTCACGCACCCAAGTATACTCACCGCAACCCGCCAATCAAGTTCCAGATCGCATCGATCTTTCGCATCGGTCCCATCCGTCTTATTTGTCCCATCTGTCCTATATTCTCCACCCGCCGCCTGATCCTGATAACATCTGACCAAGATGTACGTCCGCGACAAACGTTCGCCGGTTCCTAAAAACGAGGCCGTCTCGCGGGTGATGAGCGCCAACCGCCCCCAAAACTCCAAGCCCGAAATCCACCTCCGCAAAGCCCTCTGGCACACCGGCCTAAAGGGCTATCGCCTCCACTACAAAATAAAGCTCCCCTCCCGCCCGAGGAGGGGTGGCACGCGTAATTTGCGTGACGGGGTGGTGGCAGCGGTCCGGCCTGACATCAGCTTCGTCAGCAAAAAACTCGCGATCTTCGTCCACGGTTGCTTTTGGCACCGCTGCCCGATTCATATTGCGGAAAGAGCAGTAGGTGATATATAAAGGATGCGGAAAATCCGATATGCCAAAATCGAGACAAATCTTACGACGCAACGTTCTTGTTACCATCATGAACAATTCGCGCGACTTTGAGATTGCGAGGGATTGTCATTGGTATCGAATTCCCAAAGATAGTGTCGATAAGTGGCTTGTAAAATCTTGGCCGCCGGAATGGTTGGCTTTTTACCAGACGAAGGTGTTCGGGAAAGAAGCTCACGCCGTAAACTACTACGCGAAAGTCCTGGACATTAAAGAGGTTCCGCGGTCGGAACTATTTGCGGAGCATAGTCGTGGCAAGGACCCGGAAAAGATATATGCGAAGTTAATGCTTGGCCCCTTGCAGCAATTGCCAGAGCCGATATTCAGCCGACGTTTCCGCCGATTGGTTTTCATACCGACAACATGGAAGAAGTTTTCACAGGCTTTCGAGATAAATGACCTCTATGATGAGAGTCCCTTAGAGGATAGGTTGTGGGCGGCATTCAAACGTCTCGAGATTTGTGCAGAGCGTCAGGAGTTTTTCGAAGTTGATTCGGAATTTGTCGCGCTCGATTTCGCAATCTATTGTGTGAATGGAAAAGTAAATGTTGAAACGGATGGCGATACCTGGCACGCAAATCCCGAGAAAGCAGCCAAAGACCGTCGCCGCGACAACGCACTGGTTGTCAGAGGTTGGTCAATTCTCCGATTTGGGACCGCCCTGATAATGGAAGAGTTAGACAAACATTGTTTGCCCAAAATCGTCAGCACAGTGAACTCATTGGGTGGCCTTGATGACCACGGGCTAAGATCAGGCCGAATCGACCTTAACGACAACGACGCGATCCAACCAAGGCTGTTCTAAGGCGGGGAATCAGATCCGAAAAGCGCCAAGTTATTCCAGATCGAATTTATTCAGGCGAGAGCTGATCGCGGATGGCTGACGAAGAAAGTGCCGGGCAAGCTTCTGCGTGCTCATCCCGTTTGCGCGCATCAACTTGAGTTCGGCGTCCTCTTTGGGCGACCATTTTTCATAAGCCCGTGGATGCTTTTCTTTTATTTTCGCCAGCCTTGCTTGGTAGTCAGATTGTGATTCGTTTAATTGAAGTGCTTCCTCCGCTGCGTGAAAGATGTCGAGATACGTAATGCCGGAATGACCGTCAACAATTTGGGCATAACTTTGGCCTTCCGCAATCAAAGAAAGCACTGCACGGGATTTTGGACTAAGTTGCTTTTCACCCATGTTAAATCACCTCGGCAGATTAGGGTCGGTTCTTTAAATCTCTGGAATTCCAATCTCCTTTAGATATCCATACGTCTCATTATAAAACGCCGGCAGGCGTGTCTTGTCATTCGGGTTTCCATCAGGTATGCAAATGACCATTCCCTGACGAGCCCGCGTCAAAAGAACTCGATAGGCATTTTTGAGAAACTGTCGCCGGTCAGATTTCATTACTCGATTCCAGGTGTTACCGCGAAAAGAAAACATTCCCCAATCGTCTACTTTGAATCTGAAGTCTGCATCCCACGTCACGCAGGCCCAGTCTACCTCGAGTCCCTGAACCTGAAATTCTGTTGCCGGATCTTCTAAGAAATACGACGAACGAACATCGTTTTTCCCATCAAGAAACCAGTGAACGGGATTCATCGGAGCTTTAACATGGATTCCCGTAGCCTTTAGTCGCTCGGCACTTGATGAAGCGAGAAGACCGTATCTTTCGGTTCCACGAGCCTTTTCTCGAAGCCACTCCTTTGCTCTGTTCAAATCGCGAGTAAGGACAAGCGGGTACTTCTTTTGTATGGATGCAAAAAGTTCCGCCGCCCTTTCGCCTTCTAGATCAAGAACTGCTTTGACAAAGTCAGACACTTTCTCGGCTCGAAATGAACGCATCGATACTGACAGATGCAAACGTTCATCAAAATGTACATGCTCTTTGTCCTTTATTAAATCGATCACATGCCCTGCGGCATATTCCGAATCATACAATCGATCCGACAAATAGATTTTCCATGTTGAAAATCTTCGATTTAGCGATTCGATCCATTCTGCAATGCCAGCCTCTCCACTATTAATCTCCTGCCCGCCACCGACCAAACAAATAACAACTGCCCAATCTTGATGACGGTCTAGGCAAGAAATTAAGAACTCGGGTTCAGACTGACTAAAATTATTGATGCGTTTTCGACGCTTCATGAAATTGGCCGTCTGCGTCAGGTTCCAGGCCCGTTGAGCTTCATCAAAAATGGCCACGTGATCAACCGGGGCCTTTTCCGTGTCTTTGAGATATTCATCTCGATAGTGATGAACATTCTGAATGAAAGCCTTTATCTCGCCGCGTGCCTTGCCTATTTTTCTAACCGTCCCCTGTTTCTTAGCACGTTGAACATTATCACGAGCAAGAACTTCGGTTAGCACAGAAACCAAAGGTTGATTACCGGACAAGAAGACGCTAGGCTCATTTTTTTCATGCCCGAGTTTACGCATCTGCCGTGTTGCAACATCTAACCCGACAAGTGTTTTTCCTGCTCCGGGAACTCCAGTAACGAAACAAATTATCTTTTCACCACCTTTTTCAGCATTTGCGATTATTTCCGAAATAGCTCTTCCTGTTTCGCGAAGATTTCGCGCGGACGCGTCGGTGCGGGCTATGTTTTCAACAGAATGCTCCCGGTACAAGGCGGTAGCTGCTTCAATAATTGTCGGTGTCGGCGAATATTGCCCGTCGGCCCACTCGTCAGAATTAATGCCTTCTGTTTCTTCCAAGGTAAGAACTGCTTCGATTGCGTTTCGTAGGTTGGCAACATTAGCGCATAGTGGTGGAGAAATTAGCCTGTCAGGATCAAGTTTCCAGTCATTCAATGAGATACCGGACCTTGCCTCCGTCGCTATAAGCACGGGGGCAACAATCGCATCATGACTTGTTTTGTGAAAGTTTTTTAGATCCAGTCCGTAATCCCAGACTTGCTCTTTTGAACCTCGATCAAATCTTGTCGCACCAACCTTGAACTCAAGAACAAAAATGACGTGCCTGATAATCAGAACGACGTCGATTCTGCTTCCCATCCTCGGTATCGAATATTCGAAATACAGACTTCCTGTAAAACCTCCCAAGACATTTCGAAGACACTCAATTTGGAATATCCAAGAATGCTTTTGCTCCTGAACATCATCAAAGTCACTATTTCTAGCCATGATGCCGAGAATCTCATCCGTTGACTGCTGAGAGAATTGGGCAAACGTGTTTGAATAGTAAAATCGCTTCATTTGTGGCAGTTTTTTCGAATTAGATTCTCACACTAACCGTTAAAAGTGAAATATTAATTCTGTGGTCGATCATGCCGACGCAGGTGCGGTCGAAGCTGGTTTTCTGACTAGCGAATAACGAACAACCAATAACGAATAATGAATAACGGATGACAAATAACGAATATTTTATTTTCCGAGCAGATATCGTCGGAATGAGCCGTCGAGGACGCCGGGGGAAAGCGGATAACGAATAGGGAATAGCGAAACACGTTGAGCTATTCTCCTTTTAGATATCTTGCAAAACTTCCGTCCAGAAAGCCGTCGACGAGGGCGGCTTTGCTGCTGCGGTGGGCTAGGCGTTTTATTTGGCGTTCCTGGGCGAGCTGGGCGGCTTGGGACTCGGCGGCGTAGTTGCGGAGGTGGTCTTGTTCGGTGGACGGGCCGAGGGGTTTGAGGCCGAGGAAGGGAGTTGGCGGGAGCGGCGAGTGAGGAGTGATGAGTGACGGGTTGAGGGTGAGGCCTTGCGTTACCATCTTCGGGAGAACTGCGGCGTTAGCGGCTCCCGCCACCTCGTCAGCTGCGGCGGCCGCCACTCCTCGTTCGTTAGGATCGGCGCTCGAGGGCAAGCGGGACGCTTGCGATCCAGTCAATTTTTGCGGTTCGGTCTTTTGGAAGCCGGTGGATCTTTCTAATTCGAAGGTTAGGAGGTTTTCTGCGTGGTGGGTTATCTGGTGGGGTGAGGCGAGGTGTTTTAGGTAGCGGAAGGCGGGGCCGAAGGTGCTGGGGGCGAGGGTGAAGACGGTGTCGGCCTGCTGGCAGATCTGCGGATTGCCGAGTACGTCGTTCAGGGTCGCGGGCGTCGCACGTCGTTTCTGGCGAGCGGGAACGACGACCATGATCGAGAGGCCGTAGGTCGCGGCCCAGAGCTTTATCGACTGCATGATCTTGATCGCCCCGGACGCGACCGCGGTGAGGCGTGAGATGTACGAGAGGTCGTCGATGATCACGACTTTGGCTTCGGAATCGAAGATGGCGTTTTCGATCGAGCGTTCGAGAAAACGCGCGATGCTCCCTTTGTATTCCGGCGGCAGGTATCCGTCCCACTCGATCGCCGAACGGATGAGGTTTGGCGAGAAACGATACTTCACGGGCAGTTTCCCCGGAATAGGAGACGGCACGCTGTACCGCTCCGCCCACTGCCGGGCGGTGCGTTGGAAGTCGAGGTAGAGAACTTTTCGGGGCACTGTCGGGAGACTTTGGCTCCGTGACGAGAGAACCACCCCGTCAGCCGCGGCGGCTGCCACCCCTCCTTCGTAAGGAGGGGAGCTGATGCCTCTGGCGATCGACTCGGCGATCTGGACGGCTAGGAGGCTTTTGCCGACGCCTTTTTGGCCTAGGAGGACGGCGACTTCGCCTTCGCGCCAGAGCGTGGAGAAGAGTTCGGTCGAGACGGCTTTGCGGTCGACATGTCGCGGCCGCCAGAGATTGGCGCTGCGTGTCGCGATCATCGTTTCGGTCGGAAAAGGCTTGGCCGGATTTTTCTTTGCCTCCTTACGCTGCTTTTCATAAGGATCCTTCGGCTGCCAGCCGGCGACATCTTTGTAACGGTCGGGTTCGGAGAGGGATTCGTTTTGTGAGTTCACGAACAAGGACTCTAACATGAATTGCAGAGATTGTCAAATGTTGCAAGTATGAAAATCTCGGATCAGAAGATCACACGCGCAGCCGGCCACGTTTTCGGGTTATCGAGACATTGATCTATGATGTTTACAACATTATGAGAGCTTTTTTGTGTGTTTCGGTGATCTTTGTTTCTGTTTTGGCGGGCTTTTCGCAGGCGGGGCGGAAGGACGCGGTGGCGTTTGATGCCGATTTTATGCCGGCACTTTTTGCTGACGCTGACAGGCTCGAGAAGATCAAGAAGACCTTCCCGGCGATCGAAAAGGTATGGCGTGAGCATGCCTCGCGGAATAATTATCCCGGTATTGCCTATGGGATCGTGGTCGATGGGAAGCTGGTCTTTTCGGGCTCGGACGGATTTTCTAACTTGGAAAGGAAGACGCCGGCGACGACTTCGACGCTGTTTCGCATCGCTTCGATGAGCAAGAGCGTGACTGCGATGGCGATCATGAAGCTGCGTGACGAAGGGAAGCTGCGGCTGGACGACCCTGTGTATCGCTATGTGCCGGAGATGAAGGGGCAACGATATCTGACGTCGGATTCGACGCATGTGACCATTCGCGATCTGCTGACGCACGGGGCGGGCTTTCCTGAAGATAACCCTTGGGGCGACCGGCAGTTGGCGGACACGAACAGGGAACTGACGGAATTTCTCAACAAAGGCATCCAGTTTTCAAACCCGCCAGGCGTCGCCTACGAGTATGCAAATCTGGGCTTTGCCCTGCTAGGCCGCATCATCACGAAAGCTTCGGGCAAGCCCTATCAGCGGTACATTCGCGACAGCATCTGGCGGCCGCTTGGTATGCCGACGTCCGAGTGGGAATACACAAACATCTCGCCCGACAAACTCGCCCACGGCTATCGCTGGCAGGGCGGCAAGTGGATCGAGGAAGCTTTGCTTAACGACCCGGCGGACGGTTCGTGGGGAGCGATGGGCAGCATGATCTCGTCGATCGACGAGTTTAGCCGCTACATGGCTCTGCACATGTCGGCGTGGCCGGCTTCGAACGACGCGGACGCGGGGCCGGTGAAACGGGCTTCGGTCAGGGAGATGCATCACCCCTGGCGGTTCATCGGGCTGAGCCCGAACTTTGCTTACCCCGGCACGGGACGAGTTTGTGCCACGACGAGTGCTTACGGCTACGGCATTAACTGGATGCGAGACTGCGAACGCCGCGTTTATATAGGACACGGCGGCGGATTGCCGGGCTTTGGCAGCCATTGGCGAGTGATGCCGGAGTATGGGATCGGGATCGTCGCATTTGCTAATGTGACTTACGCGGGGCTCGGGAATATCAATCTACAGATACTGGACCAGATCATACGCGAAGCCGGATTAAAGCCACGTGAAATTCCGGTCTCGCCGATCCTAGCACAGCGAAAGGCTGAATTGCTGAAGGTGATCCCGGCGTGGGAAAACGCCGAAAAGAGCGGCATATTTGCTGAGAATTTCTTTCCCGACAACCCCGTTGACCTGCTAAAGCCACGGTACGCGGATCTTTGGGCGAAGGCGGGTCGGATCGTCTCGGTCGGCGAGATCGTGCCTGAGAATCAGCTGCGAGGGCGGTTTGTGATCGAAGGTGAAAAAGCGAACATTGAGGTCTTTTTCACGCTCAGCCCTGAAAATCCGCCGCTTATCCAGCAGCTGAATGTGCGTGAGATTCCGAAACGATGACCAATATTTCTTGACACCGCAGGCGGTCGGGAATATTCTGAGGGTTAAATGGACTTCTACTTTCTGCTATTTTCGCTGTTCGCTCCGCGGATAGTGATGCTTGTTTATTTTTTCGCATTTTATTCGGAATTCCCGGCTAACACGGTGCCGCAATGGGCCGATATCGTGCTCGGTGCGTTTTTCCCTCGAATTCTGATCCTGATCTACATCTATCAGAACATGGGCTATGAGAATATCTGGTTTGCGGCCCACCTGATCGTCGCACTTCTCGCATATTTTGGTGGTTCTCGGGAAACTCACAGGCGTGTCAGGCGAAGAGAGGCGTAACTTTCGCTCGTTATTCCGCGTAACACCCGTAACAGTTGTAATGAAAAGAAAAAAATGTTCCAGTGTGCTGGCGATCCTATTGCTGGTTTCGGCGGTATCCGCTTTCTCTCAAGGCGAGCTGTGGCGGCAGGTTGAGGTTATCAGGACGGATAAGGGCGTCCCGCATATCCGGGCAGAGAATTTGCGGGCGGCCGGGTACGCTTTGGCGTGGCTGCAACTTGAGGATCACGGGCCGGGGACGGCGATGAACGTTCTGCGGGCGAGCGGCCGCGGAGCTCTGGTTTTGGGCTACGAAGCGATCGAAGCCGATCTTGTAAATCGTCGTTTTCGCGACCGGCATCTCCAGGGATATGACAAGCTGCAGAAGGAAACGCGGGATGTTTATGAGGGATTTGCCGCGGGCGTCAACCGATTTATCGAGCTGAATCCAGAGAAGTTTCCGCCGGGAATGCCGAAGGACATGACAGGCCGCGATGTTTCGTGTCTGGAGATAGTCGCTCCGAACGCTCGAAAGGTTCGCGATCTGATCGCAAAGCTAAATCCGGCAGCAGCTCCGCAGCGTTCCGCACTGGACGGCGATGAAGAGGGCGAAGGGCCGGATGATGGCTCGAACGCGTGGGCTCTCGCTCCGTCACGGACAAAGTCCGGCAAGGCAATCCTGCTTCGAAACCCGCACCTGAATTGGAACGCCGGTTATTACGAAGCCCACATGACAGTGCCGGGTGTGATCGATTTTTATGGCGATTTTCGTATCGGCGGCCCGTTTGCGGTGATTGGCGGGTTTAATAAGGATCTGGGATTCTCGACGACGAATAACGCCCAAGACCTAGATCAGTTCTATGCCCTGGACGCCGATCCGGCTAAGGCTGATCATTACCTTTTTGACGGCGGCTCGGTGCCTTTGAAACGCGACCTGGTCACCACTCAATTCAAGAACGGCGACGGCGTTTCGTCTGAAACCCGTGAATTCTGGTCGACTCCGCTCGGCCCGGTCGTTTATCGCGGCGGCGGCAAGATCTACATAATGAAATACGCCGGTGATGGTGAGTATCGTGCGGGCGAGCAGTTTCTACGGATGATGCGGGCGAAAAGCCTCGCGGAATGGAAGGATGCGATGAGGATGCGGGCTCGTTTGACATCGAACTTCACGTACGCCGACCGTGCCGGAAACATCTTTTACGTCTGGAACGCTTCGCTGCCCAAGCTGCCGCATCCGCCGACAGACGAAACCACTGCGGTTTCGGCACGCAAGACCGCGGACGTATGGACCGAGTATGTGCCGTTCGATTCGCTGCCGCAATTTCTGAATCCTGCGGGCGGGTATGTTCATAACGAGAACAGCTCGCCGCACTATACAAATGTTCGCACGCCCGTGAATACGGTTGATGCGTACCCAAATTTCGAGCCCGCTCGCCTTTCGCTCCGCAGCCAACTCGCCCTCCAACTGATCGATAACGACGAGAAGTTTAGTCTCGAAGACATTGTCAGGTTGAAGCACAATTACCGTGCATTGACCGCCGATCGCGTCAAACCCGATCTGATCGCAGCGGTCAAAGGTTCGAATCCAAATGCGGAAACGGCGTCGGCATTGGAGCTGATCGAGAAATGGGATAATACGGCCTCGGCAGAGAGTCGCGGCTCTGTTTTATTTCAGATATGGTGGACGCATTATTCCGGTATTCGCCCGCCTGAGCGTCAGCAGCCGTTTCCGGAATCGCAGCGATTTGCCAAGGTTTGGACTACTGCCGAACCCTTGACAACGCCTTCGGGGTTGGCTGATAAGAAGCGTGCGGTCGGGTCTTTTGCCTGGGCGATCGACGAGATCAAACGGCGTCACGGAGCAGTCGACGTTGCCTGGGGCGATGTTCATCGCGTGAGGCGTGGCAAGGTCGATGTACCGATCGGCGGGTGTGGGAATGACCTCGGCTGTTTCCGGATCATGGGCTTTACGCGTGCCGATGACGGCAAGATGATCGCAAATAGCGGTGATTGCTGGGTGATAGCGGTCGAATTTGGCGACACGCCCCGTGCGTACAGCGTTTTAGCCTACGGGCAGAGCCCTTTGCCAACGTCGCCGTACCACGCGGATCAGGCAGAGATGTTTGCGAAAGGCGAGATGAAAAAAGTCGCCTTTACACGAGCTGACATCGATGCGGGAGCGATCGTGAGATTTCGGCCGGGCGAGAAGAAATAACGCTAGGCTCAGGCCGCTCCTACCGCTTCGGCTTTTAGCTTTTCGGTTTGGTAATGGGTTCTGAGGGCTTCGACGAATTCGTCGATCTGGCCTTCCATTACGAGTTCGAGCTGGTGGACGGTCATGCCGATGCGGTGGTCGGTGACTCGATTTTCTTTGAAATTATAAGTGCGGATCTTTTCGCTTCGATCGCCGCTGCCGACCATTGATTTACGCTCGGCTGAGAGTTCGTCGTGCTGACGCTGCTCTTCCAGTTCCTGCAGACGGGCACGCAGGATTCGCATAGCCTTTTCCTTGTTCTTTATCTGCGACTTTTCGTCCTGCATCGAAACGACTACGTTCGTCGGCAGGTGTGTGAGACGAACTGCGGAATACGTCGTATTTACCGATTGTCCGCCGGGGCCGGACGAGCAAAAATAATCTACACGCAGATCCTTCGGATCCACCTGAACATCGACTTCTTCTGCCTCAGGCAGCACGGCAACCGTGATCGCCGACGTATGAATACGGCCCTGAGTTTCGGTCTGCGGCACGCGTTGGACGCGGTGGACGCCGGATTCGAATCGCATTCTCGAATAAACGTTATCCCCCTCGATGACGGCGGTCGCGTCTTTGATGCCGCCCATGCCGTTGTCGGACATTTCGAGTATGTCCATTTTCCAGCCCTGGCGTTCGGCGTAGCGGGCGTACATTCGCAGAATTTCCGCTGCAAAGAGGGTCGCCTCGTCGCCGCCAGTTCCGGCACGGATCTCAAGGATCACGTTCTTCTCGTCGTTCGGGTCTTTTGGCAGGAGGAGCGTCTTTAGCTGCTCTTCAGCCGCCGGCAATTTTTCTTCGATCGCGGCGATCTCGAGATTTGCCATCTCGATCATATCCTCGTCATCCGCAAGGGCAAGAAGGTCTTTTGCACCCTGAAGGTCCTCGGTCATTTTGCGGACCTCGCGGTATTTTTCGACGATCTCACCGAGGCTGCGGTGCTGCTTCATCAGACGCGCATAGGCCGACATGTCGGACATAAATTCCGGCTGCGAGATCTGCTCGGTTAGTTCGTCGTAGGATTTTTCGATTTGGGCTAACTTCTCAAACATAAGATTTTTTTGCCACGAATTACACGAATGGCACGAATAATATTTGCTTCCTAATTCGTGTCATTCGTGCAATTCGTGACTAATTTTTTAGGCCGTCTGCGGCTCTAGTTTTAGTGACTCGTCGAGGGCCCGGATCGCGACTTCGAGCTGTTCGTCATCCGGTTCCTGGGTCGTGATGTTCTGGAGCCAGATGCCGGGGAGGGTCATCATCTTGAAGATCGAGCCCGACTCTTTTTTCGCGGCGTAGCGGATAACCTCGTACGAAAGCCCAGCGACGAGCGGCATCAACGCGATTCGAACGAGCAGATTGAGCCAGGTCGCTTCGAACGTAATGACCGAAAAAAGCACGATGGAAACGATCATCACAACCATCAGGAACGACGTTCCGCAACGCGGATGCTGACGGCTCTGGAGCGTAGCGTTCGCGGGCGTCAGATCAAGGCCTTTTTCCCACGTGAATACCGTCTTGTGCTCCGCACCGTGATATTCGAACACGCGGCGAATATCCTTTAGGAAGGACATCGAGAAGATCATAATGACGAAAAATATCGTCCTGATGATGCCATCGATAAGGTTAAAGCCGACCCACAGGCCGAACGTGTCGAGTTTGATCTCCCAGACGTAGGCCATCGCGGTCTGCCACCAGCTTGCATCAGCCGCGACCGTCGGGCCACCCGCCCAGCCGAGCCAAATGAATAAAACATTGGTCAGGACGAGGGGAGCAACGACAAAAAGCAGAATGTTAAAAGCCAGAGCGAAGATGATGGAACCGACAGCACTCGCCGACTGGCCCACCTTGCTTTCTTTCTTCTTAGGCTCGTCGGGCATCACGACCTTGACCGGAGCTTTGGTGAAGTTCGGATCATCGGTACCGTCAACGTAGGCAAGCTGCGTTTCGCCCGCTTTTGCCTTTTCGGCTGCTTCCGCCGCCGCAATATCTTCTTCGTAAATACGAGCCGAAAAATTCAGAGCTTTTACCCCGAGAGCCATCGACTGGATCAACGTCGCCCCGCCGCGGAGCACGGGCGTGTTCATCCACTTATACTTATCGCTCCAACGAGGCAACTTTTCGGCCGTCGTGACGATCGAGCCGTCCTGCCGGCGGCAAGCGATCGCATACGCCGACGGCGTACGCATCATGACACCTTCCATCACGGCCTGGCCGCCCACGATGAGGTCGCGTTCCATTGCGAACACGGTGTGAAGAAATTTTAGTTTGCGAGAACTGACGCGTTTATTCATACCATTAATTGACGGTTCTACGGCTTGCTGTGTTGTCTGTATCTTTTTCGTCATCGTACCTAATTATACTGATCTCGCCATTGCCTTCGAGGCAGGCCTGCTTGACCTTGGTGCGGTCGTCGATGCCCTGCAGGCGAAGCTGTGCATCCAGTTCATCCTCCGTCATCAGTTCTTTTTCAAGATTCCGCCTCAGGACGCGGCCGTTTTTTATCAATTCAAGTGGTTCGGATTCGAGAACCTTGGCGGCGAATTTCGACTTAAACCCAAGCCAGTCGAGGAGCCAATCCCACATGACGACGACCGTTATGACGACAAGGGCCTCGGTTATCGAAAATCCTTCGCCCGTGAATCCGTTCGATCCAGCGTCAGCGATGATCACGATCACCAGCAGGTCCGCTGTTCCGAGAGCACCAGCCTGTCGCCGGAAGATTCTCAACAGAGCGAAAACTGCGAAAAACATGATCGTGCCGCGAATGAACATCTCCAAAACGGAGTCGTTCGGCACGAAGAGTTTCTGCCAGTCGACCTTGAAAAAGTGATCCATCCAACACTGACAAAAAAGAACTAACGCCGCCCTTTTTTCACCTTTCGCGGGCGTATATTTAGATACACCATCATCGATCGGCCAAGGGGCGGCGCCAGTTTGTTAGCTAATATTTGCTGGTAACTTTGGTCACCTAACACGGCGGGTTTCTGCCCGCAACTCAGTTAATTGGTCTCAGTTGCTGCCGCAGCACCACGAGCATAACGCTTGTTAAAGCGATCAACGCGTCCGGCGGTGTCGACCAGTTTCTGCTTACCGGTAAAGAACGGATGGCAAGCCGAACAAATTTCTATGTGAAGGTCATCTTTCATCGTCGAACGAGTCTGAAAGGTGCTTCCGCAAGCACAAACGACCGAGATTTCGTTGTAATTTGGATGTATATCAGGTTTCATAATAGTTTCACTTCCTCCGCCGTATATAAGCGAGTGAACTTTGCGAAAAGACGCAATCTCTAATCATACTGACAATGCCCGGTTAGGTCAATAGTGGCCGCGTTACTCCAGCCCCACGAGATCGCCCATAGCCGTGTTTCCATTTACCAAGATTGTCCGCGGAGCAAATCGGTAACGCTTCGAGCTGACCGTGACCGTATAGTCAGTTCCGTTGGCGATATTGTCAAACGAAAACAGGCCAAACGAACTAGTCGTTGCGGTCCGACGCTGACCTTGAGGCGTGATCAACGAAACAGTCGCGTTTCGCAGAGCTAGGCCCGAAGGAGTTAAAACACGACCGGAGACGCTTGCCAGGGACGCAAGTTTGGCGAGAAACAGGTCCGACGCTCCACCCGCGTTGGCTGGTTGAAGTGGGTTCGCCGTTAAAAAGTTCGTAGAGTTGGTGGCCCCCAGAATATAAACGCTGCCAAACTGATCGATAGCCGTGTCGGCGGCAAAATCATAGCCGCTGCCGCCGATAAAGGTCGAATACTCGAAAGCATTGCCCGCAGCGTTCAATTTTGCGGCAAACGCGTCTGCGTCACCGCCGCCGTATTGGGGCTGGATCGATTGCACTTGTGGAAAATTCGTGGAACCGGTTGACCCCGAAAGAAAGGCATTTCCGGCCGTGTCTACCGTAATACCCGTTAGAAAGTCGGCCCCGCTGCCGCCCCAATATGTGGAGTAGGCAATTGTTCCGGCCGCTGTGAACTTTGTCACAAAACTGTCCGAATTTCCGCCGCCAAAAGTCTGCTGTACCGCAGAGGTCATTGGGAAGTTTGTCGAAGCGGTCAAGCCGCCAAGATAGACGTTATTTTGAGCATCGAGGGCGATGCGGTTAGCTCTGTCATCGCCGCCGCCACCAAGGAAGGTTGAAAACGAGATGGCTGAACCGGTTCCATTTATCTTAGTGAGGAACGCATCGAAGACTCCACCGCTAAATTCAGCTTGTGAAGCTCCGGTCGTTACCGGATAATTCATCGAGAAAGTCCCGCCGGTCAGGTACACAACGCCGCTGCTGTCGATCGCGATGTCGTTGACAATGTCATTGCCATTACCGCCCAGCAGCGATGAGTAGATCACCTGATTGCCCGCCGGATTCAGCTTCACGACGAAGCCGTCGGAAAGCAGTCCACCGTACTCCGCTTGAACGCCGCCGGTTCGCGGAAAGTCCGGTGAAGAACTGATGCCGCCAAGAAAAACTGCTCCCGTCGAATCGACCGCGATCGACGTTCCAAACTCGCCGAAAGAACCGCCATAGTAGGTGGAATAAACTATCGCGGAGCCAGCTGCATTAAGCTTTGTCACAAACGCGTTGTAGAGGCCCGTTCGTTCGCTTTGGATCGCACCGGCGACCGGATAGTTGGACGAACCGGTGTAACCGGTCAAATAGGCGTTGCCGGTCGAATCGATCGCAATATCCGAAGCATAATCCTGACCATCGCCGCCTATGTATGTCGAATAAACGATTCCCGTGCCACTTGGATCGATCTTAGAGACAAAAATATCCTGCGGGTCGCCGCCATAACCGGATTGAACAGCACCTACAAGAGGAAAGTTGGTCGAATCGGTAAACCCGGTAATATAAGCGTTGCCTGTCGCGTCGACAGTGATCGCCGAAGCCTGATCGTTTCCGCTGCCACCGAAATACGTCGAATAAACGAGAATCGGATCGATGACAAGCGGTCGCTTCTTATCGTACGGATCGAGAGCGAACCCAACCTTGGGCAAAGGGCCGTTTGTGGAATGAAGTTCATAGCGGCTTCCGATCTCGCGACGAACTCCGTTCGATACCTGGTAGCTCACAGGAGCTTTAAGTTGAACTTCGCGTCCGCTGACTCGCAGGATCAGGTCGCCGCCTTTGTTAAGTTTGATCGATTCCGCTCCAGCAAAATCCATTTTGATCGCCTTCGGATCGCTGCCAGGTGCCACGACAAAGTCGTACTCAAGCTGACGCTGGTTGCCGTAATACACGAGGTCGACACCTTTGTAGACATCCTGCATTTCGATCTTGCTGTAATTTGGTACTTCAGTTCGCCATTTACTCTTGTCCTGTCCAACGAAGTAATTAGTGCGCGTTGGCAGTTTATTGATCGGCCGCATACGCGGTGAACGAATTGCTCCGTCTAATTTCATGCGAAGCGTCGCTTCCTCTCGATCCTCCGACCGAGAATTATCAGCAACACTTCCATTTTCTTTCCTCAACGAGATCACGAGTTCATCGGACGTAACGAAGAGATTATAGCCGGCACCGCGGGCAAGATACTTAACGCTGTCATCCACTTGGCCGCGATTTGCCTCGAAGGAAAGTGGAAGCTGTCCGTAAGCGCCTGCCAGGGTCTGAAGCTTCGGATCAGCCGCTCTTTCTTTCGACACCTCCGCTGTGGATCCGGTTTTGGCGGAACCTGAAAAATATGAGATCGGCGAAGAGATCTTCTGAAGGAGGCTGCTTAACCCCCAGCTTTCGGAAAGCTCTCTTTTAGCGCCCGGCACCACGCGGATGCCCAGTTCGCCCCGCACTTGAGGGTCCCGCACGTCTTGGCGAAGTTTGGACAGCTTTTCACGCAACGAATCACTAGCGTGCAGCATAAAGTCCGTTATCAGGGCTTCGACATCGTCGATCTCAGCCTCGTAAACGAGTGTCGGCTCCACTTCGTGCGACTCGGACAGTACGGAATTTCGAGCGCGTTGGCCCTCTTTCTCGATCATAGATCGCACAACCGGCTGGTAACGATCGAGAACCTCGCGGGACCGGAACATCAGTTGCGGGTTAAAGATCATCGTTCTCATGATCTCGCCGCTATGCTCGTAGTAGTCACTAACATACTCACGAACGAGTGGCGTTCGAGTAAGGACTACATCTCGGAAACCGCGCAGCTCATCAAGGCGATCACGACTATCACCGGCGTTCATCGTCTTCGCGGCCCCCATCGCGGCGTCCATCTCGGGATCGAGCAGGCGAACGGCCGGGCATATCGCAAATGACTCTTGTGACAACGAAGTCTGCATCAACAACAAAACGCCCGCCGTATCAGGGATCGAGAAAGCCGCAAACCGCGGGTTATCAAAGGAGATCTCAGATGGGAAAAGTGGATGAGCTTGAGCTAGGTACGTAAATTCCCCTTCCCCAACACCGCTTACCGGCGACGGTGAGCCAACCCAGTCACCGGTTTTGGACAGGGTCCACGGACACCCGGGCTGAGTTAAGACGTAAGCGGTATATGTGCCGCCAGCTCCAGTCATAAGTGTGAGCGGCCACGCCACGTTGGTGTCCCTTTCCTGATACAAACTATACGTGCAGTTTGACGTGTTTCCGCGTTGTGTGACCGAGATCTTCTGTCGGACACCGGTGTCGTTAATGACTTCGACGATACCCGAGCGACCTGTCGCTGCTGGATTCTGTCCTACCGATATCTGAAAGGTTCCATTTCCCGAACCCGAAGTATTGCCGCCAAGTGATATGAAAGGCTGCGTCGTAGGCTCGACAACGGCCCGCCAAGTACACGGGGCTCCTGAAGACTGAGTTACAGCGATCGTCGCCGTGCCACCGGCAGGGTCGAAGTCGCGACTCGTTGGGCTGAGCGATACCGAACAACCGTTCGACACGTTTATACTTCCGGGTTCGTAAGACGTGGGCAGAAGAAGGCCGTTAATATTCGACACGCTTTGAACAGTGGGAACGCTTCCGAACGAAAATGCCGATGAACCGGGTGTAGCATTAGTCGGGATCCTTCCTGATACCGCTAAAAGTTGTATCGTGCTGGTCGGCGGGGCGTCGAATTCGATAAGGACGCCAAGCCTTCCACTCGACAACTGAGTCCTATTGAGGGAAAGAACAGCCCCGAGACGCTGAGCTATCGGTCCAAGTGCGGCGTTGACGTCAGTGAATTTATTTGGGTCGAAATTTATCGAGAAGCTAAAAGTTACTTCGTTGGCAAGACCGCTAAATGCGACGGGCATAGATATCGGATCACCTGGTTTGCCGGTTTTGCTGAAAGCAAAAATATTTCGGTCTGGAGCTGGAGTTGGGGTCGGCGTCGGGGTCGGGGTCGGGGTCGGATTTCCCGTCGAGCGATTCCAATCCGGGAAGTTGCCGATGCTGCGGGCGGCCCCGCTGGATCCGTCGGCGTTGCGGGTCGTTATATTGGAGAAATCGTCGTCGTGGACTATTTTTAGGCCATCGGGCGACCACGCGGGATTGCTGTTGCTGATCGATGCGTTGTTAGTGATGCGGGTTTGGTTCGTTCCGTCGGGGTTCATCGTGTAGATCTCGCCGCGATTGGTTGCCCGGTTGCTGGCGAAAACGATCTTTGAGGAATTTGGCGACCAATCCGGGGCGTACGCACTGACCGGGTCGTCGGTCAGTCTGGTAAAGGTCGTCGTGCCCGAAACGCTGGTCAGCCCCGTCCCTTCAACGGTCCAAATATCGCCGACGGAAGCCAGATTGCCATTTACGATCTTTCGCGAGAGTGCCCTGAACACGATCTTTCCGTTCGAACCCCATGATGGCTGACCATTGCTGAATGAACCGGTCGGACTGGTTTCAGTTGCGATATTCGTGAGTTTTATCGGCGGATTGCCATCGGGAACTACCCGCAGTACAAAAAGATCGGTGAAAGAGGTGCCTCGCGTAAAAACGATAAAGTCGCCTTGCGGAGACCACGACGGGTTGTCACCGACCACTCCGGTCGAGACCTGACTCGAGCAGTCCGCATTGGCTGTCCATATCGCACCGTCCCTCATGAAAGCAAGCTTTTGCCCGTCATGAGAATACGCCGGGCGTCGGCTCTCGCTCGTTCCGCCGCACAGAATACTTGCAGTGGCTCCCGCAGAGTCAGACACGCGGTATATCTGCACCACACCGGCTCCATCCGAAAAGCGTTCGAAAGCGATCATGCCATTTGCGACTGCGGGAGTAGGAGTTGGAGTAGCGGCGACGACGGCGGCTCCCCAATTTGGGAATACGTCGCCGGATCCAAAGTTGGTAATGATGGCCGGTGTGGTCCCATTGCTGCCGTCGGCGTTGACGGTTCGAATAGTCGCGTTTTGCGAGCCTTGCGTACCGCCACGGGAGTAGGCGATCCTTGTGCCGTCGGGCGACCAGGTTGGCTGAGATTTAAAATCGACCGTGTTGGTAAGCCGCTTGGGGCTCGAGCCGTCAGGGTTCGCCGAGTATATCTCTGAGGCGTTGAACATCGGGTAATCGCGTGTGCTCATGAACGCGATCTTGCTGCCATCCGGCGACCATGTTGCCTCGCGATCGTTAGTGTTTTGCCCTGAGATAAGAGTAAACGTGGGCGGATTTGCGGTAATAGCCGCCGGAGTATTCGGGATCGGATCAGTCACGCAGACACCTTTTGGATCGGTCCCACCGCCAGAAAATGGATCGTAACAGGCCGCGACGATCCGGTTTGTTGAGCCCCAAGCCGGCTTCGAGATCGTCCGCGTACCAGTCGGGATCAAAACTTCGTTGGAGCCCTCGCTGCCCTGCGTCATGTCGACTATGTGAATTTGTCCCTTACCATTGTCTCCAACGCTGATGAAATCTCCGCGTATGAACGCAAGTCGAGAGCCGTCGGGTGACCACGTCGGTGTAAATCCCTGTCTAGGGGTCGCAAGCTGACGGACGTTCGTGCCGTCAGCGTTCATGATCATTAGAAAGCCGTTCGTCGCGCCCGCAGTATTGTCTGTAAATACGATCTTCGTACCATCGGGTGAGTATGCGGGATGAAACCCTCGACGCAAGCCGGTCGAGATGCCAGTTCCTGGCGTGATCGTGTATAGCTCGGAAGCCGTCCGACCGCCTTGCTGATAGACGATCTTCCCATTAGCTGCCGATGGAGAAAGTGCAATGTCTGCACTCTGAGCAAGGGCGTCAAACCAGAAAGAACTGCCCCAAAAGCCAAGGCCTACAATAAACGCAACGCCAAGAAACCGAACATTGAACCGCGAACCGACTTTATGAAGCATGTCAAAACAATCCTCCGTTTTGACCTACATGCGACAAGCCGAAGGGTTTTGGCTCAAAAAAACTGTCAGATGGGTAAAAAGAATTAAAATTCGATCGAAAACTATCGTTTCATAGTTTTTTCGTAGATCTGTATCCACTCTTCAGCAGACATCTTGGCGGCGAGTTTACCGATCAGTTTTACGGGAATATCGGCGGGTTTTTTGAAGCGGATGCAGGATCTTCCCATGTCGAGTTTTCGGGGTGTTGCCTTGCTCCATTCGTCCTGAAACCACGCCAGCAAGACCGGATCGGCATAGATGCCCATGTGGTAGAGGGCGATGAAATTCTTTTGCGAAGCGAGGCCGAGAAACGGAAGCGGCGTTTTCGGGTCGCAATGATAGCCGGGCGGATAAACCTCGTGCGGGATGACCCAGCCAAAATGGCCGTAGCCCATCGATTCCTCGAACCCGTCAGGGATGTTTGCATTAATAGCGTCGCGGAGTTCAGCTAATACTTGACGGCGGTCGTCGGGGGCGGTGGCAATGTATTCTTCCGGGGTTTTCGCGTCTGATTGCATAGGCTCTGATTTTTTTGACAGATTAGCATAGGACAACGTGGTTGGGACAAATAGGACGGATATGACGGATTGGAACCTTCGTCAGGTGCTTTTCTTATGCGTGTTCATCTGCGATCTATTTGCAAGCAATCTCTCAAGATGCTGTTGCTCGATGCCGTACATCTGTTTGATCTCTGAGATCTGTCGCTGAGATTGCTCGGGATGGGTTGGTGTTTTTAACCGCGTTCCAACAAGCATGTTGTTCTTTGGCGTGTGTTCAATGCCGACGAATTCAAAAAGCTTGGTTGAGTAGCCGCTGCGTTCGAGCAGGAGCGAGCGAATGCCGTCGGTGAGGGTTTCGGCGGTTCGTTCGAGCATGACTCCGTGTTTTAGGATATCGCGAAGCATCTCCGGAGATTTGATCTGCGGACGGATCTCCTGGTGACAGCAAGGGGCGGCGACGATGAGGTCGGCTTTGGCGGTGATCCCTTTGAAAATGGCGTCGTCGGTTGCAGTGTTGCAGGCGTGAAGTGCGATGAGAATATCGACCTCGCCCACGTCGTAGTCCGCGATGCTGCCCAATTCAAATTTCAGCCCATCAAAACCCGCTGCTGCGGCCACCCCGTTACCGAGATCGACCAGGTCGCGTTTCGTATCGACGCCGGTCAGTTGGATGTCGACATTTCGCGTGTTCTTGAAATAGTCATAGGCGGCAAATGTCAGGTAACCTTTGCCCGAGCCCATATCGATGACCCGCAGGTTCGTACGGTCGCGCAGTTCCGATTTGTCGACGAGGCTCGCCAGAACCTCGACAAATTTGTTTATCTGTTTCCACTTGTGCTGTTCACGATCGCGGATGCGGCCGTTGTCGTCGGTTATGCCGAGTGATCGCAGGTAGAAGCTGTTCGGGTCGATCTGCTCTTTCTTCTCTCTATTATGAGCCGCTGCCGGAGCCGCCGTAAACGTAGGTTTGCCAACGTTTAGTCGCGATTTGCCCTTTTTGCCCACCTCAAGCTGATAATCATTCTCCGTGGTAAACAAATGCCCGCTGCGAAAGCCATTGTCGAGAGCGTCGCCGATCAAGGCTATTCCCGTGTCGAGGTCGTAGTTTTTCGCCGTGTCGCGGGTCGCTCCGCGATAAAGAAAATAAAGCCGCTGCCCCTTTTTTGTAGAAACCGGCCGTACCAGGATTTTTTGCAGATGCTCGTCAGGGCCTTTATAATTGCCGAGTGTGAGTTTGACGAAGGATTCGTTTTTCAGACTTTCGGCGAGTGCTGCGATGAATTTGTCTAGGTTTTCGGTCATTAGGCTAAATGATATTTAGCCACGAATTTCACGAATTACACGAATGAGAAATGCTTTTTATTCGTGCCATTCGTGTAATTCGTGGCAAAAACACCAAATGAATAATCTATTTCACCTTGCGTTTCCCGTTCACGATCTCGATGCGGCTCGGGAGTTTTATGGCGGGCTTTTAGGATGTGCTGAGGGGCGGAACTCGGATCGGTGGATCGACTTTGATCTTTTCGGTCATCAGATAGTGACCCACCTTAACCCGGCGAAGGCTGGCATCGCAATGACAAATCCGGTCGACGGTGACGATGTGCCCGTTCCGCATTTTGGCGTGATACTGCCGATGGACGAATGGCGTGAATTTTCGGAACGTTTACGCAGCCAGGGCGTGAAATTTGTCATCGAGCCGCACATTCGCTTTGCAGGCGAGGTTGGGGAGCAGGCGACGATGTTCTTTCTGGACCCGAGCGGTAACGCGTTGGAATTCAAGGCGTTTGGCGATTTTTCGCAGGTTTTTGCTAAGTAGAATGATTTTTTCAGCCCGCGCGTCAGCAGAGGCGATATATCCAGCGTGAGCGTATCGCCCTTGCTGACGCGCGGGCCTTTGCATTATGAAGATCTTTGAGGCTTTTCTGATCGCTTCGGTGGCGACGATCACCATTTTCGGGCAGCAGCCCAACCGCACGGTCGCCGTTACTATCGACGATCTGCCGGTTGTTTCCACGCGTGGCGATCTTAAGAATCGGCGAGAGATCACGAAAAAGCTGCTTGGCCATATTAAGAAAGCAGGCGTTCCGGCGATCGGGTTTGTGAATGAGAACAAGCTTTACGTGGGTGAAAAGCGTAGCGAAACGCAGATGGATCTGCTAAAGATGTGGCTCGATGCCGGGCTCGAACTTGGCAATCACACTTACTCTCATCGTAGTCTCAACCGTATTGAACTCGCCGAATATCAGGAAGATCTGCTAAAGGGTGAAACGATCACAAAGCAGCTTTTGGCGGCGAAGGGTAGGCAAATGCGGTACTTTCGCCATCCGTTCCTGCAAACAGGGCGGACGATGGAGGTCAAAGCAAACTTCGACGAGTTTCTCAAAAAGCACGGCTACACGATCGCTCCGGTCACGCATGACAATGCGGACTACATCTTTTCGCGGGCGTATGACATTGCTTTTGACCGCAAAGACACGAAGCTGATGAAGCAGGTCGGCGACGCTTACGTGCCGTACATGGAAGCGAAGCTCGACTATTGGGAACGGCAGTCGGTAAAGCTTTTCGGCAGGGAAGTAAGTCAAACGTTGCTTATCCACGCGAACTTTATAAATTCAGATTATTTTGACGACCTCGCAGCGATGTTCAAGAGACGCGGGTACAAGTTCGTCGACCTCGAAACTGCTTTGAAAGATGAAGCGTACCGTCTGCCCGACAAGTTTACGGGAGCCGCCGGAATCTCATGGCTCCACCGCTGGACACTCGACAGAGGAAGGGAATTCCTGCTGCCGAGTGAACCGATGGTCCCTGAGTTCGTGCTTAAACTCTCGGGTTTTGAAAGCGAATGAACCCGTGTCGAACTATCTCGGTTTTATCGAGACGTTGAGTTTGAAGTCTCCCGCGGTCAGGCCTTTGGCTCCGGCGACGCCGATGAGGATGCTGTAGGGCGAATTGACGGAAATGTACTCGATCTTTCTGACGCCGTCGTCTTTGTTTTTTACAGTCCGGCCGCCGGGAAGATTTGCATAGATCGGATACTTGGCCTCGCACGAGATCGCTTGTTGAACGTTTGGTGGAACGCTCTGGTCGATCGGCTTGCTGCCCTGTCGCAAGGCGTACAGATTGATCTGAGCATCGTCTTTTGGCGTCAGGGTGATCGTCATCGACGAAGCCGCCGGCATCGTGACGCGATAAAGAACGTGATTGCCCGAAAACATCTCAAAACGTGTTCCCGGAAAACAGGCTACCTGGCTGCTCTCTGCCCATCGTAGTGGAATGATCTGCCCATCTTTGATATTACCGACTATCTCGCCACCGGCAACCGGATCAGCGGGCATCGTCAGTTGGGTCACCTTGGGTGCAGTCGCCGTTTGAGCCAGGGCGACTGTGCCCAGAACCATCATCAACGTAAATAACTTGATCATTAACTTCATAATTCCTTCTCCTTTCTTGAAACAGTTTTATTGCGAATTTAATCTTTATTAGTTACGGAAAACGCGACGCTTTCTGGTTTTGTCGATTTGTTGACGATCGCCCAGGTATACATGCTTTTTCCGTCGCTCGTTATCACACCTGATGTGCTGGTTCGACCGGCAGACATTACTCGACTGCCTTGTCTGATCTCGTATCTCAGCTCGTTCCCGCTTGTTTGCTTGATATTCAGTTTCGTGAACTTTTTGCCAGAAATTCGCCATGTGTACTCGCCGTTCGCCCCGACCGTCCCTCTAAGGGATGCCCGGCCGCTAGAGTCTAGATTGATCGAAGATTGGGCAGATGCATCGGCTGCGGAAAACACGAGCACGACAATCGCTATCGCAAGAAGCTGCATGGTTATTTTAGGGTTCATATTTTTCTCCTTGAAACTTAATTGAAAGACGTGAACTGATCTTAGTGCTAAACTAGAAAAATAATCTTTAATTTGCCCTGATTTTTGACGTCAGATTTTCGTCAGAAAACGCTATGTCGCCTAATTTCAACAAGTTGTATCTGTTTGACGATTACGTTTTGAATGCGAAAGACAAGACGCTGTGGTTTGGTGACGATCGCGTTCACCTTCCGGCCAAGGCATTCGAAACTCTTCAACTGCTCTTAGAAAGAAACGGTGATGTGGTATCAAAAGAGGAAATGATCGAGAAAATTTGGGAAGGTGCTTTCGTTGAAGAAAACAACCTATCTCAAAAGATAAGTATTCTGCGTCGAATATTCGGAAAAGATAAGGAGTTTATCGAAACCATTCCGAAGATCGGATTCCGCTTTGTTGAACCGGTCAGGCTAAACCAGAACGAGCTTGCCGAACGATCCGAGACGGCCGTTCCCCCCTTAGGCGATACCCAAAAGATCGAGCGGCCCCGCTCCAGTGTTTCCCTGATATCCATGGGACTGTTGGTGGCCCTGCTCGTGGGAGGTGTGACGTATTTTATTTTAGGATCCTACGGCAGATCTACAGCTACAAGGCCTTCCGCCTCGTTTGATTACACCGAACTGACCGACACCGGGGACATTACGTCTTCCGCCATTTCGAATGACGGGAAATTTATTGTATTCACTAAACTCTCAAAAGGCGCCGGGGAGGGAAGAACGAGCCTCAGATTGATGGACACCGCGTCGAAGAACGATATTGAGATCGAAATAGATGGAGGTATACAACCGGGTTTTGTCACGTTTGCCCCGGATGGCAAGTCGATCTATTTTCGGACCCGCGGGAATCTGATCCAATATGAAAAGATCTACCGGATTTCGATATTTGGAGGAGCTCCGACCTTGATCGCAGAGAGTGTTTGGGGAACGTTCGCAGTCTCGCCTGACGGTAAAGAGCTGACCTTTGTGCAGAGGGAAATTTCTGGCGACAGGCGGAAGATCATCATTCAAAACATCGAAAGCGGTGAAAAAGAGGTGGTCGTCGATTCGCTCGAATCTCCGGAGCTGAAACCGAAACATGTTGCCGCTTTTTCTCCCGACCAAAAATTATTGGCTTTCTCGCCGCTGGAACGGACTAATGGAAACGCGACCATCGCCATTTTTGACCGAGGCTCAAAACGCACGCGATCGATCCAGACCTCTCTTTATTCGATCTCGGACATTGTTTGGGAGCCAGGCGGTGATGGACTCTATATCAATGCTCTCGAGATAGGGAAGCGATTTCAGATCTGGAATATTTCTTACCCGAATGGCGAATTATCCCGCGTAACAAGCGATGCCGACTCATATCACGACCTGAGCGTTGCAAAAGACGGGACGATCGTCTCTAATCGCTCGAATTTGTACTCAAATGTTTGGATCGTGCCGGGAGCAAAGCTGGAAAATGCGGTCCAGTTGACCCGCGGCGAGGCTGAGATCGGAGGTTTGCTGACGACACAGTTTATTCCGAACGGGGACATACTTTACAACGCGCGATTCAGTGGCGGTTCAAATATTCGAACAATGAGGTCAAATGGCGAGAACGGCCGTTTATTTGTAGATAAGCAACTGGTGACCGAACATCATTTCGCTTTTTCTAAAGCTCGCGAACTGATCTTTTTCGAGTTTGAAGATCGCATCTGGAGTGTGAGATTTGATGGTTCCAGAGCGAAAAAAGTAGATCTCGGGGAGGCTCTTCAGATGAGCAAGCCCGCCGTTTCGCACGACGACAAATGGCTCTACTACGTAAAGCGAGAAAAAGACCGGGACGCGATATGGAGGATGCCCCTGGACGGCGGCGAGGCCGAATTGCTGTACGCCGCAGAAAATTTCAGCCCCCAGAGCTTTCTATCGGCTTCGCCCGACGGTAAATACCTTGCTTTTGAATACGAAAAACGAGGGAAATTAGGAGACGACCGTGAAAACTCCCGTCTTCTCAGAAATTTCGGATTCTTAAATTTAGTTACAAATGAGATCAAGGTAATGGAATTGCGGGCTTCTCGTTCGATACTACGCTGGAGACCCGACGGCAGATCGTTCGATTATCTGATGTTCTCAGACAATTCATCTGCGATCTACAGAAAGGACATCGAAAAAGAAGCTGAACCGGTCAAAATATTCGAACTCCAGAACGAACTAATATATCGTTTCGATTGGTCTCCTGACGGCAAAGATCTCTTGATCGGACGTGGAAATTCAAAAATGGATATGGTATCTATCCGATCAAGGTCAGAAGGCCGGTAGATCGAAATTGAGACTTATCAACGGCAGTGTTTTGCCGACTATTAAGCGCGACTGACCCGATTTCAGGCTATAACGAAAAAAATGAGCTCGGAGTAAAGTCTATCTTCCCATTTCCCCATCCGTCATTCGCCAGATCGCAAGCGGATTTGAGTCTTTCAGTTCTTCTGGCAAAGCACTGTCCGGAAAATTCTGAAAACAAACCAATCGTGCAAATCGTGTGATCGCCCTTGATCCGACGGCCGTTGAACGTGAATCCGAAGTCGCCGGATACGGGCCGCCGTGGACCATTGACGGGCAGACCTCGACGCCAGTTGAGAAGCCGTTAAAGATCAGGCGGCCGACCTTTGTTTCGAGGATCGCGATCAGGTCTGCGTATTCAGCGAGGTCCGCTTCATCGCCGTGTACGGAAGCCGCAAGCTGGCCTTCGAGATCGCCGGCGATCTGGAGCATTTCTTCCTTGCTGTCAGCGTTTACGATCAGTGTTGTTGGGCCGAAGATCTCATCGCCGAGATCAGGTTTGCTCAGAAAATCTGCTGCTGAAACTTCAAAAACTGACGGATTTACGTCGAAGCCTTTCAGTTCCGTCGAAGTAGTTTCCGTAAATCCATCAACCTCGCTTTTTCGCGTCTCGCTCGCATCTTTGTACGCTTTTTGAATGCCTCCGGTCAGCAGAGGAGCGGGTTTGGTGTTTGCGATCTGATATCTGAAATTTGAGATAAAGGCTGAAGTTTCAGCCGTTTGCGGCAAAAATACCAGTCCCGGCTTCGTGCAGAATTGTCCGACACCGCCGGTGACCGACGCATGTAGGTCGCTCGCGAGAGCTTCGCTCCGCTTTTCGATCGCACTGGGAAGAAAGAAAGTAGGATTCACCGAACTCATTTCCGTGTAAACCGGTATTGGTTCAGGCCGGGCAGCTGCGAGGTCCATTAGGGCACGGCCGCCGCGCCGTGAGCCGGTGAAGCCGACGGCTCTGATCGCGGGGTGTTTTACGAGTGCCTGGCCGATCTCATAGCCCTTTGAAAATAATAAGCTAAACGTGCCCTCGGGCATTTCGTGATCTTTGACCGCTTTTGCAATGGCCGAGGCGACGAATTCGGCGGTTCCGGGGTGCGCCGTGTGGGCGATGACGATGACTGGACAGCCGGCCGCGAGTGCCGACGCCGTGTCTCCGCCCGCCACGGAATATGCGAGCGGGAAATTGCTGGCGCAAAAGACCGCCACTGGGCCGAGCGGGCGATACATCGAACGAACGTCGGGTTTTGGTATCGGCTGACGGTCGGGGATCGCGTGATCGATCCGGGCTTCGACCCACGAGCCTTCCTCGAGCAGGTCGGCGAACATTCTTAATTGGCCACAGGTTCGTGCGCGTTCGCCAACGAAACGGGCATTCGGGAGCGAGGTCTCGAGCGTTGCGCGTTCGATCAGTGTGTCGCCGAGGGCTTCGATATTGTCGGCGACAGAGCGGAGGAAATTCGCACGGGTTTTTCCGGGCAGATTTCCGTACGGAATGCGTGCCGCATCAGCGAGGTTCGCCGCCTTTTCCAGTTCTTCGATCGATGCCGAGTGGAACGCGGGCTCGACTGCGTTGCCGGTTGTCGGGTCGAATGCGTTGAATGTCTCGTCGGTTTTGGCGCCGCGAGTAGAGCCGATAAATGATGTGCCGTATAAGTTCATGTTCAACAATGCGGAAGCCCGCACGCAGTGAGGGCTCCCGATAGTTTTGGTATTCGCGAGGCCTTTGCAAGAAACGCGCGGGATCCTCGACGGAGCCTTTACTGCGTGCGGGCTTCTGCGATCTTTTCCGTGGGTCGCGTTGCCAAGGCATGGTCGATCAGTCGAAGCGTTTCGGCCAGTTCGTTGCCCGTTAGTTCCATTCGGGGCGGGCGTACCCTGGCATTGCCCATTCCGACCTGTTCCTGGACAAGTTTGATGAGCTGGACGAATTTTGGCACCGTGTCGAGCCGGAGCAACGGCAGGAACCATTTGTATAGTTCGTGTGCCTTTTCCTTTTCGCCGTTCAACGCATAATTGAACAGATCGACCGATTCCTTTGGAAACGCACTAACGAGCCCCGCGATCCACCCTGTCGCTCCGGCTTCAACGCCTTCGACGATGCAGTCGTCGACACCGACGAAGATCTTCAAACGATCGCCGATCAAAGCCTTGATGGCGGTCACGCGACGGACGTCCGTGCTCGACTCTTTAGCGGCGTGGAGATTTGGGAGCTCGGCGGCTAATTCGGCCACGTGTTCGGGGAGGAAGTCGGTGCCGTAGGCGACGGGATTGTTGTAGAGCATGCACGAAAGATCGGTCGCCTGACAGACGGCGACGATGTGATGCTTCATCTCTCGCCAATCGCCGCGATAGACATACGGCGGCAGCACCATCAGTCCGGCACAACCTGCGGAAGCGGCCTCGACCGCCTGTGCACAGGCGTCGTCAGTCGTCATCGACGCGATCGCGGCAACGACCGGAACGCGTTCGCCGACAGCCTCGACGACAGTCTTCCACAAGGCGATCTTCTCATCGATGGACAAGGCTCCGCCCTCGCCGAGGCTGCCGTTGGTCACGATGCCAGTGCAGCCGTTGTCGACGAGCCAGTTTACGTGTTTTGCCGTGAAAGCGTGGTCGATCTGCAGGTTTTCATCAAAACAGGTGGTGATCGCGGGCATCACGCCTTGCCAGTTCATTGTCATAAGGTCTCCAATTTTACAGGAAAAATAGGCTGGCGCACACTTCCGGGCTGCCATCCGAAGAGAAACTCCGTCGCGGGCCCGCAAACCCGGCCTTGACACGGGCCCATTCCGCAGCGAGTTTGCAGTTTTGCCTCTCGAGCATTAGAAAATTCGCAAAGGCTCGCGTAGCTAACATCCTCGCACCTACAAACTGTCGTCGTCGCATCGGCGAGCGTTTTTAGCTCATCACGCAAGGCGAAAGTGGAATTGAGACTATCCGCAAAACGACTCGTCCGGTCGCGTTTTACAAAGAGCGACTCGGCTTTGCGAGTCTCGCCGGCGGCCGCATATCCGGCGATACGACCCTCGATAAGCGAAGCTTCGACGCCGCCAATGCCGGTTGGTTCGCCGACGGCAAAGATGTTGTGTTTCGATGTGCGCTGGAGTTTATCTACCAACACAAATCCGTCGCCGATCGAACACCCGAGTACGACGGCAAGCTCTGTGTTTGGCACGAGATGAAAGCCAACCGCAAGGTAATCGCACTCTATAGACCATGATCTTCCCTTTTGGGTGAGCATCACGGAAAGTGCCTCCTTGGTCGACTTCGAGTAGCCGTGCGAAAGCCCGTGCGTGAGCGAGGGCGATACGCGCATGTCGGATGTTTCGCCCTTGCTTACGCGCGGACTTTTGCATTTGGCCGCAGTGACCCAGCAATCTTTCAAATAGGGAATCCCGCCGAGGCTTGAACGGAGTTCGAGACCTTGTGCGATCTTCGTCGGATAACGCCACAGGCCAAGGGCGAAACGGTTTATCTTCGACGCCGAGGCTTGCTCTGCGATGGCGACGACCTTGGCACCTTTCTGCTTTAGATATTCCGCAACGACGAGTAGCAAAGGGCCGGTTCCAGCGACCAAAATGCGTTTTCCAGAAACGTTAAAACCACCCTTCACCAGAGCCTGCAAGCCGCCCGCGCCGAAAACCCGAGGCGACGTCCAGCCGGGAAACGGCAGAAAATGCTCACGTGCTCCGGTCGCCAGGATCAGCTTGTTGTAGTGGAGTTTTATCGTTTCGTCCCGAACTACGCCGAGGAGCGAGCCATCATTGGCGGTGCCAAAAATTTGCGTTCCGTTCAGGATGCTAAATTTGCCCGACGTGATCGCGGAAATGAGCCGGTCGGCTTCGGATGACTTACTTTTGCCCAGTTCCGCCCGCCAGATCTGTCCGCCGAGTCGCGGGTTGTCGTCAACGATCGTCACGCGAAGCCCCTTCGATTCGGAAGCTGCAAGAGCCGCTGACATCCCGGCGGCTCCGCCGCCAATGACCAGAATATCCGTCGAATGCTCAATCACCAGTCAAGACCTCCATGTCATTTTCGACTAGCGTCGTACAGCTCCGCTGATGTTTTTGACCGTTGATGGTTACGCGGCATTCGAAACAGATTCCCATTCCGCACAGCGGTGCGCGAGGCTCCCGGCTGACCGAAGTGCGAAAAGCGTCGATACCCGAATTGAGTATCGCCGCAGCCACGGTCGTGCCGGGTTCAGCCGAAACTAAATTATCGTTGATAGTAAGATCTATCATTTCCACCTAAACTTTTCGTGACGGTCTGTACGGCTCGCGATCGATCGCTGAACTTCTTCCCAGGATCTCGTCAACGATCAGCTCAGCCGTTCCTAGCGACGTCGTTATCCCGAGCCCCTCATGCCCGGCGGCGGCGAAAACGTTTGTGTCGCCGATGCAGCCGATGTACGGTAATTTGTCGGGCGTTGCCGGGCGAAAGCCGGTCCATGTGCGAACCGCCGAAAGTTCTCGTAGCTTTGGCATATACTCGAATGCCCGCGATGTCATGCTCCGCACTAATGCCGGGTCGATATCAGTATTATCGACGCCAAATTGCCGCGACGAGCCGAGTAAGATCTGGCCAGTGCTTCGCGGCTGGACGTTGAATGCCACCGAGTCGGCGTCTTTGCCGTGAGCCGATCTCAGATAGCCGAGTTCGATAAGTTGGTGCGAGACAAATCCTGGATAGCGGTCGGTGATCACGAGATGACCTTTTCGCTTGACAACGCTTAATTCCGCAGAGAGATCGGGAGCGGAAACACCCGCCGCGTTCACGATTCGATCGCATAAGATGGTTTCGCCGCGGCTTAGTTTTACACCTTCCGCTGAAAAACCGACCGCTTTCGCATCGATGAATTTTGTTCCGTTGGCCATCGCTTTCTCGGCAAGATATTTAGTCGCGCACAGTTGATACACCACGCTGTCATTCTTGACCCGAAGCCCACCTGCGAGGCCTTCGCGGAGGTTTGGCTCCGCTTCGCGAAGTGATCTTTCATCGAGGATCTCGCAGGGCAGACCGCGATCCGCATAAAATGCTTGTTTTCGCCTGACCTCAGCCATTTCTTCCTCGTCAGTCGCAACCCAGATCGTTCCGCAATGCTCGTATTCGCTGTTTTGCGGTAGCTCGGCCGCCAGATCATTCCAAAGTTTTTGCGAATAATCCGTCAACGCAAACTGAGCATCGCTGTCATCCATCACGACGATATGGCCCATACCGGCCGCGGTCGAGCCAGTCGCGATGCCGTTTGGGTCGATCAGAGCGACCGACAATCCCTCGCGGGAAAGTCCCGCGGCGCAGGCCGCACCGACGATACCGGCTCCAACAATTGCTACGTCGAAATTCACTTGGTATTTGAAGAATATTAGCTAATAGCCTTTAGTTAGATAGCTTTTAGCTTATCGGATCCCGTAACGAAACGGGTCGTTAGGATCCAATATCAGTTCGATCTCAGCGGTGACGAACGCGTTTCCCTTTATCGATGGAATTATCCTGTTGTCTTTGATCGCAACACTTCCCTCGAATAAGCTGCCGATCACGCTTTCCTGCCGCCAGACCTCGCCTTCGCGAAGCTTGCTGTCGGCATAGAGGCAGGCGAGTTTTGCACTCGTGCCCGTTCCGCACGGCGAACGGTCGTACTCGATGCCGGGACAAAGTACAAAATTGCGACTATCCGCCGTCGGCGTTGGCGAAAAAAGTTCTATATGATCGATCTCGGCTTCATTGTCACCGGTGATATTGTTCGAACGTAAACTGTTTCGGATCGCGACCGAAAACGCGGTTAGTTCGTGCAGATTTTCTAGTTCGATCGCCTTACCGTGATCGCCAACCAGGAAGAACCAATTGCCGCCGTAAGCCACATCACCGGTCACGGTACTATATCCGTCGACGTCGACGGACACGCTTTTTCGCGTGCGATAGCTTGCGACGTTGGTGATCGTTACCGAGCCATCCGGGTTTAAGGCTGCGTTGATGTTACCGACAGGCGTTTCGATCGTGTGTGTTCCGGTTGAGATGCGGTTTAGGTACTCAAGCGTCTTTACCAGTCCGATCGTACCGTGGCCGCACATCCCTAGATAGCCGACGTTGTTAAAAAATATGACACCCGCTGCCGAATCCGGATCAACTGGCTCACACAATAGAGCTCCTACCACGGCGTCATGCCCACGCGGCTCGCGAACGATCGCTGAGCGTAGATGATCGTGCTCACGTCGAAAAATCTCCAATCGGTCGGCCATCGGACCGTTACCTAGATCGGGAAAACCTTGTATGACAACTCGCGTCGGTTCGCCGCCGGTATGTGAGTCAATTACCCTTATGTTCTGCATGGTCTCTATGAAACTACCAACTAAGAACTGTAAACTACTAACTGTTTTTGAGAAAACCGATTTGAACAGTTAGTAGTCGTTAGTTGTTAGTTAATACTTTGTGATGAAAACCGCGATTGTCCACCACCCGATCTACGCAAAACATGATACCGGTTTTGGCCATCCCGAGACGCCGGTCAGGTATACCGCAGTAATGGAGGCGCTGAAAGAGGATGCCGGCGTTTGGGAGAGCCTTACGGAGATTACTCCAGAAAAGGCTTCTAAGGGGCTGATACAAGCTGCCCACTCGCCCCAGCACTACAAGCGTGTCGAGGGTGCGATCGAAAGCGGGCTCGACCGACTCGATGCGGATACCGTTATTTCATTTCAGTCTTTCGATGCGGCGTTAGCGGCGGCCGGCGGGGCGGTCGCGGCGGTCGACGCGGTAATGAGCGGGAAGGTCGACAACGCATTTGTCGCAGCCCGACCTCCAGGTCATCACGCAACGTCTGAACACGCGATGGGCTTTTGCCTGTTCAATAACGTCGCTGTCGCGGCGAGGCACGCGCAAAATTACAAAGGTATTGAGCGAGTTGCGATCATTGACTGGGATGTTCACCATGGCAACGGGACGCAGGGGATTTTCTACTCCGACCCGACCGTTCATTTTTTCTCGATGCACCAATATCCCTGGTATCCGGGAACGGGCAGCCGCGGCGAATCGGGACAAGGGCGTGGGCTGGGTTCGACGCTGAATGTACCGGTCAAAGCAAACACCGATTCCCGCGAACAGAAACGAATGTTCGAAGCCGCAATTCAGGATATTTCACGTAACTTCCAGCCGGACTTCATCTTCATCTCGGCCGGTTTCGATGGCCACCTGACCGACCCGCTCGGCCAACTACGGCTCGAAAATGACGACTATATTTCGATGACGAAAACCGTAATGGACTGGGCAAACGAGGCCTGCGATGGGCGAATCGTGTCGGTGCTGGAAGGCGGTTACAACCTGGATACGTTGGGCGGAACTGTAAAAGCCCACGTGGCGGCAATGTCCACTGCGGAAGCCCGCACGAAGTAAGGGCTCCCTCCGGAGGGAGACTGTGTCCTAGCAAATAGAAGGGTTATTAACGAACCTTTCTTCGTACTTATCAGCTTGGTTTTTCGTCGAGGGAGCCCTCACTTCGTGCGGCCCTCTGCATTATTAAAAAAGCGACTTAGTCCAACCACCATCGACAGCGATCGAATTTCCGGTCATATAGCTCGCCCGTTCAGATACCAGAAACGCCGCCAGAGCGGCAAATTCTCTAGGTTCGCCGAGGCGACGCATCGGGATCTCCGAATGCCACCGATCCTTGACCTGATCGGGCGAAATATTCTCCTTGTTAGCGATAAACTCGATCAATTCTTCGAGACGCTCGGTTCTTGTGTAGCCGGGAAGGATGTTATTAACGGTCACGCCGTCGGCAGCGACCTCGTTTGCGAGGGTTTTGGCGAATCCTGTGACCGCCGCTCGTAAACTGTTGGAGAGCATTAGGTTGTCGACTGGCTGTTTTGATGCGATCGACGTGATGTTGAGGATGCGTCCCCATTTCCGTTCTTTCATGCCTGGAAGGACGAGCCGCGTAAATCGGACCACACTTGATAGTAGGATCTGCGTGGCTTCATCCCACGAGGCCTCGCTCAATCCATCAAAATTACCGGCGGGAGGGCCTCCGCTGTTGGTTACGAGAATGTCGACGCGACCAAATTTTTCTAGAGCGGCCGTGACGATGCGTTCGATATCGGCCGATACCGAAACATCGCCAGCTACCCCGAGAATTTCCGCTTCATGCCGAGAGCGTATCGATGCCGCCGCTTGTTCGATCGATACGGCACGACGCGAACAGATGACGAGCGAACAGCCTTCTGCGGCGAGCTCATCAGCAACCGCAAAGCCTAACCCCTGACTCGCCGCGCAGACCAGGGCGACTTTTCCTTTCAATCCGAGATCCATCATTTCTGCCTCAGATAGTCGTCCGTCTTGTCGATCCAATCTTGTCGAGGCGGGCTGAAAATGTCGACGTCTAGGGTATCTTCGAGGGCTTCGGCCTTGTGGAGAACGCCGCCGGGGATGACCAAAACCTCGCCCGCACTGACGATCTGCTCGCGCATTTCTTCGCCGATCCAGAATTTTAGCGAGCCTTCGAGAATGTAGGTCAGCTGCTCATTTTCATGCGAGTGCTGAGGTACGATGCAGCCTTTCTTGAGATACACGTGTGCGAGCATCATCTTATCGGCGGTGATCAGGCGGCGGTCGAGCAGGTCGGTGACCGACTCTTTGGGCATGTCTTCCCAGCGAAAGAACGAGGTGGTTTTTTGTTCCATATTGAGACAAATATATGTCGAGAGTGTTCACGAAGCAAGGAGGCTTGTTGCTCGCGACGAGTGTGCTATTATCGAGACATAAACCGACAGATTTGCCCTTTGGAGTTTTGCTATGCCTGACGTCGAAATCTCATGTGTTCAATGCAAGGACATCTTTCTCTTCTCAGAAAAAGAACAGGAAATGTTCTATCAAAGGAACATGATGCAGCCGCAGCGGTGCCCTAAATGCCGCTCGAAAAAGGCGGCTCTCAGGCCTGACGCCCCGACGCGTTACGAGATAGTCTGCGACAACTGCGGCAAGCACGACACGGTTCCGTTTCAACCGAAGGTCGGCCGGTCGGTCATGTGCAAAGAGTGTCACGAGGCAAGCCGCTCGCGAGCAAGACACGCCTGAGAGGGGAAAAGGGAAAAGGGGAAAGAGTGTAAAAGCTCTCGTGAGTCTGCAGTCTTGTCCTTTTCAACTTTTCGACTTTTTCACTTTTAACCTTTTCCACCGTTAAACTTCCTTTATGAACTTCGAAACAGTCATTTACGAATTGAAAGACAGCGTCGCGACAGTGACGATGAATCGCCCTGATGCTTTGAACGCACTGTCGATGCAGTTGACAGTCGATCTTGACCGAGCGTTTCGGCAGTCGATCCTGGATGGAGCAAGGGCAGTCGTTTTGACCGGTACCGGCCGGGCTTTTTGCTCTGGAGGCGACCTTCGTGAGATGCAGTCGATGTGGGAAAAAGAAGGCCGCATCGAGGCTTTTCTCGAAGATCCGCTCGGGGCTCTGCACGGCGTGATAAGGCTTATTCGTGACACACCGATCCCGTTTGTCGCTGCGGTCAATGGTGTTTGTGCCGGAGCCGGGGTTAATTTTGCCCTTGCCTGCGACATCGTTATCGCTGCCGAAGATGCTTCATTTCGCGAGGCGTTTGTTCGTATCGGACTGTCGCCGGATTGCGGCGGAACGTTCTTCCTCCCGCGAGCTGTCGGTGAAAAGATCGCTGCCGAGTTATTCATGACAGGTGATTCCGTTTCCGCCGAGCGAGCCCTTCGAATCGGCATGATCAATCACGTCGTGCAACCTCAATTGCTCGCGGTCGAGGCCGCAAAGATGGCCGCAAAACTCGCCGCCGGCCCGACCGGGTCGATCGCCCGCATCAAACAGATGCTCAACGCCTCATTCTCAAACGACCTCGCCGCCCAGCTCGCGCTCGAACACGAATGTCAGATCGAATCGGGCAAATCCGAGGATTTTCGAGAGGGCGTCGCTGCGTTCTTCGAAAAACGTCCGCCGAACTTTAGCGGCCGATAGAGCGAGTGAAGATCGAGAAGCTATTGAAGGGCACCGCCTGCGGGTTGGTGCCCTCTTTAGCGCTTTTCGTAGAATAAACTGATGGCAAATTACCGCGTTTTCTATTCACCAAACTACTACGCCGACATTGGCGAGGGCCATGTATTTCCGATCCGTAAGTTTGAGATAGCAAAGGATATTTTGCTTGGTGAGGGAACACTGAGACCCGAGGAGATAGTGGCTCCGGACCTAGTGGCGAGAGAGGACCTGTTGCTTGTACATACGCCCGATTACATTGATCGACTTTCGGCCGGCGAACTTACGGCAAAAGAAGTGAGAAAGTTGGGATTGCCGTGGTCCGACGCTCTCGTTAGGCGGTCCTTTACGGCGATCTCTGGGACAATAAATGCCTCACGTCGGGCTTTGGTGGACGGCGTTTCTTCAAATCTGGCAGGCGGCACACATCATGCGTATCCGGATCGTGGCGAAGGGTTTTGCGTACTGAATGACGTCGCGGTTTCGATTCGCCTACTACAGCGGGAACGCCTCGCGTCGAGGTTTCTGATCATCGACCTCGATGTTCATCAGGGCAATGGGACGGCATTCATTTTTCGTGATTCACCTGAGGTTTTCACTTTTTCGATGCACGGGGCGAAGAACTTTCCGCTGTTCAAGGAGACTTCGCGGCTTGATATCGAACTCGCCGACGGCACCGGCGACGATGAATATCTCGAAACGCTCGACCACGCACTATCGCGGCTTCGGCTCCATAACGCAGACATCATCTTTTACCTCGCCGGTGCCGACCCATATCTCCATGACCGGCTGGGCCGGTTATGCCTTACTAAAGAAGGCTTAAAACGCCGGGACGAGACCGTGCTGCGCTTTGCTCGCGAAGAGGGAATCCCGATCGTCACAACCCTCAGCGGCGGCTACGCCGAAGATATCGCGGATACGGTAGATATTCATTGCAATACGATCAGGGCGGTTAAGGATGTCATGTTTAGCTAAAAAGCTCGTCTAGATCCCGAGCTGCATGGAGAATCCTTGCGATGCAAACAGTTCCGGCCCAGATTCGGTAGAAGACGACGTAATTATCCTCGGGAAAGCTGCGGAGACCTTGACTGATCTCAGGCCGTTCGCGGCCCATCTCGGGATTTTCTGCCATTAGTTCAAAAAGGCTAGTGAAGCGGTCGTTGAGTCTAATCGCGGCATCAATATCCTCACCTGCGATGTAAACTAAGATCTCCGCGAAATCGCCTTCAGCCTGAGAAGTTAAATTGTATTTAGGCATCTTGTTTCTGACTTAACAGCTGAGCCCGAAAGGCGGCCATGACTTCCGCTCCGTCTCGCATTCGTCCGCCTTCCATATCGTCGATGCCCTTCTGAATTTCGATTTGCAGAGCCTCGAGTTTGCGTGCCCGCAACTCGTCGCGCTCACTGAGAAGCCTTAGGCCTTCACGGACGACTTCGCTGGCCGAGGTGTACATACCGGTTCTAACTTTCGCTGCAATTAGATTTTCAAGTTCGGGTGTGATCGATACATTCATTCACCCACTATAACAGAAGTTGCTACTGATAACGAAAATTAGCATAGGCGACTCAAATCGTGCGTCTCGCTCTGACAACCGACTCTTCACGCCGTATCCTATTGAGATGCATTCGCTGACCTATTGGGAGCTGATTCGCGGGAACCGAAATTTTCGCAATCTGCTGGCCGGGCAATTTATTTCGGAGCTTGGGAACTGGTTCAATTTTATTGCGGGCCTCGGTTTGGTGCGGTTGGTTTCGGATGCTTCGCCGACGGCGGCGGGGTTGTTTTTTGTGGCGCGGTTGATACCGTTTGCGATCACTTCGCCTTTCGCAGGGACATTTGTAGACAGGTTTTCGCGGCGGCAGGTGATGATCTGGACAGATATCTTCCGGGTCGTCATCGCACTTTCGTTCTTGCTTGTAAACGATCCAGGCGACCTTTGGATAGCTTATCTTGCGACTGTTTTACTTCACTTCTTTGGAGCTTTTTTCGATGGCGCGAAGAACGCAGCGGCTCCGAATCTGGCGGGGAAGGAAGGTTTGCTCGCGGCGACCGCTCTTTTATTTTCAACCAGGTTTTTACTAATGGCGATCGGGTCGGCGCTCGGCGGATGGGCGGCTTACGCGTTTGGTTATAAGGCAGCTTTCATCATCAATGCCGCTTCGTTCGCGGTTTCAGCGTACACGGTTTGGCTGATACCGGAAGAAGCAACGAGGGACGAGGAAACAGGCGAGCGGATGCGCCAGCTGAAACGGCGTCGATCTGGGGAGCAGACGGAGAACGACGCCACGGACAAATCAGGGACTCTTTCAAACGAGCAGCCCTCGTTCATGGCCGAACTCCGCGAGGGGCTTGTTTACACGGTGAAAAACCATTTTGCGTTCACGATCTTGATCATGAACGTGATCTGGGCGACGGGCGGTGGTTCGATCAATGTGATCTTCGAGCGGCTGGGCGGGGTTTATTTTGCCGAGACTGAGAAATGGCATCCTGACGTAGCGGTCGCGATGATGTGGACGGCGACGGGTTTTGGCCTGGCGTTTGGGATGCTGATCGCGAGGCGGACATCGATGTACCTCGACCGCAAGGGCCGCAACTACGGCTTCATCGGATGGGCCTTGATCGTTCATGGGATAATGTTCGCATTTGGCGGTCTGGCGACCACTCTGTGGGTCTTTGCGTTGATCGCTTTCGTTTCGAGGGCGCTGGTCGGCGTCGAATACGCGGTGCAGGAGACGATGTTCCAGCGCAGCCTCCCCGATTACATTCGCGGAAGAATTTCGACGCTCGACCGTGGAGCGGAGTTAACGATGTTTGGACTGTCGAGTTACGTTTCGAGCGAATTGATGTATTACATAACGCCACAGACGCTGACCGTTTTATCCGGGTTGCTTTCGGCGATGGCGGGCGTGGTTTGGTTCTGCCGCGAACGGGGACGGCATCCGGCTCAGGTGGAGGAAACGGCCTGATACTAACGCTTGAGTTTTACTGCGGTACCATAAACGAGGATCTCGGATGCATTGCTCATTATCGAACTTGTCGTGAAACGCAGCCCGATGACTGCGTCAGCATTTAGGTCGAGAGCGGCCGCAACCAGCCGTTTAATGGCCGTTTGGCGGGCTTCGGTGAGCATTTCGGTGTAGCCTGAGATCTCGCCGCCGACGAGAGACTTTAGTCCGGCCATGATGTCCTTGCCGACGTGTTTCGTCTGCACAACGTTGCCGGTCACAACGCCAACTATCTCGCTGACTTCCCATCCAGGGATCGATTCCGTCGTGGTGTAGATCATTTACACTCGCCCTCCTAAATTGGCTTAGTGGTTCAAGCCGTAATGATGACAGCTTTGGTGCCGGTCAGCTCCGAAAAATCCTTTGTAAAAACGGTGTCGACCCGGCGGATCTTGGCGATCGTGTCCGCGATATCTTGAGTCTGGATGAAGCCGTCCTCGACATGGGCGATGGCCCATTTCTTTATATGAGACGCCCGGCTGAGGGTTTCCTCGAGCAAGTGAAGATACTGTGATTTAGTTTCCGTCGCCGCCCCAAGTTTTCCGTGAAGGCGCGATTCGAGTTCGGGCCAGAAATCACTTCCGCCCCGCAGCCATTCCTCGCGCCAAGCTGCACGGCCGAGATGCGTTCTCTCGCTCTGTGCATGCGGGTGCGGAAGACGCAGGAACATCAGATCAGCTGTGGTCTCGACGACAAACTCGTCGGCGATCATGTTATGGCAGGTGTTGTTTTGGCCGTTGATATAGCTCGACGGATGCACTGCGAGCAGCCGCCGAAAAACATTCGAAAGCGGTTGCCGGATCTCACGGGAGTCCTTATCGAACGACATTGCGTAATCGCCAGTTGACATCGCGACGGTTGCCGCAATGGCCCTCGTCATCGGCGTTGCGAGACGGTCGATGTTGCGGCGAACATTATCAAACCACCACGCATCGGTCTCACTAAACCAAGAGGTAAGTGCCGGATTTTGAAGGCGATAGCCGGGGACATATGCGTCTTCGAGAACGCATTCGATGTTATCCGTGGAAAGAGATTCTCCTCCGCCTACGAGATCAGCTAGGGAACGCGTATAAGCCGATTGCAGAGCGTCATTCGCGGCAACTTTGACGTTCCAACGCTTAAGATAGGCTCCGAGGGAAGTCTGCTCCGAAAATGGCAATGCTACGGAGGAAAACGTGAGGCGCCGCAAGACATTTAGGTCAAAGGCGAGCCAGCTTTTCGGTGAGATCTTTGTTTGGCCGTGCATAGAAACTGTTAGGCGGTTTGGGCTTGCCTTGCCGGTTGAGCCTCCGCTTTTGCCTTTTCCGCAGCGGCAAGAAAGGCTATGACAATGGTCGGGTCAAACTCGATCCCGGCCCATTCGATCAAATATTGCTTTGCTTCGACTGCGGTTTTCGCCGGCCTGTAAGGCCGGGCCGCGGTAAGTGACGCATAGGTGTCCGAAACGCGAAGAATCCTGGCAGCTAACGGTATTTCTTCTGATTCTAAAGCGTCAGGATAACCGAGCCCGTTCCACCATTCGTGGTGCCAGCGGATTATTAACTGAGTTCCGCGAGGCAGCCCGAGTTTTGCGGCTTCCTGCTCGCCGATCACGGGGTGACGCTGAAGGTCGAGTCGCTCGTTTTCCGCAAGCCGTCGCGGTGCTCGAATGTAATCACGGTTCATCGACATCTCACCGATGTCGTGGATCAAAGCCGCCTGCTGCAGGAAAAAACGATCGCGAGACGCAAGGTTAAAGTGGGTGGCCATCACGTCGGCGATGGCCGCGATCCGCTGGCCGTGTGGGCTGTGATACCCTTCGAATCCGTCTATTTTGGCTGCGAGCTGGAGCAGATCCTGATCGCTTTCGCCTTTTTTTGTGAGAATGCTATCCACGCTCGATAGTTTCGCCTGTTTTGGGCAAGACTTTCAAGTCTTAAGTTACATAAGGCTATCTCGACTGAACCTTAAGGCTGTCGAGCAGCACACGAGCTTCGCGATTGCTTGGAAATATTGCGAGCAGACGCGAAAGTTCACCTTCGGCCCGTTTCATCAGGTTGTATTGGATAAAGAACTCAGCGAGCATAATGCGGAAGGAAGCATTGTCCGGGTCGAGTTTGATCGCTGCCTGCATCTCGGCTTCGGCCTTGTGGCGTTTCGTTTCGTCAAACGCGAGAGCTCTGCCATGGTAGGCACGATATTTTGCACTTTTGGGCGAGAAGTGCGCCGCACGGGCGAGGAAAGGCAAGGCTCCGTCGATATCGTTTTCCATCAGCAGGCTAAAGCCGCGGTCGAAATTCTCGTTAGCCTGTTCACGGGTTCGCTGTTCGGTAGTCGTCTCTCCTGTCGAACTGCGCGCTTCGCGATCGGCGATCTCTTTTCGCGCTCGATAATCGTACACTTCACGTGATTCCGGATTCTTCAGCGTCTCGTGAGCGTGAGCAAGTTCAGTGAACGCATTTTGGATGCGCTTTAGATTCTCAGTCGTTTCGGAGCGAAAGCGGTCGGGGTGGAAGTTCTTTGCGAGATGCAGGTATGCCTTTTTAAGCTCATCCGTCTCTGCCTTCGCATCGACGCCTAGGATATCGTAATACGTCGCGGCGTTCTCGACTCGCCGCAGATACTCCGAGAGCGAGATGACTGTTTCAACCACTTTTTCGGGAACGGCCGGGATCGGTGCCTCGGGCTTTGGCTCTGGAACGGTGCCCTTTTCCAAGCTGCGATCTTTTGCCTCAGTACGCAGTTCTAGCTTTGCGGACTTAATTGCCGTCACAAGAGTGGGTGAGAAGGCTGCGTTCCAGTGATCGCGCACGAGCAAACCGCCCAGCCAAAGGGTGTAAAGACTGTGCAGGACCTTAACCTCGGGCATTGACGAAAGCGAAACGAGGTCGGTGGCCGAAATTGGAGCCTGATCAACACGCGACAGAATGAAACCCTCTTCCATCGTCAGGTCTGAGCCAAGTTCGGACATTTCCGAACGCCGAAAGGTTTCGTCCATCGTTCGAAACCGTCCCAACACAAAGTCGGGGGTAAGGCACCGGCCGTAATAGAGCAGGTTTTTGGCTGTCGCGATATCGAACACCAAGCCGTCGCGAATACGAGCCAGCGGACTGAATATCCAATCACCGTTTGTCCACGCGAGAATGTCGACGACGATCCCTTCAACCTGTTCACGGAAGATCAGGTCACGCTCGGACTGGGACAGCATCCGGTGCTTGACCAAAAAATCGCTTATCTCAAAGTCGTTTGAAAAGTTCGGGATCTTAACGAGATCATCCTTCGAAAGCTTTCCTCGCCGTAGAAGGATGTCAAAGATACGCGTCGACCGTTGATTGGAAACCGCAAAGACTATCTGGCCGGACTTAAAGTAGACAACGCATTTTTTTTCGTGATCGGACACCCGCAGAGAACCGTTTAGCCGTGCTTGACCTATCTCGGCCAGAAGCTCGGCGAAGGGATGAGAAACGAAATTTCCTTTTAGTTCTAGTTCGGATTGCGGTGCCATTAGAAAACCGGTGCAGGACGGGGCGGCGTGAGAGCCAACGTAATCATAGCAAATCCCACCGACAAAAGTTAAGACATTTTTAGCGTTTCATTTTTACATTTGATACGATTTCGATGTAATAAAATGCAGAACCCGATCGAAATTAGAGAGTGCACGACGCTCGACGAACTATCAGCCTGTGTTCAACTGCAACGCGATGTTTTTGCGTTGCCCGAAGTTGAGTTGTCTCCTGTGCGGCATCTGATCGTGACCAAAAACGCGGGCGGCTTTACGCTCGGGGCGTATGACGCTGAACGGCTGGTTGGGTTTGTGCTGAGCGTTCCGGCATTTATGCGAGGCGAGCGTGCTTTGTACTCGCACATGACTGCAGTTGACACGGAATATCAAAGCTACGGCATCGGCGGCCGATTGAAATGGGGCCAGAGACAACGGGCTCTCCAGGACGGCATAAAGTATATAAAATGGACATTTGAGCCGGTGAAATCGCGAAATGCCTACTTCAATCTCGAAAAGCTAGGTGCCATCGTCAGTGAATACGAGGTGAATTTCTACGGCGTCGACTACACGACGGCTCCGGGCAAGAAGGTCGGCCTCGCGAGCGACCGGTTGTTTGCCGAATGGCATCTGGAAAGCGAAAAAGTCAAAGCCCTGGCGGCCGGCGAAAAATACCTCGAGGAGCGGGAAACCGCAACCGAGATCGTCATTATGCCAGACTGGCTAGAACTCGTTGAACGGGATGCCGAAGCGGCTTTTACTCAGCAGATAAGAATTCGCGGTGAGTTTCAGGCGGCACTTGCGGCCGGACTCGTTGGGCGAGGCTTCCGACGCGACCCGGAGCGGCCCGCGTATTTAATGACCAAATAGAATATAGAATACTGCGAGAATGTCCAGATTTTTCGTCGATCCAGATATTAAGAAAGCAGAGACCCTGGCAGCGGATTTCTATACGGATCCGGCCAACTTCGAGATATCGAAGGAGAAGATATTTGCACGAAGCTGGCAGTTTCTGACCGGTGGACACGATATTGGTGAAGTAACGCCGATGACTCTACTACCCGGTGTCCTCGATGAGCCGGTAGTCGTCGTGAGGACGGCTGGATCGACAACGTGTCTCTCGAATGTTTGTACGCATCGCGGCAAGATCTTGGTCGAAGAACCGTGCAGTGCCGATCTGATCCGCTGCCGGTACCATGGAAGAAGGTTCGCACTCGACGGCCGTATGATCTCGATGCCTGAGTTTGAAGGTGTCGAAAATTTTCCGAATCGATCGGACGATCTCACAAAACTGCCGTTTGCCGAGATTGGCGGGTTTCTGTTCGCTTCTGTGTCGCCATCGTGTGAATTTTCAGATTGGGTCGAGGGTGTCGAGGGCCTTTTCGACCATGACGCGACAACAGGTCTGGTCCTGACCGGGCGGCGTGAATATGAGGTAAACGCTCACTGGGCTCTGTACTGTGAGAATTATCTCGAAGGATTTCATATCCCTTACGTGCACAAGGGCCTGAACGCTGTGGTCGATTACGGAAGCTACAGAACCGATATGTTTCGTTATTCGAGCGTGCAGACGGCGTTTTCGGGCGAGGAACTTCGGGCGGATAGAGCAGCGGCTCGCTACCTTTTCCTGTTCCCAAATCTTATGTTCAACTTCTACCCTTGGGGCATTTCGGTGAACATCGTGCGCCCGGTGACCCATGAGAAAACCGTGGTCGAATTCCTGACCTACGTCCGCGACGAAAACCTGCTCGAAAAAGGAGCGGGGGCCGACCTGCACACCGTCGAGATGGAAGACGAGGCCGTGGTGGAAAGCGTTCAGAAAGGAATCCGCTCAAGGTTTTACAGACACGGTAGGTATTCAGCAACGAAAGAGCAGGGAACGCATCATTTTCATCGTTTGATCGCGGAGTTTATGAGTAAAGCATGAGAATTGAAGACGAGATCATACGACTTCGAAGCGAGATCGAACGGCATAACGAGCTTTACTATCAAAAAGCCGAGCCGGAGATCTCGGATTTTGACTTTGACCAGCTTCTCGAAAAACTAAAGGCTTTTGAAGCCGAGTATCCAGAATTGGTCACGCCGGATAGCCCGACGCAGCGCATTGGGGGTAAGGCGACATCGCTGAAGCCGTTTAGGCATACCGTACCTTTGATGTCGCTTGATAACAGCTACAGTCTCGACGACCTAAAGGCATTTACTGAGCGGTGCGAAAAGCTGGCCGAGGGGCGAAAACTGGAATATGTGGCCGAGCTGAAGATCGATGGGCTTAGCGTATCGCTCCATTACGAGAACGGCATTCTCGTGACCGCAGCGACTCGGGGCGACGGGCAGGAAGGTGATGAAGTTACGCAGAATGTAAGGACGATACGCTCGGTTCCGCTGCGTCTGAAGGTCGATGCCCCGGCTCATGCCGAGGTTCGCGGCGAGGTTTTTTTATCGCGGACCCAGTTTGCCCGGATAAACGCCGAGCTTGAGATGCAGGACGAGAAGACGTTCGCCAATCCTAGAAACTGTGCCTCCGGGACTCTGCGGATGCTTGATTCGCAGGTAGTTGCATCGCGGCGGCTTGATATGTTTCCGTACGATGCATTTACGGGAGCGTCTAAGATGTTTGCGACCCACGCCGACGTTTTCGATTGGTGCGGACGGAATGGTTTTAATGTAAACCCGAATCGCCGCGTCTGTCGCGATTTTGATGAACTAGCTACCTTTATCGCTGAGATGGAGACGCACCGCGATACACTCGACTACGAGATCGACGGTGTGGTCGTGAAGGTGAATTCGACCGCCTTGCAAGAAGAATTTGGTGCTACCACAAAGGCTCCGCGTTGGGCCATTGCGTACAAGTATCCGGCACGCCAGGCGACGACGCGATTACTTGGCATCGGGATTCAGGTCGGGCGAACGGGAGCTTTGACACCCGTCGCACATCTCGAACCGACGCTACTTGCCGGAACGACCGTCGCTCGTGCGTCGCTTCATAACGAAGACGAGATCAAGCGATTAGACCTAAAGATAGGCGATTATGTGATGATCGAAAAGAGCGGCGAGATCATCCCGCAGGTGCTGTCGGTCGTGGCTTCGAAGCGGGACGGAAGCGAGATGGAGTTTGAGTTCCCGCGAATATGCCCCGTGTGCGGCTCTGAAGCCGTAAGGCCCGAGGGCGAAGCTGTTCGTCGGTGCATCAATGACGTTTGCCCGGCGAAGGTAAAGGCCCGTGTGTTGTATTTCGCCTCGCGAAAGGCAATGGATATCGAGGGCCTGGGCGAGGTGCTGGTTGAGACGCTAGTCGAGAACGGCTCGATCAAAGACGTTGCCGATCTGTATTCATTGACGCTTGAACAGATCTCCTCGCTCGAGCGAATGGCCGAAAGATCCGGCACCAATCTCATCGGACAGATCGAAACTAGCAAAACTCGCGGTCTGCAGCGTCTGCTTTACGGCATTGACATCCGTCACGTAGGCGAGCGTTACGCCAAGATACTCGCCAAACATTTCCGCTCGCTCGATCGCCTCGCCCAAGCAAGCGTACAAGAGCTTGACGATATTCCCGAGATCGGCCCCGCCGTTGCCGAGAGCGTCTACGAATGGATGCGTGATGAACGGAATATCGATCTTGTCGGCCGACTGAAGGCCTTCGGGGTCGTCACCGAAATGGATGCCGCGTCGACAGCGTCTCTGGACGAACGCTTTGTCGGTAAAACATTTGTCCTGACCGGCAAGCTGGAAAGCTACACGCGCGATCAGGCAGCAAAACTTATCGAGGATCGCGGAGGCCGCGTATCCTCTTCTGTCAGCAAGAACACCGATTTTGTAGTCGCCGGAAGCGATGCCGGATCCAAGCTAACAAAGGCAGAAGCTCTGGGTGTGGAAGTTTTAGACGAAGCTGCCTTCGGCCTGATGATCGGGCTAGGCGGTGAATAGATTCTTGTCGTCAATCCATCTTTTCTGACCTTTCGTTATCTCGGGCTTTGTACATTTCCGATACGACCTGAGTGAAGATGCCGTATACCACTAGGATACTCACGAGTACCCCGACGCAAAAGACTATCAAATTTAAGTTATTCATATTCTCCTACGCGTTGTCGTTCCATAGAGTCCTAACGCAAGGATCGAAGGAACCCAGAGTCCAACAAATATTGCGGTATCCCGATTTCCTTCTCCTAAAAGTCCGAACCAAAGCGATATGGAAAAGAGGAACGAGAAGAAGGCCGCGGCCAGAATAAAGAGATCCGATTTTTCGAGTTTCATATTTTTTAATAATAAAGACGAGCGTTAGATTAAATTGACTAATACCTTCTTTCGTGAATTGCCGAGCTTCGGATTCGAACTTTTCGCTTTTCAAGGTCGCCAGCACGATCGGAATTGTTTCTTTTGGTCGCTCCAAGTAAGAATATTCTTCTGGTAAACTTTTGTTGTGAGAATTTTGTGACATCGATAACAGGACCCTCCATGATCGAGACCTTGCGAGACTTTGTCGAAAAGATGAATCGACTCGGCGTCGAGTAAATGGTGACCGGCTCATATGCGATGGCCGCCTACGGTGAGATAAGGATGACGCAGGATATTGATATCGTAGTCGAGCTTTTGCCTCCCGATGCTCAGCGTTTTTTCACAGCCTTTGAAGGTGACAAATATTACATCAGCGACACGTCGATCCGACGTGCCATCGACCGGCTTTCGATGTTCAATATTGTCAATAACACGCAAGGCGGTAAGATTGGTTGTATAATCAAGAAAGACACAGCGTTTGCCGCAGCGAGTTTTTCGAGGAGATACCGCGTGTCGGTTGCGGGCGTAGAATACTGGAATTCAACCCGGGAAGATCTGATCGTTTCTAAGCTCCTCTGGGCCAAAGATACGAAATCAGAAATACAGATTCGCGATATTGCGAACCTTACGGATGCGGACTACGATTCCAATTACGTGGAGAAATGGATCAGTCAACTTGAGCTAGACGAAATTTGGGGCGATGTTGAACAATGGAAGATACAACACAAACCGCTCGACGACTAGCTCGCGAGATCGTCATGTCGAAATCGGTGGAAGAACGGGTTTTGATGTGCGCACAGATGTTTGAGGACGCAAAGGAGTTTGCACGCATCGGCATGCCAGAAAATCTCTCCGAGGCTGAGCAGAAGCAATTTATTTTTCGACGTATTCACGGTGCGTCGCCTGAAGAACTCGCTAACCGAAATTAAAGCATTCAACTTTTATGGATAATTTTTTTGCAGCCGATATCGCAACCGTCGACCCGTTGATCAGTAGAGCCATCGACGACGAGGTGCGTCGCCAGACCAACGGCCTCGAGCTTATCGCTTCGGAGAATTTTGTTTCCGAGGCAGTCCTTCAAACGATGGGCACGGTTTTTACTAATAAATACGCCGAAGGGTATCCAGCGAAGCGGTATTACGGCGGTTGTGAGTATGCCGACGTCGTCGAGAACGCCGCGATCGACCGGGCGAAGGAGATATTTGGGGCGGAGCATGCCAACGTTCAGCCGCACAGCGGGGCCCAGGCAAACATGGCGGTGCTGATGACAGCCCTGGATCACGGCGACACAATTTTAGGGATGAATCTGTCGCACGGCGGGCATTTGACGCATGGCCATCCCCTGAATTTTTCCGGGATCAATTACAAGGTTGCCGATTACGGAGTCAACAAGGAGACCGAACAGATCGACTACGACGAACTGCAAAAAAAAGCAGAGGAATCGAGACCGACATTACTTATCTGCGGTGCGTCAGCGTATCCGCGCACGATCGACTTCGAGCGGATCGGTGAGATCGCTCGATCCGTCGGGGCAAAGGTGATGGCCGACATTGCGCATATTGCCGGACTCGTTGCGACCGGCCTGCATCCTTCGCCGGTCCCGCATTGCGAGTTTGTCACGACGACGACGCACAAGACCCTGCGTGGCCCGCGTGGTGGGCTGATCCTTTGTCGGGAGGAATTTGCGGCCGATATCAATCGCAGCGTCTTTCCCGGCGTTCAGGGCGGGCCGCTTGTTCATATTATCGCCGCTAAGGCTGTGGCCTTTGGGGAAGCACTTCGCGGCGACTTTAAGGCCTATCAGCAGCAGGTCATCGACAATGCTAAGGTTCTCGCCGAGACGCTTGCAGCGGCGGGGCTACGGATCGTCTCGGGCGGAACGGACAATCATCTTCTGCTCGTCGATGTCTTTATGGATGGGAAGGGAATCACGGGTAAAGTCGCCGAAAAGGCTCTTGACGAGGTGCATATCACCGTCAACAAAAACACGATCCCGTTCGACACTCAAAAGCCGTTTGTCGCATCGGGCATTCGAATCGGAACACCGGCATTGACAACTCGCGGTATGAAAACCGACGAGATGAGACAGATCGGTGAGATGATCGCCGCGATAATTCATGAGCCGGAATCTGAGGCGGTCAAGACGCGGGTGAAACAGGGCGTCGCGGAGATCACAGCACGGTTTCCGATGTATCCCGGAAGGCTTAAACGCGAAGAAGCAATATCGGCGGCTTAGAAATTTTAGAAGTGTTTCGAGATGTTAAAGGTCGTATTGATCTCTTTTGTTATTCTCGTCGGATCCTACACGGCATCTGCTCAAACTGAAGCTGATCGCCGGTTGCCGGACGGTTCTCTCAGCGACCGCTGCAGTTGGTTTTTTGACGGCGATTGGGGAGATTGCTGTATCGCCCATGATAAGGACTACTATGCGGGCGGAACGAAGGCTATGCGAAAAGCGTCTGATCGGCGTCTTCGTCAATGTATCGAAGGCAAAGGGCATAAATACATCTCAAAAATGATGTACTTAGGGGTAAGGATAGGCGGAGTCGGGTTTCTGAAATTACCGTTTAGTTGGGGATTCGGAAAGGGCCGTAAACCTAAAGCCGAACCCCATATCCCCGTAAAATAGCTACTGCCCGTCGGTTCGATTTTCTTCGTCGAACTGATCGAGAAGATCGCGGGCCTCATCCGACTCAAATTCGAAGGCCTTTTGCTCAAGAGACGCCGCCGCTATCCCTGCATATAGCGGATCGTCGAGCAGCGGCAAAAGTGCAGGAACGGGCATCATCGCAAGTGTTTCGTAGGCGATCGCACGGATCTGGGGCATTTCTGTCTGACGAACGATCTCAGCGATCTCGCCAGCGGAGTATCTTTCAGCCAGGTGGTCCCCGAGCCGGTCGAGCCGGTTGTAGTCGTTTTGCTTGATCGCACGCTCAGCAAGCTGGATAAAGACTTCAGCCGATGCCGATTGTGCTTCGAGGACCCGAACACACGTGTCGGCTAACTGCTTGATCTCAGTAAGTTTATTGGTATCAAGTCGGACGTCAGAGCTTCGCGACTGTTCGTCGAGAGCGGTTAGAAGGCGGCTAACTTCCCAGTCAGCGTGAGCATCGTAAGAGAATTTTTGGGGCTTCGCAGTTATCGAGCCCGCTCCTGAAGATTGTAGGGCTCCGACCAGCATTTTTCTTGTCACCGGCCGCAAGCCTTCCCAAACGCTGGTCACTCTGGGGCCGAGTTCATGGATAGTCATTTCAATGCTCTCAAGTTTGCAGTCGGCGTTAACGCTTGTCAAGCTTGCCCTTGACCGCATCTCTTAGACGCATTTCAACAGCCTGCCGTTTGGAGGAAAAGTCAGGATCGTGCTCATCAAGGCTTTCGAGCAAGGCAAAAGGCGGATCACCGAGGTATCTTATCTCCCACGCGATCATTCCATCTTTAGGCTGACGCGAAAACCAGGCGGCTGCAATTTCGAATTCATCAAACGGCACATCGGAACCGATCTCCTTGAGACTGGTCGAAGATCCTGCGGGGCCGAGAAGGCGGCGAAACAGCCAGCCGTATTTTTGGTAGGTAGCGATGATCTCCTTGATTGTTTCCATCGTGATCATTGCTTTGCCGGCGGAGGTGGGCCGGGAACTTCAATGACCCTTGGTGTGGAGCGATTTGCGTTTGCATTCATATTGATAGCCGGGCTTTGAGGGGCCATCGCATTGGCGGCCTCCTTCTCGATCTCGCCACGGCCTTTACCCGGAGATTTATAGATACCCGCGAAGGTGTCGCCGATCGCCAGTTTCCACGTACCGTCCTCTATCATAAACGGAAGGTCCTCCCAGATACTTTTTTGAGAGTTCCAAACTTCGACCGCACCCATATTCCCGTTGACCCTTTCATCACGGATGGTCGGCATGGTGGCGGCGAACGTAGTTTCGGAAAAACCGTTCTCATAAACGCGCTCGATCGGCGTACCGCTTCGGTCGGATTGTAATTTGGCGAGATCGTGAGTCTTTTTGGTCATATTCGACTTGATCGCTTCGGTGTCTTTTGACTTTACCGCCTCAAAAAGCTTCTTGTAGGCGTCGGTCGGCGAACTTCCGCCGCCCGCGATCTCTTTCGCGCATGCCATGCCGAGGGCGACTATCGCAAGGATTGAAAATAGGACAATGATTCGGTACATATTTCTTCGATGCAAAAACTTTGGCTTCCCGAAAGTATAGTTTTCACAGAACTCATTGTAAATTTTGAGACCTGGTTCGCCTATTTACTTTCGCGGTTGAGCGGTTTAACATCGAGCACGAACGGAAATGAAGACATGCCCGAGCTGCGGCTCACGATACACAGACGACACGTTGTTATTTTGCCTGAGCGATGGCTCGAGGTTGGCGGACGAAACGTCGGCCGGCGAGGTAACTGTCGTCCTTGGCGAGACCGAGACCGTCGCACGGCCGCGGGCTTCGAGCGGCACTTCGGCTCATCCTTCGCAGCCTGTTGGTCCGCCGGCAAGTCGCACTTGGATAGCAGTTTTGGTGACGGCGGTTGGGATGCTTGGTTTATTTGTCCTCATCGCTGTCGTCGGGTTTTTTGTCTGGAGAAATCTCGGCACGCAGGGCGCGCCGCCGATCTCGGAGAATCGCAACGGCGGCAGCACCACAACGACCCCGTACTCATCACCGACCCAGCGGCCGACGGCAACGCCGGCAAAGCCAAGTCCTGAACCAACGATCGCCCGGACGCCTGAGCCGCGAGCGAATTATCGTTCAACCACGCGGCTTACAATGGGCAAGGGCAGCTACTCGGCTCCGTTTTCGGGCGAGATTAATCCTGGTGACACTCGAACTTTTGTGCTCGCCTGCCGCAGCGGGCAATCGCTGTCAGCGACCGTCAGCGGCGGCCCTTGTGTAACCTTCTCCGGTGGCGGCACCTCGCTTTCGCGTACGACCACTGCGGGAGATAATTCGGTATCCGTCATCAACACTTGCACTCAAATCACTCGCTTTAGCGTCCGGATATCGGTTATTTGATCCAAATGAAAGCTCTTCGGTTCGAAAATGGACGGCTCTCTCTCGACGACATTGCGTTCCCGCGGCGTGATGGTGAGGCCCTGGTTCGCGTAACTCTCTCGGGTATTTGTAACACTGATATCGAGATCGTCAGGGGTTACGCCGGGTTTGAAGGAACGATCGGGCATGAATTTGTCGGCGTGGTCGAGGAAGCGGACGATGAGCAAATTGTTGGCAAGCGAGTCGTAGGTGAGATCAATGCCGGATGCGGGACGTGTGTACTATGTCTCGGCGGTGACCCGCGGCATTGTCCTGATCGCACGGTGCTGGGGATAGTCAGGCGAGATGGCGCTCACGCCGAGTTTTTGAGCCTGCCGTCACGCAATCTTCTTCCTGTGCCCGACGACGTGTCGGACCGCCACGCCGTATTTGCCGAGCCGCTTGCAGCCGCGATCGGTATCAGTGAACAGGTCAATATCGGTCCCGAAACCAAATTGGCTGTCATCGGTGACGGCAAACTCGGGCTGCTTTGTGCGATGGGCCTTTCGCTAAAATGCAGTAACGTTACAGCGATCGGCAAGCACGAAAACAAACTGAATATCCTAGACAAGTACGATATCGAAACTACAATGCTGAGCGACGTTAACGCGACAATGAACGGACGGTTCGATGTCATCGTCGAGGCGAGCGGGTCTGAATCAGGTTTTGCGACGGCGCTGGATCTGGTCAAGCCGCGCGGGAAGATCGTACTCAAATCCACCTTCCACGGTACCCCAACGTGGGCAGCGGCTCGCGTCGTGGTCGATGAGATCACGATCGTCGGTTCCCGCTGCGGTAGATTCGGCCCGGCTCTCGACATCCTCAAAGGTGGGGCGATAAGCGTGGAAGACCTCATAGAAGACGAGATGAGACTCGCCCACGGGGTTTTAGCTATGAATAAGGCCGCTCAAAAAGGCTCCCTAAAATATATGCTGCAGCCGTGATAAATTCGAGCCCACGGTAACATCGGAAAAACAAAAGATCGATACCGTTCCCAACTTTGATATAATCTTTCTTCAGCAGTCAGGCTTTTTCGTGTTTTGAGTTTTTTCGGAGAGCATTATGTTGAAAACCCGCTTTAGAGACCCCATCATTTTCACTGCATTTCTAGCTTCTTTGTGCGTTTCGTTCGTTTCAGGCCAGCCCGATCGTGTGCGAACTTCCTTCGCCGAGATCGCTAAGCGTGTCGAACCCGCGGTGGTCAGCATCGACGCTAAGAGCTCCGCACCGGTCAACGTAAGAGGAGCGACGCCTCGGGGCGGCAGCAGCGGGGATAGTGAGGTGATGGATTTTCTTCGCCGTCAGATGCAGCAAAAGCCCGTACGGGCGGTCGGCAGCGGATTCATCGTCGACAAGGCCGGCTATATCGTTACGAATGCTCATGTCGTCGAGAACACTTCGAGGGTAACGGTTAAACTCGACAGCGGCGAGGAATTTACGGCCCGCGTTGTCGGAACAGACGAGCAGACCGATATCGCTGTATTAAAGATCGATGCTGGCAGGGAACTTCCAACCGTCAAATTTGGTGATTCGGACAAAGCGGAGGTCGGTGATTGGGTTTTGGCTATCGGATCGCCGTTTGGATTGGAAAAAACAGTAACCGCGGGGATCATTTCGCAGAAACAGCGTGAAACGCCCTTCGCTTCGGCTTTTCAACGGTTTATTCAGACCGACGCTGCCATTAATCGTGGGAATTCGGGTGGTCCGCTCGTGAACGTTGATGGCGAAGTTATCGGCGTAAATTCACAGATCGCGACCTCGACTGGCGATTACAACGGCATCGGCTTTGCCTTGCCATCAAGGGTTACCGAGAACGTCCTCTCTCAGATCATCGAAAACGGCAAGGTCCGCCGCGGTTATCTTGGGGCGTATCTCGATTCGGTAAAAGTTGAATTTGCAAAGGTTTATGGCCTGAAGGATGCGAAAGGAGCCATCATAACGGACGTTCGCGACCCGGCGAGTCCCGCAGCGACCGCGGGGCTAAAGATCGGCGACATCATCGTCGACTTTAACGGTCAGCAAGTAGCATCTGCCCAGGACCTCATTTCCAAGATCGCTTCGACGCCGCCGGACCAGAGCGTCACGATCGGCTATCTCAGAGAGAACGGCGTGAAACTCGACGCCAAAACCGCATCGATCAAACTTCGGGAACGTCCCTCGAACCGAAATGAACGTGACGACGACGAAGGTGATCGGCGTGTCTTGCCGGTCGACGGTGTGAAGGGTGAACCGAAACCCTTCGGTATGACCTTAAGCGAGGTTTCGCCAATAGTTGCGGAAAAATACAAGCTCGGTGATAAGAAAGGCCTTGTCGTTAGAGAGATCAATCCGTCCAGTTTTATTGCCGACGTGAAGGACTCGCTTGGCGGCGAAGCTCTTGGCGAAGGCGATCTGATCCAGCGATTCAACCGCGTCATCGTTACTGATCTCAAGGCCTTTAGTGATGCCGTTTCCAAGTTAAAGCCCGGCGACCCTGTCGTGCTGCACATCATCTCCTACAACCCGCGAGCTGCGAGCCAGGAGACGAAGATCGTGCAGTTTACCGTAAGGTAACGGTAATCGGAACCTGTTGATTTCAAAGTCCAAAGTTGTCGCTCTTCGCGAGGCTTTGGACTTTGAGCTTTTTTGACCTTAAACTAGGCGTTTATGGCAAAAACTGAGATCAAAAAGTACAAAAACTATATTGGCGGCGAATGGATCAAATCGTCGTCGAACGAATGGTTTGACAACGTAAACCCTGCGGACACGACGGATATCATCGGTCGGTTTCCGGCTTCAAACGCTGAAGATGTGAATGCGGCGGTCCAAGCTGCTAAAGATGCCGCGACGCGTTGGCGACGGACTCCGGCTCCAAAACGGGCCGAGCTGCTTTTTAGCCTCGCCCAGATCCTCGCTAAAAACAAAGACGCGTTCACACAGCAGATGACCCGCGAAATGGGCAAGGTGCTCAAGGAAGCGGGTGGCGACGTGCAGGAAGCGATCGACTGCACCTACTACACCGCCGGCGAAGGCCGCCGTTTGCATGGTTTTACGACACCGGCCGAGATGCCGAATAAGTTTGCGATGTGTGTTCGTCAGCCTGTCGGGTTGTGCGGCCTGATCACGCCGTTCAATTTCCCGATGGCGATACCGTCGTGGAAGTTGATCCCGGCATTGGTTTGCGGCAACACGGTCGTGCTCAAGTCAGGCGAGGATGTGCCGCTTTCATCGCTGAACCTTGTTAAGGCGTGTGAAGAAGCTGGGATTCCGAAAGGCGTAGTTAATCTCGTTAACGGCTTTTCCGAACCTGGAGCGGCTCTTGTCGATCACCATGATGTACGACTGATCTCCTTTACGGGATCGACTACCACCGGCCGCATAATCGCCGAGCGCTGTGCTCAGGACAACAAGATCGTCAGCCTGGAAATGGGTGGTAAAAATGCGATCATCGTCATGGATGACGCGGATGTTGATAACGCGGTCGAAGGTTCGCTTTGGGGAGCTTTCGGCACTAGCGGCCAGCGATGCACTGCGTCATCACGGCTCGTCGTTCACAAAAAGATCTATAAAAAGTTCTGTGAAAAGCTGGTTGAAAAGGTCAAACAGCTACGTGTCGGCAACGGCCTTGATGCCAAGACTGAGGTCGGCCCGGTGATCCACGAGGACGCGATGCAGAAGATCCTCGGTTACATTCACATCGGAAAGGATATCGACAAAGCCACACTCGCCGTCGGCGGAAATCGTCTGACGAAGGGCGATATGAAGAAAGGCTGGTTTATCGAACCGACGGTTTTCACCGACGTAAAACCGGGGATGCGCATCGAGCAGGAAGAGATATTCGGCCCGGTCACGTGCGTCATTCCGTTCTCGACCCTAGACGAAGCGATCGATATCGTCAACGGCGTAAATTACGGCCTCTCGTCAGCTATCTACACGCAGGATGTGAACAATGCATTCTATGCAATGCAGGAGCTCTACACCGGGATCTGCTATGTAAACTCCGCAACGATCGGTGCCGAAGTTCATCTACCGTTCGGCGGAACAAAAGGAACTGGCAACGGCCACCGCGAAGCCGGAACGCAAGTTCTCGACATCTTCAGCGAATGGAAGGCTCTTTATATCGATTACAGCGGGAAACTTCAGAAGGCCCAGATCGATGCGGTTGAGATATAGGGTAAGTCGATTCTGAATTTCGAGGGAAATAGGCCGCGGATAAAACGGATACGACGGATCTGCACGGATAGTTATTTTCAGATCCGTGGAAAACCGTCAGATCCGTTGGATCTGCGGCCAAATCTCATATGACCATCGAAAAAGCACGCCAAATCCTCAAACATCAGTTCGGCTACGATTCATTTCGCATGAATCAGGAGGCCGTTATAGAGGCTGTTCTCAATAAGAAGGATTGCGTCGTACTGATGCCAACGGGCGGGGGGAAATCGCTGTGTTATCAGATACCGGCGATGATCTTTGACGGGGTGACGATAGTCGTTTCGCCACTGATCGCTCTGATGAAGGACCAGGTCGAGGCTTTACGGGCAAATGGGGTTGAAGCAGCTTTTCTGAATTCTACCCAATCAGCCTCGGAGCAGGTAGCAGTATTTCGTTCGGTTCGGGGCGGCCAGACGAAACTCTTGTACGTTGCACCGGAGCGGCTTTTTCAGGGCGGTGATCAGTTTCTGGAGTTCCTGCGGGAACTAAAGGTATCGCTTTTTGCGATCGATGAGGCTCATTGTATTTCGAGCTGGGGCCACGATTTCCGGCCGGAATACATGCGGCTCGCGATCCTGAAGAAGGAATTCCCGGGCGTTCCATTGATCGCCTTGACCGCGACTGCGGACAAACTTGTACGCAAGGATATCTTCGAGCGGCTCGCGATACCCGAAGCCGACCTGTATATTTCCAGCTTTAACCGGCCAAACATTTACTATCAGGTTGAGCCAAAGCGAAAGTCCTACGACCAATTATTAGACTTCCTCGAAAAGCGAAAAGAAGAGAGCGGCATCATATATTGTTTGAGCCGAAACTCGGTCGATGCGCTCGCGGCGGATCTTCGGGATCAGGGCTTTAGTGCTCTCGCCTACCATGCCGGACTCGACAAGACGACTCGCGAGAAGAACCAGGAATCGTTCCTCAAGGACGAAACAAAGATAGTCGTCGCCACGATCGCTTTTGGCATGGGTATAGACAAATCGAACGTTAGGTTTGTCGTCCACATGGATCTGCCGAAGAACATCGAAAGCTATTATCAGGAAACGGGCCGTGCAGGTCGCGACGGTTTGCCGAGCGACGCTTTACTGTTTTTTAGCTGGGGCGATGTGACTAAGCTCAAAGGGTTTGCTGAAGTTGAAGGAAATGCCGCTCAATCCGCGATCATGCTGAAAAAGCTTGATACGATGGGCACCTTTGGCGATCTTCGCACCTGTCGCCGCAAGTTTCTTCTCAATTATTTTTCCGAGGAGTTTACAGACGATTGCGGCAGTTGTGACAACTGTACGACCGAGGTCGCGAAATTTGACGGAACGGTCATCGCGCAGAAAGCTCTGAGTGCGGTTTACCGGACGAACCAGCGATTCGGCTTGAGCTATATCGTCGATTTTCTGCGCGGTTCTCGTTCGGAAAAGATCCGCGACGAGCATAAGAATATCAAGACGTACGGCATCGGCGCCGATATTTCGAAGGACGCGTGGTACGAGTATTTCCGCGACTTAATGGCGCAGGGTTTTGTTGCTCAGACGGACGGGCAATATCCTGTTCTCGTTTTGACCGAGACGAGTATGGACGTTCTCGCGGGAAAAACGCCTGTCCAGTTAACTAAGTCTCGGGTCAGGGAAGAAAAGTTGACCCGCGTCGCTCGCGAGGTCGCTTTCCCGCATATCCCTGAGCTTTTCAACGAACTTCGGCGTGTTCGCAGTGTTTTCGCACGCGAAGAGAATGTGCCGCCGTATGTTGTTTTCTCGGACGCGACGCTTGTCGAGATGGCGACCTATCTTCCGCAGACCGACTCCGAAATGAGACAGATCTCCGGAGTCGGGGACCTGAAATTCGAGCGATACGGTGCAGACTTTCTCAATGAGGTCCGAAATTACTGCTCGCGGAACGGCCTCAGATCACGGATCGATCTAAAATCTAAACGACGCGAAAGGCGACCGCGGACCAAACGCGACGTTGACGGCCGAGACACATCTCGCATCTCGCTAGATTTGTTCCAAGCGGGCCGCTCGATCCCGGACATTGCCCGCGAACGCGGCTTGGCGGTCTCGACAATAGAGAATCACCTCGCCCGATTTATTCCGACGGGCGAGGTCAGTCTGGAACAGTTTGTACAGGCTGAGAAAGTGGAACCGATACGAAAAGCCATTGACAAATTTGCCGAGTCGAACGCACTTTCGCCGATCAAAGAATATCTCGGCGAAGATTATTCTTACGGCGAGATCAGGGCGGTGATGGCTGCGGTTTCGGGCCGTTGACCGAGTGACTAATATGCGAAAATACCTTTCCCTTTTAGTTTTGATAGTGCTGGTGATGGCGCCGTTTAGCGGTTTCGGGCAGAAACGGACTTTTACCGTGTTGAATCAGCTTCAGGGCCCTCAGAATCCTCGTTTGGGTTTTATGATCCACGGCGGAGCCGGTGTTTTGTCTAAGTCGACGATGACGCCTGAGAAGGAGAAAGCCTATCGTGCCGACCTCGAAAAGGCTGTTGTCGCGGGCTACAAAGCGTTGCAGGAAGGCAAGACCAGTCTCGACGCGGTTGAGATAGCGATCAGGATCCTCGAAGACTCTCCGCTTTTTAATGCAGGCAAGGGAGCGGTCTTTACCAATGACGGCAAAAATGAACTGGACGCGTCGATCATGGACGGAAAAACGCTCGGAGCCGGTGCTGTCGCTGGGTTGAGGCAGATCAAAAATCCGATCTCGCTGGCACGTGCCGTTATGGAGAAAAGCGAGCATGTGATGATGATCGGCGAAGGGGCCGAGAAGTTCGCACGGACCCAAAAGATCGATCTGGTGGATGAGAAGTATTTTTGGACGCAGCACCGCTGGGATGCTCTTCAAAACATCCTCAAGGAAGAAAAAGAGAAAGGTAAGCCGGGCCATGTCGGAGTGAGTTCGGCAAGCAGGGAATCGCAGAACCGATTTGGCACCGTTGGTGCGGTGGCTCTCGATAAAAACGGAAATCTCGCGGCCGGAACCTCAACCGGCGGGATGACAAACAAGCGGTTCGGCCGCGTTGGCGATGCTCCCATCATCGGAGCCGGAACTTATGCCGATAACAAGTCATGCGCCGTTTCGGCGACCGGTTGGGGCGAGTATTTCATCCGTCTCGGTGTTGCTCGCGACGTCTGTTCGATGGTCGAGTATCGCCTGATGCCGATCCAGAAGGCCGCTGATACCGTGATCAAGGAAAAACTTCAAAAACTCGGCGGCGACGGCGGGGTGATCGCGCTGGATAAGTTTGGTTTTATGGGTGTTTCGTTCAACTCAGAAGGGATGTACCGAGCCTATATCGATGCTAATGGCAAGGCGGTCGTTGAGATCTACTAAGGCTCAACGATCGTCATATGCGAACTGGGTTTTGAGTTTCTTGCGAGTTTTGCCACCCGCTTTAGCGGACGGTACTGCCAAATATGCTTTCTGCTGAAATAATCGCCATCGGTTCTGAGCTTTTGACTCCGGAAAAGACCGACACCAACAGTCTTTGGCTGACCGCACGGCTAAACGAGATCGGTATCGACGTCAAGTTGAAGACCATCGTCGGCGACGATGGTGCACGGCTTGAGGAAACGGTGAAGGACGCGATGCGGCGTTCGGATCTGGTTATCACGACCGGCGGGCTTGGCCCGACTGAGGACGATATCACCCGCCATTTTACTGCAAACGCCGTCGGTCGGGAGCTCGTTTATCACGACGAGATCGAACAGCATCTGCGCGAACGCTTTCGCTTATGGGGGCGCGAGATGCCTGAGATCAATAAGCGTCAGGCTTTTGTCATCGAAGGTGCGGAGATCCTGCCTAACCCGAATGGTTCCGCCGTCGGCATGTACGTTGAGATGGACGGGAAGATGCTTGCGATCTTGCCCGGGCCGCCGCGCGAGAATCAGCCGATGTTCAACGAGTATGTTTTCCCGAAGCTACAGGCAGTTTCGGGTGACGTATTTGTTCGCCGGCGAATGCTGAAGGTTTCGGGTAAAGGAGAATCGGCGGTAGATGAGGTCGCAGCTCCGATCTATACTGCGTACCCCAATGTTCAAACGTCGGTGCTGTTCAATAAGAGCGAGGTCGAGATACACGTCGCCGCAACGGCTGATACGGCGGATAAAGCACAGGCGATCGCTGACGAACTCGCGGAAAAGCTCGCTGAAGCGCTCGGAAGCGCAGTTTTCTCGACCCATGGCGAGTCGATGGAAGAGGTTGTCGGAAAGAGACTCGCCGCTCTCGGCCAAACGGTCGCTGTCGCCGAAAGCTGCACTGGCGGGCTGGTCGGTGAGCGGCTGACCAACGTTCCGGGCTCGTCCGCTTACTTTATCGAAGGTGCGATCACATACTCCAACGAAGCCAAGATGCGGACTCTCGGTGTTCCGGCTGAGATACTCGACTCGCACGGGGCAGTGAGTGCTCAATGTGCCGAGGCGATGGCCGCGGGCATGCGTGCGCACGCTGGCACCGATCACGCTATCTCGGTTACCGGGATCGCCGGTCCGGATGGCGGAAGTGAAGAAAAGCCAGTGGGAACTGTGTTTCTTGGCTATGCGGGGCCGAGCGGCGTGAAATCGGTTAAATTCGTGCTTCCGGGTGACCGGTATCTGATACGCTGGCGGTCGAGTCAGGCTGCTCTCGATTATTTACGCCGTCAGTTGGGTAAATGATCGCGACGATGGCGGTTCTACAGTTGGTTTGGGTTTCAGGTAGATAAACTGTAGTTCGTCGTCGGGACCAGCCTCAGTTGACCAGCCTCTTCCTAATTTTCCGTAAACAAAAATGGCTTCTAGATCGAAAAAGTCTATCTTCGCCCCTATGTTATCGGGTAAATTGAACGAATATGCCTCATCCACCAAGATAGCCAATGCGATCTTCTCGCCCTCATGCATGACGGGAAGAGTTTTCGGTGGTTGTAAAAGATCGGAGTATTGGTACTGGCCAACAGGTCTGAATGCGAGCTGGTGAAATGACATAGAATGCGTTTCGCTACGACGCTTTTCCCCCTTTATCAGTCTAAAAGGCTATCAGCCCCAGAAGCTTTGTTCTGTGCGCTAGATAACAATCAGCACCGAACAAAGCGGTGACGCACTAGCCATTGCTTTTTCTTGCCAATTCCTCGAAAATCGAATAGTTATTTTCTCCGATTTCCGCATCAAACCTTTTTGAAACTTTGCGGAAGGTCTCGCGTGTTAACTGTTTGGGTTAAGTCATTTTTTGACGGTCCGAATCCGAGATCCATTAATTGTTATGAAAAGATCGATACACCTACGCGTTTTACTAAGTACGTTTATTCTGATATCGCTGGTTGCTCCAATTTCGGTGCTTGCGTTTGATAATGGGAAAAAGTACTTCAGTCAGGGCATGAAGCATGAGGTTGCCGAGGAATGGGACAAGGCTGTTGAGCAGTTTGCTCTGGCGGTGGCCGATAGCCCAAAGAATCCTGAATATCGGCTCCACCTCGTGAGGTCTCTGTTCAACGCATCGCAGCAATTCATGAAGAAAGGCTCGATGGCGGCGAAAGAGAAGGACTACGAGGCCGCGTATCTGGCTTTCCGCCGGGCCTACGCTTTCGATCCGACCAACGAACTGGCGAAGTCTGAGATGGACCGGATGGTTCGGCTGCAGCAGGCGATAAACGAAGGTTCGACCGACAATAAAACCCCTGGTAAAGACGACGGTAAGGTCAAAATGGTGACGACCGGTTACAGCCCGACATCAACCGCTGGACTGCCGCCGCAGGTTTCGCAAAAGCTTGAAAAGCTCCGCGATCTTCCGTTCCCGGCAGGTGTGGATCTTCAATTTATTGTTAAGGAGCTTGCCCGCGACCTCGACCTTAACGTGCTGTTCGATACGGAATCGTTCCGAACGACGGGACGTAAAGTTTTTATTGATCTCAAAAATGTATCGGCTGCCAGGGCCCTCGACTACATCTTTTTGCAGGAAGGGCTTTTCTTCCAGAAAGTCGGCCCGCGAACGATCATCGTCGCGACGCAGAATCAGCGGCAGAAATTTCAGCAGCTAGTTCTCAGAACGTTCTATCTCGCAAACGCCGCTCCGAAAGACATCGTTAAGGTCGTTCAGACCGCGATCCCGGCTCAGCCCGGCCGCAGTCAGACGATCGTTCTTCAGGATGAAGCGACGAACAGTGTGACGATCCGTGACACGAGTGAAAATATCGCGTTGATCGGACAGTTGATCAAATCTCTCGATAAGGATCGTGCCGAGGTCGTGATGGATGTGGCGATCTATGAAGTGAACAAGAATGATCTGCTTCAGTTTGGTAATCAGGTCGGCACGCAGTCGCAATTGCAGGGCGGGCTCGGCGGTACGCAGCAAGGCCAGATCAGGTTAGGCGGACAGGGACTGTTTGGGACTGCGGCTGGAACCGCTGCCGCGACTGTTCTCTCATCTGTTATCCCAACGGGTATTATCCTTCCGACTGCTAACCTTTCAGCGTTCCAGAGTAAGAATGACACGAAACTTCTCGCTTTCTCGCAGATACACGCTTTTAACAACGAGGATTCTTCCGCCCGAATCGGGCAGCGTGTTCCTGTTCAGAGCGCGCAGTACCTCGGGGTCGGCGGCACGACCGGTGGGCAGACCGGATTTGGGCAGACCGCGAACGTTATCAACTATGAGCAGGTCGGTTTGACGCTTAAGTTCAAACCCATCGTTTTTCCTAATCAGGACGTTCAGGTTGCCATGGAGATCGAGTCCAAGGACGTTGCGGGCGGCAGTACCGAGAATCCTGTTTTCACGGAACGAACTATAAAAGGAACTGCTCGAATTCAAAATAACAAGACTCTCTTGCTTGCGAGCGTGAATCAGGGCGTTGAGAGTAAAGGGCGTCAGGGCCTGCCGCTACTTGGTTTGATCCCGATCATCGGTCGGCTCTTTACGGCTCCGACGCGTGACAATCGACAGGTTGACATCGTTATCGCCGTGACGCCGCGGGTCATTCGTGCTCCGGCCATCTTGCCTGAGGACGAGATCGAAAGAGCAACGGGAAGTCTTGCAGTTCCGACGACGAATACTTTGCAGGAAATGGTGATCCAGGAAGAGCGTGACGAATTGCTCGCCGCCGCTCGCCGAATTCCAACCAACTCGGATACTCAACTGCCTGATCAACCGATCGAATATGTCAGGGCCGAGGCCGTTGACGTTAGCAAAACGAGTGTTACGGCTTCAGACATGACGAGTGCCGAAGCTCTAGCGGCTGGAATACCCGGACTCAAACCGATCGACGCAGCACCAAGATCGCTGGAACTTACCAAGACATCGGATGTAGTAAAATCAGCGGCGCCGGACGAAGCGAAACCTCTTCCTCAGGTCGCGGTTCCAGTAAAGACGCTTGAGATCAAGGAAAAAGTCGATACAGAACAGGCATCCGTGGTGGCGGAGCCGAAAGTCGAACCGGTTCCCGACGCGGGAGCTGTCGAGCTGCGGCTCGGTGCCGAATTCGGAGAAATGAAGGCCGGTGACAAGGTCAAGATCCCAGTGATCATGCAGGGAGGCGGGCTTTTCCGTACGGCGACGATGGGGCTGAAATTCGACCCGGCAAAAGTCGCGGTTCGCTCGGTCACGCACGGCGAGGTCTTCGCCGGGCAGGCAAATTCGGAAGCCAAACCGTTCGTCAATGAAAAGGGCAGCCTATTTGTGACGTTCACGGCGGCTGATGAGAAAGGACTGATCCCTAACGGCACGCTCGCGTACCTTGAGGTCGAAGCTCTCGTTCCCGGCAGGCCGATGCTCGAATTTGATCGCAATATGTTCATTTTTCAGTCGGCACAAGGTGTGAATCTGCCGCTGAAATTGCAGTAGCTTTTTTTAATTGCCGTCAATGTCCAAGATTTTCCGAAAACCTAACGCCGAATCCGGATACAGCTTACTTGAGTTGGTAGCCACGTTGGGTGTGCTTGCTGTTCTGGTCATGGGAACGCTTCCGCTGGCGCAGAACGCGAACAAGCGACAGAAAGAACAGCGGCTTCGAGAATCGCTTGCGATGATGCGGCGGGCGATCGATGAATTCAGGCGCGACACTTTCGGAGCCTGTCCGCAGGGAGCTATTCCGGGAGGGCTTCCGGGACAAGGGGCAGGCGGCGGGCCGGTCGATCCACGCAGTCGCGTCGTAATAGACGACTGTACGATATTCGACAACGAAAACCTCGACCGCTACCCGCCGTCGCTTGAAATGCTGGTGGACGGCGTAAAGGTCCGATCAAGAATGCCAAATCTGGTCAGCGGCAGCGGGATCCGCGACGGCTCGCTGCAGGCGACGGAGATCAACGAGGAAAAGGAGATAATTAAAGTCTACCTTCGCGAACTTCCAATCGATCCGATGACTGGAGAAAAAGACTGGAAACTCCGCTCGTCGTATCAGGATGTTGACTCAGAAAACTGGGACGACATAAACGTTTTTGATGTTCGATCTAGCTCGGAAGAAGAGGCTTTGAATGGAGAGAAGTATAGTGATTGGTAAATCGATTTTGGATTTTAGATTTTGGATCTTGGATTCGCTCCGCGTGAGCTTTCGCGGCATTTCCAGGTCAGAACCGTCAATCCAAAATCCAAAATCCAAGATCCAAAATCAAAAGGGTTTTTCCCTTTTAGAGCTGATCATCGCGATGTTCATTATGATCATCCTGCTTTCGATCGCGATCCCGACATATGAGCGGAGCGTCAGAAACGCGAGAGAGATAGTTTTGAAGGAGAATTTGTTTCAGCTTCGCCGGGCGATCGACCAGTACGCAGGGGATAAGGGCAAACTGCCGGCTTCGGTTGACGATCTTGTGACGGAAAAATACCTTCGCGAAAAACCTATCGACCCTATCACCGAAACTGCCGAATGGGATGAGATAATGGGCGAAGACCCCAATTCCGCTGACGGCGAGCAAGGCCTCGTCAACGTCAAATCGCTGGCACCGGGCCAGGACGTGAACGGCGTTTCCCTCAGCGAATACTAGACGGACAATATGTTTTCATCGCTCACCAAACCCAATTACCCGAACGCGGCATTGGGGTTAGAAAGTACATTCATGACGGCGGTCGCTCTTTCCGGCGGACGCCGTGGCTATTCGGTAAAGCAGGCGGGTTCGCTCGAACTTGCTCCGGGTCTCGTAACGCCAAGTTTTCTTGAACCAAACATCGTCGATCATCACGAATTTGCCGCATGCCTGCGTGAAGTGTCAGAGATGGCGGGGCTTTTAAGGCAGAAGCGATGGTCGATCGCACTCCCGAGCAACACTGCCCGGACGGCGATCCTCGCTCTCGACAGCGTACCGGCGTCTGCTAAAGAAGCCGAGGATGTTTTGGATTGGAAAGCTGAGCAGAGCTTCGGTGCTCCGGCCGCTGAACTTCGGATCGCAAAGCAAAAGATCTCGCCCGACGCGGAAGGCCGTCAGCGTTACTTTGCGACCGCTGTCAGGCTGCAGATAATCGACGAATATGAGACGCATTTCGAGTCGCTAGGCTGGAAAGCCGGGCTGATCCTGCCGCGAGCCGTCGGTGAGGCGAACTGGCTTATGGACCGGAAAGCAACGGGCGACTCGTTGCTTATAAGCGGCAACAGCGACGGCTTTACAGCTCTGCTGATGCGCGGCAGTGAACCGGCGGTGGTTCGGTCGGTAACTTGCGCACAAAGCGAAGTAGATGACGAGATCTATCGTCTCGTAATGTTTTACAACGACCGCTTCGGTGCAGGAGGCGGCGACGTTCTTGAAAAGCTACTCGTTGTCGGCCGCAGCCTGATACCTGCGAGAGTTCAGACAATTGCCTCCGACGCTTTGGGAAGAAAGGTCAGAGTGTTGTCCCACGACGAGGTCGGATTAAACCTGCCTGATGGATCGATCAGTTTCAACGATGTGGCCGGTCCGGCAGGGCTCGCTGCTCTGGGAACCTAGTCGAAGGTGAAAGCATAGATCGAGTAAGAAGACGCAAAACGACGGGCTTTTGCGTCTTTCTCGTTTTTGCCGGTGATTTTAAGCTTGCGAAGTGAAACAATTGGGATAAAATTACCGTAGTAGACCCAAAGCATGGCTGTACAGGCGATCTCGATCGATAACATTAGAACCCTGACCGACGGCGAATTGATAATCAATTCGATCGCCGGGCGTTCCGATGGTTTCGAGGAACTCGTACGTCGCTACCAGCGGCCGATTACGAGCTATGTTTTTCGAATGCTTGGCGATTACGAATCGTCGCTCGACGTAACCCAGGAAGTTTTCATAAAGGTCTACAACTCACTCTCAAAATACAGTTCCGAATACAAATTCTCGACATGGCTATACCGCATCGCACACAATGCGGCGGTCGATCATATGCGGCGAAATTCAATTACTCCGCAAAGTCTAGAGGCTGAGAATGCCGACGGTTCATACCAGATACAATTGGAAAGCCGGGATCTTTCACCCGAGCAAGACCGAGAGCGAAGCGAATGGAGAACCGAGATAGATACGGTCGTCAGATGCTTGCCGCCGGCCTATCGTGACCTGATCCTGCTTCGCCATGGTCGTGATCTGAGCTATGACGAGATCGCTGATATTACGGGATTGCCGCTTGGAACTGTAAAGAATCGCTTGTTCCGTGCTCGCGAAATGATGCGCGAAATGTTTATTGAAAGAGGATTTACAGGAGTCTAGACTATGAGCTTCAACATGCAGCCTTTTGGCCCAGTCGCGCTTCAGACCTCTGAAGAAAAACAGATGGGCATGTTCCTTCACCTTTCGGGGGCTTGCATTTGCCCTGGTATGGCCGATCGGGATGGTTCTGCCCATAATTCTGTGGCAGACGCAAAAAGAGAAGATGCCCGCCCTCGACGCTCACGGCAAGATGGTCACCAATTGGATGATCTCGGCGACGATCTATTTCGCGGTTAGCTTTATTTTGATGTTTGTTTTGATCGGGTTTCTTACTATATTTGCTGTCTTCTTGCTCGCGATCATCTTTCCGATAGTCGGCGGCATCAAGGCAAACAATGGCGAGATGTGGAATTATCCGCTGACGATAAAGTTTTTGAAGTAAATGGCGTTTGATCGCGAAAACAATTTTGACTGCCCGGTCCACGAGATCTCCGCTTATATCGACGGCGAACTGGACGAGGTGCGCGAAAAGGAGCTAGAAACTCACTTCGAGGTTTGCCGCGATTGTGTCGATGATCTTAACGCCCAGAAGAGATTCTTGTCCGAGCTTGATCTTCGACTTAGTGACGAGGGCGAGGTTGAAGTCCCGACAAATTTTGCGAAACAGATAATTGTGAACGCCGAGAGTTCGGTCACCGGCCTGCGTCCTGCCCGTGAGCGGTACAACGCACTCTTTATTTGTGCAGGCCTGTTTCTTTTTGCTCTCTTTGCAATGGGAGCTGAATCGGGTCGCGTACTTTCGAGTACGGTCGAGACGATGGAACAGACGGCGGCCGTCGGTGGATTTTTTGGACATGTGGTCTATTCGATATTCCTCGGTGTGGTTGTTGTGCTGCGGTCTTTTGCAAGTCAGGTCCACATGGGCGATCTGGCGGGACTCGGCCTCGCAGCATTTATCTGCACGGCGATCGTAGGTTTATCGCTCAAGTTTCGTAAGGCGGAGCGAGCGTAGACAGGTGATTTACTCCTCATCGACAACCATGCTTTACTGGCCAGTTCGCTCGATGCGGGCCGCCATTTCGCCGTTTCCTGTCGTTCTTTGGGTTCTATTATTAATGGCGGCCGCTGCTCTTCCGCTTTTCGCCAATCCCGAAATAACAACTTCTGACGACCAGACGACGGTGATCGTAAATGACGCACCCGAACAGGACGTGATCGCTATCGGCAAATCGGTTGTTGTACAGAAAAGAGCAAAGAGTGTGCTGGCCGTTGGGGGCGACATCGTGGTCGACGGCAGGATAGAGGGCGACGTCGAAACCATCGGCGGCAACGTCATCCAAAAGGAGAATGGCTACATCGGCGGTGACGTTATCGTGATCGGCGGGACGTACCGCTCGGAAAGTGAGGCTCCGCTTCGTGAGGCGGGTAAGGAAACGATAGTATTCGGCGTTTTTGAGGAAGAACTGAGGTCGTTCGGTCAGGATCCGGCGGGCATACTTTCGCCTAATTTTTCGATAGCTTTTGTCGCACAACGTTTGATAATTGCTTTGTTCTGGTTCGTGATCACCCTAGTCTTTACCACGCTTGCTCCGGGAGCAGTGGGACGCGGGGTCGCCCGGATCAATCTTTCGTACCTCAAAGTAACAGCCATCGGTGCAGCCGCGTTCATCGGCGTAGCGATCGGTATCGCGAGCGGCACCCTTTTCCTGCCTGATTATGCTGCAGCTACTCTCGCACTGATGGGCACGCTTATTCTGTTTCTCGGGTTCGTTTTTGGCCGCGTTGTACTGCAGGTGAGCCTCGGGAAACTTATCCAGAAGCACTTTCTCGCCGGGTCAAATCAGTCAGAAACACTCGGCATCTTGATCGGTGTCCTGGGCTGGACGCTGCTGCTTTCGCTGCCATATGTCTGGGTGGCGGCTATGTTTGTTATCTTCGCCTCCGGTGTAGGGTTGGTGCTCACCGGCAAAACCTCTTCACGGTGGCAAAACGCCTAGCACACAACTTTGCAGTGTGTTGACATTTCTTTACAAATAACCTCGAACCTTACTGCTAGTATTTACGTCATAGTCCTTTGAAAGGGCGATTTTTTACGTCTTTTTAGGTCATTTTAATAAGACATTACGATTCAATCATATGATGCACGTCGCAGGCTCACTTATTATATTTCTTTTTTCAGGGGCATTAGCCCTTGTCATCGGGCAGACGACTGCGGTAAAGCCATCGGTCGTGGTCGGTGATGCCGCAAGTGTCGCGGCGGACAAGATCGTCGTTGCAACGCAGAAAGGCCCGTTCGAAGTTACTATCAACGATAAATCGGTATTCAAGAAGGTGTCCGCGGAGAATCCGACGAATCTGTCCGGAGCGACGACGGCGGCGGTCACGGACATAACGGTTGGGGACAAGCTGACAGTTACAGGAATAATGGCGGCGGATGGTATGTCGATGCCCGCCCGTAATGTTTATTTCATTGCAAAGGCAGATATTGCTGCAAGAAACGCAAAGGAAGCCGCAGAGTGGCAGCGTCGAGGAATTACCGGTAAAGTGACCGCAGTAAATGCAGCTACGAACCAGTTGACCATTGAAACCAGGACATTAGCGGCAGCGGTCAGCGTCGTAGTCACGCCGAAGGACGGAGCGAAGTTCCTCAGATATGCTCCCGATTCGATCCGTTTCGACGAAGCAGTTCCCAGCACGATGGCGGACACCAAGGTCGGCGATATGGTGCGGGCACTCGGGGATCGAAGTTCGGACGGGACCAGTTTTTCGGCCGAGCAGCTGATCGCAGGTGCGTTCCAAACCGTTGCCGGTACTGTGAAGTCGATCGATCCAGTTAAAAACGAAGTAGTTATCAAGAACCTTCAGGACAACAAGGATGTGACTATCGTTGTCGGAGATGCATCGGTTCTAAAGAGGTTCCCACAGGAGCAGGCCGAAATGGTGGCCCGCCTTCAGATGATGGGAGCCGGCGGAGCCAGGCCGATCGGGCCAGGCGGAGCACCGGGAGCCGGAAACCCGGGCAGGCCCGCAGGTGGAGCTCCGGGGGCACAGCCCGGCCAAGGACGTCCCGGCATGGGAGGCGGTCCACGTGCCGGTGGGGTCGACGATATGCTCGAACGCTCGCCGACCATCACGATCGCCGATCTCAAAGCAGGGGATATCATTGCTCTATCAAGCACGAAGACCGCGGACACATCGCGTCTGAAGGCGATCAAATTATTTGCCGGTGTTGAACCTTTTTTGCGTTCGGCACAGGCTAGCGGCGGAGGCCGACGCGGGCAGGGCGGTGTGGACGGAGGGTTCAGCATCCCCGGCCTAGACCCATAAACTGACTTATTATTTGCGGACGGCCCGGCTACCTAACCGGGCCGCACGTCTTTTTACAAAACTATCATCATGAAAGCCATCAAACTTTTTTTATTAGGACTTATAACACTATCGCTTTGCAGCGTTGCGTTTGGTCAGGCAAACGGCAGTCTGGCCGGTACGGTGACTGACTCAAACGGCGCTATCGTTGTCGGAGCGGCCGTCACAGTACAATCCCCGACCGGCCTACGCAAGGACACTACCTCAAATACTAAGGGCGAATATTCGGTAACTGGCCTGCTTCCGGGCAAGTACACCGTGAAGGTCTTCGCCGACAAATTTGAACTTTACGAAAACCTTGAGGTAGAGATCACGGCTGGTCAGAAAAACGAGCTTTTTGTGATCCTCTCAGTCGGCGGTATTGTCGAAAACGTCGATGTCTCGCTTACTGAGCAGGTGTCGACCGATGTTGATAATAATAAGGATGCCACCGTGCTCAAGGACAAAGATCTGGAGGCTCTTCCGGATGATCCGGACGAACTCGCTGCAGCGCTTCAAGCCCTTGCGGGAGCGGCCGCTGGACCGAACGGTGGACAGATCTACATCGACGGATTCACGGGCGGGCAGCTTCCTTCCAAAGAATCGATCAGAGAGATCCGCATTAACAGCAACCCGTTTTCGGCTGAGTTCGACCGTATCGGTTTTGGCCGAATCGAGATCCTCACGCGACCCGGTTCTGAACGCTACAGAGGTTCGCTGAATGGCAGTTTTAACGACGAAAGCCTAAACTCACGGAATCCGTTTGCGCTAAATCGAGCACCGACTCAGTCGAGAAACTTCGGCGGCAATTTTTCGGGTCCGCTCGTGAAGGGCAAAGCTTCATTTTTTATTGACGGAAACGTTCGCCAAAACGACAACAGTTCGATCATCAACGCTCAGATCCTGGACCCTTCGCTCAATATCATCACGTTTCGCGAAGATGTACAGCAGCCAACCCGGCGTTATCAGTTCAACCCGCGTTTCGACCTCGCTCTCAATGATAAGAACACTTTGGTCGTACGCTATGATTACAGTCAGGGAACAAACTCTAATCAGGGAATCGGCGATACGTCGTTGATGACCCGGGCGTTCGCCTCGAAAAATCGGGATCACGAGATCCGGATGACCGAGACGATGATCATCAACGCGAAAACAGTCAACGAGACGAGATTCGAATACTCAGACCGCAACAACGAGCAGGACGGTGACAATTCGGTTCCGACGATCAACGTCTCGGCCGCGTTCACCGGAGGCGGAGCATCGATCGGCCAGAGCTTTAACAAAAGCAAGACGTTCGAGCTTAATAACTTCACCAATACTTCGTTTGGAGAAAATTCGTGGATATCGGTAAAGTTTGGCGGCCGGCTGCGACGCGTTGACATTACCAACCGCTCGGAAAATAACTACGCCGGGACCTATTTGTTTAACGGCTTTTTCGGGGCTGATGCATGTGATATCAATTCCGACCTAGTTGTGTCGTCGATCGAGCAGTACCGCTGTAAACTGAATGGCACTGTCGGTACGCGATACAACCCAACGCAGTTCAGCATCGCGTCCGGCAATCCCGAGATTGGGATCGACCAGACGGAATACGGCCTTTTTGCCACGAGCGACTGGAAATTCTCACCTGCACTTTTGTTGAGCTTTGGTCTGCGGTATGAGAATCAGACCAATATCAACAGCAATTTCAATTTTGCTCCAAGATTTGGTTTTGCATGGTCGCCGGGGGCCGGCGGAGCTCGTACACCAAAGACTGTTTTCCGCGGCGGAGCCGGTGTTTTCTTTGAAAGATTTGGTCAGAATAATTCGCTTCAGGCGCTCAGGAACAATGGTATTAACCAGCTGAATCTCCTCGTAAGTGCTAATGATCCGGATCCCGCTCGCCGTGCGATCGCCATCAGCTTGCTTTCGCAGCCTGCGTTCACTGGTACCGGTGTAACTAATTCTCTGACCGCTGCCCAGATCCTCGCCGTGCTGCCTCAGTCGGCCAGCACGATACGAGGCATCGCGGACGATCTGCAGTCCCCGTACACGATCCAGGGTGCGTTTTCGATGGAGCGTACTTTCGGAACCCGATTTACTCTGGCTTCGACCTTGATACTATCCCGAACGCTGCACGCGATCCGGACCCGCAACATCAACGCCCCGATCTGTGCTACTCCAACGAACTGTGTCGGAGCCGTGCGTCCCGACCCAACCCGCGGTAACTTGAATTTCTTCGAGTCGAGTGGCGTCATTAATTCGCAGCGTGTCAACATAAATTTTCGGGCTAATATAAACCGTTCCATCTCACTAACTACTAACTATGGTCTTGGATTTTCGAAGGGAGATCAGGATACGCCTGCGTATTCGTATGATCTTAGCGGAGAATACGGACGGTCGGGCGGGTTCAACGGCGATATTAGGCATAGCTTAACCGTGGTCGGGAACTTTAGCTTGCCGTGGAGTATAAGTTTGAACCCTTTCGTCACGATCAGATCCGGAGCTCCCTTCAACATCACTACTGGAACGGATTCAAATGGTGATGGTTTTACCACAGAGCGTCCGACTTTTGGTCAGCTGCAGTCACGCTGCAATGAACTCGGGCTTACTGCCTCGTTCTGTGACATTGGGGGGAATAGTTTGACCGACATCATTCCACGTAATTATGGCCAAGGCCCAAAGAGCGTTACCGTGAACTTGAGATTTGGTAAGAACTTTGGTTTTGGCAAAACTGCGGCCCAGCGCGCGGGCGGTGACGCCCCGGCTGGAGGAGCTGGTGGCCGACCAATGGGCGGTATGGTCATGGGTGGTCCCGGCGGTGGCGGAATGATGCGCGGCGGTGGCGGTGGTTTTGGAGGTTTCGGCGGAGGCGGCGATGCTCGCCGTCCGTACAATCTAAACATTGGCGTTAACGTCAATAACATTTTCAATATTGTAAACCTAGGCAATCCCGTTGGCAGTCTTAACTCATTCCGTTTTGGCCAGTCGACATCGACCGGCGGAGGATTCGGAGGTTTTGGCGGCTTTGGCGGCGGACAGTCAGCTAATCGAAGGATCGAGCTCAGTGCGAGATTTAACTGGTAAACCAATCGTCGGTTTAGCTAATCTTAATGGTGACGAAAACGCATTTTGTTTTCGTCACTATTTTTTTGATTTTGCTTCGACAATCTGGGAATCTCTTAATATGAAAAGTTTTTTTGTCTTCGCTATCGCTCTTTTTGTCTCGACTAGCATTCAGGCTCAGCCCGCAGGCGGTGCAAAACAGCCGGCTGCGGACAAAGCGGCTGTCGGTACGTCGAGATCGCCAGAAGATCTCGCGAAGGCCACGTTAGCGGCTCATGGCGGTGATAAGCTGAAGAAGCTGCAGACGTTCCTCGTAAAGGGCTCTGTCAATGTGAGCTTTCAGGGACAGGCGTTGCCGGGGGCTTTTTCGACGGCTGTCAGCGGTGAGAAATACTATTTTGAGATCGTCACCGCCGTCCAGCAGCTAAAACAGGTATACGACGGACGCGAAACGTCGTCCTCGCTCCAGGGATTTTCGCTGCCGCCGGTTACAAGTCTCGGTTTCCCATTGCTCACCAAAGTCGGCGATAGCGGATACGTGGTCACAGCTTTGCCGGACAATGCCAAGAAGCGAAATGGATTTCGCATGACAACGCCCGAAGGCTTCTATACGGATTTTGTTCTTAACGAAAAGACAGGCCAGATCAAAAGCTACGAAGCAAAATGGATGACGGGCAATCAGACGATCGCAACCTCGGTCGAGATCGATGAGTTTATGACCGTTGACGGTATCGCGGTGCCGAAGAAATACGCCCAACGCTTCGACCTGGGCCCGCTCACAGCCTATGCCAGCTTCAACGTAAAAGACATAAAGATCAATTCAACGATCGAGGAAAGTGCGTTTGCGATAGGGAAGTAAATTCCTTGGCCTGCGGCTATGCCGCTCTATTTGTGGAGAAGCTCAGCTTCTCCGTTACCGTAAAATTCGGTTGCGGCTATGCCGCCGTCGAAAGGCTGGTCTATTTCGCGAAGCGGCTATTCTTCCACCACTCGATCGTCCGTTTCAGCCCTTCTTCGAGCCCGACTATCTGCTCGTACTTCAGACACTCCACGGCCCGACGGTTGTCAGCCTGCGAGTCCTTAACATCGCCCTTTCGCCCGGCCTCAAATTTGGCGACAGCGTCTTCACGGCCCGTGATCTTTTTTAGCACCTCGAGCAGTTCGTTCAGAGTGATACGATCACCGTTGGCGGCATTCATCGTTTCGCCTAGCCCGACCATTGTTTCTGATGCCTTTATATTGGCGTTGACCACATTAGCTATGTAGGTGAAGTCCCGCGACTGTTCGCCGTCACCAAAGATAACCGGCTGCTGGCCGGTCATCAGGGCATCGATAAATCTCGAGATCACACCAGAATACATCGACGCCGGATTCTGCCTTGGGCCAAAGACGTTAAAGTAGCGAAGCGAAACCGTCTCAAGCCCGTACACGCTGTTAAATGCACGGCAGTATAGTTCGCCTGCAAGCTTAGCGGCCGCATAGGGAGAGAGCGGGTCGGGACGCATGGTTTCGACCTTTGGGAGGACAGGTTGATCACCATACGCCGAGCTCGACGCCGCGTACACAAATCTACGCACTCCCGCGTTACGCGAGTGGACAAGCATATTGACCGTTCCATTCACGCATACGCGATGAGTCTCTAGTGGATCTTCGACCGAACGTGGAACGCTCGGAAGAGCCGCCTGATGATACACGATCTCGACTCCCTCGACTGCTTTCGCGACTACGGCCTCGTCAGTGATGTCGCCCTCGATAAAATCAAAATCACCGCGAAGCTCGTCCAGATTCTCGCGAAATCCCGTCGCAAAATTGTCGATGATCCGAACCTTCGCTCCCTGAGCGATAAGTTCCTCAGCAAGATTAGAGCCGATAAAGCCCGCACCGCCGGTTACGAGTACTTTTGTAGTGATCGCCATAATGTCCTAAAGCTATCTGCCGACGCCGACGTACTCAAACCCCATAGCCCTCATGTCCTTCGGCTCGTAGACATTGCGAAGGTCGGCGACCTTTGGCGAGCCAAGAAGAGCCTTGACCTTTTCCATGTCGAGTGCTCGAAACTGGTTCCATTCGGTAATGATGACGAGAGCATCCGCACCAGTGATCGCGTCGTACTCGTCGACCGCGTATTCTATCTCGGGCAGGTAGTGCTTTGCCTCGGTCATTGCAACGGGGTCGTACGCCTTAACGCTGGCCCCTTTTGCGATCATCGCCTTGATAATGTCGGTCGCCGGCGACTCCCGCATGTCGTCAGTTTCTGGCTTGAAGGAAAGGCCTAGCACACCGATCTTTTTGCCGGCGAGATCGCCGACGAGCTTTTCGATCTTAGGGATCATTGCATCACGCTGGCGTTCATTCGCTTCGACGACGGCGTCAACGATGCGGGTTTCGACGCCATACGCGTCTGCGACGGTTGTCAACGCACGCGTGTCCTTGGGAAAGCACGAACCGCCATAGCCCGGGCCGGGGTGGAGGAACTTTCGCCCGATGCGATTGTCCATTCCCATGCCTCTCGCAACGTCGTGCACATCGCAGCCAATCGCATCGCACAGATTTGCGATCTCGTTGATGAACGTGATCTTAGTCGCCAGAAAGGCGTTCGCCGCGTACTTGATCAGTTCGGCCGCTTCGAGAGACGTAATGACAACCGGGGTTTCGATCAGGTAAAGGGGGCGATAGAGTTCTTTCATTACTTCGATCGCTCTTTCTTCATTGCTGCCGACGACGACACGGTCAGGGCGCATGAAATCCGAGATCGCCGCGCCCTCGCGAAGGAACTCCGGGTTTGATGCGACGCCAAAATCGGTGTCGATGGGTAAGTTCTCCGAAACAAAATCCCGCAGCCATTTCCCGGTACCTACCGGAACGGTAGATTTTGTTACGAGGACTTTGTAGCCGTTCATCGCATCGGCGACATCCTTGGCCGCCTGGCGATAGTAGCTCATGTCGGGCGAGCCGTCAGCCTGCGGTGGTGTTCCGACTGCAAGGAAAACGACCAGCGACCGCTCCACGGCAGCTTTGATATCCGTGGTGAAATGAAGCCGTCCGGCTTCGACGTTTTTCTTGACGATCTTCTCGAGGCCCGGCTCGTAGATCGGGATGATCCCGTTGTTGAGATTGTCTACTTTTTGTTTATCAACATCGACGCATGTGACATCGATGCCAAACTCGGCGAAACACGCACCGGAAACCAATCCAACGTAGCCGGTGCCAATAACTGCTATCTGCATAACGAATAAATCAAGTAAAACTTAATAAAGATGTAATAGACGGGAATTCAAAACAAAATTATGCGGGTCACGTAATTTACATGACCCGCACAATCAAGAACTAAAAGAAAGATTAACGAACCGGGCTGACGTTGATCGCACCGCCACCGAAATCAGTATCGTCATCCTTGGTACCGAAGTAGATACCTGCACCAGCGGCACCAGCAGCAAGAAGCAGAAGCCATGGCCAGTTACCAACTGACGGGCCAGGAGCCGAATCAGGGCGGAGGCAAGGTTTGCAACCAGTCTGTCCCATCGTGCCTGCCATTTCCGAAGAACCAGCAGCGACGCGTTTGTCGGTCGAACCCTGACGGACAGTTACCAGACCCGAAACCGTGTCAACCCACGAGTTGGCACATGCGGTCTGGACTAGGAAGTTGTTTGCCTGGCTAACGTCTGCCATCGCCGTCAAGTGCTTGGTAGCAACTGAGGTTGCGATACCAGCGGACGGGGCAAAACGAACCTTACCCTCGTTGAGGATAGCTGTGATGCTCGCTTCAGAGAAGTTAAGAGTAAGATTCGAATTTTCCTGAATCTCAACACGGCCGACTTTGCCGAGGCTGACAACAGCACTCGAACCAGCACCAGTGGTAATGGAAGCACCCGAAAGAACGGTCGCACCGGAAACGGCAGGCTGACCATTGACCGAAACCTGTCCGGTTACCTTGATATCGCCAGCCAGATCACCGGGCAGAGCGAAGGCCACCATCGAGAAAGCACACCAGACCGCGACGAGCGTGACCGATGTAAAAGTTTTGCGTAAAATATTTTTGCCGAGCATTTAATTAATCTCCTCCAGGAATCAGTTCTTAACGAATGTAATAATACCTTATCAGGCAAACAAAAAACAAATTATCTCACCGGGCTGGTAACAGTAGCGTCGTCATCGTTGAGCGTGACGATGAGAACGACCGCCGTGGCGGCTCCGGCTATTATGGCAGCCCAAACCCACCAATTTACACCACCAGGGCCGGTCTGAGCTTTCGCAGCAGATGTTGAGGTGGCCGTGACTGATTCGCCGGAAGCGACAGACAGGGTCTCGCCATTTGCATTTGTGACGCTAACCGGTGAGGCCGAACCAAGCACAGTAAGCGATCCGGAAGTAACGCTACTCGAGATCGCATCGCCGTTTAGACCCAACGTAACCGTCGATCCCGGAGCGATCTGAATCTTTCCAGCCCTACCCAAATTCACAATGGCCGATTGACCGGCCGGCGTCGAGATCATGCTGGCGTCAAAAATCGTTCGACCGCTTTTGGCAGCTTCGCCATTAACGGTTACCGACTTTCCGTCGACAGACGCGCCACTGATCAATATCTCACCGACTGGCCGATTAGCACTTGCCAGCGAGACATACGAACAAGAAACAATAAGAGCAAATAAAAGGCTCGCCGTAGTAAGGTTCACCGCATACCGCTTGGTAAGTATCGATTTCATTATAGATTGCTCCGGTTCTAAGGCTCGGACATCTTCCAAACCTGTAAAAGTCTTACACGAAATAGACTCTATGTCAACGAAATGCCTTAAAAATCAAGCATTTTCAGGAAAAAATCAGTCAGGAGCCTGAGCAGACAAATAGCTGATATTTATACAAAACTTATAACATGTTTTTCACGGAACTCAAAAAGAAAATCAACAAAAATAACACGACTGCCTAATCGTGGGCTCGGCTGGCGGCGTCGGCCGTCGAAAACACGGCATCATTGCCGAATTAACAGTTTTCTGGTTTAATTTGCGAAGTTCTAATACATCTTAGTCAAGGGAGTTTTCCATGAAGATAAAAATAGTTGCAGTACTGCTTTTTCTCGCAGGTTTAACAGCTTGTTCAAGCCAACCGGCGGGAGAGAAGAAGTTGAAAATAGGTTTTGCCATGGACACGCTTAAGGAAGAGCGTTGGCAGCGGGATCACGATGCGTTCAAGGCGGCCTGCGAGCGGATGAATGTCGATTGCGTCATTACGATCGCCGACAATAAGGCCGATAAACAGGCGAACGACGTTGAGAATCTACTAACGCAAAAAGTAGATGCCCTCGTTATTGCGCCTCACGACGCGACCCAGGCAGCATCGATGGTCGAAAAGGCCAAGGCTCAGGGCGTACCGGTCATCAGCTATGATCGACTGATAAACTCTGAAAAAATTGATGCGTATATTTCGCATCAGGTTCCGGTCATCGGCCGTAAGATCGCTGAATATGCACTTCAAAAGGCCCCGAAAGGAAACTATGTGATGGTTTACGGTGCGTCGACCGACAACAACGCCGTCATAATGAAGAAGGAGCAACTGTCGGTGTTGCAGGCCGCCATCGATAAGAAAGATATCAAGATCGTTGCCGACAACTTTATTACCGACTGGCGCCCGGATGAGGCCTTGAAAATGGCTGAGAACGCGCTGACGCAAAATAATGACGATGTTCAAGCGTTCGTGGTCTCAAACGATGGAATGGCAGGCGGCGTTATCTCTGCTCTTGATAAAAAAGGACTTGCCGGAAAAGTGATCGTTACCGGACAGGACGCGCAGCTCGATGCTCTGCAGCGGATCGCTGAAGGTAAGCAGACGATGACTGTGTACAAGGCCATTGCTCCGCTCGCCAACGCTGCTCTTGAGACGGCGATCAAGCTTGCAAAAAAAGAAAAGATCGACACCAAACCTTTTATGAACGATACCCTGAAAAAAGAGATTCAGGCGATCCTTCTCGAGGTTACGACCGTCGATAAAGCAAATCTCATGGAGACGGTCATCAAGGATGGTTGGGCAAAGTTTGAGGATGTTTATAAGAACGTTCCGGAAGCAGATCGCCCGAAAAAGGCTAACTAGCAAAGGTAACTAATGAAAAAGGTAGTTCTTGCAGCCGATCTGGGCGGCACGAATCTTCGCATTGCGGCCGTCGATGAAACGGGACAGCTTCTGCGTCTCGTTAAAAAGCCGATCCCGAGCGAGGTTTCGCCGCGCAATTTGATGGAGCAGATCGGCGAAATGGCCGAGGAATGCTGTCTGCCGGAGGTGGCTGCGAAGAGAAGCTTTTCCGCTGTGGCGTTTACGGCCCCGGCCCCTGTCGCGAAAGACTTCGACGGCGTGCTGACCAAGCTTCCTAACATTCCGAGTTTGGTCGGTATGAACCTCAAGGCCGAACTCGAAAAGCTTTTTGACCTGCCCGTCACCATCGAGAATGATGCAACAGCCGCCGGGATCGGTGAGAACTGGATCGGTGCGTCGAAAGGTATCGAGAATGCTATCTGCGTGACCTTGGGAACAGGGATCGGCGGCGGTATCATCGTCAATGGTGAACCCATACGTGGAAAGGACGGCATCGGCGGTGAGGTTGGGCATATTTGTGTCGAGCCCGAAGGCTTTTCGTGCGGATGCGGAAGTCATGGCTGTGTCGAGCAGTACGCCTCGGCGACAGCACTTGTAAGGTCGGCGCGTGACCGCGGGATGCGGATCGAAACGGCGAAAGATGTGTACGATGCTTTCAAAGCCGGGAATGGGATGGCCGACGCCGTTTTCCGCTCGATGGGGCGGCATCTCGGGATCATGCTTGCCGGGCTTGTAAACGCGTTAAATCCTGAAATGCTTGTAATTTGTGGTGGGGTCACTCAGGGCTGGGATGCGTTTGCGTCTCACACTGAGGCAGAGATACGGAATCGAGCTTATGCCGTTGGGGCTGAGCGGGCAAAGCTCGTTCGCGGCCTGCTAGGAGACAATGCCGGCATTATAGGGGCTGCCCGGTCCGCTTTTCTGTCAATGAAATAGGGTTTGGTTTTCTACAAGGAGGTTGCGGATATGACTTCAGCTTTTGTTTCCCTGTTTTTCGCTTCAGCGATATTTTTCTTTCCTCAGACACATTCCTCGTTCTTTTGGAACGCGAGTTCATTAGCGTCGAGCGGGAAGATCAATGTTACGGTTCGAGACAGTTTGACCGGCCGCCGCGTTTCAGCGGAATTGCGATCCGTCTCGGGCGGCGAAGAAGGACGCGTGTTTACCGACGAACTTGGTCGAGGCGCGATCAATTCCGTCGGCCGAACTGACATACAGATCTCGGCTTCCGACTATTCGAGATTAGACACGTACTTTATCGCCGGGGAAGGCGAGCTGGACGTGACGATTTGGCTCGATCCAGTCGACCTGAAGGCACGCCTCGCGGCGGACGCCGCAGACCCGGCATCGTCCGAAGACTCGAGAACTGTTTTTGAGGGTTTCGTTTACGACAAAGCCGGAAACCCCGTCGTCGATGCCGAAGTTTCCATTGATATTTACTCAACGAACGTCCGCACGAACTCGATTGGAGCCTTTCGACTAGCCCTAGAAACTCCGCCGGTTAATGAATCTACGGAGTTGCCGGGACAGGGAACCTTGGTAGTAAAAAACAGTGATCGCGTTATCTATCGACGTAGCGATATGTTTATCGTTAGCGGCAAATCCCGGTTGATCATCGATATTGACGAATCGGTCGTGGAGGCCGACGGGCGCCATAAATTTCAGTTGGGACGCGAGGAACTTGCCGATGTTTTCGAACAGCCGGCCGTAGCCGAGCCTTTCTTTACCGAAGCTCCTGGCGCGGTGCCGGTGCCGCAGAGTATCCGAGTTGGTTCCAATTGCCAAGCGGGACTCCCGCTAAGTTGCACGACTGTCAACGTCTACGCGATCGATACCTACACCAGAAACGGGCTGGATGATGAATGGATCGCATCGTGGAACGCGAACTCCGTGAAAGCCGGCGCTATCGCTTATAGAAGCTACGGTTCGTATCACGTTTATCACCCGAGGGTGCCGGCGAGCTATGACATTTGCAACACGACCTCGTGTCAGGTAAATGATCCGTCGGACACCCACGTCAATTCTAATAACGCAACTGCTCAAACGACCGGTTCGATAGTAACCAATGCCGCCGGGACCGATGCACTTTTCGCAGAGTACTCGGCAGAAAACAATCTGGCTCCCGGCTGTCCGGATGGATCCACGGGCAGGCCGGAACACAACTGGCCGTGTCTAGCCGATCCGGTAGACGTTGGAACGACTTACTTCGGCCATGGCCGCGGGATGTGTCAGTGGGGATCACAGCGTTGGTCGATCAATCAGGGCAAGGATTTTGTTTGGGTCGTCAATCACTACTACAATGCGAACGGAAATCCGTCGGGCATGCGGAATGGGGTCTTGCAGCTCGGGCCTGAGACACTGCTTCCGCCGCCAAATCTTGTTGAGCCGGGCAACGTAACGGCTCCCGGCACATCGGTTTCGACACTGACACCTACATTTCAGTGGGATGCGGTTGCTGGGGCGGACGGTTACTCGATCTATATCAGCAAGTTTAACGGCTCAACGTATGACCTGGTTTATAACTCTGAGACCGCGCTTGGCCAGCCGATCACGTCGACGAGTTTCACGCTTCCGGCGGGGATCGTTGTCGCGAATGGCCAGTACCGCTGGAACATGAGCAGCCATATCAGCGTCGGCTACGGAACGCCGAATACCTTTCGCAATTACTTCACCGTTAGCCCCACAACAACAGTATCAGGGCGTGTGACAAGCCCCACGGGCCTTAACCTCCGCAACGCGATCGTTGCGATAACCGACGCTCAGGGCGTGAAGCGGACGGCGACGACCAGTTCGTTTGGCATATACACGTTTACAGGAGTTGCTTTAGGTGAATCTCACACCATTGCTGTCTCCACAAAGCGGTACCGCTTTACGCCGCAGACGCTGACGGTCAATTCCAACCTGACTGACGTGAATTTCGTTGGTCTTGAATAACTCAAAAGATCATTTTCAGAAAAGATAAAGGCGAAACGGCACAGGAGCGGGTCCCGTGCCGTTTTGCCTATTTCGAAATGGATGTCGCTATGCGACGTTGATCATTCGAGTCCGACAAAGATGATATCAGCGATATTTCCCTGAATTTGAACGACCTTTGCGGCGTATCTATAGCGTTTTGAGAAAACGCTGATCGTATACGTCTCGCCGCCTCTGATCCCGGGAAAACTGTAAACGCCGAACGAACTCGTCGTGGCGGTCTGCCGAACGCCGCGATAGTCAGTGATGGTTACTATCGCATTCCTAAGACCGAGACCTGAGGGGGTGACCACTTGGCCTCCGACGTTGTAGATGGGGCCAATCGTAATGTAAAAGTCAGTCGGAACGTCAACGCTCGCACATATCTGCCGGCCTGCAAAGTTTGGGCCCGGGAAGCCCGGTGGCAAGACCGTTCTGTCAACCAACTGTCCACCTTCGCGGTGAAGAATGCGAAGCCGGGCGAATTCCTCAGGGTCGTCTACGGTGAAATCAATAAAACAGGCCAGCACCGGCCCCGCGAACGGTGCGGAAGTAGTGATGTTGTAGTGCGTACTTCCCTGACGCATCGAGTAGCCAGGAGGTGTGAAGCCGGGAGCGACCTCCGGAATATTTGTGAAAAATGTATTTCCGGGCTGGAAAACGGTTGCGAACGATGCCGAAACAAGGCCGCTCGGATCGGTTACCGTTACATTCGTCCCGGGTGGTGTATTTGATGCCGGCGTAGGAGTAGGACTCGGGGTCGGGGTTGCCGTAGGCGTCGCAGTCGGCGTCGGAGTCGCGGTTGGAGTTGGAGTTGGCGTCGCGGTCGGCGTCGGAGTTGGTGTCGCCGTTGGAGTCGGTGTTGCGGTTGGAGTTGGAGTTGGCGTTGGCGTCGCGGTCGGCGTCGGAGTTGGTGTCGCCGTTGGAGTCGGTGTTGCGGTTGGAGTTGGAGTTGGCGTTGGCGTCGCGGTCGGCGTCGGCGTTGGAGTTGGAGTTGGCGTCACGGTCGGCGTCGGAGTTGGTGTCGCCGTTGGAGTCGGTGTCGCGGTTGGAGTTGGCGTCGCGGTTGGAGTTGGAGTTACGGTCGAAGTCGGTGTTGGTGTCGGAGTTGGAGTTGGTCCGCCCGTTCCAATTTGTATTATCCCAGACTGATAGGTTGCTGAGACCAGTGATCCGGTAGCTGTCGAAATACTCTGACCGGTGGGTGTTGACCCAAAACTTACGATCGATGGACCGGATGCTGCTCCAGCGAGAACATCAAAGCGAACGATCAACATCTGCCGGGTTCCCGCCGCATAGCTGTTTGTTGTATCCGCCAGAATACCCAGACGTCCAAAGCCTGTTTGCGATGGGTTGGTTCCTAACGAGGTGCTCGGCGGAACTCCGTTGCCAAGGGTCACAAAAGGATTTGCAAGCTTGGTAGGATCAAAATTCAGAGTGAAACTTATCGAAGCTTCGTTGCCCTGCGCGTCTAGCTCGATCACTGCGTTCACCTGCTGGCCTTGCTGAGTGCTGACGTCCACGACCCTGATGACCCGCCCGCCCTGAGCCGTCACTTTCGAGTTCAACGACCCGCCTGCAACCGCTGCCACGATCAGCATCGCGGCGGTAAAAATTTTGAGCCCAAAAGTGAAACGCGAAAAGACGTGAACTTTCATATTAAATGTTGCCTCGAAAAGAATATGGCGTGCCGAGGAATGTGATGGGCCGGCGAAGGTCGGCCTGGTCCATGCAGGCCGTGAAAACGGTAGAATGTTTAACAAGGTCAAAAAATGACCAACTTCCATACTATGCTCGTGCACGGGCTGTGTCAACGGGATTTTTTTCTAACGAGTCAAATGGCGAATCTTAGGGCAATATTTGGCCTCTGGTTCCGTGAACACGACTGTGCCAAGATAGCTCAACAGCATCTTGCCTTTTTGAGCTGAATAGGGTACTGTATTCGTTTGCTACGAAGCGCGTAGATTCGTGTCGAGTGGGTTTCGCGACCCACTTTTTATTTTGCTTTGGTAACGATGGATAAGGTTTCGATAACTGAGTACGTTAGAAGCGTTGCGAAAAAGGTGGCCGAGGCTAATGCCGTTGAACTCGTTAACGTCGAAACTGCGGGCACGAAAAGAGACCTGGTCGTAAGGATCTTTATTGACAAGGAAGGTGGCGTGACTCTGGAAGACTGCACGATCGTATCCCGCGGCGTCGAAGACATCCTTGATGAAGAAGATGTGATCCCGACGCGCTACGTCCTGGAAGTTTCATCGCCGGGTATCGAGCGAGAGCTTTTTTCGCTAGCGGATTTTGTCAGATTTACCGGTGAGTTGGCAAAGATCAAGACAAATGTTGAGATCAGCGGGCAAAAGAATTTTGTGGGCAGGATCGAAAGGGTCGAGGGCGAAACGATAACGATCGTTGACCGGACCGCTGGAGAAGTGAGTTTTGATCACTCAGCGGTCGTAAAAGCGAATTTGAAGATCGATCTTTCAAAAGAATTTGGCCACAAGTAGGCAGCAGTAGGGAAATTAAAATGAGCGTGAAATGGTTATGACATCATCCATCGGACAGAGTATAGATATTTTGTGCAATGAGCAGGGCTTGGACCGCGATATGATCATCGAGGCCATGAAGGATGCCGTGAAAGCGGCTGCCCGCAAGCAGTTCAAGGATAAAACCGGCGATAGCGTTCAGGTTGATTGGAACACCGAAGAAGGCCAGATCGAGATCTCGGCCCAGAAGACGGTCGTCCAGACCGTCGAGGACCCCCTGACCGAACTTTCGCTCGAAGAAGCCGTTGAGCTGGCCGGCGATGAGATCGAGATCGGTGATATGCTCCTGCTTCCGCTGCCGACCGAAGAACTCGGCCGAATTGCCGCCCAGACTGCTAAACAGATCCTCGTTCAGAAGGTTCGCGAAGCGATCCGCGAAAAAGTTTACGACGAATACATCGATCGAAAAGGCGAGCTGATCAATGGCACCGTCAAGCGTTTCGAGCGTGGCGACATGATCGTCGATCTTGGCAACAATCTCGAGGCGATCGTTCCGCGTAAAGAACAGTCCCGCGGCGAGATGTGGAATCAGGGCGAACGCATACGCGTCGTTATTATCGACGTTTCGAAAGAGCAGAAAGGACAGCAGATCATTTGCTCGCGTGCGTCGGCAGAACTGCTCAAGCGTTTGTTTGAGATGGAAGTGCCTGAGATCTACGACGAAACTGTCGTCATTAAATCAGCGGTGCGTGAACCGGGCGACCGAGCAAAGATCGCCGTTACGTCCAACGAAAAGGACGTCGATCCGGTCGGAGCTTGCGTCGGTATGAAAGGTTCGCGTGTTCAGGCGATCATTAAGGAACTTCGCGGCGAGAAGATCGACATTATCGAATGGTCGGACGAGCCGTCAGTTTTTGCTGCAAACGCATTGTCGCCCGCCAAGGTTTCGCAGGTTCGAATTACACACATCGACACTCGCCTGATGGAAGTCATCGTGGGCGAAGATCAGTTGAGTCTCGCTATCGGTAAGAAGGGGCAAAATGTTCGCCTCGCGACCCGCCTCGTCGGCTGGGACATCAAGATCGTTAGCGAAGAGCTTCTTAAGAAGGAAATTGCTCAGAAGATGGGCAAGATGATGGCTTCTGGCCAGCCTGTGCCGGTCGATTCGCTTGAGGGTGTTACGAATGCGCAGGCGGAGCTTCTGGCGGCGAAGGGAATTGCGGATGTTGAGGCATTAGCCGCGGCATCTGTCGATGATCTCGTGGATATTCTCGACGTAAGTCTCGATGACGCGGAAGCGATCAAGGTGGCAGCAAATGTCGTCGTAAACGCCCGCAACTCAGAAATGGGTATCGAAGAAGAGGCTGCCGAACCCGAAGTTGAGGAGCAGGCAGTTGAAGAGGGTTCGGAAGAGACGACGGAAGTTGAACCAGCCGAAGAGGCTGAGACTGCGGAGGATGCCGGTCCCGAGACAGAACCAGAAGCCGGGTCAGACGGTGAGGCAGAAGTAGAGAAATGATCAACTTAATCAGAATTATGGAGCAATACGTAATATGAAGTAGATCAGATCTGGTAGTGAGAGCGTTGGAGTTTTGGGGAAAAGTTAATTTATGGCGATAGGAAAGAGTATCAGAATCTACGATCTTGCACGCGAGGTGAAACAGGACACAAAACGCGTCATGGAAGATCTGCGCCGAGAGGGAGCCGACGTGAGCGTCGCGTCGAACTCGGTACCGTTTGAGATCGCCGAGAAGGTCAGAAGCAAGTATTTTCCAAAGACCGAAACGGCACCCAAAAGGGCGATCAAGGTCATCAAGGCGGCGAAAGTGGAACACACCTCGCCATCCGATGAGATCCACGAAACTGTTGAGCCAATTTCGGCGGATGTTCAGGTCGAAGCACCAGTATCTATTGCTGAGCCGGTCACGACTGAAAAGGCTGCTCCACCTGTAGCCGGGCCGTCGTCCGTAAAGAAGCTCTCAAAGAAGGTTGTCCCCGAACCAGAAGCAGTTGTCGCCGAGGAGATCCCGGCGGTCGAAGTACCGGAGGCCGTCGCTCCTACTCCTTCTGCTCCGATCATACGTCGTGTTGCGAAGCCGAAAGCGGTCGAAGAGGCTGTCGCCGAACCGACCGTCGAAGACACAACTGATGTCGTCGAAAACGTTGAGGCCGAGGCGGAAGTTCCGGTCGTTGCAGACGTTGCGGCCGAACCGGTTGTGGGCCCCGGCGGAACGACCGTCAAGCGGCTGACCCTTAGCCCGGATGCTTTGAAGAAGGGCATCAAGCCTGGGGATCGTCTCGTTTCGAACGCGCCAACCAAGACTGGAAGTCTGCTTACCCCAACTCGCGGCCCTGATGGCCGTCAGTTGCGTGGAACTCCGGGCGAGAATGCCGCCCCGCAAATGACCTACACGCCGCCGGCGGACAATCGCCGCCGTCCGGGTCGTTCAGGGGGCCGCAAAGGAAACGATAAGGGAGCGAGGTTCGCAGAACGTGATGTCGACGCTCCACAGAAGCGTTCGATCGAAGAGCGTGTGCTCGGTCAGGTCGGTGCGGTCGATCTTCAGAATCTTAGAGCGGTTCGGCTTACGGAGGGTGCGACCATTCGCGAATTTGCCGAGGCTCTCGGTGTAACCCCGCGAGATATTGTTCAGCTTTTGATCAAGAAAGGGGTTTTTGCGACGCTCAACCAGCCCATCGGCGAGAAAATGGCCAAAGAAATGGCCGCCGGCTTTGGGTTCGATGTCAGTTTCGTTCCATTCGAAGACATGGTCATCGAGCAGGAGTTCGAAGAACTCATTGCGGCCGATGCAGATGATGTGGAGCTTTCCAGAGCTCCGGTCATTACGGTGATGGGCCACGTCGATCACGGAAAAACGTCGCTTCTCGACGCGATCCGCTCAGCAAACGTCGCCGGTGGTGAAGCCGGCGGTATCACGCAGCACATCGGAGCGTACAGTGTTTTAGTGCCGAATTCTGATGATCCGAAAAACCCGCGTCGCGTGGTTTTCCTCGATACGCCGGGCCACGAAGCGTTTACCATGATGCGAGCCCGCGGTGCGAAAGCGACGGATATCGTAATTTTGGTCGTAGCAGCCGATGACGGCGTCATGCCTCAGACGATCGAGGCGGTCGAGCACTCAAAAGCAGCAGGCGTCCCGATCATCGTTGCCATAAATAAGATCGATAGGCCCGATGCCAATCCGGATAAAGTTAAGCAGGGCTTGGCGGGACTTGGTCTGCAGCCCACGGATTGGGGCGGTGAAACGGAAATGGTTGCGGTTTCGGCTAAGACGCGTGACGGTCTCGACACTTTGCTTGAAACAGTCCTTCTACAGGCAGACATTCTCGATCTGAAGGCAAGCCCGACGCGTCGAGCATCCGGTGTTGTTCTCGAAGCAAAACTCGACAAGGGCCGTGGAGCCGTTGCAACTGCTCTCGTTCAGCAGGGAACTCTGAAGGTCGGCGATCCGTTCATTGTCGGACAGTTTTCAGGCAAGATCAGGGCGATGTTCTCGGACCGCGGCGAATCTGTCCAGCAGGCCGAACCGGCGACGCCGGTCGAGATACTTGGTTTGCAGGGCGTTCCGCAGGCCGGCGACACTTTCCAGGTCGTTGCGGATGTAGAACGAGCACAGGATATTGCCCAGCAGCGTCAAATGCACGCCCGTCAGGCAGCGATGCTCAAGACCACCAAGCGTGGTATCGAATCGCTGGGTATGGCGGAGATCAAAGAGCTTCTCGTCATTCTCAAGGCGGACGTCCAAGGTTCGGTCGAGGTGCTCAAGGGGACGCTCGAAAAACTTTCGACCGAGAAGGTCAAGGTTCGCGTCATACGCGCAGGCGTCGGCGCCATTGCCGAATCTGATGTGCTTTTGGCATCCGCCACGCAGGCGGACGACGCTTCGACGGCGGTTGTCATCATCGGATTTAACGTACGGCCCGAAGCACGCGTTTCCGATATTGCAAAGCACGAAGACGTTGACATTCGTCTCCACTCGATCATTTACAAGGTCGAGGAAGAGATCACCGCAGCGATGATCGGTATGCTCGATGCGATCGAGAAAGAAACGATCCTCGGTAAGGCCCTGGTTCAGGAAACGTTCAAGGTCTCGCGTATCGGTACTATTGCAGGCTGCCGCGTCAGCGAGGGCGTTATACGCCGACAGGCAAAAGCAAGGCTACTGCGTGACAGTGTGGTTATCTGGGAAGGCGACATCTCGACGCTCAAGCGGTTCAAGGATGATGTCAACGAGGTCAAGACCGGCTTCGAATGCGGCATCAGCCTCGTTAACTTCAATGACATCAAGATCGACGATGAGATCGAGGCATTTGTGATCGAGAAGATCGCGGCTACGGAGTTGTAGTATGCGCCGCCCGGAACGCCTTGGAGAGGCGTTAAAGATCGAGATCGCGGAGGTAGTTGGCTTTGAGCTGACCGATCCGCGCATTGAAATGGTCACGGTAACGGACGTCGAGTTGTCGGCTGACCTGCGTGACGCGAAGGTCTACGTCTTGATCCGCGGAGACGAAGCCGAGATGGATCAGGCGTTGAGATCGCTGCGAAATGCGTCGACATTTATTCGGCAGCAGGTGGCAATGAATTTGGACCTAAGGCATGCGCCGCACGTACATTTCGTACGCGATACGGCGGAAGAAAATGCCGGGCGGGTCAGTGAGATCCTTGATGATCTCACGCGGCGTGGGGAAATTAAGAAGGATGATAGTGAGAGTGTGAAGTAAAAAGGTAAAAGGCGAAAGGCAAAATGAAACCCAATTTTTGCCTTTTGCCTTTCGCCATTTGCCTTCCGTTCTTACTCGAACGAGAGAGTGCTTAGTCAAGTTGTTGAGTTAATTGAAAATAAGGAAGTCTTCGCGATCACGACGCATATCAAGCCTGATGGCGACGGTGTCGGATCGTCGTTGGGGCTTTGCTGGCTCTTGCGTTCGCTCGGGAAAGAGGCGGAGGTGATCGTGCATGGTGAGGTCCCACCTGCCTACAGAAGCCTGCCGGGTGCGGATGAGATCCGCGATGTCAGGTACGTAAACGGAAAATACGACGCTATCTTCGTTATCGAATGCAGCGATGTCAGCCGTCCCGGCATTGCCGGCCTTGAGAATCAGTTCACCGTAAATATTGACCATCACGCGACCAGCGAACATTTCGGGACTATTAACTGGATAGATTCGACTGCGTCGGCTGTTGGTGAAATGATCTATAACCTGTGTAAGGCGATCGGCGGAAGAATAACAAAAGAGATCGCCGAATGCGTCTACATGGCGCTCGTTACCGACACCGGCTCGTTCCACTTCCCCAACACTTCCGATAGGACGCTCAAAGTCGCGTCTGAATTAATTAAAGCCGGAGCGAAACCTGAAAAGATCGGCGAGGCTGTTTACAACAACTATCCCTGGTCGCGGATAGAACTGATGCGCCGCGTACTCGCCACAGTCAAACGTGACGATACCGGAGCGGTTGCGTCGATTCGTCAAACGCTTGAAATGTCGGACGAATCTGAAGCGATCGACGGAGACAACAATGGTTTTGTAAACATTCCGCTCGCTGCCCGCGAGGTCAAGGCCGCACTCTACATGCGAGAGATCGCTCCCGGAAAGTATCGGGCAAGCCTCCGGTCGAAGGGCGACATAAATGTTGCCCGGGTAGCAGAAAAATTTGGCGGCGGTGGGCACAAGAATGCTTCCGGACTTAGTATAGAAGGCGATTGGGACCAGAAAGAGGCTGAGATCATCGCCGCACTGGTCGAGGCGATCAAGAAGTCAGAACCGCCTGCGTAAACGGGCGGAAATCTACTCTTTTTCTGATCAACGCTGAGCATTCGCAACTAACCTGCCGCCCGCTTACGCAGGCGGTTCTGACTTATGGCTGAGAAACGCTACAAATGGCGGCGCGATGATTATCGCGAAAACACGAAAGGCCTGCTAATGCTCAACACCGGCGACGGGAAGGGCAAGACGACGGCGGCAATTGGCGTGATGGTCCGAGCCGCGGGTCGCGAGTTAGAATGCTGCATGATCCAGTTCATGAAATCCCGCAATGACCGTTACGGTGAACACGAATCCTTTGAAAAATTAGGAATCGAGGTTCACACAATGGGCGATGGCTTCACGTGGGACACAAACGACAAGTCACAGGATATAAAGACATCTGAGGAAACCTGGGCACTTTGCGTTGAAAAGATGCGAGCCGGGGACTACGATCTGCTCGTTTTCGACGAGCTTCTTTATGTACTGAGCTATGGATTTTTGGATATTGACGCGGTGCTCGGGGAAATTCGCTCGGTTCGTGCCGAAAAACCCCACCTTCACATCATTTTGACGGGCCGAAATATCGACAACGCCCTCGAGAAAGTGATCGAGGCGGCAGACCTCGTCACCGAGATGAAAGAGGTGAAGCATCCATTCTACGCCGGCATTTACGCGCAACAGGGGATCGAGTTTTAACAAAAATATTTCTTCATGAAACAGATCGTTGAAAAGAGATCACCGGCCGGTTTCGTTGACTACTTTGCGCTTGCGTTTACAACCTGGGGTGTCGGCTATCTGCCCTTTGCACCCGGAACCTTTGGTTCAATGGTCGCAGTCGCGATCTATCTTGGTATCGAACGCCTACTGCCGTTTATCGAAACATCTGTCTTTCAGATCTCATCGCACTCCGCCTCGTCGGTCGCATGGGAGCATTCGGCTGTCGCGGTCGTGCTGGCGATCTTTATTTTAGTGGGCATTTGGGCATCGACGCGAGCGGTGCCGCTTCTCGGCAACTCAGATCCGTCGCAGGCAGTCGTTGACGAACTGATGGGCCAGTTCATCACGTTTCTTTTTGTCCCGTTTGGGCTTTCCTGGCCTCTGGTACTGGCGGGATTTCTGCTGTTTCGCCTGTTCGACATCTGGAAGCCATTTCCTATCGATGATCTTCAGATCCTGCCAGGCGGGATCGGTGTCTGTGCTGATGATATCGTCGCGGGCGTTTACGCGGGGATATGTCTGGCAGTGCTATACGCTTTCACCCTGATCTTATGATCTACCATGTTTTGCCCGGCGATGCTCCGGTCGAAGAATTTCGTAAAACCGCGATCGAAGGCGAGGTTATCGTCTGCCGCGAAGCGTTTATTGCTGGCCCGATCGACGCGAGCGATCCCGAACAGTTTTGGGACGAGCGTGCCAAGTTCGTTCTGACCGAGTACGGCGAAGATGAGATCGTGTATCACGAAAAGGTCGCGGCTGAACTCGAAAGGATCGCTGATATAGGGCCCGGTGACGAGGTTAATCTTTGGTTCGAGTACGAGTTATTCTGCAGCGTAAACCTGTGGTTCTGCCTCTCTAGATTGACGGGTTCCGGGGCGAAGATCTTTCGAGTCGAGCCGATCGTTCTGAGTGAGAAGGAACGCTGGGCGGGTTTCGGGAAATTTGACGCCGCCACGTTCAAAGTCTGCTTCGATGCTCGGCAGCTCGTTTCGCAAGGCGACCTAAAACTTGGCTCTGACCTGTGGTCCGCGTTTGTCCACCGGGACGCTGCCGTGCTGCATGAACTATCAAACTCATCGTCGCCATGTTTTACCTACCTCGGCGAGGTTGCCAGAGCGGCGGCCGAGATCGAAACGAAACCGTATGATATTCTTCGCGAGTTGCGATCAAAAGGATTGATGGATTTTGAAAGCGTATTCCCGGAGTTTGCAAAACAGGCTGGCGTTTACGGCTTCGGCGATCTGCAGGTTGCGCGAATGCTCGATAGTTTGTGACCCTTGCTCGAAAGGTCAGGCTCACTCCCATTGTTTTTCCTTTATGACGGGTCGGACTCGTTTTTTTCGTCAATTTTTACGTTGATCTCTGGCTCTCGCTGAAATATCCAGCCTCTTTGCCAGAAGTAGATCAGCAAAATAACCGTTACCAAAGCCATTACGCCAAGCGTCGCATAGTATCCGAATTGCGTCTTCAGTTCGGGCATGTGCTCAAAGTTCATACCATAGATCCCAGCTATCAGGCTGAGCGGCAGGATGATAGCTGAGAGAACGGCCAGCGTCTTCATCACATCGTTTGTTCGATTTCCGATAACTGCGAAATGTATATCAAAAAGGCCGGCTACAAGGTCGCGATAGCTTTCGGCGAGATCTGAGATCCGCTGCAGATGATCGTGAACGTCACGGAAAAACGGAAGTACATTTTCCGGGATCTGGGAGAATTCACCGTGGGACATTCGATACAAAACTTCAAGTTGTCGTGAAGAAATGCGTTTAAGGCGGGCGACGCTTCGCCGTACGTCCATTACGTCGCCGAGCACGACATTGCTGGCTTTCTTCATATCGAAAACCCGCTCTTCGAGCGTGTTAATTGTCTCGTCAAACTCGTCCACGATCGGCATATAGAGGTCCACAAGTTCGTCGAGAATACGCATCAACATATAGGCGGAGCCTCGCTGGCATAGGAATGTCGTGCTACGCATCTGTTGTTTGACTGTTTTGATGCTGCGGAAGCGTTGCGTGTGAAAGGTAACCACGAAATTTGGGCCTAGATACCCGTCTAGTTCTTTGGTAACAAAGTTCGCAGAATTCGTCTCACCCGGCTTGATACCGTGAACAATAAAGAAAAGATAATTTTCAAAAGCCTCGACCTTTGGCTGGTTGCGGGTTTCATGACAGTCTTCAACCGTGAGCGGGTGGAATTTGAAGATCGATAGAAGAATATCGCGGCTCTCAGCGATCTGTTCCGGGGTTTCGCCCTTCAGATCGACCCAGACAACGTTCGACTGGTCCGCGAGCAGTGAGGGCAGGTCTGCGGCCCCGAACCCTTCTTCAACGTGATCTGCGCCTTTCCTATATACAAAAACTTCCATACATATGCGTGTGAACCCGAGTATTTTGCCACCACTGGGCGGTGTGAACAAATCTATCGAACCCAAACTGTGTGCTGGCTTACACACTTTTCTCTGAGAAATGAATTAGAATTGTAAGTGGGTTCGATTGTAACCTCCGTGAGGTATGCTACTACCGAAGGATGTTGGATCGAGCTTATCGGGATTCGAATCGCCCGAAACCTAAGGATGGGTCGTGTCTTACCGGCCCATCCTTTTCGTTTACGACAAGACGGCGTGCTAATCTACTTCCAAACGAATGAGCGAACTAGCAACGACATTACGCGTTGACCATATCACAAAGCGCTTTGGCGATTTCACCGCCGTCGAAGACCTCAGCTTTGAGCTGAAGGCGGGGCGGGTTTTTGGTTTTCTGGGGCCAAACGGAGCAGGGAAAACGACGACCATTAGAATGATCGTCGGTATCACCGCTCCGGACGAAGGGCGGATCGAACTTTTTGGCGAAACGATGTCGTCAAAGCTTCAGGACCGGATCGGCTATCTTCCCGAAGAACGCGGCCTGTACAAGAAGATGAAGATAGTGGACCAGCTTCGCTATTTTGCCGCCTTGAAAAATGTCCCCGCCAATGTTGCTGAAAAACGCATCGATCGCTGGCTCGAACGTCTCGGGTTGGGAGCGTGGAAGGACAAGAAAACAACGGATCTTTCCAAGGGAATGCAGCAGAAGATCCAGTTCATCTCGACCGTTCTCCATGACCCGGACCTGCTGATCCTCGACGAACCTTTTTCGGGGCTTGATCCGGTAAACGTCGAATTTATGATCGAGGTCCTAAGCGAATTCCGCGATCAGCATAAGACACTCATCTTTTCGACCCACTTAATGGAAACGGCGGAACGGCTTTGCCATGACATTATCTTGATCAACAAATCGCGAAAAGTTGTCGGCGGAAGTCTGCGCGAGGTGAAAGCAAGTTACGGAAAAAATCTTATTGCTTTGCGCGTGACCGGCGGTGACGCCGTCTTGAACGACAGGGCGATAGTCGCCCGTGTCGACGAGCACGCCGATGAGATGTACGTCGAACTTACGGACGGTGTCGACCCGCAGCTTCTTCTGAAACGCCTGATCGACAGCGGTGCGCACATTTCGAAGTTTGAACAGGTCGAGCCGACACTCAACGATATTTTTATTGAACTGGTAGGCGGAAGCGAGGCGGAAACGCCTGTGTTAGCGGGCGGGGCGCACGCCGCATAAGTGAACTTCTTAGGGGAAGCCGCCGCGAGCGTAATGGGTGCGGCTCGGACATAGATGCGAAAATTTCTTGCGGTCGTAAAACACGAGTATAAAAAGATCGTCCTTAAATGGACGTTCCTGATCGGCACGCTGCTTTTTCCGCTGCTCGGTGCGGGATTTGCGATCGTTCCTGCGCTGATCTTTTCGCTTAAGGGCGAGCCGACTCGGCTCGTCGTGGTCGATCCGACGGGCGAGATCGGCCCTAGGCTGAAGGAGAATCTCTCTGCGGATAAGATAGCCGCGCGTGCTCGTGCTGCAGCCGAGGACGCTCTGAAAGAGCTGAACGCGACGCAGGATGAGAAGCTTCGCAGCGGAACGAGCCAGCTTGCGTCGGGTTTTCAATTCGTTGAAATGGATACTGCGGGTCGCTCGCCGGAGCAACTGCGTGAAGAGCTAAATTTAAGGGCCGCATCGGACCAGATCGACGCATACCTTCTGATCCCGCCGGATATCGACGCGAAGGATGCAAAGTTTGAGTTTCGGTCAAGAAAGGCGGGCGATTTTGTCGCAAACGACACCATCAAGGACGCACTGAACGCCGCCGTTCGCTCACAGCGGCTCGCTGATGCAAATATCAGCGAAAACGTCCTAAAAGATATCAACAGAACGGTCGCTTTTGACTCAAAATCGATCAGCGAAAAGGGTGAGGAGAAAGACGGAGATTCGCTCTTCCTCGCGTCGCTAGTCATCGGGATGATGATCTACATCAGCCTGACGATTTACGGCCAGGTGATAATGGGTGCGGTTGTCGAGGAGAAAGAGACACGGATCGCCGAGATACTCTTCTCGTCGGCCAGGCCTTTTGATCTGATGTTCGGCAAGCTGGTGGGCGTCGGGCTCGCGGGCCTTACGCAGCTTAGCATCTGGGTCGGATCGCTCGTCGCGATCGGGATATTTCTCTCGACTCAGGCCGAAATGGCTCCGTTTCTTGGGGCTTTGCCAAACGTGACGCCGCTGATGATCGCGTACTTTTTTGCATATTTCATCGTCGGCTATTTCACTTACGCCGCCATCTTTGCCTTGATCGGTTCGATGGTGACGACGGTCCAGGAAGGCGGGCAGTTTGCGTTTCCGCCGATCATGATAATGCTGATCGGCTTCTATTTCGGCTTTGCTGTGATCCGCGACCCGAATTCGACACTGTCATTCTGGGTTTCGATCTCGCCGTTTTTTGCGCCGCTGACGATGCCCATCAGAATACTTGCCGAGATGCCGCCGTTCTGGGAGATAGCCCTTTCGCTCGGTATCAACGCTTTGGCAATAGCAGGGTTGGTTTGGCTCGCCTCTCGCGTTTATCGCGTAGGCATGTTAATGTACGGCAAACGTGCGACAATTCCGGAAGTTTTGAAATGGATAAGACAGGCCTGAACTTCACTCCCAAGCTAGCGGCATGCGTTCTCGCGGCCGTGCTCGCGACGGGATGTTCCTCGAACGAAATGCCGAAGAAGACGGCTGTGGCTACTGAAAAGATGCCGATCCCGCCGGCGGCGGAGAAGGTTGAAAAGCCGGTCAATGTCAGTTTCTCGACCTACTCGAAAGAATGGCCCGTCGGCTGGCAATGGATCGACCCGGCTGAACGCACGCTTCCTACGCCCAAGAATGTAAACAAAGGCGTTCTGACCGTAACGATCCCGACTGGGAAAGACCTTAGGCCGGACAACCTAACAGCCCCGCGGTACGTTAAGCCGATAACCGGTGATTTTCAGATCGAGACGCGAGTCGCTTTCGCCCCGAAGGAAAATTATCAGGGAGCCGGGCTTTTGGTTTATGTCGATGACAACCGGTTTCTGCGTTTCGAGCGGGCGTACGGCGGTGTCGGCGGCGGTGCCGATGGGCTGCGGATCGATGCCCGTGACCGGCAGGATTACAAACCTGTCCTGACGCCCGACGACATGCCGACCGAACTGGCCGAGCTCGATATGAAAATAGTCAGATCCGGCAGCACATTCACAGCCTATTGGCGTGAAAACGAAGATGGAACATGGCGTGAGGCGGGTCAGTACGAGTCAGACTTTCCGGCAACGGTTCAAGCCGGGCTGATCGCCTGTAACACGGCCCGCGAGATCGTTGCAGAGTTTGCGTATATCCGGCTGTTGCCGGGGTTGCAATGACGTGAACTAACTAGCACGCTGATCGTATATCAATAAAAGAAGGGAGGAAAGATCAATGTCAATATTGTGGCAGCTTTTTGTTGGGTTAATTATCGGTGTCCTCGCTCGGCTCCTGTTGCCGGGTAAAGAGGCGATCGCCAGCGGAATCCTTGGATGGCTTGTAACTGCTCTGATCGGAATGGGCGGCTCGTTCCTAGGAACGATGGTCGGCCGGGCGATCTGGAAAAATGAGAATTACACGGCGGGCTGGATCCTTTCGATCCTCGGAGCAATGGGACTGTTGCTGCTTTTCCGATTCTTATTCTAAACTTCGACCAGGCGGCCCGTTATTTTGCGGCCGCCTGTTCCGGAAGTTCCATTTTGACCAGGCCGTCGAAGGCGACATGGTAAGCGACGCCCTTAACGGGGATCGCCATCTCTTCCTCTGTCTTTCCCTCGGAATTGGCGATGCTTACGCTCGCGAAATAGCATGAAGCTCCGTGGGCGTTTGCGTGGTTGACCAGATCGCGAAAAACTTCTTCGCCCTCGATCCTGCCGCGGCTCGGATAAAGTTCGGTTCGGACGACAAAAAATCCCAGTTCGCCATCTCGGCTGCCCACGATCTGCGGCTGCGTTGCCCGATCTGCAAAAACATCCGCCGATTCCAATGTCCACCCGGCTTCCGCCAACTGTTTGTAGACGATCTCTATCCCGAATGCATGAATGTCCGATTCGGTCATTAGTTCTTTTTCTTCCATCGATTCTTATTTTACGCGCTGGCCGTTAGTTGCCAAATGTCCGTGTGTGCTTAGGGTGTTGAGCGGAGCTAGATCTCGTACTGATCATCGGCGACATGAATACCCTTGACTTTTGTGCAACAATATGAGACACTGTTGCAAATATGCGATACGGCCTGCTGCAAAGCTCCCGAAGCGTTGCCATTGAGGTATTGCCACACGTGTGAACTGTTTTTTTTTCAAAAATTGGGAAATCGGGCGATAAAATGACTGTAAAGTGTTGAATATACATGAGTTCCACGTTCCAGGAGTGCGTGAAACGGCGGTGAAACGGTGTGAAACGGGTGATCGCAAAAATCGCCGTAAGTAATAGTAAATACGACATTTGCACGGAAATATCGCGATTCGCCGTTTCCTGGGACGTGGCTCGATCTGGCAAAAACGGAACATTAATTCAACGCCCGACTCGATGCCCGGTCTACTCATTTTTGCTTTGGACGCCCGCTAACGTGCAGAATACTCGCTAATGACAAACACAATGGAACTTTCTTCGATACGGCAGGCGGCGGAGAGGATCGCGCCGTACGTGACACGCACCCCGTTGGAATTTAGCCAGTCGCTTTCTACGCGGGTCGGTGTGCCGATCTATGTCAAGTACGAGCTGTTTCAGAAGACCGGAGCGTTCAAGGCACGCGGTGCGTTCAATAAGCTTCTGAAAATGTCGCCGGACGAGCGTTCGCGAGGTGTGGTGGCGGTCAGCGGCGGGAATCACGCTCAGGCTGTCGCTCACGCGGCTACTGCTTTGGGCGTCGAGGCGGTCATACTGATGGCCGAGAATACACCCGCCGGTTACGTCGCGGCGACGCGCGGCTACGGCGCAACGGTTGAACTACTTCCAACTATCGCCGACGCTTTTCGACGTGTTGAGTACTACGAGGCCGAAGGGCGGATCTTTGTTCATCCCTTCGACGACGAAGAGATAATGGCCGGAGCCGGAACTGTCGGGCTCGAAATTCTCGAAGATATTCCCGATGCGACCGATGTAGTGCTAAGCATTGGCGGCGGCGGTTTGGCAGGCGGCGTGTCAACGGCCATCAACGCGCTTAGGCCGGAGATCAGGCTTTGGGGCGTGGAAACGGTCGGAGCGGATGCAATGTCGCAGGCGATCGCTGCCGGACATCCGGTCGAACTGCCTGCGATCACCTCGATAGCCAAAACTCTCGGGGCGCCGTATGTTTCGGAACGAACCCTCGATCTGGCCCGCAAAAACCTTGAAAGCGTAACCGTTGTAACCGACGATGAAGCGGTCGAGGCGATGGTCTTTATAGCCGAACGGCTCAAGGTGATCACCGAGCCCGCCGCATCATGTACGCTGGTCGCGGCGGAGAAGCTGCTCGATAGGTTCACGCCGGATAGCAAGGTCGTGCTGATCTTCTGCGGCGGAAACACTGGCGTTAACGACCTGTGCGGTTATATCTCGTCGCACGGATCGCTACTCAGGAAAGTCTAACGACCAGGCCTCCACTTACAGAGGCCGTGATCGAGGACTGACTTCGAGTTTTTGTAAATTATCTCGCTGGGGCAGCTGGTACTGATACATCAATGTCGATATCAGTCTTCTTAGCGGGGCTGGTCTTAAGGATTCCGCTGTAATAAACCAATCCGGCGATGATGGCGACAATGATAACAAGGGCGATCGCCCAGACTGCATTGCTTCCGGTCGTGTTTTCTTCAGACATAAAGTTAATCGTTCTCCAACAAAGAATAGATGATTCTTTCTCAAGGATTAGAACATTATCAGTAGGTGGCTTCTGTTCGCAACCATACATAACGCGGATCGGGAAAGGTTTGCCGGAAGTATAGAAAGCGTTTATATTCGTAAATAGATATGAAACGACAGATAATCTTGTTGCTAGTAATGGCGATATGCGCCTTTTCAGCACACGCCCAAGCCTCGAACTATGACCAACTCGTTACGAAGTTGAAAGGCGGTGATACGAACATCGACTTTAAGCTTCTACGATTCTCGTTTGCGGAAAAAACGCCGCCCGAAGGCAGGGTCGCCGATGTCAAGCTGCAGACTCAGATGGCGACGCTCCTTAACGAAAAGAAGTTCAAGGATGTCGTAAAGATCGCTGAGGGCATTCACAAGAGCAATTTTGTCGATATGAACTCGCACATCATGGCGGCGATGGCATATCAAGGCATGTCGGACGCGAAGAAGGCGAAGTTTCACGAAAGTGTTTATCTCGGCCTTGTGAACTCTGTTCTAAAGGATTCGGACGGAAATACTCCGAAGACTGCGTACCACGTAATATCGGTAGCCGAGGAATACGTTCTGCTCAACGCGCTCGAACTTAAACGCGGTACGCAGGCGGTCGAGACTGTTGACGGAAGTACTTATCATGTCCTTACCGCCACTGATCCAGCTACAAATCAGCCAGTAAAACTCTATTTCAATATCGAAAAGGCTGGGATCAAACCCGAGACAAAAAACTGAGCGACGATCTTTTCCAATTTTTAATGGGCGATGCCGAGCGTCGCCCGCTGACGGTTTCTGAACTTAGTTCCGAGGTCCGCAGTACCCTTGAGCGTTCGTTTGCAAACGTTTGGGTCGAGGGCGAAGTCGTTAACTTCATCCGGGCATCTTCTGGTCATTGGTATTTCAATCTCAATGACGGCGTTTCCCAGATCAGGTGCGTCTGCTTCAAGGGTACGAACTTTCGCATCCGGTTTACTCCGCAAAATGGAATAACGGTCCGCCTTCGCGGCCGCGTCACGATCTATGAGGCTCGCGGCGAACTTCAGCTTTCCGTGGATTCGCTCGAGCCGTCGGGCGAAGGGGCTTTGGCGGCGGCATACGAACAGATACGTGCCCGCCTCGATCGCGAAGGGCTGTTCGCTGAGGAGATCAAACGCCCGATCCCATTCTTCCCACGAAAGGTCGCCGTCGTAACCTCGCGAACCGGTGCTGCTTTTCACGATATCTATAATGTTTTGACGCGGCGTGCGAGGTCGGTCAGCATAGTTTTTGCTCCGGCGCTCGTACAGGGTGAAGGAGCAGCTGACAGTGTCCGACGAGCAATAAAAGCAGTCAACGCATACGATAGAACGCGGGAACCGAACGAACGGATCGATGTCATGATCGTCGGACGCGGCGGCGGTTCGGCGGAGGATCTATGGGCATTCAACGACGAAGCTCTTGCTCGCGCCATCAGAGAGAGTGATATACCGGTGATTTCTGCTGTTGGACACGAGATCGATTGGACGATCGCCGACCTGGTTTCCGATCTTCGCGCGCCAACGCCGTCGGCTGCGGCCGAGATCGTCGTAGGTCGGGAGGAGGACATTCTAGCTGATCTACAAACTGTAGAAACGGCCCTGACTTCGATGATCGACTACAAGTTACTTTCTGCACGGTCAGGCGTGAGCTCCGCAGTCAGCGGATTTGAGTATTCATTTTCGAATTTGATACAGCGTTTGCGGATGCGTTTCGCCGACACCGCGAGCCGATTGACTGCGGCGACGCTCCGGGCGAAAACCCTGAAGCACGGCAATCAGCTCGACGCTCTGAACCAAAGAAAGCTGACCGCGATCGAAGGAATTCTTGCATCAAAGGGGCAGCAAATGAGTTTGAACGCTGCAAAACTGGATGCTCTTTCTCCTCTAAGCGTACTGACGCGGGGTTATTCAATTATTCAATCAACGGATGGAACTATAGCCAGAGACGCGGCTGCTTTGAAGATCGGGGATAAATTGAAAATACGGCTGGAGCGTGGGAAACTTGAGGCAGAGGTTTTGTCGATCGAGAATTAATGTTGAAACGCCCTTTTGCTATTGCCTGTTTGGTTGTTTTCGGACTTGCTTTAGCAGCCGGGATCGGCTTTTTGATCTATTACCAGAGTCTAAAGGACACACCGCAATATTCGCTTGCGTTATTGGTCGAGGCTGCAAAACGAGATGACCGGGCGGAAGTAAATTCGCTCGTTAACATCGATGCAGTCGTTGAGGATTTTGTACCGCAGATAACGAATAAGGCCGTCGAGATGTATGGCCGCGGACAACCGCCTGAGGTTCTCAGAAAGGTGGCGAGGCTTGCCCTTCCGCTTCTGCCAGCGGTGAAGGAGAGAGCGAAAGCTGAATTGCCCCGCGTGATCCGTGAGCGCACGGCAAAGATGGGCTCGGTCCCTTTCTTTGCTATGGTTTTAGGAGCGGACCAATACCTCGACATCACCGTCAACGGCGATGAAGCCACGGTGAAAAGCAAGCTGCCGGAGCATCAGCTCGAGATGAAGATGCGAAGGACCGGCGACAGATGGCAGATCGTGGGGGTTCGCGATGAACAGGTGGCAACAGCCATCGCCCGCAAGATAGGGCAAGAGGTCATGGCGATCGCAGTCGGCGGTGGAAGTCGGGCCGCAGATCAATTCGGCATTGGAAATCTCACCGATCTGCTAAAACAGGCTGAAGAACTTGTGAAATAGAAATGGAAAAAACGTTCGAAACATCGCTCGCTGAGCTCGAAAAGATCGTGACCCGGCTCGAAAACGGCGATCTGCCGCTCGAGGAAAGCCTCGAACTCTTTGAAATGGGTATCAAGCTTTCCCGTGAATGCCGTGAACGGCTAACCAACGCCGAGCGAAGGATCGAGATATTAACCAAGGACGTTAGCGGCGAGATCGTTGCAAAGAGCTTCGACCCGGACGACCTGCGGACCTAAAAAAACGCACGAAACGCCACGAAAGGTTCTTAGTTCGTGGCGTTAGGTGCTGATACTTGACTAGTTATGTTATTGCTTCTTCGCTGCGTCCGACTTCCGCTTTTGGAGCAGGTCGCAAGCCTGGTAAGCCCCGGTAGGATCGATAGCCGTGCGTCCGACTTCGACATGTTGGATCTTGCCTTCTTTGTCAATGACGAATGTGCCTCGAACCCCGTAACCTGAGGTTTCGTTGAAAAGGCCGTAGTCTTTTGTGGTGGTTCGTTTCCAGTCACTGAGGAGCGGAAACGTGACTTTTATGTCCTCAGCAAAACGCTTATTTGCTGCGAAGCTGTCCATTGAAATGCCGTATATCTGAGTTTCAGTTGCGTCGAATTTGGCGATATCAGCCTGATACGCCTGGAGTTCTTTCGCTCAGCCACCTGTAAAGGCGAGGACGTAAAACGCGAGAACGACATTCTTCTTACCGCGCAGATCGCTAAGCTTTACCTCTTTGCCGGTGGTATCGGACAGCTTAAAATCCGGAGCCATATCACCGACCTTCAAATGTGTGGTCGGCGGCGCCGGCGTAGCCTGTCCAAAGGCGAAAGAAGCGGTGGCGATCAAAACGGATAACGCTAAAATGATTTTTGTCATTAAGTTACCTCTTTAAAGTGTAAATTGCCGCCAGCGAAAAATCATTCGCTGACGGCAAGTAGAATAGCGCAGTTTACATTTAATCTCGCGAACTGAAGATAGAAAGAATGTACCAGAAGAGCAGTGCAACGCTCGCAAACAGCGTCAACGAAGCCGCCACATGCTGGGATGTATTGAATCGATGCAGAACATTAGACGTTTCATATAGGATCGCCGTTCCAGCAAAGGCGACCATAATGAACGCAAACACGCTGCCCAGCGAGAATCCGAAGATCGCACTCGCAATAATGAAGCCGAGGGCGGCAAATCCGCCGATTGCGAGGATTGGGCCGAGGAACGAGAAATCGGTCCGCGTAATAAAAACGGTTAGCGTAATGCCCAAGAATAGACCGAGCGTAGTAATTCCGGCCTTCATCAGGACCGAGCCATCGCCGGAAACGGAAGTTGCCAAATAGATGAGCGGAACAAATATAACAGCTTCAGCGAGAATGAAGACGCCTAAGCCAAGATACTGGACTGCCTTCGATGTGTCCGATACCGCCCAGCGATTTGCGAGAAACGAAACGCCCATGAAAAGTCCAAGGACAAGCAGCCAGCCCATCGCTCCACCACTAAATAACAGGCTAGCGATAATACCGGCTATTGGCGTTGCAAAGAAGAATGCTTCGACACCGATAAATGCGAGTATCGCGACGGCGAGCAACGTATAGGTCTTCCGAATGAACGCCGCCCGCTCAATGGGGGCCGCCTGAGCGACCGAGTTTCCGAAAGTGGTTGTGAAATTATCCATATACCTCCTAGTAATTTCGTAATGTTAGATGTAGATCCCGCGAAAAAAGTTCGAAGTGATCATTAGGTAGTTTCTGGGCGATTACGAAAGAATATGGACTCGACGCTCCAAATGCCGGACCCTCGTGCTGCGATGTAAAGCAAGACAAAGCAATAAAGAACAGCGAGTTCACCGCGATTCTGAATCGGCAGGAACTGCTGCATACTAAAATGCCATCCGAAGTACGCGACAGCCATTGTTCCACTCGAAATGAAGGCTGCGACGCTCGTAAATAAGCCAATCATTATGAGGATTCCGCCAATCAGTTCAATACCGCCCCCAACAGCCATTAGCGTAGATAACTCGCCGCCACCACCCTGCGAGGGAGGGAATCCGAATAATTTCTGCGTACCGTGCCACATAAACAAGAAGCCCGTGATAATCCTCATGATGGCATACGCATAGGTAGCGTATCGGCCAAGAAATCTATCCATCAATAAAATCTCCTATAGTAGAAATCTGATTGTATCAAAACGAGGTCAAATAGCACTCAAAATGACCAAATAACATAAGCACCGCCGAGCCCAATAAGCCCGGCTATTGTCACAATCGCCCGTACGAAGCCTTTGCTCCGCCGCCCAACGACAACTTGATACATCCCGATAGCAAATGACATCAGCCCGAAAGCGATCAGCAAGCCAAACAGGCCTAGAATGACTAGCTTTTGCTGTTCGTCGCCTGTGAAACGTGCTCCTGTCGGGTCGGTCGCTCGAAATGCAGCGAGAGCCCAAGACACCAAATACACCATGAAGAAGGTTAATATTGCTCCGAGCACGGCGAGCAAGGCGCCGCGGATCCGTGTGGCCGTCGCGGTATGCAGACCACGTTCGCATCGAGGACAGACGGCTTCAGCCGTTTCGGCGAAATAGCCGCATCGATAACAGGAACGCAGAACTGACGTGCTCATAAGGATCGGTTGGACGAATGATACCAAAAGCAAAGGCCGCCCCCAAAAGGACGGCCCTTAGACTTCTTAAAGAGCGGAGGAATAAGATTACTCTGCTTTTGCGACTGCCTTAACCACTTCGGGTTCCGGTCGCGGTGCCGCAAGTCCTAGTTCTGGCGAACGCCAGAGGTTCGAGACCAGCAGTTCCCGTATAAAAGTCATTTCCTTTGGCAGACGGTCATAGAGCTGGAAGAAAAGCTCGTCGTGCATTGCGATCTCCTTCAGCCACAAATCGCGGTCGAGGTTCATGACCTTGTCCCACTGTTCGCGGCTAAAATCGAGTCCGCGCCAGTCAATGTCGTCGTAGCGCGGCATCCATCCAAGTGGCGTTTCGACTCCTTTTGAGACGCCGCGTGACCGCTCAACTATCCACTTAAGCACGCGCATATTGTCGCCGAAACCGGGCCAGGCGAACTTTCCATTCTCGTCCTTGAGGAACCAGTTGACGCTGAAAATACGGGGTGGTTCCGGTATCTGTCGGCCAAAATCAAGCCAATGAGCGAAATAGTCCCCCATGTGATAACCGGCAAACGGTAGCATTGCGAACGGGTCGCGACGTACCTCGCCGATATTGCCGAACGCAGCGGCGGTCATTTCCGAACCCATCGTCGCGGCCTGATAAACGCCGAAAGCCCAGTTAAACGACTGCTGTACAAGCGGAACGACGCTATTTCGTCGGCCACCGAATATGAACGCCGAGACCGGAACGCCTTTTGGATCGTTGAAATTTTCGTCGACGACAGGGCACTGCGTGATCGGTGCAGTAAATCGAGCATTTGGGTGGGCTGCTTTGGCTTCGCTCGAAGGAGTCCAATCGTTGCCCTGCCAGTCGATGGCGTGTGCTGGCGGTTCGCCGTCCATTCCTTCCCACCAGATGTCGCCTTCGTCGGTCAGGGCGACGTTGGTGAAGATGGCGTTCTCCGTGATGGATTCCATCGCGTTCGGGTTCGTCGAGTAGTTCGTACCCGGTGCCACGCCAAAGAAGCCGTTTTCGGGGTTGATAGCCCGCAGTTTGCCGGTTTCGTCGGGTTTGATCCAAGCGATGTCGTCACCGACGGTGGTTATCTTCCAGCCTTCTTCCTGAAACGGCTTGGGCGGGATGAGCATGGCGAAATTGGTCTTGCCGCAAGCCGAAGGAAACGCCGCACAGACGTAATCCTTCTTACCGTCTGGTGACTCAACACCGACGATCAGCATGTGCTCTGCAAGCCAACCCTGAGCGCGGCCGAGGGTCGAAGCGATCCTCAAAGCGAGACATTTCTTGCCCAAAAGTGCGTTTCCGCCGTATCCCGAGCCGTACGAAACGATCGAATTTTCTTCGGGGAAGTGAACGATGTATTTGTCCTTAGGATCTGGTGAACAAGGCCACGCGACGTCGGCCTGGCCCTCAGCCAGAGGCATGCCGACCGAGTGCAGACAGCGCGTAAACTCGCCGTTACCGAGTGCGTCGAGAGCCTGTTTACCCATGCGGGTCATTATCCGCATGTTGACCGCGACGTAAGGTGAATCCGAAAGCTGCACGCCAAATTGCGAGATCGGCGAGCCGATCGGGCCCATGCAAAACGGAACGACATACATCGTGCGGCCCTTCATTGCTCCGTTGAATTTCTTTTTGAGGATCGCCTTCATTTCGACCGGGGCCATCCAGTTGTTGGTCGGCCCGGCGTCGCCCTTGGCAAACGAGCAAATGTAGGTGCGGTCCTCGACACGGGCGACGTCCGAAGGGTGCGAGCGGGCCAGGAACGAGTTCGGCCGCTTTTCGGGGTTCAGTCTGATAAACGTACCGGAATCAACCATTTCCTGACACAGGCGGTCGTATTCTTCCTGCGAACCGTCGCACCAATGCACGGCGTCCGGCTTACAAAGATCGACCGCGTCAGTCACCCAACGGATCAGCTCTTCGTTAGTAACATTTGATGGAATATTGAGCTCAATCATAAGATTCTCCAGTCTAAAGATCGTAAAAAAGCGACTATCAAAATTACAAAAACGAGCAATAACGCCCGTTTTTTGGTGTTATTTGATTACCTTATCACGACATAATGTGTTTGTTAACACAATAGCAATAGTTAAGCGGTTAGCTGGGAAAAATGTCGGCGGGAAAATGAGAGTTCAAAATTCAAGGTTCAAAATTATAAATTCGGCACTCGAATACCTAAAACCAAAGATCAAAGGTCAAAGATCAAGCACCAAAGAACGAGCGTCACAGAGTTGCGTCCGGGGACGCTTTTCGGGTGGAATTCCGAACCGTTTTATGCGTTCTCCGAACCGCTGTGACGTCGATGGTTGGACGAAACCCGATCCCATCTTGCGACCCATCGACCGGTTCCATTGTGTGATACATCGGCCTGACTACGCATTTTTTATACATTTCAAGCATTTTGCGTCAATTTACGCATAATACGACGTTTCACGCGGTTTAGCATTCAAATTCTCAGCAGAATATGGCAGCGTAGAAAGTCGGAGCCGGGAACGACAGTGACCGGGGCATTCAAAGCCGCGTGTTGTTAAAGCCTCAACCACGGCGAATACGGAACGTCACGGATCAAGACCAAAGATCAAAGCTCAAAGCTCCAAGATCAAAAAACTATGAAACGAAACTGGCAGCAATGTTCTCCGACACAAAGATTGGGCCGTTGGCGGGTTCCGCAGGCGACGATGAACCGCCGGGGCGACCTAAAGCTCAGCCGCGTAGCCTGGGAAATGCTGGGTCTCGCTCCGTACGCTTTCGTGCTGTTCGACAAACCCAACCAGACCATCGGCATCCGCCCGTGCCGCGGCCATCTGAAAGACACCTTCAAACTCACCGCCGATGGCCGCCACGGAGCCGCAGTCCTAAATCTAGCGAGTCTCCGCTACGATTTCGGCATCAAGTTCGACATCACGATCCGCTTTCACGAGATCCACGCCGACCAAGACGGCACCCTCATCCTCGACCTGACCAAAGCCACCGCCGCCTACCACGGCCACCGCATCGGAGCCTTTCACAGCGAACGAAAAGAAAAACTCGAACGCAAACGCCAAGTCGCCCCGTATTAAATCCGCGACACCTAAAATGCCCAAGCCGCGCCACCAAACCCTTTTTTCGCCCTGGCGTCAATTTTACGACAAGTTGAGTGATGAAGATAAGCGATGCTTCCGATTACACTCGTGTATTTCACTGCACCATAAGGGTAAGATCATCCGTTTGGTCGCTACGCGACGGCGGTTGATGGGTCGGGATCGGATGGCTTTGATCTGTATTGCACTAGGGTGTGAGAACAGACGGTCGCTATGATGATGATTCCGCCGAGGATGGCCCAGTTTGAGGGGCGTTCGCCGACGAAGAGGAAGACCCAGACGGGGTTCAGGAGCGGTTCGATGAAGCCGATAATACTGGCGTCGAGTGGGCGGGTGCCGCCGCGGACTCCTTTTATGAAGAGGATGTACGAGATGCCGATCTGGAATATGCCGAGGAAGGCGACGGCGGCGTAGTCCATGAGGCCTGCTGTCGGGATCGCGGCTATTCCGCTCGGGAGCGTGAGCAGGGCTAGCAGGAAGTTGCCGTAGATGACCGTGATCGTGCCGCTCATCCCCATTGCCCGCGGGTGGCGGAGCAGCATTATGTAAAGGCCGAGGAAGATGCCCGAACCCAGGGCGGCAATATTGCCCTGATAATCGCCGATCGACAGATCGCCCACGAAAAACAAACTCATCCCTGCCAGGCAGAAGACGACCGTCACGAGATCGCGCCAGTGAAATTTTTCGCCGATGACAAACGGGGCGAGGATGAGGATATAGATCGGGGCGGTGTATTGGAGAAAGATCGCGTTGGCGGCGGTCGTGTGCTTTGTCGCCCAGACGAACAGGAACAGCAGCGTCGCGTAGATCACGCTGCACATCGCCCCAAAAGCATTTATCCGCAGCCCGTCCTTCCACGTCAGGATCAGGACCGTTATCCCGGCCAGCAGCGAACGAAAAAACGTCACCTGATAGGCGTCAAGATTCGTCGCGAGCTTGATAAACATACCGCCGGTGCTCCAGAGGAGTACGGCGATAACGACCAACATGACCGGGGAAATAGTTTTCTTGTCTTCAGACACGAGCGATATTTTAACGCAGAGACAGTTAGAACCGAGAACAAGCGACGCGAGTTTTCGCATCTATTCTCTATCATTTGCGTGTATCATGCTGTTGCCGTCTTTCTAGTTTTCTTTCACTACCATGAACAAAAAACTTTTCTCTATTATCGCCTGTTTTCTGAACGCTTTGCTTTTTGTATGTGTGGCAAACGGCCAGCTGGCTTCCGATGTTGAAAACCGGGACGAGTTCGAACTTGTCGTTCGCCTAAACCAGCCTTGGCTTGAACTGGTAGAGTTTGCAACGAAAGTGAAGCCTGATAGCCCGTTTTCGGGCACTATCACGGATAAGAAGGGAAATATCTATAGGCTCGGAGGAATGCTGCTCCCCAAAAAAGATGGGCGCTATCGACTAGTTCTGACGACCGTTCATCCGGACGATGGCGGAATCGGAACGATGGTACCTGAGCTGGAGCTCGATAAACCGGGCATCTCACAGTGTTCAGGAAGCGGGATCGTGCGGAATTGTGTTAGGGTCAGATTGTCTAAAGTGGCGAAATCGGCTGAAGAAAATTTAGCCGAACCACTTGACAAGATTATTCTGTAACGAATATAGTTACAAATGTTCGGAATGCTTCACAGGTCTTAACAGCTTCCGAACATATTTTTAACTTGAACTGTAACAAATAATGTTACAGAAAGGTAACACGAGAGGGAAATGCAATGTCACAGAAAATAGCACTTGTAACCGGGGCCAATCGCGGAATCGGGTTTGAAACGGCACGTCAGTTGGGTAAACAAGGGATCAAGGTTTTGATCGGTGCACGCAGCGAGAAAAAGGGGAAAGAGGCTGAAGCGACGCTTAAGGCTGAGGGACTCGATGTCGAATACATCAACATCGATGTCGACAACACCGAAACTCACGCCGCAGCGGCGAAAGAGATCGAGGACAAATACGGCAAACTCGATATTCTGATAAACAATGCGGGAATTTTTCTGGCGGAAGAATTCGATGCGGACGGCGGGATGGTTCCGGCGAGCAAGACTTCGCAGGAAACTTTTCGTAAAACGTTCGACACCAACTTTTTTAACACGATCGACGTGACGCAGAATCTGCTCCCGCTGGTCAAGAGATCGGACGCGGGGCGGATCGTGTTTTTGTCGAGCGGCCTCGGGTCGCTGGGGCTACATTCCGACCCGAGTTCGCCGATCTACAATTACAAGGTTCCGGCGTACAACATTTCGAAAACGGCTCTCAACGGCTACGTCGTCCACCTGGCCCACGAACTCAGGGACACCAACATCAAGGTCAACACCGCCCACCCGGGCTCGGTCGTGACCGACATGAACGCCAACGGCGATATCCCGGTCGAGGAGGGAGCGAAGACTTCGGTCGATCTTGCGACGCTTCCGGCAGACGGATATTCCGGCAAATTCATACATCTAGGCCAGGAATTGCCCTGGTAGATCAGCCACAATTTAACCGCACGTCACTGGTAAAGGGCCGGTGACGTGCTTTTTTTGACGAAACAGATCGGAACTAAAGGAAGGAACAAAATGAGTAAATTAGCGGGAAAAGTAGCAGTAATAACGGGAGCTTCGAAAGGGATCGGAGCAGGCATCGCAAAAGCTTTTGCAGCAGAAGGGGCATCGGTCGTGGTCAACTACGCGTCGAGCAGGGAAGGAGCGGAGAAAGTCGTTGCCGAGATCGAAGCGGCGGGCGGAAAGGCGGTCGCAGTGAAAGGCGACGTTACGAAAAAAGCGGAAGCGGAAGGCATCATTCAGGCCACGATCGACAACTATGGCAAGCTCGATGTGCTTGTAAATAACTCGGGCGTTTACGGATTTCAGGCGTTGGATGAGATCACGGAAGAAAGCTTTCACTGGATATTTAACGTAAATGTTCTCGGGCTTTTGCTCACCACTCAGGCTGCGGTAAAGCACATGAATGAGGGAGCAAGCATCATTAACATTGGATCCGCCGGAAGCGACACACACCCGCCGACCACCGCGGTTTACATGGGGTCTAAAGGAGCGGTTGATACTATTACCGGTGTTTTGGCCAAGGAGCTAGGCCCGAGGAATATCCGGGTCAACTCGTTGAATCCGGGAATGGTCGAAACTGAAGGTTCACGCGAATTGGGCATTATCGGCAGCGAATTCGAGGACTGGGCAGTTTCAACCACGCCGCTAGGGCGTTTAGGACAGCCGGGCGACATCGCTCCGGTCGCGATTTTCCTCGCGTCGGATGATTCGGCATGGGTCACAGGCGAGAAGATCCTTGCCAGCGGGGGTGCGCGTTAAGGGAGACTAGTCCTTAGGGAAGGCTTTCAAAGCGATCTCGGCGACGGAGTTTAGCTGGCTGCGTTTCGCTCCATTGCTCGCCTGCACCGACAATCCCCAGAGCAGCGTGGAGGCCAACATTGCGAGGCTTGAAGGATCAGAGCCCTTGGGAAGATCGCCTTCCTCAAGGGCTCTTTCAAATCGCTTTCGAATGTCGAGTTCGCCAAGGATGCGCCGCTCGGCGAGCTTTGACGAGACCGAGCCCGGAACGTCGGAAATAGAAAGCGTGCCGCACACAAAGAGGCAACCGCCGGGCCGTTCAGTATCCGTTACCAGTTCGATGACACCGTATAAAAGGCTTCGGAAAACGGAATAAGCATCAGGTTCCTCGAGAGCTCGGTTAACGTAGGATGCCGGCCCGGAACGGTATCGATCTAGAGTCGCCTGGAACAGACCTTCTTTACTCCCAAATGCAGAGTAAAGGCTTGGACGATTGATGCCGATGGCTTCGATCAGATCAGGAATAGTGGTGCGTTCATATCCTTTTTCCCAAAAGACGAGCATCGCCTTGTCGATCGCGTCGTCAAGGTCAAATTGTCGTGGTCGTCCCTTCTGCATGGTATGCCAAAAACGTAACACAAATATTACTTGACACGAAACATCCTTGCGCCATATATTTACTGAACAGTACATAAATCGCAGAGCTTTCAAAAGCTATCGTGTAGAGTGAGAGCTTTCCGGCTTTCGATAATTTGTATAACAATTTAACAAATTTGTTATCGGGCGTTTCTTTCCCAGCTGTAGGGTATATGGATGGTTTTTTCAGGGAGGAATAATGGCAACTATCACTACAAAAGACGGAACTGAGATCTTCTACAAAGACACGGGCGGCGATGGCCAGCCGATCGTGTTTAGGCATGGCTGGCCGTTGACCTCGGACGACTGGAACGCGCAGATCTTTTATTTTGCGTCGCGCGGGTTTCGTTGTATCGCGCATGACCGGCGTGGGCATGGGCGTTCGGGGTCGAGCTGGGATGGGAACGAGATGAATACTTATTCGGACGACCTCGCGGAACTGACCGCGGCGCTTGATCTGAAGGACGCGGTCCATATCGGGCATTCGACCGGCGGTGGGGAAGTGGCGAGGTACATCGGGCGTCATGGAACTTCGCGGGTAGCGAAGGCTGTTTTGATCGGCGCGGTTCCGCCTTTAATGCTCAAGACCGAGGCAAATCCGGGCGGATTGCCGATCGAGGTATTCGATGGTTTTCGGGCTTCGTATCTCGCGGACCGAGCACAGTTTTATTACGACGTTGCGTCGGGACCATTTTATAGTTTCAACCGGGAGGGAGCAAAGGTTTCGCAGGGCATTATCGATAACTGGTGGCGGCAGGGAATGATGGGCGACTTTAAGGGCGGCTACGACTGCATCAAGGCTTTTTCGGAGACCGATTTTACGGAGGATCTAAAGAAATTTGACGTGCCCACGCTCGTTCTTCATGGTGATGACGATCAGATCGTGCCGATCGCGGACTCGGCGTATTTGGCGGCGAAACTCGTTCCCGATGCAACGCTAACGGTCCTCGAGGGGCTTCCCCACGGAATGTGTACGACCCATCACGAGCAGGTGAATTCAGTGCTGCTCGATTTTATTAAGGCATAACGGCGGCCGTTATTCACAAAAAAGGAGACGAGAGAAATGAAAGAATCATCATTTGAAGGCGTCGGGGGCCTGAAGATCGCGACCAAGTCGTGGGAGGCGGCAGGAAAAGCTAGGGCGGTAATGATCCTGATCCACGGATTCAACGCCCACAGCGGCTACATGGAGTATCCGGCCGAACAGCTTTCTGCCGAAGGGTTTGCCTGCTATGCCCTCGATCTGAGAGGGCGCGGCAATTCTGAGGGAGAGCGGTTCTACGTCGAGGAATTTACGGATTATCTCGGCGACGTCGACACGCTGGTCAACATCGCTCGTTCCGAGAATCCTGGTTTGCCGGTCTACGTTCTGGGCCACAGTGCCGGCGGCTTGATCGCGACGTCTTATGTTTACGAGCATCAGGACGAGATCGCGGGACTCGTCTGCCACAGCTTTGCGTTCGATGTCGGCCTACCGCATTTGGTTCAGCTTGCTCTGGAAGGCGTGGCAAAGCTTTTGCCGCACGTTCACGTCTTTTCGCTTAACAACGCCGATTTCTCACGCGATCCGGCCCATGTTGAGCGGATGAATAACGACCCGCTCATTCACAAGGAATCTCAACCGGCTGAGACCGCAAGCGTGATGCTGCTCGCGGCCGAAGCTCTGAAAGGACACATGCCGGATATCAAAATTCCGGTGCTTATCATTCACGGAACCGAAGACAAGGCGACGCAGCCGCGCGGAAGCCAATACTTCTATGACCATGCTGGATCAACGGACAAAACGCTCAAACTGTACGATGGCCATTATCACGATCTGTTGGCGGATATCGATAAGGAAAAGGTCATGGCAGACATTTTGGCCTGGCTCGACCAACGCATCGGGGAACAGTCGGAGGCATCAGGAACTTTTTAGAAGGCAGTTTTACCAATTTGGACGGATCTAGGCGAATGACTGACACTGTAAAGATACTCATCCAAACGACGATCCCTTTTATCGAGAATGATTGGCACGCCGGGCGATTTTCTTTGCTGGGTCGGCATCTCGAGTCGCTCGATCTTGAGGTGACTTTTCGTGACCGGGAACCGGGTCGAGACGGAAACGACCCGTTTCTGGCCGCGATCGATGACACGGGCTTTGATGAGGTCTGGCTGATGGCGGCCGATAACGGTAACGGACTTACTGAGGCCGAGTGTGAAGCGCTGAATAGGTTTCGATTGAAAGGCGGCGGCATTTTAACGACGCGCGATCATCAGGATCTTGGCTCTTCGATCTGCTCGATCCACGGTATCGGGCGTGCGAACTTTTTTCACTCCACCAACCCCGAACCCGACGAGACTCGTCGCATTCGTGACGACCGTGATACCGCTATGATCGATTTTCCTAACTATCATTCTGGCAGGAACGGTGACTTTCAGGAGATCACCGTCCGGGTTCCAGATCATCCGCTGATCAGGCGTTCGAACGGGACCACGATCGAATATTTTCCGGCCCATCCGCACGAAGGAGCGATCGGAGTACCTTCGGACGACGCATCTGCCTGCGTGATCGCCTGCGGAGTCAGCAAGATATCGGGAGCGTCGTTTGACCTGATAGTCGCATTCGAACGAGATATGCGGATCGCGGGACGTGCTGTGGCCCACTCCAGCTTTCATCATTTCGCGGACTACAATTGGGACCCATCGCGCGGATGTCCTGACTTTGTCAGCGAGGCCCCCGGCGATGGTTTTGCGGTCGATCCGGACAAGCTGAATGATATAAAAACGTATGCGGGTAATCTCGCGTTGTGGCTGGCTCCGCAAGGCAAATGAGAATGGTCGAGGAGCACATTGGCCCAATTGATAATATCCTCGCGGGTTATCGCTCAGCGATCGGAACCGAATATCAGGGTTATCGCAATCACGTCTGCCGAATGGTCAGTTTTTGCCTTGCTCTCAGCGACCTTGGCGAAGACGCGACGAATAAGTTAATAATTGCTGGCTGTTTTCACGACATCGGCATCTGGACAGGGCCAACGTTTGATTACCTGCCGCCGTCTATCGTCGCGGCTGAACAGTATTTGAAAGAAACCGGTTTCCAAGCTTGGATCCCTGAGATCAGCGAGATGATCGACCAACATCATAAACTGACGGCCTATAAGAACGCGGAGCTCGTTGAGGTCTTTCGCAAGGGCGATCTGGTAGATTTTTCGTTGGGATCTATTAAGTCAGGATTGTCCTCGGATTTCGTGCGAGATGTTCGGAAAAGGTTCCCGAATGAGGGTTTTCACTGGATGCTGGCCAAAAGAGCCGCTAAGTGGGTCTGCCGACATCCTCTCAACCCTTTGCCTGTCCTAAAGTTCTGAAATGTCGGTTTTTCAAGTAGCTAATGGTTAGTCTGAACCAGTTCCAGTAATACTCCGTTAGCCGACGAGGGGTGTACGAAGGCTACGAGGCAGCCTTCGGCACCGATGCGTGGGGTTTCGTCGATGAGGCGGGCTCCGTTGGCTTTTAGGCGAGCGAGCGAGGCTTCGATATCGTCTACCTCGACTGCAATGTGGTGGATGCCGCCGCCGCGTTTCTCAAGAAATTTACTAATCGGCGAGTCTTCCGATGTCGGCTCGAGCAGTTCTACGCGGCTCTCGCCGATCGGGAGCATCGCGACGCGAACCTTCTGATCCTCGACGATTTCGGTGTGGACATTTTCAAGACCGAGAGCGTCCTCCCAAAATTTAAGGGCCTCGTCGATGCCTTTTGTGGCGATGCCCAGGTGATTGATCTTCATATTTTGTCTCGCCTGCGTCGTTTTGTCAGAACCGCCTGCGTGAGCGGGCGGCAAAAGTGCTTCTTTATAATCGACGCTCTCAGAACCCGATACTTAACTGCCGCCCGCTCACGCAGGCGGTTCTGACAGTATTGCCTCGACCGCCGAGTACGGATCCATTTTTTTCTCTGCGATCTTTCGCGCTAGATCCTCAAGCCGTTCGCCCGTACCGTTTCGACTCAATAGATCTGTCAACAACCGCTCCCGCACCAATTCGGTAAGCCGCCATTTTGCTATCGACACGCGACGGGCACTGGACTCACCTCCGCCCGCGATGAACTCTAGATAACTCACAATAGCGGCATCGAGATCCTCAATGCCTTTATTTTCCGTCGCGATCGTCTTAATGATCGGCGGCATCCACATATCGGGGCGGTGGGCGAGGGAAAGCAGGGCTTCGAGTTCTTTTTGGGTGCGGAGAACGCCTTCGCGGTCGGCTTTGTTGATGACGAAAACATCGCCGATCTCCATTATCCCGGCCTTGATCGCCTGAATGTCGTCGCCCATTCCGGGCACCAGCACCACCACCGAAACGTCCGCTGTCTTGACGATCTCAACCTCGTCCTGGCCCACGCCCACGGTCTCCACGATGACCTTGTCATAGCCTGCTGCATCAAGGATCGCCACGGCATCGACCGTCGCACGCGAAAGGCCGCCGAGATTGCCACGTGTCGCCATCGAGCGGATAAAGATATTTTTATCAAGCCCAAGCGTCGCCATGCGGATACGGTCGCCGAGGATCGCACCGCCCGAAAACGGGCTCGATGGGTCAATACAAACGATACCAACCTTGTTGCCCTTTTCTTTGTAATAAAAGGCCAGCTTATCGACCAGCGAAGATTTCCCCGCACCCGGCGAGCCTGTTATACCGATCACCGTTGCCCGGCCGGTCTTAGGAAATACAGCCTTCATTAACGCCGCCGCACCTTCGCCGCCATTTTCGACCTGCGTGATCGCACGGGCAACAATTCGCGGATTTCCCTCAAAAATTTGGTCGATATCGATCATTTGCTTCGCTTACTAACAGTTACCAATTTTGACACCTTCCAACAAAATGCGAAAGCCCGCGAGTAAGCGAGGGCGATCGGCGCAAGCGTGCGCGTATCGCCCTTGCTGACGCGCGGGCATTTGCAATTGGGTCTACATCTGACCTTCGTCCGCTGAGGGCCCGTAGATCGACGGCACCGGAATGTCGTTTAGCCTTAGATAAACTGACAGCTGACCGCGGTGGTGGATGATGTGGTTCATGACAAATGAACGCATGACGGCGACTTTCGGCATGGTGAAATAGACGGTTTCGCCGTTTCGCATGGTCCAGTTGGTCATGAAGGTTTCGTCTGAGGTTTCGGCGAGGGTAGCTTTGGCGTTTGCGATCTGTTCGTCGAAAAAGGCGAGCAGATCATCAGTTGTTTGCGGCTCAAATGGTTTATAGTCCATCGTTGCAAAATCGAGGACGTCGCTTTTCAGCGTATCTTTTGTCCATCCGAACATCTCGGCGACGTGTGATGCGAGGCGGCCGAAGGGCATCGATTTCTCATGCGGCTGCCAGCCGAATTTATCCGCCGGGATGCGTTCGAGAACGCTCCTCGTGACCTTTGCTTCGTTATCCAATTCTGCTAAAAACGCCGATGCAAGTCGGCCGGTACTTGGTGCTGCTGAACTCATAAAATATCTCCTTAGATTTGAATTAGGAACAGCATCATAACCCAAACGTTTCGCCAATGCAACGGCGTTGAGCGACTTTTCATGGGGGCGGCTAGCAGCGTATCGTTAAATATCCGGCTTTATTTCCGCCCGATCAAGAATTGGGCAGGTGATGAGCAAATGCTATGATTTGGACAATCGTCAATCACACATCGAAAAAATGGGCATTCTTAAATTCTTCGTCGTATCCGCAATACTTTTCGTCACCGTCATCACCGGACCTTTGGCTACGCTCGCTCAAAGTGACCACGGGACGATACCGCCCGAATGGCAAACGAAAGCCGAATCTACTGAATATAAGCAAACCTGGCGGTACGACGAAACTGTGGCATTTTCGAAGAAGCTCGACCTCGCTTCGCCTCTCATTAAATACGAAACCTACGGAAAAAGCGGCGATGGCAGGGAAATGCCTCTGCTTATCGCGGCAACCGGTCAAACGTTTACTCCTGCGCTTGCTAAACGAGCGGGCAAGGCGATCGTTTTGATACAGGCCGGAGTTCATGCGGGCGAGATAGATGGTAAGGACGCGGGATTGGCACTGCTTCGCGATATTGCGATCACGAAGACTCGGCTCGATCTGCTCAAAGACGTCGTTATCCTTTTTCAGCCGATCTACAGCGTCGACGGGCATGAGCGCTGGTCGGCGTACAATCGCATCAATCAGAACGGGCCCGAAGAAATGGGGTTTCGGGCAAATTCCCTCAACCTCAACCTCAATCGCGACTACATGAAAGCCGATGCTCTCGAAACGCGGGCGTGGCTGGGCTTGTGGAACAAGTGGAAGCCGGATATTTTCATCGACTGCCACGTAACGAACGGTGCGGATTTTCAGTACAACGTAACCTACGAATACGCCCACCATCAGGAGGTCCACCCGGCGATAAAGCTCTGGATGGACGAGCATTTTGACGGCAAGGTCGTGCCGAATGTTGAGAAAGACGGCAACTTGCTGACGCATTATGTTGAGTTTGCGGGTCGCGAGGTGACGGGCGGCGTCGCGACGTTTATCGCTACGCCGAAGTTTGCAACGGGCTATACGCCGATCCGCAATCGTGCGGGTCTGCTGATCGAGACTAACGTTTACAAGACGTATAAGTCGCGCGTTCGGGGCACTTACGACGTGCTGCGGCATTTTGTCGAGGAGATCGGCAAGTCGAAATCGAGCCTCGCGGTAGCAAATGTCACCGCCGACACGCAGTTGGTCGAACGCGGGAAAACTTACGACCCGAGCCGTCAGTTTCCGCTCGCCCTCTCGATCGACCGATCAAAATCGACGCCGCTCGCTTTCAAGGGCGTCAAATACACGATGGAGGCGAGCACGATCTCAGGCGGGCAGCGGATAATCTACGGCACGGAGCCATTAAATATCACCATCCCGCGATATGACGAGGCGCGCATCGCGACCGCCGTCGCTCCGCCGCTTTACTACATCGTTCCGGTCCAATACCGCGAGGCGATCGCACTGCTAAAACTGCACGGCGTCCAGTTTTCTCTACTTAAAACGCCGCTGACGACCGAGATCGAAAGCTATCAGCTTAGCGAGCCGCGATGGGGAACAACCTCCTTCGAAAACCGCGTCACGCTGACCGCAAAGCAAACGCGGGTCAAGGAAAACCGCACATTCCTCGCCGGTTCGGCCCTCGTGCCGATGGACCAGGAAGCCGCCAATGTCGCGATCCACCTGCTCGAACCAAACGGCCCGGATTCGCTGCTCTTTTGGGGGTACTTCAACTCGGTCTTCGAACAAAAAGAAGGCGGTTCAGGCTACGTGCTCGAAAAACTAGCCCGCGAGATGCTCGAAAAAGACCCAAGCCTCCAACAGGAGTTCGATCGCTACATCCTCGAGCCTAACAACGCCCGCAGCCCGCAGGCCCGGCTACGGTTTTTCTACGAAAGATCACCGTATTACAAGGCTCAGGGGATCGGCGTTTATCCGATCGGGCGTGTGCTGAAACCATTGGAGGTTAAGTAATGATCACAAAAGATGATATTCACAGAATGGATTTGAATTATCTTCTCAACGCACCACGAGCTGACATGTCGCTGGAAGCTGTGACGAAACGAATGGAGGAGATGGGCCGACTCTGCGAGCTTTCGCGAAAGCTGGGTATCCCTTACATTTACAAGTACGTGATAGGGGAGGAAAAGATACTTGGATTACCTCCGCCGGTCGGCGAAACCAACTCATAAAGTAAGTGTAGATCTATGCGAGGGCGGGCGGATAAAACACGAAGGGGAATCAAGGCGGAAAGTTACGTCGTGGCAGAGTGACGCATGAAATTAATTTGGATCGCTTTCACACTTCTTTTCTTTGCGAGTTCGTGTCGCGTCCTTGAAAGAATAGACGCTGAGCAGGTATCTAATGAGGTTAAGGCAATTCGGGACGGACAGGTCACTTATAAGAAGAAGTTCGATCGGTACGGAACGCTTCAGGATCTCGCCCGAGAGGGGTTAGCGAGCAAAGCCGTCGCAGATGGCAACGAATGGGGATTTAGTTTCGCCCTCGAAGCTGATCACTCGAGCTATCAGCTTCGGGTTCAGGAAGTTCTCGAGGCTGGCAAGAAACCGAATCGGGAATTGGTATCTTATTTTTTGGATGAATCCGGAGCAATTCGCGGAAGCATTGACCCCGCAAAACCTGCGGATTCCGCGAGCGATCGTATTTATTGACGAGTTTCGTAGCGGCTCGGATATTTGCCAGAACCTCTCTAAACGGAACCGCTCGCCGTGATAGAAACTTTGGTGGAGACGAGGAGGATCGAACTCCCGACCTCTGCATTGCGAACGCAGCGCTCTGCCAAACTGAGCTACATCCCCACGGACAAATAAAAGGTAAAAGGAAAAGGGCAAAAGTGCAAGTTCGCCGTGCCTATCGCAACAACCCCGCCTGCTCGGCGCGGCGTATGGCTTCGAGGCGGGTGTGGGCTCCTAGTTTTTTTAGGATGTGTTGGACGTGATTGTTGGCGGTCGTTTTGCTGATAAAGAGTGTTTCGGCGATCTCGGCGGTCTTTTTGCCATCGCTGAGGAGGCGGAGGACCTGGCGTTCGCGGCCGGTCAGGTCTGAGACGCTGCTGGGGGAGTTGTCGCGGGTCATTATCTCCTGGAGGTTCACCGCCGGAAGGCTGGTCTCGGAGACGACGAAATCTTTGATCAGCAGTTCGAGCCGCTTCTGAACGTCGGCCGGCCGCAGGATGTGGAGCGTGCAGGGCTGATCATAGGCTGAGCTGTCTAGGATGACGACCGAGGCGTTGCACCATTTTTCGCCGCTCGGCCCTTTTACCTTGATGTCGTAGTTTTTGAGTGGATGATGCTCGGCGGCACACTTGAGGATCGCGCAGTTTTCGCTGCACTCGCGGCCGCATTCGTCGACGCCGTGCGTTATCTCGCTGCACTGCCGGCCCATGACGGCATCTTTACCTAAACCAAACAGATCGGCCGCCGAATTGTTCCACGCGATTATCTTGCCGTGCGGGTCGAGAGCGTAGGCGGCGTCCGCCGTTCCGTCGACCAGGCCGTTGATATCGCGAAGGTTCATAGCGTATTCACATCATAAAAATGATGTAAACAGATTATTGTCCGAAATGCGGCAGATAGCCAAATATATATCTAACGCGGCGGTTCGCAGACAAGCGAAAACGCCCGAAACTACTGGAGGATTTCGTTATGCCCTTAAAGATATATGCTGGTGTTTGGCTGCTTGGGATCGTTGCCGTCTTTATCACTTACCTGACCGGGAATTTCACCCCGCCGGTCGCCGTGTTCTTCGGATTCTTATCTTTTGGAGCGATCTTTATGGGGATCATGGGTGTGTTGCCGATGACGGTTTCCCCGCATCATACACACCACGAATGATCGGCTGAACTTGCAGCCTAGACGACGACGGCCGGGAGGAGCGAACCCTTCGGATCAGAAGCAAAGGCCTGGCCGTCCTCGATCTTTCCAATAATTCCGTGAAACGTGATATCACCCCCCGGTGTCACCACGACGACGACGTCACCTGGACTATAAAGTTTCTCGTCGATGGGAAACTTTACGATGGTGGCGTTGCCGTTTTCTGAAGAAACGACGTCGTATTCAAATGTATCGGCGTTAAAACTGATAGTTTGGCAAAAGGCTACTTCCATAACTCAAGATTAAATCACAAATAACGCCGCAACGCACAGATGCTAGCCCAAACCACGATAAAATGGGGAAGAAAAACCCTTGGTTGAGGCGGCTCCGGGCGTTTTTTTGTCTGATATTAGGCGGTAAATGCGTGATCTGTCACGAAATTAAGGCGGGCCGACCCCTTAACCCAGCGGGCTGACCCCTCAACCCAGCGGGCTGACCTCTCAACCCAGCGGGCTGACTGCTCAACCCAGCGGGCTGACCTCTCAACCCAGCGGGCTGACTGCTCAACCCAGCGGGCTGACCGCTCAACCCGGCGGGTTTATCACTTGGAAGTACTGGAAAAGTGCTGATCTCTTGCCTGCGGATCGAGTTTGCGGCGGCGATCACGCTTTTGCTTTGGCAATTAGGTCGACGGCGATCGCGTCGTGATCGGAAAGCGGCGAGCCGTCTTTATCGGCCAGGTTTTGGACGGTCCGCGGCTCCGTACCGGGAGCTAACTCGAGCCCTTTTACCGCAAACCAGTCCAATCTTGTCGAGACTTTGCCGCCGACACGTCCCGCCGCCCAAAAAATGAACGGAAAGCACCACGCCGGCACCCAATCGGCGAGATTTGTGTTCTTTTCGATGCTGCCGATGTCGTAATGCAGCGTTCCCTGACCGATGTTATTGAGTTCGCGGAAGCGGTAACCGCGGGTTTCGAGCATATTGAACAGCGGCCTCTCGAAATATCGCTCGGGATGCGGCAGGTGGTTCAGGGCGACGTTCTTCGGCCCCATCATTACGCGTCGCCAATAGCCGAAGATCGCACGGGTTCCGCTCTGCGAGTTAAATCCGGTGGTGTTCCAGTCGCCGCCGATGATCGTCGGAAGAGGTGCGAGCGTCTCGAGATGGTCGAGGATCAGCTGCATCTGCATTTTGCGATGCTTTCGCGAACAGTGAGCGTCCAGATGCACCGTCACCGCACGCAGATCGCCCGCCGGGTGCTCTATGTCCGCGACGATAGCACGCAGATAGCCGATCCGCTTCTCTTTGCCCCACATTTTGTCCTTGCCGTTCGGCAGAGGGACGGCGTGGACGTTCTTCAACGGAAAGCGTGAGAACATCGAGAGCCCATGGATCGAGACAGTGTTGTCGCCGGCCATCTCAGATTCGACGCCGCTGCCTTTCTGCAGTGCGATGTATACGGGAGCGAAGGCGTAGTGGAGGCCCAGACGCTCGGCGATCTCCTTTGCAACAAAACGATTGCCGCTGCGGGCCATTCCGTAGTCGAGTTCTGTGAGGAGAAGCAGGTCGCGGTTTGCAAGTTGTTCGTGCGACGCGAGAGCATTAACGATGCCGTCGAATTTTATACCGCGTTCGAGGTTCCAGGCCACAACGCTGATGGCTGCGGCCGTGCCACCTGCTGGTGACTTATCGCTATCGAATTCCACACCCGCTGCATCAGGTGGAGCTGACACCACGACGGCGTTCAAGATCCGCTCGACGTCGTCTCGGATCTTCGGATACAGAACAGACGCTTCCATCTCGGCCGTAGACTCAAAGGTCAGCAGCTCAGGAAAGTGTCTGTTAAGGTCGTGATCGAGTATCGATGGCGGGCCTGTGAAGCTGTCAGCGGCTGAAGGCATAAGATGACTGGACCGCAAGCGTCCCGCTTGCACATGAATTGCTCGGCAAGTCGAATGGATAATCCTAGTAGTTTATCACCGCTGCTGGCAAGCGAGACGCTTGCGGTCCAGTCGGACCTTAGTCATCATGGCGCTCTTTCACCGGAGCGATGGTCAGGTAATCGGCGGTGATCCGTGCGGTATATGTCGTTAGCAGCTCGTCGATCCGCTCCTGCGATTTTGATTGAAAGATGAATCCGACGTGGCGTGGCTTCTTGACCGAGTAGACGATCTCGTCGTCAGTAAACGCGGAGGTGTCCGGGTGTTCGGTATTTGCGAGGGCGAGCGTGACGCCGGCGAATTCTTTGCGGAGTTTTGGCAGCTTGTAGGGCCGTTCGTCGCTGGCGATCTCCAGTTTTGCCCATTCGCGCCAGAGGTTGAAGTTGCAGGCGTATTCCAGAACGTTTGCAATATAAGCTCCGCCGACTCGACAGGCGACCTCGAGCAGAAAGAACTCACCCGTCTCTTCGCTCTGCAAAAACTCGGCATGAGCTACACCGCTTTCGTACTCAAAGGCCATCAGCAAGGCGCGATTCATAGTCTCGAGCTGCTTTCGCTCCTTCGATTTGTACGGCGTGATGGACGAAGTGAAAACGCCGCCGTAATGCGAGACGTTGAACGGCGTCGTACCGTATTGACTCACCCCGCAGGCCGCGACCTTGCCGCCGTGGACGACAGAATCGACGTGATAGACCTTACCCTCGATGAAGCGTTCGATCAGGAATTGCGATGGATGGTCGCGCCAGGTGTTGCGGTTGTCGAGCTCGGTCAGGATGCTCCACGCTTCGTCCGCCGTTTCGCACTTTCTGATGCCGAACGCCGAAACTTCGTTACGCGGCTTGATGATCCAGGGGGCCGGAACTGTCGTGAGGAATGTGTTTATGTCTTCCGCATTGAACGCCGGGGTGAATTCCGGGCAGGGAATTCCGGCATCGTGAGCGATGTTTCGCATCGTCAGCTTATCGCGAAACCGCATAGCAAACGAACGGCTCATCCCCGGCAGATTCAAGTGCTCGCGGGCCATCGCGGCGGTCAGCACGTCAAATTCGTCGAGCCCGACGACCTTGTCGATCCGACGCGAACCCGCGAGATTGGTCACCGCTCGAATGTAATCGAGCATGCCCGCGTCGTCGTCAACAGTTCTTGCGTCGCCTATCGCTGTCCACGGCCACGCTTCATCAAGCAGCTTTTTTCGCGTAACGAGCGTCACGAGCCAACCGGCATTGTGGCATTCCTCGATAAACTCAGACCCCTTGTAATCGCTTGCGATGATCGCAATGTGCTTCTGCATAAAGTGGTATTTTCAGATACGGTACCGTACCGGCTCTTTCCTTGGACCAGATTTTCTTTTGAAATAAAAGAATGGCACAATTTAGCTGCTGAAACAACAAAAAACCGTGCCATTGCGCGGGAATTTTGAGAAAGCTGGCGACCGTAATATGGAAAATTTTGATCTAGTTAATCTACTCAGCAATCTCATCCCTTACATCGTAGTGCTGCTGCTCGCGATCTCGTGTCACGAGGCCGGCCACGCGTGGATGTCGATGAAATATGGCGACGACACAGCTTACATGCTCGGACGCGTCACGATCAACCCGGTCGCCCATACCGATCCGATCGGAACTCTGTTGATCCCGATAGCAACTTTTGTGCTCACATTTACGACCGGAACCAGAGTCCCGTTAATTGGCTGGGGAAAGCCCACGCCGGTTAATCCGCGTAACTGGACCAAATACAAAGAAGCCAATGTAATGGTCTCTATCGCGGGAATTTTGGCAAATCTGATCCTCGCGACAGCCGGCTTCATCATTTTCAAGACGCTTATCGAGACCGAGGTAATAAACGGGGTAAACATCCGCGAGGGGATAGTCAAAGTCGTCGCCACCTTCTTAAGTTATCTGATCTTTTTGAACGTCTCGCTGGCAGTCTTTAACCTGCTGCCCTTCCCTCCGCTCGACGGCAGCAAGGTTTTGTCGACATTCTTACCTGCGAGCTTTCAGCCGATCTTCGATATGCTCGAGCAGTACGGGTTTTTGATCCTGATGCTGCTGGTCTACGTCGGAGTTATCGGCCTGATAATGTACCCGTTTTACATGATCGTCGATTATTTGCTTTATACGCGGTGGTTCTAGTGTGAGCTATGCCCGTAGTTTTTTATTTTCAGGGAATTAAATTTTTCTTCTTCTCGAACGAAGGTGATCCGAGAGAGCCAGCACATGTTCATGTGAGAAAGGAACTAGCCTGGCAAAGTTTTGGCTGCATCCCCTTGTGCAACTTGCCGAATCGTACGGCTTTTCTTCGAGAGAGCTTAACAAGATCGCAAAAATTGTCGAGAATAGGAAATCTGAGATCGAGGCGACATGGAATGAACACTTTGAATCTTGAGGCACTGGCAGCAGCGGTTACATTTGATACCGACAATATGTGGGTAGAGCTGACGGATGGCCGCCAACTCGGGGTGCCGCTTGTTTATTTTCCGCGCTTGGCCAACGCCTCTCCCGCCGAGCGGAATAAGTGCATGATAAGCGGCGGCGGACGAGGTTTGCACTGGGACGAACTTGACGAAGATATATCGGTTCCAGCACTCCTCGCCGGAAAGGTGGACCGCACCGTGAAAAGCATAGATAAGCTAAAAGAAGCCGCCTAGAGTCCTGCCCCAGATCTGCACTTTCCTTGATGTTATGAAGAAACGTATATTTAGCGGTGCTCAGCCCACCGGCAAGCTCCATATTGGAAATTATCTCGGTGCCCTCAAGAACTGGGTCGCGCTGCAGGACGATTACGACGCGCTGTATTGCATCGTAAATCTCCACTCCATCACGCTGCCGCAGAACCCTGACGAACTGCGGCGGAATACGCTTGACCTCGCTCGAGTGTACTTGGCGGCCGGGCTCGACCCGTCTCGGTCGATCATTTTTGTCCAGTCGGATGTTCCGCAGCACGCGGAACTCGCTTGGGTCCTGTCGTGCATCACGCGCTTGGGCGAACTTGAGCGTATGACGCAATTTAAGGACAAGGGAAAGGGGAATACCGAGCGGGTCGGCGTCGGGCTTCTTACGTATCCTGTCCTGATGGCGGCAGACATTTTACTTTATCAAACCGATCTGGTTCCGGTCGGTCAGGATCAGAAGCAGCATCTCGAGCTCTGCCGTGATATTGCCGAGCGATTCAATCGTGATTTTGGTGAGACCTTTCGAATCCCCGATCCTTACATTCCAAAAGCTGGTGCGAGTATCAAATCGCTCCTCGACCCCGAACGTAAGATGTCAAAATCGGACGAAAACGCGAATGGGTCGATCTTTCTGACGGACGATGCCGACACGATCCTCAAGAAATTTAAGCGGGCAGTAACCGATAGCGGAACGGCTATCACTTTCGACGAGTCGCGTCCTGCTATCAACAATCTGCTTACGATCTACCAACTCGTAACAGACAAGACCGCCGAGGAATGCGTTGTGCATTTCGAGGGCAAAGGCTACGGACAGTTCAAGCCTGAACTCGCCGAGGCCGTGATCGAATTCCTTCGGCCGTTTCAGGAAAAGGTACAGCACTTTGACGACGAACATGTCACGAACATATTGAAAGAGGGGGCCGAAAAGGCTCGAGCTATCGCCGCGGTGACTCTTCAGGATGTTTACTCGCGTATGGGCATCACCAGATGATTTGCTGATCTAGTCAACCTTGCCTTTCCAAAAATACTGGATCGGGCTTCCGAGCACGATGATCGCGTGGAGAATTAGGAAAGGATAAACGAACAGCGATTCCGAAAACATTGCCAGAAAGAATCCGATAAACGTGGATAGAAAAATAACGAAGACACCGCCGAGGCTTTCGCTTAGAAAAAACTCGGCTTTTTTGAGCGTTAGCGGGCGCATAAGAAATAGATTCGAGAAGAACTCGAAAAGCTGAAATCCGCCGATCAGGACAAGCGCAAATTTTACCTCTTCAAAGTCGAACGGGGCTTTGAGTACTATGAATACGAACGCGGTGACAAAGATCACGCAGCCGACTATAAATCCTGACGATATGAGCAAGAAACTCTTGATAAGGTCAGTCTTTCGGCCATAGTTCCCGATCTTTGGAGATTCCTGCGGCGGAGCAAGCAGCAAAACCGTTAGGATCGAGAGAAATACTGCGATGATCGCCTCGACCATGTACAGGAACATCAGCATTACTCCTGACAGGTCGTCGATGAACCACAATATCGCCGGGATCAGGTAGATCACGATCCCCGTTATCTCAGAAATTGCTAATTTAGCGAGTGAACGTTTTCTCACCTTTCAGATCCCTTGAAAACGGAATATCACATTTCCATCCAAACCGATATTGCCAACCAGTAGCAAAAGTTTCATCATCTATATGGAAACAAGCAAGTTAGAGATTATAAATTGAGAGTCGTAGTGCCGCCAAAGATCTTTACGCATTGTGCTTGATCCGGCTTCTAGAATTATGAACATCACAGTCTACGAAAAACCGACCTGTACCACCTGCCGCAAACTGAACAAGCTGTTCACAGAAAATGGCGTCGAGTGGGAGAAGGTGAACTATTTCATCGAGCCGTTTACGGAGAAGAAGCTGACGGCCTTGCTAAAGAAGACGGGGCTGCGGCCGTACGATGTTTTGCGCCGAAACGAGCCGGACTACAAATTGGCGGGAATCGATAAAGATTCCAATGATGCGGACGTGATCTCCGCGATGGTCAGATATCCCGCGATCATTCAGCGTCCTATCGTCGAGGTTGGAGATGAAGCGGTGCTCGCCCGGCCTATTGAGAAAGCTTTGGAGATCATTGGTAAGAAATGAAGAAAATACTGCTGATCTTTCTCCTGTGTTCGATCGCCTCGACGTCGGCTTGTGATGTCCGAGGCGACACGGCAAAAAGGGGTGTGGAGAAATATCTGCCGACTCCTACGCCGCCATTTTCGCCCATCCCGACCCCAACGCCCATCGATCCCGCATATAACGTTGCGGCTGACACGAGTGTTGAGGGTGACACGATCCATAGCAACGGATCTGGTCAAAAGAAGGCAGAAACCTGCAAGAAACTTGACCGGGTGATGGTAAACGGCGACGATAATGTTCTGACGGTGAAAGGCGTTTGTCGCCAGATCATGATCAACGGCGATAGAAACAAGATATCAGCGGATGCTGCGATCGAGTTCGTTTTTAACGGAACCGAGAACACGCTGGAACATTCTCGCTTTGTAAATGGCAAGCTTCCCTTGATCACGCAGAGCACGTCGGGAAATCTTGTTGGACACGTTCCGGTCGCAGGGGACAAGCAGCGATAGATAAAGTATTTCAAAATGAGCTATACAAACGGCAACGGAAACGGACATCGTCCCAAACCTAAAAACGTCCTTGGTGGAGAACTTCAGAGTTGCTGTACTGACCCGATGACCGGGTTCTACCGCGATGGTTATTGCCGCACGGGTGTCGATGATACCGGCCGGCATACCGTCTGCATCGAGGCGACGGATGAGTTTCTCGCTTTCTCAAAGGCGGTCGGCAATGACCTCTCCACGCCAATGCCGCAATATGCATTTCCCGGCCTAAAAGAGGGCGATAAGTGGTGTCTCTGCATGCTGCGTTGGCGCGAGGCTCTGAACGCCGGGATGGCTCCACGGGTTTATCTCGAGGCCACACACGAAGCCGCATTGACCGTCGTCTCGCTCGAAGATCTCAAGCGATTTGCAGTCGAGGCCGATTAAGCGATTTGCAGCGAAAGTTCGCGGGTTAGCAAGGGCGATACATTCCATCGTTGGATGTTCGCCCTCACTCGCGCGCAGGCTTTTGCATTTCGTATCCGCCGTTCCGTGTTTTTCCTTTCATTCCGTGGTTAAATCTAATCCGGAAAACCAACCACGGAGAACACGGAAGGACACGGGAAACGCAATTCCGTTCATTTGCTTTAATGGAAAACGCCAAAAAAAGCGAGATCGGGCTCTACGGCCTGACGATGATAGCTATCGGGTCGAGCATCGGTTCCGGCATCTTTCGGACCCCGTCGGAGATAGCCAGTTATCTTCCTAGCGAAGGGCTGATGCTGCTCGTTTGGGCAGTTGGCGGCGTGATCTCGCTCTGTGGGGCTCTAACGTTTGCGAAGATCGCGGCACAGTTTCCGCATGCCGGCGGCTTTTATGTTTTTTTGAAGGAGGCGTATGGCAAGCTACCGGCGTTTCTATTTGGCTGGTCGATGCTGTTGGTTATCAATACTGGGTCGCTTGCCGCCCTTAGCCTTGTTTTCACGTCATATCTTTCCTCGTTCATACCGCTTTCTGATGCGGGTCAACTCTCGGTTGCGATAGGTACGATCGTAGTGCTGACCGTAATGAACATTTTCGGCGTAAAGTTTGGGAATCTATTTGCCAGTCTTTTCACATCGGCAAAACTTCTCGGCATTCTGATGGTCGTCTTTCTCGGACTATTTTTCGGGACGAATCAGGACGTCAGCTTTACGAACACAGCATATTCGGGCGGAGTTAATGGACTTCCGATGATCTCGGCGTTTGGACTTGCATTGATCGGAGTCACGTTTTCTTTTGGCGGATATCAACACGCAACTTTTGTCGCGGCCGAGGTGAAAGACGCCGCGAAGGTCGTGCCGAAGGCCCTCATCATCGGCATCCTGATCGTCTGTCTGGCTTATCTGACGATCAACGTCGCGTACCTTCGATTTCTGCCGATCGAGCAGATCGCTGCTTCAAAAAGTGTAGCGTCGGACGCGATAAACACGATCTGGGGCTTTGGCGGGAAATTTATTTCGTTCCTTATCATCGTCTCGGTTGTCGGAACGATCGGAATCTACATTCTTACCGCGCCGCGGATTTACTTCGCGATGGCCGACGATAAATTGTTCTTCAAGAAATTTGCCGAACTGCACCCGAAATATGGAACGCCGGTCTGGGCGATCGCTTTTCAATCGCTCTGGACCATCGTGCTGCTAGTTTTTTGGCAGACATTTTCAAATCTGATCACTTTTGTGGTTTTTGTCGACAGCATTTTCTTTTTTGCGACTGCGGTGACCTTTTTCGTCCTGATCAAGGCGAAGAGAGTGTCTAGCATCGTAATCGCGATGATCTTTCTTGCGATGACCGGCTTTATCGTGCTGAATACGCTCTATGAAAAGCCAGGCGAAGCCGTCGCCGGGCTTATTTTTCTTGTGATCGGCAGTCTTTTCTTTCTAGTCTTCCAAAAAATTCAGGCGAGAACTGCATTATGAACGAGTCCTTTATCATCAACCAGCTCGGCGAAGATCGAGAGCAGTATTTCAATGCGGTGGCACCGCCGATCGTTCAGACGAGCAATTTCGCCTATCCAACAGTTGATGAATTCGCATCGGCAGTGGCAAATGAAAAGGATATGCCGATCTACACTCGCGGCAATAATCCGACGGTAAACATGCTCGCTCAGAAGATAGCCGCGCTCGAAGGTGCGGAGGATTGCCTTATGGTTGGCAGTGGAGCGGCTGCGATCACCAACGCGGTAATGTCGCAGGTAAATGCCGGCGAGCACATCGTTTCGGTAAAAGATCCGTACACCTGGGCCAATCATCTGCTAACCGGGATCTTACCGCGATTTGGTGTGGAGACGACCTTTGTCGATGGAACCGAGGTTGAGAACTTCGAAGCCGCCGTTACGGACAAGACAAGATTGATCTATCTCGAATCACCAAATTCATGGACATTCGAACTGCAGGACCTCGCCGCCATTGCTAGCTTTGCAAAGCATAAAGGTATTACGACCGTCATCGACAACAGTTACTGCACCGCGCTTTGTCAGCGGCCTATCGATCTCGGTATCGACCTCGTTGTTTACTCGGCGACCAAATACTACAACGGTCACAGCGACGTCGTCGCGGGAGCGATCTGTGGTTCTCGTGAAAAGATAACGCAGATATTCCACAACGAGTTCATGACCTTCGGCAACATCCTCGCACCGCAGAATGCATGGCTAATGCTGCGCAGCCTGAGAACTCTTCCGCTAAGGCTCAGGCAATCGTCTGAAACCACATCAAAGGTTCTGGATCTATTGCGGAACTCTTCAAAGGTCGAGCGCATCTGGTACCCGTTCGACGAAGAAAACCCGCAGATCGATCTCGCCCGCCGCCAAATGAAGATGCCGATGGGGATGTTCACTATTTCTTTAAGAACAAAAGATGTGGGCGCGATAAAACGCTTCTGCGAATCATTGAGGTACTTTCTGATAGCCGTTTCATGGGGCGGCTACGAGTCGCTCATTATGCCAAAGTGTGCATTTGTTCCAGCGGACGATCCGAGGGTAAGCATGATCCGCTTTTATATTGGGCTCGAGGATGCCGAGGTCCTGGTCGATGACCTTGCTTCCGCTCTGGACCGTTTGCCGTAGAGAAACGCATTGACAGCACTGCGGGCCGATGAATAAACTAAAATTTCGGGTTGACCAGGAGGGTTGTGTGGCAAGATCATTTTCTCGCGAAAGCCGCGTTCTAGTTTTATTGGTTGCTGTGCTGGTAGTTGCGGGGGCGATGATCGTTGCTCCGGACAGCGAGGCTCGGGAAAGCCAAGTTTCCCGGGAGCCTTTTTCGGGCCTCCTGGCTGCGAACTCGAAAACCATCCATACCTTTGGAATTGCTCCGGAAGACAAGATATCCCGTACGGTAATGGCGGAAACGGCGGACGGGAAATCAGCTTCCGTTGTCATAATGCTTGCTGATCAGGCGGACGTAAGCGCGGCCTATTCGATCTCGAACGAAGACGAGCGCGGTTGGTTTGTTTACAGGACACTCACAAGCATTGCTGAAAGAACGCAGGCAAGCCTTAAGAATCTGCTTGATAACGAGGGGCGAAAGTATCAGTCTTTCTGGGCGGCGAATATGGTTGTTACGACTGCCGACCGCCGACTTCTGTCGATAATTGCAGCCCGCCCCGACGTAGCCCGCATCGACTCAAACCGGCCCACGAAATGGATCGAAGACGAAAGGGTCGCGAAGTACGCGACCACCACCGCCCGGCCTGATGCTCCCAACGTTGTTGAATGGGGCGTTACAAACGTAAATGCTCCACAGGTATGGGCGATGGGATTCACAGGGCAGGGAATCGTCGTCGGCGGGCTCGACACCGGCATTCGATGGACACATAACGTTCTCAAGTCGAAGTATCGCGGCTGGAACGGAACGACGGCGGACCATAATTACAATTGGTTTGACTCGGTCGATGCCGGCGGCGGAGTTTGCGGTCCGAATACGACCGCTCCGTGCGATGATAATGGCCACGGAACTCACACAGTCGGGACGATCGTTGGCGATGATGGCACCGGAAATCAGGTCGGAGTAGCTCCGGGTGCAAAGTGGATCGGCTGCCGCAATATGAACGTCGGCGACGGAACGCCAGCTACTTATGCGGAGTGTTTCCAGTTCATGATCGCGCCGACCGATCTCGCGGGCAACAACCCTAACCCGGCGCTTCGCCCGCATATTTTGAACAATTCCTGGAGCTGCCCGCCCAGCGAAGGCTGCACCACGCGAGCGGAACTCGAAACAATAGTCAACAACACGCAGGCGGCGGGGATCTTTGTCGCATTTTCGGCTGGAAATAGCGGTCCAAATTGCTCGACGGTCAGCACTCCCGGAGCGATCTATGATGCGGCGTTCTCGGTCGGGGCGTTCAACATCGACAATACGATGGCGAGTTTTAGCAGCCGCGGGCCGAGTACCTTTTACACGCCCAATCTGCTGAAGCCAAATATTTCGGCACCGGGCGTAAACGTCAGGTCCGCCACTCGTTCGAGCGATACGGCCTTTTCGAGCCTGAGCGGTACTTCGATGGCCGCCCCTCATGTCGCTGGCGTGGTTGCTTTGTTGTGGTCCGCTAGTCCTGGCCTTGTTCGTAATATCGCAGCGACGAGGACATTGCTGCAAAATACCGCGAATCCGTTGGTCACGGTAAACGCTCAAACCTGTGGAGGCATCCCTTCGACGCAGATACCGAACAACTCTTTCGGTTACGGGCGAATCGATGCCCTCGCCGCCGTGAACGCCGCTAATGGTGCGACTCCAACACCAACGCCAACACCAACGCCAACACCAACACCAACGCCAACACCAACGCCTACACCAACACCAACGCCAACACCAACGCCGACACCAACGCCGACACCAACGCCGACACCAACGCCGACTCCAACACCGACGCCAACGCCAACGCCGACGCCAACGCCGACGCCAACGCCGACTCCAACACCGACGCCAACGCCGACGCCGACGCCAACACCGACGCCAACGCCGACTCCGACTCCGACGCCAACGCCGACGCCGACGCCAACCCCAACCCCAACCCCCACTCCGCCTATCGTGGGAGACTCAGTTGAAGGCGACATTATTGATGGAAACGGCGGTCCGTCAGGTGACGGCCTTGTTTTGGCCAACGACGTGACGGCGATCAGGCAGTTTATTCTTGGAACTGCATCGCCGGTGACGACGCCGAACCAATTCCAGCGCGCCGATGTGAACTCGCCTTGCGGTAATGGAATCATCGATGCCGGCGATGTCACGGTTATCAGGCAGATGATTCTTGGAACAATGCCGAACAATGTCTTATCGTGCGGACCGTCGGCTCCAACGACCGGTTTCACAGCAACATCCTCATGGTTAGAGGACCTATTTGGGATCGATAGCTTGAATTAAGTCCTGATTGTCGCGCTTGAATGCTGGCGAGGGTCGGGGGCGTTGCATTATCCAGACACGGAGGGTTCGAGTGAGCCTTCTGCTTGCGTTCCTTTATGCCCCGCCGTGTTTACGCTAGAATGCTCTATTCATGGAGCAAACGGTCGAACAGTTCAGTTTTGATTTTCATAACGAAAAGGCCCAGATCTTGGGTGGTTCAAGCGAAGATCTGAAGATCAAGCTAGGCGACTTTGCCGGGCCGCTCGATCTGCTTTTGTTTCTGATCAAGCAGGAACAGGCGAATATTTTCGACATCCCCATCGCCCGTATTACGCAGAAGTACCTCGAATACATCCGGTTGATGAAAAAGCTGGACATTGCCGTCGCGGCCGATTTTCTCGTGATGGCGGCGACGCTGATCGAGATCAAATCGAAAATGCTGCTTCCGCGCGACCCGAAAGCCGAAGGCGGGGACGAGGAATTTGAGGACCCGCGAAAAGAGCTTGTCGATCGCTTGCTCGAATACGAGAAATTCAAATCTGCTGCGGGCATGCTCTATGAACGTTCGACCATCGAGCAGGCGATCTTCACCCGCGGCCCGATCGAATCTGACGACAACAACGCCGAGGTCAACGCCACCGTTTTTGACATTCTTACCGTTTTCCAGAAGATCGTCGCCCGCCATGTGGACGAGATCAAAATGGAGATCGAGCGCGAAGAGATATCGCTCGCCGACATGATCAAAAACCTTACCCGACGGCTGAACGAGCAAAAGGAACTGAGCCTGCTCACCGTTTTTGAGGAAATGCTTTCAAAACGCGAACTCGTAACGGCGTTCATCGCCGTTCTGGAAATCGTTCGAACCGAAGGCGTTAAACTGATACAGCGGAAAACATTTGGGGATATCGTATTGAGAATAGTCGATTAGCGGGCGTTTCTTGACCGACTTTTGAGTCATTCAAAATCCGGCTCATCGTATGGTAATCTTTAATTATGGAAATCACCTTTGAACAGATCGCCGAACAAGCAAAGACGTTATCGGCCCCGGATCGTGCCCGGCTTGCCGATTATCTTGTGATCAGCCTGGACGAAGAAAAACCATCTGAAATCGATATTCTTTGGGCCAACGAGGTGCTACGGCGTAGGGATGAGGTGCGGGATGGTAAGGCACGAACTATTCCCGGACCCGAGGCTCTGCGGCGTGTTCGTGAGTCAATATCCAAATGAGATTTGAGTTTCACGAGGAAGCTTTTGAGGAATACAATCATGCTGCGAGTTATTATGCCGGACTTGGCGAAGGCATCTGGCTTCGATTTGTCGATGCGGTCGAGCAGACGATCGATCTTATTTTGCAGCACCCGATGGCCGGTCGAGTAATCTTGGGCGATGTCCGCCGCTGTTTAACGTCAGCTTTTCCGTACGGTATCTTTTACACGATCGAACCGGACCATATTTTAATTGCCGCTGTAGCTCATCATAGTCGCGAACCTTTCTATTGGAGAGGTCGAATCGGCTGATCTTCGTATGGAAGAAGAAAAGCATGAAAAACCTCACCGATCCCCGGTCGAGCTTATGGCTCTCGTCGAGGCTTTGATCTTCGTCGCGGATGAACCGGTGACTTCAAAATTGCTGGCCGAGGTTTTGGGGGAAGAAAAAGAAAGCATTGACGCGGCGGCTGAGGAGCTTGGACGCGAATACGAAGAGCGCGGCAGCGGCCTGCAAGTCCGAGCAATCGCCGGTGGTTGGCAACTGGCGACGCGAACCGAATTTCACGAGGAAGTTCGCCAGTTCCTGAGAACGCGTCCGTCGGCTAAACTTTCGCTCGCCTCGCTCGAGACACTCGCGGTCATCGCCTACAAACAGCCCGTAACCGTTCCCGAAATTCTCGAGATCCGCGGCGTCCAATCAGCATCAGCAATAAAAACGCTGCTCGACAAACGCCTCATCGTCGCCAAAGGCCGGAAGGAAGCCGTCGGCCGGCCGATGATGTACGGCACATCGAAGGAGTTTTTGGTTCAGTTTGGATTAAAGGATCTCTCAGAGCTTCCAAGCATCGAAGATTTCGAAGACTTGGTTACCTAACGTTTCTTGTTCCGTGTCGTAACCGTGTGTTCCGTGGTCGACCCTTCCTGATGAAGAAAACCAGAGAATTCTAACCACGAAACCCACGGAATAACACGGCAAAAAAAGAAATGAAGATACAAATCATCGGCGAAGGCTCTTTCGGCAGCTTTCTTCACGAACTGCTCGGCCCTATCTTTGAGATCGACAAAGCGGCGGACAGCGTTATTCTGGCTGTTCCTATTTCCGCGTACGACAGCCTGGCATCGGGTCATCGCGACCGGCATTTGATAAATGTTTGTAGTGTGCAAAAGCCTAGCACCGAAGCGGTTTTGCGTTACACGCCGAACGTAACGTCGATCCATCCGCTTTTCGGAGCCAGAACGCCAGCCGAGAAACGAAACTCGATCCTGACCCGGGAAGTAGACGCGGGCACTCCGTTTGCTGAAGCCGAACGGGAATTTCTGGCTAGGTTTTCTACTGTTTCAAGCATCAAACGTACAGACCCTAGCGGAGCGCCGTTCACGCCAGATTCGCACGATCAGCTGATGGCAAAAACACATGTTGCCGCAGTCGTTGCCGCTCGACAAATGAAAGTTTTCGTCGATCGAGCCAGTGACGTTCCTGATGAGTATATTCCAAACAGCTTCCGCCTGATGCGCGATTTTGTAAACACGCTGGAAGACATGCCCCAGGGCACGATGGAGAGCATTCTCGCAAACCCTTATTTTTAGGCTCGATTCGCTGAATCACTCCAAATGCTGTACAATCGCACGTTCGCATGTTGGAGAGATTACAAAAATTAATAGCTCAAGCCGGTATCGCTTCGCGACGGGCTTCTGAAGAATTGATCAAGGCCGGTGAGGTTGCTGTAAATGGCGAGATCGTGACCGAGCTCGGCACGAAAGCCGACCCCGAAAAAGACCACATCAAAGTTCGCGGGAAGCTCATTAACGCTAAGCTCCAAAACCGCGAGAACGTCTACATTCTCGTCAATAAACCCAAGGGCTATCTCTCAAGCGCGGCCGACCCCGAAGGCCGCAAGCTGGTCGTCGATCTCGTGAAAGGCCACGGCCGCCTGCATCCTGTTGGCCGTCTCGATTACAACACCGACGGCCTGATCATCCTGACCAATGACGGCGAATTCACGAATCATGTCGCGAACTCGAAAACGATACCAAAGGTTTACGAGGTAAAGGTAAAAGGCTTACCCACACCCGTCGCGATCAACAAATTGCGCCGCGGCGTGGTACTCGAGGACGGATTTAAAACCGCTCCGGCAGAGATCAAAGATCTGAAACCGACCGAAAAAAATGGCTGGTACGAGGTGATCCTTTACGAAGGCCACAACCAACAGATCCGCAAAATGTTCGATTCCGTCGGCCACTCCGTCGTCAAACTAAAACGCGTCGCCATCGGATCCGTCCGCGATCCATACCTAAAACCAGGCATGAGCCGATCGTTGACCAAGGAAGAATACGATATCCTGATGGGCAAGACCGCCCCGAAAAAGCCAGCGTTTCGTAGGTAATTCCCGATAGCCGGACCGCAGGCATCCTGCCTGCGTGTAATGCCCTAGACGATACTGGCGGGCAAGATGCCCGCGCTCCAGTTACCGCATCAACGCCCGATGCTCCACCATCAGACACAGATCCTGCACAACCTTGATCCCGGCCTCGGCGAACCGTTCTGCGACCTCATCGTTGCGTATCCCTAGCTGAAACCACACCGATTTTGGCTTCTTGGCAAGTATCTCCAGCGTGTGTTTCGAAATATCCTCCGCCCGCCGGAAGACGTTCAGCATGTCGATCTCGACCGGCACCTGGGTCAGGTCGCGATAAACGGGTTTGCCGAGTATCTCGGTCACATCCGGATAATAGACTGGGACCGGAATGATGTCGTAGCCGGCATCTGACATGTATCTTGCAACGTAATGCGCGGGCTGCCCGGCATGTGTCTCAGGCTTGATGCCGAGGACGGCGATCGTCTTGGTTTCGCGGAGCAATTCTCTGATCTGATCGTCCGTTGTCAGGATGTTTTCTTTCCAGTTCATAAGCCAATTTTAATGAGAACCTCAGGCTGCCCGCAAGCAAATAATTTAATGCTCAAAAGTTTGCCCGATATCGTTCTATTATGTCATCATAATCGTTTGTTATACAGACACTTATGAACTTTGAATTATCTGAAGAGCAATTACAAATAAAATACAGCATCCGCGAATTTGCCGAGAGCGAGATCAGGCCGCATGTGATGGAATGGGACGAGTCGCAGCATTTTCCAGAGGAATTGCGGCCAAAGCTGGCTGAGCTTGGGCTGATGGGCATTCTTTTTCCTGAGGAATACGGCGGTGCCGGGATGGGTTATGTTGAGTACGCGACCATTATCGAGGAACTCGGACGCGTTTGCGGTTCAGTCGGGCTGTCCGTCGCGGCGCATAATTCGCTTTGTTCGAACCACATCTACATGTTCGCCAATGAAGCCCAAAAGCAGAAATATCTCGTCCCGCTCGTCACGGGCGAGAGCTTTGGAGCGTGGGGCTTGACCGAATCTCAGGCCGGATCGGATGCGTCGGGAACAAGGACTTATGGCATCAAGGAGGACGGCGGCTGGAAGGTGAATGGCTCTAAAAATTTTATCACTCACGCTCTAGCCTGCAACACGCTCGTCGCGGTTGCGGTGACTGACAAGGAAAAAGGAAATCGCGGCATTTCGGCGTTCATCTTTGACAAATCAATGGAAGGCTTCAAAGGCGACAAGAAGGAAAACAAGCTCGGAATGCGGGCCTCGGAGACGGCTTCTGTAGTATTCGAAGATTGTCACGTGCCTGATGAGAACCTTCTGGGTGTCGAAGGTGAAGGCTTTCTTCAGGCGATGCAGATCCTCGACGGTGGGCGCATTTCGATCGCGGCGTTGTCGGTCGGCATTGCTCAGGGAGCTTACGAAGCTGCGGTCAAATACGCAAAAGAGCGGCAGCAATTTGGTAAACCTATCGCCGATTTTCAGGCGATCCAGTTCAAACTAGCCGACATGGCAACGCAGATCGAGTGTGCTCGTCTTCTTACCCTCCAGGCAGCCGCGACAAAGGATGCTAAAAAGCCGGTCACGCAAAGATCGGCAATGGCAAAGCTTTACGCCTCAGAAATCGCCGTTCGAGTTTCCGAGGAATCTGTCCAGATCCACGGCGGCTACGGCTACACAAAAGATTACCCGGCCGAAAAATACTGGCGCGACTCAAAACTCTGCACCATTGGCGAAGGCACCAGCGAGATCCAACGGATCGTCATCGCGAAGAATTTGCTCAAAGCGATGTGATTTCGTTGTGGCTGTGTGTTACAGCGAGTATTCCTCAACGTACAACGGAATCTTTATCTTTGGATCGAGGAGCGGGTCGGGAACAGCCTTACCCGCTCTTGATCCAAGAGGAATCACCCCGGCCCAGAATTCCGACGACATATCATCGTCATCGTCGACCGGCGGGCCCGTTCGGATCTTAGCGGACGCCTCGGAGATCGGTAGTCGAAGAACACTCGTTGCTTTCAGCTCTTTCGAGCTTGGTAAACGACAGTCTGCCCAGCGGCCGGGGATTATTTGTTCCGATATCGCTTCGAGGGCTTCGAGCTTCTCCTGCGGATCGACCACTAGTTCAGCCTGGCCGAGAATAACGGCCGAGCGGTAATTCATAGAATGATTAAACGCCGAACGGGCCAGCACTAATCCATCAAGATGAGTTACCGTAACGCATACGCTGATCCCTTCAGCCAAATTTCGCAGCATCCGGCTCGCGGCGGAGCCGTGGATATAGATACGATCCCCGATCCGTCCGAAGCTTGTGGGGATGACATACGGCTGACCGTCTACTACAAAACCTACGTGGCATAGGAAGGCACTATCCAGGATCGAAACAACGCTCTCGCGATCATAAAATCCTCGCTTGGGAATTCTCTTGACTTTTGTTCGGCTCGTTAACAGGGGGCTGCGTTCCATATTTCATCGATTCTAACGAGCCGGCTTCTGTATCCAAAATCGGCATTTGGAGATGCCAAAAATTCCCCGGCTCCTACTGTTTTTTTCGCGCCTGCATTGCGTGCCAGTTCTTCTTGTATCCTTGTAAACCCCACCGTTTCAATAAGATGCCATTTTTGACGTGCGTGGCGACTGTCGGAATGATTGTTGCATTTGAACATGGTGATACTCGAAGGAGCAGGAGGATATATGCTCATATTCATTTATTCAATTGTGATGATCCTCGGTGGATTGTTCGTGTTCGAGACACCGCTGTCGCAGGAACGTGTCATTTTTACAAACGGAAATATATACACAGTCTATAACCGGCCGACCAAGCCTACGCGATTTGTTCTGCCGCGGGCGATGGTGGTTACGACGATCGCGAATTATCACTGGAATAATGCCAAAGGCGCTCGGCCCGGAACGATCGCACTTCGCGACGCCAGCGGGAGGACGTTTGGGCCATGGTCGGCTAGTGGTTCGCCCGGCATGAATGGCGTTCCAAATGCCAATTGGACAGTCACTGCCAACGTTAGGCTCGAACCGGGCGAGTACACAGTGATCGATTCAGATATTCCAACTTGGTCGCACAACTCGCAGTCCGCCAACGCGGGAATGACCACGGTTAAGGGCTATGTCGCCGGTTCTCCAACGCCGCCGCCCACTCCGAAACCAACGCCTACGCCCGGAACGGGTTCTGTGTCAAAAGTAACAGCACTTACCGAAAACCGAGCGAAATACAAGGTGCTGATCTGGGTCGATGGCAAGCCGCCCAAGACGCCGATGGATGTTCTGAATTACCACCTTGAACCTGGCTGGAAGGGTTCACTTCCGGTAACGATACCGGCGAATGGACAAGTAAAATTCGTTGCCGGTGATGGACGAGGCGGGCCGGGCAGCATGTATGACAACGTACTAACTACGTGTGTGTGGACCGGAGATCCTAAAAATGTAAAGCGGTATCCGCACATAATTTTCGAACCCGGAGGAACGCTGACGTGCTCAACCGGTACGAAGCCTTGATGCGGTAGCGGGTACTTCATCGAATGCCGGCCGGTTAACCCAACGATCACCGGATGCTTTTCAAAAGGCGTTATCTTAGGTACTTGGAACAAAGGCCCTAACTACCGCAAAGGATGTTTTTAGGACCGAGAGGAAATGACATGATCACCCGAACGATCACAATTTTTACCGTCTTATTTATTTCGGTATTGGCAGCGAACGCACAATCGGGCCAGGTCACGGGTAGGTTGACCTATCCCGGTGAGGGGATTCCGCCCGATTTGGTGCTTTGCATCACTTCCAGCGGAGCTGCCAATAAGGCAACATATTGTTCAAATTCAAAGGCCTCGACTTTGCGTGCGGCCCGCATTACTTTCAGGGTAGATCGTCGGCGAGCTAACTACCAGATCACTTTGCCGCCCGGAGCATATCTTCTCTACGCCACGACGCGGGAAATGCCTGGGCATAAAGCGTACTACAATGAATTTGTGAGATGCGGAATGGAATCCACCTGTCAGTCGCAGAAACCGATAGTCCTGACCGTACGGGCGAGCCGAACGATAAAAGGCATAACTGTCGGAGACTTTTGGAACGTGGGCTGACTACTTAGCGTCCATCCAGTTGTCGCCGATCCCGATCTCAACTACGAGCGGGACGTCGAGCTTCGCTGCGGCTTCCATTTCGTGTTTGATAATGGCTGTAACGGTTTCGACTTCGCGTTCCGGGGCTTCGAACAGGAGTTCATCATGCACCTGCATGATCATCTTCGTTTCTAGGGCGGCGTCTTTAAGTGCCTTGGCGACACGGATCATCGCGATCTTTACAATGTCGCTGGCAGTGCCCTGGATGGGCATGTTGATCGCTTCGCGTTCAGCTCGAGAGCGGACGGCGAAATTGCGGTCGTTGATCGAAGGGAAGTAACGTTTTCGACCGAAAAGCGACTCAATATAGCCCTGCTGGCGGGCTTGTTCGGGCGTTCGATCCATGTATTCGCGGATGCCTTTGTAGGTCGCAAAATAGTCATCGATCACCTTTCGAGCCTCGGCCCGACTGATCCCGACTCGCTGCGATAGACCAAATGCTTCGACCGCGTAGGCGATGCCAAAGTTGACGATCTTGGCAAGACGCCGTTTTTCCTTAAGGTCTTTTTCATCGGTCGCGCCAAAAACGAGCCGGGCAGTTTGTGAGTGAATGTCCTCGTTATTTTTGTACGCCTCGAGCATTCGCGGGTCTTGGGTGATGTGAGCCAGGATGCGGAGTTCGAGCTGAGAATAGTCGGCAGAGATTAGCTTGTTTCCCTTCTCGGGAATGAACGCCCTGCGTATCTGTTGACCGAGCTCGGTCCGGACGGGGATGTTTTGTAGATTGGGTTCGGTCGAGCTGAGTCGGCCAGTGGCTGCGACGGTTTGATTGAGAGCTCCATGGATGCGGCCGTCTTCGGCGATCATCTTCGGCAGTGCGTCGGCATATGTTGCACGCAGCTTGTCGAGTTCGCGATAGTCGATAATGTGTTGCGCGATATCGTAGGTCGCCGCCAACTCGACCAGGACGTCGTGGCTCGTCGATATCTGTCCAGTTGCTGTCTTGCGGCCGGTTTCAATGTTCAGCTCGCCAAATATCTCGCCAACTTGTTTCGGTGATCCAATATTAAACTCGCGTCCGGCGATCGCGTAGATCTTCTTCTCCAACTCTGCGAGTTCGGTAGAAATAAAATCCGAAAAGGTTCTTAAACTCTCGCCGTCCACCTTCATGCCCGTTTGCTCGATCTCAGCAAGGATCGGGATGAGCGGCAGTTCGATCTCGGTGTACATTCGATCGAGGCTGTTTGCTCGGATCTTTTCGCGTAAAACCGGAGCGAGTCGTGCTATGAGATCTGCCTTTTCCGCGACCCGAAACGCGATCTCCTCGAAACCGACGGGGATACTAAGAGCCAGGTCAGCATCGAGATAAGCTTGAGCCAAAAAATCAACCGGATAACTCGCTCGCGTCGAATCGAGCAAATACGCGGCGATCAAAATATCTTCTTTCACGGAAACAGGCTCGATATCAAGTGCGAGCAACGGGCCGAGATTCCGTTTTTGGTCGTAGGCGACCTTTTCCATATAGGGATTGGTCAAAATATCATGAAGCGGCCGTCGAGCGGCGTCGACCCCGCCGTCAAAATTCTCAATATCGATATAAAAAGCTTCGCCGTTGCCGAGCCCGATGCCAATGCCGTGAGGCGCCGGCTTGGCGTAGCAGCTCGCCCTTTCATTCGCGTCGTTTACCAGATAGCTCCAGCCCTCGATCTCGAACAGGCGACGGATCAATTTGTCCAGATCTTCGCGTTTGTTTATGACTGCGTAACTCGTTGTAACAGCGGCGGTTCCAGGGTTCAGGCTGTCAAATAAACCACCGCCGCTGCTCGCTGCGGCCGTCGCCGCCTGGGCGGCCGCCGCACCGGCAAATTCGGTCATCAATGCCTTAAATTCAAGCTCGCGGAACAAATCGTATGCAAATGCACGATCCGAGTCGCGTCGTTTCAAGGCTTCAAGATCAAGATCGATCGGGACCGACGTGTGAATGGTAGCGAGTTCGAGCGACTGGCGGATGATGTCCTGATTATTTTGCAGGCTTTCCCTATAGGTCTTATGAGAAATTTCGTCCGCCCGCTGCATCGCCGCTTCGGCTGAGCCGTAATCGAGAACGATCTTCAAAGCTCCTTTCGCCCCGATCCCTGGAGCTCCCGGAATGTTATCAACCGCGTCACCCATTAGGCCGAGCAGGTCGATTATCTTGTTAGGAGGCACGCCAAACTTATTGATCACCCAAGCCTCGTCGCACCATTCGATCGGCGGGACCGGGACTTTTCGCTTAACATTTGTCGAATTTTGCCGCATCGCGATCACATGTGGGTCTTCGACGAGCTGGCATAGATCCTTGTCATTCGAAACGATCACGGCCTGCATCCCTTTTTTTGCACATTCTTTTGCGAGCGTCCCTATGATATCGTCGGCCTCGAAACCATCCATCCGCATATTACTGACGCCGAAGGCCTCGCAAACCCTTTCGACGTAAGGGAGCTGGTCAAGCAGGTCCTGAGGCGTTTCCTGACGGTTGGCTTTGTAGTCGGCAAAGGAATCATGACGAAATGTCGGTGCAAAGGTATCCCAAACCGCCACTATGTACTCCGGCTTTTCGTCGTTGATCAGCTTTCGCAGCATATTCGTGAACACAAAAACCGCTTGCGTCACCTGTCCCTTACTATTACGCAAAGGCTCCTGCTTCATGCCCATCGGGGCAAAGAATGCGCGGTATATATGCGACATTGCGTCGATCAGAAATACTCGTTTCATTTGATCGCAATTTTATCACGGCAAAGTCAGACGACTAAGTTGACGATGTATATGACAATATGTCATATTTAATTTGGCTCCATGCGAATCATTACCGAAAAAAAACTTCGAGATTTTTGGGCCGTCAAAGATGCGACCGAAAGCCGAAGGCGGGAAAAGGTGATGCGAGAATGGATCACGGTTGTAAGGCGTGCCAGATGGGATAATTTTCTAGCCGTTCGGGCGACCTTCAATCACGCCGATGTTTTTGGCAAATGCACTATCTTTGATGTGGGCGGAAACAAGTACCGGATCATTGCTAAGGTTGCTTTTGGCATAGGGGTCATTTTCATCAGAGATGTGTTAACGCATGCCGAGTACGATAGGACTGACTGGGAGCACGATTGTAAATAGAACATGAGCAATAAAAAATACGATCCAAACATTTACGCGTCTCTCCTTTCGCAAACCTTGCCCGGTGTGATCGCGGACAAAGCGGACTACGATCGGACTGAACAATTCTTCAATCGCCTGATGGATAAAGGCGAAGACTATCTGTCGCCGGAAGAATTTCGTCTGTTTGAGTTGCTTGGCAATTTGCTCGAACAGTATGAGAGCCAAACGTTGGAACCGCTTGAAACCGTTTCCCCCGCCGAAGCCCTTCGGTTTCTGATGGATGAGAACGGTCTGAAACAGAAGGATCTCGTCAGCGTCTTTGGATCGCAGGCAGTTGTCTCCAAAGTTCTCAACGGCCGGCGGTCGATCAGCAAGGCTCAAGCAAAGCTCCTTGCTGAACGGTTCAGACTGTCGGTCGATCTTTTCATTTAGCTCTAATTGACAACCGAGCTGTTGCTTCGATATTCTTCTTGTTCGCCTTTTCGGCGGCGGAGCGATATTTGTAAGTTTCGATTCCCCTGTGTCCGGTTCGTCTAGGGGTTAGGACACCGCCCTTTCACGGCGGCAACACGGGTTCAAATCCCGTACCGGATACCATCTTTATTTGCAATTTTTGCATCTTAACGTTTTAACGAATTCGCTCAGACCCATCTGAGCGAATTTTTATTTTTGGAGAGAATGATGCAAATAAGATCGATCGCTGGATTGCTGCTACTAATGATGTGCTCGCTTACAGCCATCGCACAGGCCCCGCAAACCGCGAATGATGTCGCCCTCGTGCTTCCGTTCGAAAATACTTCGGGAAAGAGTGAGTTTAACTGGGTCGGCGAAAGTTTTGCCGATTCGCTGACCGATCTCTTGAAGGTTCCGACGCTCAACGTGATCTCGAACGAAGAGCGCAAGATCATTCAACAGCGGCTTCGAATACCGCTGACAAACATCCCGAGCCTCGCGACGTCGCTAAAGCTAGCGCGCGAAAGCGGTTCGACCTTGCTGATCTCGGGTCGCTACAACATCGTTCCGGCCGGAGCGGACACTGCTGCGACCATCAACGTCACGTCGAAGATCATTCGCGTAAGCGAAGGCCGCTTTATGAGCGAGGTGATCGACGGGCGGCAGGTTACCCGCGATATCAACGTTAACGATGCGCTGGGAAATCTGCAGACAATTCAGGGCCAGATCGCCTACCAGATCCTCTACCAGCGCGATAAGGCGCTTCCGTACTCGCAGAATCAGCTGATCGAGGCGGCCAACAAAGTCCCGGGCCGTGCTTTCGAGGCGTATATAAAAGGCCTTCTTACGCCTGTGTCCGAGGCTCGCGAGAATTTCTTTAAGAACGCATCGAGGCTGTTTGTCGAGGCAACGCCTGATGGGATCTATTCGGAGTCCGAACTCGAACTCGGCCATCTTTACCTGGGCCAACGAAAATTTGCCGACGCGATCGGAGCATTTGAAAAGGTTGTGAGCGCTGCTCAAAAATGCCGCGACAAAGCGAAAGCCGAAAATAAACCGGCTCAGTGCAGCGACGAGAATTATGCCGAAGCTTCGTTCTACATCGGTCTCATCTTTTGGCAGCAGGGAAACTACGAACGGGCCCTTGCGACGCTTCGTCCGTTGACCGAGGACCTCAAACTGACCACAGTTTACAACGCCCTGGGTGCGATCGCCGTCCAGGCTTCGAGGGCTGAGAAGAAGAATCCTAATAATGCAGCCGCCCTTTTGAACGAGGGAATGGAGTTGCTTAAAAAGGCTTCAGATTCGGCTCCGGATGATGCAAACGTTAGATTTAACTACGCGACGACCCTCTTTTTGAACGGGAACATGCCCGATGCCGCTCGCGAACTTCGTTCGTCGATCGCTGCCAACCCACGCGATGGCGAGGCGTATTTCGTTCTATCAAAAGCCCTCGAATCGCTAAAAGATGAGACGACAGCCGACGTGACAAATCAGGCACAGCGATTTTTGACCGAGAACAATCGTTACGCCAAGCTCGAGACCGAGTGGCAAAAGTCGAAGAGTTTCCCCGACATTCCCATGCGCGTTAACCAGCCGGCGAGAAAGGACTTCGTCGCGGTAGTTCTTAGCCGCAAGCCGGCCGCAACGCCCGTCGCCCAGGTCAGCGAGAGCGAAGCTCTGCTTGCAACCGCCCGCACGCTCATAAAGAACGGAAGCGACGACGAAGCGATGACCACGCTTCGCCGCGTTTTGGCGAGCGAACCGATGAGCGCTGAAAGCTATTTGCTACTAGGCAAGATACATCTCCGTCGCGGCGATATCGATCAGGCGATCAGTTCGTTCAAAACGTCCGTATTTTGGGATAACCGGCTCATCGACGCACACGTCAGTCTGGGCAAGATCTATGTCGAACGCGGCGACTGCCTGCAGGCAAAAAGCTACGTTGCTTCCGCAATGCAGATAAACTCCGAAAACCCCGACGCCGTTTCACTACAAAGATTGTCGGAACGGTGCTCGAAATGAGGCGGTTATTGGCGACAGGTGACAAGTGACGAGGCACCAGTGTAAGACCTTACAATAATTTACATTTCGAAAGGCCCGTTAATTCGGGCTTTTTTATTGATTTGGACTTCTCATTCGTCACTTGTCACCGTTCACTCATTCCGTGGCACGCTATGTGCTTTATACATATGCGGCCAGCTTGGTCAGGAAGTTAGATCAAGACCCGTCGCCACCACTACAACGAAGCCAGTTTGCCGCTGTGCTTTTCAACCTTCCGAGCGTTCCACCAGTTATCCAACCTATCGAGCCCGGCTGAGATCAGCCGGGCTCCTCGCATTTTAAGAGTCTCGAGTCTGGAGTTCTAAGTCTTGAGAGTTTCTACTCGGCCGCCGAACACCATTGCTCCCGCTCAGATGTGCATCTATCGGATGTCTTGCAACCTAAATACCCCGTTATTTACTGAGCCGCTGGTCGTTCTTGACTCAAGACTCGAGACTCCGGACACCAGACTAAAGAGAGTGGCACGCCAAGTGCATTAACAATCGTGGCCAGCTTGGTCGCACGATCAAGACCCCGCCGCCATCACTACACCGAGCGCGGTTTGCCACTGTGCTTGAACACCTTCCGAGCGTTCCTTCAGTTGTCCTACCTTTACAAAGCCCGACTCACCGAGTCGGGCTTTCCTCTTTTAAACCCCATGTTTTCAGGGTTTCCAGTAAACACGGGCCTTTCGTTCAATTTGAATCAAAATCGTTCAATCTGCCACACGCCATTCACGCATTCTGAATGAAACTGACCCACCGTGAAGGTTCGTGACAGAATTTGTCACCAAAAGATGACGCAAATTGTTCTTTTGGTCAAAATGAACGGTCAGATTGGTCGGACACAGGCGGACTTCCGCGGTCGCGGCAAAACACGTTCGGCCATTCACGCATTTTGCATCATTTTACGCATTTTGTGACGTTCCGTGCGAAAGTGGGTATCTTTTTCGACAGATCTCGTGTAGCGTTGTACGCATGAGTATCCGTATCATCTGCGAATTCGCACACGGCCTGCCTGAAACTCTAATCGACTTCTGCTCCAGACTCTCCTTCTGGACAGGAGGGGGGGGTTGGAACGAGCACCAACTCCCCTCCTGGACAGGAGGGGTGGCCCGGCTCTGCGGGCCGGGGTGGTTGAAGATCTCGCGCCACCGCGCATTTTGGGACGCAAAGATCAAACTTCACTTTATGAAGCTTCTACGCCCGGGCCATCAACCACCCCGTCAGCCGAAGCGGCTACCAGCCCAGGAGGAGAGTTTCGGAATCTTGGGACGCAAAATGGGCTGGGCTTTTGTAGAATGATTAGTTAAGAGCAACGACATGCGTTTATTGAGGAAAATTCTGCCTTCGTGGACCAACCTTCTGCTCGCGATACTCGCGGCGGTTTTGCTGGTGTTGGCGTTTCCTGATTTTGAATTCTGGTTTCTGGCCTGGTTCGCACTCGTGCCGCTGATGTGGGCCATCGAGCGCGAGACCAAAATGCAGAGGCCCGCACGCAGTAAGGGCTCTGACGAGGTTCCGCGAACACCGCTAGCACGATGCTTCGTCATAGGCTGGATCTTTGGGACGCTTTTCTTTTTCGGCACCTGCTGGTGGCTCGCCTACGCACCGATCCACTACGCCGGCTTCCCGCCGATCCTTGCCTATTCGCTCGTCCTCATCGCCTGCCTCGGAGCCGGCATATTCCCCGCCATCTTCGCCGCGATCCTCGCCTTCCTGCTCAAACGCCTCGGCCCGTGGGCCTTCCTCGCCGCCCCGTTCGTATGGGTTTTCACCGAGTTTTTGCGGTACTGGCTGACGGGGAATAATTGGAATGCGATCGGGTATTCGCAGGCGTTTCGTCCGACGATAATTTCAATTGCGGCAACAGGTGGCGTATTGCTCCTTTCCTTCGCAGTCACCGCACTAGCCGGTTTCGTTTTACTGCTCCTTTCGAAGAAAACGAAAGGGCAAGTCATCGTTCATCTGAGCATTCTCGTTGGATTGCTTTGCGTGTTCGTCGGTCATGAGCTATGGAATCTCGCCATGATTTCACACGGAAAGCCAGGCATTACAACCATTATCGCGATTCAGCCAAATGTGCCGATGAGCGGCGTTGATTCTCAAAGGCTCGACAAACTTCGCGATCAACAGTTCGCGGTTTCAGAACGAGAGGTGTCGAAAGTTGATATCAAACGGATTAGCTTCGACCGCACGGTGATCGAGAGGACTAACCCGGTGATCGTCATCCTCCCCGAATCCCCAATGAACTTCATGTACAACGACGACCCCGAATTTCAGAAGTTCGTGGGTGATTTCGCCCGGCGGACTAACGTCAGCGTGCTGTTCAATTCGGCAGAGCCTGACCCGACGAATAAGAAATATTTTAATTCGGCTGTGATGGTCGGGCCGGATGGTAAACCAGTCGCGCAGTATGACAAGGTCTACCTTTTGCCGTTCGGCGAAGCGGTGCCGCCGCCGCTTGATGGGATCTTGCCGGGTTTTGTTGGGAATTTCTCGTACGGCCGCGAATACGACATTTTGCCAGTTGGCGACGCGAAGGCGGGCGTGATGATCTGTTTTGAGAACCACTTCGGCCAGCTTTCGCGTGAGTACGTCCGAAACGGTGCCGACGTGATCATCGAAATGACCAACGACGGCTACCTCGGCCCGACGCCTGTTCTGAGACAGCATCTCGCCAACGCCGTCTTCCGGGCAGTCGAAACTAATCGACCCGTTCTGCGCGTCACAAACGTCGGAATAACTGCCTACATCACCGAAAAAGGTACCGTTTTAGACCCCGCTCCGGTGTATCAAGAGGACACACGCGTCTGGACCGTGTCAAAAAGCGACGGCTCGCAGACGTTTTACGTGCGATATGGCGATTGGTTCGCGTGGCTTTGTTCGGTGGTGACGATCGGGCTGTTGATATTCGGAATAGCGACGCGTACGAGATCTCGCGAGCTGCAGATAGAGGTCGCCAACGGCGACGAACATTAAAGCCTAGGGTGCAGCCGCTTCGGCGGAACCCTAGGTTAGCTGCGAACGGGGTGTTCGCTCGCTGAAGGCGAGCAACAATGGACGGCGTCTTTGTTCGTCCCGTTCTGGCACAAAAAAACGTGCCAGTGTTGCGGTAGGCCCGCAACCGCAGGGACGGTTTCGGCTATCAACTCGACCTAGGGTTTCGATCGAAGGCTTGCTGCACCCTAGGCTTTATTGTTTGTCGCCGTTGGCGACAAGAAAGGTGAAGAAAATGGCTATTACACTAACACGCCTGATCCCAATGCTTCCGGTCGCGGATATTGGCCGGAGTATCGAATTTTACGAGAAGCTTGGTTTTGAGGTTGAATCCCGTCGGGACGAATGGCGATGGGCGATGCTGCGGTTTGGGGAGTGTCGTTTGATGGTCGATCAATCGATCAACGGACACCCGGGCTTGCCGCGTCAGGGCATCATTTATCTCTACCCTGACGACATCGCCGCATATCACGCAAGCGTCAGAGCTAAGGGGGTAGAGATCCCCGATCTCGAGACCACGTTCTACGGCCTGACCGAATTTCGCCTCGACGATCCGGATGGGAATCACCTTTGGATCGGGCAGGACACAAGGTCGGTAGCATAGAACGAAATGCAAAAGCCCGCTCGTTAGCAAGGGCGATACCCGCACGTTATATTCATTTCAACAAAAGTAGCGCAGTATCGCGAGGTAGTTTTCTCCTTCAAGTGCGCGTATCGCCCTTGCTGACGCGCGGGCTTTTGCATTGCAGTCTTTTGTAGCCGATCCTTACGCCGACGCCGACGAACCAGATGCGTCGTCGCTCTTTTCTTTCACGACGTATGATCTAAGTTCGGCGACCTTTCCGTCTGCAAAGACGTAGATGTCGCAGTACGAGTAGTCTTCTTCCGAGCCCTCGGCACCTTTCATCGTCATATCGCCGAAGCAGACTACCGAATCGTTCGTCGAGATCATTCGGTCGACGCCGATCTTAGGCGGGTCGCAGCCTTCCATTTGTTTCATCCATTCGCGGATGGCGGGCTTACCCGACGTCTTGCCATGACCGGCCATTGTCCAGACCAGGTCTTCGGAGCAGAAGCCGAGAAACTTCTCCATGTTGTTCTCTTCGAAAGCCGCGTTGATCTCGCGAACGATGTTTTCATTTTCCGTTGACATTTAGTTTTCCTCCGTAGGAGCGGTCTGATGATGGATCATCCAATTGACGCCGTATTTGTCTGTAAACGACCCGAAATACGCGCCCCAAAACGTGTCCGCCATCGGCATTTCTGCCTTGCCGCCCTCGGACAGGGCATTGAAAAGGCGGTCGGCCTCTTCGCGGGTTTCAGGGTTTATCATGATCTGAGAGTTGTTGCCGACAACGAAGTCGCCGCCGAAGCCCGGCATCGTGTCGGACGCCATTAAAAATGTATCGCCGACCGGCAGGGTCACGTGCATTACGCGATTCTTGACATCATCCGGCAACTGATCGCTGTCCGGCATTCCGCCAAATCGCATAAACCCTTCGCCCATGAATTCGCCCCCGAAAACGGAGCGGTAAAAATTAAAAGCTTCCTCAGCATTCCCGTCGAAATTGAGGTATGGAATAAGTGTAGGCATGGTTGAAGATCTCCTTTAGATAAAGTTTGAAATATTAGTACATCCGAAATGCACTCTATTACAAATCGCTGTCAACGAAAGTACGCCAGTCTACCTTCCAAAGAGCTCGAATTGATGGATGTTTCGGCAGTAAACCTCTTATGCGGCGGAGCCGACAAAAGAATCTAGCCAGAGGTGAAACCTCTGGAAACTTCTCACCTTTCCAGACGTTCCACGTCTGGCTCGAATCTTTTAGGCCGCTCCACGGCCAAGAAAAGGCTCTAGCCATCGGCTAAAGCCTTGTTCAGTTAGTGAAGTTAACCGCCGGCTGAAGCCGACGGCAATAGATGAATTACTTCTTCGGCCGTTCGTTAGCTTTCAGAACGCGTTTACGCAGGCGGATGGCTTTTGGGGTTACCTCGATCAGTTCGTCGTCAGCGATGAACTCGAGCGCACGTTCGAGCGACATCTCACGTTGCGGGACGAGGCGCATGGCTTCGTCGGCGGACGTTGTTCGCATGTTCGAGAGCTTTTTCTCTTTGATCGGGTTTACGTCGAGGTCGACGGCACGAGCGTTTTCACCAACGATCATGCCTTCGTAGACCTTGACTTGCGGCTTAACGAAAAGGGTGCCGCGTTCCTGGAGGTTGTAGAGTGCGTACGTGTTTGTCTCGCCCATTCGGTCGGAGACGAGCGAACCGGTCTGGCGATTTTTCATCTCGCCCTGGTGCTTGTCGAAACGCAGGAACAGCGTATTGAGCAAGCCGGTTCCCTTTGTTTCCGTCAAAAATTCACCGCGGAATCCGATCAGACCACGTGATGGAACTTCGAATTCCAAACGCACACGGCCCGAGCCGTTGTTGATCATCTTGGTCATCTGGCCTTTGCGGCGGCCCATTGCTTCGGTTACAACGCCGATGAATTCCTCAGGAACGTCGATCACGACGAGTTCGATAGGCTCGAGCGTTTCGCCTGTTGTCTCATCCTTTTTCGTGATGACCTGCGGTTTGGAAACCTGTAGTTCATAGCCCTCGCGGCGCATCATTTCGATGAGGATGGCGAGCTGGAGCTCGCCGCGGCCTGAGACTTTGAACTGCTCAGCAGCCTCGGTCTGTTCAACCCGCAATGCCACGTTGCCGAGCAATTCGCGGTCGAGGCGTTCCTTGATCTGACGCGAGGTGACGAATTTGCCGTCAATGCCCGAGAACGGTGAGGTATTAACGCCGAATATCATAGCGATCGTCGGTTCGTCGACGTTGATGATAGGCAAAGCTTTGGGATTGTCGATCGATGTGATCGTTTCGCCGATCTCGATCTCGTCAAAGCCTGCAAGTGCGACGATCTCGCCAGTTCCGGCTTCAGCAACGGTGGTTCGTTCCAGCCCCTCGAAAACGAAGAGTTCTTTTACACGGGTCTTGCCGATGGTGCCGTCACGCTTGGCAACCGCGACTTCCTGATTCTTGGCAATCGCACCCGAGAAGATACGGCCAATTGCAAGGCGTCCGACAAAGGGGTTGTAGTCGATGTTGGCGACCAGCAACTGCAGCGAATCATCACGAAGGGCCTTAGGTGCGGGAATGCTCTCGATGATCTGATCGAAGAGCGGGATAAGGTTTTTTCCTTCGTCTTCGAGGCTCTTTTTCGCTACGCCGTCGCGTGAGATCGAATAGAGAACCGGGAATTCGATCTGCTGGTCATTCGCTCCGAGGTCGATGAACAGGTCATAGATCTCGTCCAAAACTTCCTCAGGACGCGAATCCTGACGGTCGATCTTGTTTACGCAAGCGATGCAGGGGAGTTTGAGTTCGAGAGCTTTACGCAAAACAAAACGTGTCTGCGGCAAACAGCCTTCAGCAGCGTCGACCAGCAGCACGATGCCGTCGACCATCTTCAAAACACGCTCGACCTCACCGCCAAAATCCGCGTGGCCCGGTGTGTCCAGAATGTTAATTTTGTAGTCGCCATAGCGGACCGAAGTATTCTTCGCCATGATCGTGATCCCGCGCTCACGCTCGAGATCCATCGAATCCATCACTCGGTCAACAACCGTTTCGTTGTCACGGTGAGTCCCCGATTGAGCAAGCATGGCGTCCACAAGCGTTGTTTTACCGTGGTCAACGTGTGCGATAATTGCGATGTTACGTATCTTGTCGTTTGCGATCATATTCAAAGCTCCCGCCCGAAGGCAAACGAGTATGATGACGGATTGGCGGGCGAAAGGCAATGTGTCGACGTAGGAACTATGAATCGTAGGCTGAATGATCTATCAGTTTCGCTGGCTTAGGGGATGAGTCTATCACCGATACCGACGTTGATCAGTATTGTTCTCACGTTTGTTATCGGCCCGAGCGGTTCCTGGCCGATAAAACTGCTCATTTGGAATGTTGAACTTACCGCCTACATAGCGTTTCACCGCCTCGTTCCTCTTCCTGACGGGCATCTCGCAGAGGCCCTTGCAGGTCTGGCGTATGCTTCATTATTCGGAGTCGTTGGTTATTCATTGATCGTCGCCAGCGGCATCTTTGTCATAAGGTCAATTAGAAGCGTGAAGACCACTTAGTTTTCAAATTTCAGTATGCAAGCCAAAAGCCGGACATCGCTGCCCGGCTTTTTTGTGTTTTTGGTTGATGAGTGAACCGTTGGTAATTGACCGCCCGCTTACGCAGGCGGTTCTGACATTTTTAGGACCTTCGCGAATCGCGGCCGACGACGAGGTTATTTGTTACCTCGAAAACGCCGGGGATGCCGTTGGCGAGAAGGTTCATTAGGTTAGCGTCGCTCTCGCGTGCAACGAAGCCTTCGAGCGTGATCCTGCCGTTTTTGACGATGATCCTGACGTCAGGATTTATCGAATTAAAATACTGTGCAGGGCCGCGGTCTACGAAGCTACGGAGCACGGAGTACCGAATTCGGTTATCGAAGGATCCAACCGGGAGTTCCTCGATGTTGTTCACGACATTTTTGATACCCGGAACGTCCTTGACGACCTCGGCGGCTGCACGCTTGGTGCCGAGCGTGATCGTCTTTCCGCTGAGAACGACGGTGTCGCCATTTACCTGATAGGTAATGTGGTCAAACACGTTATAATTCGGCAGCCGAAGAAGCTTTTTGTAGATCTCCTGCTCGACTGTCCGAGCCGGCTTTACCTCGCTAGCGGCAAACGACTCACCGCTAAAACCGACGAATGAAAATGCAAAAACTGCGAATGAAAGTGCGAATAATTTCTTAATTCTGTTCATAACTCACGTCTCCCTCCTTAGAAGAGATATGTCACCTCAAGTGACGGTGTTATGACGAAATGCGGGGCAGAAAGGGTGTCCGCAATCGCGGGCCGTGAATGTAAAAAAATGTAAATGGCCTGCTGCGAACGTTATCAGTATTTGAGTTGCCGCAGGGCTTCGTACAAAACGATCGCTACGCTGTTCGCGAGGTTTAGGCTTCGTACCTTTGGGTTTGGCATAGGTATTGTGAGGCAGTGATCGGCGTTTTCGGCGAGGACGTTTTCGGGCAAGCCTCGCGTTTCGGGGCCGAAGACGAGGCAGTCGTCAGGTCGGTAAGCCCAATCGGTGTATTGCCGTTCGACTTTGGTCGTGAAATAAACGAGGCGTGAAGCGGGAAGTGCGGTTTTGAGCCCGTTGAGATCGATATGCCGGTGGAGATCGACCTCGCTCCAATAGTCGAGGCCCGAGCGCTTCAATGTCCGATCGTCCATGCGAAAACCGGTCACTCCTACGATGTGCAGGGAAGTAAACGTCGCCGCACAAAGCCGGGCGATGTTGCCGGTGTTGGGCGGTATCTCGGGTTCATAAAGGGCGACGTGCATCAGAAAGTTGTCATTCGCCTCCCGGACGTGACCGTCAATGATTGCATCTTTTCGGCGATACCGCTCATCAATAAGTTTGGGTTTTAGGGCGAAATACGGTGCATATGCTACAATCGCCCATTAAATAGTTAACGGTAATTTAGGAGAATTTTCCTTGTGGCATTGCGTTTACGGTCGATTTTTGCGGTTTTAACAGTTGTATTTGCTTCGATGTCTTCGCTAGTGGCAAAGACGGCAGCTACGCCGTCTCCGACACCGGCCGCAACGCCAACCCCAGCTGCTGCTGCCTCCCCAACTCCAGCGCCCGGCGCTAAATTCGACATCAAGAATATCACCGCTGAGCAGGTCATCGAAACGTCGCTGGTTTTTGCTTACGGCCTCGGCGGCGGACGAGCACTTCTTAATCAGATCCGCAAGACCGCCCTCGAACGCGGGCGAGCAACCTATACGGCCGCCGATGGCAAGATAGAGCAGGCGAATTATCAGAAATTTGTTATCCGGGGTGAGTCGATCGGTAAAGAGAGGATCAGACTCGACCAGGAGTTTCCGAACGCTCGATATTCACTGGTTTTTGCCGACGAAAAGATCTTCGGGGTCTATAACAACACCGTTTTTACGCCTCGTGAGGACGCGGCTAAGGGCTTTGAGAATCAGATAGTTCGCGGGCTTGAAGGGTTTCTGCGTTATAAGGAAAACGGTTCGACGATAGAAATGGGCCCGCGCGAGAAACACATGGGCGTCGATTTTTACGTGATCGATGTGACGGACACGCAAAGTAGAAAGACTCGTTATTTCGTGAGTACCAAAAGCTGGCGCGTGATGATGCTCACCTACGAGGAAGCCGGGGTCAAATTCAAACGCAAATTCTACGATTACAAATACGCCCAGGGCACGCTCGTCCCATATCGCACCGTCCTGTGGGCCGACGAAAAGATCGTCGAAGAAACCGACATCGGCACCGTCACCTATGGTCAAAAGGTCGACGAAGAGCTTTTCAAAGCGGGATAGAACTGGTTCGAAAATTTCCCGTAAATTTCTTGACCCCAGCGTTTAGGTATTACCGAAACGCTGGGGCATTTTAGTTTTGCTGCGATCTGTTGCAAAAGATTTGCAACTTTCCCGTTCTTCGTCAGTTTAACGCATTGCTGCTCCCCGAAAAACTGATCTATTAGGAGACTATTGATGAAACAGATAAAGTCACTGTTTGTAGGTATTTGTGTGTCCGTCGTGCTGCTTGTCGGTGCGGGGGCGAGTTTTGGCCAGGGTGCGGTTGAGCCGAGTTATGAGGTTTCGATGCATATTTTGATGGGCTCGGACGAGAGCGGAACGAAGTCCGATATCCCGTCGAGTTTGAACCCCGTAACCCAGCAGTTGAGGTCAAAGGTAGGTTATTCTAACTTTCGCCTTGCCGGCACGATCATCGGCCGGATGGCGAATCAGGGGAATTTCGAGTACAAGAGCTACTCCGACCTTTTCGGGCAAGACCCGAAGTTTCGGAGCTTTATTGAGTTGACGCTTCGCGATCTGCGGCCAGGAGCTGTGGATGGGGCATTGAAGTTCGACACGCTGCGGTTTGGAGCCCGCATTCCTATCGTCACCGGTTATCGAAAGGACGACGCCGGAAAGGAACAGCCGATAGTGAACTACGAACAGATCGGGCTTACAGCGGGCAGAGTCGGTGTCTTTGAGAACACACCAACTCTGCTCGGAACGCTTGACGTTCCGAGCGGAACGGAAATGATCTTCCTTATAATGACGGTCAAACCGCTCGACCGGTAACAACAATTCGCACCGCCGCCGAGATTTTCGCAACAATTTCGGCGGCCGTGCGTGTCGTAATCTGGGAGCCGATTTTGTGTTTCTGCAAGATTGAGTTTTTAATTGTATGAATGTATGGCTTTCGACAATGTCAGATCTCAGGGTATGGAGGTCAATCGCGTCCGTATGCCTGAAGGAAAACTCTCTGACCATGAACTGGTCGAGGCTACGAAAGCAGGCGACGAATCGGCTTTCGCCGAGATAATGACGCGTTATCGTAACCCGATAACTAACTATCTCTATAGATTTTTGAATGATTACGAAGAGGCGGTCGATCTGGCTCAGGAGACGTTCGTCAGGGTGTATTTTGCCCTCGATAGATATCACACGCAATACGCATTTTCGACATATATCTATCGAATCGCCACCAATCTTGCGATAAGCGAGATCCGCAGGCGAAAACGGCGAAAGCTGTTGTCGCTGACCGGATTGTTTCAAGGTGAAGACGAGACGGCGACGGAATTTCAGCCGCCTGACCAGCGAGCCTTGCCCGATGAAGAACTGCTCGACGACGAACAAAGCCGCACGATCAGCCGGGCGATAGCTGCTCTGCCGGAAAAGTATCGCATTCCAGTGATCTTACGCGACGTCGAAGGGCGTTCTTATGACGAGGTGGCCGCCATCATGGAACTCGGCCTTGGCACAACAAAATCACGCATCAGCCGAGGGCGGGCGTTATTAAAAGAAAAGCTGCAAAGCTACCTAATTAATGGTTAACGAAGAAAAATTTCAAATTGAACCTGAAAATGATGACGTTCATCGTCTGCTTTCCGGTCTAAAAAGGGTCGAAGCACCAAAGGACTTTGATTTTCACGTTCGAGCACGGATAGCAAAAGGCAAGCCAGCCGAGAGGCCGGTTTCCTGGCTGCCGTCGGTCGTACGGTATGGCGTTCCGCTCGGATTGGCGCTGGTTGTCGCGGGGTATTTCGGGGTGGTTACCATGAATGCCCCGGCTGACAGTACGATCGCGGCTGTTCCTCAGGTCGAAACTTCCGTGAGTCAACCCGCTCCGATCACCCCTATCGAGGAGTCTCAGCCATCGAACGAAACACAGGCAATCGCTTTGCCGGACGTCGCTTCGGCCGATACACCTGAGAAACTCAACCCAAAACCGGTTGTGAAAACTGCTCCGACGACAAATCCGAAGACCGACAAACCGGGTGGCGGTTCGTATGACACAGGTGCGGGAGCCGGAGCGAATATCCGGCCGATCGGCGATGTCGATGACAACGCTCCTGAGCCGCAGGGAAGAAGGATACTGATCTCTTCGCGTGAGTTTCTGACAAACTCAGGAGTTTCCGCGACCTATCCGTCAGCGGGCGGGCGTATTACCTCGGTCGGCGGAGCCGCTGCCTCGGCCGGTATCATCGCTGGCGACGTGATCGAATCGGTCAATGTTCAATCGGGGACCATCCGGGTCACGCGTGATGGCAAGTCGATGACCTTTAGGATCAGGTAGTACTTTTTCATCTTTCACTGGTCACTTTTTTCTGAAGATCTCTCATTTCTTCAGTTAACAGTGACCAGTTTTTAGTTGAGAGTTTATCGACGAAGCGAGCGTGGCAGAAGGAATAGGCCGATCAGGTAGAGTGAGAGCGTGAAGAATTGAATATATCCTGTTCCGGCCGAGTATCTAGGCAGATCGAGCAGCCACGTGAAGGCTTCCTTGCCAGGGTTTTCGAATAGCCGCTGCCACCAGCTTCCTTCAGGTGCGGCTGTTAGATTTGTAAGGACGAGATACTTCACGACAAACGCGAGCCCGAACAGCCCGACCATGCTGCGTAGCAGTCGTTTAGGATCGAATTCGGCAAACAGGTTGTTCCAAATCGTCCAAAAAAAGCAAAACCCAACCACCCAGAACGTCAATCCCTGTTCGGGCAGCAGCGAACTATATAGCTGAACGGTGGCGGTAAAGAGCGTGATCAAGATCGCGATGCTTGATGCGTTTGTAAGCATCGGCTGATCCTGCGATATCCAGCCTTCGATGTCGATCAGTCCCGATCTCGCATACAGAACCAGCGTCAGGGCCGAGAAAACAAGGCAAACCAGTGCTGGTTTGAGGAAGATAAAGGCACTGTCCACCGCCCCAAGCCTAAACCCACCGAGCAGAGTGACAGCAAGAAATATAGCCGGAACAATCAGGTAATTCACCCATGACGCGGTTTTAACCTCTGACGATGAGCGCTTCGGAGCACGGATGATCGTTTGCTCCTCGATCTCAATTATTTCAGCGTCGGTGACATCGCTTTTGTCGATCGACTCTTCAGTTTTCGTCATCTTCTTACGATCCTTATTTCCGCTCGCGGGTCAGCCTCATGGGGTTAAAGTCCGACGCTGTGATCTTTAGCCCTTCTTCGAATTCAGTTTTCAACTCAGTCGCAGTTTTTATACCCAACGCCGCATCCGTAGTCCGAAAATTCGGGTCGAGCACGACCACGCTATTCGCGACCGCGAGTCCGCTGGTAAACAACGCGTCGTCATTCGAAAATCGTCCCCAGCCCTGGCGGTAATAGCTGTAGGCGACGTAAAACTGAGTGCCCGCGTCCCGCTTTTCCGGGTCAGCACGGTCAAAAGCGGCGCGTGCTCCGGCAAAATCCTCGGCCCGAAACTGCGTCAGGCCGCGGGCTTGTTCTTCTTTATTGATCTCGTAGGTGCCGACAACAACCTGGCTTTTGGTCGCGACTTCAGCGAAGGTTTTTGGCTCCGTGGTGTAAAGAAACGAAATGAATATCAGACCCGCGACTACTAGCGCAATGCATAGGATCTGTGAGTAATTTTCGTTCATTGATGGTATTATACACCTCAAAGAAACCTTTATTTTTTCAAGAGCTATGAAATTTACCGCATCGTTTGTCCTTACCGTTTTGTGTTCGGTTCTCTCGTTCGCCCAAGCCGATCTCGTCGTAAACAACGCAAACATTCGCACGATGGATGCTAAACGGACGGTCGCGCGTTCGGTTGCTGTTTTGAACGGAAAGATCGTCGCGATCGGTTCCGAGGCTCAGACCAAAAGCATGATCGGGCCGCAGACGAAGGTGATCGATGCGGGCGGCAAAACCGTGATCCCGGGTTTTAACGACGCTCACGTCCATTTTCTCGAGACGGGGCAGCAGCTTTCGTCTGTGGATCTGCGTGACGCAAAAACTCCGCAGGAATTTGCGGCGCGCATAAAGGCGTTCGCCGCTAAACTGCCAAAAGGCCGTTGGATACTAGGCGGGAAATGGGACCATGAGAACTGGACGCCGAACGCTCTGCCTACGGCTGCCCTGATCGATGCCGTCACGCCTGATAACCCCGTATTTATCGACCGTCTCGACGGCCACATGGCCCTCGCCAACAGCCTCGCGATGAAACTGGCGGGCGTTAACAAGGAGACAAAAGACGTAGCGGGCGGCGAGATCGTTCGCGACGCGAGCGGCAATCCGACCGGCGTTCTCAAAGACGCAGCTATGAGCTATGTCGGTCGTGTTATTCCCGCGCCATCGTGGGAAGAACGCATGGATGCAGCTCAGGCGGCGACTGATCATGCTGCGAGCCTCGGCATCACGAGCGTTCAGGATATGTCGACGGGAACTGACGTTGGTGTGTTTCAGGAGTTGATGAGAAAGGGCAGCCTGAAGACACGTTTGTACGGCTGTTCACCGCTGGCCGATTACAAACGCTGGCAGTTGACCGGCGTGCATTATGCTTTCGGAACGCCGATGCTTCGGGTCGGTTGTTTGAAGGGATACGCTGACGGCAGTCTAGGTTCGACGACCGCATGGCTCTTTGAGCCATATCTTGACGATCCACGTTCGAGCGGCCTGGCGGGTGAGGATATTCCAAAAACTCCGGAGTATGTCATCGGAGCGGACAAAGCGTATCTGCAGATCAACATTCACGCTATCGGCGACCGTGCAAATGACGAGATACTCGATATTTTTGAACGTACGATCGCCGCCAATGGTGCTCGTGATCGGCGTTTTCGCATCGAGCATGCTCAGCACCTGCGTCAGGAAGACATTGCGCGATTTGGCAAGATCGGCGTGGTTGCCTCGATGCAACCGTTTCACATCATCGACGACGGACGTTGGGCCTGGAAACGTTTGGACGAGAAGCGGCTGAAAGGAACCTACGCGTTTAGAACTCTGCTAGACACGGGCGGCGTTCTTGCTTTCGGCTCTGATTCGCCTGTCGCTCCGCTCAATCCTCTCTGGGGCGTGTATTCAGCGGTCACCCGACGCACACTCGACGACAAAAACCCGAACGGCTGGATCCCCGAACAAAAGATCTCGGTCGACGAAACCGTCCGTGCCTTCACCTGGGGCTCGGCCTATGCCGAGTTTCAGGACAACGCAAAGGGCACGCTAGAGATCGGAAAACTGGCCGATATGGTCATTCTGTCAGATGATATTTTCACGATCGATGCGCCTAAGATAAGAGATGTTACGGTTTTGAAGACCATCGTTGACGGGAAAGTGGTGTACGAGCGGAAGTGAAGTTTTTTAGGGTTTTGTTTCTTTTCATGTTGGGTGCTGCTGCAGGTAGCAGTCAAATACCACCCGACACGATCCTGATCAATGGCGTCATCCGAACAATGGATGACAAAAGACCATTGGCGGAAGCGATAGCCATCTCAGACGGGCGGATCGTCGCGGTAGGGACGTCAAGGCAGATAAAGGCTCTTTCGTCTCCAGGAACGACCGTTATTGACGCACGCGGGCGGCTCGTTCTGCCGGGTTTTAACGACGCCCACGTTCATTTCATCGGTGTTGGCAATTGGTTTTCGCACCTCGATTCAAAAGACATTTCGAATACCACCGAGCTGCTTGAGAAGGTTCGACACTTTACCCGTCATTTGCCAAAAGGCCGTTGGCTGATCGGGGCGAGACTTGATCTCGCTAAGTGGAAAGGCCCAATGCCGACGCTTGAGCGACTCGATGCGGTCAGTCCGGACAATCCCATTATCCTCTATCTTTCCGATCCGACTTCTGCTGTGGTCAACTCGGCTGCTCGAAGCCGTGCTCGTGTCGCTCCGGAAGGGCTTATACTTTCCGGGCCGCAAGTCGCGCGGATCCGCTCGGCTATCCCGGCCGATCACGGTACAAACTGGGCGGAGATCGCAGAAACGGCCAGCAATTATGCGGCATCGTTCGGTGTGACGAGCGTGCAGGACGTTCATTCTGACAACCTTCTCGACACGTATCGGCAGATGGCAAAAGCCGGGCGGTTGAAGACGCGTATATACGAATGCGTCGGGATGCCGGGCTGGTTACTGGACAATTCGATCGCTCCGAGGGCAGCAACAGGCGACGATACGGTCCGCGGGGGCTGCATCAAGACCTTTTCGGATGCTTCCGTCGAAGAAAAGCCCGAGCTGGTCGACCGCATTACGCGGGCTGACAAAGCCGGTCATCAGGTGCTGATCCACGCGATCGGGCGGCGGGCGAATGCAAATGTTGTCGCAGCTTTTGCGGCGGCGATCGAGAAGAACGGCCCTCGCGACCGGCGATTCCGGATCGAGCACGCCCATAATATCGATGGCCCCGAGATCGCCCGGCTTCGAGCGCTCGGCATCATTCCGTCTATGCAGCCGGCACTTTTTTATGACGGCGGCGATGTTGGGGACGATTATCCGTTGCTATTAAGGTCAGGGGCTAACGTGGCTTTTGGCTCGGATGCGTCGATGATCGACATCGACCCGCTGATGGGGCTTCACGCCTCGGTGAATTCGGGAGCGAATTCGATATCAGTCGAAACCGCCGTACGAGCGTATACGTTAGGTTCGGCGTATGCTGAGTTTCAAGAGAAGCAGAAAGGCTCAATAATGGTCGGCAAGCTCGCCGACCTCGTTATACTTTCTCGCGATATTTTCTCGATACCCAAACATGAGATCCGGAATACAAAGGTCGAGACAACAATACTCGGAGGAAGGATAATCTATTCTACCGACCGCGGCGCAAAATGAGTCTGGGCGAAATGTCCACAAAGTTATATAATTTAGGCTTTGGTAAGAAAATAAAGTTATGAAAAAATCATTATTCACTGCAACTCTTGTTTTTTGTTTCGCCGTAATTTCGTACGGACAAACGGCTCCTGCCCACGACAAACCTGAACTCAACAGCAAAGGCGAACCGGTCGTTAAGATCAAGGACAACGCCCCGGTCGAGTTAAAGATCGGTGAGTCTATAACCCGCGGCGACGCGATGGCTTCGGGAGTTACGAAGGTTTCGGTCGCAAAAGTCCTCGCTTCGCCAGACAAGTACGCCGACAAAACCGTCGCCGTCGAGGGCGTCGTCGTCCGCTCGTGCAAAAAGGAAGGCTGCTGGATGGAAATGGCCGACAAAGCGGACGGCAAATCGGTTCGAGTTACATTTGGCGATCACAAATTCTTCATCCCGCTCAACGCAGCCGGCCTTAAGGTCAAAGCTCAGGGAACTTTCAAAACAAAGGTTCTGCCTAAAGACCACGTCGACCACCTGATCAACGACGACGGCGCCAAATTCGATAAGCGAAACGCCGACGGCACGGTCACGGAAGTGTCGTTTGACGCGACTGGAGTTGTGCTAACCAAAAGATAGGCTTTGCCTCGAAACCAACTAAAGGCCTGCCGATCGCTGATCGGCAGGCCTTTAGAAATTAACGGTTCCATCTAGAATTTAAACCTAACCCCAAGCTGTGCCTGTCGCGGTTCACCAAATCCGGCCGAAACCGTTCCATCGAAGTTGAAGGTCAAGGGCCTCGGCAAACTCCGTTGATTTCGGCTGTTGGTCAAGTTAAATGCCTCGAAAATTCCTTCGAGTTCCATTCGCTCGCCAAATTTGAAAGATTTTGACGCCCGGATATCGAACGTAAAGAACTTGTTATCGAGGCGAATGGTGTTTCGCTGGATGATATTCGGGAACGTGCCTCTGTTTGCGACCGACGTCGGCTGGGCCGAGCGTATTTGAACGATTGGCGAGAGATTGATGTCGTATGGCAGTAGGAACGTCGCAAACGCATTGAATCTGTGTCGCTGATCGCGGTCCGAGTAACCATATTCCGGCGTCAGATTTCGCGGGTCGACATAACGAAACGTGAACGGATCGCGTTCGTTATCGTCGTCGGATTTATCCGATGAAAGGAGATAGTTCATCTGGAACTGATAGCGGTCTGAAAAGCGTTTGTTGAGCGTAAGCGTCAACCCATTGTAAACCGAACGAGCCGAACTTTCGGTCGAACGAATCTCACCGATACCAGAACCGTTTGCCCGTTCGAAGATCGCAACGCCGTTGTAGAGCCGAGCATCGTTGCGATTGACAAACCTCGTCAAACGAGTCGACTTTGCAAAATTGTAAGCGACCAGAAACGAAAGGTTCTTCGCGATCTCTCGTTCGACACTGGCTGAGTATTGGATCGTTCTCGGATTCTTGAAATTTCGTTCAAAAACGGCCACACCAGGATTAAAAGGCGTGAATCCGGCCGTCGGAAAAATACCTGGATAAGCCGGACAGCCGCCAAGTCCGGCACCGCTGCAAAGGAAGCTGGCTGAAAAGATGTTACCGGCGATCACACCATCTGTATTTCGCGGTCCGGCAACGACGAGGCCGGGAATTCGCGCATAATAGAGGCCGGCCCCTAGGCGGATCGCGGTCTTTCCGTCGTCGCCCGGTGACCATGACATCGCAAGCCTCGGCGAATAACCGTCTGTGAAATCAGGGATGGTGCCATCGGACGGGAAACGCGGGTCGCTGAGGAACTGTCCATAACGCGTTTGAGCTGGCGCCGTTATCGTGTCAGGTTGATACTGGCCTTCCCAACGGAAACCTAGGTTGAACGTTAGATTCCTTCGCACCTGCCAGTTGTCCTGAACATAAAGGCCCGGTTCAAAATTCGTATATGCCTGCGTACCCGCTTCCTCGACGGTTCGATTGCCGATCGGAGCAAACTGCAGATAAAGTTGTAGAGCGGCAGGACTAGTTCCGTTGATGTAGTTGATGAAACCATTTATCGCGTCATTTATTGTTCCAGCGGCGAAGATATAACGCCCGCGGGCAAACCCAATAAATGTCTGTGATACACGCGTGCGATTCAGATCAACCCCGAACTTAACGGTGTGATTACCGCGAATCACGGTCATATTATCGGTAAACTGATATCGGATATCGTTCGACGGCGTCGGTAAAAAGAACGGGCGACCAAACCGGTATGAGATCGATCCGTCGAAGGTTCCAATAGTCGTATCTGGCAAATCGGGCCCGTCGTAGAATCGCGGTCGTTCCTCTTTCGCAACCTGAAAACGGAACTCGTTAAGAAAATTCGAGGAAATATTCGAGACCAGGCTCGTTATGAAGGAGTTTGAATTGCTTGTCTCGCGACCGTTTGCGCTGGAGCCCCACGTCGGGACGTCGAACGTGCCGTTCACCTGCTCTGCACGGCTGTAGTTGTGGCGGAACGTTAGGATATTATTTCGAGTCAAGTTGATGTCGACCTTGCCCAACAGGACGTCGGCAACGTTTGTGCGGTCGATTATCCGCTGTTCATTTGGCGAGTTAAAGCGCGTCGCGAATATATTTACGAGCCTCGGGTCGATTGAGTTCGGCTTGCTGCTATCGCCATCATTGCGCTCGTAAGCCACGAAGAAGAAGGCTTTATCCCGTTTAAGCGGGCCGCCGATGTTGCCGCCGAATTGATAATTCCGGAAGTCTTCGATCGGGAGGTTCGCTGCGACCGCATCAGGATTCTGGCTCGAAAGGCTCTGGTTTCGGAAGAACAGGAATGCGGCTCCGTTAACATCATTTGTGCCGGACTTGGTTACTACATTGATAAAGCCACCAGAGCTTCGTCCGAACTCTGCCGAAGCCCCCACGGGAACGACCACAAACTCCTTAACTGACTCCAGGCTGATAGTGAATGCCGGCCGCTGGCCACCCCTCTGCTCTCCAAAAAAAGGATTGTTCGCGTCCGAACCGTCGATCGAGACATTGTTTTGGATACCTTTTTGGCCGTTAATCGTGATCTCGTCTCCATCCGGGCCCTGGACGATCGAAACGCCGGGGGTAAGCAGAGCAAATCGTGAAAAATCACGCCTATTGATCGGAAGATTCTCGACCGATCGTTCGTTAAGCTGTGTCGAAAGCTCGGTACGAGCCGTTTCAACGCCTTCTGCGTCGCTTGTAACGTCAACTGTGACTGCCGTGTTCCCGACTTTCATATCGATGGTAAAAGATGCTGTTTGACCGATCGTTACATCAACATTCTCAAGGATCGAGTCAGCAAATCCGCTGGCCTTCGTCGTTATTCGATAACGGCCGAGTGGCAGAAGCGGGGCGCTGAAAAAGCCGTCGGAGTTTGTTGATACGGTTCGTTGAAATCCCGTACCAACGTTTTGGACAGTAACCGACGCACCGGCGATGGAAGACCCGTTTGCATCAAGTACGTTTCCCTGTATTAGACCGGTAGTTGCCTGCGACTGGGCGAATATCGAGCTACTTAAAAGTAAAGTACTCAGAACAATAGTAGTTAGAGCAAAGACTCTCTTCATAGATTTTCTCCAAATGGTGTGTTAACAGGCAGTAAAGCTAGGCTTAACTGAGTGTTACGTGTATAAAGCTTGGGCGGATTATAGACCTATAATGACCCGTGACAAAGCTCAGTCATGTTAAATCTTCGTGTTTATATCATCGCCCCTGCGGTTGGCCGATCATCACGATATCCTAAGGGCCCGTGGTATTATTTAAGCTTAAGTTTATGATGCCTTTTTTGATAAGGAATATTCCGATCGATCCCCCGCTCATCCTCTCGCCGATGGCGGGCGTGACGGACTATACCTTTCGTCGTTTGATAAAGCGGCGGGGTGGTGTGGGGTTGGTTGTTTCGGAGTTTATTTCGGTCGAGGGTTTGACGCGGGGGAATCCGAAGTCGAAGCGGCAGATGCGTTTTGATGAGGAAGAGCGACCATATGCCGTTCAGATCTTTGGCGGTCGGCCTGAGCGAATGGCGCTGGGGGCAGAAATGGCCGAGGAAGTCGGGGCCGACATTTTGGACGTAAATTGCGGGTGTCCAGCACCTAAGGTGGTAAAGAACGGCGGTGGGTCCGGGCTGCTCCGTGATCCGAAGCTTCTCGAAACCATCCTAAAAGAGATCAAAAAAACGATCACTATCCCGCTAACTCTCAAACTGCGAACAGGTTACAGCGATGCGTCGATCAACGTCGTCGATGTCGCTAAGATGGCTGAGCAATGCGGTGTCGAGCACATTCAGGTGCACGGCCGTACGCGTGAGCAGGGTTATAAGGGCCTCGCGAATTGGGATCTGATCCGACAGGTCAAAGAGGCGGTTTCCATCCCCGTTTCGGGTAATGGCGACATCACGACCATCGAATACGGCATGAATAAATGGCGTGAAACGGGCGTCGACGGCATCCTGATCGGCCGCGGTGCGATGCAGAACCCTTGGATATTTCGCCAGTTTGCTGACGTGCTCGCAGGCCGCGAGCCCTATCAGCCGGATCTCGCGGAAAAGAAGGACGTTCTGCTGGAATTCTTTTCAATGTGCCGCGAGGAAATGCCTGAGATCGTATCTCTCGGCAAGATGAAACAGCTCGCGGGCCAGTTCACAAAGGGCCTTGTCGGTGGTGCTCAGTTTCGCCAAACTCTCTATCATTCGCATTCGGCCGAGGAGATATTGGATAACATTACAACGTACTTTGAAACGCTCGAATCCCGAAGCACCTTTGGTGATGGATTTGTAGAAGCCGATGCCGATCTCGTGCTCGACTCCTGCGACGCGGCGATGCCCGACAACTTACCGTATGGTAAAACTTCGGCTTCCATCGCTGCTTGATGATGTCAAGGGGAAATTCGGGATCTAGAGGAGGAAATCTAGAATGAAAGCCCAGACCTTAAGTCGACTTCTTCTTATCTTGTTGCTGTGCTCTCCGGTCGCGGCACAGAATCTTAAGCCCGAGGAGATCGTTTCAAAACATCTCGCTGCGGTCGGCACGCAAGAAAAGCGAGCCGCCCTTAAGACTATAATGGCGCTCGGTGCGAGCGAATTTGAGTCAAACGTGCCGGTCGTAAAAGGGAATGGCCGAGTCGTTGTCGTTTCTGATCCGGGCAATCTATTCTTCCTGATGAGCCTGAATTCAAAGGACTATCCGTTTGAGAAGATCGGATATTTTAACGGGAAACCTAGTCTGCCATTTATCACTGCCGGGGTCCGCTCGCTGCTCGGAGCATATATTGCGGATCATTCATCGATCCTTGGCGAGGGCTTGTTCGGCGGGGCCATGTCACTGCGGTGGCCCTTGTTCGATACTCAAAAAAACAAGCCTCGGCTTAGTGGAGGCGGTACCAAAAAGATCGAGGATAAAAAGTGCTACGTGGCCAACTATGTTCCCGCCGGTGGTGGTTCGGATGAGTTTACGATCAAGCTCTACTTCGATGCCGAAACCTTCGATCACGTTCGAACCGAGTACCGATACGAGGTGACGCCTCGCGACGCGACCTTTGGGCAGCAGAACCGGCGAGCATCGGCGGTTGCTACTCTAACCGAATTATTTTCTGATTTCAGAACTATCGATGGGCTGCGGCTGCCGCATTATCATCGAGCCGAGCTGGCGAATAACGGTAATTCCGGAATGTTTAAGAATATTTGGGGGGTGCGGGTCGTTGAGTATCGTTTGAACCAAGCCCTTCAGCCGGATTTCTTTACTTTTGACGCAAAATAAGATCACGGGCGAACGAAATCAAAACGGCCGTCCCTTATCCGGGACGGCCGTTTTCCAATACAGGAAAACTGATCTCCGATGTTACTTGGCTGGCTTATCCTTCCGTTCGTCCGCAAAAAGGATCGGGGCGACCAGCGGGCGGTAGGTTTCGTTGATCCTGATGTAAGAATCTTCACGAAGCTTCGACATGAACTTCTTCTGCTCGGCAGGGAACTTTTCATTGAGGATCGCCATACGAACGGCATTCTCGTCAAAGGTCGATTCCTGGCTTGCCAGCTGACGTTCATCGACGCGAAGGATAGCGACACCAAGCTTCTCCACGTCAAAAGGTTGGGTGTATTCGCCGACCTTGAGGCCCGCAAGCGGTTTAGAGATGACCTCGACCATGTCTTTCACCTTTATCTTTTCAGATTTACGGGTTTCGCCTGCGATGACGCCTTTATCCGAATTCTCAGCCGCGATCTTGTCGAAATCGCCGCCCGCTTTGAGCTGAGCATACAACTGTTTCGCCTTTTCCCTGACGGCAGCCTCATCACGTCCAGCAAAGCCTAAGAAAAGCTCGCTGAAAACAACTGTTTCGGGCGTCGTGAACTTGCTCTTATTCTTATCGTAATAGTCTCGAACCTCTTTGCCATTCGCTCCCCAGTACACCTTCATCTGAACTTCCCGTTCTATCACGCGGTCGCGGGTGGCCTGTTTGCGCCAGTTCTCACGCAGCTGTTTTGGGTCGACACCGCTTTTCTCCATCTGGTCATAGAGCTCTTCGACGGTTTTCAGGCCGTACTCTTTCATGATCTCGACGAAGCGTGTGTTCAGACTTGCTTCGATGTTTGAGTCGAGGCCGCCCTCTTTGGCTTTCTGAACAAGCAACTCTTCATTGATGAGATTGGCTATGAGTTCGCCCTGTTTCTCATCGACCATTTTCTGGGCTTCCTCGCGGGTCTTGCCTTCCTGAACAAAACTATCTACCGCGCTTTTGGTTTCGCGTTTGACCCTTGAAAGCGTGATAACGCCGTCATTTACAACCGCGACAACCTCGTCGATAACGCGGGTCTGGGTTTCCTGTGCAAAGGCTGCTGCGGCCATCAACGCCGTAACAAAAAAAGCAGAAATAAAGCGACCGATAATACTCATCGAAAAAAACTCCTTATTGCCGTAACCCAAAATCATATATTTACGGCCCAAATTACGCAAACTGCTGAGTTTGATGCACGAAATCCGTCTCGCGTTTATCGTGGGCGTTACGGGAAACGCCGCTAGATTAAGCTTTTGTTTTAACTAAGCGGTCCGCTCCGCACTCCCTTCGCCCATCGAAACCTGATGACAAAGAAGTGTCCAAACTGCCGGCTTGTTAATTACGCCGAGGCCAACCAGTGCGTCCGCTGCAATGAAGAAATTTCGGACGGCTCAAGGGTCGTGTCTGCAAAGCCGCGACGCCCGTCTATCGGCCTGCGGATCGCCGTCTGTCTCGGTCTATGCGTCGTATCGCTAACGATATTTTATTTCTCCCTCGTAGCCAGTTCGCGGTCGTTGAGCATTCAGCAGCGTCAGATGGTCGACGAGGCTGTAGCCTTGGTCAAAGCAAAAGGGTTTGATTCCGAGGCGATGTTCCTCGAACGATTCTCCGTTTATCGCTCGAGCGACAACTGGCTAAATTCCTTAACTCCAAAGGAAAATGCCTTTGCCGCGACAAATTTTCCGTTCCTGATAATGACGCTCTATCCTGACTTCTTCACCTACCCGGCGGATGATGTCGAGCGGGCAGCGATCCTGCTGCACGAAGCCCGACATCTGCGGGGCGGTGATGAGATGGACGCGTACAAGTTCGTATGGCAAAACCGGACGAAACTTGGCTGGACCAAAGACAAATACGCGAATTCGCCAGTCTGGAAAAACGTCCGCCGCCAGACCCGTGAATACGCGCCGGAGATCTTCGGCTGCCCGGACAAGGAATTTGACGACTGCACGGAATTCTAATCCCCGATCGCGAGTATCGCCTCGATCGCTGATTTGATCGGGTCGGCGGTTTTGACCGGGACGCGTAGAATGCCGTTCGGCGAGAAACTCGTCCCCTCCGCATCTGCGAGGAACTGCATCAGCTTTTCGGGCGAAACGCGAGCTTGTTCGCCGAGCTTGATCGCGACCACATCGGTCGTTCGATCGATGGAAACGATCGCAGCTGACTCTGCCAGCTTTCGAAGTCGGGCGTACTCGAAAAGATTATCGACCGACCGCGGAATGCGGCCATAGCGATCTTCGATCTCGGCGTGGATCGCCACCAATTCCTCTTCTGAACCCGCCGACGAGATCCGTTTGTAAGTTCGCAGCCGCTGGCTCGTGTCTGAGATGTAATCTTTCGGGATCGCAACATCGATGCCGAGATTGATCGAAACGCTGGTCTCGTCAGCGATCTCGTCGCCTTTCAGTTCAGCGATAGTCCGCTCCAGCATTTTTGTATACAGGTCGAAGCCGAGCGCGTCGAGATGGCCCGATTGCTGGCCGCCGAGGATGTTTCCGGCACCTCGCAATTCGAGGTCGAGAGCAGCCAGGCGGAATCCGGCGCCGAGATCGGAGAATTCGCGAATCGCGCTCAGACGCCTGCGGGCGATCGGCGTTAATTCGAGTTCGCTGGGAATCAGCAGATACGCGTAGGCACGGCGATTTGAACGGCCGACGCGACCGCGAAGCTGATAAAGCTGCGACAGGCCGTAGTTGTCGGCACGGTTGATGATGATGGTATTTGCTCGAGGAATGTCGATGCCGTTCTCGATGATGGTCGTCGCGACGAGGATATCGTATTTGAACGCGATGAAATCGAGCATCACGTCTTCCATATCTTTTTCATTCATCTGCCCATGACCGATCGCGACGCGGGCGTTTGGCACGATCTTTTTGATAAGAGCGGCGATCGCTTCGATCGATTCGACGCGATTGTGAATAAAAAACACCTGCCCGTTGCGGCTCAGTTCAAGCTCGATGGCAGAGCGGATAACGCCTTCGCTAAACTGAACAACCTGCGTATTGATAGCCAGACGATCTCGCGGAGGCGTTTCGATCACGGACATGTCGCGCATCCCGAGCAGCGACATGTTTAGCGTACGCGGTATCGGCGTGGCGGAGAGCGTCAGGACATCGACCTTTTTCTTAAGCTGCTTTAATTTCTCTTTGTGCCCGACGCCGAAACGCTGTTCTTCGTCGATGACGACTAGGCCGAGTTTGGGCATTTTTACGTCGTTTGAAAGAATTCGGTGAGTTCCGATCAGGACGTCGACCTCGCCTTTCGCCGCCGCTTCGGACACCAGCTTTTGTTCTTTCGAGGAACGAAAACGTGAAAGCAGATCGACCTTAACTGGAAACGCGGCGAAACGTTTCTTGAAGCTCTCAAAATGCTGATACGCGAGCACTGTTGTCGGCGTGAGGATCGCGGCTTGTCTGCCGTCCATCACTGCCTTGAATGCGGCACGCATCGCGACCTCAGTTTTGCCGTACCCAACGTCGCCGATGATAAGACGGTCCATTGGGACGGCTGTTTCCATGTCGGTCTTTACATCTTCGATGGCTGAAGCCTGATCGACCGTAAGGTCGTACGGAAAAGCGTCTTCAAACTCATGCTGCCACGGAGCGTCGGGCGAGAAGGCGTGGCCGCGAACCAGCTTTCGTTCGGCGTAAAGCTTCAAAAGCTCGTCCGCCATGTCGCGCATGGCTCGTTTAGCTTTGGCTTTCGTCTTCTGCCAGCCGAGTCCGCCGAGTCGGTCAAGGGTCGGAGCCGTCGATTCGCCTGATGAGTAGCGAGAGACGAGGTCCATTCGTTCGACCGGTACGAAAAGTTTCGCGTTATCGGTGTAAACGAGCAGCATGAACTCGCGTTCCGAACCGGCCGAAGCTATCGTCTGCAAGCCCTCGAAACGCCCGATGCCGTGGTCAACATGGACCACAAAATCGCCTGCTTTCAGGTCGCGAAAGTCGGAAATAAACGCCCCAAGCTTGGTCTTTGACTTTCGAACCTTTTCACGCGGCCCTCTCTGGTCGGCTTCGGCCGTTTCGCCGAAGATATCGACCTCGGTAAACGTGATCAACTTTTCGGACGGCATCTCGAAACCGCTCGACAGGCTGCCGAGCTTTATCGCTTCAAGCGGCACGTACTTGTCGTAATCACGCAGCAACTCCGCGATCCTCTCCGACATTCCCGGTGTTCGGACAACGATTTCCGCCGCCTGGTCAAACTCGGCGACAAAGCCTGCAAAATCACCATGAAACTTCCGCGTCGAACGCGACTGAAGCTCGATCTCGACCGCTTTCTTCGCCGTAGAGAACAGAAACAGCGGCTTAGGGGCTGAGACACGACCGGTAGGGAGTGTGTTCGCCGCTGCGGAGTCATCTTGAGTGCCGTCGGAGCTACTCGCATATCCGAATTCCTCGTCGGTCGCCGCTGCCGTACGGCCCAGACCGCGCATTTCGATCGCTCGGAACGATTCGAGTTTTTTCCTCAACTCCGCCGCTTCGACAAAAAGCTCTTTCGGCTTCAAACCGACATCGCCATTTGCGATCACGGCTTTGTAGTTTCTATCTAGATGATCGTAGAAAGTGGCGAGGGTATTTTCGACTGACGACGGTTCGTCAACGATCAGAATGTGGTCGTCGAGGTGGTCGAAAATGGTCGCGGTTAGTGGTTTTGTAAGCGGGATGAGAAATTCCCAACCCGAAAATGTTTCGCCTGCGGCGGCAAAATCGGTGCGGTCTCGCAGATTTCGAATAAATTTCGTCTGACCAAAACGGTCATCGGCAAAAAATGCCCAGTCTTTCAGATCCTGCGGCGTGAGGGTAAACTCACGCATCGGAGCGATCGAAATCTCGGTCAAATGCCCGGTCGAGAGCTGCGTTTCGGGGTCGAACGAGCGGATCGAATCGACCGTGTCGCCAAAAAACTCGATCCGGACGGGCGACTCGGCATCAGGCGACCAAACGTCGACGATACCGCCGCGAACCGAAAGCTGTCCGGGCCCGGCGATAGGATCTTCGCGGACGTAACCCACTGAGAAAAGCCGCTCGACTAGCTTTTCGGGAGCAAAGTCTTCGTCACGGCTCAGTTCGCACCCGAGCGTCGCTACATCTTCTTTCGAGATGAGCCGCTGAATAATCGAACGGGCGGAAACGATAACGACATCGCTCGTCCCGGCCCGCATCTGCCACAGGGCGAGGGCACGTTTCTCCTGCGTCTCGGCGTGCGGGGAAACACCTGAATACGGAGCCGTTTCAAATGACGGCAAGGTCGTCACGACGGTTTCGCCCGCAGGATGTTGATCGAGGAAAAATCCCAGATCACTCGCCCAGACCTCTACTTCGTTATTCGTATCGGCGAGGATCGCAAACCGCTTTCCGGTCTCGACAACCAGCCGTGCAACGACGTAGGCCTTCGCCGAGATCGACGTGAGGCCGCTGATACTTACGACGCGAGCCCCGCTCAAAACTTCCCGCTTAAATTGCTCGAAAGCAGATTCCATAAACACACCTAGCCGCAGAAAACATGTCGCGGGGCGGGTTCGCCTGTCGCATACGTTCTCTTGCGGTAGATTTATTTTGGCATATTTATAAGAAGTTTGCCGTGGCGAAAGCGGTTAACTATAATCAAGCACTTAAATCGCCCCGCCTTTGGTGTGGAGAAAGAAATATGAGCATTCCTGAATTCCAAGAGATCATCGTTCCCAATGACCAGACTGAGGCGCGTGCCGAGCATTTGGAAAAGCTGCGCGAGCTGGTGGGCAATGTCTATCCGAACAAATTTGACCGCAGCACGCTGTCGGGCGGCGAAGATACTATCACGGCGATCAAGAATTGGGAACCAGTCGTCGCGATTGAAACCGAAATGGCTGCGATCAAGGCGGATCTAGCCCCGGGCGAACGTCCGCCGGGGGAAATGAAGGATGCGATGAACGAGAGCTTGAAAGCTCTCGGAACGGTGAGGATCGCGGGAAGATTGACGACGACGCCGCGGGGCAATTTTGTTCATCTGACCGATGGAATTTCAAAACTGCAGATCTACTGCAATAAAAAAGGCCCGCTCGCATTGATCCGTAATGATGCGGAGAACATGCTCGATGCAGAAAACGGATGGGCGATGTGGCAGCTCGTCGATCACGGAGATTTTATCGGAGCCGAAGGCTATCTTTTTGTCACGAACACCGGCGAAGTCTCGGTCCACGTCGAAAAGCTGCAGTTCCTCGCGAAAGCGATGCTCCCAATGCCCGACAAAATGCACGGCATCGCCGATCCGGAATTGCAGCGGCGTTTTCGATACGCTGATCTAATTGCATCGACGCTACAGGTCGAACACGATGGTTTAACGACCCGCGAGGTTTTCGAGCGTCGTGCGAAATTAATTTCGGGAATGCGTCGGTTCCTTGACGACGACGGTTTCATCGAAGTAGAAACCCCGATGCTGACGCCAAAAGCTACAGGGGCTGCTGCAAAGCCTTTTGAGACGCATCACAACGCCCTCGACATCCCTCTCTACGCACGCGTCGCTCCCGAGCTTTATTTAAAGCGTCTGGTCGTCGGCGGGTTCGAAAAGGTCTACGAACTAAACCGAAATTTCCGCAACGAAGGCCTTTCACAGCGTCACAACCCGGAATTCACCATGCTCGAGTTCTACGTCGCCTACATGGACGTCAACGGAATGATGGATCTGGCCGAAACCATGATAAAAGACGCCGTAGTGAAGGCCAATGACGGCAGTTTGGTCGTGAGATATGGTGAGAATGAAATAGACTTTTCGACTTTCCGGCGAATTTCGATGCTGGATGCCGTAATGCCTTCTCTAGTGGATGCCGCGTTAGAAGACGAAAGAAATTCGCAACTCGCCAATGATATGCCGGATGGAAAAGAGGGGCTTTCATTTGGAATTTACAACGTTAGAAAAGGGCCTAACATTGTCGAAGTATTCGAAGAAAAAGTTGAATCTACTCTGATACAACCAACCTTCATCGTTAATTATCCAAAATCGATCTCGCCGCTCTCAAAAGCTTCGCCGGAGAATCCGAACGTCGCGGAGCGGTTCGAATTGTTCATAAACGGAATGGAAGTGGCCAATGGGTTTTCTGAATTGAACGATCCAAAGGAACAATACGAACGCTTTGTCGATCAAATGTCCGAGCGCGAACGCGGCGACGAGGAAGCGATGGTTCTGGACGAAGATTATATCCGTGCTCTAAGCTACGGAATGCCTCCGGCGGCCGGAATTGGCATCGGAATCGACCGCCTCGTCATGCTTTTAACCAACAAACACTCGATCCGCGACGTAATATTGTTCCCACACATGCGGCCGGAGAAGCGAGAAGGGGAGAAAGGGAGCGAGGGAGAAGCGGAGAACGGGAATTAGCCTCAAATAAGGCGAGTCTGACCCGCTTTCGTTCGACTCCATCCGTGTTCATCTGTGGTTTCTTTCGTAAAGCCCCGCTAGGGGCGGACTGTTTGTAGAAAAGAAATCGAAATACCTAATAAAGCTCCGTAAGAGCGACCTGAGGTCGCCCCGAAGGGGCTTTTGGGTTTTATGACAACGCTTTCTACAGACAGGTCACTCCTACGGAGCTACACTAATAAGCCCCGCTAGGGGCGGACTGTTTGTAGAAAAGAAGTCGAAATACCTGGTAAAGCTCCGTAGGAGCGACCCGAGGGGCGTCCCGTTGGAGTTTTCGGTCTCTCTTGACGACGTATTCTCCGGTCTCCCGGCAAAGTAGCCCAAACTCCCGGCAAAGTTGTCAAAACTCCCAGCCAAGTAGCCCAAACTCTCAGCCAAGTTCTTTAAACTCCCAGCCAAGTAGCTCAAACTCCCAGCAAAGTTCTTTAAACTCCCAGCCAAGTAGCTCAAACTCCCAGCAAAGTTCTTTAAACTCCCAGCCAAGTAGCCCAAACTCCCGGCAAAGTTGTTTAAACTCCCAGCAAAGTTCAGCAAACGCCCAGCGAAGTTGACGAAACTCCCGACAAAGTTGACCAAACTACCATGTTTAGTCGTTCCCGATCAATCTCAACGAATATTCCGCCAGTTCTCCGAACCTAGTTTTTTCAGCAAATCTTTTTGTTTCCCGCTCGGTTTTGCGACCGGTTTGATCGTTTCGGATGTTCCGGCTTTTGTGATTTCCAGTCCGGCGGCGTTCAGAAGATCGCTAAAATCAAATCTCTCGCTACCGGTGATCAATTTATCGACGACCGCGACGAGTTCGGGGCGCGAGCGGAATTCGGCGAGGATCGCGGTGTTTGCGTCGGTTTCGGCGGCGGGCGGCGAGTGTTTGCGGACGATCGCGGCGATCAGATCGGTCACCGAACGCTTTCCGTTCGACGCACGGAGCATCGCGAGATCGGTTGCAAATGCCGCGAGCATGCCGCGGGCGTAAACTCGCGTGTTTCCGCCTGTCCAGCGTTCGCTCGAGAGATCGAGCAGGGACATTGTCCTTTCATTCCTGCTATCGATGGCTCTCGCACCCGAAAGCGTGTTGAGAAGATCTTCGAACCTGATCTGATTGCCCGCGATGCCGGTTTTCAGCGACTGATACAATGCGAAACCCTCGTAAAACCAGTCGTAACGGCCCGACAGATTTAACCGTCCCGGCACCCAAAGGTGAAAAAGCTCGTGCCGAAGCTGCTCGTGCAGCCGCTGGATCGACTGATTCTTGAACGGCATGTCCGACGAAACGATCGTGACGCTTTTCCCACGCGTATCGGCTTCCCAATTTCCCACCGGCTGCGGCACCGGAAATCTGCCGATCTTTACCAGAGCGTTTGCCGGTTTAAGCGTGCCGAAAAGCTTGCCGTAGTCGTTCAACAGGGAACTGGCCATCGCCGCCGCCTCATCATCTGCGAACAGCCAATTGTCCCCGATCAGGATAAATTTAACTCTCTCGCTATTAACGACCCGCAGATGTTTCCCGAGATAGAAAACGCCCTCCTCCGTATTTTCGACGACGAAAACACCTGGCGAGACTTCGTTTTCGACACTCGCGACCGTCCATCCGGCAGGGAATTCGAACGTAATTTTAGCTTTCGTACCTTTTAATTGTGGCAAAAGATCGTCCAGCATCAGCAACGCTTCGGTTTCACTCGCCCACGAGGCGTGCGCCGCTGCAAACGGGCTTTCACGAGGTTTTAGATCCGCCGTGTAAGCAAACCCGCCGACGTTCGTGGTCTTTACGATATCCGTGGGAGTCAAACGTTTCCGAGCGAAAAGGAATCCCTGTTTATCGTAAAAATAGATGGGCGACATCCTTTCGGAGAGAAGCCCCGAAAGTTCTCCATAGGTGTCCAGGAACCAAATTCCAGCCGGCGGATCGCCGGTGAACTTCCCTTTGATATCGGCGATCCCGCGTTCGATCTTTATCGTTATTTCGACGTCCTGAGCCCGTGCAAATGTAAAGAATTGTAAAATCAGCACCAGAGCGGCGAAAACGTGGAATTTCGGTGCTAAAATTTTTGACATCGGTCGAAAGGCGGGAATAGACTACGAATCACCCCGAAACGTAAGCGACAGAATAGAGGAAATCATGAGCGTAATCAAAATCATAATACTGGCAATGGTATTCGTACTCGGCCTTTTATTTCTCGGGCGGTTCTTCTTTTAGATCGCATTTGTCGGCAGGTAGTTTTTACCATAAAATAGCTTTTGATGAAGCGGCTTTTGCAGCCGCTTTTTTATTTTTTTAACTGGAGCGCAGGCTTCCAGCCTGCGTGTATTACTTAAATGAGCGAAAACAGAAAGATAAAACGTGCATTAATAAGCGTTTCTGACAAAACCGGCCTGGCGGACTTCGCCGCGGCTCTGGGCGGTCACGGCGTAGAGATCATCTCAACCGGCGGAACGGCAAGATCGCTCCGCGAAGCCGGGCTGACCGTCCGCGACGTCTCCGACGTAACCGGATTCCCCGAAATGATGGACGGCCGCGTCAAAACGCTTCATCCGAAAATGCACGGGGCCTTTCTCGCTCTGCGTGACAATCCGGAACATATAGCTTCGATGCAAGAACACGGCATCGAGGCGATCGATCTGGTCGTTGTAAATCTTTATCCTTTTGAAGCGACTGTCGCGCGTGACGGCGTTTCACTCGAAGAAGCGGTCGAAAACATCGACATCGGCGGCCCGGCAATGATCCGTTCCGCTTCGAAAAACTGGCGAGATGTCGCGGTCGTGACCGATTCGCGTTTGTACTCTGAGATAGTCAGCGAGATGGACGAGAACGACGGTTCGATCTCCCTCGAAACGCGTCAACGCCTCGCCGCCCTCGCCTACACAAGAACCGCCAGCTACGACCTCGCGATCTCGTCCTATCTAGCAAAACAACTCTCAAACGACGACCTCGATCGCCTCGAACCACTGAACCCGCTTGGGCATCTTGCGTTTATCGAATTTGAAGAAAGCGACGAGGATGAGTCAGTACCACCTGCGGTAGCGGGTGGGGTTTTGCCAACTCCCGACACCGCGACCTTGCCCGAATACACCAGCATTGACCTCGCCAAAGTAACCGACCTGAGATACGGAGAAAACCCTCACCAACGAGCAGCTCTATACGTGACCGATGGCGAAACGGGAGGGATCGCGAGCGCCGAGCAACTTCACGGCAAGGAGATGTCCTTCAACAACTATGTCGACGCTGAGGCGGCGTGGAATCTTGTACAGGACTTCGAAGAACTTGCCGTCGCGATCATCAAACACACAAACCCTTCCGGCGTCGGCACCGGAGCGACCAATCTCGAAGCCTACAGCCGAGCCCTCGCAACCGACCCGGTCTCAGCCTTCGGCGGAATTGTTGCATTCAATCAAACAGTCGATTGCGAAACCGCAAGATCAGTGATCGAGGTTTTCTCCGAGGTTATCATCGCTCCGGAATACGACGATGATGCACTGGAAGTGTTTAGGACAAAGAAAAATCTGCGAGTCCTGAAATGCTCCCCTCCTTACGACGGAAGCGTGGCCGCCGCTTTAGGCGAACGGGGTGGTTCTCTCTCGATCGAGTACAAGCAAATTAGCGGCGGGTTCCTCGTCCAGGACCGAGACATTCATCAATTGAACACCGATGAATTAAACATCGTCACGAACCGCAAGCCAACCGACGACGAGCTCGCCGCCATGCAGCTTGCTTGGACCGTCTGCAAACACGTCAAATCAAACGCGATCGTCTTCGCGAACGCCGAGCAAACCCTCGGCGTCGGTGCCGGACAAATGAACCGTGTCGATTCGGTCCGCATCGCCGCGATCAGAGCTGAAAGATTCGATCTCGATATAAAGGGCTCAGCCCTCGCGTCCGACGCGTTTTTCCCATTCCGCGACAATGTCGACGAAGCCGCCAAATTCGGCGTGACCGCCATTATCCAACCCGGCGGCTCGATCAAAGACGAAGAATCCATCGCCGCAGCGAATGAACATGGCATCGCGATGGCGTTTACGGGGATCCGGCATTTCAAACACTAACAGTTTTCAGTTCGCAGTTTTTAGTTTTCAGTTTTTTCGGACTTAAGCTCCGAAGAAAATGAAAGCTGGTTTCTGAATTCCTGTATAATGCTATTTTCGCTCTCGCAATCAACCAAAATGGAACTACAAGACCTGCAAACAAAACGCGAAGAGATCAAAGAAAAAGTTACCCAACTTGGGAGGTTTCTTTGACGCACCTGGCAAACAAGCGGAACTAGACAAACTCGAACAGCAGATCTCGTCGCCTGGATTTTGGGATGACAGCGAAGCTGCGCAGAAAGTTGTTCAGCAGCGTTCGCGGCTCGAAAAGGCTTTGGAAAAGCAGAAGTCGTTTGAGACCGGCGTTTCCGATGCCGAGGTTTTGTTCGATTTTGCGGCGGAGGATGCCGATTCGGCGACGGAACTCGAAGCTCTTATTCTTCGTTTGGAAAAAGAGGTGGCCGAAGCCGAGGTTCAGTCGCTCCTTTCCGGCGAAACGGATGCGAACAACGCTATCTGCTCGCTTCAGGCAGGAGCAGGCGGTACGGATGCACAGGATTTTTGCCAGATGCTGCTGCGGATGTATCTGCGTTGGTGCGAAAAGAAAGGTTTCAAGGCCGAGGTCATAGATGAACAGTCGGGCAGCGAAGCGGGCCTAAAATCCGCGACATTTCGGGTCGAGGGCGATTACGCTTACGGGTTGCTGGCGGCCGAGGCGGGCGTTCACCGGCTAGTCCGGATATCGCCGTTCAACTCGGGCGGCAGCCGCGAAACATCGTTTGCATCGATGTTTGTCAGCCCTGAGATCGACGAAACGATCGAGGTGAACATCGAGGACAAAGACCTGCGAATTGACACCTACCGCTCGTCTGGTGCCGGCGGCCAGCACGTAAATGTGACCGACTCGGCCGTAAGAATAACGCATATTCCGACCAATATTGTGGTAACGTGTCAGAATCAGCGGTCGCAGATACAGAACCGAGCGGTCGCGATGCAGGTTTTACGCTCGAAACTATACGAACTCGAACTAGAAAAACGCCGTGCCGGAGCCGCCGAACTGGAAGCCGGAAAGATGGACATCTCGTTCGGCTCACAGATACGAAACTACGTTCTTCATCCATATCGTCTCGTCAAAGACACGCGCACAAAGCACGAAACGTCGGACGTCGACGCGGTGCTCGATGGCGGGATCGACGAGTTTATTCAGGAGTTTTTGATGTTTCGGAAAGGCAGTCAGATTGCTGAAGCCCGCACGAAGTAAGGGCTCCGTCGCAGCCAAATGAACGGCTAGTATGAACAGAGGTCACGGGAGCCCTTACTGACGTGCGGGCTTCTGCAATTTGCGAAACATGAAAGTTTGCCCGACATGCAACGAGGTCTATAAGGACGACGACATTAACTTTTGTCTGTCGGACGGGACCACTTTGCTTAAAAAAAAGGGCGGGAAGGCGAAGGCTCATTCGCATTGGAACGACGTTCTGGCGATCATTCTCGGAGCCGTTGCAGTACTGGTTCTGTTATGCCTGATAACCAGCAGCACAGACGACCGTTCGCTGATATCGACCGGAGCCGGACTTCCAAAGACGAGGAACTGGATAGGCGTGGTTGGGGCAAATATCGCGGCCGTCTTGTTCAGCACGTTTGGGTGGACGGCGTATCTGATCCCGCTTTTGATCGCACTCATCGGGTTTCGCGTTTATCAATCTGACACGTTGATACCGCGAGCTTCGCGGGTCGCGGGTTACTTGTTTTTTGCCGTTTCGCTTTCGGGGTTGATCACGCTGCTTGGCGGTTACGGAGCGATCGTCGGTGAGGCGGCGGCTCAGGGTACGGCGTATTTTATCGGCACTATTGGTGCGGGCATTTTACTTACCGCGGTGTTTGCCAGTTCGCTGATACTGATAACCAATCTCACGCTTGATAGCTTCGTCAACGCCTTTGGACTGGCGGGCGAGAATTTCAAAATTCGTTTCGAAGGCTGGTGGTCAAAACGCAGGCAGGAAGATGTTGCAGCGGCCCATAATCGGGCGAAGCAGAGAGGGGCGAGACGAGAACCCGAAAAAGTTCCTGATACGATTAGAATTTTGAATAGAAGTGAAGCCGTCGAGATCGTCGACATCGCCATCCCGGAGTTTCCGCAGGACTCCATCCCGACCTTGGATAAGAAGGGACGTCATAGTACCGGTAACGTGGGGGACGAAACTTTCGACGATGACGAAGACTCGTTTTTAGAGCAGTCTGTGATTTCGACGCCGACAGCGGAGCGTCCAACTCCCGAGGGATATCAACTTCCTGACACATCTCTCCTAACTCCCGCTTCCTCGAGAATTGAGCATGACGATAGTGAATTCGAAAAGCTAAAGGAGTTGATTGAGAAAAAAGCGGCTGAGTTTAATGTTCCGGGTACGGTTCCGCAATTCTCTCCGGGGCCAGTCGTTACCACGTTTGAATTTAAGCCAAACGCGGGTGTTAAATATTCGCGAGTCACCGGACTGGTCGACGATCTTTCGTTGGCGTTGAAGGCCGAATCTATACGTATAGATAGAATTCCCGGGAAAGCTCATGTTGGTATCGAGGTTCCCAACCGAAATCGCGAGATCATTTTTCTTCGTGAAGTGATTGAGTCACCGGAGTTTGCTCGTTCGGAATCCAAATTAACACTCGCCCTCGGGAAAACAATCGATGGGAAGGTGAAGATTGCCGACCTCGCTAAGATGCCGCACTTGTTGATTGCCGGAGCTACAGGCGCGGGGAAGTCGGTCGGTGTCAATACCCTTGTGATGTCTATCCTGTTGAAGGCGGGGCCTGCCGACGTAAAGTTCATCATGGTGGACCCTAAGCAGGTAGAGCTTGGGCTCTACGCCGATATTCCGCATCTTGCGACGCCGATTATCACAGATCCAAAACGTGCGGCGACCGCTCTGCGATGGGCAGTTGTGGAGATGGAAAAGAGGTATAAAGATCTCGCTAAACAGAGTGTTCGAAATATTGCCGGATACAATGAAAAGATTGCCGGTTTTATTGCTCAAGAACGCCTCGACGATAACGGGGATGCGTATCGAAAATTGCCCTACATTGTCATAATCATCGACGAACTCGCCGACCTGATGATGGTCAGCGGTAAAGAGGTCGAGGAATCGATCACGCGTCTCGCACAGATGGCACGTGCCGTTGGCATTCACCTTATCCTAGCAACACAGCGGCCCTCGGTCGATGTCATAACCGGCATCATCAAGGCCAACATGCCAACGCGCATCGCATTTCGCGTGTCCTCGAAGGTCGATAGCCGCACGATCATTGACGGAAACGGTGCCGAAAGCCTTCTCGGTCAGGGCGATATGCTGTTTTTGCCGCCAGGACAATCGAACGTCATCCGCGTTCATGGTGCATTTGTTGATGAGGACGAGATCAACGGCGTTGTCGATTTTGTAAGGTCGCAAGGCGGCCCGGAATATGACGCCAATATCACTAAAACCGAAGAAGAACTAGACGACAGCGGCGACCTGCCCGGACGCCGCGATCCGCTGTTTATGGACGCTCTTCGCTGTGTTGTTCAGGCAAAACGCGGGATCGGCTACGGCCGCGCCGCCGCCATCCTCGACGCCATGGTCCGCGAAGGCTACATCGGCGAAATGGATGGCAGTTCCCGAGCCCGTCCAGTTCTTCAAAAAGCCAACGACGATGCTCAGGATCTCTCTGAAATGGAGCATGGCAGTGATCCGAACATATGAAAGTTTGTCCGACGTGCAACGAGGTTTATAAGGACGACGATATTAACTTCTGTCTATCGGACGGAACGACTTTGCGCAAAAAGCGGGGTGGAGCAACGGCCGCGAAGCTTTCGCATTGGAATAGCGTGTTCGCGCTGATTTTGGTTGGGTTAGCGGTACTAATAGCTATAAGTTTGGTCAACGGTAGCTGGGATGATCGGTTGTTTGGGTCTGTGGAAATTTTACGTCTTCCGGGGGCATTTTTTAAGGGCGTCCTGGGCTGGTCCGCATATTCAATCCCGATTCTGATTGGTTTGATCGCATGGCGGTTTTTTCAGTCGGATACGCTTGTACCGAGGGCTTCACGGGTCGCGGGATATGTGCTCTTCGCGGTTTCGCTGTCGGGGCTGGTCTCTTTGTTCGGCGGGTACGGGGCTACTGTTGGTGAAGCGGCGGCTCTGTGGACGGCTTACTTTATTGGGTCCATCGGTGCCGAGATCTTGCTGGCGGCGATCTTTATCGGTTCGCTTATACTGATCACAAATCTCACGCTCGACAGTTTTGTCAACGCCTTTGGCCTGGCGGGCGAGAATTTCCTGATGCGCTGGAACGAATGGCTCGACAAACGCCGCGAATCGCGGTCGGATGAGATTGCGGGGGCAAATGTAATTTCCTCCGAACTGATTTCTTTCCAGATCAGAGAAGCCGAAAGGATGAAAATCGAGGAGGAGCGCCACCGGAAAAAAGAGGAATTTCTTGCGATTAGGGGTAAAGTTATTAAGCTTAAAAACCTAGTTTTAGAAAAAGTTGAAGCTGGACGCTCCGGTGAAATAGCGTACCTTGATTTTGACTCAATGGATGGGCTTGAGTTTGAACATTTTGTCGCCAAATTGATGTCTCACCGCGGGTTCAGTGCAGACGTTACTAAAGGCTCGGGAGACCTTGGGGTGGACATTTTGGCGAACAACCATGAAGGACTCTTTGCAGTTCAGGTCAAACGATATAACCATCCGGTTTCAAGAAGGGCTGTAAGTGACGCTGTTGCGGGTCGAGACCATTATGGATGTAACTTTGCAATGGTCGTCACCAATAACTACTTTACCGACGATGCTAAAAAGCTGGCCAGTTCGAATTCCTGCGTGTTGATTGACCGAGATGAATTGAAGAAGTGGATTAGTGAGTGGTCCGGTGGGGATTACGATTTCGATAAGAGCTTGTACATTGAAATTGAACGATTGCAGGATGCGGGCTATCTTTGGGGAGAAGACATTATAAAAATTGTCAGTAGAGAGTTAAGGGGGGATATCAGTTTAAGTTACGACAGAAAGCAGGTAGCGGTAGTTTCCCCACTATCAGCTTTTTATGAGCATGATGGTCTGCCGTCACCGAATTTGCTTCGAGAGTCGATCCCTCCACTCAATTATTCTGAACCACACCTCAGATCCCGAGCAGCTGACGTTGCAACGGCAATGAATGAAGAACGGGTTTACGGGAAGGTCTTTCACATCAGTCCTGGGCCGGTAATCACCTCATTTCTTTATAGTCTCGATAAAGAAATCGACACTGTCGATGTAACTTCGATTTCGAAGGCTGTTCGTCGCAAATTAGGTTTGAAGGGTATTCGTGTCGTTAAAGGACATAAAACTACCTTTTCAATTGATATTTTGAATGAGGAATCCAGGCCAACCTTATTTAGAGAACTAGTGGAATCGAGAGCTTTTACGGAGTCTCCCTCCAAAGGAACTATTGCTTTGGGAAAGACTACGGAAGGCCGAGTTTTTGTTCAAGATATTTTTCGCTCACCGAATATTTTTGTTGCCGGAGCGACGAATCGCAGAAGAACGGCTGGTATTGATAATTTGCTATGTTCCCTTCTATTCAAAGCGGGAGCAGATGAACTTAAATTAGTGTTGGTGGATTCTGATCGGCAGGAATTTAGTATTTATGCGGACTTACCACATCTTGCTACTGCCATTATTAGCGATCCCTTGAGGGGGAAAGCTGCTCTAAAATGGATTGAAAATGAGCTATCGTCGCGTCGTGTAAACCTCGACTCCTTTGGCGTTCGAAACATTGATGAATATAACGAAGAAGTAACGATACGAGTCTTTTCTGGGGTCGTTGACGAGAAACTCAGTCAATTCCCACATATTCTGGTTGTAGTTAATGAACTGTCAGACCTGCTAGTGGGGGGCGACGATTTATTTAGGTCCAGCTTAAAAATCTTGCTTGAAAATTCAACCAGACTGGGCGTACATTTCGTCTTGGCTGCTCAAAGGGTCGACGGCGAGATGGGGAAATTTATTAATTCGGTTTCGGGTATCATGAAACTGGTCTCCTACGTGCCGGCTCCTTTTGATGCGCGGTATCTCGTCGATTCAAACGTTATCGATCAATTTTTAGCACCAGATGAGATGTTCTTATTCACAGGAAACAAGAACCAAGTTGTTAGACTCAATGAATCTCAATTATTGCTTGAAGAAATATCAAGAATAGTTGAATTTTGTAAGCAAAATGGTCGCTTGGAACACGACACCACCATTACGAAAACCGAAGAAGAACTAGACGACAGCGGCGACCTGCCCGGACGCCGCGATCCGCTGTTTATGGACGCTCTTCGCTGTGTTGTTCAGGCAAAACGCGGGGATCGGCTACGGCCGCGCCGCCGCCATCCTCGACGCCATGGTCCGCGAAGGCTACATCGGCGAAATGGACGGCAGTTCACGTGCCCGGCCTGTTCTGCCAAAGGCGTATGAGGATCTGCAGGATATTGATGAGGGTGCGTTAGGTGATGACGAGTAAAGGCGAGACGGCGCCGAATCGGGACGCTACGCATCGGGCGAATTTCCGTCACGCCTGCGGCGTGATGTTGATCGTGATATCTTTGCTTTCGATCGCCTGTTCCAAACGCGTTGTGCATGATCAAGAACGGTCGACGGCATCTTCGGGGATCATTAATATCAACACCGCGACCGTCGAGGAACTCGAGAAACTGCCGAATATCGGCCGCAAGACTGCGGAGTCGATAGTTGAATTTCGCACGGCAAACGGGCCGTTTCGACGGGTAGAGCATCTGATGCAGATCCGCGGGATCAGCGAGGAGCGGTTTGTCGAACTTCGCCCTTATATCAAAACCGAATAAAAATAAGCGATGCCCGAAGATCGTCGGCCCACGAAATTCAACCGAAACCCAATGCTTTGGCTCGCGGTGGCGTTTGGGGTTGGGATCATTGTGGAATCGGTATTGACCGTCGATCTGGTCGCAGCGACTGCTGCTGCGACGGTTCTGATCGCGGTCGCCGTTGTTTTGCGATCTCATGCCTCGGCGACCTGGCTGGTGCTTGCGGCTGCGGTATGTGCGGGTCTGGTTTCGGGCGAGACTGAAAAGCAGAGCGTCTCGCCCAACCGCGTAAAGATCCTCTACGACAGCGGCCAGATCCCTAGCGGCGATTCGGTCGAGGTCGAAGGCGTGTTGCAGGGCAGGCCCGAAGCTTCGGTCGACGGCGTGCTGTTAACGATTGCGACCGAGCGAATCAGGCACCGGGGTATCGATCACGCCGCGAGCGGGAATGTCCGTCTCTTCCTAAAAACTTCAAACAGCCCGGCCGACCTCAAATACGGCTCCCGCATACTCGTCACGACCAAACTCGAACGCGATGACGGCTACCTAAATCCGGGTGTAATGCCGCGTCGCGAGATCCTCGATCGTCTTCGCATCGACGCAACGGGGGCGATAAAGAGCCCTTTGCTTGTTGAGAAACTAGCTGACGAAAGTGTATTCCTGCCGCTCGCTTGGGTTTACGACCGGCGAGCCGCGATGATAGATTCGCTGCGAAGCAACCTTAGTCCATCGGCGGCCGGTGTGATGATCGCGAGTCTGCTCGGTAACCGCGAATTCCTCGATAAAGAAACGGCTGACCTTTTTCGCGACGGCGGAACGTTTCACATTCTGGTTATTTCGGGACTTCACATTACCTTTTTCGGGGCATTTCTGGTCGCGGTACTGCGAATGGTCACCCGCCGTCACTGGGCTCTTTTCGGCGTTACAAACATCGTGCTCTGGCTATACACCCTCGCGGTTGGGGCAGATGTTCCGGTAGTTAGGGCGGCTCTCATGTTCACGGTGATGTCCTTTGCGTACATTATCCGGCGGCAGGGCGGTTTGCTGAATTCGCTCGGTATCTCGGTTCTGATCTTGCTCTCCTGGCGGCCCTCGGATGTGTTTAATCCGTCTTTTCAGTTGACCTTTGTCAGTGTCGCGGCGATCGTAGCGATCGCTTTCCCGTTGCTCGAAAGGCTCAAACGTATCGGCCGCTGGACACCGACGCCTGACGAACCGTTTCCACCGGCTGCACCGCGATGGCTCGTTGGCCTCGCCGAAACCATCTACTGGAATGAAAAGGCTTGGGAGATCGACTCGAAGCGTCAGATCTGGAAAGCGAAAATATCGAAATCTCCTCTCCTGCCGGCGATCGCTACGTCGGGCATCCAGTTTTTTACGCGGCCGGTCTTCGAAGGCATTTTCGTTTCGCTCGTAGTTATGATCTGCATGCTGCCGCTGTCGATCGTATACTTTCACCGCGTCGCGGTCGGTTCGATCATCTTGAACCTGTGGGTCGGCTTTTTCATCGCCCTCGAAAGTTTCGCAGCTGTCACGGCGGTAATGATCGCGAGCCTTGTAAACGAGGCATTCGCACAGGGCTTCTTCGCCCTTGCCGAGGTCTTCAACTGGCTGATGCTAGTACTGCCAAAACTGATACCGCTCGACGGATGGGCTAGTTTCAGGCTGCCGGCCTACACCGGAAAGGGCCGATTGGTCTACGTGCTTTTTATACCGGTGATCGTGTTTTTCGCGATAGCCATAAATTCATGGCGGCCGTTTGAGGTCCGAAGGCGACGATCGGCGGCGGCGTGTCGCCTTGTCACCGCCGGAGCGGCCGCACTTGGCGTGCTTATTCTCGTATCGGTCCTGTGTCCATTTGCAGCCCGACAACCGGACGGCCGCTTGCACATCGACTTTCTCGATGTCGGGCAAGGCGATTCGGCACTTATTACGTTTCCCGATGGCAGGACGATGCTGGTCGATGGAGGCGGCAATCGGCGGTATGGCGAGGACCCTGAGAACCCTGATTTCACGCCGGATTTCCAAGGCATCGGTGAAACCGTCGTCTCACCCTTCCTCTGGGATCGAGGGCTATCACGAATCGATATCCTGCTTGCGACCCACGGCGATGCTGATCACGTTCAGGGTCTGATCGATGTGGCTAAAAACTTTAAGATCGGCACCGTCATTCTCGGCCGACAGGCGATCCCAACCGCGGAATTCGAAGAATTTGCCGCAGTTCTAGACCGCCGCGGCGTGCCAATCGAGTATGTAGCGGCCGGAGATGTATTTGAATTTAGCGACGTAACCGCCGAAATTCTGAATCCAACGATGCATCAAAGCTCATCGAGATCGACCAATGACAGCTCGGTCGTAGTCCGGCTGACCTTTGGCGATCGCTCGATACTTCTCACCGGTGATATAGAAAGCGCGGCTGAACGGGAACTAGCGGGAATTGAGGCCGATATCGTAAAAGTTGCGCATCATGGAAGCCGAACTTCCTCGACCCAGGAGTTTGTAGATCGATCGGGAGCGAAGATCGCCGTCATTCCGGTCGGACGAACTTCACAGCACGGTCATCCGCACCCCGAAGTTGTCGAGCGATGGAAAGCTGCCGGAGCCGAAGTGATCACGACCGGTTCACGCGGAACGGTAACTGTTTCAACCGATGGAAATGATGTAAAGCTAATCCGTTTTCAAGACTAGGCCGGCGTTTCAAAGATATAGACGGCCTTCCATTCGCCGCCTTCTTTCTGGTAGATGGTCGTTCCCCAGAAATCCGATAAGGGTTTGCCGTCGCACGTGCCTGACGCGGTTCCCCGGTAGGTCAGGATGCCGATCACGGGTGATACTTCCGAACCCGTAGGGCCGATCGGGTCGGCTGCATTGATATTGCACTTTGGGATGATCCGAGAATTTACGACGGCCTGTTTACCCACGAGCACAGTGCCAAGCGCATCGACTCGCGTCGCGTCTTCGGTCAGAAGATCAGCAAGCTGTGACCTGTTCTTTGCCTTCCATTCTGCCCAGATACGTTTTTCGACAGCGAACAGGCTGGCCGAAAGGGCATCCAGATCACCATCGCTGACGGCAGGTTTCGGCTCGATCTTTTTCGCTGGTGGAGCGGCGGAATCAGCCCCAACGATCGCGACTTCGTTGTAAAAAGCGGCTTTCCATGTATCGACCGCTCTTACGTAAAGCGTTCCCGTCACAACCGGGCTTGGGACCTTCTTGCCGGAGCAGATGCCGTCGATGGTTGTCTTCGCCGTCAGAACTATCGCATCCGTGCCCACGGGAACCATCTTTTCATCTGAGAATGCAAAACTCGAGATCTCGCATTTCCTTTCGCTCATCATTGCAAGCGTGCCCGCCCGATCTACGCGTTTGCCATCGATGAATCCAACATACTTCTCGTGCAGATGGCCTTCCCAAAACGCAGGATCATTGCGCTTGAGCGCGTCGAACGCTTTTGTTTGCAGATCGACGAGCATGGCCCGCGTCGGAGCCGCCGCGACCGCCTGCTCAACCTTTCTAGCCGTCTCTAGATTTACGTTCTGATCGACCGCAACTTCGCGGCTGCAGCCAAGAAACGCCATCGAATAGACCGCGATGCAACACGCCAAAAGAGTTCTCATAGCCGCTCCGTAAACACACTAAGACCCGAAAGTTTTCTAAGAAAACCGTTCCGAGCGTTCCAAAAACCATCCTAATTGGGTGTAGTTTAAACACTTACACCAGATGTTGTCAAGAAAAACTTCCGGCGACGCCTTTTAATTGCCGACCTAAGAACCATCGGCGGCAGCAGGTCCATCGAGCGTCGGTTTGTCGTTGTCTGCCTCAGTTTGATCGCTTTCTTCATCTGGGCGATATACCTCGTAGCCGTGAGCGTCGTCATAGTAATAGCTACGGCGCAGCTGGTCGGTGGTGAGCGAAGACGGATCTGGACCCGAGATCTTATCGATCACGGTGGTCGCTTCATCGCTGGTATTCTTCGCTTTTGGCTGTTCCATCTCCTGCTGCCTCTACCAACAATTATACAGAATCGGCTATACTTAAGAGTCCTTATTCAAAAAATCAAGCGGATTTTTAAGCCGCAAGGAGTTCAATGAGATCGATCCTTTCGTTCATTTGCATAGTCGCTTTTTGTGTCAGCCCCGTGATCGTAACTGGTCAGCAGCCTGTCGCGGTAAAGAAATTTGATCTTACGATCGACAACATCATGCGTGGGGCCGAACTCGTTGGATACGAGCCGACCGGCGTTCGCTGGTCCGCGGACAGCAAGAAGATCTACTTCGGCTGGAAGCAGGCGAGTGAAGCCCGCCTGGCCGAAACCTCGACATACGTTGTAAACGCCGACGGCAGCGGACTTCGAAAACTATCAGAGGAAGAAGCACGCCAGGCTCCGCCGACGGGCGGCGATCTTTCCGACGATAAAAAGTGGATAGTTTATGCCGATGCGGGCGATATTTATCTATATAACGTTACGAGCGGAGAGCGTCGGCAGCTGACCAAGACGGCTGATGCTGAGGGGAATCCTCGCTTCATCCGCGACCAGCGGCACATATCGTTTGTTCGACAAAATAATCTCTATTCCCTGGCTCTGGACACCGGAATGCTCGAGCAGTTGACCGAGATCCGGCCAGCTGGTGGCGGCGGTCCGGGCGGCGGTGGGCCGGGTGGATCTCAAAATCAAGATGCGAATCGAAAGGGAACTGACAGCCAGGAATCATTAAAGAAGGAAGAGCGAGCTTTGTTAGATGTCGTTCGCGAGCGAGCCGAAAAGCGCGAATCTGATGAGAAACGACGAGAGGAACGCGAGAAGGGCAGACGTAAGCCGTTCCAGCTGACGCAGGGACAGACTGCCGGAAACATGGCTCTCACGCCCGACGGGAAGCACGTTATCGTGTCGATCAATGAAGCTGCCACTGGGGCTAAGAACACGATCGTTCCAAATTACGTTACCGAATCTGGCTATACCGAAGACATTCCCAGCCGCACGAAGGTTGGCGACAACCAGGCTCGCAACCGTATGGCGATCGTTGCTGTCGACAGCGGCGAAGTGACGTGGGTCGATCACGGTCAGCGTATACCCGCAACGGCTCCGACGCCGAGGGCCGAAGGCTCAACAACGGGGCAGGGATCCGGTCGAGGCCCGCAGAGCGGACAGCAGCCCCGTGACCGAGAGGTCCAATTGTCGCCGCCGACCTGGTCGGACGACGGGAAGAATGCGGTTCTACAAGGACGTTCCGCCGACAACAAAGACCGCTGGATAATGCAGCTGGACCCGGCGACGGGGAAGACGAAGATACTCGTTTCGATCCGCGATGATGCATGGGTCGGCGGCCCGGGAGCCTTTACGCTTGGCTGGCTGCCGGACAATAAGCGAGTCTATTTTCAGTGGGAACGCGATGGGTTTTCGCATCTTTACACGGTGTCTATCGATGGAGGACAGCCTGTTCAGCTGACATCGGGAACATTTGAAGTATCCGATGTTCGGTTGTCCGAAGACAAAACAAGGTTCTATTTTACGTCGAGCGAAGGCAGCTTTTTTGAACGAAATCTTTATTCGATGTCATTCGACGGCGGAACTCGCACACGACATACGTCGATGCCGGGCAATAATCAGGCGGTCGTCTCGCCTGATCAGTCGACGCTCGCTATCGTCCGCTCATTCGCCAACAAGCCGCCCGAGCTTTACATCGCTCCGAACAGAACCGGAGTGACCGATGCCGACATCAAGCAGATAACAAATTCGCCGACCGAAGAATGGAAGTCGCATAACTGGATCGTCCCGCCGATCGTCTCGATAAAGGCACGTGACGGTGCAACGGTCTACGGACGGATCTATAAACCGTCAGGTTTCAAAAAGGGCGGCCCGGCTGTCGTTTTCGTGCATGGTGCGGGATATCTGCAGAACGTCCACAACTGGTGGAGCACCTACTATCGCGAGTATATGTTCCATCATTTCTTGATGGAAAAAGGCTACACCGTCCTCGATATCGACTATCGAGCCTCGTCCGGCTATGGCCGCGATTGGCGAACCGGAATCTACCGCCATATGGGCGGTAAGGACCTGACCGACCACGTCGATGCGGCGGATTACTTGGTAAAAGAACATGGCGTTGACGCCAAGCGGATCGGCATTTACGGCGGTTCGTATGGCGGATTTATCACGCTGATGGCCCTTTTCACGACGCCGGATGTTTTCGCGGCGGGTGCGGCTCTTCGTCCCGTCACCGATTGGGCTCACTACAATCACGGCTACACCTCGAACATCCTAAACCTGCCACAAAGCGACCAGGAAGCTTATCGCAAGAGTTCCCCGATCTATCACGCCGCGGGATTAAAAGGCGGCCTGTTGATCTCTCACGGAATGGTCGACGTAAATGTCCATTATCAGGACAGCGTCCGGCTTGCGCAGCGGCTGATCGAGCTCAGGAAGGAGAACTGGGAGCTGGCATCGTATCCGGTCGAAGACCACGGCTATGTCCAGCCGACGAGCTGGGCCGATCAATACAAGCGGATATTCAAGCTCTTTGAAACGCATCTTAAGGCTCCGCCGCCCGTGAGCGGCCAAGCGCCGCGAAAGAAATAGCCAAGGGCGTGCGTTGCATGCATAAAAGGTGCAACATTCTGCTGTTGCAGATCGTTTTCCCAACCGGCAATCAGATCCGCCGATGAGGTGATTTTGAGCAGAAGGTCTGAAATTGACCGGCAGATCATGCGAATACAGGATCGACAACATACATATTGAAAAGTTTTTTTCGCAAATCACCGGAATGAGCCAAATATTCACTGTAAGTCATTGGCAAATAAAGGCTTGTCCGTTCCGCTCGGCGGCGGAATGGGGCGGAACGGGGCGGAATATGGCGGAACGGGGATCATCCACCGAAACGGTAAGAGCGAAAGGCCCCCGGGCCAGGTCAACAATGACGATCAGTGTGGAAATGATCCATAAGTTATATAATAGAAGTTTATGCGAATACTCGTAACCGGCGGTGCCGGGTTCATCGGTTCACACCTTTGTGAGCGGCTTCTAAACGAAGGCAACGAAGTCATCTGCCTAGACAACTTCTTCACCGGGCGGAAGGTGAATATCGCCCACCTGCGCGACAACCGGGATTTTGAGGTCATCCGTCACGACGTGACCGAACCGATCTTTGTCGAGGTCGATCAGATCTACAATTTTGCCTGCCCGGCCTCGCCCGTTCATTACCAGTACAATCCTGTCAAGACGGTAAAGACCAACGTCATGGGTATGATCAATATGCTCGGCTTGGCCAAACGAGTTAAGGCTCGGATCCTACAGGCATCGACCAGCGAAGTTTACGGAGACCCGATCGAGCATCCGCAGACCGAAAGTTACTGGGGAAACGTCAACCCGATCGGCCTTAGAAGCTGTTACGACGAAGGCAAACGTGTCGCCGAGACCTTGATGATGGACTATCATCGCCAGAGCAACGTTGATACGCGCATCGTGCGTATTTTCAATACCTATGGCACAAGAATGCTCGAAAACGACGGCCGCGTCGTGTCAAATTTTATCGTCCAGGCACTGAGAGGCGAGGACCTGACGATCTACGGCGACGGCTCGCAGACGCGTTCGTTCTGCTACGTCAGCGACCTCGTCGACGGCATCATCAAGCTGATGAATGTCGAGGGCGACGACGTGCACATGCCCGTCAATCTCGGCAATCCGGGCGAATTTACAATGACGGAACTCGCCGAGGAAGTCGGAAAGGCGACCGGAAGAGCGATAAATATCAAATACCTGCCGCTGCCTCAGGACGATCCGAAACAGCGAAAGCCGAATATCGAACGAGCCACGAGCCTGCTGGGCTGGCAGCCTACTGTGGCCTTGGCTGAAGGCTTGAAGAAAACCGCCGACTATTTTACCGGCGTGGTCGATGCTCGATAGGGTTTTATCGGTTTTTTCAGTTGCCGCTAGCTTTAGCTAGTGGAATAGGTTAATTAAGTTGTAATAGGCTTTAGCCGAAATTTTGGCTAAAGCCCAACCTCCTATTGGGGCTCTAAACCACTAGCTGAAGCTAGTGGCAATTGATATGAAAATTCTAATCACAGGCGGGGCCGGCTTTATCGGCAGTCACCTGTCAGACAAATTTATTGCCGAAGGGCATTCTGTTACCGTTATCGACGACCTGTCGACCGGCCGATACTCCAACATCGCCCACCTTGAAGAAAACCCGAATTTTCGGCTGATCATCGACACGGTTCTCAACGCTTCGCTCATGGAAGATCTTGTCCGCGAGACCGATCGCGTTTACCACATGGCCAGCGCCGTCGGCGTCAGGCTGATCATGGAACAGCCGGTGAAGACGATCGAAACGATCTTTCACGGAACCGATACGGTTCTGAAATTCTGTTCTCGATATCGCAAACGCGTTTTGATCCCGAGCACGTCCGAAGTTTATGGCAAGGGGATCTCCGTACCTTTTCGCGAAGAGGACGATCTGCTCACAGGTGCGACCGACAAACACCGCTGGGCCTACGCCTGTGCCAAGACGCTGGACGAATTCCTCGCACTCGCTCATTGGAAAGAAACGCAGCTTTCTGTTGTCGTCACTCGGCTTTTTAACACAGTCGGCCCGCGACAGACGGGGCAATATGGAATGGTTGTGCCGCGATTTATAAACGCTGCAATGAAGAACGAGACGATTGAGGTCCACGGCGACGGCACCCAGTCACGTTGCTTTGGCCATGTCGCCGATGTCGTCGAAGGCTTGACCCGTTTGCTAGAAACTCCAGCGTGCTTCGGGCAGGTCGTGAATCTCGGAAACAGCGAAGAGATCTCGATAAATGAACTAGCCCAGAAGGCTATCGCACACACCCGAAGCTCGAGCACGATCAAGTACGTGCCATACAGCGAGGTGTACGGCGAGGGCTTTGAAGATATGCAGCGGCGAGTGCCGAGCCTCGAAAAAGCTGCAAGACTGATCGGTTACAAGCCAACCCGCACGCTCGATGACATCATCAATGATGTAGCCGAAGAAATGCGAGGTGTTGAATCGCGTCTTCAGGCGGCCAGTTGAGTTTCTTGTGCGTCTAGCATTGCAAAAGCCCGCGCGTTAGCAAGGGCGATACGCGCACGTTAGATGAATAGCCTTCGCTAACCCGCTGGCTTTTGCAAACGATATTTACTCCGCCTACGTTTTTTTGAGCGTGAGTGGCAAATAATTTACCGTGACCAAGCGAACCAAAATTTCCATAGCCGCATTTTTCTTGCTCTTGTCGTCCTTTATGTCACCCGTCTATGCTCAGGAAACTGGCGGCGTCAAGGGCAAGGTGCGAAACATCAGGGACGAGGGCATAGCCAACGCGACCGTGTCGGCCCGGCAGAAAGGCGTCGATCTCAGATCCGCCAAGACGGATGCGAAAGGGAATTTTTTGCTTGAAGGTCTTGACTCGGGCATCTACAACCTGGCGTTCGAAGCCCGCGGCTATTCGGCCGCTGTTCAGTACAACGTCGAGATCAAAAAGGGCAAGATCCGCGACCTGGGCGATCGCTTGATACTGATGGTTGATCGCAGTTCGCGCGTCATCGTTCGTGGCAGCGTCTTCTACAAGACTGGCCATAGCGCAGGCGGTGCAAAAGTCATCATCGAACGTGTCAACGGAGATGGCTCGGTAAAGAAGCTTCTCGAGACCGGAACAGACGTAATGGGCGAATTCACCTTCAGCCAACCCGAAGGCCCCGCGAAACTCCGCATAAGGGCAACGCTGAAGGACGGGAAAGGAGTAAAGGAGATCGATGTAGATTCCGCGATGGTTTACCGCGTTGCGGTCGCACTTGATACCGAACCCGGGCAATAAACTCCTTGTTTCCTAGTTGATGGTTTCAGTTATTTCTTCTGCCGGCCGCATTGCTTCCATGTTCGCTTGATCGGCAACGATCAGGGGGCATTCGTCGAGGACAATGGTGTTGGCGATGGTTTGGATCCAGTAGGTGCCGGACGTGGGGAAGACGACGTTGACGAAGAAGCTGACGTTGTCAGTGAAGCCGCCTTCGGCCAGTTCGATCTTAGTGGGCTGAGAGGTGACGATAAGATTGGCTTTATCCGGCGAGAGGATGCGGACCTCGGTCTCGTGACTGCCCTTGCCTTGCCAATGGTTGATGACGGCAAATTTGATGAGCGAAACCGGGAGCTTTTCGACCATTATGTTCTGAAAAATGCCCATGAGCGAGATCTTGTTGCCCATCTCGATCCGCACGTCGTCGCAGAGAAGTGTGTACTTCAGATTAAGTGTTTTCGATTCCATTACCTTCTAAAATACCTATTTCCGGGGCAATTTTACAGCCGGGCGGAACATTAATAGTCGACGTGGTAGTGGTTCGGGACGCACTATAGCAGTGAAATGCAGGTTTTGCATTTCCTTTGGCACGCGACGGGAGTATAATTCGAATAAAATAAAGCGTTGACGTGAGAACCAAGATTTATGCTCATGTACTTTTTAATCGGCCTTTCGCTCGTGCTTGTCGGGATAGTCGGACTGCAGTTCACCTACATGTTCTATGTGGAAAGGATGTACCGTGAACGAAGGAGCTATCTACGGGAACTCGAACATCGCTACGCCCGCCTGTCTGACCGGCTTGCTTTCGCTGAGCGCCGCGTTGCAGAACAGGACATCATTCTTGAGACCATTCGTCCGGGTTTCGAGAAAGACGACGAGGTGTGGGCAGATGTGATCGAAGAGCGCTGAGCGTGCCAAAAGGATCATTCAAACTCAACGATCGTTGCTCCCCAACTACCTGAGAACTCCGGAGCGTTCTTGAATTTCTTTACGAAGTCGGTCTCCGACAAGACTTTTCTAACTATCTCGCGTTGAACGCCGACGCCCTTTCCGTGAATGATGCGGACGATCTTAAAGCCCTTTGCGTGGGCTTCAGGCAAGTAAGCTTCGACAACGGCCCGAATGTCTCTAGGGCTGAAAGAATGGAGATCGATCGAGTCGGTTATCTCGATCTCGACGGGTTCTGGAAATGGATCAAATGGGTCTTCGATCAAGGCTTTACCTTCGTTTCGTATTGGGCAATATCCTCAGGCGGTGTCACGCGAAGACGGTTCTTATCGCGAAAAACGATAAAGCGCTTTTCATCCATCTGACCTGATGCATTTCTGACGCTGACGGTGAACGTCTTGTTGTCACCTTTGCCGTCAACCTTAAGCGGTAACCGGCCCCACATTTCAGTGCTCGGGGTGGTCCGCCACACGGTGTAGTAGCTTTGATCGTACTTATCGAAGGCAAGAACCAGGATGCTGTCAAAGTCAGGTTCGACGCCGTCGATCGGTTTTGAAAAACTATTGCGAGCAAGTATTACCCAGCTTCCCGGTGCCAACTGTTTGTCGCCGGAGCCGACCTTGTTCGCAGAATCTGCATCGAGCCGCTGCCACGTTACGAATTTGCGATTGTTTTGCTGAAAAAAGACGATGTCGCTCGGGACCTGCAGTTCGACTTGTCGACCAAATAGCCAGCCAGCCGGAGCGGGCGAGACCGATGGATCGAGTCTGACCTGGTACCAAATGTCATATTTGTCATCCAGTTTCTCGGGTTCCCCTTCCTTGGCCGCTTCAATTTCAGCGTTTTTCGAACGTTTTCCTGTCTTTTGCTGGCCTTTCGGAGCGTCATCGACATCCGGCACTTCCTGTTTCGGCACGAACCTCCATGCCATGATCTCGAATGTCGAACCATTCGCTAATCTGAAGAGCACGTTCTCGGGGTTCATATCGGGAGCCGAACGGAGGTTCGAAGCGGAACGAATGATACCTGCAGCCTGGGGCGATTGGTCTTGGAACTCTTCAGCCAGGGCTTTCGATTTCGCCAGCGTGTCGCTGGTGATGACATGTTGTGCTTCGATCCAGCCTTCGGTCGATGTCTCGTCGAAGGCACGGACTCGGTACCACAGGACTTTCTCGTACTCAAAATTATCGAGTACCTCAAGCCTGTCACCTCGCTTGACCTCGAGCAGGTCAGCCGCAACGACGGCGTACGAAGTCCTGACCTGAGCTGTTTTCGCGATAACTGTCGCAGTATCGTTGGCACCAAGCACACCAATGTCGCATCCAAGCTGCAGTAGCCCGGCTGCGATAAGAATAGAGATCAGAAAGATACGTTTCTTCATCACCAGAACAATTATGCATTATAACCTATACCGCGACGAAGGAAACCGGGCGATTGTTCATCTTCGCCTGATGCAAAAAAAGGCACGCTCGAAACAGCGTGCCCACTGGCCAGCGATTCGAAGTGCTATTTCGTGGCGATGTAATACGTATTCATGAAGTCGTGCTCGAGGTGATGCAGATCGACTTTTTGGAAGCCGGCTTCGTGCAGCATTTCGACACATTTTTCTTCGCCCCACATTGCACCGAGGCCCGCGCCGCCGTCGGCGAGGGAGACGGTCATGCAGTGCGAATATGAGATCGTGTAGAGCCACGGCGATGCGGGCCGGTCGTAGTTCTTTTCGAGATAGCTCGAACCGGTGATGTCCTGGATCAGGTAAACGCCGTCCGGTTTGAGGGCTTGCTCAATGCTTGTAAGCATTCCCGCCGGATTTGCCTGATCGTGGATCGCGTCGAACGACGTGATCAGATCGTACTTTGCCGTCTCACCGATCGCCGCAGCGTCGCGAACCTCAAAACGAACGTTCGTCAGTCCCTTCGCGGCCGCTTCGTTACGTGCTCGTGCGATGCCTTCTTCCGAGAAGTCGTAACCGGCGAAGCGGCTGTTCGGATACTTCGCAGCAAGCGTGATCATCGCCTGCCCGCTGCCGCAGCCGACGTCGAGGACCTCGATCCCGGCTTCGAGCTTTTCGGTCAAGCCGGGAACTAGCGGCAGAATGTGCGGTTCGAGAGCCGCAACGACCGTCTGCGAACTCTCGGCGGCCATCACCTCGTGAAACCGCGGGAATTCGCTATACGGAACACCGCCGCCGTTGCGGAAGCACTCGACCAGATTGTCCTCGACCTTAGCCAGCACCGGCACGAACTGCATTCCCGACGCAAAGTTGTATTCGCCCTCGTCGGTTAGAAATGCGGCGTGTTCGTCCGGCAGTTGGTAGGTAAGTGTCTCGGGGAAATAATTGACTACGCGGCCCGTGACCATTGTGCCCAGCCACTCGCGAACGTAGCGCTCGTTTAGCCCTGCACGCTCGGCGATCTGCTGGGAAGTAAGGTCCGGCTGCTTCGCCATTGCCGCAAACAGCCCGACTCGATGCCCAATGCTCAACGCCAGAGCGATCGCACTCTTATTAAAAACCTCGACCAGGCCCATCGAAAACGCCTCGGCCTTTGCCTGATTAAATGTACTATCTAACATAAATGCTCCTTTGCTCATGAAAATAAATATATGCCGACGTGCGGCACTCTTTAACGATATTTGACGTCAACGGCAAAGTCTTGAAGAAACTCTGAAGTTTTTATGAAGATTTGCAGATGATAATATTCATTGATACTCCATGAAGATTTTTCTCCTCACAACTTTGGCCCTCGTCGCCTTCGCGTTTAACTCGATCCTTTGCCGCATGGCTCTCGGTAAGGACGAGATCGACGCAGCGAGTTTCACGGCGATCCGCCTCGCCTCGGGTGCGATTACGCTCGTCGTGATCGCATCGCTACTAAGTAAGACGCGAAGCATTCGCGAAACAGGACACTGGGGTTCGGCGTTCTATTTATTCGCATATGCGGTCTGTTTTTCGTTTGCGTATCTTGGTTTGACGACCGGAACGGGTGCGTTGATCCTGTTTGGCTCCGTGCAGATGACGATGATCGCGGTCTCGCTGGTGAAGGGCGAGCGACCGAGGGTTTGGGAGTGGCTCGGGCTGTTTATCGCGGTCGGCGGGCTTGTTTATCTGGTGTTTCCAGGGTTAACATCGCCGCCTTTGGTTAGTTCTGCATTAATGGCAGCCGCCGGGATCGCGTGGGGAGCCTATTCGCTTCGCGGCAGAGGCAGCAAGGACCCCTTGGCAGACACAATGGGCAATTTCGTCCGCTCTTTGCCCATGATCGCCGTCGTCGCGGCCGTTTTTTATCCCCAAATACATCTTTCCAACCGCGGAATCATCCTCGCCATCCTCTCCGGAGCCGTCGCTTCAGGCGTAGGCTACACAATTTGGTACACCGCCCTAAAATTCCACACAGCCACACGAGCCGCCGTACTGCAACTATCCGTCCCAGTCATCGCGGCGGTCGGCGGAATCGTGTTTTTGGCGGAAACATTCTCGGCGAGATTGTTAATTGCGGGAATTTTGATCATTTCGGGTATCGCAATAACGATTGCAGAAGCCCGCACGAAGTAAGGGCTCCGATTGTCAAAGAACCTTTTGCGGCCGCAAAAGGCCATGAGAGCCCTTACTTCGTGCGGGCTTCTGCAAAATTACAGAAATCTCACGGACTTACTAAAGACTTTCCCCTGCCCCAGCGTGTCGCGGCCTATGTGATGGTATGTGTCGTTGCCTCGGTGTTCGCTTTTGCCTTGCCAGCCGCCTTTTTCTTCGAGAGCGGCGAAACGGAGGACGTCGCGGCCGTAGCGGAAGTTTACTTCGTCGATTATCTTGCTCAGAACATGCCGCCGTTCGAAATCGCGGCGTTCGAAGAGGCGATTTGAAATGCGCCCGGTCTGCGTGAGATCGCTGAGGATCACACCGGCTTTTCTGTACTGATAACCGGGCACGAAAACCTTATCAAGACAAGTCTCGACCCATCCATAGATCTCGCTCGTAACGTCGGAATGATAAACGGACTTATAAGCGTGCGTTTTGAAATACATCGCGGGCACGGGACGAAAGCGATCGGTCTGCAGAAAGACCGAAACCGTTTTGGTAGCGAGCCCGTTCCAACGCATTTTCTCTAACGCACGGGTCGTGAAGTATAAAAGAGCGTTTCTGATTTCAACGAGTTCGCTCAGCGGCTGGCCGAAAGTGCGTGTGTGAGCGATCGATTTGTTATCACGCTCGGTGACCTCCATCGAGAGGCATTTCGTGCCGTTTAGCTCCAGAACGGTTCTTGCTCCGAACTGATTCAACAGGCCGCGGACCATTTCGGGATCGGAATTCTTTAATTGAAAAGCCGTTTTGATCCCACGGCCTTCTAAATGCACCGCCGAACGTGGCCCAACTCCCCAAATGCTCCCAACCGCCGTCTTTCTGAGCGCCAGATCTATGTACGGCGAATCATACAGGTCCAACACGCCGTTCGCCTTAGCAGATTTTTTCGCAATATTGTTCGCGAGCTTTGCCAGGGTTTTGGTTCGGGCCACTCCGACTGAAACCGGGATCTTTGTGGTCTCGAAGATCTTGTTTTTGATATGTTTTCCAAGGTACGAGAGTTTGTCGGGCACGCCGGCGTCGATAAACGCTTCGTCGATGGAATAAAGTTCGAGCTTTTCGGCACCGATGTCTTCGGTCAGGACGTTCATCACTCGGTGGGAGAATTCGTAATATAGGGCGTGGTTGGCGGAGATTATCGCCGTATTGTTTCGCTCCAGCAGATCGCGATACTGAAACAAAGGAGCCACCATCGGCACGCCCAAAGCCTTTACCTCATTACTCCGCGAAATAATGATCCCGTCATTGTGCGAAAGCACGACCACCGGCCGCGTGAGCAGCTCAGGATTGACCACTCGCTCGCACGAAGCGTAGAAGTTGTTGCAGTCAACGAGTGCGATGGCATGATCTGTATCGAGTTTCATTGGTATGAACGTGAAAAAGAAAAATAGCTATTAGCTTTTAGCCATAAAGCTGTTAGCCGCGAACTAGCGGAAATCGTGAGATACCACGTCGGTTGTCACTTCATTTAGTGGTGTGAAATGGATCGCTTTCAACATCCCGCGTTCCTCGAATATTCCTCGGATGATCAGATAATTATTCTGATTTATTACCGCACGATATTCCTCAAATTTGTCCGGCATAACTACGAAATTTGAAAATCCGGTTTCGTCTTCGAGCGTGATAAATACGACGTTGTTCGCTGACATCGGGCGTTGGCGAATGATAACTGCTCCGGCAGCAGATACCACCTGACCTTTTTTGAGGTGGAGAGTTTGCTGTGCCGATAATATGCCCCGGCGGTTCAGATCGTCGCGGAAAAATGCCATTGGGTGTTTGCCAATAGATATACCGGTTTTGCGTAGATCGGCATCGACGAGTTCGAGGCCTTCGAGGCGGGTGAGGAATGGCGTATAGCTGTCAGTACCACCTGCGGTAGCGGGTGGGGATTTTTTGGTGGCATCTGAGAAAGCCCCGCCCGCTACCGCAGGTGGTACTGACCGGAAGCCACTTTCAAACAGATCTCCTTGCGGCTGTATCGCGAGTTCCGATTCCCACAACGCTTGGCGGCGGTGAACAGTATTATCAAAATTCAAAGCACCAGAAATGCTCAAAGCACGTATCTCGCGTTTATTGATCTCGGGTACGCGGTCGATGAGGTCGGCGATGCTGGTGTATGGGGGTTTTAGATTTTGGATTTTAGATTTTGGATTGTTCGAACCTTTTGACGGTAAATAGTCGTCGCGAGCAGCTACGATCTTTCTACCAACTTCTTCTCTCAACCCGCGCACATACTTCAATCCGACACGTACATCACCTTCCTCAACCGTGAATTCATACTGCGACTTATTGATATCCATCGGCCGGAAATGCAGCCCGTGACGCTGTGCATCTTTTACGAGCGTGGCGGCTGAATAAAACCCGAGCGGATAGTTATTGAACATCGCGGTCATAAATTCGGCGCGGTAATGCACCATGAAATACGCTGACGCGTAAGCAAGTAGTGCGAAGCTGAAGGCGTGAGATTCGGGAAAACCGTAGTTTGAGAAGGCCTTTACGCAGGCGACGATGTTTTCTTGTATCTCGACGGGAATATTTCTTTCCGTCATTCCGAGCCGCAGTTTTTCGCCGATCAGGTCGAGCTTTACGTCAGGGCGTTTGAATCCCATGGCTTTACGCAGTTCTTCGGCCTCTGAACCGGTAAATCCCGCGACATCCATGGCGATCTTCAAAAGTTGCTCTTGAAAAAGCGGCACTCCCAGAGTTCGTTCGAGCGTAGGTTTTAACGAGGGATGAATGTAATCGACCTTTTCCAATCCCTGACGTCGATTGAGATACGTGTGCAGCATTTTTCCGACGATCGGGCCGGGGCGAATGATGGCGACCTGAACGACGATGTCGTAAAACACTTTTGGCTTTGATTTAGGAAGAAACGCGATCTGGGCACGGCTTTCGACCTGAAACATCCCGACCGTGTCGGCATTTTGCAGAGCTTCGTAGACCTTTGCGTCATCTGTCCTGATCTTGTACAGATCCATTTCTTTGCCATGATTCTCACGGATCAGCGTGATGGTATCTCGCAGAACTGCCATCATCCCGAGGCCGAGCAAGTCGATCTTGACGATCTTGAGAGCTTCGCAATCATCCTTGTCCCATTGAATGATCGTGCGGTCTACCATCGAAGCGGGTTCGAGCGGTACGATGCCATCAAGCTGGCCCATCGAGACCACCATACCGCCCGAATGCTGGCCGAGATGCCGCGGGAAATCGAGAATTCGGTGGTAAAGATCCGCAAAATGCCGCAGCCTCTGGTCTTCGCCCGGATCAAAGCCCGATTCTTTCAAACGGCGGTCGAGCTCCTCGCCTTTGAATGTCTCGTAGTGTGAATTTATCTTTGAAAGACGTTTGAGCACGTCGTCGCCGAAGCCAAATGTCTTTCCCACTTCACGCACAGCCGATTTACCGCGATAGCTGATCACGTTTGCCGTCATGCCTGCACCGCGCCGGCCCCAGGTGTTGTAAACGTGCTGGATGACGCGTTCGCGGTCGTCGCCCGATGGCAGATCGATGTCGATGTCGGGGTAGTGTTCGTATTTTTCTGAGAGGAACCGCTCGAACAGCAGTTTGTGCTGAATCGGATCAACGGCTGTGATGCCGAGAGCGTAGCAGACGACCGAATTCGCAGCCGAACCGCGGCCCTGTGAGAGTATCTTCTCAGCTTTACAGAAGTCCGAAATATCGCTCACGAGCAGGAAATATCCGGCGAGCTTTTTCATCTCGATGATGCGAAATTCTTTTTCGAGGCGTGAAAGAACTTGTGACCTGATAGCCCAGGCCTTGTCGCGATAACGCTCGTGCGAGAGAGCGATAGTTTTTGCCCGTAGGACCGAATCCACGGTCTCGCCCGCAGGAACGGCGTAATCGGGAAACCTGTAAGAAAGCTCGTCCATCGAGAATTGCACACGGCCTGCGATCTCTTCGGTGATGTCGACCGCCTCGGGAAAATCTGCAAACAGACCGAGCATTTGTTCATGGCTCTTTAGATAACGCTCGCTGTTCTCGCTTAAAAGCTTTCCAGCTTCGTAGATGTTCGTGTGGTTCTTAATACAGGTGAAAACGTCAAAAAGCTCGCGGTCGTGAACATCGGCGTAATATGCTCCGTTGCTGGCAAAGCAGTCGAGACGAAATTTTGCAGCTAGTCCTCGCAACTGATGATTTATATTTTCTTCGTGGCGTAGATGATGGCGTTGGAGCTCGACGTAAAGGCGGTCGGGAAATACGTGATTTAACCAGCCAAGATCGTGCTGCCCGAGTCTGTTTTTAATGCTTTTGTGCATGAAACCATCCGCTCCGCCGGTGAAGCACAGCAAGCCTTCGGAATGCTGCTCGATGTCTTCACGCGTAGCGAAATGCTCGCCTTTTTTATTTCGTAGTTTGATCGTTGTAATGAGCTTTGAGAGATTCTGATAGCCGCTCAGCGTCATTGGAACGAGCGGCAGCAAACTGCCGTCCTCCATCGTTATCTCACTGCCAATAATCGGTTTTACGCCCTGTGCTTTTGCCTCAAAGTGAAACCTCACCGCACCCGCGACGGTGTCACGGTCGATAAGAGCGGCAGTTCTCATACAGAGTTCAGCCGCGCGCTGAGCTAGCCTCTGCGGCTGCGAGCCGGAGGATAAAAAGCTGAACGCGGAGCGTGTGTGAAGTTCGCAGAACATAAAAAATTCTTGTCGCCAACTGCGACGAATATTAAAGCCTAGGGTGAAATGTAGCGAAGCGAGAATGGTCCAATGATTCTGTCCCATTTCCCAGCACCTCAGCGCGCGCACTAGTCATATTCGCCTAATAAAAACCACTCTTTATCCACTTTACACAGCCGATAAATGCCTCCATCTTCGATCTCGATGTCCCATTCCAAGGTTTTCCAGGGCCTCGCCCACCAGTGTGAATTTCCTTTCCAGACGCCACTGAAATTGGTTACGTGGCCGGCAAAAAGCCGTGTGCGGACGTAGACCAGCCGTCCCTCGCGAACCAAAACCTCGGCGGCGAGCGGCGGGGTGAAATGCTCGAAACCGATGACGGGCAAGATCGCGGATCGCGGATCGCGGATCGCGGACTCTGGAAGTTCAGCCGCCTTGTTCCAGGAAACTCGTTTTTCCGTCTGCACCAAAAAAAAGGTCTTTGGCTTTGCCGTTTCGCACGGCGGCGTGGCTTGCCTCGCCGTCGCGGGATCTAGAATTTTTTCCGAGGCTATGCCTCTCGGCGGCGGCGTAGAGGTGGAAAAAACATCATCTTTCCGCTCCATCTGCTTTTCAACGGCGGTACGATCGTGGTGCGGAGAGACCCGGTCACCGCCGTTCCCGGTACTGACATCCGGCATCGCATCGGCGTTTAGTTCGAATGGCCGGGCGAGGCGTTGGTTGACCAGCACGGGAACACCGACATTCTCTTCACCGACGAGTTTTTTCAATTTATTCACGGTTAGCAAAAGGCTTTCAGGTTCGGGCCGTGAAACGGCGTAGAGGCCGCGTTGGTCGGTGCGCGGTTTTGTGAAATATGCGACTGCATCGACCGCCGCTATCAGATCTTCGGGCGGGTCGAGCGCGGCTCTGAGGTTTATCAGCTTTAGCCAGAAAGCCCGGTCGAGGGTCGGGAACGAGGTTTTTATCTCATACGATTTGGTGGTTTTGTTTCTTAGCCTGAGATTAATATCAACATGCTCAGCACTGAATCCTGCATACTTGACCTCGGCAAAAAGGCGTTCGAGGCCGTGATTGAGCAGGAATATCAACTGTTCGAAATCTTCGACCGGATTGTTTAGCTCGAAGTTCCACGAGATCTTGTTTTCCTTGACATTCGGCGTGATCAACGAGCGTCCGCGTTGTTCGATGACGTCGATCACGCGGGCGAATTGCTGTCCGTAACGGCTGACAAGATCGTCATGCGGGACGGCCTGCAGGTCTTCTATCGTACGTAAGCCCAGTTCGCTGAATACGTTAAGCGTATCGCGTTCGATATCCAGCCCGCTCAGCGGAAGCTGTGGGAACATATCAGGCTGCACGGTTTTCTGCACATGCCCGCGCGTGAGCGAGGGCTCCGCGTTGGATGTATCGCCCTTGCTTACGCTCGGGCTTTCGCAAACGACGGCTCGGGCGAGCAGTTTGGCTGTATCGACCGTATCGGCGACCGCGACTTTGCCGTCGATGTTCCGGCGTTTTAGTTCAGCCACGATCTTTCGGGCGATATGATCGGGCTTGCCGACAAGCCTTTCCAGCCCGCTAACGTCGAACAAAACACCGTCCTCGATCACCTCGATCGAACTCGCAAACCCATCTGCCACGCCGACCAGCAGGCCTCGGTCGCGTTTGATATCTGGTGAAATTATGCAGGCGTAGAGTTTAGGCATTGGTTCTTGTCGCCGTTGGCGACCAGATCACCCGCTATCGCGGGCTGTTCTAAACCTCCGAATAATCCATCTCGATCCTCGTCCTGAGGTCTTTGCCGAATAGCTGTTTTCGTTCGTGCATTCTTAGGCGAAATTCTCTTAATAACCGGAATTTCCCGCTGCCGGACCATTCCGCCTCTTCGCGTTCGAAGACAAATGCTCCTTGTGAAGCGGAGCCGGTGACGTGTTCGGGCGTGGTGGCGAGCAGGATCGTCTGAGTTTCTTTTATACGTGTTCGGTAGCGAAACCAATACGTTTTCGGCACCATCCGCAGCTTGTCCGTGGAGAGGCCGCACAGGTTCAGCCAGATGCAGCCGAAGCCTTTTGCCTGCACCAGATGGTCGGCGGAGATAAAAGTTTTCTCGACATCCCGTTCGCACTTTATCCAGAGCAGCTGCTCCAATTTTACGCCCGCCTGAAAAGCTGTCTGCGGGTCAAAACTCCCGCACGAATCCACCACCGCACACACCTCGCCGGCCGATGTCAGCCCCGAAAGCAGGGAAAGAGCAAAGCTCGTTTTCCCCGTACTCGGCCCGCCCACAACCTCGGCCACTGCCCCGCGAGCCACCGACAGCCCAAACCCCGCAACCTCGACCTCCTCTATATGCTTTCGCTCTTCGCGAAGGTGGGAAAGCGGTTTTACAAGGGCGAGGTGTGACATTTCGGTGTTAAAATATGTTTCATAGGTGAAACGATAGAGATAGAATAATGCAGGCAATAGGAAAAGGCAAGACTTGGGGAACTTTAGATGATGGACGCGGGCACTACATTACAGGAGTTTTACATGAGAGGGTTTTGGTGGTTTTCAATATCAAATCTACGACTTCGTCTCGTTTTCCGAAATCATTGGTATCACTGAAATAGGACGCTTTAACAGAACCATTTTGAATACGAAAAATACCGCGAAAGCTGCTAAGGACGAACGTCTCGGCTTTCGGCTCGTATTTTAGGAACAAGACGTACTCACCTCCAACGACCAAGGGATTTTGATGTTCAACTATCACGCGGAGAACTCTGCCATCCAACTCTACCGCTCCGCCCGCCGTCGTTAGTACGATCTTCTGCTGGGCAGCGATCGGTCGCTTAGAGCGATTCATTAAAACGTTACTGACGTTAATATCCAGATCTGAAAAAACTATCGGAGACCCGCTCGTGAGTTGCGAAACTCTGTTGCCGATGGCTCCCAAGACAATAACATCTGCTTCACAACTCAGGAACTTAACATAATCAACTTCTTTGCCGGGTTTTTCACGGCTAAAGAGGTAACTGGAAAAAGGCTCTCCAATATAAGCCCTGACATCATCCTTAAGCGGAAACTCAATTAGCGAGTATTCTTGATCAGCCCATATCTTGGCATGTTTGCGCTGGGCTTCGGTGAGGACACCTTTCTGAATTGTTGTGGGAATATCGTCTTTTGTTTGCGAAAACGCGGAAATAGAAAGGGCGAAGAACACTGATATGTACAGGACGTTTCGCATCAGGCTACTCATTCACCATCACCTCGACCGGATCGATCCCGGCTGCACGCCACGCAGGATACAACGCTCCGAAGAGGCTGCCGCCGATGGCGATGGCGATGGCTGTTAGGATCCAGCCGGGGCTGAATTCGAAGGCTAGATCGAAACGCAGGCCGATCAGATATGCAGAAAGAAAAGCAAGGCCGAAGCCGACGAGCATACCGAGAATGCCGATGATAAATGCCTCGCCCTCGATGGTCTTGATGATGAAAGATCTCGACGCGCCGAGCGATTTGAGGATGCCGATCTCTTTGCGACGTTCGGTGATGGTGGTGTACATCGAAAGCAGAACGAAGACCGTGCTGACTATCGCACCGAGGATGACGAGGACACGCAGGAAAGTATTAAGGCCGGGAATTCGATCTTGAGCACCGGCTATGATGTCACTGGTTAGATTGACCTTGTTGCCCGGAAGTATCTCATTTATTTTTGCGACAACGGCAGCCGGATCGTAACCGTCTTTGACCTTGACCAATATGAACGTGCATTTGTCGCTTTCGAGGGCGGTCTGCATCGCTTTGAGCGACATCTTGATACGGGCACCCGATGGTGGAGCGAAAACGCCGACAATGGTGTACGGCTTCGAACCAAAAAGGTCGTAATTGTCTCCGACCTTCAGTTTATCGTCTGCCATTTGTCGCTCGTCGATGACTATTTCGTCATTTGCGACGGGAGCACGGCCTTGGACGATCTGCATGTCGTTCATTTCCGCAAACGGCTGCCATTCGACTCCATCGATCTGGCGAATGCCCCAATTTCCTTTCGAATCTGCCGCGATGTAGCGGTAAACAGGAACCGTGGCTGCGACGCCTTCGATCTCTAGTAGCCGCGGGGCGTAACGCAGATCGACCGCCGCATTCGAACTCATCGAGTCCATCCCGCCCGGACGCGTAAAGACGATCTCCGCCTTCCAGTTTGAGGCGCGTTTAGCGAGGTCCTGTGTCATGCCACGAGCCAAACCAGTGAACATAACGACGAGGATCACGCCCAAAGCGACCCCGACGACACTGATGATCGTGCGAAACGGCCTAACTCTTAGATTTGCAAAAACAAGTTCGAGCATCGAACAAATACGGCGGGATCAATAACGCTTACGATACATTGTGCCCTTTCTCTTGAAGATGTATCGGGCAATGATAGTAATGATGAGTGCGAATAGCAGGATCGCCCACGAGCCCAGAGCAGAGGTCCAAGCCCACTGCCACCTAAACCCACGCATGATCCCGAGGATCGACCCGACGATCAATCCGAACGAGGTAAAGGTGACAAGTGCGTTCAGGTAACGGCGTTCCTCGAGGTATTTTGCGATCAGGACGGGTAGGAAGGCTGTGAATTCGCCGACCATTCGAGGGAGCTTCTTAATGTCGTCCCACAAAGTTCCTGTTTCCTCACCTGCACCAACTAGCAGAACGCCATGCTTCATCGCAAAGAGATTGAAGAGAGCCGAAAGCACGGAAAATAGTACAGAGATCGCAAAGGCCCGCTGCCGAGCGACGCTGTTTTCACTGGTCGCCGCGAAAACGTCGAAAAAATAGCGTTCCTGGGCGTAATGGGTGATGAATTCGACCGCATGGCTAAAGGCCGGAAGCATGATCGATACGATCACATTCGCGAGCCAGAATGGCCGGGCCTTTCTAAACGACTGGACAACCGCACCGGACATGCCGGTTGTGATAAATCTGAAAAATAGTTCGACGCAAACCGCAGTAAGCGTAACGAGCCAGCTCTCACGACTCGCCTGATAGACCCCGAAATAGAAAGACGCACGCAAAACAGCCCCGAAGAGAGCTGATTTCCAATTCCAACGCGTGATTATTTGCCCGGGGTGCTGGACGAGATTTCGGAGAACATCACCGACGGTTATCTGCTCATCCCAAACCTCCTCGATGTCGTCGGCATCGGCGATGGAATGGTGGATGGCCTCGTCGGCATATGCCAGCGCCGGTGCTGTCTCTCTGTCCAGTATCTCCATCTTTTGTGCCCGTTGTTCGTCCTTCAATCTGAGGTCCTTATTACAGTTATATTAGGTGTCGCGCTTCAGATCGATCGCGTACGAACAAAGAGACAATACTAACACATCGAACGGTAGATTAGTCCAGAAACAAAGGCGTTTATTGGTTAGGATCGTGGGCAGAAATTAGACTGAGTAGTCGATACCGATCGGTTCGGCGATGTAGCCAAATGAGGAACGGTTTGTCATGTAAATGTCGTACATATGGTCATAGGCCTTAAAACGGGCATCGGTGGACGACTCCCAGGAGTACTGTTCGGCCTGTTTTAGGGCGGCTTCGATCTTATTTTTTCTGATCGTCCTGTCCTCGGTTACCTGAGCGATGGCATCAGCAAAATCCTTTCCCTTTGGAAGCGCCAGCCAGGAATTTTGCTGGTTTGCGTAGGAAAGGACGCCGCCGACGTTTGGCGCAACAAGAGGCAAACCCGATGCCATTGCCTCCAGTGGAGCGATCCCGAAGGGTTCTCTCGGATTTGGATGAACAAAAATGTCGCAATTGGCATAGATATCTGCCAACCGTTCTTTGTCCGCGATCTGGCCGGGGAAACAAAATGCTTCGGCCGAAATTGATCTTGCTTTGTTGAAAAATTTGTCGCTCTCTGGCCCTGAACCAATGATGAGAAATTGATACTCCGACCTGTTCCTCTGCATCAGGTTTTTCACAGTGTACAGCAAAAGCCCAAGATTCTTTTCCGGTGAGAGTCGGCCGACGTACAGAAGCCAGCGCTTATCCGGATCGAGACCGTAGCTGTTTGCAATCGAGATCCTTGAATTCTCAGACTTTCGAGCCGGCGAGAAGATCTTGAGGTCAGCTCCACATTCGTTGATGAACGTCCTGTCGGGAAGGTCGATCTCCGGAGCGTTCCAGATACAATGACAAAGCCGGCTGAAATAGCGGCCTACGCCGGATCGGTTGACCCGCTCGCGAGCCTCCAGGAATTCTTGCTGGGTATACGCCGAGTTCGAAAGGTGAAAATCGAACATCGGTTCGAGATAGTTGGCCACAATAAGTCGGGAGAACCATGAGCCTAACCGACCGCCGCCAAGGAAAACCCGAACGTTGTCGTCCATACGCTCGCACGAAGAGTGAACAAGAAGCGGGCGTTCGGGAGCGACGTTCATTAGCCGTTTTCTCAGCAGCCCAGCCATCAGACTAAGTGTGTATTTTTCGCCTATTTCGATAAGGTCCGGTTGTTCTTTTCGAAGTATCGACTTCACTGGAGAACCGTCTGGCATGAATGCTCGCCAGGGCAGCATCAAACGGTATCGTTTATCGAAGATCGGAGAATGAGGGGCTTCGATAAAGTAGATCTTCCCGAAATCGCCTACTCGCTCGGTCTCGGTTCGTTCGCCCGGGACGATCAAAATGACTTCGCGCTGATGGCGATTCGCGGCTTCGAGCAGTTTGTTATACGCGGTACTGATGCCGCCCGAGTTTCGGTGGTAGTAATTGGTGATGTGTGCCGTCTTGATCGACATACATTCTATGCCCGACGGGAACGTCTCCACGTCCAGACCAGCGGAAATGATAAGAATTCAAAGGCAATAAACGGCATCTGCTTTAGATCCCGCCACAGCGACTGGCTGCTCTCATCTCGAACCAGCAAAACTCCGCGCCGCATTGCGAAGAGGTTGAAAACAGCGGACAGGACAGATACCGACGCCGAGAATAGGACAGCTCCGCCCTTACCCTGTGATCCAGTTGCAGAATCAAATGCTGTCTGAATGGCAAATTCAAGCACGTGGCTGATCGTCGCAAGAAAGATCGGAACCGTTATGACCGCATGCCAAGCGGGGGTGACTTTCGAAAACGATTGTAATATCGCCCCGTTCACGCCACCGAAAAAAGTGCGGAAAGCAAACTGGACAAGCATTGCCCCGGTCGCGATCCAAAGCCCCTGTTTCTGAGCAAGATAAGCGGCAAAGAAGATCGGCGACCGCAAAAGAGCACTCAGGATCGCAGACTTCCAATTCCATTTTAGAAGAACTTCGTTGATGGGCTGAGAAAGCAGTTTTTTTGCCACCGAGCGGAGGTCGTTTCGTGTAACGGGCGGCGATTTAGTCGTATTCGCATCGGATCCACCGGCCTCGTTTGTTTGCATTTTTGCGACTTGAGAATAAGCGTCAAACACACCATCAAATATCGCTTCCCACGTTCTCCCGAGGGCGGCGCTGCGAGATGCAGCTTTCATTTCTTCGAGCTGTGTGGGGTTTCTGATCAACTCGGCTGTTCGACGCGAAAAATCTTCTTTATCTGACGCAATAAAACCGGTGACTCCGTGTTCGATTATGAACTTTGGTCCTCCCTTGTCGGTGACGATCGCGGGAACGCCGGACGCGAGGGCTTCCTGAACCACATTGCCAAAAGCATCGGTCTCGGACGGGAACAGGAAAACGTCCATGTTTGCATACGCTTCACTCAGATCTTCTTTGTCAATAAACCCTGTAAAGTCAGCAAATTGGAGATTTTTTTCGAGCATTGCCCGTTGACTGCCTTCTCCGACGATCAGGAAGCGAAAGTTATCGATGCCGACATCGATAAGGTAGTTTTCGACATCGACAAGAAGTTCGACGTTCTTTTCGGGCCGCAGCCTTCCGGCAAAGCCCAGTCGCAGGATCCCGTCATTTGCGGTTCTTTTATCCGGTGAGAATTTGGCGGTGTCGACGCCGCGAGCCATAAGGCGGGCTGGACGGCCGGTACCTTTTGCAAGAGCATCGATCAGCTCTTGATTAGGTGCGAGGATCAGTTTCGGGATCCGATAATATTGTGTGGCGCCTTTGAAGATCAGTTCTTCTGCGATACGGCTGATCCTCTTTGAAACCCCTGTTCCAAGGAACGAGAGGCCACTTTTCAGTCTTTGCGCTGCGAACTCATGCAGATTTGTGTGCCACGAGGCGATCATCGGCTTCCGTTTCCTCCAGCCGAGGAAGGTTCCTGCAATACTGATGTCGTTTAGCCCCGTGATATGAAACACGTCGGCATTGAACTTTTCCACCTCTCGATCGATGAGGCTGAACTTTCGCGGGAATATCGGGTCATGCTTTAGATCGTGATCGAGCGGGATACTGAGTCTCGATCTCTTGATCGAAAGGTATCGTATTGAGCCTTCATCGCGTACCGCAGTTTCCGGCCCGGCGTGAACACAGAGCATCGGAAGATCCCGTTCTTTTGCATAGGCGACCAGGCGGCGACACGTCATCGCTGCCCCATCAACCTCTAGAAACGAATCTGCAAAAAGAGCTATTCTTGGACTATTTACCACTTTTGCTATGCCACCCGCGATGAAAGCTTTGGAGAAAGGCCCAGATTTGGCCTCACGGATATCGCTTTTCTGATATCGTTGCGCACCTTGTCTTCATCCTTTACAACCAGATCAAACAGCGGCCGCACTGGCTTGCTTCCTAAAAACCCCAATGTCCAAATAGCCGCTCGAAGCCACGCCGGGCCGCCACGTTTCCAACCATGACTGGACAAAGGCACGGTGCCGCGGCCGTCGTTTATATCGAAGAAAACACGGTCGAACCACCTGCTGCGGTCCGCAGGAAATTCCGGATAGAATGCTAAGATCTCCGAGAATGCCTGAAGCTGTCGCGAATGAAGCGGCAATTGATATTCAGGCATGATCACCACTTCGCTCCGCCGATCGATCCGCACCTCGGCAGCAAATTCGGAAAAGGTCTTTGCATTGGTCACATTGATGACCGTATTCGGCTGGCAAGCATGTCTGTCGCCTCCCGAGACGACCGGCAGATCACATGCCTCAGCAAGTTCAAGTACTTCCTTGTTCTCCGACCATGCTCGGAATCCGTTTATTTCAAGGGCATGAAGCCATCTGCCGTGTGTTCTAAGAAAGCTATCCAGAAGCTCCCGATGGCGTTCATCGCCGACTAGCTCGATGTCCCAGAGTGGATGGTTCAGGACGGCGAGCACGGAGTCGATCGAGCTGAGCAGCTCCAATATCTCGCTAAGTTGTGGACGTCCTTGATCCTCACTGCCGAATGTATAACTCAAAAGCAGTTCGGTCAGTTCTTTTGATCGTTCTTCCGGAAGCCCGTGAACGCCCACGTGGAAAAATCCGTATTCGAACGGAACCGTCCATTCCATCGAGATCGGGGATTGGTCAGGCGAGGATGTGCAGCACTTGGCTGCTGAGCCATCGATGCTGTCATGATCTGTAATGGAAACCATTGATTCGAGGCCGATATCCTCCATCTGCTTTCGTTCACTTGCAAGAACGTCGCTTGCTGTTAGAGGTGGTGCCCAAAAGGCAGTCGTAAAAGCGATGGGAACCCCGTTTTTCAACTGATACTTCTCACTTTCGCGTTTCCAAAAATATGAGATCACTGGAAGCCGCTCTGCATAATGCGGAACAAAGTCGAGCATTTCCTTAGAGTGTGTCGTGTGGCAATGCAGAGAGACGCCTGCTCGTGCGAGCGACGTCATGTTAGTCTTTCTCTGCAAGATATGAACCTCGGTTTTTTTGAAACCCATGTAATCTCCTCAACAAGTTTTGTTCTTTGCTTTCTGCGTCGAAGGCGTTGAGCCTGACCCCAGATAAAAATTTCAGGTAGTAAAGAGGAGTTTGTGTTAGGGATGTGAAATCTGGCTGAAAGGCGGGTGAACTAATCTTGAAATTACGATTAACCGATTGTTGCTGAACCGTTACGGGAGCGTGACGGGTAGAAGCTTTTAGGACAACGCAGTTTTTTTGTCACAATATTATAGGTGGCGGTGTTTTCCGGTCAGAGAAGGGGAATCCCTATCATTTTTTCAGGAGACTTTTCATGAGTTGGTTATACACAATTGTTTTTGCCGGGCTTGTTTTTTCTTCGAACAGTGCTGAAATGCCTGCTGTTTCGAACTTGAATGAGGAATTGCCTGTCGTCATCGAGCCGTTGCTCGACGAGACAGAGCGGTTTGAGAAAAGCTATCCGCTAAACTCGAACGGACGCGTCAGTATTTCGAATGTAAACGGTTCGATCGTTGTCGAAGCATGGGATCGTAACGAAGTTAAGTTCGAGTACACCAAGACCGCTGACAGCAAAGAGCGATTGGCGGATGTTGAGATCGAGATCGACGCACGGCCCGAGTATTTTCGTGCTGAGGCGAACTACGACAATTGGAAGCGCGGCAACGGCGATCGCTGGAAAAATGGCGGCAAGTTGAACGTCGATTTCAAATTGTGGCTTCCGAGGGGTGCGACACTCAATGAGATCGAGACGGTCAACGGCTCGGTCAGTGTTTCAAATTTCACAAATACCACGCGTGCCTCGGCCGTCAATGGCTCAGTAACCGCGACGAATATCCGCGGTACGGCAAAGCTTTCGACTGTAAACGGAACTGTTAAGGCAGATTTTGACCGCTTGGAAACTGGCAGCCGCATCGCCCTCGAAACTGTAAACGGCACTGTCAACCTATTGCTTCCGTCCGACTCGAACGCGACCGTGCGAGCTGAATCTCTGAACGGCAACATTAGCAACTCGTTTGGTCTACCGGTAAGAAAAGGTAAGTACGTTGGAAGAGATCTTTACGGAAAACTTGGTTCGGGTGAGGTTCAGATCAAACTCGAAAGCGTTAACGGCGGACTTTCCATCGAGCGGAAAAACGATGGCAAGACTCTCAGCCCGGCAGTCAACATGCTGACGCAAAAGGACAGCGACGACGAAGATTGGGACTTCGATTTTGACGCGAAATCGACCTCTAGTCTTTCGAAAATGAATAAAAATATTGCCAAAGCTGTAAAAGATTCTGCCAAGGTAACTGCGGATATTTCTTCTTCGGTCGTCTCGACAGCAATGGCTGAGGCTGCTCTCGAACTTGAAAAGATCCAGCCTGAGCTTGCGAGAATAAACACTGAGGCAATGAGATCGGCCCAAGAAGAAACGCGAAAAGCTGCCGCGGCCGTCAGATCCGATAAAATGCGCGAGATGGTTCTGAACAGTCAGAACCTCAAGAACGATGCGATGGTCCGCCTAGCCGAAGCATCCTTCTTTCCAACCGTTCCGAGGGTAGAAAAGAAAAGTGAATCTTTCCCGGTCAAGGGCGTTCCAAAGGTCAATATTTCCGGGAAAGGCTGCTCGGTGACGGTAAAGGCATGGGACAAGGCAGAAGTCCAGTATCGCGTAGTTCAGTATTCAGACCCGAGGACGCGGCAGGCGATCGACGTAAAGGATGAGCATAGCGATTCGTCCGTACGCGTCGAGGTCACAAATCCCGCATATGAACCTCGAGAGGGAATGTTCAGAGATTCGAGGCGAGTTCACATTGAGGTGTTTGTTCCGCGTCGCGCTGATCTTAAGATCGAGGCAAACGGAGCTATCAGGCTCGAAGGCGTTTCAGGCAACCTTCAGATAATTGGAGCGGACGAGAATATTGACGTTCGAGATTCGGACGGCAAACTGAACGTGCAGAACGTGGACGGACAGGTTCGGATCGTTGGGTTTCGCGGCGATCTGATCGCCAAGACGGCTGACGGAGCGATCCGGCTTGACGGAGATTTCTCGTCGATCAATGCCGAGGCCAATGACGGCACGTTTGTTCTCGCGGTCCCGACAGATCTCGACGCTGAGATCCTCGGAACCGGCGGCGATGGTTTTTCTTTCAAGGTCGACGACGTTGAGACTGCCAAACGCGTATCCAGCAGTAACTGGAAGTTTGGCAGCGGTAAGCGGAAGTATGTTTTTGCCGCGACCGACGGTGGTTTGACCGTGCAGAATCGCGATTCGATCATCGCGGAGAATCGTTAGTTCTTCGACGGCGGCGATGGCCTATACGGTCTTCGCCGCCGTTTCTTTTTGAAACATTTATCTCCTGCCACGCGTTCTAGAAGATTACTTCCAGAAGTATCAGAGTACTATCTCCGAGCCTTTAACTTCATGAATTCACTGATCCGCACCCGCCTCTCATTTTTCTTCGCGCTCTTATGCGTATTTTCCAGCTTCGGATCAACTTTCGGACAGGAAGCAAATGAAAGCGGTAGCACTCCCGCAGCGACCGAAGCCGCGAAACCGGGTGCGGTTTCGATCCCGCCGGAAAAGCGTGTCCCGATGCGTATCCCAAAGGCCGCGGCCGTACCTGTCATCGATGGAAGAGTGGGCGAAGATGTCTGGAAACAGGCGGCGGTCTTTAAGGATTTTTACCAAACCTACCCCGGCAACAACACCGCCCCGTCAAAGCCCACCGAGTTTTACATGATGTACGACGACAAATATCTGTACGTCGCGTGGAAATGCTGGGATGAAAAGGACAAGATCCGGGCGACCGTGGCCAAGCGCGACAACGTTTTTGCCGAGGACAACGTTCGTATGTGGCTGGACACCTACAACGACCGGCGTCGAGCCTACGTAATTGGGTTCAACCCGCTCGGGATACAGGCCGATGGAATCTATACGGAGGGTCGTGGAGCCGATTTTTCGGTCGACATTGTAATGGAGTCGAAGGGCGTGATCGAAGACTGGGGCTGGTCCGTCGAGGCAAAGATCCCGTTCAAATCGCTTCGATATAAGACCGGGCCGGGAACGCTTTGGGGCTTCAATGTCGCGAGGAATATCGATCGTCTTAATGACGAATTTAACCAATGGCTGCCTGAGGACCGCAACGTTTCCGGCTTTCTGAGCCAGCATGGAAAGATCAGCGGGCTCGACGATATCAAATATGAGCGAACGCTGGAAGTCGTTCCGTCAATAACCCTTAGCGAGACGGGAAGCCGTGTTTCGGCAAATGAGGTTCTAACGGGCCGATTTGTGAATCAGCCGGTCAAGAAGCAGATCGGGGTCAACCTGAAATATACGATCACGCCCAGTATTACACTCGACGCCGCAATAAATCCTGACTTTGCCGAGATCGAAGCCGATGCGCCCGTCGTCACAGCCAATCAGCGTTTCCCGATCTTCTTTGAAGAAAAGCGTCCCTTCTTTCTTGAGGGAGCAGAGATTTTCCAATCTCCGCTTCAAGTTTTCTATTCCAGGAATATCGTCGACCCGGACGTTGCTTTGAAGCTTTCCGGCAAGGTTGGAAAGACCTCATTCGGTATCCTGGCTGCGTCCGACAACGCGCCCGGCAATTACACTGAGAATGAGCGAAATGATCCGAATATTCGCCCCCGGATCAACGAGTTTCTCGATAAGAATGCTCTGTTTGGAGTTGTTCGGGTCAAGAGAGACTTCGGCGCAGAGAATAACATCGGGTTCTTCGGAACATATCGTGATTTTCCTGAGCAGAAGAATTTGCTTGCTGGCTTTGATGGGCGGATCAAGATCAATCCTAAGCTGACGGGGCAATTTCAGGTCGTTGGCACAACCTCGCGGCGTTGTTTTTTCGACGCGGAGTTTGAGCCGACTCTCGACCCGATCCAGGCAGCTTCAAACCGGGCCACGTGTGGCGGTGGTACATTCGGCGGTGTTACTGTCGAGGGCAGCCCATACAATCAATATCGTACCGGCAACGGGCTGGGCTACTATTTCAATCTGGATTACACCGCAGAAACACGCGGCTGGTTTTTTGAGGCTGGGGGACGAAGCAAGCTCTACCGTGCCGATTCCGGCTTTACGCGCCGTACTGACACCAATTTTCTCTTCTTCTTCAACCGTCTTTCTACTAAGTCTGATTCCAAGAAGAAGATCATTCGTGCACAGTGGAACCAAATGGGGGGCGTCGATTATCGCTGGGACGGTAAGCTGACCGCGTTCAATTTTGAGACAAACGGCAATGTCAGCCTGAAGCGGAATACTTTTCTGAGCTTCGCAACGGGAACGGCGTACGAGAAGCTGTTTGAGGAAGAATTTGGCTTGAAACGTTCTCCCACACGGCCGCTCGGGACCTTTCTCGGCAAGCCGACCCGTTCGACCTGGCAGCATTTTATGTCAACGAACTTCGAACAGTCGCCGACAAAAAGACTGAGCTACGGGTTTTTCCTCGGCACGATCATGAACGCGTTCGATTTCTTCTATTTCGACCCGATCACTGGCCTTCAAAATCCTGGCCCCGGGAGACAAAAGGACGCGAATGTGTACATTACCGTAAAGCCGACCGACCCATTCGCCGTTTCCGTTAGCTATAACAAAAGCCGATTGACCCGAAACGATAACCGTATCAGATCGTTCGATTCAGATATCGTCAGCGTGCGGTCTACCTACTATTTTACTCGCTTCCTGTTTACGCGATTCAGGCTAGACTACGACGGAACGGAGAAGAACTTCGCCGGACAGGCTCTTTTCGGTTGGACCCCGAGTCCGGGAACTGCTCTCTACGCCGGCTATAACGATGATCTGAATCGAAACGGTATCAATCCATTCACCGGCCAGTACGAGCAGGGCTTCGAGCGCAACAGCAGGACATTTTTTATTCGTCTTTCCTACCTCTTCAGAAAAAGCTTTTGATCCCGCATTTCTTTAAGCAGATTTTTAAGATCCGACGCTCGGCTTATGCAAATAGTTCTTGTATCGGCTTAAGCATTAGTGTATAAAATATAGCTGGTAATACATTTCTAGCTATTCGGCTTCGATAAATTAGGAGATCAGAAAATGAAGATTCGTGGAAGAATACGCGTCGTCGCGTTATGCACTATCTTATCCTCCCTGGCTTTGCCGACCGTTTTCGCGGTACCGGTTGCTGCCCAGCAGCAGCAGGAAGGCGTCGCTTTGCAACGCGGTTACCGCACTGGATATTCGGACGGCTACATGGCCGGCTACCGCGACACGATCGACAGCCTGTCGAAGGTATACAAACGCCACGGCGATTATTCGAAGGCCGACCGAGCTTACAACAAAGATTACGGAAAACTTGAAGACTATCGCGATGGATACCAGCAGGGATTTGAACAGGGATACGATACCGGCTACGAGCGGCGATCGTTTGAATCGCAACTGCCAAACGGCCTGAAGCGCCGAGGCATCGTGCCGAATGAAAGCCAGTTGGCGTCAAACACGAACCAACCGGACATAGCCGTCATAAATAACAGCCCGTCGCAAACCCAAAATCCAAGCTACAGCGACAGCAATACGTCGTCAACACAGACTCAGGGTTCGGCTCCGGTTGGGATCGAAACGGTCGCTACCAACTACCAGTCGAACAGCACGCCGATCATCATCATTCCGCGTGATACCGAACTGATCCTCGAACTTCAGGACGATATAAATACCGAACAGAGCCGCGAAGGTGAGAAATTTACCGCGCGGATCGTGTCGCCGTCCGAGATAGCCGGCGCAACGATCGAGGGCCGCGTTTCGAAGGTGCTTCGTCCAGGCCGCATCAAACGACGAAGCGAGCTTTCGCTTACGTTCGATCGGATCATCCTCGACGACAATCGCTGGAGTAATTTCGGAGCGACGCTTACCGAGGTGCTCGCGGTGAAAGGCGACAACGTAAAAAAAGTTGATAGCGAAGGCACCGCTCAGGGACAGAGTTCGTTGAAAAATGACGCCATCAAGGTCGGCGGAGCGACGGGAGCCGGAGCCTTGATCGGCGGCGTTGTCGGCGGACCTGTCGGCGTCGCAGTCGGCGCGGGCGTCGGAGCAGCATTTGGTGTGGGAGCTGTCGTGATCGAACGCGGGAAGCACATCCGTTTGACGCGAAATCAGCAGCTGCGAATCAAGACCGCCTACCAGACCCAGATCCGGTAGCACTCGGTGCAAGCCTGAAAAATTTGCCACGGCACGGGAGTTTCCCGGCCGTGGCTTTTTTATCTCGATGGCAGGAATGAGCAGATTTATACGAAACCTAACCGATGCGGCCGCTTGTACCGGAACACCCTGTCGGATAAACTATTGTGTTGGAAATAAAATCATATTATTAGGATATAACACCAGACAATGAGTACAGCAACAGAAACAACAGCAGCAGCGGCCGGCCTGAGAGGCGTTGTCGCCGCACAGAGTTCAATTGGTGATGTCAACGGTGAGCAGGGGATACTAATCTATCAGGGCTACGACATCCACGATCTCGCGGAGCATTCCACGTTCGAAGAGGTCGTATTTTTGCTTTGGAATGGGCGTTTGCCTAAATCAGATGAGCTTGCGGCCTTAACTGCCGATCTGCGTGCCAATTACGAAGCTCCGGCCGAGGTGATCGAGATGATGCGGCATTTTCCGAAGGATGCAGATCCGATGGACGTGCTTCGCACCGCAGTTTCGTCGCTTGATTTTTACGATGATGAATCGCACGGTACCGATCGGGAATCCGCGATGCGTTCGGCGGTGAATATCACCGGCCAGATCGGCACGATCGCGGCAGCCTGGGACCGAATTCGCAACGGCAACGAGCCGATCGCTCCGGATACGAGCCTTTCGATCGCGGAGAATTTTCTGTACATGCTCCGCGGTGAGAAGGCGGACGCCGACGAGGCTCGGATGTTCGACATTGCCTTGATCCTGCACGCCGATCACGAGTTGAACGCCTCGACGTTTACGACGCGAGTCGTTTCGGGCACGCTTGCAGGCATGTATGGAGCCGTAACTGCTGGTATCGCAGCACTCGCGGGGCCGCTGCACGGTGGTGCGAATACCAACGTGATGAAAATGCTCATCGCCATCGACGACCCTGCGAAGATCGACGCCTGGGTGGAGGACGCTCTCGAACACAAGAAAAAGATCATGGGCATCGGCCATGCTGTTTACAAAACAGAAGATCCTCGTGCCACCTGGCTGCGTAAATTCTCGAAGACAATGGCCGACAAAACCGGTGTCACCAAGTGGTACGAAATGTCGCAGCGTATCGAGCAGTTGATGCTCGAGAAGAAGGGGATGTATCCGAACGTCGATTTTTACTCGGCCTCGACCTACTACCTGATGGGCATCGCCCTCGATATGTACACGCCGATCTTTGCAGTTTCGCGTATCTCTGGCTGGACCGGCCACATCCTCGAGCAGTACGCCAACAATAAGCTCATCCGCCCACGAGCAGAATACATTGGCGCACGCGATCTCAAGTATGTTCCGATCGACGCGAGGTAATTCCTGCCCCGCACGTTTTTAAGAAAGCTCATGCAATTTTGCATGGGCTTTTTTCGTTATAGGTATGGTAATTTATTTGAAAAAAGCTATGAGAATATTCGCCGCTATCGTCGTTCTAACCCTTGTTTCCGCCGCTGCAAGCTTCGCTCAGACCGTCAATCCGGCCAAGATCAAATTCAAGGGGGTCGGCCTCGATTCGACCTATGCGCAGGTAGTTAAAGCACTCGGGAAGCCCGAGTCGGAGGAGCCGTCGAAAGAAGAGGGCTGCATCGGCGGCAGGGAAAAATCGGTGAAATATCCCGGGTTGTCTTTCTATTTTATGGATGGCGACAGCAAGGATAAGAAAACCTTTGAAGTAAAGGCCTTCGAACTGACCGCTCCGGGTATTCTGGTTTCAGGTATCAAGATCGGCGACACTCCGGCGACCGTCAAGCGAAAATTCGGCCGCAAGTACACCGTGGATAACGACCGCGAAGCTGGCCAGATAACCTGGCTCTACGCAATGAATGACCGCGACGGGCCGGGTACGACACGTGTCGTTTTCAAGAACGGCAAGGTGTCGATGATCGCCTCGGACTTCCTGGTCTGTTAACACGCCGACTTCTCGGTATCCACACTATTACGCTTTCTGTGCTTGACAAAAGATTGCACATATGAAACAATATTGCAGTCTCGAGGCGGCCTGCTTCGTGGAACCCGTTGATCTTTGAAATTTCGAATATGATCCAGCCGTCATAAGGGTCGTTCCATTTACCTCTTCGCTTTTCTCGAAGTGGAACGAAATTTCCTCGTATTCTCTTTTATGACAACAGTTAGCCGTTCCACTTTCAGCATGCAAGTGGAACGATTGTTTCCACCCGATCCAGGGTGAGACGCTTGTTAGTGTTTTTGCAAGTGAGACGATTTTTCCCCTGTAAACGATCGATGATAAATGAGATAAGCCGTCTCACTTTCCGCAGCGATGTGAGACGGTCTTAGCTGAGTCCTATGAGCATTCGGGTTCGGTTCAGGTATGGTACAATCGCCGTCAGTTCTCAATAAAATCTATTCGAGCGGCCTGACTTGGTCGGCGGCTAAAGGAGTTGAAGCAATGAAGCGCATTGTATCGTTCTTTCTGTTGTTCGTATTGGCGTATCCCGTCGCGGCTCAGGGCCCAGCGTCAAAGGCAGACGCTAAGCCGCTGCCAAAATCGAGTGGTGGCAGTGCCAGCCCGGCCCAGCCATTAAACGCGGAATATACAAAGTCGATCCTCGAAAATACCACGGACAAGCAGTTTTTGACCGAGATCGTTGATCACCTACCTGCTTCGGCGACGGTGCCTAGCCCCGATAAGATCATTGGCTATCCGGTCGGAACGCCTGAGAAACTGACCTACACGAAAGACCAGCATCGATACTATCGGGAATTAGAGAAAGCGTCGCCGAGGGTTAAGACCTTCGTTGCTCCGGAGAAAAGCGAGCAGGGCCGTGAACAGCTTTTGGTCGTCGTCGGCGACGAATCGTCGATCGCGAAGCTCAATAGATACAAAGAGATAACGGCAAAGCTCGCCGACCCGCGGACGATCAACGACGAGATCGCCAAGACGCTCATCGCCGAAGGGAAGGCGATCTATTGGGCGTCCGGTTCGATCCATTCGACCGAGACCGGGTCGCCCGAAATGCTGATGGAAATGGCGTACCGGCTCGCCGTTTCCGAATCGCCGTTCATCCAGGCCATCCGAAAGAACGTGATCGTGATGATCACCCCGACACTCGAGGTCGACGGTCGCGATACGATGGTCGATCTGTACAAATATCGCAAGGCAAATCCCGGCAAACGTGCTCCGAATCTGATCTATTGGGGTAAATACGTAGCACATGACAACAATCGCGACTCGATGGGAATGGCACTCGCCCTGACCCGGAACCAGATGTCGCAGTTCCTCGAATATCATCCGACCGTTCTGCACGACCTGCACGAGTCCGTACCGTTTCTCTATACTTCGACCGGAACCGGGCCTTACAATGCGTGGCTCGACCCGATCGTCGTCAACGAATGGCAGGACCTTGCGTATCACGAGGTTGAGGAGATGACGAAACGGGGTGTTCCGGGCGTTTGGACCCACGGGTTCTATGACGGCTGGGCACCGAACTACATGTTTTATGTCGCGAACGGGCACAACTCGATAGGGCGTTTCTACGAAACATACGGAAACGGCGGAGCCGACACGCAGGACCGCGTCGTCGGGCCGCAGTCGAACCGAGACTGGTTCCGCCCGAATCCGCCGCTGCCACGCGTGAGGTGGTCGTTGCGAAACAATGTCAATCTCCAGCAGAGTGCGATCCTGATCGCAATGAACTATGTTGCCCAGAATAAGGACAAGTTTCTCAATAATTTCTATCTGAAAAGTAAGCGATCGGTAGCAAAGGCAAAGACAGAAGGCCCGGCCGCGTACGTTCTGCCGGCATCGGATACCCGTCCGACCGAGGCCGCAGATCTGGTCAACCTATTAAAGATGCAGGGCTGCGAGGTCCATCGGCTTAGCTCGGACATCGAGACCAAAGAAGGGAAGTTCCCCGCCGGCAGTTATGTGGTCCGCATGGACCAGCCGTATTCGCGTATGGCAGATATGCTGCTTGACACACAGTACTACAATGTCAACGATCCTCGCCCCTACGACGATACAGGATGGACGCTCGGGCCGCTTCGAAATGTGAAAACAGTTCGTGTAAAAGACGAGAAGATCCTCGATGCTTCGATGTCAATTATCAATGGGCCGGCAAAGGTGACTGGCAAGGTCGACGGCAACGGAGTAGCGGGCTGGGTTGTCAATCATACCGGCGAAAGTGCGGTTGCTCAGCTTCGATATCGGCTGAAAGATGTTAAGTTCTCGGCGGCACAAGCGCCATTTAAGGTCGGCGATAAGAATTTCAACGCTGGTTCGTATTTGATCAAGGCTGAAGGGAATCCGGCAGATGCCGGTTCTCGTGTTGCCAAAGAGATCGTTGAGCTTGGACTTACCGCAACCGCCGTCGATAAGATGCCGGAGGTCGCTAACCACTCGGTTTCGACCCCGCGCATCGCACTTGTCCACACTTGGATAAACACGCAAAACGAAGGCTGGTACCGGATCGAGCTTGACCGGCTTGGTATTCCTTACGACTACATATCTGACCAGGTCCTGGCACGCACGCCAAACCTTCGGGATCGTTGGGATGTGATCATTTTTGGCCCGGTCGGCGGCAATGCTCAAACGATCGTTCGGGGCACTCCAAAGCTGAGCGAAAATGAGGCTCCGATCCCTTGGAAGTCTAGCGATCTGACACCAAATATGGGCCTTTCGCCTGACCAGACTGACGATATCCGTGGCGGTATGGGCATCCAGGGAGTAGCGAATCTAAATAGGTTTATCGAGGGCGGCGGCTTGTTTGTGACGATCACAGGGAACGCTTCGATACCGATCGATTTTGGTATTACGACCGGAGTTGCGATTCAGAATGCTAATCAGTTGAACGTGCGGGGTTCGGTGATCAATGCAACATTCAGCGATCGACGGAGCCCGATCGCCTATGGTTACGACGAAACTCTGGCAGTTTATTTCAATCAGGCGCCTCTGTTCCAGGTCGGAGCGGGTGGCGGACCTGGCGGCGGCGGACAAGGCCCGGGCGGCGGCGCCGGAGCAGGCCGGCCAACCGGACGCGGCTCGCTGACCGATCCTGATGTCGTTCAAGGGAGGCGTCCTCCCGAACCGGCTGCGCCCGGTGGTGGTGGCGGCGGTCTTGGCCAGGGCCAGCCTCAGCTTCCGCTATCAGCCCAGCCACGTGTTGTATTGCGGTTTGCTGCGGAGCGTGAGCTTCTGGTGAGCGGAATGCTCGCGGGCGGGAGCGAACTAGCAAATCGTCCTGCAGTGGTCGACGTACCGGTCGGGAAAGGCCATGTTGTAATGTTCGCCAACAACCCGATGTGGCGCCATCAAACGCACGGCAGCTTCTCACTTCTGTTCAATGCCATACTGCACTACGACAATCTGGGTGTTGGACGCGGTCAACCGGGGCAGGCACGGCCGGCCGGTGACGACGAAGAGGTCTTTGACGATCAACAATAGATGAGCTGCTCACTGAAACAAACGACGCTGTTCATCGTATAATTTGAAGCACATTAATATCCATGGAGATTTTCGAATGAAAGATCGTGTTCTGTCCTTCGCGTTTTTGTTTATCGTTATTATTATCGGCAAGTACGTGATCGTTGCTCAAGATATGAAACCACCAGTCGCCAAGAAGGTGCCGAGCGTTCTCAAGATGCACGGCTACGAACTTACTGATAACTATGCCTGGATGCGTGACCGCAACAAGGATAAAGATCCCGCGATCATTGATTATTTGACCGCCGAGAATAAGTACGTCGATTCTGTGATGGGCAAGCATCAAGGCCTCGTCGACACTTTGTACAAGGAAATGCTCGGCCGCATCAAGCAGACCGACCTGAGCGTTCCGACTCGCATCGGAGACTGGTGGTATTTCAATAAGACAGAGGAAGGAAAGCAGTACGCGACATACCTTCGAAGCAAAACGCGAGATGGGGCCAATCCCGAGGTGCTTCTCGATGTAAACGAGATGGCCAAGGGCTTTAAGTACTTCGCTGTCGGAGCCTTTGAGATCAGCGATGACGGAAACATGCTGGCTTACGCAACGGATACGACCGGCTATCGTCAATACACACTTCAGTTCAAGGATCTTAAGACGGGTAAGCTTTTGCCAGCTCGGATCGACCGCGTAACCTCGACCGAATGGTCGCCCGATGGAAAGTATTTCTTTTATGGCCAGGAAGACGATGTCTCGAAACGCAGCGACAAGATCTACCGTCACGTAGTCGGATCGACCGGTCCGGATACGCTGCTATTTGAAGAAAAGGATGTTCTTTTCAATTCCGGCATTGGTCGTTCGCGTGACAAGAAAATGTTCTTCATCCAGTCAGGTGCAGCGACGATGAGCGAGTTCCGCTATTTATCCGCGGACAATCCGCTCGGCGAATGGAAGGTGCTGAGCCCGCGACGTGAGAATCATGAGTATTCGGCCACCTATGATATGGGCGAATTCTACATTCTGACGAACAAGGATGCCGAGAATTTCAAGGTAATGCGTGCACCGGCAAGCGATCCGTCTGAAGCGAACTGGAAAGATTTCATCGCACACAATCCCGCGATCAAGGTTGAAAATATCAGCTTTTTCAAGGACTACGCTGTTGTTTCTGAACTCGAAAATGGTCTGGAGTATCTGCGGGTCATGGATCGTAAAACTCGTCGAGCCGACATGCGTATCCCGACGGCCGAAAGCGTTTATACGATGGGCCTTGGCGGCAACCCCGAATATGTGACCGATACAGTGCGATATGGTTATTCGTCGATGATCACGCCGCAATCGACCTACGAATTCAATCTCAAGACCCGCCAGAGCGAACTCATCAAGCAGCAGGAGATCCCGAGCGGGCACAACAAAGATAACTATGAGACGACGCGTGTTTGGGCAACTGCTCGAGACGGTGTAAAAGTTCCGGTTTCGTTGATAATGAAGAAGGGTACGAAGCTCGACGGGAAGGCTCCGATGCTGCTTTATGCGTATGGTTCGTATGGTGCCTCGATGACGCCGAACTTTTCGACTGCTCGCTTGAGCCTTGTCGATCGCGGGATGATCTACGCGATCGCGCACATTCGCGGAGGTTCGGAACTTGGAGAAAAATGGCGTCAGGACGGACGCATGTTCAAGAAGATGAACACGTTTCATGATTTCATCGACTCGGCCAAGTGGCTCATCGGCAACAAATACACTTCGTCAGACAGGCTCGTCATTCAAGGCGGTTCTGCCGGCGGCTTGCTGATGGGCGTGGTGGTCAATCAGTCACCCGAAACTTTCAAGGCGGCGATCTCGCAGGTGCCATTCGTTGATGTGATGAACACGATGGTCGACGATACGCTCCCGCTCACGACAGGTGAATGGATCGAATGGGGAAATCCGCGTGACGATAAGAAAGCCTGGGATTACATGATCTCGTACTCGCCCTACGAGAACGTCAAGGCTCAGAAATACCCGAACATGCTCATCGAGGTCTCGCTCAACGACAGCCAGGTCCCGTATTGGGAAGGTGCGAAATGGGCGGCCAAACTCCGTGAGATGAAGACCGACAACAACACGATCCTCCTCAAAACCAACATGGGAGCCGGACACGGCGGTTCGTCGGGCCGCTACGATCGTCTGAAAGAGGTAGCATTTGAATATGCATATGCTCTCACTCAGGTTGGTATCACAAAATAACTACGAGTTAAATCTAGTGAGTCTAGAAAGGACGTCGGGATCTACCCGACGTCTTTTTTTCGGTCAATCTGATCGCTCAGTTTCTCATCCTGACTGAATGATGGAGCTGTTTTGCTTTTAGGATCACAAACAGAGTCCTTTGATTCCCTATACACAGTCCGGGGCATTGGAAAATCCAGCGGTGGCATACGCTTTGCATCGACGGTCAACACATGCGGTCAATATCAGCCTTGGTGTGGACGGATGCCAATTAATGAGATCGAAGAAAAAAATAATGGTATACGAAGAAAAACTATTGATAATAAACATTGTTTAAGCTAGACTCATTTTTGTCGTTTCTCCTCGGAGTCTCGATCCACCCGTACCACCTCGAGTTTTTGCCGCGTTCCGCTCAATCCCTTTCTGATGCTTTCAAAGGAAAAATCGATCAACATATTTATCGCTGTGCTCACGCCGCTTGCAATTGCAGCGGTGGTTTGGGCCCTTCGCGGAATATCTGCGGATAAGATCGATAGCGGCGTAATAACGTTGGCTGTGTTGACCGTATTTTGCAGCTGCTATTTAAGAGTCCAGCTGCCACGCGTAAACATCCACCTGACGATCTCTGACGGTTTGATAATACTATCGATGCTCCTTTACGGAGGCGAGATCACTTTGATGCTAGCGGTTATTGAAACAACACTTGCCTCGCTAAATATTCTGCGTCAGGGCGTTTCGATCAAGCCGAAGACGATAGTATTGAACAGCTATTTTGCTGCGTTATCAGTATTTGTTGCTGCTCAGGTCGTGTCACTCATTTTCGTATCGGTCGAGGTGGTGCGCGAACGAAATAACCTAACCGCCGATATCTGGCTCGTCGCCTTGATGGCCGGAGCGATGTTTTTGGTAAACTCCATCCTCGTCGCTATATTTTCCTCGCTCAAAAAAGAAAGATCTTTTTGGAAGGTCTGGTCCGATAATCTCGGGAGCGCCATCATGATCTATGTGACAGGAGCCGTTGTAGCCTTGGCGATCGAAAAGGCATTGACGATCGAGAACATCAACATTTACCTGATCGCCGCGGTAGTGGGCTTCTTTGGGATCGTCTATCTGACCTTCCGAAAGTTCATCGACGATCTCCGAAAGAGCGTCGACAAGGCGAAACAGGCCGAACGCGAGCGGGCCGAACAGGCTGAAAAGCACGTTGACGAGCTTCAGCACTATGTTGCGGAACTCGAGCGTAGCGGAGAAGCCCTGCAAGAGAGCCACGAGAAATTTCGCCACGCCGCTTATCATGATGGCCTGACCGGCCTGCCAAACCGAAATTATTTCATGGACACGCTAAAGAGTTTGCTTCAGGCGAGCCGTGAGAATTCCGAGATAAATTTTGCGGTCTTATTCCTTGACCTAAAGAGCTTTAAGACGATCAATGACAGTCTTGGACACTCGTTGGGCGACCGCTTGATCAAGAATGTTGCGAAGCGTCTAGCTAGTTTGGTTCGCGAGGACGACATGACGGCCCGCTTTAGCGGTGATAAATTTGGCATCATCTTGACCGACCTGTTGAGCCGCGACGAGGCGACGGCTTTCGCCGATCGTCTCGCGAAACGCCTCTCAGAACCGTATACGCTTGACGGGCGGCAGGTATTTACCAGTGCAAAGATCGGCATCGCGTACGGCAATTCAAAATATCCTGAGGCCGAGGACATACTTCGCGATGCCGATATCGCGATGTACTACGCCAAGGACAACGAGGAAAACTACGTCATCTTCGACCAAAAGATGCACATTCGGGCTGTTACCCGGCTCCAACTCGAGACCGACCTGCGATTTGCTATCGAGCGAAACGAGTTCGAACTGTTCTATCAGCCGATCGTCAGCCTCGATACTGCATCGCTAAGCGGATTCGAAGCTCTCGTGAGATGGAATCATCCGCAGCGCGGCCTCGTGCCGCCAAATGAATTTATCCCGATCAGCGAAAGCACAGGCCTGATCATTCCGATGACCGTTCAGATCCTGCATTCGGCGTGTTCGCAGGTCGTTAAGTGGCAGGCGAAGGCGAAAACTGCCGAGCCGTTAAGTATTGCGGTCAATCTTTCCGGAAAGCATTTTGGCCATCCGGCACTCGTCGAACAGATCAAGACCGTGATCGCCGAAACCGGCATCAATCCTGAAAGCCTCAAGCTCGAGCTGACCGAAAGTGCGGTCATGGACAACGCTGAAACCGCCATCCTGATGCTCAAGCAGATCAAGGAAACCGGCGTTCGGGTCAGTATCGATGATTTTGGAACAGGATATTCGAGCCTAAGCTATCTGCACCGATTTCCGATCGATCTCTTAAAAGTCGATCGTTCGTTCGTGAGTGCGATGGAGGAAAATACCGAAAATGGTGAGATCGTCCGTACCGTTATCGCCCTTGCTAAAGCATTGAAGCTAAAGGTGGTTGCGGAGGGGATCGAGAGTATCCACCAATTTCATCAGCTTCGCATACTTGGCTGCGAATACGGCCAGGGGTACCTTTTCTCTAAACCGCTGCCTGTCGCAGATATCGAGCGGCTGCTGGCAGATAACACGCGTTGGCAGAATATCCTTCCAACGACGGCAATGCCCGTAATGCCTCAACGCTCCGACATATCGCATCTCCGGCTCGCTCAGTAAACCGATTTACCCAGCAAAAACTGACGGACGCGCATCCAGTGGGTGCGCGTTCTCGTATTTGTGGGCCATGTTGAGCAGCGTTCCCTCCGACCAGAAATTACCGACGAGTTGAACGCCGATCGGCAAGCCTTCGGCAGAAAGCCCACACGGAACGCTGATGCCGGGAACCCCCGCGAGATTGGCAGAAACCGTATAGATGTCGCTCAGGTACATCGAGATAGGATCGTCGCTTTTCTCGCCGATCTTAAATGCGACCGACGGCGAGGTCGGCGTCAGGATCGCGTCGCATTTCTTGAACGCCTCGACATAATCGCGTTTGACCAGTGCCCGAACCTTCTGTGCCTTGGCGTAATACGCATCGTAATAGCCGCTCGAAAGCACATAGGTGCCGAGCATGATGCGGCGTTTGACCTCGGGTCCGAAGCCTTCTTCGCGGGTCTTGAAATACATCTTTCGAAGCTCGGCGGCTTCCTCGGCACGAAAACCGTAGCGAACGCCATCGAATCTCGCAAGATTTGACGAGGCCTCAGCCGTCGCGATGATGTAGTAGACGGCGATGCCGTATTTTGCATAGGGAAGCTCGACATCGACGGTCTCTGCTCCGAGCTCCTCGAAATTTTTGATCGACGCGAGCACTTTTTCCCGAACTTCTTCGTCGAGGCCATCTCCAAAAAGGCTACGAGGAATGCCGATCGTTTTGCCCGCAAGGTCGTTATCGAGCATTGACGAATAATCGGGTACCTCGACATCGGCTGTGGTTGAATCGTGTTCATCACGGCCCGCGATCACGCCTAGCACGTCGGCCACATCACGCGAAGTTTGCCCGAATATACCTATGTTATCGAGCGAAGACGCAAAGGCGACGAGACCGTAACGAGAAATTCGTCCATATGTCGGTTTAAGCCCGACGATACCGCAGAGCGACGCAGGCTGACGAACCGAACCGCCGGTTTCGCTGCCCAAAGCGACCCGAACCACGCCCGAAGCCACCGCCACCGCAGAACCGCCCGAACTGCCTCCGGGTACGCGAGTGAGATCCCAGGGATTTTTTGCGGCTCCGAACGCCGAAGACTCATTCGACGAGCCCATTGCGAACTCGTCCATGTTCGTCTTGCCCACGATTATCGCCCCCGCGTCGTTGAGCCGCTTTACTGCCGTGGCATCATATTGAGCCCGGTAATTGTGCAGAATGTGCGAACCGCACGAAGTTCGCATGCCTTTGGTACAGATGTTGTCTTTCACCGCAATAGCAACGCCCCTCAACGGGCCGTCGGCGGAAGACTCGAGGAAAGCTGTCCGAGCAAGAGCGTGCTCTCGTTCGATCGAAAGGAACGAGTTGAGTTCCGGGTTTAGCCGCTCGGCGGCATCGATAGTTTTTTCGATCTCAGAAACAATAGACATAGGAAATCAATACTTTAAGCCGACCCCATCTAGCACCCACGAATCGCCTTGCTTCAACATACTCGCAACAACCTCTTTTTGCACCGTCTGCTGATCGTCGCGCCAGTAGAGTTGGATTTGAAGATCCACTTCGGTTGGTGTTTTGGGCTTACACTCGCCAATTTTGAAGGTGCGTGGAGGCACTTCGGACTGTGTGAATGTGTCGATAACGGTTGGCGGTTGGCCGGAAACATCTGCGCCTAACTTGAAGCGAAAGTTCGGCGACAGAAATCGCTCGCGCATCTTCAGATTCTCGACCGATGGTCGCATATCGTTGTCGAAATGGAACGAATAGAACTTCCTCGCCGCGTCGCGTGCCTGCGAGCATTCCGCTGACTCAAGGTTTGGCATCTCGCACGCTGAAATTAACAATGCAAAGTTCAAAATGAAAAATGCGGCGATCGCTCTTTTAATTTTTAACTTCTCATTTTGCATTCCTAGAGAACCTTCGGAACCTGAAAATGACCTGCGACGCCGGAAGGAGCCTGGCTGAGAGCTTCGGTTTGGCCTAGAGATCCGCCGGGGATATCTTCTCGAAGCGTAAAGGTCTGCTCGCCTTCGGCGGTTAATCCGCCTAGCATTGGCTCGATGTCTTCGATGTCGAGTTCGTTGAGCTGTTCGACATATTTGACGATGTTCGCCATTTGCGGCGTGTAGAGATCGACTTCTGCGTCGGAGATCTCTAAATGGGCAAGTTTTGCAACGTGTCTTACGTCCATAAATTCTTTTTATCGAGCGGTTTGCCTCGCCAGGTAATCGTTCGCGGTGGCCAGAAAGTTCTTTCTCAGCTCTTCATCATTGATCGCATCGGCGGCTTCGATCAACGACGCGCTCAGATCAAGGTCATTATCGTCCTTTGAAGCCGCCTTGAGAGCGTCGTTAAAAGGCTTAGCGTCAACCACAAAGTCGATAAAGGTAACCGTTCGGTCGCCGGTTATGCGATTTAGCCTGGCGATAAAGCCTGGTGCGAGGTCTTCGAGATTCCTCTGCCAGACCGCGTCGTTGACGGCTACGGTCAAACGTTTTTTTTCTAATGCGATCGCCCTTGCTCGCCGGCTCAGCGTTTCGCCGGCGATCTCTCGCCAGGCTGCAAAAACAAGTGCCTCGGCGGCACTCTCATCGCTCGCCGTCGCCGAAATAACTGACGGAATTGTGTTAAAGACTCGTTCCATTGGTCAATTCGGCGGCGACAAGACTATTCTAGTAAAGAAACGGCCTAAACGCTAAAACGGCTATTCGCCCTTGCGGAGGCACGGCCTTTTGCATAGAGATCAAAATGCCTATTATCGAACTTCCGAAGATCATCCTTGCGTCCCAAAGCCCGCGTCGGGCTGAGATACTAAATTCGGTCGGCTGGCCATTTGAAAAGCTGGTCGCCGACATCGACGAAAGCGTCCGTGACGGCGAATCGCCTGAGGATTACGTCGTCCGGCTCGCGATCGAAAAAGCTAAAGCCGTTGCGTCCCAAAATAAAGGAACCGTGCTCGGTGCCGATACGACCGTCGTGATCGATGGCGAGATCATCGGTAAACCCGTCGATCTCGACGACGCCGTGCGGATGATCGCGATGCTTTCCGGACGTTGGCACGAGGTCATCACCGGTGTTGCTTTTGCCGATGGCGATGACGTCGTTTCCGGCCGACAGTCGACACGGGTTAAATTTGCCGAGATGACCGCGTCCGAGATCGCCTTTCTCGCCCACCGTGGTGATCCACTCGACAAAGCAGGGGCCTACGCCGTTCAGGCACAGGCTGCCCTTTTTATCGAAGGGATCGAAGGCGATTACTGGAACGTCGTCGGGCTCCCCATAAGTCTCGTCTACCGCCTTGCCGCGCGCCTTTCGGAATGATGCGTCCCAGATGTCAGAACCGGGAGCTGTATCGACTGGGTGCATGTTGCTGCTGGGCGTGCGTCCCAAGAGTTGTTGGCACGTTTGCGGCCAATCGCATCTTCCTCTGGAAGGCTCCGTAGGAGTCGACTGTTTGTAGCAGCGGATCATGCCAACCGAACGCGGAGCCCCATTTGGGGCGGCCTGCGGGTGTCGGTTTAGGTCGCTCCTTACGGAGCCCGGATCTGATTGCCGAATGGCTTTCTACAGACAGGACGCTCCTGACGGAGCTGAACAACTGGGGGCGAGCCTTTACGATTTCGCGCTTGCGTCCCAGGATTTCGAATTGTCAAAGATCAAGATCGTCAATTAAAAATTCAAAATTAGAAATTCAAAAAGCGAGGGCTAAACGAGGTGATCCGCGAGGTTGGGCGAGGATCGATCTGGGGTCAGTACCGGGAACGATAGTGACCGGGTTTCTTGAAGACTCAAGACCGCGACGAGAGGTCGGAACGACGTAGCGGTGCAGCGGGTCTCTAGCCGTGCGTCCCAAAACCCCACCCGCTACCGCAGGTGGTACTGACCCGGAGCGCCGGGCCCGCGATGTCGAGCGTCCCAAAACCCCACCCGCTACCGCAGGTGGTGCTGACCCGCCGCGGCTGGCTCGCGGTGTTGTGCGTCCCAAAGACCCACCCGCTACCGCAGGTGGTACTGACCCGGAGCGACGGTCTCGCGGTGTAGCGAATTCCAGATCCCAGCCCGTTGCCGCAGATAGCACTGCATCGTGAGCTGTCGCTGAGGACTCAAACACGTACCACGGCCCGAAGCGGTCTTTGATGAGCTCTTCGCAGACGCTTTCGACAAATGCTAGCTTTCTGTCCGGGGCGAATTGCGGGAGTTTGACCGAGATGTTCGAGCGGGAATTGCAAATGGTACAGGTGTTCATGCATAAGACGCTACATGAACTCTTGCGAAATTGAAA
>LNEI01000011.1 GCA_001464455.1 Acidobacteria bacterium Ga0077534
AAACTGATCGTCCCCTGCGGAACCCCAGCCCCCGGCGGATTCGCCGCCACCGAACCAGTTATCGTAAACGTCTGCCCATACGTCGGTGCATTCTGCAAGGTCTGAACGACCGTGGTCGTATCGGCCTTGTTGACCGTCAACTGGAAGGTCGCAGGCGTCTGAGCCCCGCAGTTGTCGGTCGCTCGAATCGTGATCGTATGCGTACCAACTGGTCCGGCGTTCGAGATCGAGACGACCCCTGCGGCATTCACGGAAACGCTGCCCGTGAAAGTTCCCGTCGACTGTACCGCAATACTCGTAACCGAGCCATTATCGGTCGGCCCCGTCGTGGGATTTACCGCAATTCCTGATTGTCCAAAGACAACCGAAGGAGGGTTCGTGTAAGTGAGAACCGGGGGGCTATTTGGCGTGACCGTCACGGTCAGGATCGCATTTGCCGTTAACCCGCCGCCGTCTGTTACCTGAAGGATGAATGATTCGGTACCAGCTCCACATGCCGCAACCACATCCGCCGTGATCGTTCCATTTGTGTTGAGCAAATTCGAGATAGATATGCCGTTGTCGGTAGCCGCCGCTCCGCCATTGACCGTAACGGTCAAAGCTGCGACAGGTGTCTCGAGATCACCGACCGTAGCGATGGTCGAATTCGAAGCTGGCAGACCCGCCTGCCGGGTTACTCCAACTGCGGCGTTTATGGTCGGGGGCGTATTGGACGGGAACGAGAAACTAAGTATCCGCGTGCGCCAGTTGAATGAGCCCGTTGGAGATTGGTACTGGTTGATGTACCAGAATGTCGTATCGTCCGCGGGATCAACCTGCATCGTTGTATAGTCGCCCCATCGGCTAGTTCCGCTCGTTTGCGAACCTGTACCTGCGAATGCGATCTGTTCGGCCTGGAGCGTGTTAAGCGGGTCGGTCGATCTCCTGCCCGTCACTGCTATCGAGGGAAAGGTGGTCGAACTGGAAATGCTATACCCAAACAGGATATCCCCGTTTGCGTTCATCGCACCGGAACCCATCCATCGACTTTCCGTAGTACCTGGTGAAAATGTGCCGCTTTGGTAAACAAATGGTCGATTCGCGACGACGGCGTCGGCCGGATTATTGAGCGGATTTCTGATCTCGAACCACTGAAGGGCAGCTCCTTTTCCGCCCGCTCCATCGGGGTCGACCGACTGCGTAACGATGAGGCTATCGACCCCGGCGCGGTTACGATATGCCAAACGATACATATGGCGGCTACCAAGCGTATCAAGTAAGTTAGCGGTGCCACTTTGGGGCACACAAGCGTTTCCATTGTCACCGCAAGTTGCGATAAGCGTGCCCAACGCAAATGGAACAAACGAGAAAGCCGCTCCGCCATAACCGTCCGTGAACGTAGAATTGGCAGGGGTGACAAAGTCAGGCTTTAGGCGAGACCAGCGCATCGTATACGGAGGTGCTAACGTGAACGCCCAGTTCCAGTCAAGGAACAACCCACCTCGCGTCGTATCCGTCGGCGGTGTTGAACCGTCAATGTCCGCGGGAAGCATGCTAAATCGAGTGGTACTGTTGAAACATATCTGCGGAGCGGATACTGCTCCGGCGATCATTGCGTTGCGATCATATGCACACGCCCTCGCTCCAGAGAAAGTTTCTCCATTGAGGAACATATTGTAGGAAATGTAGTAGGCATCATTCCAAATGCCGATTTTGCCGTAGTCGGGAAGTTGATTTCCGAAATTGTACTCATAAAGAGAATAAGTGCCAAGGGGATCGGCGGTCGTCGAGACAGCGACACACTGGGCGTTTTGCGAAAACGAACCGTTAAACGCAAACTGGCTCAGCACCCAGCGATTGGCGATGCGATCATACTGAACGATCGGGTCACCTCGGTTGAAATCTCGGCATAGGCTGCCCGGGGGCAGTCCGCTCCAGATCTGATTACCTGCAAGGAAAGTCGGTGGGGGCAGAAGAGGATTTCCCGCCTTATCGAAGATCATCAAGTTGGTATTCACCCATGCGATGATGTGGTTTGGCCCAACCGCGATCGTCGGGTCGGGCGGTGCCAGATTTACGGTATATCCCGCTATGCCGGTTCCCGGCCCTTCGAAACTCGCTCCCAGTGTTGCGGCGGATGGCGCCAGAGCTTCAGTTTGCAGAAACGTTTCAACTAACGGTCCCATGGCAACGCCGGGTTTCGCCTCGCGTTTGAGCTGCCTAATCGCCTCCATCGCGACCTCGTCCTTTCGCGTTTTGTCGTTCTCCGGCGGCACTCGGGGAATGTTTTTCTCTACGATAGAGACCAGCGTATCCGACACAGCGAAGAATTCCGGCCTGATAACGATCGGCTTTTCATCCTGTTTTGCCTTTCTGGACGCGAGTATCGTCGATTTGACCTTCTTTAGCCGATCAAGCCGACGTTTTTCCTCAGCTTTGCTGACCTTGGTCGCCTTGGTCATACTCGGGCCCTCGGCACGACTCTGACCGGGCACAGACATTGTGCCGAGACCGAAAATAAAGGACATTATCGCGGATGCAAGGATCAGGTTACGTGTTTTCATGGCTTTATGTTGAGCTAGTTGGTCTTTCGCTTGAGAAACCTCGGAACCGACGGCAGCGGGTATGAAAATACGAGGGCCCATCGTTTCGCGGAACAGTCTACTTTCTACTAATGTCGTTAGGTACGAGAGAAATATACTCGACAATCCGAATGGAAACAAGCTGGTGAGCTAGATTGATCAATACGCTCGTGATCGTTCGTTCCGTACTCAAATCAAGTAGATGCTCCAATGGGTGGTGACCTGCGGCGCGAACAGGTTCAAGTACCGTCATAACGGCAGACCTTCGGCGTCGGCAAGTTCGGACGGTGAGGCAAACCTTTGGCGCGAGGCGGCAAGGTGATCTTTGATATGAACTACCATTGCGGTGAGCGTTTTTAGGAGTAGTGCGACTTCATATCCAACGGGAAAAGGCCCCAGCTTTCGCAGAGGCCCTTTAAGGCTGCAGGAAACGTGAGGGTGGTCGCTCGCCCTTAAGCGGCTTCCTCGGTTCGCGTTACCACTTCAAAAACTGGCACCTTCTTCTCGATCATTTCCTTGGTGATAACGATCTCTTTGACTGAACGTTCGGTCGGGAGGTGGTACATTGACTCGAGAAGGATCTCTTCGAGTATCATCATCAGTCCGCGTGCTCCCACCTTACGTTTATGAGCTTCGCGGGCGACGGCGGCGAGGGCCGAATCAGTGAATTTCAGGGATATATTATCGAACTCAAACTTTCGCTGATATTGCTTTACCAGAGCATTCTTGGGCTTCGTCAAGATTGAGACAAGCGCGGCTTCGTCAAGTTCACTTAAGGTTCCTATTACCGGCAGCCGACCGACAAATTCAGGAATGAGCCCATACTTAATTAGATCCTGTGGCTCCATCTGGTGGACGAAATCATCCTGCCGCTGTTTCGTTGTTTTAACATCAGCCTGGAAACCGAGCGATTTATTGCGGAAGCGCTTCTCGATAACTTTTTCGAGGCCGATAAAAGCCCCTCCGCAAATGAACAGGATGTTTGTCGTGTCAAGCTGATGAAAATCCTGCTGAGGATGCTTGCGACCGCCGCCAGCGGTGGGGATGTTCGCAACGGTACCTTCGAGGATCTTTAGAAGTGCCTGCTGTACACCTTCACCCGACACGTCGCGGGTTATCGAAGGATTGTCATCCTTGCGGCAGATCTTGTCGATCTCATCGATGTAGATGATCCCAGTTTGAGCTTTTTCGATGTCACCACCCGCGGACTGGAGCAGACGATTAAGGATGTTCTCGACGTCCTCACCGACGTAGCCGGCTTCGGTAAGGCTCGTAGCGTCAACGATGCAAAATGGTACCGAAAGCACCCGAGCAAGCGTTTGCGCAAGTAAAGTTTTGCCGGTTCCGGTCGGCCCGATCAGCAGAATGTTAGATTTTTGAAGTTCGACGTCGCTGCGCCGTTTGGCCATTTCCAGTCGCTTATAATGCTGGTAGACCGCTACGGCGAGCCGCTTCTTAGGTTCATCCTGACCGATGACATACTCATCAAGATGGGCCTTGATCTCGTGGGGTTTCGGCAGGTTTGTCCGCGGCCCGGTCGTCGCCTGCTGTTCATCGTCGTTGATGATCTCGTTACAAATGTCTATGCATTCATTACAAACATAGACACCCGGGCCGGCGATCAATTTACGGACATCGTTCTGCGATTTGCCGCAGAATGAGCATGAGAGCAGTTCTTCGTGACGATAGAATTGGGCCATAAAGCAATTGATCTTTGATTTTCGATCTTGGTCTGAGACCCTGTCGCGATCCATCAAAGATCGGGGTTCAAAGGTCAGAGATCAAATTCTATTTATCGCGATGTTCGATCACCTCGTCGATCAGACCATATTCCTTTGCCTGGATAGGCGTCAGAATGCGGTCTCGTTCAACGTCTCTTTCTACCTGGTCGAAACTCTGCCCGGTGTGACGAGCGATGATGGTCGAGGTCAGCGTTCTCATACGAATTATCTCCTCAGCCATCAAACGAACGTCCGTCGCCTGCCCTGAGGCTCCGCCTGAAGGCTGGTGAATAAGAACGCGTGCATTCGGCAACGAAAAACGTTTACCTGCCGCACCGGCACAGAGCAGCAAAGCTCCCATCGATGCACATTGCCCGACACAGATCGTCGTAACATCATTTTTGATGAACTGCATCGTGTCATAGATAGCCATGCCAGCGGTGATGGAGCCGCCCGGGCTGTTTATGTATAGATTGATGTCGCGTTCCGGGTCCTCGGCTTCGAGGAAAAGGAGCTGGGCAACGATAAGATTGGCTATTTGGTCATCGATCGGAGTTCCGATGAAAATGATGCTGTCTTTGAGCAAACGCGAGTAAATATCGAATGCTCGTTCGCCCCGCGACGTTTGCTCGACAACCATTGGTACTAAAGCCATATAATTCCTCTCTAAAAAACAGAACTTTCCTCAGCTTCTACTTGAATTAAACGATGATAAGTTGTTGAAAATATGGCGATTGCCCATATCGGGAACCGATTTTACAACTTTTCAAGAAAAAATCAAGTCAAATAACCGGCCGTATTTTCTCAAATGCGGCGTGCCAACAACTACTCGCTTTCCTTCGCAGCTTTTTTCTTGGCCGGCTCTTTTTTCTTCGCCGCTTTCTTCGGCTTTTCTTCTGTAGCAGGCCCGGCTTCTGGTTGGGCGAGGGATTCATCGACCCACTCACCGTCTGTGACTTTGACCTTCGCTACGACAGCTTCGATCGCTTCGCGGGTTTTTAGATTATTTCTGATGTCCTCGATCCCGCCGCCCTGTTTTGCGATGGATTCGCGAATTTCGTCCAGCGTCGAGCGGTAATAGTCCGCCATTTTCGTAAGTTCGTCCTCGACCTCAGAATCTGCGACTTCGATCTTCTCGACCTCCGCCACCCGATCTAACAGCATTGCACCACGAACGTCTCGCTCAGCCTGCTGCTTCATGTTGCCATAGGCCATCTCGACAAATTGCGGATCGACATTTCGTAGGTCGACGCCTCGCTGCTGCATATCCTGGGCAAAGTTATTGAGCAGATTTCTTGCCTGATTCTCGATCAACACTCTTGGAACTTCGAAAGCATTGTTCTCGATCATTTTAGCAATGGCATTGTTGCGTAGCCGTGCATCTGCATCGGCTTCAGCCATTTTTTCCAGGTCGGCCTTAAGCCTATTCCTCAAGTCGCTAAGAGATTCGTAACCTTCGTCTAGGCTTTGTGCCCATTCGTCATTAAGCTCGGGCAGTTCCGTTTTGCCGACGGATTTGATCTTGGCCTTGTAATGAACCGTTTTCCCAGCGAGAGCTTCTGATGAAAATTCTTCGGGATAAACCACGGTGAATTCCTTTTCGCCATCTTCCTCGACGCCGATCAGGTTTTCAGTAAACGATTTTTCGATGTGCTCGCCACCTAGCTCGACTTCGAGATCGTTCGCGGTAATAGGCTCCGCATCAGGAGCGTCGTCAAAACGGCCCTCAATGTCAGCAATAACCGTGTCGCCGATCTCTGATTTTCGCCCCTCAACCGGTATGAGCGTCGCTTCACGCTGAAGCCGTTCAGCGATCAGATCCTCTACCTCGCCGTCTATCACCGGTTTGACGCGGCGTGTCACCTCGATGTCGTCGTATTTCGGCGTCGGGATTTCCGGCATTACCTCGACGTGAACGTGCAACGCCAGCGGCACCGAACCATTGACCGAGACAGTCTCGGCATCGGGAAGATGAAGCTGCGGCTCGGTCAACGGATGAAGGTCGTGTTCCTGGATCGCCGCCGTGACTGCGTGCGGGACGATCTCCTGCAGGACCTCGCTCTTGATCTCTTCCTTGAACCGCATTCGAACGACATCGAGCGGCGCAAAACCCTTACGAAAACCCGGCACATTGGCCCGTTTCGCATACTTCTGACTAACCTTGCCATAAGCCGCCTTTACGGCCTCAGCATCGATCTGTAAATGTATCTCTTTTTGTGTCGGTGAAATTTCCTTTAATTCGCTTTTCATGTACGAAGAAAAGAATAGCAAAGCGGGCGGCACTTGTCAGTCAGCCGCCCGCTCGTTTGAAAACTTTGATACTGGAACTGTGTTTTTGAACTAAAGAAAGGGTGGTGCCGAGGGCGAGACTCGAACTCGCATGTCTTTCGACGCTAGTTCCTAAGACTAGTGCGTATACCATTTCGCCACCTCGGCACGAAGTGAAATACTATTATAACCAGATGGAGCAGAAAGCTGAAAAAGGGGAAGAGTGAAAAAGTTAATAAGTAAGAAGGCCAAAACCCCGACGCACCTCGAAACTCCACTTTTTCACTTTCTAACTTTTCACCTTTCGACGCTTACTTATGCAAATACTTCTTATCGTACTCATCCCAAGACATATTAATGTCGGGATTTGAGCCAAGTCCTTGATGCGGGTCGGAGCCTAAGGCCTTCTTTTCGGCGGCGAGGAACAGGCGGTAGCCGCCGTAGCCGACCGCTCCGAGCAGGCCGAGCCAGAAGACCCAAGAAAGGAGCGAGCCAACCCAGCCAAGAACCCAAAGCAGCAGCATTCCGACAAAAACGAGCCCGATAGCGGCGAGGATCAATTTGATAATGTTCATATTCGGCCAACCTCCATTTTCTGTATTGTAATACGAATTCGCCGAAACGATGTTCGAGGAAAATATTGCGTTGTCGTATAATCGCTTTTTCGAACCAGCTCGCTTTGCGTCTTCTCAGCGTAATTTGCACTGAAAAAAGGACTTGAAAGGCAAAGGCCGCTAAGATCGCAAAGAGATCGCGGACCAGGCATTAATATGGGAGTTATAACAACTCAAAAAGTCGCTCGAGAATTGAATGCTGAGCTTTTTGGCGACGGCTCGGCCGAGGTGACGGGCGTAACGCACGATTCGCGTCAGGCCGAGGGCGGTACGCTCTTTGTTGCGATCAAAGGTGCGACCGTCGACGGCCATCGCTTTGTCGATGATGTAATGCGCCGAGGTGCGGCCGGCATCGTCTCGGAATCGGCCCATGAACCAGGCTTTTCCGGAGAATGGCTGAAAGTTAGCAACGCCCGCGAGGCTCTAGCCAAGGCGGCCGCGGTGATAAACGACGATCCATCGCACCAACTCGACCTGGTCGGCATTACTGGAACAAACGGTAAAACGACAACGACATATCTCTGCTTCGCTCTAGCAGAAGCCGCCCGGCAAAAGGCTGCGATGCTGACGACCGTTGAATATCGGATCGGGGAACAAAGCGAAGAAGCCGTCCGAACAACGCCCGAGGCGTCGGACACCAACCGCTTTCTTCGGGAAGCAGTTAACCAGGGCTGCACGATGGCCGTGATGGAGGCATCATCGCAGGCGATCGACCTGCACCGCTGCGACTGGCTGCGTTTCAAAGTTGCGGTATTTACCAATCTCACACGCGACCATCTCGACTATCACGAAACGATGGAGAACTATTTCGACGCCAAAAAGAAACTCTTCGACGGACGGCTAGGCGAAAAACCTGGCTCGTGCGTGGTAAATATCGATGACGAATGGGGCGCAAAACTATCGCAGGAACTGCGGTCGAACGGACTGCGCGTCGTCACGTGCTCGCAGGACGCAGAAGCTGATCTTTCGGCCACTAATATTGAGGTTTCGTTGATCAAAGGAACGTCTTTCAACTTGAAAACGCCTGCCGGCGACGTTGTCGTCAGTTCCCCGCTCGTCGGCCGTCCACACGTTTATAACATGCTCTCCGCTACCGCTACCGCACTCGAACTTGGCTACGATCTGGACTCGATCAAACAGGGGCTCGCAAAGTGCGTCGGGGCTCCGGGCAGGTTCGAACGAGTGCCTCACGAGGGTGATTTTGCTGTCGTCGTTGATTACGCTCACACCGACGATGCCCTACTGAACACGCTAAAGACGGCTCGCGACCTGACCGAAGGCCGCATAATCACAGTCTTTGGCTGCGGCGGCGACCGAGATCGTACCAAACGCAAACCAATGGGTGAGATCGCTGCCGAATACAGCGACCTCGTTATCATCACATCGGACAACCCTCGAAACGAGGATCCTCTAAAAATCATTGACGAGATCGAAGTCGGGGTGAAAGGAAAAGGGGTGGAATATTTCGCGATCTCAGACCGTCGCGAAGCAATATTCAAAGCTGTTTTGGCTGCTCAGAGCAATGACGTCGTCATCATCGCCGGAAAGGGACATGAGACCTACCAGATCGTAAATGCGAATAAGTTTCACTTCGACGACCGCGAAGTCGCCCTCGAAGCGATCGAAAGACGCAGCGAAGTCGCCTAAGGATTTGATTCCTTGACCAATCTTCCGAGCACATCGCGTTGTGCCGCAGACAGCTGGTCAAATTTTAAGCCGAAACCAATATCGGGGACATGATTCGCCACGCGGCCAGCAAACTCGACCTTCATCCCATCCGCGAGCGGAATGAAGACCTTTACGCGTTCCCCGTCTTCCACGTCACCAGAGCAAAGGACAAAACACCCATCCAAACTTACATCGCTAACCGAGCCGGGCAGACGCCCGGCATTCGCCTGCCATTCAACGTCCACCTCGATCTGGTAACGGCTCGACGCCCGCCGCTCGCCGCCGCTTCGCCTATCTTGTCCCGACATAAAACTACTCTACCTCAGTAGAATTCTTCCCTCTTGAATTTAAGTAATAATAAACCGGCAATCCCAAAAGTATGAGACCCATTCCGATAAACGATTGGGTTGGTGCCGTCATGATCGTGTTTAGCAAGAGCCACCCGGAAACGAGCAAAAAGACTACGGGCACAACCGGATAACCCCATGCTCGGTAGGGCCGAGGTGCGTCAGGATGCTTGCGGCGATAAATAAAGATCGACGAAGTTATCAACGCATAAAAGATCCACGAGCCGAATACAACATAATCGGTCAAGGTATCAAACGAGCCAGATAGAGCAAGGATGCTCGCCCAAACGCCCTGAAAAAGAACTCCGTTGATAGGTACAGCATTGACGGAAACTTTCTCGAAAGTCTTGAACATCATTCCGTCTTGGGCCATTGCATACGGGATCCGCGATGCGCTGAGAATTGATGTGTGAAGCGTGCCAAGCGATGAGAGCATCAACCCAACCGAGAAGATCGCGACCGCTACGCCCGTAGCGAGACTCAGAGCGTCCCCGCCAAAGAACTTGCTTACCACGACCATCGCGACGGACGAATCTTTAGATACCGATGCGATCGCGTTAGGATCGAGAATGTAGAAGTAGGCAACGTGAACGGCGACGTACAGAACGATGATAAGTAACACGCTTCCGATGATCGCAAGAGGAATATTTCTCGCAGGATCCTTGACCTCACCAGCGACGAAAGAGAGATTATCCCAACCGTCATAACCCCACAGAGCGGCTAGCATTGCCGCGCCAAAACCGGCAAGAAACGTATACTCCGCACTGCCGAATCGCACCGCGTCGGCCACGCCCTCGCACGCTCCCGACGTATTCATTAACGAAAAATTGCCAAAGGATCCGCCGGTGGCGAAAAGAAAAGCTCCAAGGCCAACAAACAGAACAAGTGCGATCTTGACACCCGTAAGTATCGTCGCGATCTGACCGCTCATGCTTACGGAAAGGCAGTTTAGGGTGGTAAAGATAACGATAACCGCAACCGCGATGATCTGCAGCGTCGTCACTTCATAGTCAAAACCGAGGATATTTGTCGTCAGAAGCGTTTGTTTGAGCCCGCCGCTGAGATAGTCGTTCAGGGCGATCGCAAAAACGACCGCAACTCCGGCCTGCGAGCCGGTCCTCGCAATGAACATCTGCATCCAGCCGAACAAGAAGCTGGATAGCCGCCCGTAAGAATCTCGCAGAAAGACATACGGCCCGGCCGCTTCCGGCTTCATCGCCGTAAGTTCCGCGTAGGTCAGTGCCCCGGCAAGTGACAGCAGTCCTGCGGCGACCCAGGCAAGGATCACCCAGGTTGAATCGCCCACGTTGCATGTCATAACACGGGCCTTAAGAAAAACACCGGTGCCGATGACGTTGCCGATAATGACTGAAATCGCAGCGATCAGGCCAAGTCCGCGGATGAGCGTCTGACGTTCGCTTATATCTTGGTTCATAGGATTTACAACTTTTTGACTGGCAACATATTACGCGAATTCGTCCCTCAATGGAAACCCTACCGTCGTGGTAAAATCGCCACATAAATGCATCCACTCTCGCTGACATCAGATGAACTCGTGCGTGGCCTGCTCGCGATGTCAGAAACCGAACACGTCACGATACTCGATAGCTGCGGAGCCCGGCATCTCGGCTCACATCTTCTGATCGCGGGCATCCGTCCGGTTCGGACGGTTAGATGGAATGAAAACGATCCGGCCAGGGCACTTCGTCTTTTTGATGACGAGCTCGCAGCCGGCCACGCGGCTATCTTTACGATCTCATATGATCTCGGTCGGAAAATGCTTGGACTCACGACGGGGCCGAGCGATGAGCCAGATATTTTTGTTTCGCTTTTTGATAAATTGATCGTTCATGACTACACCACCGCAAAAACCTTCATCTGCGGTAGTGGCGAGCGTTCCATTGACGTTGAGGAGCAATTGATCGCTAATCGGAAGTCGCAGCAAATGGAAAGCATCGCCGCCGTTACGACGCTCACTTCGAACTTTACCCGCGACAACTACTGCACCACGATCGAAACAATAAAAGATCTGATCCGCTCCGGCGAAACTTATCAAACCAATCTGACACAGCAGATTTCTGCCGTTCTTCCCGCCGACCTCTCGCCGCAAACGGTCTTCGACCGCCTGCGGCGCGACCATCCCGCGCCGTTTGCAGCATTTATTCAGCGAGATGATACGACCGTAATTTCAGCCTCGCCTGAACGTTTTTTCCGGATCAATGATCGCGCGATAACTACCTCGCCTATTAAAGGTACGCGTCCGCGTGGGAATACATCGGAAACCGACGCAGAACTGCGGCTCGAACTCTTGAACAGCCCGAAAGATCGTGCCGAAAACACGATGATCGTCGACCTTCTTCGCAACGACCTCGGCCGGGTCTGTGAATTCGGCAGCGTTGAGGTGGAAAAACTTTGCGAGATCGAGGAGCACCCTTCTTTGTTCCACATGGTTTCGACCGTCAAGGGCCATCTGCGACCGAATGTAAAGATGTCCGACGTTCTCACGGCTTTGTTTCCCTGCGGTTCGATAACCGGAGCTCCGAAGATCAGCACGATGCGGATAATCGACCAGATCGAGCCAACGCCGCGCGGTCTCTCGATGGGAGCGATCGGCTACTCGGTGCCTGACGGATTCGGGATCGAACCCGTGACAGACCTGAGCGTTGCAATTCGCACGATGGTCATCAAAGATAGCCTCGCCACCTTCAACGTCGGAGGCGGTATCGTCATCGACAGTGATCCCGATAGCGAATACGAAGAAACCTTGACCAAAGCAACCGCCTTGCTCGCCGCGCTTGGCATGAAATAGTTCTGCGGCTGCCGGAACAATCTCCTTGACGACGGTGTCTAACTCTCCAGATTCAAAAAACAAGGAGATAAAACCCGTGAACAGTCCAAGTATCAATGTAACGCCGCTCATCGACGTCCTTCTCGTATTGCTCATCATCTTCATGGTAATAACGCCGCTCAAACCAAGCAGTTTCAAGGCACGGGTTCCATCCGAGCCTACGGGCGAAGGCTCAACGAACCCCGAGTCTCTCGTCGTAGCCGTGGAAAAAGACAAGTCGCTCAGATTAAACCTCGAAACAGGCCTGGGAACGGTTGAGGACACGGCAAAGCTTGTCGATCGGCTGCGAGAGGTGTTTGCCGACCGCATAAAGAACGGATCCGTTTCCGCATCGTTCGCCGAAGACCCAAATCGCCCGTACAATGACCGCATCGAACGAACGGTCTTTATAAAGGCAGACAGATCGGCGGATTACGGTTCGGTTGCTCGGGTGGTCGACGCCGCAAAACTCGCCGGCGCTTACCCGATCAGTTTGCAGATCGATGATCTTGGTTCCTAGGGGCGGACGACAGACATTTGTGCTATGATTTTTCTGTCTGAAGGTCTCGCCTTCTGAGGTTCTGACGTTCGCTTTCTCCAGACATAGACCGGTTAGATGGTGAATTACTACGACATCCTCAAAGTGTCACCAAAAGCCTCAGGGACTGAGATAAAATCAGCCTACCGCAGGCTCGCGCGCAAACTTCATCCGGACAAGAATCAGGGTTCAGAAGAAACTGCTCTTAAATTTGCCGCGATCGCCGAGGCATACGAGGTGCTCGGAAATCCGAAAGAACGGGTCAAATATGACCAACGGATGGCCGATTCTCGTTTTAACGGCAACGGCAATAGCGATTCATTCTTTACCTCGATGAACCCTCACGCCCGTCGTTGGCGTCAAATGGTTTACGAGAAACGCTACAACGACATTATCGATCGAATGATCGCCGAGGAACGGCAAGAGGCGATGGCCTTTCAAAAGGTCATCTACCCTCTCGTCGCCCTTCTCGTTTCGTGTGTACTTGCTCCGGCTCTTCGCCCGACAATATTTACCGAATCTTCTATTATCAGCATCATCATTGTCGTGTCGCTCTTTATTGTTGGAATAATCCATATTGTCGGCCGCGTTCGCGATGGGTTTGAGCGGTTTACGCAGCCGGATGACGACATTCACGAATCGATCCTCGACGACAACGAACGCAAGCTAAAACCCTACTCTAGCCTCCAAACCGCCGGAATACTGATCGCAAGTGTTCTCATCTGCATAGGTATCGGACTCGTGATCGGTATAAACTTCGATATAGGACAGACCGTTCTTGGCCGAATGAGCTCGCCGGCGTTTACACTCGCAAATCTTGAGTTCATCTTCTATCCACCGATCATTACATTTCTGGTCGATATGATGCATACCATCGCGTCAAAATTTGAGCAGTAACCGGATTTGACAAAACTGTTGCGTACCATTAGTATTTTGAGTTTGTCCTAGGACTTAACTATTTAGTATGGCGAATCATAAATCAGCAGAAAAACGCGTCAGACAGACGATCAAGAAAAACGAGATCAACCGAAGCAACCGCAGCAAGCTGCGAACTTCGATCAAAAAACTGCGAACAGCCGTCGCGAGCCACGACAAAACGGTCAGCACTGAGTTGCTTTTCCCGACCGTTTCGCTCATCGACAAGGCAGTAAATAAAGGCATCATCCACAAAAACACCGCCGCCAGATACAAGTCCCGTTTGACTAAACACGTCAACAAGATGGCGTAATAAATAGTTTATTTTTGTTCGAAAGGTTGCCTCGTTTGGCAACCTTTTTCTATTTGTACGGCGGCTCCGGCGAGTGCAAATGCCCGCACGTTTGCAAGGGCGAAACGCGAACATTTAAGCTATCGCCCTTGCTCATGCGCGGGCTTTTGCATTTTTTGCTACAATCCCATTTTCATGGAATCGGTACGTCAGTATAAATATTTTGACTTTATAATGGCCGCATTCGTCACGGTTTTGCTGTGTGCAAATCTGATCGGCGTTCATAAGGTCTCATCGGTCGATCTCCCGTTTTACGGGCCATATATCTTCGGCACCGGCGTTCTTTTCTTTCCACTGAGTTATCTGTTCGGCGATATTCTAACCGAAGTTTACGGCTACGCCCGGTCGCGCAAAGTCATCTGGGCAGGTTTCGGAGCCCTCATATTTGCTTCACTAATGGCACTCGCGGTTACGAACATTCCACCCGCGGCGACGATGAAGCCTGAGAATATAGAGGCCGTAAACCTGATCTTTGGACAAACCTGGCGGATCGTTCTCGCGTCACTTACAGCATTTTGGCTTGGGGAGTTTGTCAATTCGTTCGTGCTTGCAAAGCTCAAGGTACTTACGAACGGCAGGTTTCTTTGGATTCGCACGATCGGCTCGACCATCGCCGGCGAGGCCGTCGACAGTATGATCTTCTACCCGATCGCCTTTCTCGGAGCTCCGGGTTGGTCGACCGAGCAGGTGATAAGCGTCATGATAGGCAATTACATCATCAAGGTCCTTTGGGAAGTCCTCGCGACGCCTTTCACCTATAAGATCGTTGCCTTCCTCAAGCGTGCCGAACACGAAGACTATTTTGACCGCAACACAAACTTTAATCCGTTCAGCCTTGAGGTAAGATAAGTTTATCTTGAGCATTGAACGGACAAGAACGGGAAACTTCAACATCGCTCGCGACCTGGTCGTCGAGATCGGCAAGAATCTTCTGATGGGGTCATCTGTATTTCGCCGCCTTCGTCTGCGGAAACCTCGTACGGCGGTCGGAAGCGATGTCGATGATTTTCTTACGAACAACGCATTCACGAGCCTTTCCCTTCTGCTGGAATACGGCGGCGAACCACGTGGGAAAAGCGTCTGCGAGATCGGTGCCGGAGATTACTTAACGTCTGGGCTCGCGATACTCGGTGCCGGGGCTGCTCGATACGGCGTTATCGACCGTTTTCCGGGTGACTATTTTGGCGAGACAGCAAAACGCTGGTACCGAGAGATCGAGTCGCGTTGGAGCCGGCATTGTCCGGACATCGAGTTGAATCAAGCGATCGCGTCCGGGGGTTTTCCGGAAAACTGTTCCGAAATACTCGAACTCGTGGGCGAACCGCTCGAAACTGCAAAAGTAGCGAATCGTTATGATATCTTATGCTCGTTCCAGGTCGGCGAGCATGTGTCAGATATCGACGCATTTGCTGAAATCCATAATCGCGTGTTGAAGGATGATGGTTTCGGCCTTCACCGAGTCGATTTTGGCCCGCACGGAGCCTGGTTTGAATATGCAGATCCCGGCGTCTTCCTGCGTTTCTCCGACAAGGTCTGGAACAAAACGGGCTCAAATCGGGGCGTCCCGAACAGAAAGCGACATCACGAGTTTCTCGAAGCCTTCGAGCGGGCAGATCTGAATGTTGAAATACTGTTTCTGGACAATTTCGACCGAACAGCGATGGATCTGACAAAGCTGAACAGGAAGTTTCAAGAAATGCCGATCGACTCCGTTCTGACCGGTACCGCGATCTATCGATTGACGAAAAAAAGAAGCAGATTGCAAGCAGCAACTAAAAACTAATATCTGACCGACTATTAACTGTTAGGTATGAATTACGTTAACTACTCACTAGGCAGTTCATCGTTGATAATTGCTTCGCATCTCAAAGCCAGATGATAGACGATGTCATCCCAGTTACAACCGCGTTGGTCAATGTTCCGGACCGGCTCATCGCAAAAACGTCGGCCCCGCTTCGCCGAAAGCTTGCCGTTGCTCTGGCCGGCATCGCGGGCAAGTCCGATCCGGATCAGGTCACCGTCGAGGACCTGCTTCATTACTTCCCCGCCCGCTACGAAGACCGCTCGAATATGCTCTCGATCGACCTGATCGAAGATGGAATGGAGGCCGCCGTCGAGATCGTTGTTAAGATCTCCGGTGGATACCGTGTCGGCAAGAACCGCAATCCACGCCAGCCGCCGCTTTTTCTGTTTGAGATAAGCGGCTCCGATGTTGCCCGCAAGCACCGCCCCATCGTCGTAAAATGGTTTGTCTCGGGCAAAGCCGCCGAACGCGTCGTCGCTTATTATCAAGACCGTTTTCGCCAAGGCACACGCTTCGTTGCATATGGCAAATGGGAACGCGACGATCGACGAAACACCTTCGCGTTGATGGTCAATAAACCCGAAGAACTGGAAATATTGCCGGAACATAGCTTAAGTTTCGGAGTTCCAAGTTCCGAGTCCGCACCTGACCCAAAAACCGGAACTCGAAACTCGGAACTATCGTCCGATGACGAGCTCGCCGAAGACCGCGACCGCCCTGAGTTCGCCACCGTCCACAGCGGCCGCCGCGTGCCCATTTACCGTAAACTCGGCCCATTTCAAACGAAACGGCTGCGCGAGATCATTCACGCCGTACTCGAAAACCTTGACCGCGATTCCGTTGCCGAACAGTTGCCGGCGGACCTGCTCGAGAGGCAGAAACTTCTATCACGAGCTCAGGCGCTGAAGGAAATACACTTTCCACCCGAATCCGCCTCGATCGCTCAATACGAGATGTTTCGCAGCGAAGCCCAGCGGCGGCTTATCTTTGACGAGTTCTTCTGGCTGGCGTTTTCAATGCGGTTACTAAGAGGCGAGCGGCAGAAAGAGGCTAAGGGAACCGTCATCGAGATCGCCGATGCAACGCGTCAAAGATTGAAGGCGATGCTGCCATTCTCGCTCACGGGCGCCCAAAAACGCGTGGTCGGCGAGATATTTGACGACCTAAAGTCCGACGCCCCAATGAATCGCCTGATCCAGGGCGACGTCGGCAGTGGAAAGACTATCGTCGCGTTCCTCGCCGCTCTTGCGGTAATGGACAACGGCTATCAAACCGCCCTGATGGCCCCGACCGAGATCCTCGCCGAACAACACGTCCGCAACGCAAAACGCATGCTCGCACCGCTTGGTTGTCGCGTCGAACTGCTGATCGGCAGCACAAAAGCCGCGGAAAAGCGAAAGATCCACGCATCCCTTGCGGCGGGTGAGATCGATCTCGTTATCGGAACCCAAGCTATCATTCAGGATGCAGTGAAGTTCGACCGCCTCGGTCTCGCGATAATCGACGAACAGCACCGCTTCGGCGTAATGCAGCGTGCGCAGCTTCGTTCGCTCGGTTTTAATCCCGACATTCTCGTGATGACTGCGACTCCGATCCCACGGTCGCTCGCGATGACTGTTTACGGCGACCTCGATGTCTCGATCATCGATGAACTCCCGCCTGGCCGCACCCCTATCAAAACCGTTGTCGTAGGCGAAGACAAACGCCCCGGCGTCTACAAAGGCATCGAACGGGAACTCGAACTCGGCCGACAAGTCTACATCGTCTATCCGCTGATCGAGGAATCGGAAAAACTTGATCTAAAAGCCGCTACAAAAATGTATGAAGACCTGAAAACTCAGGTCTTCCCCCACCGCACAATTGGCCTGCTCCACGGTCGTATGAAAACGCCGGAAAAAGAGGCGATCATGCAGGATTTTGTCGCGGGTCGTCTGCAAATACTCGTTTCTACAACCGTGATCGAGGTCGGCGTCGACGTACCCAACGCGTCGTTGATGGTGATCGAACACGCTGAACGGTTTGGGCTGTCACAGCTTCATCAGCTCCGCGGGCGGGTCGGCCGCGGCAGCGAACAAAGCTTTTGTGTTCTGCTGACCGACTTTAAGAAAACCGCCGTCGCGAAGGAGCGACTCGGGATAATGGAATCTTCTTCGGACGGCTTTAAAATAGCCGAAAAAGATCTCGAACTCCGCGGCCAGGGCGAGATCCTCGGCACCCGTCAATCCGGCATTCAGGAGTTCAAGCTCGGAAACATCGCCCGCGACCTCGAGATACTTATCGAAGCTAGAAAAGAAGCAGAATATTATCTCGATGAAAAACGCCTCTCTCCAGAAACGTCCGCCTTAGTCAGGATCGCACGTGCTGACCGGAGAGCACGGTTCGGAAATATCGGATAAATTTCTTAGACTTAAAGTCAGTAAAGCTTGCAGGCTTCGCCAGGGTCGGTACCACCTGCGGTAACGGGTGAGGTCTTAGACGCGGCTCAGAAGTCCCCACCCGCTATCGCAGGTGGTACTGACAGAATTTCGCCCGCAACCGTGAGGAACCGACATCGATGCGCATTATCTCAGGACTATACGGCGGCCGCCAGCTAAAAAGCCCTTCTGACAATAAAACGCGCCCGACCTCAGACCGACTTCGCGAGACTTTGTTCAACGTCCTCGCTCCGCGGATCGATGACGAAACGCGCTTCCTGGACCTGTGTGCCGGAACCGGAGCGATCGGGATCGAGGCTTTGTCTCGCGGAGCGGCTTTCGTGACTTTCGTTGATAAGTCAAAAAAAGCCTGCGCTCTGATCGAGCAAAATCTTGATACTCTTGCGGTCCCCGAAGAAGCGACCGACGTTCTCGGCCTCGACGCCGAAAACTTCACCGGCCGCGAGCACCCAACGGGCTGGGACATCGCGTTCTTCGATCCACCTTATGATGCGGATTATTCGCTCGTGCTGCACGAATTCGGCTTCAATAAAACGCTGCTGAATGACGACGGCCTGCTGGTCGTAGAACACCATACAAAAAAACACATCCCGGACGAGGTCGGGTCGCTTCGCCGTTGGCGGATATTGAAACAGGGCGAAACTTCGCTCAGTTTCTTTGAAAGAAACTGATGAAAAACGTCATCGTCTGGCTAATTCTCTGCCTCATCTGGGGCTCGACCTGGATATTTATCAAGGTCGGCCTCGAAGATCTGCCGCCGATCGCGTTTGCGGCTTCGAGATTTATACTCTCGATCTCGATCCTGTTTCCGGTGCTGTGGTATCGAAAGATCGCTTTGCCGCGGACCGCTGCCGAATGGAAGCTGATCGCTCTGACGGGTTTCCTTCAGTTCTCGGTCAACTACAGCATGGTCTTCTGGAGCGAGGTTTATATCACCTCAGGATTAGCCGCCGTCCTGCAAGCAACGATCTCCGTTTTCGGCCTTCTGCTTGCTTGGATATTTCTACCGCACGAGCGGATCACAAAGCTAAAGATAACGGCGGTCGTGATCGGCATTGCCGGTGTTGCGATCATTTTTGCCGATCAGCTCCGCGTGCAGAGTTTAATGGCATTCCTCGGCAGCGTCGCGATAGTGGTCGGAGCGTATGCGGCGGCCCAGGCCTCGATCCTCGTGAAAGCAAAAGCTGGCGATATTGAGCCGCCAGCGTTGCTGTTCGGACAAATGCTGTGCGGGCTTCCTCCGATTCTCATCTATAGCCTAGTCGTTGAAGGAAATCCGTTGACGTTTAACTGGACGTGGAAGGCGATCGCGTGTGTTCTTTTTCTGTCGATCGCGGGAACTATTGCCGCATTTTGGATGTACTACTGGCTGCTGAACCGAATTGAATCAACAAAAGCAATGATGATCTCGCTCGTCACGCCGCTGCTCGCCGTGGTCATTGGATGGGCGTTTCTGGGCGAAACGCTCCCGCCCCAGACAGGCATCGGCGGATTGCTGATCATATCTAGCGTGGCGTTGATCGCATTTCGACGACGGTCCGTACCACCTGCTGTAGTGGGTGGGGCATTTAACGTGAGGGACAAAACCCCGCCCGCTACCGCTGGCGGTACTGACTCAGTTTCGTCTCTGCGGTAAGATGAAAACATGCACTTTAAATTCAACACCTCAGGCGAATCTCATGGTAAAGCTCTAGTCGCCATTGTCGAAGGCGTGCCCGCAGGCTTGCCGATCGACACTGCCGCCATTAATCACGAACTCTGGCGTCGGCAGCAAGGCTACGGCCGCGGTGGCCGCATGAAGATCGAGACGGACACGGTCGAGATCCTGTCCGGCGTGCGTCACGGCAAAGCTCTCGGTTCGCCGATCTGCCTGATGATCAAGAACGACGACTTCATCCACTGGACCGAGATCATGTCGTCTGAGGCGATCGATGTTCAGCCCAAGAATCCCCGAATCGTCACCCGGCCGCGTCCCGGCCACGCCGATCTGCCGGGCGGGCAAAAATATCAAACAAGAGATCTGCGAGATATTCTCGAACGAGCTTCAGCGAGAGAAACAGCCGCCAGAGTCGCGTGCGGAGCGGTAGCCAAACAGCTTCTAGCCGCATTCGGCATCGAGGTCCGCAGCCACGTCGTCAAACTCGGCAGCGTCCCCGCCGAACCTCTCGAACGCACCTGGGAAGAGATCGCCGCGATCCCGGCCGATTCCCCGCTGGCCTGTGCTGACGAAGCCACCCAAACCGAGATGATCGCCCTCATCGATCAGGCCAAAACCGACGGCGACACGCTCGGCGGCGTGTTCGAGGTTGTCGCCAAAGGCCTGCCCGTCGGCCTCGGCTCACACACGAGTTGGGAAGACAAACTAGACGGCCGCCTCGCCCGCGCCATCATGTCCATCCACGCCGTCAAAGCCGTCGAGATCGGCGAAGGCGTCGCCAACGCCGGAAGGCCGGGGTCGCAGGTCCACGACGAAATCTACTTCGGGTCAGCGTCCGGGTCAGAACCCCCTGCGTCAGCGGGGGGAACGCACACGGACGAGAATCCAACGTCGGACTTAAGTAGCAACGCGACCCATTCTGCGGCGCCCTTGCCGCCCGCTCACGCAGGCGGTTCTGACTTCTTCCGCCCAACCAACCGTGCCGGCGGTCTCGAAGGCGGTATCACAAACGGCGAAGAACTCCGCATCCGCGGCTACAAAAAGCCCATCGCCACACTCAAAAAGCCGCTTCACTCGGTCGACATCAACACCAAACAAGAAGACCTAGCCGCCTTCGAACGCTCCGACGTCACCGCCGTCCCCGCCGCCGGCGTCATCGGCGAAGCCATGATCGCCATCACTCTCGCCAACGCGATGCGGGAGAAATTCGGCGGGGATTCGATCGAGGAGATGAAGAGGAATTATGATGGGTATGGTGAGCAGATCAAAGGATACTAAGGATCAAGAGTGAGTCAGTACCACCTGCGGTAGCGGGTGGGGCTCTCAAGATGGGAATTGAGAATTTATGTGGAACGATGCGGACACACCCATTGCATACTTGATCACCTTCCGATGTTATGGAACCTGGTTACACGGCGACGAACGGGGATCAATTGACCGTCACAACAACAAATTCGGATCACCAAAGCACCCTGCAACACCGCACTGGCAACAAATAAGTGCAGATCGCCTGAAACAGCCCTCGGTCAAACTAGACATCATTCGAAGAACAGTCGTCGAGCGGGCGATTCGCAACGTTTGCGACAGGCGGGGCTGGCATCTGCATGCCACAAATGTGAGGACAAACCACGCTCATTCGGTAGTAGACAACCCCGGAAAACCATCGGGAATTATCCTGAATGCCTTTAAGGCGAATGCCACAAGGGAGATGCGGGAAGCCGGATGCTGGACCTCCGATCGCTCGCCTTGGGCTGATAAAGGAAGTCAGCGGCGTTTGTGGAACGAAACGCATCTTTTTAATGCAGTAGACTATGTTTTGAATGGACAGGGCGATGATCTACGTAAGTTTGAATAATCCTCGCCTTGGAAAGCCCCGCCCGCTACCGCAGGTGGTACTGACCCGGCCCGACGATCCGATCTCCCGCCCGCTGCGTCAGGTGGTACTGACCCGACTCGCAACGATCGCTCTTTTGGCGTTCGCTCTCCTCGCCTGCTCCAAACCAGCCGAAAAACCCGCATCCAATATGGCCGCCGCGCGTGAGGCGAAGAAGGAAAGGGCTGAGCTGCGCTCCAATATTAAGAAGATCGAGCCGTTTTTCAAACCGATGGGCAAGCCGCTGAGCAACGACTGGCTTGAAACGCACCACGAGCCGGGCCAAACCTTTGAGGAATATCTCGACGCCGATCCGGTGAAGCCGACTAAAGAACGGCAGAAGATCTACGTTTTGCCTTTGGGCAAATTTAACGCTAATCAGCAGAAGATCATCGACGTTACCGCAGAGTATTTAAAGGTATTTTACGACCTACCCGTCGAGGAACTTACGGCCAAACCGCTCGTCGCGGTTCACCCGAATGTGAGACAGAATAAACTGACCAAAACCCGCCAGATCAAAACCGGCCACATCTTGAACGACATTCTTAAGCCGCAGTTGCCGAACGATGCGGCGGCTTTGATAGCGTTTACGGTAGACGATCTTTATCCGAACGAGACCATGAGTTATCTCTTCGGCCAGGCGAGCCTCGAGGAGCGCGTCGGCGTCTGGTCGCTCGCTCGGATGGACGACAATACGGACCAGCGGAATTTCCTGATCCGCACACTTAAGATCGCTGCTCACGAGACGGGCCACATGTTCTCGATGCGGCACTGCACAAAATACGAATGCCTGATGAGCGGCACCAATCATTTGCAGGAAACCGACCGCCGCCCGATCGATGCGTGTCCGGAATGTACGGCTAAGATCTGCTGGCTTTCTGACGTCGATCAGGCGGAACGGTATAAAAAACTGGCGGATTTTTGCAGAAAGAACGGACTGGTGAAGGAAGCAGATGAGTTCGTGAAAAAAGCCGCCGCCGTAAATGCAGAAGCCCGCACGAAGTAAGGGCTCTGATTAGCATTTCGCATCTGCGGTTAGAGCAGGACCGATCTTCCGGTGGGTTGCATGGTCGTAAAGAGAGTCCTTACTTCGTGCGGACCTCTGCATTCTGGGCCGTGCGCATTTGTTTCTGGCACGTCTCGGTTGTATATTCAAACCATCAATTTAAGGAGTACTAAAATATGAAAAGATCGTCTATCATTCTCTCCGCATTCATCATTGCCATCTTCTCGGTCGTGTCTGCTTCGGCTCAAGATAAACCTGCCGAACCGGCGAAGCCGAAAGCTGAAGATACCAAGAAAGAAAGTCCGATCGCCGGCGTCAAATGGGATGTCGTCATCTCGGCTCCAGGTCAGGATTACGCTGGCGTTTTGAAGATCGAAAAGTCCGGCGACACCTACAAAGGCTCGGTTACGACCGAACTCGGCGAAGCACCGCTTGCCGGTATCAAGGTCGACGGCGATTCATTCACTTCGACCATCACCGTAAACGCACAGGGCCAGGTCATCGACGGAACGATGTCGGGCAAAGTGAAGGACGGCAAAATTTCCGGTGAAATGAACCTTAGCGGCCTCGGCTCGATCCCGTTTACGGGCAAGAAGTCTTAGTTTAGTTCTTTGGCCTTTCTATTATCGCGGCTTCAGCCATATTGGGTATCAACGATACCTATTGGCTGTAGCCGCGATTTTCATTTTCGTGGTCTATCGTCATGACTTGTCAAAAAATCATGTTTCCCGACTTGACAAATCGTTGCATCTGTGGCACCCTCTTTAATGATTGCGACGAGTGGCGGCGTCGCACGCAGATGAAATAGAAGGTTTTATCGTACTGGATCTTTGAAAATCAGGAGGAAAGATCGAGAGTCGGGGGCTTGACGCGAGACTCATGAATTCAACTTTACCGGGAAAGTTGAACACTGAGATCGCAGAGAATTTCGACGCTTATAAGACAGTCTTGCAATTTTTTTTCATATTGCTTTCTTTGTCGGCTTTGGACTTCGGGTGAAAAGCGAGGTATTTCACGCAAAGTCGCGGTATCGCAAAGAAGACGCAATGAAAAAATTCGGTTACCGCGAACGTGTCGCCCATGCTTCCTAGCGGGCTTGGGGAATATTTTGGGACGCGATCACGACTTGCCGATATCGCGGCGAAACTGCATTCCTTCAAACGTGATCTTTGCAGCAGCTACATACGCGGTGGCGAGTGCGGAATCGAGATCAGGTCCGGTTGCGGTCACGCCGAGCACGCGGCCCCCGGCGGTGACGAAGTCCTGGGACGCATCTGCCTTTGCCGTGCCGGCGTGAAAGACGTTAACGTTTGGTACGCACTCGGCGTCGGCAATACCGGAAATGGGGTCGCCCGTCTTTGGTTTAGCCGGATAGTTTTGGGACGCAAGTACGATGCACGCGGAACTTCCCTCTCGCCATCTGATCGCCGAAAAGGTTTGGGACGCATTCTCACCGCCCGCAAGCATCGCCTCGCAAATGTCGACGAGATCGGTCTCGAGCCGCACGAGGATCGCCTGAGTTTCAGGGTCACCGAAACGGACGTTGTACTCGAGAAGCTTCGGCCCGTCGGCCGTCATCATCAAGCCCAGGAAAAGTATCCCGCGAAAGCGAAATCCTTCCTGAGAGCAGCCGCGAAGGCTGGGACGCACGATCGTCTCGACCACAGTTTCCAGATCCTGGGACGCAAGCAGCGCATCGTCAGTGATCGTACCCATGCCGCCCGTATTCGGCCCCGTGTCGCCTTCACCGATGCGTTTGTGGTCGCGGGTCGCAGGCATCAGAGCAAAGTTCTCGCCATCGGCGAACATGAGCAGCGAAACCTCTTTGCCGAAAAGGCATTCTTCTAGAACGATCTTATCAGCGGCAACTGCCCCGACCAGAGATTCCATTTCGCGGATGGCATCAATAGCCTCGGCACGGTCTTTTGCCACGACTACGCCCTTACCGGCAGCCAGGCCGTCAGCTTTCACAACGACCGGGGTTGAAGTTTCACCAAAACTGCCGCTCTCAAGTTCGGCGATCGCTGCGCTCGTTGACGCCGCAGTGAAATATTTGGCAGTTGGGACGCCGTGGCGAAACATAAAATCTTTTGCAAAAGATTTACTAGCTTCAAGTTGGGACGCGTTTTTGCTCGGGCCGATGATCGCGAGTCCTCGGGCAGCAAATTCGTCGACGATCCCAAGAGCAAGCGAGGTCTCTCCGCCGACAAATGTCAGGTCGATCGATTCGTTTAGTGCGAATTCAACGAGGCCTGCAATATCGTCCGGTTTTATCGGGACGCATTCGGCGATAGATGCGATACCGGCATTTCCGTTAGCGCAGTAGATCTTTGAAACTTTAGAGGAACGAGAAAAACACGTGCAGATCGCGTGTTCGCGTCCGCCTGAACCAACGACAAGAACTTTCATAACATCTAAGCTATTGTACCGTTAGAACGACTGCTTGACACCCCAAACCGATAGTTGTAATGTCAGGAAGTCTGAGCAAATGACTAACGGAACCGTTCGGTCAGCCTCAAAACGAAGACGGTTTCAATAAAAATCCATGCCCGACTCGATATTATCATCGGAGCGTTTGGCCATGACGCATCAAGATTTTGAGGAGATCCGCGAAACCCCTCCAGTTCCGACTGATCCCGCTGCCGATTTTGAGGATCTTCCGATCCAATGTATCGACTGTGCCCAGGATTTCATCTGGACTGCGGGCGAGCAGGCATTCTTCCGCGACAAACAGCTTCAGAACCCTCCAAAGCGTTGTAAAGAGTGCAAGAAAGCTAAGAACCGGCGGCTGGAAGCCATAGAGATCGCCAAGATCACCGGCAAACGGCAAAAGATCGAGGTGCGTGCAGAGTGTGCTCGCTGTTCGGTCGTTACAACGGTTCCTTTTTATCCTTGCCAGGGCCGGCCGGTCTACTGTCGTGATTGTTTTTCCAGCATGGGAAGCGGTGCAGCGTCGGCGAATTCGATCAGCTGATCAAACCCGAATACAAAAATGGGTAGCGCGGATGTCGCCTTTAAAATAATAAAGGGACGACGTCTCCCACACCGTCGCCCCAGGGCCACCGAAGTGACCGGATGTTCACCGGGAGGTGAACACGCTTAATTATCCACAGGTTTAGAGAGAAAGCAAGTCTAAATTGAAGGGGTGGGAAAATTATTTTTGCTAACTAGCTCTGTCTATTGGATGTTAATGGCTCCGACCAGCGAACTCATGGCCGAATCGCGGGTGGTTGCAAAAATACTGTACACGCCGGCAGGCGTATCATCATGCACCATTACAACAACACTTACGACCGAAATACCCGTACCAAAATCTTGTTCGAGCAATGAATTTGGCCGAACGGTCAGGTAAGGCGAATTGAATTCGACAGCGATGTTTGCGGGATCTAGGTTTTTGCCGCCAAGCAAGATCGTCTGCTCACGGCCTTTACTAAGAGATATGGCTGAGTCCGAAAGCCGTCCGTTGACGCCGACGTAACTAAGGCCGAGCTCGGTGCGTACGGGAGCGATCTTTTGATTGATGAGCTTAGTTTCAGCAGATGTAAGTGAGTAAGTTCCTACCGTGCCGATCGAGGTCGGAAATTCATCCTGCCTCTGCCAAAACACGGAATAGGCACCTGCGGGAAGTCCTCCGAGGCGAAATGATCCGTCGGCCGCCGTTTCAACGAAGCCCGACACGCTTCCGGTAATGCTGTCTTCGGCCCAGATAGTGATTCCTTTGGCCGTTTTTCCCGGTAAATTAACGAGCTTTCCGGCGAGTGCCGCACAGCATTCGTCGCTATCGTCAAGGGAACCGTAGAGTTCCCGGATCGATGCAGTATCCGAAGCCGAAAGCCCCCGACCGCCTATGTCAGGTGTTCCGAAGGTACCGACCTTCGGCAACGACCCGGCCATTGTGGATCCGAGTACAGCGGAGTGCCGTAAGCCGAGAAGATGGCCGATCTCATGCGTCAGCGTGGCTTCGAGATCGAAAGTTCCAAACGTTCCATCAGATGAAAACTGCTGAAATGGGTTAAGAACGATATCGGCCTCGGTAATGAAATTTCGTTTGTTGTAAAAAACCCGAGTTTTCGCCGATTCGGCATGCGGATCACGCGAGAAAAGCAAAACGTTTTCCGGCGTCTGAGCGATCGTAATTATGCTAACGCCATCGCCGGCGACTCCTGACGGGCTGACGCTTCCCAGGTCGGTAATATCGATCTCTAACCGAATGTCGGCTGCCCGCTCCCAAGCTGCTGCGGCACGTTTTACCGCGCCGAGCACGTCGCTGTCGGTCTTAATATTCGGACCGGCCTGGATCAGCGATGTGGAAATGGAGAGTTTTACGGTGTTTTCGCGCCAACGCAAACCTTGCGGTTCAGCCTTGCCCTGGGCCGGTATGATGGAGCTTGCAGACGCAAAAGTAGCCGCCGATGCTGCCATCAGAACGCTCGCTACAATTTTGCGTATTATTCGCATCGCCCCTAACTATGTTTCATTTCTGGCATTATCATCGGTACGCCCTACGCTCTCGAGATCGGCAAAACCAACGACCAGAAGGAGAACAACGATCGAAAGTGTTGCCAAAACATAGAGGATCGAGATCTGCTCATAAGCGATCAGGCCGCCCACCAGAACCGCGACCCCGATCAACCATAACAATGCGGTCGTTCGACGACCAAGCTTTTTATTTGCCATTCTAAGTGTAGATTCCTTGACGAATGATGAATCGCCTATTCGACTATTCTAAGCGGCGGCGATGTCCTGGCAGCATCTGCAGCCTGTTCATTAGCCATAACGGGCGGATACTTACGTTTTACCCCGCCCTTAGACGCTACTTCGATTATATCAAAAGGTTCCAAATTTTCATCATTTGTTTCACCCCTTTTGATCTTTTCCAGATCAGCCTCGATCGACTTTACCTCGATGCCGGATCGGCGAAAGATAAATATCTTCGAACTATCCGCGTCTTTTGAGAGGCCACCCGCCGAAGATATCATTCGGCTGAGCGTCATTTTCTCTCTCGAATAGATCGGTCTCGGGTTGGCAACCGCCCCAATAATATAGACGGGCAATGCCTTAGCAATGGTTACAAGATCGCCGCTTAAAATTACCGGATCTGAACCCGGTTTCCCACTGAGCAGATCAGTGATTTTGATGTTCGTCATTTGCGAGGCGTTGTCTTTAGGGCCTGTTTCCGGGCTATTTGCGGCTGCAGAAATGATCCGGGCCTTGCAGCTCGAATCTTTCGGTCGAAAGATCAATACTTCCCCGCTCGCCCCGTCGATCAGGCCACCCGCCATTACTATTAGCTCGCGGAGTCTGACTGCCCGGCGAATTTGAAAGCGAGTTGGAGTGCGAACCGCCCCTTCCAGTCTGGCTACGGCGCGGTTGGAGCGATCGAGGATCTTTACTACGACTTTAGGTTCGCGAAGGAACTTGCCCAGATGCCGGGAAATATCTGCAGCGATCTCGGCTTCGGACCTGCAAAGTGCGTAGATCGGTTCAGTGTAGCCTTCTGAAATGTCAAGATTGCCGTCCGGGTTCACGCCACCTCGCCAGTCATACTCAAATCCGCCTAAAACATCGACATCGACCAGATCGCCAAAATGAACCCGCTCTTCTTCGCTTAGATCAGACGGCCGATCCGCCGCCTGAGCAAACCCACCCGGCGCACCCGCGAAAAGCGAAAAGAAAGCAAAAACAATGGCGGCGTAAAACTGCACGTTGAGGATAGAATTCAGAAAAGATTAGAGGGTAGTCAATCTCGTGAGGTTGCCGGGCGTTTTCCCTTACGGCTAGGGCGCGACTCAACCGTAAACGGGACGGCGAAACCCTTGAACTCCCAATTACACCCGTCGCACAGCAGGTTATATCGAAAAAATATCTTCGAGAATATCGACGTCGGGCGATATCCACGCCTGACCCGGCGGCTGTTACATTTTGGACATCGCTGCGATATCATGATCGCCCAATTGTATCAGCCGCTGTCGCCTTTACTCAACCGGCGTTCTCACCTGCGGCCGATTCGAGTTGTTGGATCTGTGCATAAATGTGTTCCGCCGCCTGCTCGCGATAGTCAGTCACCTCATTGTCGCGAGCAAGATAGAACAGGGCATCTTTATAGAGGCTAAGCGCTTTTTTGGTGTCTCCCTTAAAGGCGGCGCGCTCCGCTCGTTCCACCCAGTCAGCGACCTTTATGGAAACTATTAGTTCAGTAAGTAGAGCCCTCGACTCGATAAGGCTTTTCTCCTGCGGATAACTGTTTAGAGCTGTATCAACAACGCTCACTGCTTTGGCTGCCGCTTCGACACGGTCCGAAACAGCCGCTCGTTCATGAGCCTCGGCCCCGAGTGATCGAGCCTCGATCTCAGCCCATCTAAGCATGTGGAAACGGTGATAATCCGCCGCCGCTGAACGCCCGCGAAGCAGCGGTGCAAGCCGCGGCGAATTTGGGTTTACCGTCTTGAGCTCATTCTCGTTCAAGGCCAAATACTCGGCGCACATCTCGAAGACCTCGCGATGCGCAGCTGAAAACTTATTGAGCAAATTGGCAGCTTCCGCCTTTTGTGCGATCTGTTTCAGGATCGCCGAATTTACTTCTATCGAGAGTTTTCTCGCCGCCTTAGGATCGCTTATCTTCGCTCGTATATTAGCGGTGTGAACCTTGGTTTCGAGCGTTCTCTGATCCCGTATAAATCGGGCCCGGGCTCGGCGAAAGACCGCTTCACGAAGAACTACCGCTACGCAAAGTACAACGCAGGCGGCAATACCTGCTGTCACCCACGGAGTTTCCTCACCAGTATCGTGCAAAATTCCCCAAACGATGAAGAAAAACGCAGCCGCAATGGCCACTGACAGCACGTAATAGTTTGAAGCCGGCAGCCAAAACGGCCTGCCTCGATTGTTCATCTGTTTGCTTAGTATTTGCGGCATTCTTGCCAACTTTGATAGTGAACTTTACTGATTCGACATGTCAATCATTGGTTGCTGAAAATCTGTGCTAGTCTGCTACAATACCCGATGTGAGCCGGAAGAAGAGGGATAAAGAAAAGGCGGAACGCCCGGTATTTGATTCGATCAGAAAACCTACTGCTCCGCCCTCTCGAAAGATCGATTCGGACGCAAAAGCGGAAAAGCACCTGCCCTCGCTTCGAAAGATCAAACACAAGAAACCACCTGACACGGACGATTAGTTGCTATGCAAAACCACGTCTGGGCGAGGCCCGAGATGCTCGTAACCTTCCGAGCGGAGATCATGCAAAGTGTTACTCGTGAAGATCGTACTTTTCGGATCGAAAAGGTTCTGCCAAATGGCCGCGTAAAGCTGCACGGAATTGAGGGTGAATTCCGCGAAACGGCGTTTGAGGCACTAAACTTCCTGCGTGAAAAAAGCCGCCGGTCTTAAAACTCGTAGACTCTGCCAACTTCGAGAGGCTCAACGTGATCAATGTTGAGACCCTCTAATTGCGAGAGGATCTTTTCACGATACATCGGTTTCAGATTTATTACGTAGATCGGAAGATCCCGACGATCGAGCTTTTCCACCTCAGTCTTCAATCTGGCGGGTGTCAGGTGATCGGAAACCCTTGCAAGATCCACAAGTTCGTCAGGAAATGCACACTCGACGAAAACTGCCTTCAGATCAGAACACTCGTTACAGGCTTTCCAAAAATCTACTGTTTCCGCGGTGTCCCCAGTGACAGCTATCGACACAGAGCCATCCGATAGCAAGAATCCATTCGCAGAAACGGGGTGGTTTACACCAATACTCTTTACCTTTAGATGCTTCACATTCAAGGTGCTTCCCCTCGAGAACTCGTGGTATTCGACCACCTTGCCGTATTCGTTCGAAAGTTCGGAGAATCGCGGATAGATCGACCAGTTAAAAATGTCATTCTCGAGAATTCTAACCATTTCAGCCGTCGCATGAATTCTCACGGGCTCTTTTAGCACGGCGAAAAGATCGTCTATGAAAAGGGGGAGACCCGCAATGTGATCCAAATGTGTGTGGGTCAACAGGATGTCGCGGATGCCATTTCGCTGAGCTTCAGTACAGGACATTGCGAGGCAACCTGCGTCGACGGCTACACAATCATCGATCACAATCGTCAACAAGTGCTGCCTGGCTGAAGCACGGCCATTTTCGTCGATCGAACTTGGAAGCAGTTGTACCTTCATCCCCTAATCTGCATACTCTAGCAACAGATGCGTCATATCATCGAGCACATGTTTGAGCTCTACCGCCGTCGATTGCGTAAGTGGCTCCGGTTATCCACGAAGCTTTGTCAGAAGCCAGAAAATATATAAGTTCGGCGACCTCGCCCGGAGTTCCAACTCTACCGATCGGATGAGTTTCCTTCGAACGCTCAAGAAATGCGGCGTAAGCATCCTCATCCATCCCGCCGCGCTTGTGTATATTCGTCACAACTACTCCCGGATTTACAGCATTTACACGAACGCCCTTCGAAGCGACCTCCAAGGCCGCCGATCGAGTCATCTGGTCAAGGGCTGCTTTTGATACGCCATAAGCCAAGATATTCGGGAACGACCGAGTTCCCGCGACACTTGAAACATTGACAATATTACCCTTGCTTTCGATCAGGTGCGGCAAAAACTTTTGTATCAGGACAAAGACCGATCGCAGGTTGATATTAAACATCTTGTCCCACTCGTCGAGCGTGGTTGTTTCTATAGTTCCATTCCGGATTATCCCTGCTGAGTTAACAAGGACATCGACCTGGCCATGATTGTGCATGGTCTCAGAAACAAGCCGCTCTATCTGAGAGATCTCCGTAATGTCAGCGAGATGCGGTTTGATCGAGCCCGACTTAGACTTTACAGACTTACCGAGCGATGTCAGTTCTTTCTCATTACGGCCAACCGCAACGACGGTCGCCCCTTTGTTGGCAAAGAGAATAGCCGTCGCTTTTCCTATTCCGCTGCTAGCCCCCGTGACCACTACCACTTTACCTTGCATATACTGTGTTGTCGTTAAATTTTTGTTAAGAATAGCAGTGACTTTTCGTCTAAAGCAACCCCGTGTCGGCATTCAAAAAAAGCGGCCGGATAAATCCGCCGCTTTAGCCTAAATAGATTTTATGATTACGGTGCCTAAGATTCGCTCGGTTGGCGATTTGAGGCGAAGAGCAATTCAAGAGCAGCCTTTGTCTCGATCGTTTTTCTCTGCTTGATATCGGTAACCCACCCAGTCACATTTGAAACCATTTCGCGGGCCGCAGCCCTCGAACTGACTTTCTTCATTTTCTTGGGTTTGATCGTCGAAACCTCCGATCTCTTAACAACTTTTATCTTCGATTTATCGAACATTATTACCCTCCTTGGTTAGGTATAGATCTCTGGTCATTTTGCATTCTGCAAAGATTTTGGAAAACGATTTGCGATTTGCAAACAATATGATTACGAAACATTCATCGGGGTTGTTCCCGATTTTTTTGTTAAGTTAAATTTAACAGTCACTTACAGGCGAATTGCGTTTCGAATCACGGACTGAGGGCGAGCGGTATGTAACTTGCCTTTAAGTATGGCATGGCAATCGTCGATCTGCTAATCGTCTATCTGGCATGCGGCTCACCCTTCGCGGTATACGAAGCCACGACGCGAGAAATCGGCACCCGCACTAGTCGCTCAGCCCGGGCGATGTTTGCACTCGCTTTTTGGCCTGTGTTGGCTTTTAACCTTATCAAAGGTCACACTTTACAGCTCTTTCATGGTCGGCAAAGCCCCAAAGATCTCAAGAATATAAGGCAATCTATAGAAGCAAGTCTCTTTCCGGACGGCGCGTCCGTCGGCATTTTTGAGTTTCGCGATGTTTTCCACCGCTTCGCCGGGTTGGATGAGGCTTCTCTCGAGAAACCTTCAACCGCCACTTTCGAAATTTTTAAGGTTGTTAACCACCCAAATGGAGCACTTGCCTCTCGCATACTCGGCCGGACCAACCTGAGAAAGATCGAAGCTCACAGGCTGCGTGCTCAACAAGATTTCGAGGATGTTCTTGAACGAAATATCCCATCTGATTTCGATGCTGACGTACGCGATGCTGTAGCTCGATTATCACCGACACTTCAAATCCCTGCAGCGCAAAAACCGTCTATCGCTCCGAGTTCACAGTCCCGGGATAAGCTCCAAGCCCACGTTTAATGTTGCCGACACCTGACTTCGAGCTTAGAATCAATGCGAATGCTGGTGATACTTCATCTCTTCGCTCTCTTCCTGCTCGTTGGGCTCGGGTTCTATGTTTTCGTTAACGACCCGCGAAAGCGGGCCAATCAAACGTTCGCGGCATTCATCGCGTTCCTCGCGATCTGGACCACTAAAGACCTCATTTTCTGGAATTTCTACCCAAGAAACTCGACCGCCGGTTGGTGGGCATCGGCAAGCTTCATTACCGCACTGCTCATGCAGTACGCAATGGTCGTATTTGCATGGGTCTTCCCGGAGGACGCGAGAACCCCTCGCCGCCGTGCCGCAGTACTTTTTGCCCCCGGCCTGATCTTCATTCCCGCGACACTTTTCGGACTTTTATGGCAGAAAGTAGGTTTCGATGAAGGGCGATTTGTTATCGAGCTCACGCCGCTCGCTTATGCTTTCGTCGGGTACGTCTACGTCGTGTTCTTTTTCGGCGCTATTGTTCTGTTTCAGAAATACCGCAGATACACAGGCACACAGCAAGGTCAACAGGTCGGGGCAATAATATGGGGACTCGCCATTACCGGTCTGCTAAAGACCCTCGCAAACATCGCACTTCCCTTTTTTGGCAACTACGATCTGCTCCCTTTGAGTGCGATCTTTGTGCTTCCGGGCGTGCTGATCTACGCGTACGCCATTCTAAATTTCAAACTCTTCTCGCTGCAGACGGCCCTCAATCAGTTTCGGCTTTTCCCGATCACCTACAAGGTCGCGCTGACCATCGCAACGGTCGCGATAGTCAGCTTTGTACTTTTTCAGATACCTATCGTCTGGTGGGCTTTTCGCAACGGCATGGACGAGGAGGCCTGGCGACGCTACCTCGTTTTTAGTGTGATCTCGGCCCTGGTCCCCAATTTGCTACTTTTGCTTCTCGTACTACGTACCGTCTCTCGCCCTTTGCAGAGGATCACGCTCGCGGCCGTCAAGGTCGCGAAGGGTGCATACGGAACCGAGGTCGATCTTCGAAAAAGTAATGACGAGATCGGGCTGCTGGCCAGTTCATTCAATGAGATGAGCCGAAAGATGGCTTCGGACATCGAAGAACTGCGTCGACTGAACAACCAGCTCATCCATGCAGAAAAGCTCGCTGCGATGGGTACGCTCGCTGCCGGAGTCGCCCACGAAGTAAACAATCCGCTTGCCTCGATCTCCTCGCTCGTCCAGATGATGCGTTCGCAGGAAGGGCATTCCCCTGAAACCCGCGAAAAGCTCAATATGATCTCCGAACAGATCCAGCGAATAATTCAGGTCACTAAAGACATGACTAATTTTGCTCGATCGAGACCTGCAGCGAAAACTGACGTCGACGTCAACGCGGTGATAAAAACCGCTCTCCGTCTCGCGAGCTTTGACAAGGCTTTTCAGGATCTGGACGTGGAAACAAAACTCGCAGAAGGGCTTCCAAGGGTTCACGCCGACGAGGACCAACTTCAACAGGTGTTTCTAAATCTTCTACTGAACGCAAAAGACGCCATGCAGGAAATGCAGAAGCCCGCACGAAGTAAGGGCTCCGTTGGCTCACGGGGCGATGAGGATTCCAGCATGCGCGTCGGGCTGGCCGAAAGATCGATCCTGATCTCCACCAGCCATACTGGCGATGCGGTGATCGTCCGCGTATCTGATACCGGCACAGGCATCGACGAAGCAGTGGTTGGCCAAATCTTTGACCCCTTTTACACCACGAAACCGGCCGGCAAGGGAACAGGTCTCGGCCTTGCTGTATGTTACGGGATCGTTACAGCCCACGAAGGACGGATCGAGGTCACCGGCAACGCACCAAATGGCACGACCTTTACGGTTTCGCTGCCTGCCCGACACTAGATCGAACTCGAACGGTTTCGCCTTGCTCGAATTGACACCATCCTGAATCCGTAGCAACTTATCTATATCAGTTCTAACAAACTACATCAGAGAGGTTTATCTAGATGAGGAGACTATTTTTGCTGCTTTTCGCAGCATTGGTTGTTGCCCTGCCTGTGTTTTCGCAGGCAAAGGCGACGGCGTATATTAATGCCCGGATCATTCCGATAGTCGGGGCTCCGATCGAGCAAGGGATCCTGCTGATACAAAACGGCAAGATCACAGCGGTCGGCGATGCTCGGACCGTCCGGCTTTCGTCGGACGTTACCATCGTCGATATGGCCGGCAAAACGATAATGCCTGGTATCGTAGACACTCACAGCCACATCGGCGGGCCAGCTGGAGCAGATTCGACCGCTCCGATACAGCCGGACATTCGTATTCTGGACAGTGTTAATGTCCATGCCGCGAACATCCAAAGGGCTCAGGCCGGCGGCGTCACGACAGTAAATGTCATGCCAGGTTCCGGACATTTGGACAGCGGACAGACCTTGTATTTGAAGCTCCGCGACGACGCGATCAAGATCGACGATCTGCTTATCTACGACAAAGATGGCAAATACATGGGCGGCATCAAATTCGCGAACGGAACCAATCCGATCCGTCCCGGCGGCGGTGCTTTTCCTGGGACCCGAGCGAAATCCGCCGCTCTAGTTCGCGAGCAATTTATCAAGGCCCAAGAATACCGCGACAGAGTCGCCAAAGCGGGCGGCGACAAAACCAAGCTTCCCCCGCGTGATCTCGCAATGGAAGCTCTGGTCGAGGTGCTCGACAAAAAGCGTATGGTGCACTTTCACACGCACCGTCACGACGACATCATGACGGCACTCCGGCTTCAGAAGGAGTTCGGCTTCCGCATCGTACTCCAGCACGTCAGCGAGGCGTGGAAAGTCGCGGACGAGATCGCAAAAGCAAATGTGCCATCCTCGATCATCATGATCGACTCGCCTGGCGGCAAGCTTGAAACCATGGACGTCGACTATAAAAATGGTGTCGCTCTTGAAAAAGCGGGTGCTCTCGTCGGTTTTCATACCGATGACGGCATCACCGATTCACGTTGGTTCCTGCGTTCTGCAGGTGTCGCCGTCCGTGCAGGCATGAGTCGCGATAAGGCTCTTTATGGAATGACCATGGCGGGAGCGATCATGCTCGATATGCAGGATCGCGTTGGCTCGCTCGAAGCTGGAAAAGATGCCGATTTCGTTGTCCTTTCGGGCGATCCGCTATCGATTTACACTCGTGTTGAGCAGACATTCGTCGAGGGTAAGAAAGTTTTTGACCGCGCTATTTCGAAGGATTATATCTTCGCCGTAGGCGGCAAGGGTTCCACCGACGAAGGCGATACAAACGCACATGGTATCCACTGCTTTGACGGCGACTTTGGAGGTGGAAACTAATGAGAGTCAAATTTTTAGAAGCAAAGTCGCATATAAGCAACAAAAATATGAGCCAGTTTGATTTGCAAAGAAGTATTAGTACCCTAGCGGCCTTTCCTCTTTTCGTCTTTGCACTATTTCTCTTTGGCTCAACCGCAAATGCTCAGATCGCTGTCAAAGGCGAGACCGTGCACACGATGACCGGCGACCCGATCACAAACGGCGTGGTCCTCATCAAAGACGGCAAGATCGAGGCAGTCGGACCGGCCTCTTCGATCACGATCCCTTCGAACTATCGAGTCCTCTCGGCAAAAGTTGTTACACCTGGCCTGATCGACGCCCACACCGTTATCGGCCTTAATGGCTATCTTAACCAACCGCACGACCAGATGGGGCTCGACGGTGGAGCTTCGTTTCAACCGGAACTGCGAGCGACTGATTCCTACAACGCACAAGAAAAGCTGATCGAGACCGTTCGTGAATACGGCGTAACAACGATCCATACCGGGCACCAACCCGGAGCTCTTGCTTCTGGTCAGACGATGATCGCCAAAACGGTCGGTAAAAATGTTGACGAAGCGACGATCGTACCAACGGCGATGATCGCCGTCACGCTCGGAACTTCGGCAAATGCTACGGGGCGTTCACCCGGAACGCGAGCCAAGCAAGCCGCGATGCTTCGTGCAGAATTGATAAAGGCTCAGGAAAATGAGGCGAAAGCCGAAAAGCCCAAGGACCTGAGATCACAGATCATGGGCCGCGTGATTCGCCGCGAGATACCTTTATTGATCAATGCAGAAGCGGCTCAAGACATCATGACGGCTCTGCGGATAGCAAAAGAGTTCAACATTAAGATCGTACTGGACGGCGCGGCTGACGGACATTTATTGATCAATGAGATCAAAGCCTCGGGCTTCCCTGTCATCGTTCACCCGACGATGGCGAGGCCCGGCGGTGACCGAGCCAATCTTTCGCTCGAAAACGCTTCGAAGCTGCGTGCTGCCGGTATTCCCGTCGCACTTCAGAGCGGTTACGAAGGCTATGTGCCCAAAACCCGTATCGTTCTCTTCGAGGCCGGTATGGCAGCGGCCAATGGCCTCGGTTTTCGAAACGCCCTGGCCTCTATCACTATCGACGCCGCCAAGATCCTCGGCATCGACAACCGCGTCGGCTCGCTCGCTGTCGGCAAAGATGCTGATCTGGCGATGTATGACGGCGACCCATTCGAATGGACCTCGCACTGCACCGGCGTGATCGTTAATGGCAAGGTCGTGAGCGAAGTCCTCAAGTAGCCGAATACCATTTGCCCGGGGAAACACGCGAAAAGACTCGAAAGAAGATATCTCTCTTGCGGGTCTTTCGCGTTTCTGCGCTTCTATTTCTTTGGCATACTCCGTAAAAACCGTGCTAACCTGAATAAAATCTCTGCATCTAACCAACTTTATGAATTACCGACGGTTAGCCCTTCTCCCCCCGATCCTCTTGGCTCTTTTTGCATCTTTCGTCAATGCTCAAGACCGGTGGACTCAGGTCAGATCGAAGAATTTCCTTCTGATCGGTAACGCCTCCGAAAAGGACATCAAAAAAGCAGGCACAAAGCTCGAGCAGTTTCGAGAGGCGTTTCGCCTGCTTTTCCCTAACACAAACCTAACATCCTCGGTGCCGACCAATGTCGTCGTCTTCAAGAATGACTCGGCGTACAAGCCGTTCAAGCCAAAACGCGCAGATGGCAAGATCGACGAATGGATCGCCGGTTATTTTCAGCCTGGAGAAGATGTCAATTACATTACCTTGGCGGCGGGCGGCGATGAGAGCAGCACTTTCGGAACTATCTTTCACGAATATGTTCACTTCATAATCGATGCAAATTTCGGCAAGACCGAGGTGCCGCAATGGTTCAACGAAGGCCTGGCGGAGTACTACCAGACATTCGAGATCGTTGACGACATAAAGGTCAAGCTAGGACTCGCTCAGGCGGGGCACCTGGAGTTGCTGAAACAAACCAAGTTGATGCCTCTGGAGCAGATGTTGAAAGTCTCCAACTATCAGCTTCATCAGTCCGGTGGCCATTCTCGAAGTATCTTCTACGCTCAGTCGTGGGCTCTCGTCCATTATTTGACCCAGGGCGGAAAAACGGCGGCACTTAACACTTATCTAAAGGCCGTCCTTAACGGAACCGACGAAAAAGAAGCTTTCGAAAGAGCGTTTCAGACGACGTACGCCAAGATGGAAGCGGATCTGAGGAAGTACGTTTCGAAGAGTTCGTATCAATATTACGAGGCTAGCTTCAAGCAAAAGCTCGACTTCACTTCATCCATGCAGGCTTCGCCGCTGCCGGAAAGCGAAGCAAACGCTTACCTCGGCGATCTGCTGTACCACAATAACCGTGCGGATGACGCCGAACCGTATTTGCGCAATGCCTTGAGGCTCGATCCGAACTCCAATCTCGCAAACACGGCGCTTGGGATGGTCAAGCTGAAGCAGCGAAAGTTCGGTGACGCCCGTGGTTTCCTCGAAAAGGCGATCGCCGGCGATCAACGCAATCATGCGGCCTATTACCAATACGCTCTTTTGCTAAGCCGTGAAGGCCAGGACGAATTTGGCTTTGCAAGCAAGTTTGATCCCGGATCCGCCGCGAAAATGCGCGATGCCCTCAACAAAGCGATCGCTATAAATCCTGCGTTCGCGGAAAGCTATGAACTTTTTGCCTTCGTTGCCCTGGTGACCGGCGAGGAATTTGAAACTGCCGAGAAGCATCTGCTCACCGCGATCCGTCTCCATCCCGGCAATCAGCGATACTCCGTTCGGCTTGCTGAGGTCTATGCCCGGCAAAAGAAATTTGACGACGCCCTGCAGCTTGCTCAGAAGATAGCCGCGAACGCAGCCACAGACGAATACCGCTCGCGAGCGAACTCTCTTTTGACACAGATCCAGCAACAGAAGCAGTTTGAAGCGCAGCTCAAGACGGAAAAGGAACGCTATGAAAAGTCTCTCGCCGAGTCAGGCGGGACGCCGAGGCTGGTAAAGAGGATCGAGGGCGTACCTCGGCCCTCAGAAGAAGAGATCGCCAAACTCGAGGAAGATGAACGCATTCGGTCAATGAACGAGTCGCTGCGGCTACCCGCTCCGGGCGAAAAAAGGGCGTTAGGCCACATCGAGAAGATCGACTGCAAAAAGCGGCCCATAACATTCGGCATAAGGACCGACGACGAGTCTTTCTCACTCACCGGGAAAGACTTCACGAGCCTATCCCTCGTCTCGATCGACCCGGCTGCAACGAATGCCGAACTAGGATGTGACGCGAACGTTTCGCGATTTCGAGCTCTCATCTCGTACAAAGAGTTGGTACCGCCCAAACTCGGCGTTCGCGGCGAGATCGTCGCGATCGAGTTTGTGCCATCGAATTTCCGAGTAATGACGGAGAAGGAAATGCGGGATGCGACTTTGGTTGTTTGGGATATGGAGGGCTCAAAGCCAAATGGAACACAGATCCCTAGCGATGATCAGATTGAGGCTAGACGTCGAGAAGCGATCATTAAAGGTATAAGAGAGAATCTACGAAAGCCCGCTGACGGAGAAAAACGTGATATTGGCTACCTTGAAAAGGTCGAGTGCAACGATAAAGCTGCATTCTTCCACTTTAGAACGCCTTCCCGAACGTTCAGACTTTTTAGCCCTGCGTCGAAACAGCCAAACATCGTTCTCTACACCCCCGATCTCGCCGGTGCCCAATTTGGGTGTGGAATGAAGCCGCTCGAGTTTCCTGCGGTGTTTGTCTACACGGTAAGTGCCGATGCAAAGGCCAAGACCGATGGCAGCCTCGTCTCGATAGAGATCGTTCCAAAGTCTTTTGTTCTTGAGCAATAAAAAAGGCCGTGACGCAATGTGCTTCACGGCCTCTAGTTATTTGTAGCTCAACCAGCTAGTCGTTCGTTCTTAGGAATCCCGTCGTCTGAACGTACTGGAAGAAAGGCGTTCCTGGCGGAAGTCGTGCGGGGTCAAGGAACGTGCTGTCAAACACCCAGTTTCGGATCGGGGGATTGTAGACCTCGTTGCAGCACTTGAATGGTCCGGACGCATTCCTCGAATTGAACAGATTGATCAGCGACCCGGCGTAATCTAACCGCTGTCCGGTCCACGTTTCAAGAAATCGCTTGAAGTTATGCACACCGCCGTTCAGCCGCGGCGAAATACCGCCCTGATTCGGAGTGCCCGAACGGCTCGCGATCGTATCGCCCGAGATCATTGCAAATCGCATCGTCGTTGTTTGAGCGACACGCGTGCTCTGATCGTAAGGGGTAGTCGTCGTGCTCCTAAAGCTCTGACCATCATTCCAGGCATTCGACAGGATAGTCACACCGTCAGCGACGATGGATGCCGGGATATGGTTTGCCGTATCAAAGGGATAGAACTGATTGTAGGGCGTATTCCCCATTGACGGCGGAGCGTTCGCACTTGTGGCGTTGTAGTTTCCTTTAACGTAGACTCCGTTCTCTGAGGCAAACGTGAATCCGCGGGTCGATGATGGACTTGCCGCATTATAAACGCCCGGAAGGACAGTGCCGTTCGTTAATCTGACTCCTCTACGAAAGTACTTATGATCAGTTACCGCAGCAAAATCGGGAGGCCAGGTGTCCGAATACCGCGGAGCTTCGCAGTCGCTACCGGTCGAGCATCCAGTAAGTCTCACCACAGCGGATGTGAAGTGATTGAACGTCGTATGCACCATAAACTTTCGTTCAAGATTTCCGTTTCTATTAGCGTCTTCGCCGAGCTGCATAGTCCCGTCGTTGCCGGGTGATCCGCCGTATATGTCTTCCATATCGAACTCGCCGTCAAAGTCGGTGTCACCGCGGCGATCTGAAACGTAGAGTACCCAGCCATTCTCTATAGGCACGTCGGCCGACGTTAGACCGACCCCGCCCTTAGATATTGCAAACTTTGTATCAACAGGGAAAAGCCCGTCGTAATCGCCGCGTAGAAACCGACGCAGATTTGCAACATCGATATCGACCATGCTCATCATTCCATTGAGCGGCAACTGCGAAAGGTCGGAATAATAAGATGTGCTCCGGTCGTCGTAATATAATCCCTCGCGTGCATCAAACATCTTGATCGGCACCGGCACAACCGCGACGGGGGTCGGACTTGCAACACCAGCGGGATTTACAATAGCCCGCTTCAAATGTGCGAGACTTTCCGTATAGACGTTATCGCGCGGCGTCGGCGAAGGCGATGCCATCACTCTTTCTTGGCTTGCTTCCCCGTTGAAATGGGTTCCGCAGGACGTTGCCGGAGCGGGTGATGGGGCAGGGGAAATTGCAACTCCGGTCGCATCCGTACAACCAAGTTCAGCATTCGCTGGTAAACCTATGTAACGAACTACTGCATTAAAGCCATTGTCGGGGTTCGAGCCGACTGGAACTGCGGTCGTATACCGTAGCGGTGTCGGACTAGCTGAAGGTGTCGGGATAGGTTCGCCTGGTATAGTAAAACGCTGAAGTTTTATCACCGATCGATTGTCGACAAAATGAACTGTTGGCGCCTGAGCAGTGCTAGGGCCTATTGGTGACGGATCCGTCGCGGTTGAATCAGGATAGATAGAATTTGATGGGTTTATGCCACCTGGTCGCCACCGAAGGTCAGTTATCTGAAATTTGACGGTCGAACCGTCCATTATCCTCGGGGCAACCTCAGTAACGCCCATTGCGAGAAAATCTTCCGTTATATCATTTGTGACCACCGTGCCATCGCCAGGGTTTGTGCTCACGGTCTCGACCTTTATCCAGACCTCTCTTCCAACAGATGTTCCGCCGGTAAAGAACCTCTCACCGTTTACCCGCGTCGTTCGATATGGGTCCGATAGAAAATCTGTCTGCGATGTCGTCTTTTTCATCGGCTTCGGCTGATAGCCTCGCACTCGATCTTGGAAAGCTACTGGCGTTGGGGCGACAGTAGGTTCTTGAGGCATTCCATCCGGTCGTCCATCGAGGCGCACGCCGCACTTTGAGTTAATGGTCGTTGCGATCGGGGTAACGCCTGTTCCAGATGCGCAGCCGGGCAGTTTTGCCTGTGAATCGGCGAGGCTGATCCTGATGCCGGTCTTGTTAGCAAACCGCTCGCTGCGGAGAATGGAATTGTCCGTCGAACCCGCAGTCACAGGCGAAAGCGTCCCGCCGATGTTTGCGAGATCACCGCCGGTGGGCGCCGCAACTTCCTTTCCGCGGCGGAGCATCTCGACCAGATCAGTGTTCGCTCCAACGTTGAGCGGGAGCTTAAGGGTCGGGGTGTTTGCCTGAAGGTTTCCGTCAAAGACTGAACTCTGGCTCAGGAAGCTTGTATTGATCCTGCTCGGCGGCAGATCGGGATTCGGGGTCTGAGCAGGTACAGGAACTGACGGCGGAAATTCGAAGATGTTATTTGAGTTTCCCTGGGTCGTATTCAAAACGCTTCCCATCGTGGGCAGCAGCTGAATAAAACTTCCCGATGCGTTTTTAATGAAGGTCTGGTTATTTGCGCTGTCAACCGTATCCCAGTTGCGCCAGGTTTGCGTGACGATCTGGTCGGCGGCGGTTACACGCGAGTCGAAATATACACCTTCGGCTCCGGGTGAGATGAAAAAGTTACCATTCGAGTGGACGCGGCCCCCAAAACTGAAACGCGGTGGACGAAACAACTCAAGGTCATCATTGTAAAAGATTCCGAACTGAAAGATCGGAATTCGATTGTTCAGCACATTGCGGGTCAACTGGACCTGCGCCCCGTTGTAACGATTTTCCGTTGCAGTCGTTCTAAGACGCCAATTGTCCTGAATTGCAACGAGACCCGTATATGGCCCCCCGGTAAGCGTCGTCGCACGGCTGGCAACACCGTTCTGGACAAGCTGGTCCAACTCTTGGTTGAAGATGTAGCCATTCATGCCTGAAACTGTGCCGTTGCGGACGTTGTTCAGGTCAGCGGATGTTGGGTTGAGCTTGACTTCAAAGACCTTGTTAAAATTCCGGGTCATCGTCTCGAGACTGCCTTGCGCCGCATAGAACGTACGGCCTTCGGCGGTCTCGTTACCGCTGGCTGCCGCTTCGGCAGATGAGCGAGACATCGCCAACGCGACGAATACACCTATCAGTGCAAGAATGAACAACGAAATGACTATTGCTGACCCTTTTTGATTCGGATCAGCGATCACTTCTTTAGAAACACTTTGATCAATTGCTTTGCCTTTCATCTCGATTTTGCCCCTTCTAACTAGCTTGCTTCGTAGCCTAAATTTCTTGTACTCACGGTCGTGGTCATCGACTCTTTGAATGGCTGGCCCATTGAGTTTTTCTCAGTCGATCTGACACTTACGGTAAATCTGATCTGCCTAACCGCCGTTAGGTTTAGCTGAACGTCGTCGGCATTACCAGCAACGCCGTCGGGCCCGGCGCTCGGGTTATCGGAAATAGTTCCGTTGTCCATCACATACTGGATCTGGAAATTCTCTACGCTGTAAACCAACGGTTCATCTACAAAAGCCGCTGTCGGCTGCACATTCACAAATTCTCTGCGCATCAGTGTTCCATCCGCAGTCACGTAATAGGTGACCATGCGAACACGATAAATGCTGGTTGCCGAGATAGTGTTTAGCACACCAGCGAGACCCGTTTGGTTAAAACCCACTGCGTCGCCATTCGCAAACTGTATCGTGTTAGCTCCGGATAAGCCGGTCGCTACGCCGAGTGTCGAACCGGTCTGTCCTGTCAAAATATAGAGATCGTTTATACGGCAAGACGCATTTCCTGACGTCGACGCCAGTTCAACCACGCCGCCAGAGCTGGTCGAACGGGTCGCGATCTGAAGCGGCTGAGAAAATCCAGAGCCGGCGTTGAACGTCTGATCCTTGAAAAGGAACGTAACCTGATCGGTCCGTGTATTAGCCGTTTGATTAAATGTGTTTAGCGTTATGTTATTACCCGCGATCACGGGAGGAACTGTATCTCTCGTCGTGTCGGAGTCGACGGGAACACCGAGGGTCGTTGATATACGGTTGTCCGCGAGGATGACCGTGCTGGCGGCGGGATAGCCATAGCCTGCGTTGTAAGCGTCTCGGGATATCAGATTTAGACTCATCCTCAGGTTCTTAGCAAGCTGCGTTTGCTCCGTTACCGTGCTGCGTCCTTGCTGAGCTGCCCGCAGCAGTCCCCATACCGTGGCCGAGATGATCAAGAAGATCGACATCGCGACCAATAACTCAAGCAGCGAAAACCCGCTTTCGTCGGGCTTCGTATTTGGTTGGTTTTTGATTGAGCTTGAATTCATAAAGCTTTTAGTTCACTACCGCGTAGTCGGTTAGAACGGTCCGTATCGTTTCGTCACGCTGGAGGCCGCCAATGTTGTATCGGACGGTCACCTCGACCGCTCTCATTCGCACCGGAAGCGTACCGGCCGGGCTGCAGATGACCGGCGAGGGTCGGTCGGGATCGCAGATATCAGTGATGATGATCCGACGCTGCATTTGAGATACAGTCGTTCCAGAATCGTCTGCGGTTCCGATCACCTGATCAGCTCCCGCGTCTACTCTTACGGGTTGAAATCCGGTCACGAAGATCCCTTGGTTTACGCCCGAAGCGGGGTCCGGATTGGATCCGACATTTCCAACCGCCGGCCACCCGAGACGAAGCGGGTCGGTTTCTTTGACAGACATTATCGACTCCATCGTCGATGTCGCGATCTGCTTCGCCTGTACCTGCTGTTCATGGCCGTTGGCCTGAACGAGCGACCAGGAAACCGCGGCGAGCATTGCTAAAACACCGATCATCAGGATCACCAAAGCGATCATGACGTCGATGTACGAAAATCCTTTTTCTGATGACAATTTCATTCGCGTCTCCCTCTCGCTATTGATTAGCCACAAAGGTCGTTCCATTGTGCTTCCAGTAACGGATCGCTCCAGTTCCGCCAAAGATCGTAATTGCCCGTACTTCGTTTCTACTCCTGGGCGTTGTACTTCCCGGCGTTATCGGAGGCCAGCTATATATGTTTACGCTAATAGGCACCCCCACCGCGTTGGTTACCGAGCCGTCCGGGTTGAAGTGAGCTTTCCACACCGAATGGCCTGATACGGTCGTGCCTCCGTCCTGATGCCCAACGCCATCGGTCGCGGCGGTAATGTCTGTGTAGTTCGGTGGATTCGGCTTAGAGATCGTGGCAGGGATAATGTCCATTCGAACATCCTTCGGTGCTTCAAGCTTGACGCGGCGGACAACGCGCCCGGTCGAGGTGATACCGTCGATCAGCAAAGCCTCGTTAGAGGTAAAGTCCAATTCAAATCGCATTGCCCTTCGACGCGTTAGAGCCATCTGGTTCGCCTCGCGAAGTAGATCTATTACCTGGATCGCCTGGTCCTCGGATTTGTAAGCCTTCTTGTAATTAACAATGTACGGCAGCGATATTACCGACATCACGCCGATGACGCCGAGCACGACGAGGAGTTCCGTCATGGAAAACCCGGCAATTCGAACGCTCGCCTTATGAAGCCGATCTTTCATACTTGTTTTATATTTCTTGATTCCCGCGATATCCCTATTAGATATGGGGGCTGCTAATAAGGAAAAGACAGAATGCTAAACACATTCCAAAAGTATTTTACGTTGTTTAACGTTTTGGGTCAATAGATTTCGAATCTTTTATTTGCAGGCAAATTCGGGTAAACTCAGGGCGTGCAAAATTAGTCATGCGGGATACATCAGACAAAAGCTAAATGACTGATAAGAAAAGCGTTTCAAGCCCAGGATTCTCGGCTGACTGGCTGTTTGGCGGAGCCCTTTCGAGGATCGGCGATAGCCTCGACAGATTCACCGGGCGCCGTTGGACTCCCTCGAGCAGTCTCGCAACCAGCGAATTGATCGAGCGCGTCAAGAAACTACTGGATTCCGAGGCAAAGGATGTCGAGGGAAAAGGACGTGTCGTTCCCCATAATATCAAGCTAAAGGTCCAGTGGGATAAGTTTTCGACTGACGCAGAAGGTGCACTGGTAACTCTGGAAAACGAACTTTTAACAGCCGCCGCAGACCACATTAACGATTGTCTTTATTACACCTACGAACCGCTTAGAGTCGAGGTCAAACCCGACTATTTTACCGAAGGCGTCAAGCTATTCGTCAGCTTTGATCGTTTCATCGACGATGATCACGAGGCTCAGCTCAATGTGACCATACCGTCGATAAATAAGGCAGACCTCGTTCCGACGCAAGAGCCTCCAAGCCGAGGCGGGTCGGTATTTATCGCGAGGTTCGAGCTCCGCGGTAATCGCCGTGATAAACGTTTCGAATTCCCCGGTCCCGGCCGTATTTCAGTCGGACGAACTTCCGCCAGCGACCTGGTCATTGACGACCCGAGCGTCTCGAAGATCCACGCGTCGGTTGTGATCGATGGCGAAGGCCGGCTGTCGGTCGCGGACACCGGTTCGACGAACGGAACTTTCATTAATGACGAACGTATTGCATACGGTAAGGCAGTTGCGATCGGGCGGGGAGATCGGGTCAAGTTTGGCAGCATTAGCGTTATCTTCGAGCAGATCGCCCAGGCAGAACCGGAGCAGCCGTCAAGCCGTCGTCTTTCGCAGGAGAATACTGTCAGGATCGACGATCTGTCCTTTACGAGCAAGCAGTCGTCTTCGGACGCGACCCCGCCTCCCGAAGACATTCTTACAGTCAACCCCGAACCAAAAAAGGGATAGATGACCACACTTTTATTCTATCTAATTGACGTAAGCAGCTGGCGGCCTGATCAGATATTTGGTGGGCAGGTTCTGGAGCGCACTCCGGCGGGACTAACGATCATCTTCATTGTTGCGGTCGGCGTCCTACTCGGGTTTCTCGCACTCACATTTTTCGATAATTTTCGTCGACATCGCCTCGTTTTCGAGCAGGAACTTCCAAAAGAAGTGAAGCGCCGTCTCACGCAAACGCTGACGAACCGAAGCCTTCTGCTCTGGCAGACTGTTTTCATATCGCTCGCTTTCACGGTTTTTGGGTTTCAGGTTTACTGGGTCTATTTCGCGGATGAAGCAAACGAGCAGTTTCAGGCCTTAAGTTATAAGGACCTTCGAAATCGCCGAGCAAATGCTGCGACCCTCCGAGGCTGGATGCTTGATCGCTCCGGAAAACTTACAAATGCTCTCGCCTATTACAAGGTCAACAAAGACGGAGAGATAGTCCGAACATTTTCCCTCGAAAAGGAGATGGCACACCTTCTCGGCACGGAGCGCGGAACGCCGGGACTTGAGCGGACGCTTTATGAATCAAATGCCGACCCTATGCCAGAAGCATGGGAGATCCTGACAAAATACAAGAAGCCAGAACCCGAACAGAACGACGTCCGGGTCACGATCGACCGTGACCTGCAGGCATATCTTGCTCAGCGGCTTGGCGAGAAGAAGGGCGCGATCGTAGTCCTTAATCCCCAGACAGGCGACGTACTGGGCATCTATTCAAACCCCGCGTATAACCTTAGCGAAGCCGAGTCGCTTGGCGGTTACCTTAAACTAGAAAGTGATCAGGCAAACAAGCCACTTCTGAATCGTGCAACACGCGAGTTTTATATTCCTGGCTCCACATTCAAGACTTTCACCATGATCGCTGCGTTTCGTTCAGGAAAGCAGGATCTGACGCTTCCTGGACGTCCGGCACCTGATTGCTACACGCCATTCCGGGGTTCGCGGCCGATCTGCGACGCGGGCGGAAGCTGCAATGCTTGCAGCGACGCGATCCCCCTGATGCAGGCGTTTAAGGTTTCCAGTAATCAGTATTTCGCCCAGATGGCTAACCAGATCGGCAATGATCGAATGGGCGACACGGCATCGGCTCTCGGAATAATGCCGGTCGAAAACCCGGCGGACGCTCTCACTCGCGGATTCTTCCCCGAACTATGGAATACGCGAAATAAGAGGACGGCGAACGCTCTGGCACCTGCTCGATCAACGATCGTTACGGGTAAATCTCAAACGCTTTACGACACAGGCGTGATCGGAATGGGTCAAGGAGGCGCCGGGCAAATGACGCCGCTCCAGATGGCACTAATCGCAGCCGCTCCGGCCAATCTCGAGGGCAAACTAATGAAGCCAAAGATCGAAGCCGATCTCGCTCCGCAGGCTTTTGGACAGGTTTTGACGCGGGAACAGGCTCGGGTCGTTCGCGAAATAATGGGCACGGTCACCGAAGAGCCCGGCGGAACCGGCGGTGTCGTAAGGGCAAAACTCGCCGGAACCGGCATCACTACGGGCGGCAAGACAGGAACCGCGGACAAAGACGGAGTACAGGTGTACAACGCAGACGGAACCCGGAAAACGATCAAGAAAAAGCGTCGGGAGAATGGTGTTCTGGTCGATTACGACGAACCGGTAAGAATGACTCGCTGGGACGGATGGTTCCTGGCTATCGCACCGCTCGATAATCCGCAACTCGCGATCGCGGTCGTGGTCGAGGATATCGGCGGCAGCGGCTATGGCGGAACGACGGCTGCGCCGATCGCCGCTGATGTGATCTTAAAGGCAATGCAACTGGGACTACTCGGCGAAAAGTATAAACCGAAGGCACCAGCAGCACCCGCTCCACGTAAGAACCGAAGATGAAGAACCGCACATCATCACATTTCTTTATCCTCGCGCTCATCGTCCTTGTCGCGGCGATAGGGCATTATTCGATCTATTACGGAGCTTTGATCCGCGGTTATGAAACTTCGACAATTACTGCAGGAAGAAACCTATTTTTGCTCTCGATCCTGGCTCTGCTTCCGATCTTTCTGAAGAAGTTCGTCAAGTACGACGGAAACTGGACGTTATACACATCGGCCATTTTGCTCTTTGCGATCGGCTTGACCGTTCAATATCGTCTTTTCAGCGACCCCGAATACACTTCACGCCGGGACAAAGCAGAGGCTCGGCAAAATAAGATCAAGGTCTTGCAGCGGCATTACGTTCAGGAAAACTACTCTGCAGAGAAAAAGCAGATGATGGGCCTGCCGGCAACGCCGCCTTCCCCCGTCGATCTTAATGCGGAGACACCAATCCCTGCGGGCGACTCCTACACCGAAGTCTATTTATCAGGCAAGACCATCAATCCAATTCTCGGGATCATCGGTCTCATCGCAGCATTCATTTTTTTGCGGGATGATCGCATTTTAAAGCTGTTGCAGGCGAACGGCTTTCTCATTGTTTTGCTGACTCTTGGGCCGCTTTTTGTTGCAGCAATATGGTCGCGGGCGGGTAAGTTCGGCGGAAACCTGACTCCATGGGAACTCGCTAAGATACCGTTTCTGATTGGCTTCGCGGCAGTGCTGGCTATCCTGTATAAGAATCTCGCGCGCACTTACTGGGGAATCCCGCGTGCGAAGGATGCTCTGCCGTTGATCTTCATGGCGGTACTTCCCTTCCTGCCGTTCTTTATCCTGAAGGATTTTGGCCAGATGATGGTTTTTAGTGCGGTCTACGCGACGCTTTATTTGATCGCCATCCGACGGTTTCCTCAGCGATTTGTGCTCATCGGCAGTGTATTGTTGGTCGTCTCAGTTCTCGTAGTTGGTGCTCTGCCATCGAAGACCCAAGAAAAGATCCCGTTACTGCCGACACTTGCTTCCCCCGTCAAGACGATACTTCCGGATCGCATACAGCAGCGTTTTCACCTCTGGCTGGACGGCTTTAACCCGCCTTCGCCTGAAACAAGTTGGTGGAAGGATGATTACGACGCCTATTACAAAAAGCTGGTTGAGAAAGATCCGAATCTTCCGCAAATGCTCGCCGAAGACCCGAATCTGCAAAAGACGATCAACGTCGACGCGTGGTTTGACGTGCTGGCCTTCCAACCCGCACAGGCGACGTTTGGCCTGGCTTCAGGCGGAACGACCGGCCGCGGACTCGGGCTCGGTTATCCTGAATTGATACCGGTCGCAGATTCCGATTATATATTCGCTGCTCTGGCAGAAGAACTTGGACTTTTCGGAGGTTTGTTGGTAACCTTTGCCCTGATCGTTTTTGTCAGTGCGGGCGTGCGAACTGCCCGCGATTCGAGGGATATGTTCAGCCGGCTTTGCTCGATCGGCTTGGCCGCATTTATCGGATTTCAAGCACTGGTAAACATCGGTGGCATCACGAGGGCTCTTCCTATGACCGGCATAACGCTGCCGTTTGTCAGCCACGGCGGGTTTAGCCTGATCACGAGCTTTGCGATGCTCGGAATGTTGATGGCATTTTCGCATCGAGCCAGCGTCGATCGCCGCAACGACGAATTTCTGGCCCAAGGACAACCCATCGAAGCATAGTCGCCACAATCATCTGATGGAAAGCAATTTCATGATAACTTCAGGATCGGTCAGCGACCGCGGCCTCAGTGAAAAGCGGCCGCAGAATGAAGATTCGATGCTCGAGATGCCGCAATGCGGGATCTTCGCAGTGGCGGACGGCGTCGGAGGAGCACAGGCGGGCGAGGTAGCCTCGCAAATGGCAGTCGAGATGCTGGCCGAGGCTTTTTCAAATAAGCGTCACGATCAGGACGCGGAAGCTGTGATGCGGCTCGCCATTTCTCAGGCGAATTCCGCCATTTACCAGATGGCGCAGGAGCTGCCGCAGCTTGCAAGCATGGCGACGACGGTGGTCGCACTTCATCTCAACGAAAATGTCGCTACGATAGGCCACGTGGGCGATTCGCGGCTCTACCGTGTCGATCGCGACGGAAATCTATTTGCCGACACCGAAGATCATTCGATGGTCGCGGACGAAGTTCGTGCCGGACGAATGACGGCTGAGCAGGCCGAAAATCACCCGAGCAGAAACATCATCAACCGTGCTCTCGGAGCCGAACCCTCCGTTACGGTCGATCTCAAAACCATCCTTATCGAACCCGGAACCGCCTTCCTTCTGTGCTCAGACGGAATAACCCGGCATGTTAGCGACGCCGAAATAAAAGGCGTTCTGACCTTCGGCGGAGAACCCGCAGAGGTTTGCGATTATCTTAAAAACCTTTGCTATGAGCGCGGAGCGGAGGACAATTTGACGGCAGTTGTCGTAAAGGTCGCATCCGATCGAAATCAGATCGTTCCCGATACCCTTCGAGTTTCCTTTGAAGATGAGGAATCTACCGTTGCATCCGCTCGGGTCACGGCGGAATATGCCAGCGAAGAGGACGACGACGACCTTCTTGAACTCGAAACAAGAGAGTTGGTCATGCCCGAATCAAGCGATCTGACCGAGTCGCAGGCCGCTGATACTCAGGAAATGGACTTCGAGCCCGAGAAGGTAGAGACGGAGTCGATCGAAACTGTTGAAGAGGTCTCGGCCGTTCTTTCCGATGAACCAGCATTAGAGCCAACGCCAGCGAAACCTGACGACGACACGTTTTCGATGTTCGGGAATAAGGGCGAAGCGTCGCTTGACGAACAGGTTCCGTCGTCAAGTTCTAAGGTCCTAACGGCACTTGCGATGCTTGTACTTGGCAGCTTGATCGGACTTGGCGTTTATCATTTCGCCCTCGCACCGCAGCCTGCTCCGCCCGCTCCGGACGAAAAACTGTCGGTGATGAAAACCGATGACATCGCATTCAGCTCCTTTGAGAAACTTCGCCGAACGGTCGACGCCGACCCGGCTGCCTATGTCAAGGAAGTTCCTCCGGCTGATGACGCCGAAGATTATTATCTGATCGGTCGAGCTTATCTGCTGACGGGTGATTTCCCGAAAGCTCGGCAGGCGTTTATTGAGGCTCAGAAGCAGCTCGCGAAGGCAAATCCGACCAACCTTCGCATTCTGCAATCCGATATCGTAACTGGTCTAATGATAACGAACGATACGACCCTGCAGCCGCGATTTAAGCAGGAACTGGAAACGACTGCTAACCTCGTGGCTAATTCTGCGAACACGAATTCAAATTCTAACACCAACGCTAACCGCTAGCGTTTTGTCTTTTCGCCTCAAATAGTACTATCCCGGCCGAGACTGCCAGGTTAAGGCTCTCGACGCCATTCGCCATCGGGATGACGACGGTCTGATCGATGACGTTCAGTTCGTCGCCACTCAGGCCGTGCGCTTCGGAGCCAAAGACGACCATTCGCGGTTTCGTCCAGTCCACATCGCTATAATTGATCCGCCCGCTCACATCGAGAGCCACTGACGAATAGCCATTCGATGCCGTCCATCTCGCCGCATCATGCAGCGGCACCCCTTCGATGATCTTGACGCGGAACGCTGAGCCCATCGAAGCGCGTAATGCTTTGGGCGAATACGCATCCGTCGAATTGCCTGAAACGATAACTCCCGCAACACCGGCCGCCTCAGCGGTGCGCAGCAAAGCACCGAGGTTCGAGGGGTTGCTGATCTCGTTTAGAAATATGATCGGGCCGCTTGCCGGATCCGCGTGGCTCAGATCGTCGAGCGACCAAGCCGGACGGCGAGCGGTGAAGATGATCCCCTGCGGCGTTTCCGTGTCGGCGATCGACGCAAAGATCTTCGTGGCGACCCGATGAACCTCGATCTGCCTCTCTTCGATCAGCCCCATCAGCTCCGCATCTATGCGCTCTTCGTCGATAAAGCACTCAACGATCTCGATCGGCGACCGTAAAGCCTCGCCAGCCAGACGCTTGCCCTCGATAAAAATAAACTCACTTTCGCGCCCGTCACGGATCTTGCGAAGCTCTACCAAGCGTCTGTTGTCGCGGCTTCGAATTGGTTCAAAGTTATCCATCAATGAGACGATTTAATCATTATTTACGGCGTTTTGAAAACATAGACAAAATGGCTACACTTATCCGATATGCAGCCCGAATCGAAAATATTGAGCAGGATCGAGCTTCTGCGAGAACGGTCCAAGGTCGCCGAAGAAGGCGGCGGGAAGGCTCGCCTCGACAAGCAGCGTTCTTCCGGAAAAATGACCGCCCGCGAGCGCATCGATTTCTTCCTTGACGAGGGCAGTTTTGAGGAATTCGACAAGTTCGTCGTCCACCGCTCGACCGATTTCGGCCTTGAAAATCAGAAGTTCCCCGGCGACGGGGTCGTCACCGGTCACGGGCTGGTCGATGGTCGTGAGGTATTTGTTTTCGCCCAGGATTTCACCGTTTTTGGCGGTTCGCTCTCTGAAACTCACGCCCAAAAGATCTGCAAGGTAATGGACATGGCGATGAAAACCGGAGCTCCGGTCATCGGCTTGAACGATTCCGGCGGGGCCCGTATTCAGGAAGGCGTTGTTTCTCTAGGCGGTTACGCCGATATCTTCTTGCGCAATGTACTTTCGAGCGGCGTTGTGCCACAGATATCGTGCATCCTCGGCCCATGTGCGGGCGGTGCGGTCTATTCGCCTGCTATCACCGACTTTAACGTGATGGTCAAGGACACTTCTTACATGTTCATCACCGGCCCCGACGTCATCAAAACCGTCACGCACGAGGATGTGACTAAAGACGAACTCGGCGGCGCAATGACGCACAATGCTAAGTCCGGCGTCGCTCATTTTGCCGCCGACTCGGACGAACACGCGTTGCGCATCACACGCGAACTGCTATCTTTCGTTCCGTCTAACAACATGGAAAACCCGCCGTTTGTTGCCACAAACGACCCGAGCGACCGTGCGGATGAGAAGCTGAATACGATCGTTCCGGAAGCCGCGACACAGCCGTATGATATTCGCGACATCATCCACAATGTCGTTGATGACGGTTATTTCTTCGAGGTTCAGGAGCATTACGCACCTAACATCGTCATCGGCTTCGCTCGTCTCGGCGGCTATTCGGTTGGCATCGTCGCAAATCAACCTGCATTTCTCGCAGGAGTTTTAGACATTGACGCATCGGTCAAAGCGGCCAGATTTGTTCGCTTTTGCGATTGCTTTAATATTCCGCTCATTACTTTCGAGGACGTTCCCGGTTTCTTGCCCGGCGTCAATCAGGAGCATCAGGGCATCATCCGCCACGGAGCGAAACTCCTCTACGCGTTCGCCGAGGCGACTGTCCCGAAGATCACCGTGATCACTCGAAAGGCATACGGCGGTGCATATTGCGTGATGGCCTCAAAGCACATTCGCACGGACATTAACTTCGCCTACCCGACCGCTGAGATCGCGGTAATGGGTTCTGAAGGAGCCGTCGGCGTGCTCTTCAAGAAGGAGATCGCCGAACGAGACGACGACTATCGCCTCGCGAAGGTCGCAGAGTTCAGCGAGAAGTTTGCAAACCCCTATATCGCCGCCGAGCGCGGTTACATAGACGAAGTGATCGAGCCCAGATTCACCAGACCGAAGCTGATCCGGGCCCTTTCCCTGCTGCAAAACAAACGCGACTCAAATCCGCCGAAGAAACACGGCAATATCCCGCTCTAGTAGATGGAAACGATCACCCTCCAACGGCCGACATGGGCCGAGATCAACCTCGACGATCTGGCGGCGAACTACCTTTCGGTCCGCCATTTTGTAGGCGAGGGCATCGAATGTATGGCCGTGATAAAGGCCGACGCTTACGGCCACGGCGCCGTCGAATGCGGCCGACGCCTAGAACAAGAAGGTGCCGAATGGCTGGCGGTGGCAACGGTCGAAGAAGGCGTCGAACTTAGAACTGCCGGTATATCGCCGCCGATCCTTGTCCTTGGCGGTTTTTGGCCCGGGCAAATCGGGATCGCGTTAGCGGAACGCCTGACTCCAGTCATCTTCACGATCGAACAAGCTGAAGCGATCGATGGCATTGCCCGTTCGGGAGGTGAGGCAGTCAGCGTACACATTAAATTCGACACCGGCATGGGCCGTCTGGGCTTTCGGTACGACGAAGCACCCGAGATCGCCGCCCGGCTGTCTGAGTTCTCCGGAATTCGGATCGAGGGCCTGATGACCCATTTTGCTGCCGCCGACGATCTGGCATCTGACCTCACGGCGATCCAGATCAGCCGGTTTGAGGATATAAAAAGTGCATTCCGTGCGGCAGGCATCGAACCGCGGTACACCGATCTCGCAAATTCACCCGGTGCCGTCGCTCATCCGAACTCGCGTTCGAATCTCGTCCGGCTCGGCGGTGTTTTATATGGCCTCGGCGGAGACGTTTTGCCAAAGGGCATCGAAACGCCGCAACTGAAAGCGGTCATGTCGGTAAGGTCGCGGATCGCGACGATAAAGACTATTAAGGTGGGTCAATCAGTCGGTTACAGCCGAACCTTCACTGCCGAACGCGATACGGTGGTCGCAACCGTGCCCATCGGTTATCACGACGGTTTTCGTCGATCGCTCTCGAATGTTGGCAAGGTCATAGTTCGTGGACAATACACCGATGTGATCGGGAGAGTTTCGATGGACTGGATAACGATCGACGTCACGGACGTTCCCGAGGCAACGGTCGGCGATCTGGTCACGGTGATAGGCCGCGACGGCTCGGCCGAAATAAAAGCAGAAGACATCTCACGGGAATTAGGTACAATATCGTATGAAGTCACTTGCGGTATAAGCAGACGTGTTCCGAGACTCTTTTCTGGAAAAAATAGACTATGAACTATCCTCTACAGTTATCGTTCAAACTTCTCGCGATCGCCAGTCAGATATATATTCGCGACGCAAACGGCAATCTGCTCGGCTACGTAAAGCAAAAGCTCTTCAAGTTTAAGGAAGAGATCAACGTCTTTGCTGACGAAGCTCAGACGCAGCGGTTATTCGGCATCAAGGCCGATCGCGTGCTCGATTTTTCGGCTCAGTACAACTTTACAAACGCTGCCGGTCAGCATCTCGGTTCGATCAAACGCCGCGGAATGCGCTCGATCTTTAAAGCAAACTACGAGGTCTATGACAGCAGCGGATCTCAGGTAATGCACATCCATGAAGAGAATGGCTGGATCAAGGTCGTCGATTCGCTCCTCGGCGAGATACCGCTCGTGGGCATGTTTACCGGATATTTCTTTAACCCATCGTACATAGTCGAACGAATGGACAAAGCCCCGGTCGCCCGGCTTCAGAAGCAGCCGGCCTTTTTTGAAGGCATCTTCAACCTCGAACTGCTCGGCCCTGTCTCAGAAGAAGAACAAACACGCGTTTTGCTAAGTGTACTGATGATGACATTGCTCGAACGTTCACGCGGATAGAATTTACATAATGCGGTTACGAGGCGGGGCTGAATTTACTTTAAAGGAACTCGCCATCGGCCTTTATAACAAGGTCGACGACGCTGCGGTGTTCAGCAATGCCGCGCAGGTCGCCTTCTACTTCTCGTTTGCCATTTTTCCGCTCCTTTATTTTCTGGTCAGTCTTTTTGGTATCGTCCTCGAATCGTCGCAGGGGCTGAGGGACGAACTCTTTTCCTACCTTCGGCAGGTAATGCCGCTCTCGGTATTTGACCTGGTAAAACGCACGATAGACGAGATCATCGAAAACAGCTCGGGCGGGAAGGTCACCATCGGCCTCGCGATCACGCTGTGGTCAGCGTCCGCCGGTTTCGACGCGATCAGAAATGCTCTGAATACGATCTACGGCGTCAGGGAAACGCGCTTCTGGTTTCGCACAAAAGCGGAATCCCTCGTGCTTACTTTTGTGATCTCGATGCTCGCGGGCGTCGTTCTGGCAATGGTCTTCTACGGCTGGCAGCTCTTTAAGTCCCTTACGCTGAAGCTCGGCATTGAGAGCGATATGCCCGTCTTGCTGACTGCCGTGCAATGGGTGTCGATCTTTCTGGTAATGCTTCTGGTTTGCGAGGTCATTTATAATCTGCTGCCCAATTTCCCAAAATTCCGCTGGGAATGGATTACGCCCGGCTCGCTCGTCGCGATCCTGATGTGGGTGCTGCTTACCACGGGTTTTAGGACGTATCTGGGATACTTCAATACGTACGATCGTGCCTACGGCTCGCTTGGGACAATGATCATCCTGATGCTCTGGCTTTACCTTACAGCTTCGGCACTGATGATCGGCGGCGCGATCAACGCCGTACTCGACGAACTGTCAAAGCACAAAGAGGAGCCCGAGCCTCTATCAGAATAGCTTGCGGCTTTCGGCTCATCTAACTCGCAGTGTTATATTTAGAGCATGTCCATGATGCTCGCCGAGATCGCCGAACAACCCGCCGCCCTGGAACTAACGCTCGCCAATGAGCAGTCGAAGTACGCGGCCCTGGGCCGGTTCCTAAAGCAAAAAGATATTGATCTGGTGGTCATCGTTGCCCGCGGCAGTTCTGACAATGCGTCGCTCTTTGGCCGTTACCTGATCGAGGTGACGACCGGAATTCCGGTCTCGCTCTGTGCTCCGTCGGTCTACACGCTGTACGGCGCGAAGGTTAATCTCTCGCGAGCACTCGTCATCGGCGTTTCGCAGTCGGGCGAAGGCGACGACATCAACATTGTCCTCGAAAGTGCAAAGGCCTCGGGTGCGTACACACTCGCGATCACCAACGAAGCCGGCTCGACAATGGCAAAGATCGCCGACGAAGCCCTGCTCATCCATGCTGGACGCGAGCGTTCGGTCGCCGCGACGAAAACCTACACGGGCCAGATGCTGCATTTTTATATGCTGGCGAACGCTCTCGCCGAACACAGCCTCGCGATCGAAAAGATCCCCGATTTCACGGCAAAAGCTCTCGAGCTAAAGGACCAGATCACGCCCCTCGTCCAACGCTACGTTTTCATGGAAAACTGCGTCGTCGTCGGACGCGGGATGAACTACGGCAATTCGTACGAGCTCGCGCTCAAGCTGATGGAGACGTGCTACGTCGTCGCCGAGCGTTTCTCGTCGGCCGACTTTTTCCACGGCCCGCTCGCCATCGTCGAACGCCGCTTCCCCGTCGTCCTCTTCGGCCCGGCCGGCGTCACGCAGCAGAGCAGCATCGAGCTCCTCGACCGCCTCCACGAGCTAAATGCCGACTGCCTCGCCATCACCAATGACGTCGAGATCGCTAATCGTTCGCCCAAGAGCCTGATGCTTCCGCCGGATATCGACGAGTTTTTAACGCCGATCCCGTTCATCGTACCGGCTCAGTTGTTCGCGGCACTGCTGTCTGAAGCAAAAGGTTTGGATCCGGATGCCCCGCGTTCGTTGTCGAAAGTAACGAAGACAATATAGAGCTTCGCGAATTCTTGTCGCCAACGGCGACGCACACTAAAGCCTAGGGTGCAGGCCGAGAGGCCGGAACCCTAGGTTCGGGCGGTGTTGGGCTCGCTCCCTGTAGGGGAGCCACATTTCAACGCGGAGCTGATCGTCCCCTACAGGGACGGGAAAATCGTATCGCGAGTTCCTAGGGATCCGCTCCCGTTGGTCGCTGCTCCCTAGGCTTTAATGTCCGTCGCCGTTGGCGACAAGAGATTCGCCCCGTTTCTCGCTATAATGCAATATGATTCGCGGTTCCGTAATATTCATATCCATTTTTATCTGCGTAAATCTGTGGCCAAATTCTGTTATGTCGCAAAACACGCCGTGTAGGTTTGATGAGGTGACGCTGGCGTTTGTGGGGACGGCGGTGGAGCAGGCGCGGTGTTTGTTGCGGCCGAATGCGATCGGCGGCGTGCTCGGGGCGGAGCTCAAGAAGCTTCCCGATCCGCTCGAGAAGCTGATCGGCGAGAAGGTCGGCATCTCTCGCACCGAGCTTCGCAAATTTCTGGTAAAGAATAAGCTCGACGAAATGGCGCTCGGCGGTTCGCTCGACCTGCATCTCTCGCACGGCGTCAGGAGCGACGGAGTGGTCATGGTGGCGTCGTACTTTGTGATACACGACACCTCGACGCCGTATCTGAAGGACGCCGAATTCCCCCGCAACATCGACACCGACCCGACGTGGCCCGGAAACAAACTCGACATCTGGCTAAAGAATCCGGTCGCACACGTTTTTGTGAATAGATTAGGAGAATCGATCACGACAACACCCTTTGACGAGCCGGTGAAGAAGGGCTTCGGGACCAAGTTCGCGAGAGATGTCCTCAAAGACGACGCCAAAGGCACCCAGATCCACATCGAACTAGTCCAACCCCGCCGCCGCGACCCGTCGAATTCGAATCCAACCAACGACCGCATCGCCCCGCTGCCCGGCTTCTCGACCAAACAATACGAACGCCTTGCCCTTCTCTACGTCGTCGCCAGCGTCCGCCGCAGCACGTGGCTCATCCCCGCCTACCACTCCGCCATCGACGCCGGCATAAAAGGCGCCCACGACGACCCGCAGAATCTCGAACTTGAACGATTCGCTGCGGAATTAAAAAAGCTAACAAAAATTATCGGAAAGTAAGATCAGCCAGCCGCATTCAGCAGCGCTTCGCGCATGGCTCCGGCGGTGCGCCAGCGGCTTTCGATGGATTTGGAGAGGGCGGTTTCGATGACGGCGGCGACGTGGACGGGGACGTCTGGGACTCGGGCACGGACCGGGATTATGGGCTTTTCGAATATGGCTTTGACCGTTTCGGCGATGCCGGCTTTCGGGCTGATGTCGAGGGCGTGGGCACCGGTCAGGAGGCTGTACGCGGTCATTCCGATCGCATAGATATCGGACGGCGGCTTTACATCCTTGAAGTCACGCACCTGTTCCGGCGGCATATATGCGATCGTGCCCGCCACGTCGCCGACCATCGTCACGCCGCTCATGCCGGTTTGCTTGAAGCTTTTTGAGAGGCCGAAATCCGTGAGTTTCGCGGTGCTCGACGGAAACTCGCCCATGACCAGGATGTTCTGCTCCTTGATGTCGCGGTGAACGAACCCGCGTGAATGCGCAAAATCGAGCGCCGCGAGCGTTTGGCTGATAACGCTGACCATTTCGCGATAGTCGAGCTTCCCGCCGCGATGCTTGGCGAGCCGGGCGGCGTCCATTCCGGCTATGAATTCGGTCACGAGATAGACGAGCCCATTGTGCGTTCCGTGCTCGATGTAGCGAACGATGTTCTCGTGTTCGAGCGAAGCCGCGACCTCGATCTCACGCAAAAATCGCTTTAGCGACTGCTCACTGACCGCGACTTCGGGCAAGAGTGTTTTGATCGCGACCGCTCTGCCGTCGGATTCGGCACGGGCGAGCATGACGCTGCCCATTCCCCCCTGCCCAATGATGCGGATCATCTGATAGTTAGGTATCGGCTGCGGATTTGCCTTCAGCTTTTCGCGGCATTCGTCACAGATGTAGCTTAGTTTCTGTTCGGTGTTCTCGGCCTCAAATTTTCCCGGCAAGCCGCATTTCAGACAGGCGATGGTTACGATCGACGGATGAGTTTCGCCCTGCATTCGGGCAGTGTCCTGAAACTCGTCCAGCCCGGTCGAGACCTCTACCTCGAGTATCGTTTCGCCGCCCTGTATACGGTCGCCGCTTTTAAGGTACGCGGTCTCGACCCGCATTCCGTTGACGTACGTGCCGTTCGTCGAACTTAGATCACGCAGAAATGCCTGCGGCGGTGCGATCTCGAGAATGCAGTGGTGTCGGGAGAAATATCGGTCCTGCGGCAAACAAAACTGCGAGTCTTCGCTCCGCCCGATCATGAACGTGTCGTGCTGATCGAACGTGAACACACGGCCCGTCTGCGGACCGGCTATGACATTGAGGGTAACTCGCATTTAGGGTCGAAAGGCCTTAGTTTAGGCTCCCGAGAAAGATCGCGGCACCATAAAGGACGACGATCAGGGCCATGATCACGATATAAACCGCTCCGGTGGCGATGCCGGCGATAGCCATTCCGCGTCCGCCGTTCTTTTCCGGGTCGCTCTTTATCTGCGACATCGAGATCCAGCCGGTGATCATTGCTGCCGGAGCGAGCAGGACGCCGATATAGCAGCACCAGCCGATCGTAATGCTCGAAATGCCAAGGCAGAGCGAAACTATCGCCAGCGTCTGATTTGGTGAGACCGTCATCGGGTAGCCGCCGAACTGCTGCTGCGGGTTCATCTGCGGCTGCTGCCACTGCACGGGTGGTGCGGAGGGCGGATTTGCGGGCCAGCCGACCGGGTTTGTTCGACGCCCTTGCTCAAACATCACCGTCGGCGGCGAATCATCACCTGACCGCGACGGCCCGTCCACTGCGACGAGCAGTTCGCCGTCCTCAAGACAAAAATTTAACGTCGGGTCGGTGTAGGTCTTTTGGCACCGCAGGCATTGTTTCATAGGCCGGTCGTTTACTTTCTGATCTCGAGATTTTTGAACGCGACCTTGACGCCGTCACCCGCGTAGAGGCCCGGAACACCGCCGGAATAGCCGTGCTGGTTCTTGATCGAGTTTACCATCGTTCCGTTGATATACAGCTCGACCTTGTCGTCCAGATCACGAACCTCGAGCGTGTTTTCCTCGGCCCCTTCCTTGATCGCGGTCGAGGTTGTCCAGGTGACGACGGTTTTTTCGTTCTGCGGCTCGTGCCGGACGACGCGGTATTTCTTTTTCTTGGTATCGATCAGGAACGCATAGCCCTGCTGCAGCGGCGTCGGGTTGCTGTGAAAAATTAGCCCGTAGCCCAAGCTGCCCGCCATGTTGTCGACATTTCGGAGCGTCACACGCGTGTCGGCTTTCTCGGTCTTGTGCTGCTCGGGGGCGACGAGAACGTAGTAAAAGCCCTTCTTCTTCGAGCTCATAACAAACTCGTCGTTAGAATTGAATTCCGTGTTGCCGTATGCCGAAAACTCCTTCACCCACGGTTCGAGATCGACCGTTTCGAGATCTGTACGGCTCGACGTCGGGCTGGTGGTCGTGGAGGAATTTGAAGTCGTCGTTGATGAGTTAGTTCCCTTGTTTGCCGGAGCGTTCTTTACGGTGTTCGACGAAAGATCAGTCTTGTTGTTGTCCGCATTCATCCCTATCAGAACGAGCGCTCCGAAACCGCCGCCGCACAACAGCACGATGCCGCCGAGAATGCCGACCACCCAAAGCCATGTCTTCGAAGACTTTTTCGGCGGCTGCATCGAATATGCCTGCGGCGTGTTCCAACCCGGCTGCGAACCCTGCTGACTAGGCATCTGCGGCTGTGGCTGCGTCGCACGCGGCTCGTTTATCATCACCGTCGCGGGCGGCTGCTGCCCCATCTGAGACAGGACCGAGCCATCTTCGAGACAAAAATTTAGGTTATCGTCAACGTACGTTTTCTGGCATCTCGGACAGATTTTCATTCGCTTTTCCCTGCTGTTATGTTTTTTTGGTTAAAGAACGCCCCTATTATACTTATTAATGCGATCAAACGCGACTTTTTCGGATGTGGATTCGTTTTTCCCGCTCAAACCCCAGCCAATTCATCTGATCGCCCCGCATTCGCGGCACCAATTAGACATACGTCAGAACAACGTCTTTGTTCCGCTCCGCTCCGTGCCTTCCGTGGTCGAACTCCTAAGAACCTGATGATATCAGCTCTGTCGGAGCGTCCTGTCTGTAGCCCGCAGCGTCCACGATTGCCCTTAGCTCCGTAGGAGCGTCTTGTCTGTAGCCCCCAGCGTCCACGATTATTCTCAGCTCCGTAGGAGCGTCCTGTCTGTAGTAACACGACATCAAAAATGATCTCAGCTCCGTAGGAGCGTCCTGCGATATACAAACATGCCGCCGCTACAGAGCTGCTACAAAAACCCGACGCTCCAGACTTGAGGTAATGGGTTATTTTGATATTCTTCGCCGTGAAGCGGCGAAAGACATTAGCCAGATGCGGAGCTTCTGGTTGCCGGAACCCACGATCCTCGTGCGGTGAAGCCGCACCAGCCTTATCTTGCCGCACCTTCGACGCGGCGAGTTCATATCGCATCTGACCAGAAGCTTCGCATCGAACTATTTTCTCTGGCCGCTCTGCTGCCTGATCTTTTCAAAATGATCTACTCCCAGACTTGACAAGACGTTGCATCTATGCTACACTTCTTCAGTAATGCAAGTGCTTGATTTCTTTTCCCGCCTTTGTACGATGGCAACCAACCGTAAGCCGCCTATGGAAGGACCAGTTCCGAAAGCGTCAACCTCAAGTGGAACGGGACAAGGTATGTATTCTCACAAGTGGAACGATTTTTCGTCGCAACCCATATTATTTGCAACAGTTAACCGTTCCACTTTCAGCGCCCATGTGGAACGCTTGCAAGTGAGACGATGGACAGCATGGCAGAGCGGGCTGGAGGGCCGCAATTAGAGCCGAAACAATGAACTTCTAATGATCTACGCGTATCAACATCTTTGCCGCCATCTCCGATCATATATGGACAAAAGTCTTTGCAAAACGCCGATAAAAGGCTACACTTTCAACAAGGTTGTCCGACATCCGCGATTGTTATTGTTTAATCCGGCAAGCAAGCTCAAAAACTCACGCCCGATTATCGTTTCACCCTCGGTTGCAGCGTCAACAAACCACCATTTCAACCGTAACTTACTGCCTCTGAGGGATCTATGAAGCGTTCTGCCTTGCTCATCGTCATTACTGTTTTTTCCGTCGTCGTCGCCGTCACGTACCTCCAGTCGTCACTAGCCCAAAACCGGACCCTGATCGTCTCGCAACCCGAAGAAGGCGACAAGCAAATGGCAGAGGAGATAAAACGGCTTACCAACCGTTCGACCGATGGCCTGGTCTCGAAAGAGAACCCTGACGGCAGTGTCGATGTCGATCTGGCGGAAAGGTTTCAAAACGTCTCGATCGCCGCTCTTGACGAACAGGGGCGCACGGTTGTCGGCTGCGTCACCTCTCTAGATGAGGCAAATGATTTCTTTGGACGTGACCTTGAGAGCGGGCGAACGCTCGGACCAAGATTTTCACCTTTAGACGAGGTCGAACAACAGGCGAAGGATCACGGAATGGGTGTAAATGAGTACAAATTCTATCTTGACCTCATTGAAAAAGCGGCGAGAGATCGTGCTAATTCCCCTAATGCAGCTACCATTACGATCATTAATAACGATGGTCCCGCCGAGGGATTTAACGATGCAACGGCAGTACCTCCGGTAGGCGGCAACAATGGCGCGACTTTGGGGCAACAGCGCCTGAATCTGTTCAATTTTGCCGCCGGCATATGGGGTGCGTTTCTCGACTCGAGTATTCCTATCCAAGTAAGATCGGAGTTTAATCCATTAACCTGTTCGCAGTTTTCGGGAACCTTGGGATCAGCTGGGGCCTTGACCGTTCATCAGGGTGGAGGAGTACTCCTTCCAGGAACCTGGTACCATCAAGCTCTTGCGAATAAGCAGAGTGGCTCGGACCGCAGTGCTCAGCCTGACCTTCAAGCACAGTTTAATAGTAACGTGAACGGCAGCGTCGGATGTCTAAACGGCAGAGTCTTTTATCTCGGTTTTGATAATTCAACGCCTGCGGGTACAACTAATCTTTTAGTGGTGCTGCTTCATGAAATGGGGCACGGTCTCGGATTTTCCAGTTTTGCCGACGGTTCAACCGGAGCCTTATTCAACGGGGATCCCGACGTTTACACCACCAACATCTTCGACAACACCGTGAACCTGGGCTGGAATGCGATGACAAATGCCCAGCGTCAGGCATCCGCGATCAACAACGGCAATGTCTTTTGGAGCGGGCCAAGTGTCGCTGTCGGTTCGGGAGACATTGGTGGTTGTCGCGACAATGCAAATGGAAGGCTCCAGTTGCATACGCCAGCTTCATTCTCGCCCGGATCTTCGGTTTCGCACTATAGCACGGCTTGCTTCCCAAATCTCTTGATGGAGCCGAGCATCAATCCCGGTCTTCCGATCGACCTGGATATGACGCGTCAGCAGATGCGGGATATTGGATGGTTTCGCGATTCGGATGGCAACAATACGCCCGATACGATCACAAACGTGACGCCGAACAGCGGTTCATTGACCATAGGGGCGAATACGAATGTGACCTGGACGAATGGCGGTGGTTTTAACAGGAATGTGACCATCGAATTGTCAACCAACGGCGGCACGACCTTTCCGACCGCTCTCGCTACAGACATAGCGAACACCGGCACTTTTAGCTTTGTGGTTCCTAACTTGCCGACCGCGACTGCTCGAGTAAGGGTTCGCGAGGCCACATTTGCGGCTCCGGTAGGAACATCGTCGGCGAACTTTACGATTGGAGGAGCAACACCGACGCCAACTCCAACGCCAACTCCAACACCGACGCCGACCCCAACACCGACTCCAACACCGACTCCAACACCGACGCCGACACCGACGCCGACTCCGACTCCGACACCGACCCCAACACCGACGCCAACACCGACGCCGACTCCAACACCGACGCCTACACCGACTCCTACGCCGACTCCAACACCGACGCCTACACCGACTCCGACGCCGACGCCGACGCCGACGCCGACGCCAACGCCAACGCCGTTCCCAGAGATCGATCTGCAGGTTTCTCAGTCGGATTCGCCTGACCCGGTGATAGTTGGGCAGCAAGTAACCTACACGATTACTGTCAGCATCTTCCCGACCGCACTTGGCGGCGGTGCGTCGCCTGTTGTTCGGTTCACGTTCCCGACCGGTGTGGCAAATTCGTTTGTAAGTGCTTCCGGGACAAATAACTTTGTCGGAGCACCCGACGCGACCGGCGTTACATTCTCAGGCGGAACCATAGCGACAAACGGAGGAAATCCCGGAACCGCGACCCTCACCGTCGTCGTCACGCCCGTGGGCATCGGAACAATGACGAGTTCCGGCACCGGCGTTATCGTCGATCCGGCTAATCTGATCGGGGAAACTAACGAAAATAACAACACAGCGGCGACGATAACCACAACGGTAAACGCCGTCCCAACGCCGACTCCAACGCCTACTCCAACGCCGACGCCGACTCCAACGCCGACGCCGACTCCAACGCCGACGCCGACGCCGACCCCAACGCCGACGCCAACTCCTACGCCGACGCCAACTCCGACTCCGACGCCAACTCCGACGCCGACGCCAACGGCTACCCCAACGCCGACACCGGGATGCTTGACGACTCAGGCGTTGTTAGACCCGAGTATCGAGCAGAGCACTGCCGGACAGACTTCGATAACAAATCCAAATTGGCCTTCGACGTCTACGAATTTCCAGTCATCGCTGTGCAGTGTGGCATTTTGTGGAGCGGGCGGCCCGCCGCGTACCGGAACATTCCTTGCGTGGTTTGGCGGTACATCAAACGCCGAAGCAGGCAGCATTCAACAGACTCGTGTGATCCCGGTCGGTACGAACCCGACACTCAGATACTGGATGCAGATCATAGGGGTCGCGGCTCCATTTAACGCGACACTGGTCGTAAAGGTCGACGGCATTACCGTCCAGACAATTACCGAACCTACGGTCGCCGAAGGTGCCTACACGGAACGTGTCATCTCGCTTCCCGCCAACGTCGCCGATGGCGGATCGCACGTCATTCGTTTCGAGTACAACAATCCTGCGGGCAGCGGCACGTCAAGCTTCCTCGTAGATGACATAACCCTGGACGTAAGCACCGGCCAATGCGCAACGCCTACGCCGACTCCGACAGTTACACCGACTCCGACGCCAACTCCGAACGTTATATCAATACAAGGAAGGGTTCTAACGCCAACGTTCCTGGGTTTAAGGGATGTGAGGGTTCGGTTGATCGACACGGCTGGAAATACTCGAATAGCGACGACGAGTTCCTTTGGCGTCTATTCATTTACTGATTTGCCCCCGGGCCTACAGTACACGCTCACGGCACAGAACAAGCGATACCGATTCGCCCCTCGGGTCGAGGTACTGACAACGTCGGTTACTAATTATGATCTGATCGGGCTGGAATAACTGGGGATGCGGACTTACTGCAGAGTGAGTCCGCACCTTCCGCAGAATTTGATGTGAGGCGGGAAGGCCCCGCCGCAACGGCGGCAGACTCGTTCGGCCTGCGGTGGTATGGAGCGGCTGGCTGAGGTAAAATTTGCCGGCTGACGGGCCGCGAATTGCTGAGCAGGCGTAATATTTAACCCGCATTTGCCGCAGAATCTGGAATCGCTTAGCACAGCACCCGCGCATCGCGGACACGGATATGTGCCCGATTGCTGCTCGGCCGGCGAGATCATTGCAAAGGTTCCGCCGCCGCATCTGCCGCAGAATCGTACGCCCTGAGCAAACCTCGACCCGCACGTCGAGCAGGCAACGATTCCCGGCATCAGGCTCGACTGCGGCGAACCGCTCGTGCTCGTACCTTGCGAAGATGGATGGCTGCTAGCCCCGTACCGGCTCCGCAGCTGGGCCTGGATAACCTGTTCGTTCGCCCCGTCGCGGATCTCTATGACCCGCTCGTCGTCTTTCTCACCGGGTTTAGAGACCCGTAAGATATGCTGACCGGCTGGAATATCCGTCAAAACAACCCGGCCCGAACTGCCGACGCTTCCCTTCCGCTCGTCGTTGACATAGACCTCAGCATCGATCGGAGCGAGCACGACGAGACGCGATTTGCCGATGCGTTTCTCATCGATATCCTCGGCCGCTTCCTCGAGCTGTCTGATCCATTCGGCGACAGAGTCCGGCCGATGGTTCGGGTCGATCTGCAGAGCGCTCATGATCACGCGATCGACATCAGCAGGAATGTCAGTCCGGATCGACGAAAGCGGCGGCGGCGTATGCATTACTTTCTGCATAACGAGCTGCATAAGCTCTCCGGAGAAAGGCGTCTTCCCGCCCAGCATCAGGTAAGCGATCGTTCCGAGCGCGTAGAGATCTGCCCGTTTGTCGACCTTCAGTTCGGGCTGCATCTGTTCGGGAGACATGAATTCCGGCGTACCAATGATGCCCCTCGACGACGGCGTCGCTTTCGACGATGCGTCCGTCACGGTCTGATTCATGATCTTGGCCAGCCCGAAGTCGCCAACCTTTACAAACCCGTCGCCGCCCTTGCCCTTCTGCATTATGAAGATGTTTGCAGGTTTCAGGTCGCGATGAAGGATATCCAGATCATGCGCCGCATCGACACCGTCCGAGATCTGACGAAGCAATCGAACCGCACGCTTTACCGGCAAGGTGCCCTCGCGCCGAAGCAAACGATGCAGCGTCTCGCCCTCGACGTACTCCATGACCAGATAAAAGATGCCGTGGTCGGATTCGCCAAAGTCTGTAACACTAACGGTATTGGGGTGCTGAATAGAAGCCGCTGCCTGAGCCTCGCGCTCAAAACGCGCGATCGCCTCGCCTTCCTGCAGATCTTCACTGCTGAGAATGTCTTGACGGACAGTTTTGACTGCCACCATTCTGGTATCAAACTTCTTATCACGAGCAAGGTACACTTGCCCCATCGCCCCGCGGCCGAGACGACTCTCGAGAAGATACCTTTCGGCGAGCAGCTGCGGACCGGGCAAAGCGAATCTGGTCGCGGTTCCGTCCACGGCGCATTCAGCAACCTCATCCGGATAGCACAACTCGCATTTAGGACATTCCTTCATTACGTTAATTATCTTGTACGGCGACGGAGAATATTCCAAATCCAGAACGCCCGACACACAGTATTTTTGCACAAAATTTCTTTGCGTTATGATCAGACTTGGGTTAAGCCCGATTGTTTTGTTATACTTCCCGAGTCAGTTTGGGTCGATAGCTCAGTCGGTAGAGCAGCGGACTCTTAATCCGCGGGTCGCAGGTTCGATCCCTGCTCGGCCTACCATTAAAATCAACAAGTTAGGGTCGCCAGAACGGCGACCCTTTGTTGTTTTGTGCAACATTTGTGCAACAGTTTACATTCTTGCCGTTGAGAAGAGCATTTTTTCGAGCCTGTTGGTCGCATCCTCTTGCATTGTTGGTAGTACATGCGAGTAGGTATCTAATGTCTGGACAACTGAGGCATGGCCTAAGCGTTCCGCAACGACCTTCGGACTAATACCTTCGAGCAGCAGCAAAGTCGCACAGGTATGTCGAAGGTCATAGAGCCGCAGTTCCGCAGAAAGCCCCGCTTCGACAACGATCCGCTTGAAATGCCGCTTGGATACATTACTATGTAGAAGCGGCGTCCCGATCTCGGTGGCAAAGACAAAATCCTGATTTTCGTAGGCTGGTCCGACCTTTAGTCTCTCAGCGAGCTGGTCACGGCGATGTGCCGCCAAGTCCCTAGTTACGGTTGACGGAAGTGGGACAATCCTTCGGCTTTTTGGCGTTTTTGGCTCTTCGAGACTCCAGCCGCCACCTTTCCGATTCCGAACCAGAACCCTCGTTATTGAAACGGTCCCTGACTCCAAGTCGACATCCTTCCATCGCAAACCCAGATACTCCTCAGGTCTCATTCCGGTTGACAGAGCAAGAGAGAAGATAATTCCCCACCGGTCATTTTCCGCAGACGCAAGGAAACGAGAACACTCGCTCGGCGAGAGAACTCGCATTTCCCTTCGCACCAGTTTTGGCAGATCAACCATTGACGCAGGATTCTGGTTAATTATCTGCCACTTAACCGCCTGCTTGAAGGCCGAATTCAAAATCGCGTGTGTGTATCGGACCGTTCTTCCTGACAGCCCCTTCTCGGTCAGTTGGGAATAAAGATTCTGAAAATCGAGCGGCTTCACTTTTGAGACATTGATCTTGCCGATTGCCGGTCTTACATAACGATTCATGTACTCTGAATAATCGTCAAACGTTCGACCTTTCAGCCGCGGCTTGGCGGATACTTCCAGCCAGTTATCGAGGTACTCATCCACAGTAACCTGCGTGCGATCAATAAAAATACCTAGATCCAGTTCCCTTTTCTTCTTCGTCTCAAGGATCTCAGCATCCTTCCGGCGGCCCTTTACAGTCTGATTGAAAAATCTAGTCTTCCCGTTTTCATCACGACCTAAAAAAATTCGTACTTGCCAAGTATCCTTCCCACGTTTTACCAGTGTCATACCTTGCTCCTCGTTTTATATTATATGTTACAGCATATAGTATAAGCTCCTCTTACCCAACTTTGACACTGACAACCTGAAAATCTAGACTTTGGCCATGGGCTTGATTTCTACCAGAGACGCGGCACAACGGCTTGGAATTAGTATGCTTCGCGTGCAGCAGCTGATCCGAGCGAACCGTCTGCCAGCCAGGAAGATCGGTCGCGACTACCTAATTGAGGAGGCGGATCTTGTCACAGTCGCGGATCGAAGACCGGGACGTCCCTCGAAAAAGCATTCGACTTAGCCCGCCTTCCTGCCGTCCTGTTTTCTCAGCCGTATAACGTGATCGAGTAAGGCGCTGCCTTCACCTCTGGGCATCCATATGGTCAAGTTGGCTTCCTTATATCGCCGGTTGATGAAATACATGCATGCTGTGTAGGCATTTGGCTCGTTCACGATAGCGTCACCTAATTCTGCCCTCGCCTTCTCTCCATCCAACGGATCAGCAGTACGGCTAACGATAGCTTCGATTCGCTCGGCCTCTGTTCTAAGACTCTCTGGGTCGAGCCCCTGGGTTGTAAGCATTTGAAGATAGTCCTCTGCTAACAAGCCCCAGTCAACCGGAGTTACTTCGTACATCGTCGCGCCGTATAAGCGACGAACTCTTGCGTCGAGTGAACTCATAGATTCCCCTCCTGTTGTGCAGACGACTCCAAATACTCGATCCGTTGTTCAAGGTCGAGCATTTCCATGCCTCTGATCGACTGTTCGAGAATTATCTGGGCCGACCGGATCTCTGCCGCAGGTGTCTCGCAGGTTAGGTTCCGCTCGAGTGTATCGATGGCCTGATGCGAAAGAGACTGGAGTTTCGAGATCGTGTTCTCCAGCACACCGCGTCGCAAACGCCGGTACTCATCCTTAAACGGTTTGGTCTGCATCCACCGCCAGAAGGTCGATGGGGCAACGTCTGCTTTCGAGCAAGCGGCCTCCACCGTTCTTTCCGTCAATAAAAATCCGATCAGTTTCTCTTGCTTCGCTGATATTTCTTCAGAATCGTGCATTTCCATCTATATCCTTTCAAAAATTGGGTTTTGGCACTAATGGCACCTTTTTTCCGGCAGTGATTTCGTGCAAAAGCTCAGTTTTGGCACTAATGGCACTGTTTTCACGAAGTGTCGTTTAAAACATACTTTGCCGCCGGCCTGCCGCCCGTATCAGTCCTGATCGCCCGGATCGCCCTGATCCATTGATACTCGACAAGTATCTCCAACGCAGACATCACATCCTTTGCGTCAGCCAGATCTCGCCAGTGTTTGCGGTGAACATCCCTCGCCGTAAAGATCGGTGAGAGTTTGCCGGATTTCAAATGCCCAAGAATGGTCCGTGCCCTGCCAAACTCGGGTTTTTCCGTCCCCGCGTATAGACGAATCGCGTGGGCCGCAACGAACTCGATCCAGCTTGCGGCCCTCTGTACATTCTTCAGGGATACCTCCGTCTTGGTGTCGAGTCCACTCACCAGATCAACCATCTGGAAGATAAATGCGAGCTTTGGCATCAAACCCGAGTATTTTGAATAATGAGCCGCCGGAATATCAGTGCCATTAGTGCCAAAACTCCGCCGAGTTTTCTGCTGGTGCCTGATGAGCCAGTCTTTATAGAACATTTGAGCCTGCTCACCAAAGGTCAGGAAGAATGTCCCGCCATCTTCATCCTTCAGACGCCGAATTCTGTAAACTTCTGGTTTCATTTCGTAAAGACGCCGAAAGACGCTCTTGGCACTTTCCACGCCGCGAGGCGGAGTGTCAACGTAATTATATTCCGGTGGATCAGGCCATACCGTGATCCCAAACCGAGGGAGTAGTCCGTCGTCCCCTCCCTTCTTCACGGTTGCCGCGGCAAGTGATGCTATCCTAGCCGGCTGGATACCACCGATAACCGATAGGCATAGATTTGTGACATAAAGGTCCTCACGGCCTACACGGTCTATGATCTCCGTCCCGGTTCCATTCGCCGCTCTTAGATAGAAGCCTCGATCCCGCTGCTTCTCCTTGTGGCCAAACTCATCGAGAAGCGGGCTGATCTCGTCGTGAACTGCTAACAGGCCATTCGGATTCTGGTTGAGTAGAATGCCGATCTTCTCGATCGTTGAATCCTGGATTATTAAACGCTCGGCCGTCTCGGGTTTGATCGACTTCAGCTCTGCCAGCGTCTGCTTGAGAACCTCTCGATCAACGATCGAATCAGTCCCCTTCTTACTTCGCCCAACTCCGTAACTTCCTTTGATTTGCCGCTCGACAGCCTCGATCTGCAGCTTTCGGCACGTTGCAGATGCGTCTATCTCAGCCTCGCGGGCATTGAATCGCTTCCGTGCGTCTTCCTCAAGGCTCAGGATAAAGCGAAGCCCGTCTTCTATGCTGGGCGTCTTCTTGACACCGCTCGGTCCAATGATCAAAGCATAGAGATTGGGAAAAAGGAAAAAGTCGCTATCGTGGGCTTTCGGCTGAATGCCAACCTTTGTGCCGATAGCCGACCCGAGTGCAACTAGGGTCGAGACCGCCACGTACTCCACCGGGCTGGATCGTCTCGCGGCGCAATCGGCAACGTATTCGCGAAGGGCTTCTGGAAAGATGCCAAGGTCGAGCTTCGGTACCGACGGAAGTTCCGGGATCGGGATGGGGCTAGGATCCTCCACCGAGCCTTCTGCGAAGTCCTCAGTCTTCAAGAGGATCTCGCGCACCTCCGACTCGGCTTCCGCGACCGATGTTCCGGTGCCGACACGCTTTAACATGTCTGCTTCAGCGTCCCGCAAAGTAATGTCCGAAAACTCGTCGCAGATGCGTTGAGCGGCAAGTTGTATCGATCGGACCGACGTTTCACCCGCACGAACCGACTCGCTACCGTTGGACATCGGACGTGCTATCTCGACATTTGCAATACGAGCGTCTCGATCCCCAGAGAACGGCGTTTGTTCATGATCGTCTAAATACATGCCGCCCTCCTCACCGCTTTTCCGAGTCTTAAAATCGCTTTCTCGATCCTGAGCTTCGCCTGACGCGACCCGTCGTTCGTTAGACAATCTCGACATATGACTTGCATGGCACTCATGGCAGACTGCGGCCGCAGCTTTTGGCAAGCGAAGCACCGGATCAAGCGTATGACCCTTACATCCAGCGGGAACGATTCGACATTATCGGTGCCGACACCCTCATCACTTTTCTTCTCGCTTCGTGGCCACAAGCATTCTGCACACATCGATGAGAGCCTTCCCTTTCCACCTGGGTAGAGCTTCACGCCGGCGACACCGCATTTCCCACAGCGGATTTTCTCAGTTCGACGGTCATACGTGTGTGTTACAATTCTTTCTGCAAGACCGTCGATCGCATTTGTATTGGTTTTGCCGGGGGTGTCGAAGTTAAGCCCTTCGATGCCCCCTCGTTTCTTATCAATCAACTTATTCATAATTTCCCTCCTGTTTCGACCCTCCGGTCGCTAACCACCGCTCCAGGGCGGAACGTGAAAATCTGTATTGTCTTCGGCCTACGAGAATCCTGGGGAACGACCGGTCGGTTCTTACAAGCGCGTATAACCGCTGCAAACTGATCCGCAGCTTGATCGCCGCCTCCTTAGCCAACAATATCTCTCTATCTGAACTCATGATATTCCTCCTAAAACTGACTTGACTCAGCAAGCTATTCGCCTACTGAGCCAAAGTATAAATAACGGAAAATAACACGCCGCTATGCTTAAATTTTTATGTTTTTTTCATCTGAACGGAACGCCGATTTTGTTCAGATGATTTACCGATTTTTATCTGAACCACGTTACTCGTCGTCTGTTGAGTTAGGGGGATGTGAGCCATGGGGTTTCTCAATTCGATCTGGAATCGGGTAGGTGGCGATTCGCGTTTTCAGAGCAACGCTTGCACGGGCACGTTTATCCAACTCTTCTCCCTCCTTCTTAAAGGCGAAAAGATAACCTTCTGCATATCCGCTAACATTCACACCTTTCTTTCGGTTTTTGAGTATGGTTTGATCCTTTTCGGTTATTTTAAGGATGCCAACACGCCGAGCCGCGTGCTCGATCGCAAGGTAGCTCAGCTTCTGGTTCACCTTTCCATCTAGGTGTTCCAGACGATTAAGTAGGTCGTCGGGGGTGTCGCTAAAGCGTTCCGGTCTCGCATATTCCTTCCATTGGACGTTCTCCTGCCTACACAATTGATGAAGGGCTTTCCAATGATTGTGAATTCCAGGATACTCGCGAAACAGCAGAATTTTCTTTTCATTCTCATCAGACTGGCCTTGTACCTTCCACATAAGAGCCAAGTCCTTTGCGTGCTCCTTGACTATGTCACCCACAAGAGACAAGTTTGGTTTTTCCGCTGGAAGCGCTTTGCTCGTTTTAAAGTTCGCAAACTCCGTTCTTTGGAGTTGCATCCATTGGCCGATCGCCTCGAATGTGTATGACTTTCTCATTAGACCGAGACGCTGGCTGAGCATATCGACCAACAAAAGTGTCATTGCTATCGCACTTCGATCGACAGCTCGTTCAAAATCGTCATCCGTCCAATCAGCCAGGCGGATCCCTTCGATGGAGCGTCTAGCGAACGCAAGGAGTAGAGCAACATCTTCTAGGGGATAGTAAATCAGTTGGAAGACCGGTCCCTCCTTACCAGTAACTCGAAGGAATAAGCAGGGTATCTTTTTTTCATTGTCGGGATAGTGGATTGAGATACGAGGCTCGTGAAACTCCCGTAGACGTTGCTCCTCCGAGAGTTTAGATAACTGGGCATCGGTTAGCCCCTCTTTGATAAACGGGCGCTCTTCGAGTGCTTGAGCTAATATTCGAGGGGCCCGATTAAAGTCTTCTTGCGAGATCTCGGGCACCGACGGTTCTTCAATGTTTTCTACATTTTCCTTCTTCATCCATTCTATGCACAGTATTGGCGGACTTAGTCGAATACGATTGTGAGAGCAGCTCTTGCCGTGAATTCTTCGTTCTAACCCATAGCATTCTAGTTCTTAGCCGCTTTCAAGATCCTTTCAAGCAGAACCGATACGGGTTCGTCGGAGTGTTTTGTTGACTATGCTTTCTCCCGGTTCTCGGACTAAAACCTATAGCAGATCAAACGCGCTTGTAATACCTGCAAGACGGTCAGAGTCAAATGGATCGGTCACTAGCACGGGTTTCTCGCCGAGATTTTTGATGATCAACTCGATAGAATCGTTCGGATCGACACACCTTGCGGTTTCAAGCTGAAGTCCGTGGCTTATAGCGTCACTCACGCTATCCGAGAGCCGCGTTTTTCGCTCTGAATGTACGTACTTGAGAATTGCTGCGTCGGAGATCAGATTCCATTCCCCTTTATACCGAATCGGTAGGTACGAATAGGAGTTTGCGAGCATCTGTTGACGCGCAAAACTCACTGGTTGCCATTCCTCCGCCTGAACAACCTCGCGAACCATGAAATCAGAAATATTTTGGCTATTGACCATAAGAGCATCCTCGATAATAAGTGCGAGTTGGACTGCGTGATTGGTTAGGTGCCGAGCATACGCTCCTTGATGAAGAGCGTCATTTCTCGCATTACGTACCAACCTATACAGCGTATCGAAAGGAGAGTGATAGCCCCTCCAGCGGACAGGCAGATCGCAAGCTAGAGGCGACGCTAACGAGATTCGCTTGATTTCATCTTCATACTTCCCTATGTCACCCGGCTTTTGCTTACCGGCTCTTCGATAAAGGAGTGATCCAAGCCGCTCTAATGCAAAAAGTATTTGCTGAAAACCTTCCGCATCCTGAAACGCCTGATGGCGAGCATCTCGGAAAAGATCTCGAAAGTAGACTCGTTCTTCAATTCGCATACGATCACCAGTAAAGCCGTCTACACCCTAAACACCTTCATCACCTCATCCCCTAGATGATTGATCACCTTCACCGCGATCCTGCCGGAGTCGGGTTTTTTGAAGGATCTTGATGTGTCGCTGTTTAGGGTTGACCAGGCTTCTTCGTTTATTTCGGCTTTTAGGCTCGTCTTTAGCGACTTGTACGGGTCGTTTTGGCCGAGGAAGTAGGCGTGTCGAACGAAGAAGCTCTCTTCGTTGTAGTCGGTGTCGATGAACCAGCAGGCGATGCCGTCGGTGCCGCTGCTTTCGACTCGGCCGGAGTTCGGGTGGAAAACATCCACGCCGTTTACCTTGACCATTATCTTTCCGTCGTCTGCGTCGAGAATGTCGATGTCCGGTTCGCCGAAGATGACGAAGAGGTTCCCCTTGCCGGTGTTTTTCAGATCCTCGGCCATGTGGAGATCAGCGTTCATTCGGGCTTTTAGCACCGGGATGCGGCCGAGTTTGTCGAATTCGGATGACAGCGCGTCGTAGTTAAACGCACATGCGATCAGCACGTCAAATTGGGCATCCCCTGCTTCGCGAGCGGCGGCAACGAGGTCGGGACGCGAGACTGTGCCGAATTCGGGGCCTACGAAGATCGCGGCACGCTTTTCTGAGCCTGATTCCTCGTATCTCGCCTCGGCACAGACGTAATCGCCGGGCCAACCGGTTGGACCTGCGGTGAATGTGATCTTGTCCTCTTTATGAGCCTGCTGGACGCCTGCGGTCTTTAGGTTGTCGAGGATCATCGAAACAAAGTCCTGGCTTTCCTGCCCGCTGCCAACCGCCGACTGCCTACTGGCCATCGGGTCGAGCAGTTCGTCGTTCTCGTCCACGCCGAGGGTTCGGTGGGGCGAGAGGCTTTCGACGGTGAAAGGGCCGGCAACGCGGACCTTTCGCTTGTCGTCGTAGGGTTTGTCGTAGAGAAATTCGCTGTCCGCCCTGGCCGCGATCGATGCGTCGATCTCTTTCTGCCGGGCAACCCGCTGCCTCCAGAATTCTGCATGCAGACGTTTCGCCTCGTCGTTCCATTTCTCGTCGGCGTTACGCGGGATTTCCCATTCTTCAAATGTCCGTTCCTGACCACTGGCCACCGACCACTGACCACGGAGAGGTTCGAGAGCTTGCTCGAACTTGTCCCAGATGACATCGATCTCGGTATTATTCGCGATGGATTTGAGTGTGATGTGCGGAACACGTTCGTAGACGAATCCGTGGCGAAGATCGTCGTGCGTCGGCTGGCTGGACGGCATGGTGCGGGTGATCTCGGCTTCTTTCTGCTGGCCCTCGGGCGAATCGGCAAGCAGGTAATACGGATAGCGAGCACCCATTATCCGTGCACGGGCCAGAGCAAGCGCGACACGCGACGTATCGATTGTTATCCAGCGCCTGCCCCATTGTTCGGCGACGTAGGCCGTTGTGCCGGAGCCGCAGGTCGGGTCGAGAACGAGATCGCCCGGGTCAGTCGTCATCAGCACACAACGTTGGATGATTTTTTCGGTAGTCTGAACAACATATATTTTCTGCTCAAGAAATCCACCTGTTGCAGTATCGGCCCATAGGTTATTCAAAGGTAGAACTGCGTAATCAGACCATGCCCGAAAGAAGGAAATTGTATTTCCACTTGAAGCTAATCGCCCCGCTTTCTTTACGCGGCTCATCCCCAATTCGGTGGTTCCCCACCATCGTACTCCAGGCGTATATTCTCGACCTTCAAACGCAACCGAATACTTACTTCCCGGGCCCGGTTTTGTAATGTTGTCCAATCTAAAGGCTGTCAATGCATCGCTTAATTCCGATGATGAAAGGCGGCGGCGAACAGCGGCTTCATCTCTTACATACCTGTACATCGTACCCGCCTCGTTCCCAATATCCTTCGGCGACAAAAGCTGGCGATATTTCACCTTGTCACGATCTTTTGAAAACCAAAGAATGTAATCACTCGACGAGTTAAGGCGATCAGCGGCAGCTAGCCCAGAAGTCTTCACGACGCTAATCTGTGAGACGAAGTTATCGGGTCCAAAAACCTCGTCCATTAGTGCTCGAACTCGATGCACATTCTCATCCCCTATTTGTAAAAAAACCGATCCAGAATCATTCAAAAGGTCGCGAATCACCGTCAGTCGATCGCGAAGATAAGTCAGATATGAATGAATCCCATCACGCCATGTATCGCGAAACGCCTTAACCTGTTCAGGCTCGCGTGTGATGTGACCGACATTCCCATCTTTTACATCGCGGCTTGTCGTTGACCACTGAAAATTGCTGTTGAACTTTATGCCGTAAGGCGGGTCGATGTAGATGCACTGGACCTTGCCGCGAAGCCCTTCACGTTCGGCGAGGCTGGCCATCACCTGCAGCGAATCGCCGAGGATCATCCGGTTTGACCAGTTCTGATCGTGCTGGTAAAACTCGGTCTTTGCGTTCTGATCGATACCGTTGAAAGCATCGTAAAGATCGGCAAACAGGTCGTGCTGTATCTCTTCTTTCTCCTCAGCCCGCTCCGTCCGCCTTCGCAGGTCGTCGATCAGCACCTTCGGATGAACCTTCTCCTGTATATACAACGGCGGGGCCTGCACCACCAGGTCCGACCAGTCCTGCTCGTCCTTCCCCCGCCAAACCAACTGCGGATCCAGATCCCGATTCCGCCGCTCATACGCAACACGCACCGGCGACTTATCCTCCGCATGCATCACCGACTCATGCTCGGCTGTAGGGATATTCTTCCGGCTCGCCTCATCGTGGATCAGGGTCTCGACTGATTTCTTAGCAGGTATCTTTGCCATGTTTCCTCGTTACCGTTGGGCGAGATCAAATAATTCCATTGCCTGATCGATCAACTTCTTCCCGCGAGCATCGATTTGCTCAACGGTCCAGGTTTCGGCATTCGCCAGGTCCTCATTGAGATTGAGCGAGTTCTTAAAGCCAACATATCGCCCATCCCGATCAGTTCTGTCGCGCTTCGTCTGGAAGTCCTTGTTTCCAAGGGCGCTGTTAAAGCCGGAAATCGTCAGGTTTCCGAGCCTATGAACGTGACTTTGCTGAATGGCCTTCGCCTTTTCGACGTCACCCTCAGCGATCATGTCGATCCAACTAGCCGGAATATTAGCCCCTTGGGGCAAAATGTGCTCGATCGTCCAGTCAAAGAGCTTATTCTGCATTCTCCAAAGATCTACAAATGATTCCTTGGTCATGCCGCGCTCGGCCAGCGACGTGAGCACAAACCGGGTTACGCCATAGTTCTCATCATAGATCGGCCCTTCGAGTTTCCGGCGGAACTCGTCGTCAGTGGACGAAACTCCAGTTAACTGCTCGCGAATGATCCTCACCACTTCGCCGCCCGTGTTATTAGCGATCCGCTCGATGGTTGTCATGAAAAGCCGGGTCAGGTCTCTCGTTGGAGGGGTATCCGTTAGGTTACGCCTAACGAAAAACCGGACTATAAAGCTAACAATTTCGACGAGGTGCTTATCCTCAAGACCCAATTTTTCGCGGTGCGTGATCAGGTAGAGTAATAGAACATAAGAAGGCAGGCCCTGAATCCTCTCCAGATCCAGTAGGTCCTTATCGATCGACGCAAGGGAGTCGTCTTCCGTGCGGTCAAGAAAGACCGAATAAAGGCGACCTGCCGATTCGACCCCGTCAAGGCATTGCATAGGATCATGATTGATGAGCTTTTCAAAGATACTCATCAAGTTCGACCGTGTAGCTACCGGCACGTTGATGACCGATCGAAGTGAATCTTTGAAGGCGTTGTAGTACTGGCGAAAGAAACGTTCCTGGACTGAATAATCGTCGCCAAGGTACTCCATCAGGATGCTCCAGCGCCCAAAATAATAGTCCACCTTGCCTTTCTCAACGGTTTCGAGTTGGGCCAACAGCTTGTTCTTGATAAGGTCAACCGACGTCAAAGGCATGCCTCGGTTGTTTAGAGACTCGAACAGCGTGTAAGCATGGGCGTGGCTTTCCACCTCGATTTTTACCAAGCTAGCTTGGCTCACCTTCTGCAGGAAGGCAATCATTTCTGAGATCGGTTTCGTCGTATCGAGAAGATCCCCCCCGACTCTATCTTTGAAATATCGAAAAGCCCGGTAAATCCGTCTATTTCCGGCGTTCAAGGGCTGAGGGTATTTACTTACTATACCCAACTCTGAGAGGACCGCCCGGTAGTCGTTTTGGTTATTGTTCTGGATCTGAGGAATTACCCTTAACTGATCGTCTCCGGATTTTAACACCAATTTGTTCTTCAGCTTGTGAAGCTCAAATCGCTCATCGTCATCCAGTTCTTTCTCACGCCCCTTGAGTGTTTGATATATCGCAGCAAACAACAGTGAAAGGGTCGTCAGCCGCTGTTGTCCGTCTACAACTTCCAGCCGCTGAACCTGGAGAGCATCACCCGAGTGATTTATGCAGATGATGGAGCCGAGAAAATAGCCAGCTTCGTTATAGGAGACATCATCGAAAAGGCTTTCCCATTGAGGTTTGCCCCACGTATATTCGCGTTGATATTTCGGAACGTTATACACAACGTTCGCTTCGATATCGAAGATTTGCGAGATTGGGTAATTATTTACCGATTTGATCATTGAGCCTCCAGTTATTCTTCGATCAATTTATTCACTAGTTCTGCAAACCCGCTGTCCATGGTGAAAACCTCTGTGAATTCAACAAACACCCACCGACCGTATATCCCCGCATTGTTTATACCCGGTATCCAATAGGTCTCCATCGTCGCCTTCTTTTCTTTCGCATCTTCGCCTCGATACCCCTTGATCTCGACCACGAGGTTTAGCAGGTCATCATCGCCGTGCCCATCGTCGATCCGCACGATAAAGTCGGGCCGATAGTGCCGAGTCTCCGAACCCATACGATAAGGCACCTCAAAACCGAGGCTGTGATTCTTCACGTATGATCGGACCCGCGGATGGCCCTCCGCGACGCGGCAGAATTCCCCTTCCCAATCACTGTCGAGAACGATCCAGTTGAGGTGGCACTTTCGCGAATCCGTTTCCCAGCGAGTGCGTTTAGCCGTAGTGAAATTAACGTGCATCGTCGAACCGATCGGGTTATAAGGATCGGGGACGGCCTTGATCTTCTTCTCTTTCTCGTGTGCTCTGGTGATCGCCGCCGTTATCCGCTCGCTTGCCGTGTCCGCGAGCGTTTTGTATTTGAGCTGTGCGGGATATGTTCCACCTTTGCAGACAAGATGCTCCGTCAGCCATTGCTGCGTTATCCGTTTTAGCTGGCCGAACAGGTGCAGTTGAGGCTCGCCATTCGCATCACGCCACTTCGACGTAAGAAGGTGCGAGGTCAGTTCATAAACGACCTGTGCCGTGCGAACATCGCCGGATCTGACAAGATTTAGATCGACCGTTTCGCCGATTATCCCCGACTGCCTCGTCTCAGTTGCACCGATAAGGTCTGGCGTCAGCTCAAGTGTAGATTCCGCATTGAACGCGGCCGTCAGGCGTTCCTCGGGTAATTCGACGCGATAGCCATCGATTCGAGGGAATCTTATCTCCAGATGGTCGCGTTCGGGGCGAACTGCTCTTACCAGAACAGTCTCTCGCGGAGGCTGCGGCGGAGCAATTACCGGTTTTGCCGTAAAGTCGAACGGGATACCGAGCACATCGGCATACTCAACGTTGAAAAGCCCTTCTTCATTAAGGTCATACGACTGCCGACGAAGTGCCCGGCCGATGACCTGTTCGCATAGAAGCTGGGTTCCGAAAGCACGCACACCTAGAACGTGCGTCACTGTGTTCGCATCCCAACCCTCGGTGAGCATCGAAACCGAAACGACACAGCGGATCTCGCCGCCAAGCGTGCCGGGTTTGCCGACTGTGTTCATCACCTCGCGAAGCAGATCGGCATCGGTAATGTTAGCGGCTTTTTGCCGGTCGCCGGTCCTTTCGACGATCTCACGACGAAATCGTTCGATCTCCGGCTCGGCCACCTTTCGGAAATTCTCGTCGAGAGCCTCACCCGACTCGAGCTGTTCGCTATCTATGAGAAGGGTTTTCGGCTTCGCCAGCGGCTGACCGGCTTCGTCGAAGTTTCGGAATAGCGGCAGGCGGCCGGATTCGTGATAGACCGTTCCATCTTCACGTTTCCGGTCGAAACCGGAGATGAAATCGTAGACTAGCTTCGACGTAGACGTGTTGTTGCAGACAACAATGAAGCACGGAGGAGATTTAACTCCCTCGTCTCGCCAAAGCTCGAAGGTCTTCTCGTAATGCCCATAAAGAGCGAGCAATGCCGTTTGAAGCTGCGGCGGCAGTTCGAGCGGATCGAGAAAGCCTGCGTTGCTGCGGCTCTTTTTGGGCATTTTCTTCCCGATGTGTTCCCACAGGTCGCGAAACATCGGCATATCATTGCCTGGAATGTTGTCGGCGATTGGCACACGAGGCAGCTTGACGATGCCGCATTCGATCGCATCCATCAGCGAGAAATCGCTCATCGTCCACGGGAAAAGCGTTCCCTCGACATAGCCTGAGCCTCGAAGAAAAAACGGTGTCGCAGAAAGGTCGATCACTTGATTGAGTCCGAGCTTTCGCTTGACCGTCTCAAGGCCCGTGATCCACATCCGAGCAGCTTCGCGGTTCTTTTCGGCTTCCTTTCGATCATCTCCCTTTAGAGCGATCTCTTCTTCGGTCGGCGGCTTTTCTCGGTAGCAATGGTGAGCTTCGTCGTTAATGACCAGGACGTTTTTGAGCCCCATCAGTTCCGGCATGACCCGCTGGATCATCTGGCCTTCCGTTTCGAGCGTGTTCAGATCCTCACCGGTCCGGCCCTTGAGAAGCAGGCGTCCGCCCTTAGATATGTCCATCCGCTCGCGTAGCTTGAAGGCGTGGTAGTTCGTGATGACGATCTTCGCCTTGTCCAGCTCGCGAAGCATGTCGTGCGGAACCAGCTCGCGGCTTTGATAGTAGCTATCAGGGTCGTGCGGTTGGAGTACGCGAAGCCGGTCTTTGATAGTCAAACCGGGAGCCACGATGAGAAAACCGCGGGTAAATCGCTTCGAGCCCGGCTGGCGAACAGCGTTTATAGTCTGCCAAGCGATCAGCATCGCCATTACCGTCGTCTTCCCTGCCCCAGTTGCGAGCTTTAGAGCGAGGCGGTTTAGCTCGGGATTTGCGTCGGCGTTTGCGTTAGCGAGGTGGTCAAGGAACTTCTTACCGGTTGCCCCGAGCTTCGGCGCGACTTCCGTAAGCCATATCGCCACTTCCGCTGCCTCAACCTGGCAAAAGAACGGGCGAAGATTGCTAAATTTGTGGTGCCGCCAGTGTTTCAAGAGCCGTGCAGTCTCTGGTGTCACGAGCCAATCATTCGAGTTCGGCAACTTCCGCCACTTATCGACGTACCCTCGAACTTCGTTGATGATCGACTTGGGATCGTAAGCCTGAGTCGCCGTGGACAAACCTCGACCATCATCAAGGAGAAGCTCAGGCTGATCTATCGCCTTTTTTTGCTTTTTGGTCTTTGGGATCGGCGTTACAAAATCCGCAGCTCGCCTGGTGTCCACGATCCGTTGCGTCGGCTGACCATCGCTATCCAACTCCCAATGACTAGCCGGATAGTCGTAAGGCGAATTAAGGATCGGACGCTGGAAGAAATCGTCGGACATAAGGAATCCAGACCAAACTTGTAAGTATTAGGAGAATCTCTCAGAAACGATGACCAAGAGAATAACAAACGCCACCGCGAAGAGCAACGGCAGCCTTCCAAGCGGCAGTGAGGTACAGCACGACCCAACGGTTCGTAGTGATTGCCTTTTCGTCACGCCTGTTATACGATTCTGGTCTCAAATCACTTCTAGGGAGCAATAGCCAATGAGTACACTTGGTTTGGATGGCGAACCCGTTTACGTCCATGAGCGAATGAATGCTCCGAAAGCTCAATCGGCGCTCGTAGCATGCCCGGACTGTCAGCGGTCGATTTCTCATCGAGCTGTTAGCTGTCCGGCCTGCGGGGTCAGACTCCAGCCATGGCCGGAACAACAGCCAACGGTGATCCGAATAGCGGGCGGGATTATCCTTGGATATTTCGGTATCTTGATTATCAACGCAATCCTTGCCTTTGTGCTTTTTCTATTCTTTGCTGGAGCTTTGGCAAGTTCTTTGCAGAATCTGCCACAATCGCCATCAATCAGATCAAGGTAGCTATAATGTCATCCTGGCTAAGGCTCCGCGCGGGGAGTGCCTGAATGGTCGGCCTCTCGACTCACCATAGAGGGAAATGCAGATCTGCGATAAATGCCAAAGCCGTTTGCCCGACCATGTCCTTTATTGTCTGGATTGTGGTTCAAGGCTCGACGATGAAGAGGCGACAGTGATTAGGCCGCCAAATTCCGCCACCGTCGCGGTAGTGGAGATGCCGCCGGGCTTTCCGGCTCTCAAGATCGCGTTTGCAGTAATCGGACTCGTTGGCATGGCTTTCCCTTAATAATCTGAACCATTCGTAAGCTACCCCTTAAAAGTGCACAGTTTGGAGATGAAAAAGTCCACCGGATAAAGCAATAGCTAGCTACAAACCAATTTTGCATAATTCGTTGGACTTAATACTTTTCAGTGATAGCGATTGGAGGATTTTAAATCAAAACATGTCTTTCACAGTTCTCTCTGTTTAGTCGAGGTCACCCAGACTGCTGGCCATGAGCCGCCGTCCGAAGTAAACAATCCCCGGTGAATAAGACTGTCGGTAAAAGAAAGTTCGGGAATTTGGTTCGAAAGCCGGATCGATTCCAAGGACACGATGATAACTGGCCCGTCTTTTTTCAGCGAGTGCCCCTGAGACTCGATGATTACGCCAATCTCGCCTGTAAGATCTTTCGGACCGGTCGTGTCGACCCTTGCCCCCATCGGCCCCGCTGCTTTTACCTCGACGATTCTAAACAGTTGCGGGTCGAAGTGCAGCGTGAAGCTCGCCGCTGCCAGATCGGCGTCGGAGTCGATCTCTATACCGACAGAGAAAAGACCCGGTGCCGTTTGAAAAGGTGCTGTAGTTTTTACCAACGCGGGCGACATAGACGGATTCAAATTTTCTTCGGTAAAACTTGTTTGAATTGCACCTGTTGGGCCGCACACGGCTCTCGGCGGGAGTTCGCCAATATTGTACCGCCGCACGACGGTTAGGTCGCCGGCGTCCAGGATACCGTTGCCACATCCGTTGTTGGCATCGAGGTTTACATCGGCTGCCTGGAACTGGACGCCTGGTGCGATTGGCGGGAGGTTTCCGAGCAGCACCTGCCGGAGATAGTTAACGTCATTCGAAAGGACGACGTTGTCACCGCCGGCTCCTCCATTTGCGTCGACGATGTCACCCTCAACTCGCTGGCCCGCACCTTCGTCGTCCAGGATCGTTCCAAGTCCGCTGCCGTCAGCGATGGTACCGTTCGTGACCGAGGCGATGTTGAGCGTGAAGGTCTCATTCGGTTCTATGGCCGTATCGCCGTTGACCAGGACAGTGACGGTCTTTGAGACCTCGTTCGGGGCGAAAGTAACTGAACCCGACATTGCGGCATAGTCACTTGGTGCTCCCGCGGTTCCATCGGCAGTCGAATAGTTGACGATCGATGTGAACGAGGTCGGATTGCCTGATCTGGTGATCGTAAAAGTGAACGGCGTCGTGCCTGAGTTGCCTTCGTTAGCCGAAAGATCGCTTACCGAGAATGTCGGTTCAACATCGTCGTTGAAGATCGTTCCGACTCCGTCGTTAGCCACGATTCCTGCGTTAACCGGATTTGCGAGACGCAAAGTGAACGCCTCATTCCCCTCAAATTTTGTATCACCATTCACCAAGACGCTTATCCTTTGCAGCGATGGCGTATTTGAGCTAAATGTCAGCGTGCCTGACGCCGCGACGTAATCGTTGTCGCTAACGGTCGCCGTGCCGTCGACGGTGGCGAAGTCAACGGTTGCTGCTGGATCTCCCTGGCGGGGAAGTGTATTCATCGTCACATCAAATACATACTCAACTTCGCCGGAATTTCCTTCGTTTCGCGAGACCGATGAGACAGAGAAACTCGGCGGTGGAGGCGGCTGTGGGCCGAAGGCGATGAAGAACGGTGACAGCGAAGAAACCTCGCCGCAAACCCACCGCTGGCCGTCTTCCTCAGTTATCCGCTCCGTCGTGCGGTCTACCAGAATGTCATCTTCGCCGTGGAGCAACTTCGTTCTAAGGAACAGCCCGGGTTCGACCGACGATGGTACCGCGAGACATACATTTATCGATTGCTCATATATAGCGGTCGTTTCAATATCAAACGCCGGGCAATAGTCGCAGATCACGTCGCCCTCAGCTGAGGGTCGCATTGACCCCGGACTGATCGGGGTAAAGGTCGTGTCGCCCGGCTCGGTAACCAATGTGAACTGGGCAAAACCGCCCTGCGTGCCGACGCCAACGCCAGAACCGCTTCCCGTATTCCCGCCACCGTTGGAAAATCCGGTGCCGTTTCCGCGAATCGAGAAATTGTAGGGATTCTCGTTTGAGTCATTGTTTGCGATTGTCAGCGTGGCGTTCTTGACCCCTTGTGATGTCGGATCAAACCTGACGGTAAACGGTGATGACGCTCCCGCCGCAATCGACGCCGCCGGCTGCGAAATAACCGTAAACTGCCCAGCAGGGCTCACCGCAACCCGCTGCGCTCCACTTAACGTTAAGGGACCCGTTCCAGTGTTCTGAATAGTGAACGTCTTAATAATCTCTCCGAGTGTAACCGAAGTTGAACCAAAATTCGTGCCGTCAGTGATCGAAGCGCTTACATCGCCGTCCGAAATTACTTGATTATTGCCTGAAACACTTATTTCAGGGTTTGAAAAGCATGACCCTAACCTAACGGCAACTGAGTCCGCCGTTGCGTCCGTAACTAGCAAATCCTGTTTTGCGTCCCCATTAAAATCCCCAACTGCCACAGCGTTAAAAGCTACGCCTGCATAATAGATAGGTGTTGCGGGTACCGCAAAACCTCCACTGGCACTCGTATATCGAACAGAAACGGAGCTGGGATTATCGCTGCTCGCAGCGATGTCATGTCGACCATCGTTGTTAAAATCGCCAACCGCAACTGATTTGGGGAACGCGTTTATTGAGAAGCCTGAGTAAGGAGCGAATGTACCGTCGCCATTGCCGATGAGTACTCCCAGAGTCGGGGAGTTGCTGTTGGATCCAACAATATCAAGCTTGCCGTCGCCGTTGAAATCCGCGAGTGCCATGTCATTAAAGTAGCCTCCGGGTAGCCCAATTTGGGTGGACGGAACGGGAGCCACTGTTCCCGACCCACTACCCACGAGAGCCTTAAATTGGTTGGGAGAAGCGGTCGAGAGGGCAACGTCGAGTTTCGCGTCTGAAGTAAAATCACCGAGTATAGCGGCTCGGTACCTTGTAGAAGGGTCAAAATTAACCCATGTCCCCAGGAATCCCCCATTTCCGTCGCCTGTCATGACCATTACACCGTAGTAAACCGAGATCACCATATCAACATTTCCGTCGTTGTTAACATCACCTGCGAGTAGGCCCGATGCATCGTTCCCGAGGCCCAGCGACCCACCTGTGTACGTGGGAAAGCCACCGAATCCATCACCGAAACGAATATAGTAATGAGTATAGAAATCGGGACGGGTTGCAGCTATATCTTGATTTCCGTCGTTATTGAAATCTGCTATGGCAATAGAGTTAGGACCGCCCGACGAGGCGAGTTGTATTTCTGGAACCGCTGGTGATATGAACCCCCCGGCACCGTTTCCAAGCCGAATCGAAGCATTGTTTGACGTAGCATTGAGTGCCACGAAATCTTGGATTCCGTCTCGATTAAAATCTCCTATTTCAATCTCGGTTGGCCGATCACCGACCAATACCTGTGACCCACTTGGAGCATAGAAACCAGTATCCCCGGCACACGCCGTATTGTTTACTACGGTGAGATGGAATGTCTTGGTTACCGAGCCCCCCGGTCCGAACGCCCTTACAACGATTGGAAAAACGCCCGCATTGTGAGCATTCGTCACGCGGACTTCGCCACTAACCGGATCAGCTTCCAATTGTCCGTTGAAGCCAGCACCTGTCGAGGCCGTAATGCCGGTGGTATTTGCAGGAGCCGACATCGGCGTAACCGTCGTGTTTCCGCTCAGGCTCAGAGTCGTATTCGGATAATTCCCCAACGTAGGCGGCGGATTTACCTCGCTGAAGCCACGGATAGAGAAGTTGTACGGATTCTCGTTTGCGTCATCGTTCGCGATACTGATAGTCGCCACTCGAGAGCCCAACTGACTCGGATCGAACGTAACCTGAAACGTAGTATTAGCCCCCGCAGCCACAGTCGGCGAAGGCAGCGACGGAAGCGACGTCACGGAAAAGTCCCCCGCATTCGCGCCGCCAACAACAACCCGCGGAGTGCCATTCAAATTCAAGGGTGCCCCACCAGTATTATAAATTGTAAACGTCCTAACCACCGTACCATTCGTCAGGACCGCATTCCCAAAATTCGTATGATCCGTCAACGACGGCGTCGAATCACCGTCAAAAATACTCTGCCCATTCCCCCGAACATCCATGTCCGCCACGAGCCCAGTGCCCTGGATCGCGAAATCATACGGATTCTCATCACTGTCATTGTTCGCAATGCTGATCGTCGCCGTCCGCAGCCCCTCAGCACTCGGATCAAAGCTAACAAAAAAAGTCGTACTACTATTTGCTCCAACCACGGCATTTGGTAATGTCGCTACCTGAAAGTCCGCCGCATTAGCACCGCTCAGTGCGACCCTCGGACTACCATTCAAATTCAAAGCCCCGTTACCCGTGTTTTGCACCGTAAACAAACGCCCCGAGGTTCCGCCGATCACAGTCATTGTTCCGAAATCCGTATGATCCAACAAACTAGGCGTCGTGTCACCATCCCCAATACTCTGACCATTGCCCTTTATGTTCATCTCTGGCGGCAAAATGCAGGCACCTAGAAGAACCGAAAGATTGTCAGACAAGTAATTCGAAGCGAATATATCCTGCCTGCCATCACCGTTAAAATCGCCAACCACCGCCGAATAAGGAGCCGTTCCGACTCCGAAATTAGCAGCGGGAGCAAATGCACCTGAGCCGTTTCCTAGTAGGACGGAGAAGTTGTTTGAATGATAGTTTGACGCCGCTAGGTCTTGTTTGCCATCACCATTGAAATCCGCTACCGCAACTGCAGAAGGACTCGCCCCAACGCTAAGATTAACCGATGGTGCGAACGATCCCGCCCCGTCACCTATCATTACTGAAACACTGTTTGAGCCGTTATTTGCAACCGCCAGGTCCTGTTTGCCGTCGCCGTTGAAGTCGCCAGTGGCTACTGAAATCGGAATGAACTCGACTGCGAAATTCACTGCCGCAACGAAAGAACCTGCCCCGTTCCCTATAAATACTGAAACATTATTCGAGTCGAAATTAGCCGTCGCTAGATCTTGTTTGCCGTCCCCGTTGAAGTCGGCGACTACGACAGAGTATGGAGACCATCCGACGGCGAAAGCTCCTCCAGAAGCAAACGCCCCTCCTCCGTCGCCGATCAGAAGTGAGATTGTATTCGAGCCGGTATTCGCTACCGCCAAGTCCTCTCTACCGTCACCGTTAATGTCGCCAACAACTACTGCATTTGGATTCGTCCCCGCGCTGAAGGTTACCGCCGCCGCAAACGAACCGGCCCCGTTTCCGAGAAGTACAGAGACATTGTTCGAGCCAAAATTTGCCGCCGCGAGGTCTTGATTACCGTCACCATTAAAATCGCCGACAGACACTGAACGAGGACTCGTTCCAGCACCAAAATTCTGGGCTGTTGCGAACGATCCAGTCCCATTGCCGAGCAATACAGACAAATCGTTTGAGCCGATGTTTGCCGTTACCAGGTCCTGTTTACCGTCTTTGTTAAAATCCCCGACGGCGCCAGAACGGGGAAGCGTACCTACACCGAAGTTTGCCGCCGAACTAAAGCCTGAGGTTCCGGCGCATGCAGTCTCAGTGATGGTCAAATCAAATGTGGCTGTGGCCGTTCCACCCGGCCCAAACGCTGTGATCGTAACGGTGTATGCACCCGCGGGGATCTTATTGTGAGCTGCGTTGGTAACGCGAACAGCACCGGATACCGGATCAGCGGTCAACTCCCCAATAAAACTCGTCGGAGCCGATACACTTAAACTCGTCGTACCGGTCGGCGGAGCACTTGGCAGAATTGTTGTGTTTCCGCTCAAGGGCAACGTCGTATTTGGATAAGTACCCAAAGTTGGCGGTGCAGGCGTTGGAGTCGGCGTCGGAGTGGGAGTCGGTGTGGGTGTTGGACTTGGCGTTGGTGTCGGTGTCGGTGTCGGCTGAACTACGCACGTTGCCAGGCGAACCGAAACTGTGGCCGTGGCGTTGTTGGCGGTTAGGAGGTCTTGGCGGCCGTCCGCGTTTAGGTCAGCTACCGCCGCGAATTTGGGGTTGAAATCGATGGGAACGGTTGCGTTTGCAGGAGTCGTAAATCCGCCGAGGCCATCGCCGTAACGTATTTGTAAGCTAGGCGAGCCTGATGCTATGGTTGCTGCTAGATCCTCTTTTCCATCGTTGTTGAAATCGCCCGATGTAACCCATGTGATGCCGCTCGCGAAGGCAACCTGGGCTGGCGAGGCGTTTGTGAATCCGCCGAGACCATTGCCAAGCCGGATCGAGGCGTCAGCGGAACCGCTGTTTGCGGTCACAAAATCGGGCCTTGCATCCCCGTTAAAGTCGGCGAAGAACAATCCGTTGGGCGTCGTTCCGACCGAAACGCTAGCGGGTGATGGCGGGCTAAATCCGCCCGCTCCGTTGCCGAGAAGCAGTGATACGTTTGACGCTACGAAACTGACCGCCACGATATCCGCATTACCATCGTTATTGAAGTCGCCAATCGCTACCGCCTGCGGCCCCCCTCCCAACGAATAAACGCTGATGCCTGGAACCGTAAAGCCGCCCGTTCCGTCCCCCAAGCGGATCGTGACCGTGTTGGAATTATTTGCGGTAACGAAATCCTGCTTCTGGTCGTTGTTGAAATCGCCCACGGCAACCCACAGCGGGCCAATACCGATCGAGACCTCGCTGACTGCAGGCGACGTAAATCCACCGGCTCCATCACCCAGTCGCACGGAAACGTTCTGCGGTGTCGTGTTCGCAGTGACAAAGTCCTGCTTTCCATCGTTATTGAAGTCCGCAATCGCGACTGAACGCGACTGGGCACCGACCGTGATCTGCGGATTTGACGGCGAGGTGAAACCTCCCGAGCCATCGCCTAGCCGTACCGAAACAGTGCCGTTCTGGTTGGCCGATAGGAAATCCTGCTTACCATCGTTATTCAGATCGCCGACAGCCAGTCCAAACGGTCCCGTAGCGACCAATATTTGCGAACTCGGCCCAGGAACAAAACCAGGCTGACCAGTGGTGCAAACAGGTCCTTGATCGATTCGGAGATTGAAAGTCCGCGTTACCGTTCCACCCGGCCCGGTTGCGGTTACGGTCACCGGATAGTCGCCTGCGGCAGATATCGGATATGCGTTTGTTACCCTGACATTTCCGGTAACAGGGTCAACCGTTAGTTCGCCGTTGAAGGCCGCTACCGTCGATACAGTCACCGTCGAAGCAAGAACTGGAGCGGAGGTTGGAATAACTACCGTATTTCCGCTTAGAAAAAGCTGGGTATCAGGATATGACCCAACGGAAGGCGGCTGCGGCGTAGGCGTCGGAGTCGGCGTCGGAGTCGGCGTTGGAGTCGGAGTTGGAGTTGGAGTTGGAGTCGGCGTCGGAGTTGGGGTCGGAGTTGGAGTTGGAGTTGGAGTTGGTGTCGGAGTCGGCGTCGGAGTTGGTGTCGGCGTCGGAGTTGGAGTTGGAGTCGGAGTTGGAGTTGGAGTCGGCGTCGAGCATAAGCCTAAGCGGATCGATGCATTGTTAGCGTCATTGTTTGCCGTCGCGAAATCGACTAGGCCATCGTTGTTAAAGTCCGTTACAGCGAGGCTGCTGGGTCTGGAACCAACACTCCAACTCGGAGTGGGCGGTGAGACAAAGCCACCAAGTCCGTTGCCCAGCCGGATCGACACATTACTTGTATTGTTATCGGCAGTAGCGAAATCAATTTTGTTATCTTTATTCAGATCCACGAAAGAAAGGGCGTAAGGGCCGAGCCCTACTGACAATTCGGGAACGGCGGGCGTGATAAAGCCGCCCGCACCATTACCTAGTCGAATCGAGACGTTGCTGGAGCCGTAATTCGCCACCCCAAGATCTAAATTCCCGTCGAAATTGAAATCAGCCACAGCAACGGCGATCGGATTTGTACCAACAGAAACCTCCGAAGCTGAAGGCGTAGAAAAGCCTCCAGTGCCGTCACCCAACCGAATCGATGCGCTAGATGGCGTAAAGTTAGCGGTAGCAAAATCCGCATTTCCGTCGTTATTAAAATCTCCAATCGAAACCGAATATGGATTAGCTCCTACCGACACCTGAGGAGTCGCGGGGGAGCTGAAGCCGCCGAGACCGTCACCCAGGCGAATTGAAACATTGGACGCCGTAAGACTGGACGTAGCAATGTCGCTTTTGCCGTCTCCGTTAAAATCCCCGATCGCCAAGCCGTATGGGCTAACAGCCACAGTCACTTCTGAAGCCGTCGGAGCCGCGAAGCCGCCGCCGCCGGTTCCTAGCCGAATCGAGACGTTAGCCGAACCAATATTTGATACGGCAAAGTCAAGGTTTGAATCTGAATCGAAATACCCTGTAGCCAGCGCATATGGGCTAGCTCCAACGCTAACTTCAGTAACTGGCCCGGGCGAAAACCCACCAGATCCGTCGCCAATTCTTACGGAAACGGTATTTGAGTCTGAATTGGCGATCAATAGGTCCGGCTTCCCGTCATTGTTAAAATCACCCGAAACTATACCACGCGGACCGACACCAACCGCGATCTCGGCCGGAACTGGACTTGAAAACTCTGGATCTCCGAAGCAAGAAGGGCTCGGGGATGGAGTCGGGGTCGGCGTGGGGCCGGCCGTTGCAAAGTTTATGTTAGCGGCAAGATGAATAATTGCTTCGCCATTTGAAGTCCAGCTGACTCCAGTAGACGGCAGCGTCACCGGCTTGATGCTTGTCTGGTAACGATCCGTCCCCTGATAAGGTGTTGTGTACGAGATCGAAACATCGTGAATGACAGTTTGGCCCGCATTGGGAGAGGCATTCACCGGAGCAGTAGTGACAAAGGCATCAAACAGATCATATACAAGATCACCGCTCGTCGTGGTCGTCAAAGTGAGCGACGAACCGATGTTTACACCGGCAGCGTCATTCGCCGCCGTGCCATCGATTGGCAACAGTTGATCGACATTCTCAAACGCTTGGGCGGTGATACTGGTAGCTGTCGTGCTGAATCCGGTAACGGCGATCGTCGCGGTCGTTGGGATGAGACTATTGCCGAGAGCCAGGTGCCACATTGAATTCACCGCACCGCCGTCGTTTCGCTCGACGGCTTGTGTCATCGGTGACGATCCAAAGCTAACAGCGGCAATATCAAGGTCGCTGATATCTGAAGCCGTCACGACCAACAATCGATCGAGGCCCGCCGGAACGGTGAAGCTCAGCGAGTTTACGCCCGTAATCTGAGCCGGAGCACCCAACGTCGTCACGCTCGTCACGGCTAGCCGCGGAACCGAGAAATCGGCATTCATTCGGCTCGAAGATTCCGAATTTACTTCTGCCTTGGCTGACTCAGCAACTGTGGTGAGTTTCACTGCGGCAAAACAAGTTGCTACGAGAATAATTGAGATTGCGGCTATGCGGATTAAAAGTTGGCTCTTGATCATCAGATTTTTGCTCCAAAAACGGATCTTTCTAATAAGTGACAATGGGCTGCGAAAGATAACAAAAATCGCGCCTACGCTCAAAGAAATTTTGGGCCGATACTCCGAGTACTGTAACGTTCACCGGAATAGTTGACGGTAACGAGATTTCTCTTTCTCGGAATCAGCAAATCCGAACTCCGATACGAAAGAAATGTTTCCCTGGAACTGTTATCTATTAGCGAAGAAATCTGTGAAAACGTATCACGATGCGGAATCTTTTTTATATTTCTTAAAGGAAGTCGAGCTGAGGAATGAAACCTATTTCCCTCGCGGAGTCGCATCCCATAGCCGTATTCTTTCCTGTGAGCCGTGAGAAATGAGGGTATGGCCGTCTGGAGTAAAGGCCAGTAGACTGGTGACTGCGGAATTTGTGCGAATTGCCAGGACTTGTGCTTTTGTTTCGGTATCGTAGAGGCGTATCACGCCTTCGCCGCTGGCAGAAGCTAGCCGTCTTCCATCTGGAGTAAAGGTCAAGGCGTAGACGAAGCCGGCATTTCCAGTTAGAGTGTCAAGAAGTTCTCCGTCCGAAGCGTGCCAAATCTTGATCACGCCATCGGCCCCGCCCGTCACGAAAGACCTTCCGTCGGGAGCAAATTCCGCTGACAGTATTGCTTTCGACTGTTTGCCAAGGTCGGCAATCATCTCGCCTGTCTGCAGGTTAAACAGTTTCAGTGACAAGTCATAGCTTGCAGCTACTGCAGACTTACTGTCGGGCGAAATCGCGATAGAGCTAACGTAGCTGTCGAAATGATAGAGTTCCCGAATCAAATCGGTCGATTGCGCATTCCAGATCCGAACAAATCCATCATTGCCGCCCGAAATAAGAAGTTTTCCGTCGGCAGAGAATTTTAAGGCCCTTACACTATCGGCGAGCGTCGGCACTTTTTCGTGAGCTTTGAAACGCATGATCTCCACACCATCGGTCGCGTTCCAGAAAGCAATGTTATTTTCTAGAGCTCCAGCAATAACTGATCCGTCAGGGGAGAACGCTTGTACGTCGATCCGATCTTCAGCAACAGTCGCTTTTATAGTCTTCGTTCCAAGGTCATATATCTCAAACTTCCCGAGGGCCCTTCTTATCGTTGTCACAGTTCTTCTGTCGGCAGAAATAGATGACCAATTACCGCCATATCCTGGACCATCACCGAACGATGAAGAGTCGAGTATCTCCGCAGAATCAAAAATAAAGGTACGAAAATCGGTTCCCGATGAGGCGAAATATTTTCCGTCAGGCGAAAAATCCACACTCCATGAGTCCGCACTATGAACACGAATATTCTGTACCTCGGTACCACGTTCAGTTTCAAAAAAACGGAGCGTTCGGTCGCTGCTTGCAGCAGCAATCAATTTGCCATCGGGTGAAAATGCTATATCGTTTACCTTTGAGGTATTTTTTCCGATTTCTATAAGGACCCTGCCGCTCGCCAGATCGAATATCTGGATCGAAGAACTCTGCCTGCCGAGCGCAAACTTCGTTCCGTCCCTCGATATGGCGACTGAGAGAGCCGGTTGTTGTTCGTTTGGGCGCGTTGTCTTGTTGAGGTTTCGAAGAACGAGACCTGTCGACAAATCCCAGATCGTTGCCCCGTTGTTGTTTGCCGTGATAAGCATACCGTTGTCAGACGTGAATTGCAGATCATGGGTTTCGAGGGGCCTGCCGTCGGACGGCGTTATAAGCTCTTTTAGTTCGCTTCCACGTTCGGCGGACCAAATTCGGACTGTTCCATCGCGACTACCAGTAGCTACTAGCTTACCATCGGGGGAAAAACCTATGGCACGAACGCGAGATGTGTGCCCGACAAGTGAGAGCACCTCGGCCCCTGTTTCCACATCCCAAATTTTTGCCGACGTTGATGCAGAATCGCCGGATGCGGTAGCCAGACGCCGTCCGTCAGGTGAAAATGCCAGACGCCAAATGTTCTTTTCCTGAATTGAGGTCGTGCTTAGAAGTTCACCTCCTGGCACGCTGTATATTCTTGCAAACCCATCGCTCCATGCCGTTGCCATTTTAGTGCTATCCGGTGAAAAGGTGACGTTCCACACCTCCGCCGGATGCTCTATAGAGGCGATCCGGCCTTTCGGATGCAGAAGGTTTCGTAAGAAATTCCACTCCCAGCCACGAAAATCAGTGTTCTCGTAGCGGGCGAGAAGCTGATTCAACTGATTCAGATTAGCGGTTTCGTAGGCTTGCATAGCCAGATTCATGTCTGACGAGTAAGCCTGACGTAGATTTGTTAACGCCTGGGACCGGGCCGCCGAAGCGGACCAGAGCGTGCCTGCGATCAGAATTAGGAGGAGGCCGGCGATCACGCAACCCGAGACAAAAGCGGTCCGGTATCGGCGGGTGAATTTTGAAAATTTGTAGACTGCGGAATGTGGTCTTGCGAGTATCGGCAGGTTGTTCAGATGCCGATTCAGGTCGGACACCAGTGCCTCGACGGTCTGATATCGTTCTCTGCGTTCTTTCGCCAACGCCTTGAGAACTATGGTATCCAAGTCGCCCCGAAGAGGCTCAGGAGCTATTTTCGAGCCTGATTCAATATGTGAAACAGCAAGACTCGGAGTCATTGGACTTTCTTCGGTAATCATCCTTAAAATGTCAGGAAGCGATTTGCTTTTCAGGTCGAGGGGGAGTTGACCTGTGAGCATTTCATACAGAATTACCCCGAGGCTGTAAACGTCGCTGGCAGTCGTAATGTCTTCACCCTTTAATTGTTCGGGAGACGCATAGTTCGGTGTCAGAATATTTGCACCGATCGTCATGTCAGTCGTAACATCCAAAAACTGTGGATTAAGGAGCTTGGCAACACCGAAATCAAGCAACTTCGGGTTACCATCCTTTGTGACTAGTATATTGGCCGGCTTGAGATCGCGGTGTATTATTAGGTTCTGATGTGCATATTTGACGGCATCGCAGATTTTCAGAAAAAGATCGATTCGTTGACGAACTGAAGGCTTTTCGCTACGGCAGTATTCAGTCACCGACACCCCATCAACATATTCCATGACGAGGTAGGGGGTTCCCTCGTTTGTAGTGCCACCGTCCAGCAACGAAGCGATAGCCGGATGTTTCAGCTTCGCAAGAATCTGGCGCTCACGCTTAAACCCTGCCAAATCAGCAGAGTCCGAATACAGCCGCGAAATGAGCTTTATCGCAACATCCTGATGAAATTGCCCGTCGTTCCTGGTTCCTAGGTAAACTGACCCCATTCCCCCTTGACCGAGTAAACGAGAAATTGAGTATTTGTCTAGCTGTGAGCCAACTATGTCTGAAACCGGGCCAAATTCCAAAGAACCAAGGTCTTCAAATCTGGGATCTTCAAGAAGATCATTTTCGTTAGCCAGAGCGATCAGTAGTTCCCGTACCCGCTCCGCGAGAAGCGTGTTTCCTCCGCATCTCTCGATGAGAATTTGCTCACGATCCGATTGTTCTGCATCGAGAACCGCGTCAAGGATCGAATCTATCTTCACCCAGTCTCGCTTAAAAACATCATCCATTGAATTTCAGTTCATTATATAGAAATGCTTTTGATTTGAGCCATTCGCGTTTCACAGTGACTTCGGAGACCCCTAAGACAACTGCGATTTCGGCTGCAGTCATTCCGCCAAAGAACTTGAGTTCAACGATTTCAGATTTGCGCGGGTCGACCAATTCAAGGCTTTTGAGTGCCTCATCAAGGAGAACAAGATCCAAGGTTTTCGCTGGAACAGCAAGTTGTAGTGCAGCGATCGATATCCCGGCAAAGGCTGGTACGCCTTTAGCATTTCGTCGCCTAGCTCTATCAGTGAGGAGATTTCGCATTACTTTAGCAGCGACGGCAAAAAAATGCGATCGATTCTGCCAATCTACGGCAGACGTATCGATTAACCGGATATATGCTTCGTTTATCAATTCAGTAGTATGCAGAGAGATAAACCTATTCTCCCGTCGCAAATGCCGACGGGCAATCCGCTTTAGTTCTTGGCTAACGACCGGGACAAGACTGGACAGAGCTTCACAGTCGCCGTCTCGCCAGCGGGAAAGGTGTACTGTAATGTTTACCTCATTATCAACCATTACCAAACATCAAAATTTATGCCCAGCAGAACGCGAAATTAGGGTCGATCCGATTTTAGCAGTATACCACTCGATTTTCGAGCCGAACGAAACGCACCTAGGAGTACCGAATGTGCTGAGTCCGGCCGCCCGGAGCCTACCAGATATGTAGATGGCTCGATTGGAAGAAAAGTGCACAGTCGGGCGATTCGTCGAACCTGCGGTCGGATTTTGGAGTTGACCATGAAAAGGATTCTGATCTGCTAGCGGATCATGGATTCGCCGCGACACCCATCCTCTTAGCGCGAGCAAATGGGAAAGAGGAACCTAATGAACAGTACCGAACGAACGATCCGAGGCCGCGTCACGACCCCAAGCGGACAGGGCCTGAGAAACGCCACGGTCACGCTGATCGAACCAAACGGAGACGACGATATTGAAGAGTATAGGCGGGACTCTCTGGGGACATGTTCGGAACAAAACCGATGCTTAATCCGATATTGCAACGACGACCTCCAATCGTTTGATTCATTGATTGAATTTCAAGTTTTCAACCATCCATTTTATTGTGCCTGCCAGCATTTTGCATTGTCATTAAAAGGTTTCTGCATATAATGCATATAATTGAGGTAATCTTGGTAAATCCGATGAAACTCGTCTTGCGAACATTCCGACTGGGACTTTTGATTGCACTCGCTGGAACGCTTGGCCTTTCACAAAGCGATCCTAAGCCGCGGGTTTTTGTTATTGAAAGCAACACTTGGTCAGCCGGCAGAACATTTCCTGGCTCGCTCGGAGATTTTCTCATCGGGGCTCGTGGTGGAGGCAGCCCTCAAACAGCGGAGATTATCAAGACGTTCGGGGAGCGATGTAAGGAGAGCATCGTTAACATCTCAAGGGAAAAGGCTGACTACATTGTTTTGCTTGAACACGAAGGCGGTAAGGGCCTGTTGCGGGTAGATAATAAGTTCGCGATTTTCGATCCAGCCGGTGACGCGATTGAAAGCGGTTCCACTCGAGCATTGGGTAACTCTGTCGATGATGCTTGTACGGCGTTGAAAAAAGACTGGAAGGATCGAAAGTATGGCCGCCTCCCCCCGAAGCCAAGAGTTGCGCCCTCGCCTACGCCTCGACCGATAACATCCCTCGATTTACGAGGGGCAGGTGGAACGGATTCCACCTCAGCCGTTACATTCCTGTCAACTCCTGACGGATCCGAAATCGAGATCGATGGGAAATTCACGGGTAATACGCCTTCACTACTGCAGCTTAAGGTCGGCGATCATGAAGTTACGGTAAAACGAACCGGCTATCGTCCATGGCAGAAAACGATTTCGGTCATTCCGGGTGGAAATATTCTCGTAAGTGCCGAGTTGGAAACCGACGTTCCGGTTCCCCAGCCTCCAACCCCAGCTACCTCAAGCCCGCCTGCGTTAACTGTGCCCGGACAAGCTGCGAATGTGCCCCCAGGGGCATCCGCGGCTTCAGCGGGGGTAGGCTCTAATCCAAATAAGGGACGGACAGGAGCCGCGGGTATCGAATTTGTCTGGATCCCCCCGGGCGAATATATCATGGGATCAACGGATGGAGAGAAGTACGAAAAACCCGTTCGCAAGGTGACCATCTCCGAAGGTTTTTGGCTGGGCAGGTACGAGGTTACACAGCTCCAATGGTTTTCCGAAATGGGGTTGAACCCGAGCGAATTCGCTAAATGCGGCGGAAATTGCCCTGTTGAAAACGTATCATGGGACGACACGCAGCTATTTATAGCTAAGCTTAACGCTAAGGCCGACGGTTTTGTTTACAGCTTGCCCACGGAGGCTCAGTGGGAATACGCGGCACGAGCCGGATCGCCCGGAAAATACGCGGGTGATGTTGATTCGATGGCGTGGCACCGAAGCAATTCCGGCGGCACGACCCGGCCTGTCGGCACTAAGCAGCCCAATGCTTGGGGACTCTACGACATGCACGGCAATGCCTGGGAATGGTGTGAAGATTGGTATGGCGATTATCAGATAACAAATCTGATCGATCCAAAAGGTGCACCCCGAGGTAATCGTCGAGTTCTTAGGGGCGGTGCGTGGATTGATGCCCCGACCGATGCTCGATCATCTTTTCGAGGTAAGTGGGAGCCATCAGCGAGATTCAAGGCTTTCGGCCTCCGTGTTGTTGCCCAAGAAAGAAAGTAGTTCGCACCGGATCACCGCCCCACCTGTCATCTCATCGACAAACTGAAACGGAGACCGTTGCTTACATGGTGACCGCACTGAAACTTCCGTGATTAGCACGCCTTCTATTCGTTCGACGCCAATGCACTTTTAATGCTGTACAAGACAAGAGCGTGAAGGATAAATTGTTAAGGTTAGTCACAGGAGACACTATGAGTTCTAGCAAACTGAAGATATATTTTGTTATCTGCGTCCTCCTAACTTGCTTCACTATAAATGTCCGCGAAAGTAGCGCACAGAAAAAAACGGATATTCGTAACCCTGAGATCACGCTGTTCTCGTTCGACCGTGTCGATGAGGCGCGATGGACGGTGACCAACGATGGCGTGATGGGCGGACGATCGGCGGGGTTCGCGACGGTGGAGAACGGCACCCTGAACTTCACCGGCACGCTCGTGACGCGCGGAGGCGGATTCACGCTGGTGCGGGCGCTACGTCAGGTGGACCTGACTGGCTATTCTGGTGTTGAGCTTCGGATTCGTGGAAGCGGGCGGAGTTTCGAGGTGGAGCTAGACGACGGGTCTCGAGGGAGTGGGCGCAGCGTGTCGCGGAGGGCTGCCTTCGCCACGTCAGCGGAATGGACGGTGGTGCGCGTGCCGTTTACCGCGCTGCGGAGCACGATTTTCGGGCAGGCGGTGAATGCTCCGCCCATCGACCTGGCGCGCATCCAGAGCGTGGCTCTCTATATGGCGGACGGCCAGGACGGGGCGTTCCGGCTGGAGGTGGATTACATCCGGGCGTTTGACAACGCTGGCCGGTAGCACGCCTGTAGGGTTCGGGCTGAATGCGGTGCTAGGAAATCCAGTCAGTGGACCTTCTTTATCTCAAAAAAGATCCATAAATTCCCGGTATGGCCCAGTTTAACAAATCCGAAAGATAGACGGCGTACGACGTTTGGGTTTCGTAATGCGTGAAACGTTTACAGGTTTTATAGGCTTGTACCGATCCCGTTATAATTCGAAAGATTGCTACCCGGGCGAAGGCATGCCTCCAACTTTCTTGCGAACTCCTCCATTGTTGGCCGGTTGTCGTGTACCGCTTTTCGCCAAAGACTTTGCTGATCACAACAAACCTCGTCGATATAGATTTTACCGGACTCGAATAGGCGTCGAGCGCGTTTCGGGAAATCAAAGAGATTTCTTATCGATTAGATTCCGAAGTCACTGAGGTATCTGATTGTGCAACATTTGTGCAACAATCTATCCAAGATCAACGGTAACTAGGAAAAACCAACTCAAACAAAATTGATGTAAGTTGCGGCTTATTCAGTACTTGGAGACACTCAGACAAACTAATAAAACTTTCTTTTGCAGACTCTTAATCCGCGGGTCGCAGGTTCGATCCCTGCTCGGCCTACCATTAGATAAATGAAAGGACTTACGCGATTTTTCGGTAAGTCCTTTCTTGATCAACCGCCCTGTGCTAAATGATAGCTACATCAATTTATCGGGAGTTATCGGAAGTTTTCGTATCCGTTTGCCTGTGGCATTGAAAACGGCGTTGGCGACTGCGGCCGCGACCCCGACAATGCCGACCTCGCCTACTCCTTTGACCCCTAGTTTGTTGACGATCTTGTCTTCTTCCGCGACAAATGCGACGTCGATCGTGCCGATGTCGAGATTGACGGGAATGTGGTAATCGGCAAAGGTTCGCGTGACGAAATTCCCCCATCGCGGATCGAGGATCGACTCCTCATGCAGAGCCATACCAATGCCCCAAATGCAGCCGCCGAGTATCTGCGAACGTGTAGTTTTGGGGTTGAGTATCCGGCCGGCACCGGTTACGGCGACCATTCGATTGACGCGGATCATTCCGGTCTGTTCGTTCACCCATACTTCGGCAAAGTTAGCATTGAACGAGTGGCTCGAATACTGTCCCGCCTGAGCCGGAGGCCGCGCATCTACCCGGGTTTGAAACTCGGTCAGGTTTGCTTCGGACATCAACTCTGCAACGTTGACGGGAACCGGATCGCTCGGGCCCGACGATTTCGGTGACCTTGCCTGTAGTTCCGAAATGCACTGAAGACAAACCTCGCTTACCGCGTTCGAGAAACTTGCCGCTCCTACCGAGCCAACCGAGCCGGCGGCAGGCGGCAACGAGGAATCGCCGATCTTGACCGATATACGGGAGATCGGCAGATCAAGCGTTTCAGCAGCGATCTGTGCGAGGATCGTATGAGTTCCGGTTCCGAGATCGCTTGCTGCCAACTCGACCGTTGCCTCGACGTCTGTTCCTTTTCGCGTTAATTTAGCGATTGCTGAAGTTCCCTGCTGGCGTGCGGGATACGAACCGACCGCGACGCCGGAACCAACGAGAAATTCTCCGTTTCGCACCTGACGCGGCTCCATTTTCCGGTTCTTCCAGCCAAACATTTCAGACCCGCGACGGAGACACTCCACGACCGAACGCGATGACCATGGGCGGCCATTCGCGGGGTCTTTATCGGGTTCGTTCTTGAGACGGAACTCGATCGGATCCATCTTCAGCGAGTAAGCAAGCTCGTCAATAGCGCACTCGAGTGCAAAACTCCCCGGAGCTTTACCAGGACCGCGCACAAACGTCGGGCTGATCACGTTCATCGCCGTGGTTTTGTATGAGATCAGCGAATTTGGAACTGCATAGGTCATCGCCGAAACGTCGCCGCAGCCCTCGACGAACTGACTCGTCGTGCCCGTGTGCGTTGAAGTCTCATGAGCGATCGCTGCCAGTTTCCCTGTTGCATCGGCGCCGAGCCGCATTCGTTGGACATTTTTCTGTCGCAAACCAACGGAATTAACCATCTGTTGGCGAGTCAAAGCGAGTTTTACTGGTCGCTTGACGACCTTTGCCGCCATCGCTGCTAGCGCAGTATTTCCCCAGGCACCGCCTTTTGCCCCGAAACCGCCGCCTATATGAGGCGTTATGACACGCACTTGCTCGGGTTTAAGGCCGAACACCGTAGCCATCGCTCCCCGCATTCCCATCACTACCTGAGATGGGTTATAGATCGTAAGATTGTCGCCCTCCCACATGGCGATCGTCGAATGCGGCTCCATCGGTTGATGGTGCTCGATCGGCGTTTCGTAAACAGCGTCGAGTTTGTGCTCAGCCGCCGAATACGCCTTCTCAAAATCTCCTCTCACTACATCCGCTCTGGCCGGGGAAGGCGACTTTTGAGCAGTCTTGATCAGCTCGTCAAAGTTTACTCGAGCTTCAGCCTTTGCGTAAGTGAATTTGATCATTTCTGCCGCAGCTTGTGCCTGTTCAAAGGTTTCCGCTACGACAACCGCCGAATGCTGCCCAAAAAATTCGATCTTTGCATCCTGCAGAACGCTTCCGCCGGAGAGATTTCCAGCGGGAGTCAATTTGGGAGCGTTCTTGTGGGTTATAACACCGATAACGCCCGGTGCTTTCTCGGCAGCAGCCGAATCGATGCCCGAGATCGTTCCTGCAGCAGTTGCTGCTTTGGCGATGACAGCATAGGCGACGTTGGCGACGGGCCAATCAGTCGCAAATCTCGCCGTGCCGGTTACCTTAAAGATGCCGTCGATGCGGTTGACATTTTCCCCAATGAATTTGTTTTTACGATTCTTGACCGTTTTTTCTTCGCTCATGCCACCACCTCGCTCTTCAGTGCCCGCTTAAAGGCAAGTACCATTGCTCGCCGGGCCAACTCGACCTTGTAACCATTGTGTTCCAGCGGTTTCGCATCCATTAGCTCGGCATCAACAGCCGCCCTTAGCGACGCATCATTAAGATCCTTCAATGATTTGCCGGTGAGCAGTTTTTCCGCTTGATCGCAACGCCATGGCTTATGCGAGACGCTGCCAAGAGCTACGCGAGCCTTTGCGACCGAACCGCCTTTTATCTCAAACGCCGCCGCTACCGACACCAGTGCAAACGCATAACTAGCACGATCGCGTACTTTCAGATAGTAGGAATTCGCGGCCATACCAGCCGACGACATTGGTATGTCGATCGACGTTATCATCTCGCCCGGTTCCAATGTATTGTCCTTTTCGGGCGTATCACCCGGCAGGCGATGAAAATCAGCAAACGCGATCGAACGCTGTTTTTTATCGGCTCCCGAAACCTTTACAACCGCATCGAGTGCCATCAGGGCAACGCTCATGTCTGACGGATTTGTCGCGATACATTTATCGCTCCAGCCGAAGATCGCATGCCCCTTGTTGATGCCTTCCATGGCTCCGCAGCCGCTGCCGGGTTCTCGTTTGTTACACGGCATGTTGACGTCGTAGAAATAGGTACACCTTGTCCGCTGCATCAAATTCCCGCCGTTCGTTGCCATATTCCTGATCTGCGCCGAAGCCCCTGCGAGGATCGCCTGCGACAGCATTGGGAAATTGCGGCGAATGAGCGCGTGATTGGCAGTGTCGGAGTTTTTCGCTGTACTGCCTATCGAAATAACGTTGCCGGAAGAACGTATCTTCGAGAACGCGAGCCCCGAAATATCTACAAGTTCTGAAGGCTTCGCGACGCCTTCCTTCATCAGATCGAGCAAGTTCGTCCCGCCCGCGAGAAATGCTGCCTCGCGATTGGTCGAGACTGTCTTTGCTGCTGCCGCCACGTCGGTCGCTCTTGTGTATTTAAACGGTCGCATCGCTTCCCTCCTTGCTCATATCAAAGATCACTGCCATCGGGTCAGTCGCCTTTCCCGTGTGCACTTCACGGATCGCCGCGACAATGTTGGGATAAGCCCCGCAGCGACAGAGATTTCCGGACATTCGCTCGCGGATCTCCTCGTCGGAAAGCGTGATGCTCGCGGCGGTCTTTCGCATGTCTTTGGAAACGTAGCTAAGTTCCCCGTTCCTAGCCTCGTGCATCAGACCGATCGCCGAACATATCTGTCCGGGAGTGCAGAAACCACACTGAAAACCGTCATGCTTGATAAAGGCGGTTTGCATCGGATGCAGCACGTCGCCCTTCGCGACCCCTTCGATCGTCGTTACGCTTCGGCCCTCACACTGAGCCGTTAGCGTCAGGCACGAAAGTACTCGGCGGCCATCCATCATGACGGTACACGCACCGCATTGACCATGATCGCAGCCCTTCTTAGTACCCGTGAGGGCGAGTTTCTCGCGGAGTGCATCGAGCAAAGTCATTCGCGAATCAACCGAGACCGATTTTGCGGCGTCGTTGACCCGGAAAGAGACTTTTACTGCCTGTTCGTCGCCTAGCGGCACGAACTCAGCCATCTCCTCACCGGCAAGGGCGGTACGCTTTGCGAGAAACTGCAAAACGACCGCGCCGAGCACCGCAGTCGAACTCTGGCCTATGAATTTTCTTCGTGATTCGCCGAGGTCGGAAAGCACCTCTTCTAAAAGTTCAGCCTCATCGGCCGTTAACTCATCGACGAGTTCGGGAAAGTTGTCGGACATTTATTCCTCCTTGTTCAGAAAGCGCTAAACCTGATCGCGCCATTTTAGGACTTCTTCTCGCAGTATTGGATTCTGCTGAAAGCTCCCGGTTTGCCCCTGAGCTGCGGTCGCACGCTGAATGTGCCAATAGCTCAAGCCTAATTTGCCGATAGCACGGACATAACGGCTGCGCGGCCGAAACTTGCCATTAAACAGCCCGCCAAGTATCCATCCAGAGCTTTTGAAGGCTGACGTAGCGGTCTTCGCATGGTCTGCGGGGATCAGCCCTCGAGCGATATCGATCGCTAGCATCTCGTTCAGGATCTTGTTCTGCCTTCTCATAATGTACAGTGAGAAGCCAACGAATATCAAGAAAAATGGGATTTGCAGGATCACGTAGCTGACAAGAAAGCCCTCGATCCCGCCCAAAACAGCCACTCCGTTCCAAATCGCGTGCAAGGCCACGGCGGCAAAATAACCGAAAACTGGTGCGGCGATCTTCACGAACGTATTGTGCGATTCGCGTGCTATTCCGCAGCCGATACCCATCATGCAGGTAAAGGTAACGTGGGCGAAGGGCGACATAATGCCTCGAAGGACAAAAAGGACCGCGAGGCCCCCAAAGCCGCCCGCCCCTACTGCACGGCCGTAATAAAGCACGTTCTCAACGGTCGCAAACCCTAGGGCTATGACGCCCGCGAAAACGATACCGTCAAGAATATCGTCAAAATACTTACGGAAAAAGATGAGCAGGATGATGAGCCCTAGCCCCTTTGAACCTTCCTCAAATATCGGCGCCGAAACTATCGCCCCGATCGCGTCTCCCGCCGCGGGCGAGATCGCCACGGCCGCCACCGTGCCAATCAAGGTATTTACGATGAATGAAACGATGACCGCCACCAAAGCCCCCCAGGCGAAAGCCAGTGCGAGCAGCCACAGCGGTTCGGGGTCGTACCGGTCTAGCCAAATGAGCGGCAGCAGATAGATCATCGCCGGTGTGAACGCCACGAAGGTCGCGATGATCGCGGGTATCACGCCGACGCTCGCGAACATGAGCAGGGCCACGAACAGGGCCATGAAGATGATCGCAAAGATCGTTACGCCGATACCTATGTAGGCTCCCGTCCTGGACGGTTCAGGCTTGACGACGACAGCACCGCCGCCGAGGGCGAAATTCTGCAGTGAAGCCTGCATACTGACCGGCTCCTGAGCCGCTGTCTGTTGAAATTGCTGAGCTTCGTACTCACGAAAGCTTTGCTGCCCTGAAACGACCGCCTGAGGCATCGCGGCGTCGATCCTGATCTTGGCGGTTACACCGTTTACGCCGAACTGAACCTCATCGCCCGAATTAAGCTTTGCCGACTCGACTCTGTTGCCGTTTACGAGCGTACCGTTGGTGCTTTTATTGTCCGTAAGATAGAAGCCATCGGCTCGGGCCTCGATAAAAGCGTGTTGCTTTGAAGCGATCCGCTCGGTGTGCGGATCTAGCCTGACACTGCAGGTGTCGCTGCGGCCGATGGTTATAAAACCGGTTTCGAGTTCGTAACCCCGGCCCGCGAGCGAGCCGCTGCTGATCGTCAGGTGTAATTTCATACTGCAATCATAGGAACAAAACGCCCAAAGTCAAGCGTTTCGGCCTGACTTTGGGCATTGATCTAACACCTTTGTGCGATTCGGCCGCTCCTACGAAGCGGCCTGATAAGCTTCTCGTATGACCAGGTCGAAAGTTCCCGGGTCGACCTTGCGAAACCGGCTATTTCGGCTTAGCGAAACCGCAACCGAGATAGTAGGGTTATTGCCCTTAAATTTCATACCGCCCGCGACCAGCATATTGTAGAGCTCATTGACGTGAAGCGGCTTTCCGGCCTCGCGCAGCAGCAATGTACACGACTGAGTTATCGTTCGATCGCTAAATCGGTTGCTGATCGGCTCGAAATCCTGCTGGACGAGCTTTGGTCGATTCTGGTTGAGATATGCAACCGAACCATCACGTCGATAGTCCCGTGTCTGCATGTCCTGTACATTCGAACGAATGTCAGTGCGTTCGCCTCCACCAGAAGGCGGCACGTCGTCGACGAGATGGAAGGTACTTCCGATGCTTGGAGACCGGCCGGCTGTCATGGATAGTCGAACTCCGTCGATCGCCTTGGCGGTCTGCGCTGCACTGTTCTCTAGCGCGGCGATCTCGCGCTTAAGCTTGTCGACCTCGGATTCTGCTTCTCGGAGCCGTGTTAAAGCCTGGCTAAGCGCTCCGCGCGTCTTGTCGAGAATTTCTTCAAGAGCTTCTACAACTTTATCGTCTAACATATTGAAAATGTTGGCCTTGCGTGTCTACTACAACAAATTGAAGTTGGACGGTCAGCGTTAAAGATATCAGTTTTTGCGCTCGGCAATAAAACTTAATACGCCTTCCAAACAAGAACGATACTCTGATTTGCTTAAAACATCAAGACTTTTTCTTGCGCGGGTCGAGTGGTCATCAGCCCGTTCTTTTATCTTTGCAATGATCGAGTGATCATCGAGCATCGACCGCAGCTCTTCGCGCGTGATCGCCGTATACGATCCGTCGAACATGACTTTTTCGAGCCTCGACTTCGCCGATGGCTCTTTTTCCAGCAGATAGATCAGCGGCAGCGTTAGCTTTCCTTCGAGCAGATCAGAGCCCGCTTCTTTTCCGAGGCTTTCTGTGTCGGCAGTGAGGTCGAGGACATCGTCGAAAAGCTGAAACGCGATGCCGAGGTTCATTCCAAAGTCTCGAAGCCCTGCCTGAACTTCCCTCGTCGCCCCGCCAAGTATCGCCCCAACCTCACAGCACGCCGAGAAAAGAAACGCGGTCTTCCGTCTCAAAATATCGAAATACTCGGATTCAGTTATATCAAGCCGTCCGATCCGCGTGAGTTGTATCAACTCGCCCTCGGTCATCTTCCGCGTCAACTTCGTCAGAATATCGATGATCTCAAGCGAACGCTCCCGCACAGTCGTCTCAAAAGCGGACATGTACAGCCAGTCGCCCATCAGAACCGCCGTCTGATTCCCAAACCTGGCATTAACTGACGAACGATTCCGCCGCAGATCGGCATTATCAATGATGTCGTCATGAACCAGCGTCGCCGTGTGAAGCATCTCCATTACGGTCGCCAGTCGGATAACGTTGTCCCTTCTTGCATCTCCACCGACCGTGTAATTTGCCAAGATCAACAAAGCCGGCCTTACCCGCTTCCCACCCGACGCACGCAGATATTCGCCCAGGTAATCGATCACTTGAATATTCGATGACGCCTGACGTTCGTACTCTTCCTCAACCAAAGCCAACTCAGCCTTGATCAGATCAAAGATCCTTTTAGAGGCAAGATGAGAATCCTGCGGCTCACGGATTGGTGCAAATGTCTGCATTTACTTCACTATCGAGACTGTATACTTCACAGACTAACTCAATCGCCTCGCCAATTCGAAAAACTAATTCTTCCATTGAGTTTGCTTGTGTATGGCAACCCTTCAAATCAGGAGCAGACGCTACAAACACCCCGTTTTCATCCTGCTCAATGAATAAATCCATTCTATTCAGCTAATTCTTTCCAATATATTTCGAGACTATTAGTTCCCGCTTAACCAATCCCCAAAATCGTGAGTCAGAGGAGCTATCTCGATTGTCACCCAATACAAAGTAACTATCTGCCTTGACCATAAAAGACTGCTTGGGCCATTCTCGCTGATTGGTAGCGTCATCAACATAATCCTCTTCGAGGAGATTCCCATTAATAAAGACCTTCCGATCCCGCGTCGATATCTTCTCGGAAGGCAGCCCAACAATCCTTTTTATGTAAAACTTCGTTGGATCATTGGGATACTTGAACAAGATTATATCCCCACGAGTTAAATTCGAGATGTCTGAAGAAAATAATAGTCGGTCACCATTTTTTATTGCTGGCAACATCGAATTGCCCTCAAAAATAACGGGCTTAGCACATGCGACTGACAGAAAGCTGATCGCTAAGATAAAAGCTAAGCTTTTTGATTTCAGGAAGCCCAACGCCGTTAATTACTCCTGTAATTATCAAACGTCATATCGATGCCAAAGTCATGCCCTTTAAGCTTGGCCATGACTTCCTGCAAAGTGTCGCGATCTTTGCCTGAGACGCGGACGGTTTCGCCCTGGATCGAGGCCTGGACTTTGAATTTGGCTTCTTTGATAAACTTCACGACCTCTTTAGCTTTTTCGATCGGAATTCCCTGCTGCACCTTCACGAGTTGCCTGACTGTCCCACCGGCGGCGGGTTCGACCTTTTGGTAATCGAGTGCTTTGAGCGAGATCCCGCGTTTCAGTAGTTTACTCTGTAGAATGTCGTTCATGTTGCGGAGCCGCGTGTCGTCTTCCGCAGTCATCTGCAGGTCTTTGCCGATAAGGACTGTGGCGGCTTTGCTGCCCTTGAAATCGAACCGCTGCGAGATCTCTTTCTCGGTCTGGTTGAGAGCGTTCGTCAGCTCCGCGTAATCGGTCTTCGAAACGATGTCGAATGAATTTTCTTTTGCCATAACTCTATTTAACCACAGAAAAAGTACGTATGAAATGCAGGTCTAATTGCCTCACATCCGGCTGTAGCCCAGTCGACGGTTTCACCCTTGTTTCATGTTTGTTTCACAGTTGTTTCACCCATGCAATACAGCTCTAAACTATTGCCTATAATGGTAGTTACGGCGATATTTTTGGCTTGTTTCACCGAAAATGAAAAAAACTTTTTCTAAACCTTTTTTATGGGCGATCATCCGTTTTTCGCGTGAAGCCATATAATGCGCAGCCTCCTTGGAATTACGATTCCGGAACAAAAAGGTTGCACATATGTTACCACGTTTCATATTCGATGCAATCGATTCAGTTTCGATCTACATCGATTCCAAAAAACTCAACGAAATTTCTGGTGGTGGCGCTTGCAAGAGTCGAAAGATCAATTCCGTAGAAATCGGCGAGAAAGGTAGCCGTATGAACAACAAACGCCGGCTCATTGCGTTTTCCACGAAACGGCACGGGCGTTAAAAACGGGCAATCGGTCTCGATCAGCAGTCGGTCTAGCGGAACAACGCGAGCCGAGTCGCGAAGATTCTCCGCCTTTTTGAACGTCACGTTCCCCGCAAATGAGATCATAAAGCCGATCTTAATCAGTGCTTCAGCCATCGCGGGCGTACCGCCGAAACAATGCATGATGCCAGGAGCGCGGACACTCTTGTCCGCATGAGCGTCGCTTCGACGCGAAAATTCACTCACACCACGATCTTCGTTCTGGCCAGCAAAATCTGACGCGACATCTTGTCTGAACGCCGAAGCGGCGTCCATGCGGACAGGAGTGTCCGAGCTCCTTCCGTACTCCTCCGTCAATATCTCAACCGTCTCATCATCAGCATCACGGCTGTGAATTATCACTTGCAGCCCAAGCGACTTCGCAACGCGGATCTGCCGCCGAAAAACATCCCGCTGCACATCACGCGGCGAATGATCGTAATAATAATCCAGCCCGATCTCGCCCCAAGCGATCACCTTCTCGCTCTTTGTCAGCTCTGTTAAGTGCTCCTCCGCCGCGTCGTCGTACAACTTCGCATCATGCGGATGAACCCCGACAGCCGCATAAACGTTGTCGTATTTCTCCGCAACAGCCACCGCCCGCCGAAAATCGTCCGTACGCGGATCGCCGGTCCCAATATTCAACATCGCCACAACCCCAGCCTCCCGAGCCCGCCGAACAACCTCGTCGCGATCCTCGTCAAACTGTTCTCCGTCTATGTGGCAGTGGGAATCGATGAACATTTATTTGTTGAGAATTTCAACAGACGCGATGAATCTCTCGCTGACCGTCACAAAATCCAACTTCTTTTGTCCAGAAGATTTGATTTTTTCAGGTAGTAACCCGACGAGGGCTTGATAGGTCGCGAACTCGTTAACAACGATACGGCTACGAATTTTGCCGCCACCTTTAACGAGGAGATCGTAGTCTCGCAATTCAAAATCGTTAGAGGTCCGACCGTTTCTAACGTCGAAGCTTTCAACGCTTCCAAACATATTCTTCATTAGGAATTCGTTAGATTCGAAGGACTCGTCAACGGTTTTCGAAGTGAAGTCATTTGGATGATTCTTAACCGAGAGTAAAAACCGCATTCCTTCTTTTTCACAACTGAAGTCGAAAACGTGGATTGGTCTGGGATGATCCTGAAAGGACTTTTTTGCGAGCTTAGGTTCGCACGGAAATAATCCGCGAAGCCGGGCGTCGGCAGATTGAATTACCTGCCATTCAAATTTGTCGGTCGTTTGCGCACAGCCAGAGACGAAGCAAACAAAAAGGAGTCCAACTCTACCAATCCACATCATGGCTTCAACTTTGGGATACCGTTACCTTGTTGAGATTTCAACGTTCGGACTTCGGGTAATTCGCAGGTAATCACGGAGTGCGTCATTAACGGAATCCTCCGTCGGAAACTCTTCCGCGACATCGGGAGCCAAACCTACGCGGCGAACCATCTTATTGTATTTCTCCGCAAACCTATTCGGCTTTGATTTTGAGAAATCAAGATCGTACTCGGGAAGGAGATCGTCATTTTCATCAAGTTTGATTTGCATATCTTCTAGCTTCTTTTGGCGTAGCTAACCTCGCACTAATTATTCTTATCGTATCATTTTCTCGCTCGGTGAAACTCACCATTAAGAGCCGGTTCTGATCTGAATGTCCGAAAATTGCATTCCGTTTTTCCTCATACGAATGTTCGTCATCATCGAATATGCGAGCAAGAGGATCGCCAAAAACCGTTTCCGCTTCTTCAAACGTCACACCATCGTGATTCTTGATGTTGGCAGCCGCTTTTATTGGATCCGCGTCAAAATTCATTACTTCAGCCGAGCTCCGATCCCAACGTCTTCGATAAATGCCGCCAACGCCGGTTTCGGCCCAGAATTATCTTCTAAAGAGGCGGCGCAGATCATGCCTTGGGATTCGAGGCCGCGCATCATTCGGGGTTTTAGGTTGGCGACGACGACGACTTTGCGACCGATGAGGGTTTCGGGGTCGTAGTATTCGGCGAGGCCGGCGAGGATCTGACGGGGCTTCTCTTCGCCGAGGTCGATCTCGAAACGAAGCAGTTTGTCGGCCTTTGGAATGCGTTCCGCCACCTTGATCTCGCCGACACGGAGTTCGACTTTTAGGAAATCATCTATTGTGATGAAAGATTCGTCGATTGATGGTTGATCGTTGATCGTTGTGGGTTGAGTCGGGACTTCCCCACCCGCTACCGCAGGTGGTACTGACTCTTTCTCGACCGCCGATTTTTCACTGCTTACTGCTGACTGCTCACTAATTTCACTCATAACTTTTTTCTTATCAATTCTAGGGAAAACACCAATCGTTTCGCCGATCTTGGTTCCGGCGGCGAGTTCACCCCATTTTAGACTTGCCGGGTCGAGCGTGGCGATGTCTTCGCTGAGGCCGATCTGGCTATGGATCTTTTTCGTTGCTTCGGGCATTACGGGATAAAGCTGGACGCACAGCCAGCGAAGCGTTTCGCAGGCTCGATAGAGGACAGCATTGAGCGTCTCAACCTGTTTATCGTCTTTAATTAGCTCCCACGGCTTCGAGTCGGATATTAACTTATCGACACGGGCGATCACCGTCCAAGTGGACTCAAGGGCGAGGCTAAAATCGAAATTGTCGTACCTGCGGATAAACTCGTCTCGAGCGTGCTCGACCACCGATGCGAGTTCCTGATCATCAGGGTTGACACCCGCCCGTTTCGCGTTGAGATAGTTCTCTTCCGCGATCTTTCTACTTGGAATTAGGCCTTCGCGATACTTGGTGATCATCGAAAACGTTCGGCTGGCGAGGTTGCCGAGGCCGCTGGCGAGATCGGCGTTGGCACGGTCGATCAGGTTTTCATAACCGAACTTTCCGTCCTGCCCAAACACCATATCGCGAAGCACAAAGTAACGTATCGCATCGACCTGAAAATGCTCATGTAACACATCGACTTCGATCACATTTCCCAAGGTTTTACCCATTTTCCGGCCATCAGCATCGAGCCACATGCCGTGAGCAAATACCGTTTTTGGTAGCGACAATCCGGCGGCATGGAGGAACGAGAACCAATACACCGTATGGAACCGCAAGATGTCCTTGCCAACGAGGTGCGTGACATTCTGCCAATACTTCTCAAATCCGACTGAAGCCTTTTCTGCATTCCCGTAACCTAGCGCCGTAATGTAGTTTGTCAGGGCGTCCATCCAGACGTACATCACATGATTCTCATCGCCCGGGACAGGAATTCCCCACGATACCGAAGACTTCTGCCGACTGATCGACAGGTCCTGTAGGCCGCCCCGAACAAATGACAAAACTTCGTTCTTCCTGCCTTCCGGTCTAACCAGATTCGGGTCGCTCTCGATCAGATCGATCAAAAATTCGTCATAGTCCGACAGCCGAAAGAAGTAGCTTTCCTCTGCAACCTTGTCGAGCGGGCGTTCGTGGATCAGACACAACCGAATGTCTGAGCCCTCGGGCGTGTAATATTGATCTTCATTCTTAAACTCGGCACATGGAGCACAGAACAGGCCTTCGTAGAAGCCTTTGTAGATCGCGTCATTCCCTTTCGGCGTCTGATTCTTGGCAATTTCCTGCCACAAATGCTGAACGCCTTCGTAGTGAAACGGCTCAGTCGTCCGCATGAAGATATCATAACCGCCATTCTCACCATCGAGCCCAAAATCATGAAACATACGCTTCAGCTCGCCCGCGATCAGATCGACCTGCTCCTGCGGCGTCCGGCCATTCTTTTCAGCCGCACGTTGAATGTTGATGCCATGCTCGTCCGTTCCCGTCAGAAAATAGGTATCAAACCCACGCTGTTTCTTGTACCGCCGGACAGCATCCGCCACGATTGTTGTGTACAGATGACCCAGATGCGGCAGGCTGTTCGCGTAGTAGATCGGGGTTGTTATGTAGAAAGTGTTGTTCATTTAGAAAATCGCTTCTTGTCCGCACCCGAAAACTCGTCGGTGTCCTTATATCGCGGCATCGACGGTGTGTTTCCTATCTTCAAAGCGATCGCGAGGCCGAGTTCGGCATTTTGGACCATCGCGTCGGCATCCCACCAGTCGTAATACTGGTCGGATGGCTGATGATAGTATTTTGCGGTGTAATTGCTGAAGAAATTCAGAGCCTCGCCCGTTAGCGGCGTGACAAAATCGTCACCGTGGCGGAGCGAAACGGCAGGAACACCCGCCTTGGCGAATGGAAAGTGGTCGGAGCGGAAAAAGAACCCCTGCTCGGGCCGCATGTCGCCTTCGACCGTCATATTTCGTTCGCGAGCAACCTCGTCCACAAACGTTCCGAGCGACGAACGCTCAGCACCGAGCGCAGAGAAATCCCTTGTTTTTCCAAAGAAATTCACGCCATCGATATTCACATTTCCGGCAATCTTGTTGAGCGGGATCAACGGTTTTGCCGCAAAATATTCGGCACCTAATAGACCTTGTTCCTCTGCGGTCGGAAATAGAATGTAGCTCGAACGTTTTGGCCGCTGCCCCTTCGGCATCTTTAATACCGCCTCGCCTATGCCGATGACGGCTGCGACGCCCGAGGCGTTGTCATAGGCTCCGTTGTAAATCTTGTCGCCGGTCGCGTCGGCTTCGCCAATTCCGAGATGATCCCAGTGAGCCGTGTAGAGCACGTATTCGCTCTTCATTTTCTTGTCGCTGCCCTCTATCTTGCCAACGATATTGGGCGATTCGAAGGTTCGCATATCGGTCTTCATGTCGATCTTTACGCGAAGGCCAGTCTTTATGGGCCTAAATTCCCGTGTCGCAGCCTTTGCCCGCATCGCGTCCAGATCGAGCCCGGCGTGCTTCATAGCGGCTTTGGCAGTTTCATCGGTCATCCACGCCATCATGCTCAAAAACGGCGTGGTCGAACCCGATTCACGAGCGATCTCAGAACGCGGCCCGCCGAATGAAGTACGGACGACGTTCCAACCGTATCCGGCTGAATCGTTCGTGTGTATCAGTATCACACCCGCGGCTCCGCGTCGGGCTGCTTCTTCGTATTTGTAGGTCCATCGGCCATAATACGTCAGAGCCTTACCGCCAAAAAGGTTCGGTTCGGCAGCCGTCGCGGGAGGGTCATTGACCATTATTATCAGCACTTTGCCGCGATAATCTTCGGACGGGCCGCTGTAATCGTTCCATTTGTAGAGCGGCGCATCGACGCCGTAGCCCATGAAAACGACCTCTGCGTCCACGGCAACATTCGGCGTTTGAGCCCCGGTCGTTGCAACGAAATCGTCACCGAACTTGAACGCCTTTGGAGCTCCGGCATTGCCCGCGAAAGTCATCTGCGTAGCCGGATCGACCTTGACGCCAACGAGCTTTACATTCTGAAAATAGCTTTTACCGTTCCCGGGCTTAATGCCTGCGGCCTTCATCTGCGCAACGATATAATCTGCAGCGCGCTTACTGCCTTCGTTCCCCGGCCCGCGACCTTCAAAATCATCGGCGGAAAGGCGTTTGACGCGCTCACGCATCTTGCTAGCATCCAATCCGCTCGTCAAACCCTGCGCAAAACCGAGCGTTGAAACGAACGTAACTAAAACAAATAAAGCAGTTAACCTTTTCATAGATCTTTATCCTTTGATCAGTGACATAGCTTCGGCCCGCGTTCGCGAGTCCTTTCTAAATCCACCCAGAACCGCAGACGTGATCGTCACGGCACCCGGTTTTTTGACTCCTCGAAGCGTCATACACGTGTGTTCAGCCTCGATCACGACCATTACCCCGAGCGGTTCCAGCTGATCAAACAGCGTCTGGGCGATCTGCTGCGTCAGGCGTTCCTGAACCTGAAGTCGGCGAGCAAAAACCTCGGCAATGCGGGCGAGTTTTGACAATCCGATAATGCGTCCATTTTTCGGGATGTATGCAATGTGGCATTTTCCGGTGAACGGAGCAAGGTGATGCTCGCAGACGGATGCGATCGAGATGTCCTTAACGATAACCATTTCATCATGGCTGTCGCCGGGGAGCGGCACGATGTGCTCTTTCGGATCGATCCACATCCCTTCTGTGAGCTCCGCGTAAAATTCCGCAACGCGTTCCGGTGTTTTCTTCAAACCGTCACGATCCGGATCTTCGCCCATACCTTCAAGCATCAGCCGAACGCCCTCAGCTATTTTTGCCAGATCGATCTTTTTCTTGGTCTTTTTTGCCATTTCGTTAGTCTTCGTAAACCCTTGATTCTAGCTTTTTTGCTGCAAAAGCTAAAGTCATTGCGGATGTGAGAGACTATCCAACAGCGGAACTTTCGACCTTTGATTAGACCTCCGTGTCGCTCTTGGGCTTCCGAACAGTGTTTTTGGTAAACTATCGCTTTTATGACTATCTCAGATATCCAATCACAACTCCGCGAAGCGGTTCGAGAGACTGCCTTAGCCCACTTCGGCGTCGCACCAGACTTGATCGCCGTCGAAACTCCGCCGAAGACCGAACTGGGCGATGTCGCTTTCCCGGTCGCGTTTGAACTCGCAAAAAAGGTAAAGGAAGCTACCGGCGAAAAGCAGAACCCGCGCGCGATCGCCGAGGTTTTACGGGCAAGACTTGAGGAGTTTGAATTTGTGGGCCATGTCGAGATCGCAGGGCCGGGCTATCTGAACGTCTTTTTTGACCGTACGAAATTCCTCGTCGAGAACGCAGGTGCAAACCCGTTTCCTTCTCGCGGAGCGAACCTCGCGAAGGTCTGCGTCGAACACACCTCGGTTAACCCGAACAAAGCGGCTCATATTGGACATGTTCGAAATTCCGTGCTCGGGGACACCTTCCAACGGATCCTGACCGCAACGGGCAAGCAGGTCGAAGTCCAGAATTATATTGACAATACCGGCGTCCAGGTTGCCGACGTGGTGGTCGGGTTCATGTTCATGTTGAACATGAATCTTGACGATATAAAAGCTCTGGATAAAGAGCTTTCTGCCGCAGGTAAATCGTTCGATTATTATTGCTGGGACCTTTATGCGCAGGTCGGGCAGGCGTACAAGGCGGAACCCCCAGCGTCAGCGGGCGGCCAGGAATATGGTGATGATAAGCCGCTGATAGAAAGGCGGGCGGAAGTTCTGCACCTCATCGAAGAAGGCAATAACCCGACCGCAGAACTAGCCGATTACGTCGCCACCCGAAACGTTCAGTGCATTACCGACACAATGGAACGCTTGTCGATACGCTACGACCTGCTTCCGCGTGAGAGCGAGATATTGCATCTTCATTTCTGGGACAAGGCTTTCGAGGAAATGAAACGCCTCGGCGTTATCCATTATGTCGAAGAAGGTGCACACGCAGGATGCTGGGTTATGCCCTGGGAATCGCACGAGGGCAACGATGACAACGAAGCCGACAAGATCCTCGTAAGGTCAAACGGAACAGTTACTTACACTGGTAAGGACATCGCTTATCAGATGTGGAAGCTTGGCATCCTCGGGCTTGATTTTAATTATAGGCTCTTCCACACCTACGCCGACGGCAAAGAAGTTTGGATGACCATGGGGAGCTCGGACGCTCCCGCTTCGTCGTCGAGAGATGCTCTCGCCGGAGGAACCGGCGATGCGGACAAGAGTGTCCGCCCTCCGTTCGGCGGTGGAGAGACGATCTACAACGTCATCGACACACGCCAGTCGTATCCGCAAGAAGTTGTAAAAAAAGGGGTTGCGGCGATATCGCCGGAACGTGGCGAAAAGGCGAGCGTCCACCTTGCATACGAAATGGTGGCGCTGTCGCCATCGGCAGCAGAGGAACTCGGTTTCGAGCTGAGCGAAGACGACAAAAAACGGACTTTTATCGAAATGAGCGGCCGCAAAGGCCTCGGCGTCAAAGCCGATGACCTGATCGACCGGCTTGAAGCGAAAGCACTAGCGGAGGTCGAGTCGCGGCACGCCGACGAGACCGACGACGAAAAACGCCACATCGCACACCAACTCGCTGTCGGTGCACTGCGGTATTTCCTGCTCAAATTTACAAAAAATACCGTGATCGTATTCGACTTCGAAGAAGCACTCTCCTTCGAAGGTGAAACCGGCTGTTTCTGCCAGTACTCTGCCGTTCGAGCGAATTCTATTTTTCGAAAACTCGACGAAAGCAACAACGTAGAGGCATCGGAACAAAAGCTGCGTGCGGCCGAACCAGCCGAGATCGACGCTATCCTCAACGGTGAGCCCGGCAACGACATCTGGTCGATGGCCATCCTCGCTTCCCGTCTCGACGAAGCCGTCCATCAAGCCGCCGCCGCCAACGAGCCCGCGATCCTAGCCAAATACTCATTCACGCTCGCCAAGGCCTTTAACCTGTTCTATCACAACAATAAGATCATCGCGGAAAAGGACGATACGAAACGAGCCATCCTCGTCGTCGTAGCCGATATGGCCCGCAGAGCCTTGACCGAATCCCTCGCGACGCTCGGGATCGAGGTGCCGGAGAAGATGTAGATTGGATGTATCTAATCTTTTGGTAAAATATAAAAGCTTAGTTAACTATTTCACTGGATTATATGGCCAATAGAATAATCATGACGGGCTGTAGTTTCAAAGGGGGCGACGGATCCACCGCAATTCGGTTGCGAGGGGATGATTACGATTTAAATCTTGCAAACACAAAGTTCAATACGACAGTTGGAATAGATATTGAGAACAGCGACAGCCAACTTCTTGCTCTAAGCGGTCTTCTTCGGCAGAGTGATATCGATCGTGCAGAATTTGTGCATTTCATTGAACAACTTCAATTGGTGGACGATACTGTGGAGAAGCGAGAAAACTCCGCAACTTGGATTAAGAACAAGCTCTCAATCGCCGCGGACGTAACTGGTCTTTCCCAATTCATCGTTGCGTTATCCGCATCACCAAAATTTCATCAGATCATAAACGTGCTTTTTTCATAACCTTATTTTAGACATTCGAATTGACTTCAAAAGAAGCTTTCGGTTTAATAAAGTCAATGGAAAAGGTACACATTAGATACGACTCGAAACTGTCTGCTTGGTGCTGGCAGGCTCGGTGTCGTGCGCGGGTGGTCTGAATTGGGCCATCGGAAATAGGTTTGCATACGACGCCGTTTGAGAATTAGCTCAGGCGGCGTTTTTGATTTGGCCCTGTCGCCAACGGCGACAAATATTAAAGCCTAGGGTGCAGCCGCTTCGGCGAAACCCTAGGAGAAGGCGATTTTCAGGTTTAGCTCGCTGAAGGCGAGCAATATGGTCGCCGCAGATTATACGTCCCCTACAGGGACGGTTCCCGGTTTTTACGGCTTCCTAGGGTTCCGCTCGAAGACTCGCTCCACCCTAGGCTTTAATATTTGTCGCCGTTGGCGACCTGTAACCCGCGAGGTGAGTTGCTCCTCCTCGAATCGTCGGTTGATTTTACGCTTTTTGTTGAACTATGACCGCAATGCTAGACCAATCTCTCTCGCACTTGACGCCCGTCGTCACCACAATGCCGGCCGATCTGCTGACGCCGCTTGCGGTGTATTTGAAGCTGTCGGCGGAATCGACTCATTCATTCCTTCTTGAGTCGGTCGAGGGCGGGAAGAGTCTGGCGAGGTATTCGTTTATCGGGGCCGATCCCGTCGAGGTTTTAAGCGGTGGGCGGGAGGTTTACGAGCAGATCAGGGAGCATTTTGCGACTCACTTAGTCGAGGCTGATCATGAACTTCCGGCATTTATCGGCGGGGCGATCGGGTATTTGGGTTTTGACGCGTGCGAGTGGTTCGAGCCGTCATTGGCCGGTAATGTCGATGCAGGCGAATGTGCGTTTATGTTCTACCGCTCGATCGTGGCGTTTGACCATGCGAAGCAGGTGATCAAGATCGTGTCGCTTGATCAGGTGGGAGAGTCGGCGAGCACCGACTCTCCCAATTCTGCGATCCGTGCAAAGTTAGAGGATTCTTATCTGCCGAACCTGCCGCCCGCTCACGCAGGCGCTTCTGAAACCCGGGTTCCGACCTCGAACTGGAAACGCGAAGATTTCGAAGCTGCGGTTGCCGAAATAAAGGAACTGATCAACGCCGGAGAATGTTACCAAGCCGTTCTTTCGCAATGCTTTACGCGACCAACGACGGCCTCGGCAGTTTCGATCTATCGAGCGATCCGCTCGCTAAATCCGTCGCCGTATATGTTCCTGCTGGATTTTGGCGAAAAGCAGGTTATAGGAGCGTCGCCGGAGATGTTGGTTAGGTGTCAGGGCGACCGGCTCGAATATAGGCCGATCGCAGGAACGCGGCCTCGCGGGAATACCGTCGCTGAAGATGACGCACTCGCTGCGGAAATGCGACTCGACAGAAAAGAGGTCGCCGAACACCTGATGCTGGTCGATCTCGGCCGCAACGACCTGGGCCGAGTTGCCGAATACGGCAGTGTTACGGTCGATACTTTGATGAGCGTTGAGAAATATTCGCACGTTCAACATCTGGTTAGCTCGCTTTCGGCGAAGTTAAGAAAGGGGCTTGATCGTTTCGACGCCTTAGCAGCTTGCTTCCCTGCCGGAACGGTATCCGGTGCGCCGAAAGTTCGTTCGATCGAGATAATTCGCGATCTCGAACCAACACCTCGAGGGATTTACGCCGGTGCGGTCGGATATTTTGACTACACAGGCAACATGGATACCTGCATCGCGATACGCACGCTGGTCTTGGAAAATGGCGTTGCAACAATACAGGCCGGAGCCGGGATCGTCGCGGATTCGGTGCCGGGATTGGAATTTGAGGAGACGGTGAATAAGGCGAAAGGTTTGCTAAGAGCGGTCGAAATTGCGGAGTGCGGATCGGTTTAAGTGCAGAAGCCCGCACTAATTAAGGGCTATGTCGCGATTTATATCTTTAAGCGATCATTCTGACGCTCGTCATCTCACCGCCGCGAGTTGAAATGGTTTCACGAGAGCCCTTACTGCGTGCGGGCTTCTGCATAGTTCAGATGGAAGATAGGATCTTGGAACATTATCTGGAAGAATTTCAGCTCGGAGCCGACGTCGTGGCGGCGGAGGCCGAGACTTTGTTCGGCGCCCTGATCGGCTGTGATGATGCCGATCTAATCGCTAAGGTTCTGTCGGCTTGGAATGAAAAGGGCGTGGAGGAAGACGAGCTTTTTGCAATGGCGAGCCTGATGCGTGGGCGGATGAAGCGAATCGCGTCGGAGCACGATACGTTTGTCGACATCGTCGGAACAGGTGGCGGTGCGGCGAAGACATTCAATGTTTCGACTGCAGCGGCGTTCGTGATCGCGGGAACGGGATTGCCGGTCGCTAAACACGGAAACCGTGCGGCGACGAGCAATTCCGGAAGTGTCGACGTTTTAACAAGTCTTGGAGTCGACGTCGACATCGAGCCGTCGAAGTCCGAGCAAAACCTAAACCAGCACGGCCTTTGTTTTATGTTCGCTCCGCGCTTTCATTCGCTTTCGCCGACTCTTGCGACCGCCCGCAGATCGCTTGGGCGTCCGACGATATTTAACAATCTCGGCCCACTCTGCAATCCGGCGTCGACTCCGCACAGCGTGATCGGGGTTTGGGACAAACACATGCTTGAGACGACCGCGAATGTGCTTATGCGGCTCGGTGCCGGCCGGTCATGGGTAGTTTACGGCGAAGGCGGACTGGACGAGATCGCTCTGAAAGGCACGACACTTGTCGCCGAGGTCGGGGATGACAAGGTCGATGTATTCGAGATCTCGGCTGCGGACTTTGATGTGTTTACGCTCGGAAAGGACGTTCCTTCGAAATGCTCGCCCGACGAGAGTGCCGCGATGATCCAAAGCGTTCTCGGCAACGAGCAAAAGGATCGCGACCCCGAGCGACTGGTTCTGATCAACGCGGCAGCTGCGATATATGTCTCGGGATCGGCTCCGAGTTTGCCGGATGCTTACGCTCAAGTCGAGCAAAGCATTCGAAGCGGTGAGGCGAGGAAGAAATTGAAAACAATGCGAGCAGAATTGTCATAAGTTTTAACATTGAGTGGTTCTTTTTGCGTCTTTTTTGCGATCTTTGCGGCCTCTGCGTTAAACACGCTTCCTTTGGGATGCGAAATCAGCGGAAAGTACGTTTAACGCAAAGTTCGCGAAGAACGCAAAGAATAGGCAGAGTTAGAACCTATGTCTTAGATATTCGAAATAAAGAATCAGAATGAGCCAGACCTTTCTCGAAAAAGTAACCGCCGAAACCCGCGAACGCGTCGCCGCTGCTCGCTCGTTTGGATATTATCCGAAGCTGCTGCGAAAGGCTGAAAAGGTTGCGGCGGAGCGGCGTTCCGGTTCCTTTCGCGAAGCTTTTTCGCGACCCGGCAGCGTGAACATAATTGCCGAAATAAAGCGAGCCTCGCCGTCAAAAGGCGTGATCCGCGCCGAAACAGATGTCGCCCAGGTCGCGAAGCTCTACACGGCTGGCGGTGCATCGGCGATCTCGGTTCTGACCGAGCCGAATCATTTCGTGGGAAGCGTCGCCGACCTGATAACGGCTGTCAGAACAACAACGCTGCCGATCCTCCGCAAGGATTTCATCGTCGATGAGTTCCAAATCGTCGAATCCGCGGCCGCCGGGGCATCCGCGGTTTTGTTGATAGTTGCCGCATTGCCGATGAATGATCTGAAAAACCTCCATGAGACCGCAACCAAATTCGGCCTCGATGTGCTGGTTGAGGTACACGATGAAGAGGAAATGGAAAAAGCCGGCGATATCGGCTCCTCGATCATCGGCGTAAACAATCGCAACCTTCACTCGCTAGAAGTCTCGCTGGATACGTCGCGTGATTTGATCCGAATGCGTCCGGCAGGCTCCGTTATCATCGCCGAAAGCGGGATAACTTCGCGAGACGAGATCGACGAACTTCGATCTCTCGGGTACAACGGATTCCTGATCGGCGAAACGCTAATGCGAAGCGGCAATATCGTGGAAACACTGCGGGGGCTGACGGCATGACTCTAGTTAAGATCTGCGGAATTACGAATCTCGAGGACGCTCGTCACGCCCTCGAACATGGGGCCGACGAACTTGGGTTTAACTTTTACTCCAAAAGTAAGCGATACATTTTCCCGGACGCGGCGAAAGCTATCATTAGCGAACTTCCGGCGAGCGTTTCGAAAGTCGGCGTTTTTGTAAATATGTCACTCGAGGGCGTGCTCGAGACAGCTCGATTTACCGGAATCACGGCGATCCAACTCCACGGCGACGAAGATACCGTATACGTTCGAGCTTTAAGATCCAAAGCAGGTCTGAAGATAATCCGAGCGTTCAGGGTAGAGCGGTCTATGGTGGCGATTCAGAATCCAACATTAGACGCCCACGCAATCTTGCTTGATTCCTACCAGCATAAAGAGTATGGCGGAACCGGAATGAGTTTCGATTGGAATATAGTAAAGAACTTGTCGGAGTTCTTTCCGACGATATATCTCGCCGGCGGACTTGTCCCGGAAAATGTTGCGGAAGCCATCAGGACAGTAAGGCCGTATGCCGTTGACGTAGCCAGCGGCGTCGAATCGTCGCCGGGAAAGAAGGATCCGAAGAAAGTTGAGGAGTTTATTCGAGCGGTCAGAACCGCCTGTGTAAGCGGGCGGTACGAACTCGAGAATCATACAAGCTGAATCCCGGAGGTAATTGCCGCCCGCTAACGCAGGCGGTACTGACTTCGCTGCAAAAGCATGATTAATTACGAACCAAATGAACATGGCTACTGGGGCGATTACGGCGGGCGGTTTGTGCCTGAGACTTTGGTTGCGCCGTTGGATGAGCTGACTGAGGGTTATTTTGCGGTTCGGGACGATGCGGGGTTTCATGCGGAGCTGAACGACCTGCATCAGAATTTTACGGGGCGCCCTTCGCCGCTATATTTCGCAAAGCGGCTGACCGAAACGCTCGGTGGGGCGAAGATCTATCTCAAACGCGAAGACCTCAATCACACCGGTGCCCATAAGATAAATAATTGTCTCGGCCAGATCCTGCTCGCCCGCGGAATGGGCAAAAAACGCATTATTGCCGAGACTGGTGCCGGACAACACGGCGTGGCGACGGCGACGGTTTGTGCTCTTTTTGGGCTGGAATGCGTTGTCTACATGGGTACCGAGGACATGCGGCGGCAGGAGCCGAATGTTTTTCGAATGCGGCTGCTCGGCGCTGATGTTCGCGGCGTCGACTCGGGTTCTCGGACGCTCAAGGACGCAATAAACGAGGCTCTTCGCGATTGGGTTACGAACGTCGACACGACGTATTACCTTCTCGGATCAGCCCTCGGGCCGCATCCTTATCCGCTGATGGTGCGCGATTTTCAGTCTATCATCGGCCGCGAGGCTCGCGAGCAGATCGTTGAAAAGGAAGGGCGTTTGCCGGATGTTTTGGTCGCCTGCGTCGGCGGCGGTTCGAATGCCATCGGCCTGTTTCACGCATTTTTGAATGACGACGTAAGGATGATCGGCGTTGAGGCCGGCGGCCGCGGCAAAACGCTTGGCGAACATGCCGCAAGATTTATGTCGAGTGCTTCCGTCGGGGTTTTGCAGGGAACAAAAAGTTATGTACTCCAAAACGACGATGGACAGATCGCCCTGACACACTCGGTCTCGGCGGGGCTCGACTACGCCTCGATCGGCCCGGAACATGCATTTTTACACGACGTTTCGCGAGTCGAATACGCCTCGGCGAACGACGATGACGCTCTGGCGGCGTTCAAAACCTTATCCGAAACCGAAGGCATCATTCCGGCACTCGAATCTTCACACGCGATCGCACATGTGATCAAACTGGCTCCCGAGATGAGCCGCGATTCCGTAATGATCGTCAATCTTTCCGGCCGCGGTGACAAGGATATAAATACTGTGAGGGAAATTTTTGCGAACAGCTAAGCGATATCACTGTTTTCATTACCAGGTTAAATGAGTAGAATCAGCAAAACTTTCAATGGGCTCCAAGCTGAAGGACGAAAGGGATTTATACCGTTCGTGACGGCCGGCGACCCTGATCTGGCGACCTCGCTTGCGATAGTTCTAAAACTCGCCGAACTCGGAGCGGATGTGATCGAACTGGGCGTGCCTTTCAGCGACCCAATGGCCGACGGGCCGACCATTCAGCGTTCGTCGGAAAGAGCACTGAAGGGCGGTGTAACACTCGCAAAAGTTCTTGATCTGGCGGCGGAGATCAGGAAAAAGAGCGATGTGCCCTTGGTTTTGTTCAGCTACTTTAACCCGATCTTCCGCTTCGGCGTTGACGAATTTGAAAAGTCGGCGTCTGCCGCCGGAATTGACGGGGTTCTGCTTACGGACGTGATCGAGAACGAGGCGGGAGCGATCTCGCGGCGTTTTGGGGAACACGGTATCGACCTGATCTCGCTCGTTGCCCCAACGACGACAGACGAACGGCTCGAAGCCATTTGCGAGAACGCACGTGGTTTCATCTACGCCGTTTCGCGTGCAGGTGTTACCGGTGCACAAGAAACTACGAGTTTGACCGCGGAGCAGTTGGTGAATCGGACAAGGCAGTTTACTGATCTGCCGATCGCCGTTGGATTTGGCATCTCAACCCCGGCTCAGATTAGCGATGTTTGGAAATATGCTGATGCCGCGGTGGTTGGCTCGGCTATTGTTTCGGTGATCGAAAAGTCGGATCAGGAAGATGTTGTCTTGCGGGTCGAGGAATTCGTCTCAGCCCTCGTGCCAAACCGGAGCGTTTCCGTTGCGAAATAGGTCGCTTTTCAGTTATCGGCTATCTCGAATTGTTTCCGGATAGCGTGAGGTTTACAGTTAAAGGTTCGTGCTATTTGAGGCAAATTTATGTTGATCGTAATGAAACCGGGCGCATCGGCGTCCGACATTGAAAGGGTTCTGGAAGTTATCGAAACACTCGGATTTCGCGGCCATACTCTGCCGGGCGAAAATCGTACAGCCATCGGCGTGACCGGAAATCAAGGGTCGATCGATCCAGCGCATTTTGAAAATCTAAGCGGCGTCGCCGACGCGATCCGCGTTACCAAACCCTACAAACTGATCTCAAAAGATCTGCGGCCCGAGAAGTCAGTCATTAAGGTCGGTACCGGCACGATCGGCGGCGACGAACTGGCGATAATTGCAGGGCCGTGCGCGATCGAGTCTCGTGAGCAACTCTTCGCAACGGCCGAAGTTATTTCAAAAAGCGGTGCAAAATTCTTCCGCGGCGGGGCATACAAACCACGGACTTCGCCTTACGCATTTCAGGGCCTCGGCGAGGACGGCGTGAAAATGCTCGCCGATGTCCGTGAGCAGTATGGCCTGAACATCGTAACCGAAGCTATGGATGAACGCGGAGTCGATGCGGTCGAAAAATACGGCGATTGCATCCAGATCGGCGCGCGGAATATGCAGAATTTTTCCTTACTCAAGTACGTGGGGAAGACGAGAAAGCCCGTCCTGCTAAAACGCGGCCTTTCCGCGACGCTCGACGAACTCCTGCTCGCCGCGGAATACATCATGGCCGAGGGAAATTATGATGTTATCCTCTGCGAACGCGGCATTCGCACATTTGCGAGCCACGCGAGGAACACTATGGACTTGTCAGTGATCCCAGCCGTCCACCGCATGACCCACCTCCCAATAATTGTCGACCCGTCACACGGAACCGGCCACAATTACATGGTCACGCCCTTGGCTCGTGCCGGTGTCGCTGTCGGGGCCGACGGGTTGATAATCGAAGTTCACCCAAATCCCGAGGAGGCGCTGTGCGATGGAGCACAGGCATTGACGCCGGGGCAGTATTCTGAGCTTGTCCGACAGGTGACGGTAATACGGGAAGCAGTCGCAGAGGAGAAAACAATTGCGGCCGCGTAGGCCTATTCCGGTATTCGGTAGACAATTCGCCGGAACCAGTCAGCCAGCTCATCTTCTGAAAGTACACCTTGGGCGAGGTCATAGAAAACCTCATATGTTTCGGCGGGATCTACATCGAAATCGTAGCCGTTAAGGTTGAGAAACGAGATCGATACGACCAAAGCCGTCCTCTTGTTTCCATCGAGAAAAGGATGATTCTTAGCTATGCCAAAAGCATAGCTAGCGGCCAAGCCCGCAATATCAACATCCTCGCCGTAAGCATTGAGGTTCTGTGGCCGGGCAAGGGCGGAAAGAAGCAGTCCCTCGTCGCGCAATCCTTCCGTCCCGCCATGTTCGGCGATCTGACGTTTATGATACGCGAGCGTGACGTCCGCTTCTATCCACTCAACTTCTTCGATCATTCCGCCAACTTCCTAAGTACATCACGATGCTTCCTCATAACACGCTCCCCCGCCTCCATCTGACGAGCGAAACGTTCATTAAAAGCACTTATCTCGATTCCCCTTGGCGTTTCAGTCACGTAAACCGTGTCGCCCTTTTCAACGCGAAGACGTGTGAGTACTTCTTTCGGAAGGATTACTCCAATCGAGTTTCCAACCGTAGTTATTTTTAATGTCGCAGTCATATCGAATTACCTCAATCTCACTATATAACATACGTTATAACCTTACAAGAAAAATCCGCGCCAGTTTCCCGAAACTGACGCGGACTTTTTTTATACTCCCTTCCCGGTGCTTTTTGCCTATTTGACCGGGCGGAGTTTCATCAAACTATAAAACTGGATATAGCAGCTAAGCGTGGCGGCGATGATCAGGCCGGCCATCGGGAGAAAACCGATACTTGTTGGCAGGATCGTGCCAACACTCCAGCTCATCGCGGTGCCAAGAATAATTCCGAGGCCAGCGATGGCCGTGCGGCCGGCTATCCAGTTTGAAAATGTTGGTTTTGCGTACCGTGACGGCAGAAAATAAGGCAGTGCGAGCACCATAAGCATCGTCGTTCCCATCAGCGCTCCGTCAACGGAAAAGAGCCTGACGGCCCGCCCGTATTCCAGTGCGAGAAAGAACAAAACAAAGGTCGTGTCGATACTGATGACGCCGCCAAATTCGGATTCTAGTCTATTCGTGTTGTGCATTTTGTCTCTCGTGATTAATACTCCGATCTGCCCTATTCCTCCGCAAAATGGCTATTTCTTCTTAGTACCGCTGAACTGCTGATACGCTACGCGGAAAAGCTCGGACAAAGCGTTTGCGGTCTCCGGCGTCAGGTTCTTGTCCGCTCGAAGGTGAGCCTCGATGATGTCGGTCGTCGGTTCGTGCGGATAATAGATAACCGGTTCGATGTTGTCACTCGTGTGCTTGGTCATCAGTCGATCGACCGGCATATCGAGCCACTGCGTGAGCCGGGCTATGTTATCAGCGTCCGGGCGACCGGTGCCGTTTTCAATACGCGACAGTGTCGATGCCGAAACATCGGTCACATCAGCGACGTCGCGCAAGCTAAGTTTCAGTTCCTCGCGGCGGCGTTTGATCGCTTTGCCAAGTTCGAGGGTGTTAATCAGACTTTCATTCTTGAATCCCATAATATTTTCGTTTCCTCCATGAGTGTGTGTAGCGGGTGCCATACCTGCATTTGCTATTGCACGGATAAAACATAACACATCATTTTTTTAAATGCAACACCCTATTTCATACTTGCAACGATTTTATTTTTCGGGTACACTGTTTCACAGATGCAACCCATAAAAATATGTATGCATCTTTGAAAAGGTTACTGAGTCGGCACTAAAGCCTGTAAAAAGCTGGCGAACAGAAGATCGGTAAGGCTGTTATGAGAGGAAAAAGGCACTCCTGACAAGAGCATTTCAGCCAAACCGATTTTGAAAGACATAGGAGAATAAAAATGAAACGGAACGCAGAAGAGAAAAACGCACCCGCAACTGCAACACTTTTTGAGCTAAATGAAACGGCAAGCAACGTACTGGATTTTTCGACTACGTTAAAGGAGCTTCGCAAAACGGTCGATCCAACCCTGATCCGCCACCGCGAAGGACGACGCGATCGTAACGGCCAGTCGCAGACCGTCGAGTACGTCGAATGGCATACTGTCGCCGACATTCTAGACGAACATGCCCCGAACTGGGGCCACTCGATCAAAGACATTCGCCCGATCGGCGACATCATCACGGTAACGGTTGCGATCACCATCGATGGCGTAACGCGAGAAGGTGTTGGCACCGGAAGAGCTTCGAGCGAGACAGGCATCAAAAAAGCTGAGCACGACGCTCTGAAACGAGCCGCTGTTAAATTTGGCATTGCCCGCGAGTTGTACAAACGTGAATTCGAATCCATCGATAACGACTCCACGCCGGTAGAAATTCAAAAGCCAGCGATGCAGCCGCGGCAGTTCGAGGACTCGATCGCGAAAACTCTAGGCGATATGGTCACAGCAAAGCAGCTGGGAATGATCCGCTCAATCGCCCGCGAAGCCGATATCGACGCGGCAAAGGAATGCGGAAACATGATGAAATGCAGCGTTACGGAACTCTCAAAACGAGCGGCATCCGAATTTATCGAGCACCTTCAGTCGATACAGCGAAGCGTTGTTCCGATGCGTCGGGCAAGCTAGGTCTAAATAAAGATAGGAAGTAATCCCGACTTTGGGCCGCCGCCCGACCATCCACGCTTTCTCCATGAAGCGCAAATATACGGGAAGGCGGCCCAATTTCTCCCACAATAGCCAGTAGGAACACAAAAAAACACGAAAAAGAAAAATCTTTTCCGTGTTTTTTTGTGATTTTAGGTAGTTCCCTCTTACCCTCTACTACCGGTAAACGGCAGTGGTTCCGGTACGATCGGAGCCGATAGCGTTCCCGAAACCAAATCGCCGTCAATTTTTCCGGTTATCGAAAACTCGATCGGCTGGCCCTGCATTTCGGCGCTTGCGACGGCTGACAGTTTATTGCCTGAGATCTTGCCGTCCGTGATCTTTCCGTTGCCGAGCATCGTTTCAAGCACGCCGGTAAGTTTTTCGCCGTCTTGCTCGAGTCTGAGGGTCACTGGCAGCTGCTGGCCCTGAAAATCGACCGTCAGCTTCCATTTACCAGCAACATTCGCCGTTTCTTCCGATCCATTGATCATGTATTTCGCGACATCCTGCGGATTTCCATCTGTATCAAATATCTCGACCGATTCACAGTAAGTACTTGCCTGCGGCAGCACTTCCTCAGCATCACCGACGATGACGATTGCCATCTCCTCAGGCCGTATGTGTTCGCTAGCGACGCGGAGAACCTCGTCCGACGATACGGCCGCTACTTTTTCACGATAGGTCTGCAGGTAATCATCGGGCAGCCCGTAGAGCTGCTGGTTGACGATCAAATTTGTCAGGCCTTCCTGCGTTTCTGCCCTGATCGGAAAAACACCGGTCAAGAAATTTTTGGCGTCCTGCAGTTCGGTCTCACCAACTTTTTCGGTCCGGATCCGCTCGAGTTCGTAGAAGAACTCCTTAAGAGATTCTCCGGTCACCGAAGTTCTGACCTCCGCGGTCGCTTCAAATTCGCCGGCAAGCCGCTTCATGTCGAGCCGTGAGTAAGCTCCGTATGTATAGCCTTTTTCCTCCCGCAGATTCATAAATATCCGCGAAGAAGCCCCTGCACCTAGCACCTGGTTCATCACCAGGATCGGAAAATAATCCGGATGAGTCCGCTTGACCGCGAGATTGGATAGAACAATATTTGCCTGTGCCGAGCCGGGCCGATCAACGATCGTCAGGCTTCGAGCGGAACGAGTAGGCGGCGCGTGGAATGAGCTTTCCTTACGTTCTTTAACTTGCCATCCACCAAAAAGGTCATTGAGTTCGCTTATCACTTCATCGGTTTTAACGTCGCCGACAACGATAAACATCGCTCCGTTAGGTACGAACACCGCGCTATGAAAGCGAGCGAGCGTTTCACGATCGATCTTCTCGATGTCCGCAGCACTCGGCGAAATGATCGCATAGGGATGTTCTCCGTAGATCAACCGCGCCGCCTGCTCGTTTGCCAGGAAGCCAGGCTGCGAGCGCTGGAACTTCAGACTCTCAATGGTATTGCGGCGATATAGGTCAAGTTCATCTTCCGGGAATGTCGGACGCAGAACCACCTCGGCGAGAAGCCCTAGCACCTCTGAGCTGTAAAGCGACAGAGTCGAAGCGGCGACGATCGTAAAATCGTCCGAAACGCTAGCGGATATACTCGCCCCGAGTCTTTCGATCTTCTCTGCGAGCTGCAAGCTCGTGTAATTTTCGGTCCCCTCGGTAAGCAACGAGCCCATCGCGGACGACAAGCCCGTCCACTCATCCGGATCGTTTATATCTCCCGTCTGGAATGCCAGCCGATAGCTGACGAGCGGCAGACGCTCGTTCTCGACCACAACAACCCTAAGTCCATTCTCCAAAGTCGTTTCAAACGGCCTTTGAATATCAAACGAAACCGGTGCGAGCGGTGCGGGAGGGCTTTTCTTTAATTCTGGTGTCATAACTTCAATTGGGGAGTTGGGAGAGATTGGGAGCGGTAGAAAGTAGGCATTCTCCCTAATTCCCTTACTCCTCCACTCCCAACTTTCTTACCCTTTGCCTGCGGGAACTACGTCGAGCAGTGCCCGATTCTCTGTGTTCAGAAAAACCCCTACGGCGTGTCTGATCTGCTCGGCTGTGACTGAAAGGTACGATTCAAGTTCGGTATTTATCAGCTCCGGATCGCCGTCGTAGAGGGCGAACTCGGCGATGTGCTGGGCACGCGACATCGAAGATTGACGCATTCGGACGGAATCGTTGATGAGTTGATTCTCGATCTTCTCCATCTCTTCGGCCGTCGGGCCGTGGGCGGCGAGGTCGTGAATCTCTTTCATGATCGCCTCGCGGATCTTGCTCAGATCTTTTTCAGGTTTCGGGATCGCCCCGACAAAAATGCTCGACGGGCCTCGGCGTTCATCAGTGAACCCAAAAAGCTGGATAACAGATTCGTCGCCCTTCACCAACTTTTGATAAAGCCGAGAACTGTCGCCGTCATAGAGGATCTTCCCTGCCAGATAAAGCGCGTTAAACTCTGGCGAACGACGCGGCGGGATCTTCCAGCCGATCAAAAATGCGGGAAACGGAGCGAGCTGATCTTCCCATTCCTTATAATTTGCCGCGACCTCGGTCGGTTCGCTTACGTCGAGTTCGGGCGGCAGCGGCTGAGAGGCGATATCACCGAAATATGTCTCGACCAGTTCCTTTGCCGTCTCGGTTTCAAAGGCTCCTGAAAGGACAAGTACTGCGTTGTTTGGAGCGTAAAAGATGCGGAAGAATTCCTGCACATCCTCGACCGTTGCTGCGTCGAGATGATCCATCGAACCGATCGTCGAGTGCGAATTGGCAAAATTTTTGTAGATCATCTCGTTGATCAGGTCAAAAATTTGGCCGTACGGCTGATTGTCATATCGCAGCCGCTTTTCTTCTTTTACGGCTTCGCGCTGATTGTCGAGATTCTCCTGCGTGACGGCGAGCGAACGCATGCGATCGGACTCGAGCCAGAGCCCCAGCGGCAGTTGGTCTGCCGGCAAGGTCTCGTAATAGTTCGTCCGCTCGCTCGAAGTGGTACCGTTCATTGTTCCGCCGGCTTTCATGATGTATTGAAAATGCCCGGCTTTCGGTACGTTTTCCGAGCCTTGGAACATCATGTGCTCGAACAGGTGAGCAAAACCCGTGCGGTCTTCGCGTTCGTTTCGCGAGCCGACGTTGTAATAGACAGCGATCGAAACAACCGGGATCGAGATATCCGGATTCAAAACGACACGAAGGCCGTTTGCAAGGCTGTATTGTTCGATTTCAAGCGGCGGTAATCTAAAAGAATCAGACATAAAAAGTGGCTTTCAATGGGTACCTGCGTACGATCGTGTTGGACGCGATCTATAGGATTATCAGAACATTTTGAATCGCAAATTGCAAAATAGTCGTCGGCGAGATCGTACACGTTTTTCGCTCGATCACGATGGCGTAGCGTAGGCGTACCGTATCAACCCGGAAAGTCGCCGCGCTGCCGGATAAAACAAAGGGCGCCAGCTTTCTTATGAACATTTATCTGGAAAACGACGGCGTTTAGATGTATACAGAATCAAACAAAATTGTGATCGGTGGCTGTAGGGTGCCGCCTCAGCCGCCGATCTTTTTCCTGGGACTGCTTTTCCGGTTCAGCGAGGTGTTTTTCGCGTCCGGGCCAGGCGTACTTTGTCCGTTCGACATCATAACTATGAGCATTTTGCGTCGTGTCCAATGTTTTTCACTGCTTATTACGGTCACGGCAGCTGCAAATGCGCAGGTTGTAACCCCGCTGAATCCGGGCGATCCTTTCTCGATAAGCAGCGGCAGTACGTTTTCGGCATCGGGTGGGGCTCGCGGTATCCCATCGGCAGAGAAGCCTTCGCGGATCGCCGCCGAACTTCGTGAAGCTCAGCAGATAATTCAACAGAATCACGTCAACGGCAGCACAACGTCGAGTGCCGCTCTGATAAAATCAGCGATGGAGAGCATGCTCCACGCTCTCGACCCGCATTCGAATTTCCACGATCAGGGCGAATGGAAAGACCTCCTGGACGAGCAGCGGAGCGGCTATACCGGCATCGGTGCGACAATTGCGAACTACCAGCGCGGCGGCTTACTAGATACTTACGTCCTCTCAACCTATCCCGGTTCACCGGCCGCAAAAGCTCAACTGAAATATGGCGACCGTGTCGTAGCCATCAACGGCGAGAAAATGTCGGGCAAGGAGTCGGACGAGGTCCGCGATAAGATACGCGGTGCAAACGGCACTACTTTTCGCCTGACCGTCGAACGAGCAGCAACAAATAGGCTCGAAACCATCGAGATCAGACGTGGACGCGTACCGCAGCCATCGATCCCGGACGCATACATCCTAAGGCCAGGCATCGGATACATCCAGCTTTCGGACGGCTTTAACTACACGACCTCCGAGGAATTTGATGTAGCACTATCCGAACTTAAGAAGTCGGGCATGAAGTCACTGCTACTCGACCTTCGCGGTAACGGCGGCGGAATTGTCGATCAGGCCGTTAAAGTCGCCGAAAAGTTCTTGCCGGCAGGCACCTTGATCGTTACTCAACGCGGACGCTCCCGGATCGACAACCGCGTTTGGAAGTCGACGAACAAAACTCCCGAAGAAATGCCGCTCGTCGTCCTGGTTGATGAGGACACGGCGTCTGCTTCGGAGATCGTAGCTGGCGCTTTTCAGGACGATGACAGAGCAATGATCGTTGGCGAAAAGACTTTTGGCAAAGGCCTCGTGCAAAGCGTGATCGACCTGCCCGGGAAAACCGGATTGACGCTCACCACCGCCAGATATCTGACGCCCTCAGGCCGTTCTATACAGCGTGATTACTCCAAGATAGATCTGTACGATTATTACAGCAACAAGACTCCCGCCGCCGGGGTGGGAGCATATTTTGAGGCGAGAACGGTAACGGACCGTCGCGTGATAGGCGGCGATGGCATTCAACCCGATGAGCCCGTCAAAGTTGACGATCTAAATGACGCCCAGATAAGGCTTCTGGACCCGATCTTCTTATTTTCCCGCGACCTCGTCAATGGCCGAATACTCGGGCAAGAAGGATATCGCTCGACGCCGCTTTCGTTCGGGAAACGCATCACGCCGGGCGATTTCCCGATGTCCGACTCGCTCTTTGCTTCGTTCGCCTCATACGCGACCCGCCCGGAGAACGGCGGGATCGACGCTAAGGTTCTCCAAAAATTCTCAAGCTTTATTCGGCTCCGACTTCGATATCACATGATAATGGCATCCTTCGGAGCCGTCTCCGCCGATCAGGTCCTCACCGAAGATGACCCCCAAGTCGCCAAAGCCGTCGAAAGCATCCCGCTATCGGCCCAACTCGCTCAAAGGGCCGCGAAAGCCCGACGGAAATAAACACGATCGGTCTGGTCGCCAACGGCGACGAACATTATAGCCTAGGTACAATGAGTGGCAGCGAATGAAGCCCTAGGTAGACATCTGAAGGCGAGCAACAGCGATCCCAGCACATTCCCCTACGCCATCACCAACTGCACGGCACCGAAGCCATGCCTAACGCCCCGAACAAAGACTCAAACTCGATCACTCCACTTGCAATGAAAAAATCGCCGCGAACACAAAGTCCGCGGCGATTTTTATTTAGTCTATGACCGGCCTAGAAATTCAACTTAGCCGAGAACTGAACGCGGCGGTTGTTATTGGTCACATCAGCGTTGATGCGGCCAAAAATGCTGGTCCCGAATCCGGACTGGGTAAAGCCCGCCGGCATCGCTGCTGTTGGGGCAGCGAAGTTCGGATGATTCAGCAAATTTCTCACGTCGACACGGAAGTCGAGATTCGTGTTTTCCGTGAAGCGGAATTTACGCGACACTGACACGTCCGTTTCGGTATAACGCGGGCCGATGAAGTAGTTGCGGCCAGTGTTTCCGATCTCGCCGGGGCTAGGCTGTGAAAAGCGGTTTCGCTCCTCCGGCGTCCACCACCAGTTGCGGAGCAGCGGATTTGCGGTGTTCTCGAAATTACCCTGGACGATGTTGCCCATGTTTCGATCACAGCCGTTGCAATTCGCAAAGCTGCCACTCGTCTGGCTGACCGTATTCAGACTCGAGAAAACTGTAAACGGACGGCCCGAAGTCACACGCAGCGTTCCCGCGATCTGCCATCCGCCGATCACGTAATCAAGGACACTGTTGTCGCTGCTGAACTTCCTGCCTTTTCCGAATGGAAGCTCGTAGACATAAGTTCCCAGCAGCGAGTGACGACGGTCAAAATCAGACCACGCGTAATTAAGCGAACGGTCGAAGTTGTTGAGCGGTGTGTTTGCCGACGTACCGGTCGAACCTGTTCCGACCGTCGTGAACACCGGGTCAAACGAACGGGTGTCTTTCGACAAAGCCCACGTGTAGCCGATCTGATAACTCAAACCGCTACGCATACGTCGCTTGAAGATCATTTCAACGCCGTTGTAGAAAGAATAGTCATTGCTGTCTATAACAAACAGCCCGCCCGTGTACTGCGTGAATGGCTGGAAGAACGACCCGAACCCGTGAACGTTCATCAACTGCTGGTTGAGGCCGGCAGCCGTACAGCGGCCTGCCGAAATATCGGCCGTTCCACAAAGGCGCTGCGACATTGCAAGGGCGAGTGAGGCGACGCTTCCCTGGGTTATTCCAGTGGCATTCAGTGTGCGGAATAAAGCCGTTCCTGCATTGTTCGTAGTGCTTCCTGCCAGCAGCAGGTTTATCAGCGGGCTATTGTAAGTCGTGCTTGCGCGAACTGCATTGAATTCCTGCAGAAAGGTTGATGAACCTGCCGCAGAGGCTCCTTTGTTGATGTCTACTTGATTTACGTTATATCCGCCGAAAAGATTGGTTGCCTTCTTGCCAATGTAATTAACCTCAATAACATTACCGCCGAAGACTTCTCGCTGGAATCCCAGCGTCCAATTGTGTATGCGCGGGAACTTTATATCAGGATCGATCACGTTGATCGAGGCTGTGCTGAATGCGGGTGGAGTGCTCAGAACTGCCGGAGAGCTTGTGGGTACTACTGAAGGAATACCATTTCTTCGAAGCCCACCCGCTTGTCCAAAGGCGGTATTCGAACCAAAAGCCGTGTTACCCGGAGTGCTCTGGAAGATCGACGAACTGAATAGGAACGTTCCGAATCGGTCCGACGCCTGGCGATAATTCGCACGGATCGACGTCTTGCCGGTTCCAAATGGATCCCAAGCAAAACCGACGGACGGAAGGATAAGTCCGAATTCATCCTGGAACAGATCTCCCTCGACCCACCTGATAGCATTCGACGGAGCTGATCCTAAGGTAATGTTACGATCAGGAACCAAGATCGGACGACCGCCTGCGGCAGAAGGAGCGAGACGAAGCTCATATCGAACCCCGAGATCGAGCGAGAAGTTCGGCCTTAATTTCCAGGTATCCTGAATGTAGAAGTCGAGTTCCGGATGGTTCGCATCAAATTCCCAACGGGTTCCAGCCGGTGCGAATGCACCAGGATTGCTTGGATCGTTAACGAACGCCTGAGATATCGTGCCGACGCGACCCAATACGTCATTGATCATATTCTCAAGACGCGTTCGATCAGCCGAGTTTATTATCGTAGCTCCCGTTGGAAGAGGGGTTGGAAAGTTGAAATTGTTGTTCACGAGCCGGCTGAAATTGTACGCCCCCTCGATTCCTCCACCAGCAACGCTGGAGCGATCATCAGTACTTCTTCCAAGGCGGAAGTTAATGCCAGCTTTGATCACGTGTGGTGAGAGATCGAACGTCATGTTATCTACAAACTGCCATGTCCGGAAACTACGAGCATTGTAGTTAAAGTTCGTGATAATGTCTGTCGGCAGATTAAACACGAAAGCATAGTTCGGGTCGGGTACCGACGTGTTAAAGCTAAAACCGAACTTGCTCCATCCAAGGATGAACTCATTCACAAAGCGGGCAGTTGGCGACCAGCGATAGTTAAAAGCAAGGTTCTTAGGCGTACGGTATGTATTCACGAAATTTGGTGCATCCGGAAAGCGACGGCGTCCGCCGTTAGCCGCATCACCAAATGTGTTCTGCTCGCCCTGAGCGTAACGAACATAAAAATTGTTCTCCTCGTTGGCCTTGAAGTCGAACTTCGTCACGAAATCCCACTGCCGCTCGTTTTGAGGTGAATTAAATAGGAAACCTGCCGTATTAAGTCCGTCACCGGTTGCGCTGAAGCTGTTCGGTAACGGCATTTGGTTGATGTAGGCCATCAAGACAGGGTCAAGCGAAATACCAGTACCTGCCGCGACATTGTAGGAATTTACGCACGCCGTAGTAACCGTCGCACTGCAGGCCGGATTGACTGGAGCTCCGGTCGCATTTACGGAACCTGTCCCGTTGACTCCGCCCTGGACCCAGCGGTAAATGCCCTGACGTGCGGTTTGCGTGTATACAGTTCTGGTTTGGAGAAGGCTGTCATATGCCCGAAGCATCTGCAAATTCACAAAGAAAAACGCCTTATCTCGAAGCAGTTTGAAATCATTCCCTTCGCCAAGTCCAAAATTGGGAATGGGACCACTAAAACTTCCCCCGAATATGTGCTGAACGAACTGCTCTTTCGTAGTCTGGTTGACGTTCGCTGCATAACTCCGAGCAAGGAAGCGGGGTGTTTGATAATACTCAAAAATGTTCCCGCGAAACTGGTTGCCACCCGAGCGGGTAACAAATGTCACCTGTGCACCGCTGCTGCGGCCGAGTTCAGCGGTAAAGCCTGACGTTACGATCTGAAATTCCTGGATCGAGTCCGGGTTCGGGCGAAGCGGTGTAAAGTTCGAACCGCCCGCTGTCGATTCGTTGATGTCGATGCCATCGAGCGTGAAGTTGAAAGCACGGTCACGTGAACCGTTGACGTGAACACCGCCGCCGGTGTTAGCTCCATTAGTCACGCCGGGCTGGAAATTGAGAATGTCGAGCGGGTTACGGCCGCGGGTTCCGACGATCGGCAGTGCCTCGATAGTACGCTGTTCGACGGTTCCGCCGAAGTTACCCGAACTCGCTGTTTGAACGAGCTCAGCCGACGCCTCTACAGAAACGATCGCCGAAACATCGCCAACTTCGAGCGACGCATTGACGGCCGCCGGCTGGTTGACAAGGATCGAGTTTCGCGATGAAACAAACTTCTTAAAGCCAGCTTTTTCAACGGTTACCGTGTAGGTACCCGGCTGGATAAGGTCAAAAACGTAATAGCCGTCATTATTGGTCTGCGTGGTAAAGGTCGCATCGCTTCCCTCACGCTGGATCCTGACGGTGGCACCCGCGACGACTGCCCCGGAAGTATCATTGACAACACCGGTGATACGCGTCGTGGTCCCCTGTGCCAAGACCGAACCGGCAAAAACAAACAAAAACGCGAAAACCGCGAAAGCCCCTGCAAACCGCTCTTTCATGATCTCATTCCTCCAAAAGAATCTGGCTGATATCAAAAACTGTGATGTATTTACGAAAACCCGTTGGAAATTGTTATGAAATATAGCACACAAAAATGCGGGTGTTCAATCTAACACCCGCACTTAACACACTATTGTTACGAAACTATTTCTTAAATCGGAGAAGAAGCCCATTTTCACCGACCGCCCAGCCAAATTTCTTATCCATATAAAGCCCATAAAGCCGGCCGCTGGCATTGCTTTCCTGCCGAACCCAGCTTTTGCCCTTGTCGGAAGAACGAAGTATCGTCCCGTCGTAGCCAACGACCCACCCATTCTTGTCGTCCGCAAAATCGACACGCATAAACGTCTCTTTGAAGTTTGTCTGGACCTGCGTCCAGGTCGTTCCACCGTTCTCAGTTCTCAAGATCGTTCCCGACTTCCCGACCGCATATCCTTCCTTATCGTCACGAAAATCAACATTATATAGCGGCATGGTTGTGCCGCTATTCTGCTGACGCCATGTGCGGCCTTCGTCGGTCGTGTGAAGGATCACGCCGTCGTCGCCGACGATCCAACCATGTGAATTGCCGCTAAAATCAAGATGGTAAAGCTCGGTCTTGGTCGGCACCGTGATCCGCTGCCACGACTCGCCGCCGTCGTCGGTCCGCATCAGAAGCGAATCAATAACTACCTCTTCGCCGCCGCTGATCTTCAATACAGAGCCGATCAAGTAGCCTTTGTTCTTGTCAGAAAAACGTATGCTAAGGAAATCAGGCCGTCCCGCTCCAAAATCACCATTTCGAAAGGTCCGCAGATCCTGCCACGTTTTCCCCTTATCCTTGGTCGCGAACATCCGCCGTCCGGCGACGAGATAACCGTTATCGTCGTTTCGAAAATATATCTCGTTTATCCCTTCCGTCGTCCCCAGATCGTGCTTGCTCCACGTCTTACCACCGTCAGTCGTCCCAGCAAGATAGCCATCGTCACCGGCGACCCAGCCGCGGTCAGAACCAGTGAAAAATACTGTTACTAGATCGCCCTTGGCTCCCGAATTCTCGACAGTCCATCCAGCCTGGCCAGAAGCTGAAAACCCGAAGACCAAAACGCAAACGACGGATAATAAAGTATTTCTCAAGGCTTGTCCTCCAAAGGTGAAATCGAAAAAGAAGGTGATCTATGCCTTTAGAATAATCTCTTGGTAGGCAAAAATCACCTTCTCGGATGACGGTTTTCGGCGTGGCGTTTACATCTATTTGGTTATCCGGTAAACCTTGCCTTTCCAAACGAGCACCACCTGCTCGCCCAAAGCCAGATACTGACCGAACTCTTTTTCCTTCGCCACGAGGTCAAAGAACGCCTCGCTGCCAAAAGCCAGCCGCACCTCGGGAAGCTTTGCATCCTCCTTAAACTCCGAGTCGACCCACACGTCGCTCTCGAGATAAAAGGTTTTCAATCCAACCTTCCTGATAGTTCCCTTCCTGACCGAAACATCGTCGACATCGACAACTACGGAAGCCGATTCCTGCTGAGCTCTTGACTGTTTGCTGAGCATTACTGATCCCGCGCCGCTAGGTGCCGCCGCGTCAGCCGACATTGTCGGAACGGTCCCGCGCCGTTTGAATAGATTACCCAGCTGCCGAGCCGAAGTTTCGCTGCCGTCTGTAGCCAAATATGATGTATAAGGCGTCACGATCCCGTATCTGGTCCCAAGGTCGACGACCTCGTCACGCAGTTCTTTGTTCTCACCATTGGTTCTGATCTGCTCGACCAGCCAACCGACCCGTCGCGTGGCCCAGAGCCGCGGAAGGAATTCGTTATCTTCGTTTCGCAGCGGAAAATCGAGATCGTTGTAATTGAACGAACGCGATTCACGCCCCGCTTTTCCACGAAGCCGCATCGTGATATTTCGCAGATCGCTCGCGTTTTTGTAACGGCCTATCAGCGTTACTTGAGCCCCCTTAAATATGTCCTTGATCTGTCGCGGATAAATAAGGTCGGTCTGGACCGAGCCAAAATCTATGTCCAGATCGCTCAGCACGGGCGAATTCACTTTTGTAAAAAAGTTCGAAACGCGGATCTCGATATCCTCTTTCGGTTCAATATAGTCCGCATCACCGCCGTTCTCAGCCGCCAGTTTGTCGAGCAGACGCGTATTCACGTCGTAACCGACGCCAAAAGTGAAAAGGCGCAGGCCGTCGACCTTACTTGCCTGCGCATTCTTGATTATCCTGTCGACATTTGTTTCGCCGACAGTCGGCAGTCCGTCGGTCATAAAGACCATCATCTTCGGCCGGTCGCCGCGTTCGAACTGTTTCATTGCGGCGACGAGTGAATCGTTGATATTGGTGCCGCCGGTCGGCTGCAATTTCCCGACAAATTCCTCACCGCGTTTTTTGCCCGCCGCGTTTGCATCGATCAGACCGGTTTCCATCAGCCGCTCTTCGCCAGCGAAGCTGATGACATTAAACCTATCACCATCGCGAAGCGTCCGAATGCCAAAAAGCAACGCCCGCCGAGCCTTCTCCATCTTCCCTTCGTCCGCCATCGACCCCGAGGTGTCGAGCACAAAAACAATGTCCTTGTTAACCAGTTCCCGATCCGTCAGATCGTCCTTGGGTGAGAGCATCATTAGAAAATACCCGTCCTTCCCCGCCTCGCGATGCGTCACGAGCGACATGCCAAAATCGGCATTCGAAAGCCCGTAAAATAGCTGAAAGTCGTTGTCGTTCCCCTTCGTCTCAAACGAAATATTCGCACCGGTCTCGCCTTTTCGTTTTACCTCTATCTGATGGGTCGGCGAGTAGATGTTGCGGATAGCTTCCTTGCCGACGATCTCGAACGAGGCCGAGATAGTTCCAAACTGCTGCTTAGGCCCAACCGTCGTCGTTTCGACACCCGGCCGCGGCCTGCCCCAGACATTCCGGCCAGTTCCGAGCGGATAACGGTACGCAACCGTACCCGATTCCGCCTTCAAGACCTCTGTATAAGTCAGCTCCAGCTTCTTATCCGAATTCGGCGGGATCGGAAAGATCGATGCTTGGAAAAGATTCTTACCGGCGTATTCGAGCAAACCCGGATCACGCTGGCGCCGCACGATCTCGTCATAGATCCGCCGCGCTTCCTCACGCGAACGCACCTCGCCGACCAGCTTCTTACCATTTTCCCAGATCGCAAATTCGCTGATCGAGGCATTCTCCGGGATCGGAAAAAAGTACGTTCCCTCGAGCGTGTATGGCGTGTCATTCCGAAAAACCTGCTCGACATGCGTAGTCGCGACCTGACCATTTATTTTGGTCGTAAGTTCGATCGACTTGACCGGCAAGGCGTTCGGCAAAGGCTGCGGTAGCGGCCTCGGGGTCGGACGACACGGCCGAATATCACAGATGTTCGGTACGATCACACCTTGAGCTTGTACGGCGAAAGAGAAAACGAACGTTGAGAATGCGAGCGTAACAAGGGCAAAAATGGGTTTAACGGACATAAATTTCACTACTCCAGCATTTTGATCAGCGAGTTTTTATAGGTTCGCTAGCTTTGACACTTATTGAACGGCTACGGTTGTTCGTCCTTGCTAAAATCATTGCGCGGCTTGGCAAAAAGAACCTATACTTACGTTCTATCGTCCCTTATTACCTCGTATCCGCGTGTTCAAAATATTTAGGAGATCCTCAAAATGAAAAAGATGATACTTATTGCATCCTTTGCGGTCATGTTGGCTGTGATAATGTCTGCATCTGAAAATGGAGTTCCCACCGGGAGAACCAGTGCCTCTCAGGTTCTGATCCCCCAAGGCGAGACACCGCCTGACGGTGGCGGCGAATACACCGCCCAGCCAATGGATGAGATAACCGAGGAACAGCGAGAGCAGATCAAACTCGAGATCCGACTGAACATCGAACGGTTGGAGTATGGAGGAAAGATCGCTCCCGCTTCTCCGGAAGCCGTCCCCCTGATCTGGCCTGTACAAAAGGCTGCGAGCTTTGCGGCATTCAATGTCGATGCGATATCGAATTATGTAGACCATAATGCCGCGTTTCCCAATCAACTGCGTGACTGGAACTGTGGGACAAGAACCTACGATGTATCAAATGGCTACAACCATGCTGGGATCGACGTATTTCTCTGGCCTTACAGCTGGTACACGATGGATCAGCAAGGTGCAGAGATCATCGCCGCCGCTCCCGGTGTGATCGTCAGCAAGAGTGATGGGAACCCCGACCGCAGTTGTAGTCTGAGTGGGGGTCAATGGAACGCCGTTTATATCCGGCACGCGGATAATTCGATAGCGTGGTACGGCCACATGAAGAACGGGTCGACAACAACTAAGGCAGTCGGTGAAAGCGTTGCCGCAGGAGAGAAATTAGGTACGGTTGGAAGTTCTGGAAATTCGACCGGCCCGCACCTTCATTTTGAGTTGTACAACGCGGCCGGCCAGCTGCAAGATCCTTTCCAGGGAACGTGCAACCTGATGAACGCGACTTCGTGGTGGGTCTCGCAGGAGCCATATAGAGTTCCTCGCCTCAATGGCCTGACGACAGGCGGAGCTCCTCCCGTTTTCCCAGCCTGTCCGAATCCAGAGACCCCTAACATCAAGACCGTCTTCGCACCGGGCGAGCAGATCTTCGCCACCGCGTACTTCCGTGACCAACTTCCCAATGTCACTACCACGTATTCGCTGGTACGTCCCGACGGTACGATCGATCAAACCTGGAACCAGACCATACAGCAAACCTTTAACGCGTCCTGGTGGTGGTGGTCGCGTACCATTCCCGCAAATGCTCCAACCGGCAACTGGAAACTGCGTGCGGGCTATAGTGGCAATACGTTTGATACGCCTTTTGTCGTGGCTGCTCCGGTCGCGACCGTATCCGGCCGCGTAACGACACCCAGCGGCCAGAATCTGCGAAACGCGATAGTCACCCTCGTCGATGCGAATAACGTCCGCCGAACCGCTACGACCAGTTCCTTCGGCCTTTACTCTTTCGACAACGTCGCAATCGGCGCCAGCTACACCATCACCGCCACCACGAAACGCTTTCGGTTCACGCCTCAGGTTAGGACGATAAGCGGGAATCTGTCGAATGTCGATTTTATCGGATTGGAATAGGCCCGGACTATGGTGATATTAGTTGTTCGTACCCAATGAGTTCCTAGGTTGGTGCAACTAAATAGTACGTTTGACGTGAAGACTAATATATCTAAGTTTTTTTGAGGTTATCCGATCATGAGAATTCCTGTCCTTTGCACAGTCGCTCTTTTTGCCGGCGGTTTATTTGCCCAAGCCCCTGAGCCGCTCCCTGCTCCGGTCTGCAACGCCGACTTTGCCCAACTTCTCGTCCAGCAACAGGTAATGGAGGGCAGATCGGTCACCGACCCCGTAAAACGCATCAAGATCCTAAACCGCTCCGCCGATTTCCTCTGGCCCTTCGACGAACCCACGGCTCGCTCGTATTTCGCCGAGTCATGGAAAATGGCGGACGACCGGTTCAAGGAGACCGGGTTTGAAACAAAAAAGTCCACTACCAGCACCATCGTGACCTTGCTTCCCGATCAGAGGATGGAGGTGATCCGAGCGATCGCAAAGAAAGATAGCGAATGGGCGAAGAAGCTCTCGGAGCAAATGCTAAAAGATTACGAAAAGGCGGCTACCGACCGCAAAAGCACGGATCAAACCCGCGAGATCGAAGGCCTGCTTGCCCTCGCGACGGCGAGTGTCAAAACAAATCCTGAACTAAGCCGCTCCCTTTTTCGCCGCCTGATGCGATACCCGCTGTTCACGCATTGGTTCTTTGCGTTTTATCAGACTGCAAAGGATGATGCAGCTTTTGCGAATTCCCTATATTCGGAAGCATTGGCCACTTATCGCAACGCGCCCGTAAGACAGCTTCTCTATCTTTCTGCCTACCCATTCGCAAACGAACGAATATTTGGTGCAGACAAATATAGCGTTCATATGGGCCCACAGCCTGACATTGTTCCGAATCCAGATCTGCAGCGGATGTTCATCGAAACGTTTTTTGCCCGGATCGAGCGGTATGCGGCGAGTGCTGAGGAAATGAATCAGACGCCGGAGAAAAACTATCCGGCTCCGCCGGTCTACATGGTTTCGGCTCTCCGAGATATGGAACCGATCGTCGTCCAGCAGTTTCCAGATCTGTTGCAGCGACTCTCTGTCGCCAAATCGCAGGCGGCCTCCCTGATGAGCGCCGAAATGGGCAAGACACTAGAGGAAAGAGATAAATGGACGAGCGGTCTCGGTCAGTCGTTCGACGAAATCCTAGCCGAGATCGAGAAAGCTGACGGCGAAGGAAAATTGACAGACGGTATGGTACTTCGGCTCTTGACCGGGCAAGGCAGGACGGAAGAGCAGTTCGAAAAGATCCTTCCATGGCTCGACAGAGTTAAAGAAGAATCTCCGCGTCGCGAAATGACCAATTATTTCTGGTTCTTGCGAGCGAGTCTTGCGATCAAGGAAAAACGTTGGGAAGATGCTGAAAAATTCACGGCAAAGGTTCCCGAAGCAGAACACCGGGCGGTATTGATGTTTGAGATGGCCGCGTTGCAAGCTAAGAACGAAAGCGATACATCGATCCTGTTCGAAACGCTAAACCGTCTTTCGAAAGTTACGCGGAGTTCCGAGAATTCGGTCTCGAAGGCACAGGTGATCCTAGGCCTCGCGAATATGTATCAAAAGGTCAATCATTCAACTGCTCTCGACGAACTGGCCGAAGCGATCCGGGTTACAAACAGCCTGAAAGATCCCGACATATTCATGACGTCCGTTAGGCGCGAGATCAAGGGAAAAACTTTCACGTTTTTCGCGTCGTTCGGCACACCCGGCTACAATCTCGAAGAAACCTTTGTCGAACTGAGCAAAAAGAATTTCGAAATGTCGCTCGGACATGCGAAAGCATTGAATGACCGGTATTTTCGTACGCTCGCAGTCATCGCGGTGGCCAGTAACTGCGTTAAGAATTCGAAGACGACTGCAAAGCCGAAGCCAAATGCTAACTGATCTTTTCATTGCCAAAGCCCGCGCGTGAGCAAGGGCGAAACCTTCAACGTGCACGTATCGCCCTCGCTAACGCGCGGGCTTTTGCACTATGAATGCCGCGTGTCTCCGCTCAACAACCTGATCGCGTGACCGAGAACCGGGCGGATCACCTCGAAACATTCCTCGACTCCCTTCGGTGAGCCGGGGAGGTTGATTATCAGCGTTTTTCCGCGGATACCGCAGACCGCGCGCGACAGAATGGCCGTCGGGGTTTTATCCGCTGTCTTCAACCGCATCATTTCAGCAAGGCCGGGAGCTTCTCGTGTGATCACGGCTTTTGTTGCTTCGGGGGTGTTGTCGCGGGAGGCGAAGCCGGTCCCGCCGGTGGTCATTATCAGGTCGATATCTCCGCGGTCGGCGATCGATATCAGCAGATCGCGGATTTCTTCGAGGTTGTCGGAAACAATACGACGGACCGAAACTTCGGCACCCGTATCTTCCAAAAGCTCGGCAAGTTTATTACCGGAAACGTCGTTTGACGTGATCCGCGTATCGCTTATCGTGAGGACGGCGGAGAATATCTTTGACATATTTTTAGCCTGTTAAGAGTCCATGAGTTGCAGAAGCCTGCATGTAAGCAAGGGCTATTCGCTCTCGTTGGATGTATCGCCCTTGCTCACGCGCGGGCTTTTACACTATGCCGCCGTTACATCGAGTTCGTCCAGCCGCTTCCTTCGCCTGCCGTAAAGAAGACTTAGAAAGACTCCAAGCACGACCAACGACATACCGGCCAGCGATGCGAGGTCCTGGCCTTCGCCGAAGATGACCCAGCCGATCACGATCGCGTATACCAGGCCGCTGTAATTGATGATAGCAACTCCGGCGATCCGTTCGCTTTGCAGGGCGTTTGTCAAAAATATTTGGCCGAGCTGTGAGAATATCCCGATCAACAAAAGGTATAGCCAATCCCAACCTTGAGGCGTTTTCCATTCAAATAGAAGGCTTATCGCCCCGAGCGCGGCACCGACGAGCTGGAAATGCAGAACGACGGTCAACGGATGCTCCTTGCCGCGCATGCTTCGCACCAAGTTATATGCGACGCCCGAGCAAAATGCCGAGATCAGCCCCATCGCAAGATACAACGGCGAAATGCGCGGATCGAACCGCTCGATCAGCAGCACACCGGAAAATGCGATCGCGTAAAAAAGCCACTGCGTCGGCAGCACGCCTTCTTTCAGTACGAAAATGGCAATGATCGCGGTAAAGATCGGCGAGACATACTGTATCGTTTGAGCCGACGCGAGCGGAATGTTCTGAAGCGTGGTAAAGAAAAAATAAAGCGCGACGGTGCCAAACAGCCCACGCAGGAATAGCATCGTGTGGTTCGTGCCTAGCAGGCTCGCATTAGCCCGCCTTAGCCCGTAGACGCAAAGGACCGTCGCAACCCCGCAGCGAAAGAAAACGGTCTCCATCGCAGGAATGTGCGCGACCTGCTTGACGCAGACATTTGCAGCGAAAAATGCGAGAGTGGAGAGCAGCATTGCCCTCACGCCCGGCGTCAGAAATGGCTCTTTTGATCCCAAACTACGAATGTAGTTTTTTCGAAGTCGCGTTGCAACCGCAGTCATCGCCGCATCCGCTCTTTGGCCCAAAGGCCCTGGCCTTTCTAACAAAAGTCAGTCCGATAAAAATCGCAGCAGCAGCGATGATAAGCATCACTATTGTGGATTGAATATCCATGAATTCCCTATTCAAAGCCGAGCAGTTTCCCTATCTGATACGTCGCGAATGCTGCGAGATAGGCGAGGATCGTCATGTAGGCAAGCATGAAAAGCGGCCACGTCCACGAGTTTGTCTCGCGGCGGACGATCGCAAGCGTTGACATGCACTGCATCGCGAGTACAAAGAAGACCATCAACGTCAGCGCCGTAAGCGGTGTCCACGAAGGCCTGCCGTCGTCGCGTTTAGCTTCGCGAACCGCTTGGATCAGCGTTTCCGATTCCTCGTTCTCGTCCTTTCCGACGTTGTAGATAATGCTCAAGGTCGAAACCAAAACTTCACGAGCCGCAAAACTCGCGATCAAAGCTACGCCGATCTTCCAGTCAAAACCAAGCGGCGAAATGACGGGTTCGATAGCGTGGCCAAGTTTACCTGCGTATGAGTTTTTCAGCTGTTCGGATTCTGCCGTAAGAGTAACGCCTTCAGGCGTTTCAACTGCCCCTACAGAAGTTGCCGCCGGAGGCGTAACCGCCTCACTCGAACTTCGCGGAAAATACATCAGCGCCCACAGCACAATTGATATCGCTAAGATCACGGTTCCCGCCCGCTTCAAAAACAGCCAGGCACGCGTGATCATATTCTGGAAAACGGCTCGCAAGTTAGGAACGCGGTATGGCGGCAATTCCATCAGGAACGGCGGCGGCGGGGCTTTGAGGATGGTTCGTTTCAGGACAAACGCGGCCATTATGGCGACCACAATGCCCAGCGTATACATCGCCAGCATCAGAACCGCACCGAGCGAAACAAACCCGAAGACGGTCTGCCCCGCAAAAAATGTGGCGATCATCAGCGTATACACCGGCAGACGGGCCGAGCAGCTCATAAACGGGGCGATCATGATCGTCGCAAAACGGTCACGTCGATTCTCGATCGTCCTCGTTGCCATGATGCCGGGTATCGCACAGGCAAAGCTGCTGAACAACGGCAAAAATGCCTTGCCGTGCAGCCCGACGCCGCTCATCAGCTTATCTAGCAAAAACGCCGCCCTCGCCATATAACCGCTGTCTTCGAGCAGCGAGATAAAGAAAAAGAGCAGGAGGATCTGAGGAAGAAAGATAACAACACCGCCGACTCCGGCAATGACCCCGTCGGCCACCATGTCCGCGAGAATTCCCTCGGGCAGAAGGCTCTTGGCAGCGTCAGCCAATCCCCCAAATCCATGTTCCAGCAGATCCATTGGAAGGCTGGACCACGAAAAGATCGTCTGAAAAACCAGCAAAAGAATCCCGACAAGTATAACCAGGCCAAAGAATTTGTGGGTCAGCACCCGGTCGATCTTTTCCGAAACCCGATGTCGGCTCTCGTCGTTGTGCTTGACCGTCTCCTGCACCACGTGGGCGATGAATTTGTAACGGGCAAATATCTTCCCGTTTTCGGTAGACTCGCTTTCCGCTATAGGCGGCGGTTCCCGATGCGTGCCGATCACTTTTTCGACAGCCGCAGCGAGTTCGTCGGAGCCGCGGCCCGTCTTTGCGTTTACCGGAACGATCGGCGTGTTGAGTAGCGTGCTGAGCTTATCGATATCGATCTCATGAAGCTCCCGTTCGAAAACGTCGATCATAGTCAGAGCAATGACCGTCGGCACTCCGAGTTCGAGGATCTGCGTTACGAGATATAGGTTGCGTTCAAGATTGGTCGCGTCGACGATCGCGATGACGGCATCGAGCTGCCCGAGGTCATCGCGTTTTCCGCTGATGATCTCGCTGGCGATCTGCTCATCGAGCGATGTGGCGTCAAGGCTGTAGAGTCCGGGCAGGTCGATCAGCTTGACCTCAGTATCGGCCACGGTCCATGGACCTTCCTTGCGTTCGACGGTCACGCCGGGGTAGTTAGCGACTTTTTGTTTGAGGCCGGTGAGAGCGTTAAAAAGCGTGGTCTTGCCAGCGTTGGGATTGCCGGCAAGAGCGATGGTCAATGATCTATTCTGTGAGTTCTCGTCCATTCACGGGCGTCCTAGAAACTCACCCTCACCGCGTCTGCTTCGTTACGTCTCATCGCGAGACTGTAGCCGCGAACGCGGATCTCTATCGGATCGCCGAAGGGAGCAGCCTTTATGACTTCGACCGAAACCCCGGGAACCACGCCCATTTCCATCAGGCGTTTTGTGACGGCATTTTTGTTGTCGACAGAAGAAACCAGAGCATTTTGCCCTATCGGTAATTCCGTAAGTGTCATCATCTATTTCTTGGGCTTGTTCTCCCAGAGAACATTAACTATTACCCATCTCCCATTCATTTTCGCGATATGCATGTAGTCGATCCAGTCACGCATTTCGAGTTTGACCGTCGCGGCGCCGCCGAAGATATCATGGATCGTCACATCTTTCTGCTGCTCCGCTTTCGGCGTATTTTTGCCAGAACCGCCGCGTGTGCCCTGCACGAGAGCCATCGCGGTCATCTGCCCGAGGCTGCTTTGTCCTTGCGGATTTGTGCGGGCGATCCGCTTTGCAAGATCCGGACTGAGCGAGCTTTCCATTTTATCGGGGTTGCCTTCGTACCAGCCTTCGGCATAATTGAGAGCAGTACGCTTTATCGCTTCGCGGTCGGCGTCCGATTGTCCAAAGATCGAGATAGCCGAAGCTACCAGAAACAAGCTGCAGAACAAGAGAACTCTTCTCATTACAAACTCCTTCCCACCAAAATAGTAACCTAAATGAAAATCGTTTTCAATTTCATTGAAGAAAAATTGACGCTTTTCCAACGAAAATACGTTGTGAGGCTATAAAAGGTTTGAGCTGATCGAAATGAGATCCGCTTGGTAGGGTCCCGCGACAAATCTGACAGGTACACGATCGTCCGCACGGAGCCATATTTTCAGGCTCAGGGCGTCGAGATCCTTATTTCCGGTAGTGATCGATATCATCTGGGCTGCGACCTTTTCGCTACCGATCGTAATGTCAGCCGCAGCGGAGGGCCGCAATGTGAATACGTAGTATTTTGACTCCCAAAAAACTGCAACACGAGTGTCGTTTACCGGATTACTACTGTCCTTACTAGGCTTTAGATTAAAAGACCGCATCGCATATAGCAGCGATAAAAAGCTGTGCGTACCAATAGGTGCCTCGACCGCCGCCTTTTCAGCAAAATTTATAGTGCCGGTTTTTTGGTCAAAGATAACCGTTTGGTTAAGGCCTGCAAACCCCTGCGAGAATTTTGACTCAATACGCATCGGGGCAAGTGTTTCCGGGTTAACGAGGACGGATGCGGCATCTCCAAGTTTGAACAGTTCCGTTCCTGCTTCTACCCCCGTCACTGTCGCCGTTAGTAGCAGGCTGTCCTGCCTTTCAAAAAGCTTTCGCTCGCGGGCATTCAAGCTCAAAACGCCAAGCGATTTGCCCGCGGCAGAAACTCGGAAATCGAGCACCTCGCCGAGTTGAAAACCGAGTTCGGGGATCAACGCAATATTTTCAATATACTGCACCGGCGTCGGCGTTGGCCGTCCTGGCGGCGTAGCCCGCCCGGTCGGCGTCGGACTGGCTGTTGGGCTAGGCGACGGCATCTCAGGCTCGGGCAGGATTATTGCGGCCAGCTGCGCCTTGAACTCGTTCTTGCCGAGCTTCAGACGAAACATCACCGGGACTTTGAATTCGTCATTTGCAAAATTGATCTTTAGTTCTTTGATACCATTTGCGGTTAGGAATTCGCTCTGTACCAGCGAGACCGTCGTTTCAAATTCGCCCGCCTCGGTCTTGACCTTTTCGATGCCACCGGTTTGGAATGTGACAGTCTGCATTTGCTCGCCTTCAAGAAGCGGAAAGGTGCCAATACCGCCGGAATCCCGGGCCTTATAGATAAGAGTTAATAGATCAAAATTCGAGGTTGGCTGAGCGATGAAGTTTCGGATATTCTCTTTAGGCATCACAGAGCCCAAACTCGTATTGGTGACGTAATGCGGCAAGCCAGTTTCCGGAATCGCGAACGTCGTCCTCGACTCGTCCAGCAAAAAGAAGGCTGCCGACACCAGATCCACCGTTTTCACGCGCCCCCGTACTTCTACAGCTTCCTTTCCGGCTATTTTCCCCCTCGAAACGACATGCGTCTCGGCGTAGCCTGCGTTCTGGATCTTGCCAAAAGATATGTTGTAACTGAGCTTTTCTCCTATGCGGAAAATGGTCTGGGATTCCGTAGTAATTGTCTGAGCGGAAGCAAGATCGCCCGACGGTAAATAGCCGTTAAACACGAATAAGGCCGCCGCCGCGAGTGCGATCGCCAATACAGCGTGCATGAACCGTTGGTTCTCGATTCTACGAACTTTCGACTTCATTAAGTATCGATCCTAACGCGGCCCTGCGATCCGTCGCCTGAGTAATGGGCCGCCCAATAACAACATAATCCGACCCATTGGCCAGGGCCTGCCCAAATGTAGTTACACGCTTTTGATCGTCAAGGGTTGCAACTTTCGGACGAATTCCGGGCGTAACCGTTAAAAAATTTGGCTCGACCACTGCGCGACGGATCAAACCGACCTCGCGAGGCGATGCAACAACGCCGTCCATGCCGCTTTCGGCAGCGAGCTGTGCGAGTTTCACAACCTGCTTTTCAACATCCTGATCGACTCCTATTTCACGTAGAGTCTCCTCATTTGAGCTTGTCAAAACGGTCACCGCGATGATCAGCGGCTTCTGAATACGCTCTTTCTCACAATTTTCGGCGACAGCTGCCACTGTCCTCTTCATCATCTCACCGCCGCCCGAAGCATGGACGTTCATCATCCAAACCCCAAACTTTGATGCCTCAACTGCGGCCTTCGCAACGGTATTGGGAATATCGTGAAACTTTAGATCTAGAAATACTCTGATCCCTCGCTCGGCCAAGCGGCTTACGTATCCCGGACCAGCTGCCGTAAACAACTGAAGCCCGATCTTAAACGCTCCCACACTATTTCCGATCTCCGCGATGATAGACTCGGCGTTGTCGACAGAATCGACGTCGAGCGCAACTATAATTTTATCAGACCTTTGCGGCATTTTATCGAGCAGGAAATCAAAATATTGGCTGGCGATCAGTCGAGATCGAGGGGATTCTTATAGGGCGTTGCGGGTTCGTTCTGAGCACGATTCAAGGCTTCCTTGAATTTTTCCTCCAACAGTCTTTCTCGGTCTTTCATCGATGACATTTCCTGGGCAAATATATTTTCTCGCAGCTCTTTCTGTCGATCGAGATCGCTTCGGAGATCTTCAAACGATCCAAGAACCTTTTTCTTTTCCTCGTGCGCAAGCAAAGCCCCCGTCTCGGCATCGACGGTCAGGGTAGCTTCGCAGCAAGGACAGATTATCGAGTATTTCGCCATCTCTGCAAGATTTTACAACATTTCGCCCGAACGTTACTATTTTGTCCCTTTCGCCCCCACTATGGAAAGGATCAGTTCGCTTGGTGCCTCGTGAAGATAAGGGATCTTGTCGGTTTTAGCTTCCAAAACCTTTCCACTTTTCAGAAATACCTTTAAGCTCTTTTCTCGAGGGTCCATCCAGGTCGCTTCGGCTTTTTCAATCAGCGGATGGTCCTTAAATATCCTGAACTCCGTGATCGAACCATCTTCGTTCATCATCGCCGAGACTTCGGAATTTTCCGCACCCGGTCTCGGCGGCATGGGCTCAGGCGGCGGGCCCGGAGGATTTATCGGCCGGGGCTTTCTATTTTGCGGATCTCGTGGATTGTTGCCGGCTATCTTATTTGGATCGGGCGGAGGCGGCTGAGTAACGCCCGCGGGCAACTCAGTTGAAACATTACCTTGCTCGGAGCCTGAAGAGCCACAGCCCAATGCCGACAAAACGAGACTGATAACAAATATTGCGCTAAAAACTCTCATTTAGGCCGGCACCAACAACTTTGATGCCAATAATTCCTTGACCGCCTGCCATTCCGATTCAATGATGCTGAAATATATCGAATCCCTTACGCGCCCCGTTTCGGTGATCATGTGATTACGCAAAATGCCCTCTTCAGCACATCCGATGCGTTTCATGGCCTTTCTGGACCGCTCATTGTTAACATCGGTCTTGAGTTCGACACGGATGCACTTCCAAACCTCAAATGCGTGAGTTAGCATCAACAGCTTTGCTTCCGTGTTGATCGCGGTCCGCTGCCATTTCGGAGCTATCCATGTCCAGCCGATCTCGACTTTTCGGTTCGGAATATCAATATTCCCAAACCGAGTCGAACCAACAACGGTGCCCGATTCTTTCTCGACGGTCACAAACGGCACCGACCTGCCAAGATTTTGATCGGCGAGAGCATTGCGGACGTAACGTTCGAGATCAGCCTCGGTCTTGACAATATTGCTCGTCCATTCCCAAAGGCTCGGCTCCAGCCCAACTTTGCAGAGTGCTGGCAAATGGTCTACCCGCATCGGCTCCAGCCTGACAATTTCTCCGTCGAGAATGACGGGTTCGATCTTCATGGTGATAAGGATAACAAAAATCGGGCAGATCGTTCGACCTGCCCGGCGTTCTAAATAAACAAGTTAGCACTAGATGTCATAGTACATGCTGAATTCGAGCGGGTGCGGACGCAGTCGAAGCGGAGTGATCTCGTTATCGCGTTTGTACGTGATCCACCGTTCGATGAGCGAGGTAGTGAAGACATCGCCTTTCAGCAGAAATTCGTGATCGTTCTCAAGCGCATTCAAAGCTTCGTCGAGGCTTCCCGGCAGCGACGGAACATTCGCAAGTTCCTCGGGGGGAAGATCGTAAATGTCCTTATCAAGCGGCTCACCCGGATCGATCCGATTCTGAATACCATCAAGACCAGCCATCAACAGCGCGGCGAACGTGAGGTAAGGATTGCACGATGGGTCTGGTGGACGAAATTCAAGACGTTTCGCCTTGGGCGATGATGAGAACATCGGGATCCGAACCGCAGCCGAACGGTTTCGTGCCGAGTATGCGAGATTGACCGGTGCTTCAAAACCCGGAACCAGACGTTTATAGCTGTTTGTTGTAGGGGCAGCAAATCCGACGAGTGCCGGAGCGTGCTTCAACAGTCCGCCAATGTAAAACTTGGCCGTTTCAGAAAGTCCCGCATACTGGTCGCCTGAAAATAGAGGGTTGCCATCTTTCCATAACGACTGATGGCAGTGCATTCCCGATCCATTGTCGCCGTATATCGGCTTCGGCATGAATGTCGCGGATTTGCCCGCTGCATGCGCCGTGTTCTTCACAACGTACTTGAACAACATCAGATTGTCCGCCGTATGCAGCAGATTTGAGAATTTAAAGTCTATCTCGCACTGTCCGGCGGTCGCGACCTCATGGTGATGACATTCAACATTGATGCCTACCTCGCCAAGTATCGACGAGATCGTATTGCGAATGTCGATCAGCGTATCGAGCGGAGCAACCGGCACATAACCTTCCTTCGGGCGAATATGATAACCGTTATTCGGATTTTCAAGCGAGCCCACGCGGCCTGAGTTCCAGTGGCCTTCTTCAGAGTTGACATGGAAGCCAGCTGAATTTTGCGTGTTATGGTAGTTAACCTCGTCGAAGATAAAGAACTCAGCCTCGGGGCCGACATTGATCGTGTCCGCGATCCCGGTAAATTTCAGATAGCTTTCCGCACGCTGAGCGACCGATCGCGGATCAAGCCAGTAGCCTTCCTTGGTGATCGGATCGACAGCGTTTGCGATAAGGCAAAGCGTCGTATCCTCGGTAAAAGGATCGATCCAGAAACGTGAAGGGTCCGGAACGAGCAACATGTCTGATTCGTGAATTGCCGCCCATCCACGAAGGCTGGATGCGTCAAAACCGAAACCATCCTCAAAGCTGTCTTCGCTGAGTTGGTGGATCGGAAACGTGAGGTGGTGCCACGACCCGATAAGATCGGTAAATCTAACCGAAACAAACCGGGCTTCCTGATCTGCGGCGTAGTTCAATACATTTTTTGCGTGCATATCTCTCCTGAATTAATGTCCTTAGATACAGATATTTAATAGAACCGTTTCTCCAAAGACGAAAGTCTATCGCAGCCAAATATGACCGCAAAGCAACGATCAAGGCGCGAAATCGATAATCTTCATTTGCGACATTTTTGTAGGATATTTGGGCACGGTGTTAAACACAGCCAAAGGTTTCCCGCTTGACCACGATTCGATTTTCAGCGAGGATGAATGAACCCTAACGTTATGAAAAAGCTTCTCGTCTTCATCGCTCTATTTTCGATCCTGGCACCTCAGTATTTTGCACAAGTTGATCCGAAGGAAAGGCAGATCGTCGAATACATTGATAAACATCAGTCTCAGGCCCTAGAGCTCCTGAAACGATCGGTCGATACCGAAAGCCCAACTGAGGATGTTGTCGGCGTTAAAGCTGATGGCATGATCTTTTCGAAAGAGTTTGCGTCCATCGGTATGAACGTAAAATGGCTCGACCTGCCAGCTTCCATGAAACGAGCGGGCCACCTTCTGGCCGAGACCACTGGGACGAAAGGGAAACGCCTGCTATTACTCGGCCATCTCGACACCGTCCTCAAGGGTGAAAAATACAGGGTCGAGGGAAATACCGCCTACGGCACCGGCATCGCCGATATGAAGGGTGGCAACGTGATCATTCTCCAGGCATTAAAGGCTCTTCACGCTGCGGGAGCCCTGAAGGATACTCGGATCATCGTCATGCTCACCGGCGATGAGGAAGATTCGGTTGACCCCGTCGAGGTGGCCCGCGGCGATATGATCAAGGCCGCGAAACGAAGCGACATTGCTCTGAGCTTTGAGGGAACGGTTAATAACACAGCGACCGTCGGCCGACGCGGCTCAAGCTCGTGGACTCTCGAGATCACAGCGAAAACCGGGCATTCGAGCCAGATACTTAGAGAAGGGATGGGCAATGGAGCGATATTCGAGGCATCGCGAATACTCAACGAGTTTCGCGAGAAGCTCGGCAGCGAAAAGTATCTTAGTTTTAACCCTGCGCTGATCGTTGGCGGCACGACGGTCGAGACCAAAGACGCTGCCGGTACCGCATCTGGAAAAACAAATGTGGTTCCTGCCCGCGTCCTGATCAACGGCGATCTTCGTTTTATCAGCGAAAGCCAGAAAACGAACGCCAGAGACCGCATGCGGGAGATCGTGAGCAGGAGTCTCGCAGGAACGACCTCGAAGATCACGTTCTTCGACGGCCTGCCGGCAATGACCCCGAACGAGGGCAACTATAAATTGTTAGAGCAGTTGGATCAGGTTAGTCAGGATCTCGGGTTTGGTAAGGTTGAGGCTCTCGACCCCGGAGATCGCGGCGCAGGCGATGTAGCCTTTGTCTCCGATCTGATCCCGAGCCTCGATGGCATCGGCATCGGTGGCGGCAGAAACTCACACGCGACAGGCGAGTCAGCTCGGATCGACACAATGCCGATGCTCACCAAACGGGCCGCGATCCTGATCTATCGGCTAACGCGCTGATCGCGAGTCTAGAAAACCAGATTATCGCCAACGGTTATTTTCGACAGCTTGAATTCAAACTCCCGCGGGATCAGCGGCGAGAACCTATTACTTGAATTAAAAAAGTTCCCGTTAAAAACAAAAGAGAACTCACTATTGTCCTTGGTCAGAAACAGATCGCCCTTCTCATCCTTTCGCGGAAAAAAGAACACAGCAGAGTCGCCACGCTTCTGGGGAGGCACGAACTGGGCTAGCTGACGGGTAACGCCTTTGTCATTCTTCAGCCAAACGTTTTCTTTCATTTGCTCGTGGGTCATACCCTGAAATATAGCTTCCTCTACCGACTGTCCTGATGGATTCGACATCAGCGTCAGAGTGATGACGTAATAGTTCTGACACAAGGCACAATCGAGCAGTTTCTTAGCTCCCTCGTTGAATTTCGCCTTGTCAGCATCATTCATCTTGTCATAGCCCGCCCCGATCTGATTCAGCCGCATTAACGCAAGTCGTATCGGCAGCCCCGAATGCAGTCGCATGATGACAGGTGCGGGCCCGCCGGTCCTCTCAGTTCTGCTTCGTTCGGCTCCTGCAAGACGGTTGTCGGACTGAGCTCGCAATGCATCCGACGCCGAAGCCGAGGCGGCTCCCTGGATCGACTGATAACTCCTGGTCCAGGCGGAGTCGTTCAAGACCTCCATCGCATCCTTCTGCGACCACTTTTCAATGGGCTTGTCCGGTATCGCTTTTTGGGCGAAGGAAAAAGAACACGCAAATGCTATGACTGCAAACAACGTCAGAATTCGGGTCATAATAACTACTACCTCAGGTTTTTATTGGTACGAATTAACACTCTGATAATATTCGATATTGGGCGGCTTATCAATGACTGGCTTTGGCAAGATCACGCTCTGGCGAAAGGCTTGGAACAGAGCGGTCCATAGGGGATGACTAGCGGTTGATGATCTCGCCGATCAGATCGTATTCGTGGGCTTCGGTAATACGAACTTCGTAGATCTCGCCGATCGTGGGATCGAACCCTTCTGGCATGTCGTTTATGAGAATATAACCGTCGATCTCCTGTGCCTGGCTCGGCAAGCGCCCCTGGAAAAGCAGGTCAGACTCTTGTGACAACCCCTCAAACATAACCGGGAATACCTTGCCTATCTTCTCTTTGTTCAACTGCTTGCTGATCTTTGCCTGTTCCTTCATCAAAAGGTCGCGGCGCTTTTTGGCGGTCTTGGGGTCAACCTTGTCAGGAAGCTCATACGCTGTCGTACCTTCTTCGTCCGAGTAGGTAAAGACACCAACATTATCAAAGCGGCAATTTCGAATAAAAGTCAAAAGCTCCTCGAAATCCTCGTCAGTCTCGCCCGGGAACCCAGTGATAAAAGTCGTTCGGATCGCAATACCGGGAACTGCCTCACGAACTCGGCCGATCAGGCGTTCGAGCGAATCACGCGTGCCGCCGCGTTTCATCAGCTTCAGGACATTACGCGAAGCGTGCTGCAGCGGCATGTCCAAATACTTGACCGCCTTGTCAGTGTCAGCTATTGCCGAAAGAAACGCATCAGAAATGTGCGTCGGAAATGCATACATCGGCCGTATCCATTCGATCCCCTCGATCTCACCCAAAGCACGGATCAAAGCCGCAAGAGCGTCCACCTCTCCGAGATCCTCGCCGTATCGAGATGAATCCTGCGCAATAAGTACGAGCTCTTTTACGCCCTCGCCGGCAAGCTGTCTCGCTTCTTCAATGATCGACCCAAACCGCCTTGAGCGAAAACTCCCACGCATCGACGGTATCGAGCAAAAGGCGCACGGCCGGTCGCAGCCTTCGGCGATCTTGATAAATGCCGTATGGTGCTGTGTTGCCCGCATTCGCGGCGTGTATTCATCGTAAAGATAGGTCGACGATTTGTTGCCGATCGGGCTGATGGTCAGTGTTTTTGCATCAAACTTATCATCCGCTGCCTTTAAGATATCCGCTACCTGCGACGTGCCGATAAACGCATCGACCTCGGGTAGTTCCTTTATCAATTCATCGCGATAACGCTCAACCAGACAGCCGGCAACGATCACGCGATTCGCCGAACCCTCTTGCTTCCAACGCGTCGCCTCGAGGATCGCGTCTATCGATTCCTGCTTCGCAGACTCGATGAAGCCGCACGTATTCACGACCACCGTGTCTGCTTCTGAAGCGTCCCCCGTGATCTCATAGCCCGAAGCCGCGAGCGTCCCCATCATCACCTCGCTGTCGACGAGATTCTTTGGACACCCCAGGCTTACGAAGCCGACCTTTTTTAATGTCTTAAATCCGCTCATTCAATTAAACAAGTAGGATAACATAATCCGGGACGCCCAACTTGCCCACATACTGTGCCATAAACTAAACTCGAAGGACTCAAAAACTTCACCTAAAGAAAAGGAGCGCATTTATTTCAATGAGAAACTCAATTTCTATTTTCGCACTTGCGATCATTATCGCAGTCGGCCTCGCATGCAGCGGCAATTTCACAACTGCGAATATTTCAGAGCTAAAGTTTGGTACTAACAATAAGGCCGAACCATCCGCCACAACTTTCAATACAGGTGAGAGCATCTACGCCCTCGCCGTCGTCTCAAATGCGCCGGATAAACCTTACAAACTCAAGTGGCGAATTACCTATGAAGATGTGAAAGGAAAAGGAAAGGGCGAGGAGATAGGGGCCAATACCGTCGATTTTGAGGGCTCGAAGCAGCTTTGGCAGTCTTTCTCGTCACCGCTTCCGGGGGAATACAAAGTAGAGGCTACGCTCTCCGATGCCGACGGCAAACAGATCGATCAAAAGTCCGGCACGCTCACGATCAAAGGCGAAGCTCCGGCGGTTGATCCTTCGACCATCGAGAAGAAGCGATAATAATTCCAAATACAGATCTGCCGTTCGCCGATTCTCAACGGCGAACGGCTTTTTAGACAACAATTACGGCAGCGACACCGTCGCCCTCATCTTCACCCAGCGAATGCCGAGATAGGAGGCGATCATCCACGTAAAAGTTCCGATGAGGAAAAATACGCCCGTTCCGATCTTTAAGCTCACGAGACTCACATACACGGCGTCGTTAGCCCGACAATCTGCAAGGCTAAAGCGGCTGCACGCAGCCATTGTCTCCTGATAACTCGAATAGAAAAATCCCGACGCCGTAAACATTATCAATGCATATGCGGCAACTGTCAGAGCAGATACCAGTACTCTCGCCTGTTTGTCCATACACTACCTTCCCCCTTTTTGCTTTCCTTCTAAGTTCCGTAAAAGATGGTCAATTTCCTTAGCTTCATCCCGCGACAGCGACCTCTCTCCGAAACGCACCTGTTGATACTGCTGGGTTATTCTAACCGCATCCGGATCCCCGACCGCGAAGGCGAATTCCAACGGCGTCTGCGATGCCTCCCGTATAAATCCCTTGATCCTCAACGCTGCAAGTAGCCGCTCGTAAAACTCAACCGATGAATCGCGTCGTGACCGTCTGAAATATCGAGCAAGTCTTGACCAAGCTGGCCTTTTAGATGTCCATTTGATGACCCAAACGACTAAGAAGATTCCCAGCAATATGCTCAAAACCGTGCCAGCCGCCCCGAGCACTGCACGCACACTTGCTTCGAGGCCCTTCTCACCACGAACCTCAGCCAGCCATTCCGCCGCAAGATCAGTTGTGACCCCAAGATATACAGATAGTCTCGACTGATAATCCTGAAACTCGTCCCGTACCGACCGCCCGAGCGACCGCTGGCCTTGGTCGTCAAACGCAACAAAGTACTGGATCCAGACCGCTTCGATCGCTTCAAGATATTTACCTACGGTCGCCGTAATGCCGCCCGCTGCCGCACCGCTTCCCGGCTGTCCCGCAAAAGGCGTCGGGTCAAAGGTTATCCACGCATCCAGGCCGGGAAAATAGACCTCGACCCAAGCGTGAGCATGGCTTTGCCTCACGACCGTAAGCCCGGCCGTGTCATTGTAGTCGCCGCCGTGAAATCCGTTCACAATACGCGTCGCGATGCCCTGTGTGCGAAGCATCATCGCCATCGCGGTCGCGAAATATTCACAATGACCTTCGCGTACATTAAAAAGGAAATCCGCGAGCGGCTGCTTCCCTCCTGCCTTCTGCTCGAGTGTGTAGCCAAGGTTCGTCTGTAGATACGACTCTACCGCAAGTGCCTTGTCATAACGGTTTTTGTGGGTTTTAGTAATACTCTCGGTAAGTTCGGCTATCCTTGGATCGAACTCAACCGGCAGCGTGCGATAGTTCTGATGTTCAGCGGTATATGGCCGATCATCTGTACGCAGATCTGTCGATGGTGGCGTTGAAAGATCGGACGCGACTCTGTAGCTGATGCGTTCCGAACTCCGCATGTGACTAATGGCGCCATACGGATCTAGACTCAAAACCGGAAAGTTCCCCCGAATCGCCAGCGGCCGCGGAAGTGCGAAAAGTACCGGAGTATCAAGTGGCTCCAAATAGACGGTCTGCTCGACGATCATGTCGATATCGGAAGGATTCGCCAAATTGATCGTCCCTCGGCTACCGCGAGCGAGCACCTTTGCGTCAGCACGAGACCGGGTCCATGAAAGGTTGTCGAAGGTATCGAGGGCAACTCCGCGAAAATACAATTTGTTCGATACTGCCGCGCTTCCCTCGAGCTTTACTCGCATAACGACACTGTCGTTCTCAACGATCCGGCCAAAATTGCCTAATGTGACCCGATCTGAAAATCCGGACATCGACAGCCCGCGTTGATCGCTGCCAAGCCCCGCCCCGCCAACGCGAGGGAGCATAAAGAAAAGCGGGATCGCCAGCATTACGACAAAAATGATCAGTACGATCGCCGCTGACGGAACCCTGCGAGTGCGTAGGACTAGGTTCGAATCCGATATCTCGGTTCGGTTGTCCGCGACCGTTCCGTCGACCTTTCTCTGCACTGCCCGCGAGGTCTTTCTGATCTCAAACGCAACGATCGCGCATGTCATAACGAGCAGGTAAACAATGAATGAGAGAAAATAGAGCCCGCTGATACTCAAGCCGGCAGCCAGAAGGACCTGGAAAAATACCATCAAATAGAGGAATATCCAGTCGCGATCGCTCTTTCGTTGAAGCAGTTTGACGGCCGTCAAGCACAAGATCATCCGGGCAAGCAGCCCCGCAATCCACGTTTCGCTGCCCGACGGTGCAATTATGTTGGTATACCAAAGCCCGTAGAATATCGGCAAAGCCAGAACGATAAGGGCGGTCCCAAGTTTCTCACCGATCTGGAATCGCGAATCCTCAAGAAACCAAGCCGCTACAAAAACGCCAACGAAAAGCCCTGTCGCCAGGATCCCGAACGTGCCGGAGATCCACAAGGATAGAAATCCGCAGAACACCGCGGCGTACGAAACAATTCTGAAAAAGCGCTCAAACTTCATCGCTAGGTCTTAAAGGAATTATAGCGGTTCAGGCATCAAAAGTTGCAAAAATTATCGAGATGTCGGTGTCGAACGGATCAAGCACAACACCTTGCGTCTCCATCGAACTCAATGGAAAAGCCCGCGTGTAAGCAAGGGCGATACATCCAAGCCGAAGTTTTCGCACAAGCTCAGCCCGTAAGCATGGCTATTCTCTCAATTTTGCGTGTTTCGCCCTTGCTCACGCGCTCGCTTTTGCAAAGTCCTGGTTTTCCCGTCTGTATCATTCGAACTATAATCTCGATAAGTTTCGCTCAACTACAATTTATGAATAACGTTGCATCAGTCGAAGAGATCCGTTCGCAATTCCCCGCGCTTGACCGTAAGATCAACGGCCAAAAAGTAGCCTATTTCGACGGCCCGGGCGGAACGCAAGTACCGCGTTCGGTTGTCGAGGCGATGAACGATTACATGTTCAATCACAATGCCAACACGCATTGGGCATATACAACGAGTCGCGAAACGGATGAGATCATTGAAGACTCGCGGCAGGCGATGGCGGATTTCTTGAACGCGGATCCGGACGAGATCGTTTACGGGCAGAATATGACGACGCTCACCTTCCACCTCGCCCGGTCGCTCGGCCGCGAGATGAATGCCGGCGACGAGTTAATCGTTACCGAACTAGATCATCACGCCAACGTCGATACCTGGCGATCACTTGAGAAAGATAGAGGCGTCGTCATCCGGATGATACCGATGAACACTGAAAGTGGCCAGCTTGAGCTGGACGTTTTGGCAGATCTATTGAGCGATAAAACACGATTGCTAGCGATAGGAGCAGCCTCGAATGCCTTAGGCACGATCAACGATATCGAAAAAGCGGTTGGTATGGCGAGATCGGCTGGAGCGCTGACCTTTGTCGATGCGGTGCATTACGCAGCCCACAACTTGATAGACGTCAAAAAGATAGGCTGCGACTTCCTGGCGTGTTCGTCTTACAAATTCTACGGTCCGCACATGGGAATTCTGTACGGCCGCAAAAGCCTGCTCGAACAGATCGATTTTCCAAAACTAAAACCGGCACCAAACTATTCGCCCGAACGAGCAGAAACCGGAACCCAAAACCACGAAGGCATCGCCGGAGCCGCTGCGGCAGTAAACTTCCTGGCCTCGCTTGCATACCACGGAAGCCGCCGCGAACGCCTCGCCGCCGCCTTCGAAGAGCTTCACAATCGCCAACATGAACTGACAACAATGTTCTGGAACGCCCTAACCCAAATGAAAGGCGTCAAAGTCTACGGCCCGCCGCCGCACATGCCCAGAACGTCAACGATATCTTTCACAATTGACGAGCTAACCGCTGAGTCCGTCACCAGCAAATTAGCTGAAAACGCTCTCTTCACCTCTAACGGCGACTTCTACGCTGCGACGATCGTCGAACAACTCGGTGTTGAGGGACTTGTTAGGGTTGGTTTTGCTTGCTACACGAATGAGGAAGAGGTGGGACGCCTGATCTCGACGATCAATGAACTTACTTAATGCCGCCCGATTTCGTTCAAATCGAAACAGAAAAAAGCCCGCTCAAAATGAACGGGCTTTTCTTTTAATTTAGATCCGGCGACTTCCTACTTTCCCACACCTGAAAGATGCAGTATCATCGGCTCCAGTAAGCTTAACTTCCGTGTTCGGGATGGGAACGGGTGTGACCTTACCGACAAAATCACCGGAAAACTGTCCGCAAGAGTTACGCCTTAAGCGTGATCGCGGCCGAAACCGCAACTCGTGCTATATTTTCAAACCTGATATCTGACAACTGAATACATTGCATGTCCACTACGAGCTGCTTTTGCAATAAAATTTGCTAGTCAACAAATTTTATGGTCAAGCCTTGGGACAATTAGTACTGGTCAACTAAATACATTACTGCACTTACATCTCCAGCCTATTACGTGGTGGTCTTCCACGAGTCTCACTGGCAATATTAATCTTAGGACTGGCTTCACGCTTAGATGCATTCAGCGTTTATCCATGCTCGACATAGCTACCGTGCGATACGACTGGCGTCATAACACGTACACTAGAGGTCAACCCAACCCGGTCCTCTCGTACTAAGGTCAGATTCCTTCAATATTGCTGCGCCCACACCAGATAGGGACCGAACTGTCTCGCGACGTTCTGAACCCAGCTCACGTACCATTTTAATCGGCGAACAGCCGAACCCTTGGGACCTTCTTCAGCCCCAGGATATGATGAGCCGACATCGAGGTGCCAAACCCTGCCGTCGATGTGAACTCTTGGGCAGGATCAGCCTGTTATCCCCGGCGTACCTTTTATCCGTTGAGCGACGGCACTTCCATAAGCGACCGCCGGATCACTAACTCCTACTTTCGTACCTGCTCGACGTGTATGTCTCGCAGTTAAGCTGGCTTATGCGTTTACACTCTGCGGCTGATTTCCAAACAGCCTGAGCCAACCTTCGAGCGCCTCCGTTACTCTTTAGGAGGCGACCGCCCCAGTCAAACTACCCGCCTGATAATGTCCCTGACCCGGATTACGGGTCTAGGTTAGAGTCCAAATAAGTAAAGGGTGGTATCTCACCGATGGCTCCGCCAAGCCCAAAAGCCTGACATCAAAGCCTCCCACCTATGCTGCGCATTACTTACCCGAAATCACTATCAAGTTGTAGTCAAGGTGCACGGGGTCTTTCCGTCTAGATGCGGGAAACCGGCATCTTCACCGGT
>LNEI01000012.1 GCA_001464455.1 Acidobacteria bacterium Ga0077534
AATGTCATTACGGTTTCTCCTGTCAAAGATCGAATCTGTTTTTGTCGACTTGATTCTAATCCAAGTCAGGAGAAGCCGTCTTTTTAACATCAGATGCGGAGCTTCTGGTTGCCGGAAACCAAGATGCTAGTGCGGTGAAGCCGCACCAGCCTTACCTTGCCGCATCTACGAAGCGGCGCTTTCATTTCTTACTCGACCAGAAGCTTCGCATCTGGCTATTTTCTCTGGCCGCTCTGCGGCCTGATCTTTTTGAAATGACCCATTTTCCTTAGTTTCGGTTCATTGACTTTGGACTTTGGACTTGGGACATTAGACTAGAAACATGCCAGGTGCTGAGAGAGCGGAAATCTATTTTATCGCGGCGATGATGGGGTTGATCCTTATCCTTTGCGTCGTTGCCTGCTATTTCTTTTTTAAAACCTACCGCAAGGAAATGCGTGAGAAGGAAGAGCGTCTGGCTCAAAAAAGGGCTGAGAAGGTGGAGGTTCCCGAGTAAGTATGGCCCACACGAATGTTCTCGATCCAAATAAAGCTCTGCTCATAGTAATAGACGTTCAGGAGGCGTTTCGCGACGTTATCCCGGATTTTGGCGGTCTCGTTTCGCGGATAGCAACGGCTGTGAGCGGGTTTCAGATGCTTGGCGTGCCGGTGATCGCGACGGAGCAGTATCCAAAAGGCCTCGGGCCGATCGTCGAAGAGCTTCGGCTCGTGATCGACGAGGAAAACCTGCCGCTCGAGAAAACCGCTTTTAGCTCATATCGTGCGGATTCGTTTGCCGAAAAGCTAGAGAAAATGGGCGTTTCACAAGTCGTGCTGTGCGGTATCGAAGCCCATATATGCGTTAACCAAACCGCCCACGACCTGATCGAACGCGGCTTTCAGGTGCATCTGCTCGCCGACTGCGTATCGTCCCGTTTCGACTACAACCGCCTCGCCGGCATCGCGAAAATGGCGAGGGCCGGGGTGATAGAATCGTCCACCGAAATGGCCCTCTTCGAGATGATGGGCGATGCGAAACATGAGAAATTTAAGGAGATACAGGCGTTAATAAAATAGTTGATAGCGATAGAGACCAAAGCCGTAGTGATGTCCGAGTTTTTTCGTCGTCACAGTCGGCGATCGCGGCCCTTCTTGGCGGACCGGTTGGGGCTGGGGTTATCCTTTGTTATAACCTGACTCTCTTAGGCAAGCCGATCTTTGGTTATGGGATTCTTGGTTTGGCTTTTACCACTGGAATTCTGGCAGTTGGCCCTTTAGGGTTTATGCTTGTCCAAGATTACGCTTTCATAGCTTTACCAATCTTTCTTCTACTGCATATCGGATTTTGTTTCGGGATAGCTGCCGCCTCTGGAAAGATCGTCGATAGTTTTGCATCCGGAATCAACTACAGCGAATTACCCTGGGGTTGGCCGATCGGAATCGGCGTTTCTTCTTTAATTCTCCAATTGATCGGCTTTCTCGGGGTAGTCGTGGCCATACTGTGGTACACCCGGCCTTTCCGCAATTTCTGACGGTCAGGATGCATCCGATCTAGATAAAGACCTCAGCGGAAACATTAAAAAAAGCCGCCAACTTTTTGGCCTGATTTTTACTGATCCGGCGTTTTCCGCGTACGACTTCGGATGTCGTGCCCCGTGAACCAAAAACGGTAAGCAAGTCTCGCTGTCGTAGACCTCGATCGGTCATCATAACCTGCAAGGTTTTGTGGGGTTCCAGATCAGGAATAGGGTAGTTCTTGTCTTCGTAATCTTCGACAAGGATCGCAAGCGTTTCGAGCAGACGCCCCTCTTCTTCGGTTAGAATCTCTTCAGGCTTGCTAATAAGCTCATCGATATTCTCGATCATTATGTCGTATTCTTCTTCGCTTCGAATTGCGGTAGGAAGTATCTTGACGACAAGTTCTGCGTACGTTGGATTATCAATTATAGCGTTCATAAATATCAGCGGCAGTCCGCTTTCCATTTTTCTTTGTTGTATTCCGAATGTGTCATGACAAAGCGCACAAATACGGCCCGTGATCGATAGCGAACCTTCACGATCAGTCGATACTTGTTTCCACCGATGTTGAATACGACACAATCTCCTACAAGGTCCGCATGAGGAAAGTCCTTACGAATATCAGCCAAGCTTGTCCAATCGGCCTTTTTTACAATTCGAAACCAGTGCGTCAGAGATGTTTCTGAGTCCGGATAAGCACTCCAGAATTCTTGAAGTCTCTTCTTCGTCACTAGGTGCATGATCGTCTCTGATTCAGAATGCTCTCAAAATGCGAGCGAAATGTCAACGGTTTCACGTTTTGACCGACAACCCTCAAAGCCGTACCATTAAGGTTTGCAAAAATATATGGACCTCCTTACTTCGCTCAATCCCCAACAGGCCGAAGCCGTGCAAGCGACTGACGGGCCTTTGCTTATTCTTGCTGGTGCGGGGTCGGGGAAGACGCGGGTCATCACGGTCCGCATGGCTTATTTGATAGCGGAAAAACAGGTCGAGCCGCGGAGTATTCTCGCGGTCACGTTTACCAATAAGGCTGCCGGCGAGATGCGTTCCCGTGTGCAGGAACTGCTCAAGGGCCAGCGGCTGCAGTCGGCACCGCTGATCGCGACCTTTCACAGTTTGTGCGTTCGTATACTGCGGCAGGACATCGAAAAGCTTGAGGAAGGGTATACGAAAAGCTTTACGATCTACGACACTGATGACACGCAAAAGGTTGTCAAATCTTGCATCAAAGACCTCGGTTTTGACGAAAAGCAGCTCGCGACGCGGCTCGTTCGAAATGTCATCAGCTCGGCGAAGAATCGTGGCGAAGATCACGAGATGTTCACCTCGAAGGTCGAATATGGCGACGAGAAAAAATCTGCTATGGCCAAGGTCTTTCGAATGTACGACGAACGCCTTCGAACCGCGAACGCTCTCGATTTTGACGACCTGCTGATCAAGACCGTTAAGCTGCTCAGGAAATCGCACGAGACCCGCGAGAAGTACAATGATCGCTTCAAATACATCCTCGTCGACGAATATCAGGACACGAACGCCCTGCAGTTCGCTCTGATCAGCTATTTGACCGAGAAACAGCAGAATATCTGCGTCGTCGGCGACGATGCACAGAGCATTTACGGGTTTCGGCAGGCGGATATTCGCAATATTCTCGGGTTTGAAAAGCATTTCGCTGACGCAAAAGTTATTCTGCTCGAACAGAACTATCGCTCGACCCAGACGATCCTGGACGCGGCACACGCGATCATCGAAAACAACCAGAATCAGAAGAAAAAGAAGCTTTGGACGGCTAACGAAGGCGGCGAGCGGCTTTATTATTTCCAGGCTTACGACGGTGACGGGGAAGCGAGGTTCGTCGCATCCAAGATCGAGGAGCACCAACGCCGCAGCCTTAAGGACCGCATAGCTATTTTGTATCGAACAAACTCGCAATCGCGACTTTTCGAGGAAGCCCTGCGGCGGATGCGGATCGAATATAACATCGTCGGCGGCTTCTCGTTCTACGAACGGGCCGAGGTGAAGGACATCATTGCCTATCTCAAACTCGCGATGAACCCGTTCGATGACATTGCCTTGTTAAGGGTGATAAATACGCCGGCCCGCGGGCTTGGCAAAACAAGTCTCGACGAAATTCAGCGGATCGCGAAGGAAAACGGCTCGTCGCTTTGGATGACTATCGCTTCGGTGACCGATGCCGATTTTCCGCAGCAAGCGGCTTTAACGCCGCGGGCAAAAGAGGCTTTGCGGGCGTTTCGCAAGGTGATCGAAAACCTGATCGGCAAGATGCAAGAGGCTGCCGAAGCGGGCCGTGCGGCGTCGGACGTTGTTATCGCGGCGATCGAAGACACAGGGTACGGCAACAGCCTGAGGTCAGAAAATACGGACGAATCTGCCGCAAGGCTCGAAAACCTTGAAGAATTAGTAAACGCTGCCGTCGATTACGACAAGCAGGAAGAAAACAGCCTGCGGGATTTTGTCGATCACGCGGCCCTTACCTCGGACACGGATAAGTACGATGGAACGGCCCCGGTCACGCTGATGACGGTTCACATGGCAAAGGGGCTGGAGTTTCCGATCGTATTCCTGGTTGGACTCGAAGACGGCATCTTTCCGCACTCGCGTTCGCTCAACGATCCGAAAGAGCTTGAAGAAGAGCGACGGCTCGCCTATGTTGCGATCACTCGGGCCGAAAAGATACTTTACGTCACGCACTCGATGCGGCGGCGAGTTTACGGCGAAGAAATGGCGGCGGAGCCTTCGCAATTTTTGAACGAATTACCTCTCGAACTGATCGAAGACCTATCGCGAGGTGCATCGTGGCTATCGTACGCACGCAGCACGACGGCAATGAGTGCGAAGGCAACGATCAGCGCTCTCAAGGGCGAGCGTCCCGAGCCGCCAAAGCCGAAAAACCTTTACACGGGCAAGACTTATAACAGCACCGACGCCGTTGCTGAGTTTTTCAAAAAGCGGGACATCGTGATACCGCCGAAGGGCGATGGAGCGGAAAGGACGGAACCGAAGCTATCCGGTTATGAAAAGCTCAAAGCCGCGGCCACGCCTGCCTCGCAGCGTCCCGACCCGTCGATGCTCGTACCGGGTTCGCACGTAAAGCACGAAAAATACGGCCGCGGCCTGGTCCTGCGTCGCGAAGGATCTGGTGACAATGTCAAGCTGACGATCAGCTTCGCCGGTTTCGGGCAGAAGAAGCTGATCGAAAAATTTGCTAATTTACAGAAGGACTAAAGCTTCGTTGCAAAAGCCCGGGCGTGAGCAAGGGCGATTCTTACAACGTTGCGAGTACCGCCCTTGCTTACGCACCGGCCTTTAAAAGCCTGAGTTGCGGAACCCTAGTGGTCTTTTGGTCGTAGAGTATGTTTTGAAAGGAACGAAATGAAGAATAAATTTGGACTACTCGTTGCATTGGTTATTGGGGTTTTCGTTGCGCTTGGCTGTAGTTCGCTCAATCCGTTTGGTGGCGATAAGCCGGCCGCGAATACGGCTTCGTCCAATCGCCCTGCAAACACGGCGTCGAACAAGTCGCTTTCCGATCAGGCCGTTGATTCGGTCGTAGGCGAGCAGAAGATCGGCGTGCCGGAGTGCGATTCGCTTATAGATGAGTTGACGAAGTACGCGGAGAATCCCGAAGATAATTTCGTCGTCCGAGCAGCAAAAGGCTTGGTGGTAAATCAGATCAAGGAATCGATCCGTACAGCTGTCGAGGAGAATCAGACCGACAAATCGCAGCTCGCGATCGCCTGCAAAGAGATCCGGACAGAGTTCGACAAGCAGAAGGCTTCTCAGCCTGCGGACGGGAAAAAATAGAAGTTTCCGCAAAAGCTCGCGTGTTAGCAAGGGCGATATTTTATCGTAGGATGTATCGTCCTTGCTTACGCGCAGGCTTCTGCAGCTTTATTTCTGTTCGCCTTCGTCTTCCTTCAATTTCGCGGCCCATTCGGTGTTTGCGTACCGGGTTTTTATGAGACGGGCCATTTCGTTTCGCAGTTCTTCATTGTTTCCGCAACCGTATTTGCTCCAGCCGTTAGCGATGGTCATCAGGTATAGGGCTTCGGGCACTCGCTTATCCGCTGGAGATCGCCGTGCCCACGCAAGTACCTTATTTCCCAGAAATTTAGGAGCATCGCCCGTTGCTTTTAGTTTTTTCCGTTCGGCTTGGGCGGCCTGTGTTTGGGCAGGTTTCAGGGCCGCCGGGCGTGGTGGAAGCGATCGCGGGCCCTCGGCATTTGTGGTTTCGTTGTATTCGGAATCGTACGGTTCGCACCACCAGTCGTCGATCGACCATTCCTCGACAGTGTTGTCGGTTTTTCCGAATCCATCTTCCAGATACGGCGTCAAGATCGGGTTTTTCAGCACAAAGAACAAGAGGGCATTCTCGCGGGCGGCAGGCGTCCTGGCTGCTTCTATCGCGTCGAGGCCCGGGGCGAAGGTGGGCTCGTATTTCGTCAGCTCGGCCGAGAATTTTGCGAGAGTTGCGGCATCGTTCAGCAAATAGGCCCGCGTCCATATCGCCATTGCCAGTCGCGGTTTCAAATAGTCGGGCAGGACGGGCGAGTTGTAGACCTCGACCAGCGACGAGGTTGGGAAGTGTTGATTAAGAACGTCGATCGCTCCTTCATCGAACATCGGGCGGCCATTCCACTCACGCTCGGTCTTATACTGCTCCTCGACCCCGGCTTCGTAGGCCTCGCGTCCCTCTTTGTGATATTCGGGGTCGAAGTACGACTTTTGTTCGGCGATGATGTCCTCGATAGTGCCGATGCTGCCGTTATAGTTGAGAGCGTAAGGTTTCTTTAGCGAGTATTTCAAAAAGTCGGCGAGAGTTTCGACCAACTTTAGCTTCATTTCCGCGAAGGAGTTTGTCGCTGATATCGGCAGGGTGTCGCCAAGACCGAGCATATAGTCGATCAGCTTTCTCGCCTCTTCGTTCTTGCCCTGCATGAGCAGGATGCGGGCGTGATGGTAAGCGATGGTCGGATATGCCGGGCCGGTACGGTCTGCCCGGTTAGCGGCCTCGATAAGCCGCGGCAGCTGCGTCGAACTCTTGTCGGCTTGAGAAAGGGCGGTCATCAACCAAAGATCGGACTCACGCTCCTCGAAACGCTTAAGCGAGTAAAGGTAGGCTTCGCTGCCTTGCATCTGAAACGCATAAAGCCAATCGGTGATCTCATCCTGGGCGAGAAAGGGCGGCAAAAGCGACGGCGTCAATGCCTCGTCGCCCCAGTAACCGCCTTCGTAGCTGGACTTTATACCGTCAGAAAAGCGACTCTGATACGCGTTTTGTCGTCCACTGCGAACCTGCGTTTTCATCTCGTCGGTCAGCGGCTTTCCATAAACACGCTCGGCCTCGGCAAGAGCTTCCGCATCGGTCGCATCGGGTTTTACATAGAACTGAAGACTCTTGCCGTCAGGCACCGAGTAAACGTAGATCTCCAGATCATCCGGGTTCTTTCGCTCGGTTTTCGTGGAAATGTTAGATGGCGGAGGAGGCGTCTCTTGTCCCGGTTCTTTCGGCTTGGCCGCTTCTTTCTTTTGTTCTTCGGCTTTTAATGCCTCACTTTCGAACTTATCAAGCAGCCAGTTGTAATCGATGACGTCCTGACGGAAATTTTCTCCGCTGTAGGCGGTTATGTTTTTAGCAAGTTCAGAGACGCGTTCCTTTGGCCGCAGCCTGTATTTTACGAGTCCGACCAGCCGCTCGGCCGAGGCTGAAAATTTGCCTGACGATGACACGAAACGCTGCAGGTGGCCTTCGGCCTCTTCGTAGATCGCGGTCGTCGCCCCGGGAGCTGAGGAAAGACTTGCCTGACGGATCAGAGTTCGCGCAACCAGATAGTCGGCCGTTTCACGCCACGGCGATTCTGTGTCCTGAGCGATCTCGGCGAAGCGTTTCTTTGCTTCGGCGTAGTTCATCGAGTAAAACTCGGCAGCGGCTATCTGATAGTCGCGATCCTTTTGCAGCCACAGCGGGGCACCGACCGGAGCTGGGTCGGGAATTCGTTTTCCGCTCGAACAGTTTTGAAACACCTGGTCCTGGCCCGCGACCCAGTTCAGTACGTGTGGATCGGTCGACCCATACGATGTAGTGCGGTCAGAAAGGGTCTCTTTTGCAGTTTCAAACGCGTTTTTTGTACAGTTCGGAAAAAATTCGTAGCCGCCGTACGGCCTTTCGACATAGATGTCAGGGAGTTTTTCTTCCTTGGTGACGATGCCTTTTCGCTTTGCGACCCATGCTTTTACAGCCTCGTCGACGGAATCGTCGCGGAAATCACGATTGTTTATCTCGGCCTGCCAAACCTCGATCAAGGCTTTTTGCTCAAGCGAGGTAAGCCCACGACCCGCGATATGCCTGTAAGCCCCGACAAGCACCGAGCGGCGAAACTTTCGCTTCAGTATGCCAAGACGCCCGGAGGCAAAATCGGTGTAGGGCATCTCAGGCGCTGAAGTTGTGTCAAAAAGCGGAGAAATATAACCTGGCCCGCAGGGGAGCGCGGTCGAGAGAAGAACAACTATCAGCGAGAGTACGACAACCGGGCGGAATGCGAATCTCATATGGCTTTAGCCAACCAGCACCGAGGGGCCTATTTTTTCGAACCCTTCCTCGCGGCGAGTTCGATATCGCTGACGATCTCGCCATTGATCTGATACCAGTTTGGGATGCCCAGGCGGCGATTCTCTTCCTGAGCTTTAGCGACCGCATCCTGCGCTATACGGAGATCCTTCATGAAATCACGTATTAAACTGCCGTCGCCGTTCTTAGGCACCGAATTTCCATTCATGCTTCCGTTTCCGTTACCATTTTTAGCCATTCTTTGTACCTCCTGGTCTCACCAATAGATATACCGTTTCCGTCATCCATTGCAACAAGAACGATCTCACTTCCAGTATTATTATACAACTTCCAGTCATCAGCCAAATTTTTGTAGTGGTTCCAGAAATTTGCGTTTGATCGATGATAGCGACGGAGGATGTCTTCGGCAGGGACATGGTGACCACCTTTCGAAACCCGAGCGGAGACGCGGTCAACGCAAAGCTCTGGGGAATTTAGGTAAACGAAACCTATCTTGATCAAATAACCGTTATCTTTGGCTTTGCTTATCCATTTTCTTAGGCTTAGCCCAGACAATGTGGATTCGACAATAAACGAATGTCTGTCTTCGATCATTTCGGCAATTTTTTTGATAAATAGCCGTCCCGCTTCGATCGCAACGCTCTCGACATCATTGGGATTAAGGTCGTAAGCGATTTGATCAGCTCCCAGGTAGGGAAATTTCTCGACAAAAATGTACTCTCGCGCGAGAGTTGTTTTGCCGCTTCCGTTTGCTCCACCGAGAACAATTAGTGTTGGCCTATCCATAACTCGTTTTAGGACTATACACTCATTATTTCACTTTCCTTATTCTTCGCGAGTTCGTCGATCTTGGCGATGTGGGCGTTTGTTAGTTTCTGGACATCATCGAGTCCGCCGCGTTCGTCGTCTTCGGAGATGGCCTTGTCCTTTAGGAGTTTCTTGAGTTGGTCGTTTGAGTGGTGGCGTACGTTGCGGACGGCGATGCGGTGCTCTTCGGCGACCTCGTGGGCTTGTTTTGCGAACTGTTTGCGTCGCTCTTCGGTTAGGGCTGGCACGGAGAGACGGATGATCTTGCCGTCATTCGACGGGCTCATGCCGAGGTTGGCGGCAAGGATGGCCTTCTCGATCGGCCCGAGCTGGGTTTGATCCCACGGCTGGACCGTTATCATCTGCGGCTCGGGAACTGCGACCGAAGCCATCTGCGCCAGCGGTGTCGGTGTGCCGTAATAATCGACCATGACGACGTCCAGCATTCCGACGGTTGCTCGTCCGGTACGGATATTAGCGAGTTTTCGCTTGAAATCTTCAATAACAGCGTCCATTTTCGGACCGGTTTCTTTAACTATGTCTTGTACGCTCATATTGGTCAGTGTTTGGTGGTCGGTGGTCAGTGGTCGGCAGTTCTTTTTGACCACCGACCACTGACTGTGACCACTAATTAGTTACAAGGGTGCCGATCGAAAGGTCGCCGCACACTGCTTTGATGATATTTTCCGATTTTCGCATGTTGAAAACCATGATCGGAAGATTATTATCCATGCACAACGAGATCGCCGAGGCGTCCATTACCTTCAGCTGCTTTTCGAGCACTTCCTGATACGTAATTTTATCAAATTTCGTTGCGGTTGGGTCTTTGACCGGGTCGGCGCTATAGATGCCGTCGACTTTTGTGCCTTTTAGAATTACTTCAGCCTGGATCTCAAGAGCTCTGAGCGAAGCGGCAGAATCGGTTGTGAAATAAGGATTTCCCGTGCCGGCGGCGAAGATGACGATCCTCTGTTTTTCCAGATGACGCACCGCTCTCCGGCGGATAAAAGGTTCGGCGAGTTGCGGGATGTCGATCGCCGACATTACACGGGTATTTATTTTCAGACGCTCCAGGGCGTCCTGCAAAACGACCGCATTCATAACGGTTGCGAGCATACCGATGTAGTCAGCTGCCGCCCGGTCCATATTTCCCGCTGATTCAGATACGCCGCGAAAAATATTACCACCGCCGACAACAATAGCGATCTCTATACCGAGATCATAGACCGTCTTCAACTCCGCCGCCACCGCGTCCGCAACCTTAGTATCGATACCATAAGACTGCGTGCCCATGAGGGCCTCGCCGGAGAGCTTTAGAAGGATCCGTTTGTAAGCTGGCGTCATAACTGTGGTCAGTGGTCGGTGGTCAGTGGTCAGAATTATCGGTCCGATCTTATCTTCCTTCCGAGTGAATTGGATAAACCGTTTATAAGCCTACCAACTTCCGAAGCCTTATCCAGAACCTCGCCACGCTTTGCTGGCGTCGAATAGTTACGCATTTCCGCAACGAGAGTTTGCGTTTCCGTCTCCATCAATGATCCGTACGAGATGGAAAGATGGTTGATAAATTCCCTAGTCGAATTACGGCCCTGTCCTTCGGCAATGTTCGAAGCGACGGAAACAACAGCTCTTCTAATTTGCGATGTCAGCCCGAAGCGTTCTTCGGTACGGAAGTCATCGCTTAGCTCGTAAACAAGCTTTACGAGTTCCATCAACTTTTGCCACGCTATCAGTTGTCGATAGTGCTGAACACCCATCCACTTTCTGACCACCGGCCACCGGCCACCGACCACCGACTACTGTTAGCCGACCATTGAGGCGACTTCGGCAGCGAAATCATCGGTTTTCTTTTCGATGCCTTCGCCCATTTTGAATCGGGAAAAGCGGCGGATCGAGATGTTTTCTTTGATCGATGCGATCTTTTCGGTGACGAGTTCACCGACCGTTTTCGACGGATCTTTTACGAAAGGCTGATCGACGAGGACATTGTCCTCGTAAAACTTGTTCAGACGGCCTTCGATGATCTTGCCGAGGACTTCCTCAGGCTTGTTCGCGTTCTTCGGGTCGTTTTTGAGCTGCTCCATCAGGATCTCGCGTTCTTTAGCGAGATCTGCTTCCGGAACATCGCTACGGTTCGTATAACGCGGATCTGTAGCCGCAATGTGCATTGCAACGTCTTTGACGAGCTGCTGAAATTCATCGCCACGCGATACGAAATCGCTCTCGCAATTGATCTCGACCAAAACGCCGACCTTGCCGCCCATGTGGATGTACGAACCAACCGCACCCTCAGCGGTAACGCGTCCGGCTTTTTTATCCGCCGTTGCCATGCCCTTCTTGCGAAGAAGCTCCATCGCTGCGGTCTCGTCTCCGTTTGTTTCGACGAGGGCGTTCTTACAATCGACCATTCCCGCTCCTGATTTTTCACGAAGCGATTTCACTGCTGCTGCTGTTATCTCTGCCATTACTATTACTCCAAATTTCCTCGCGAAACCAAGTTCCGCGGCCTTTACGCTTAAGTGCTTGTAAAAAAGCGTAGCCCGTCTTCGCTAACGGAAAAAGGCTACGCTTTAAGAATAAAAATGTTTAGCCTAGCTCGCCGTAGCTTCGTTAGTCTCTTCCGCAGCCTTGTCGGTGCTTTCTTCCGTCGCTGCATCTGCCGAAGGAGCGGCTGCTTCTTCGGTAACTTCCGCCGGAGCAGCTTCTGTTGCCGTTTCCGCCACAGGCTCTTCTATGACGTCATCTTCTTCTTCGACAACGTCCGCAACCTCAGCATTTTCGATCTCGGCAACATCATCGGCCGTCAGGAATTCCTTCGGGATCGAGATACGCGACTCAACGATCGGTGCGTTAGCTTCTTCATCTCCGGTTTCAGCTTCAGCCTGGACGTCAGCAACGCGGCCTTCGGTTCCGACCTGTCGGCCTTCGATGATCGCATCAGCGATCCGCGAGGCGAAGAGACGGATGGCACGCAGTGCGTCGTCATTACCCGGGATGACGTGGTCGATGCCCTCAGGCGAGCAATTTGTGTCGACGACGGCAACGATCGGGATGTTCAGGCGATTAGCTTCCTTGATCGCGATATCTTCTTTGCGGACATCAATTACGAACATCATGTCGGGGAAACCGCCCATGTCCTTGATGCCGGCGAGGTTCTTCATGAGCTTTTCGTGCTCGCGGTCGAGTTGGAGACGCTCTTTCTTGGTGAGCATCTCAAAGCGGCCGTCCTCTCGCATGTTTTCGATCTCTTTCAGCTTGTTGATCGATTTTTTAACTGTTTCGTAGTTCGTGAGCAATCCGCCAAGCCAGCGGTTATTGATGTAATACTGCCCGCAGCGTTCGGCCTCTTCCTTGATGGCCTCCTGTGCCTGACGCTTTGTTCCTACGAACAAAACCTTTTGGTTAGGACGCTCGGTGAGCGATTCCGTGACGTAATTGAGAGCATCGCGGAAAAGTTTCTGCGTTTTCTGAAGGTCAATAATATAAATGCCGTTGCGCTCGCCAAAGATGTATTCCTTCATCTTCGGGTTCCAACGGCGTACCTGGTGACCAAAATGAACTCCTGCTTCGAGGAGTTCTTTCATCGTAACTGTTGCCAAAATCTTATCTCCTTGGTTTATGTACTCAGCGAAACGGGTAATCAACCAAGCGTTTCGCTAATGGTTTATGATCGTTGTTCGTCGATCGTTGTTCGTTGCAAGAAATTCCCAGCAACGATCAACGAACCACGAACAACCATCCTTCTTATCTCTTCGAGAACTGGAATCTCGCACGAGCGCCTTTCTGGCCGTATTTCTTACGTTCCTTCTGACGCGGATCGCGGGTGACGAGGCCAGCCTTCTTGAGAGCGGGACGCAGGTCAGCGTTGAATTCCATCAAGGCACGCGTGATGCCGTGACGAACCGCACCTGCCTGTCCGGCCTGTCCGCCGCCCAAAACGTTGACAAGAATGTCAAATTTCTCGACCGTTTCCGTAAGGCGAAGCGGCTGGCGGATGATCATCCGAAGAGCTTCGTTAGGGAAGTACGCGTCGAAATCCCGTCTGTTAATAACGATCTTGCCCGAACCTGGACGCAGGTAAACGCGTGCGGTCGAAGTTTTTCTGCGGCCAGTGCCGTAATATTGAATGTCTGCCATATCTAAAAAGGTGGTCAGTGGTCGGTGGTCAGTGGTCAGAACCGGCTACTACCGGCCACTGACCACTGGCCACTGGCCACTAGATCTCGATCGCCTCTGGATTCTGTGCGAAGTGCTTGTGTTCGCCGTCGGCGTAAACTTTAAGTTTCTTTGCCATTGCTTTGCCGAGTTTGGTTTTAGGTAACATGCCTCTAACGGCCAGTTCGATGACCTTTTCAGGTTTCTTCTCGAACATTTCCTTAACCGTCGTTTCTCTCAGGCCGCCCGGGTAAAGCGTGTGCCGGTAATAGATCTTCTGATCGTCCTTAGCACCCGTAAACACAGCGTGACGGGCGTTAATAACGACGCAGTGGTCGCCCATGTCTAGAAACGGCGTCCATGCCGGATTGTTCTTACCCGACAGGATGCGAGCGACCTCAGTCGCGAGCCGTCCAACCGTTTTGCCCTTGGCATCAACCACGAACCATTTACGGCCGTCAGCCAAACCCTTTCCACTAGGAAAATAAGTACTCATAATCACACACTACTAAGCCTATCCGCAAAAATGCGAACGCATAGGATATCGAAATACAGGTGGTAGGTCAAGTCGCGGACGGCGTAGATCGAAGTTCGCAGAACGTTAGCCCGATTATCGTCTTCGCATCCAAGATGCGGCCGTCTCGCGCCATTTTGGCCGCGTCGGCGAGTGGAATGCGGACGATCTCTACAAATTCGTCTTCATCCAGATTCTGCTGCGTTTCGGTAAGGCCGGTAGCGCGGAAAACGAACATCTTTTCGCTCAAAAAACCCGGGGAAACGTAGAATTCGGCCAATAACTCAAGACCCTCGGCGACTACGCCGATCTCTTCTTCGAGTTCGCGTCGGGCCCCAACTTCGGGTGGCTCATCGGGAGTGTCAAGCGAGCCGGCGGGAAGCTCCAACAGATAATGGCCGGCGGCGTGGCGGTATTGTTTGACCAGAGCAACGGTGCCGTCGTCGAAAAGCGGCACGATCACGGCGCTTCCGTTGTGTGTGATAACCTCGCGATCATATTCGGCGCCGTTTTCGGCTATTCGGTCTCTTTTGATGTCGAAGACGCGACCGCGAAAGACGATCTCAGAGGACAGGGTTTCGGTCATTTGTAGTTACTCTTTGCGGGCGGCGACGTAATCGACCAGTTGAGTGAGTCTTTCGCGAGCGTCCGATGCAGGGAAATTATCGGTCAAGATCAACTTGGCTTCGGCGACCTTTTTGCTGAGCGTCTCGATTGCACGGTTCGTCTCGGCTTCCCCCTTTCCGTTAGCAAATGCGAAAGAGTCTTGTTTCAAATCAATAATATCATCGCTGATCTGGTATGCATTTCCGAGAGCTTCTGCGAAATCCGACAATGAATCAAGTTGATCTGGTTTCGCACCGGAAAGGATCGCTCCGAGACGTAAAGCAAGCCGAATAAGGGATGACGTCTTCAGGTTTAAAACTCCCCCATATTTTGTCCTTGAGCATATCTTGCATTCGTTTGACGTGGCGATCATCAGGTCGACCGACTGCCCGCCGACCATGCCGCCGGGGCCGACGCAGTCGACGATCTCGAGAATGGCATTGACTGAACGCTCGCGGCTGCCGTTGCCGTCAAGCGTAACAAGTTGGTACGACTGATTTAGGAAACCGATCGCAACGAGCGTCGAAAGCCCTTCGCCAAATTTCTCGTGGAGCGACAGCTTTCCGCGGCGGTCGGGCGAATCGTCCATGCAAGGAAGATCGTCGAAAATGAGTGAACTGGTGTGGATATACTCGACTGCCGTGCCGGCGTTCAGAACGTCAACGCCGCGTCCGCCGAAAAGCTCGGCACCGAGCATTGTAAGTACAGGCCTCAGACGCTTTCCACCAGGAAAGACGGCGTACCTCACAGCTTCATTGAATGGCGTCGCAACCGCAGCCGGAGCTGTCGGCAGATTGTTCTCAAGAGATACCTCGATGAGAGGCTTGCTCTCAGCAACAAATCCCCACAATCCGTTAACTTTGATATTTTGCTTCGCCGTCATTTACAAAAATAAGTAAAGAATTCATTCGGAAATGATCGCAAAATGGATGCACGGTTAAGATCAACGCTGAATCTAAACTAAACTATAGCGCGAAACCAACAAGTTTGAATGAAACTTCTGTAAAGATGGCCGAAAACGAATTTCTCGAAAAAGGTTTGGCGGAGTGTCGTGCGATCACTGAAAAGTATGGCACGAGCTATTATTTTGCGACACAGTTTTTTCCACGCGAGGTTCGCGAGGGCATCTACGCGGTTTACGCATTTGCACGGATCCCGGACGAGATAGTCGACGGCAGAGCCAAGACTACGAAGGAAGAGACTCTCAGGGAATTGAATGAATGGCGCGAACAGTGGCGGCGGGCAACGGCAGAAGGCAGATCCGACGACGCGGTTATGAACGCGATCGTCCATTATTTTAGGAAATTCAGAATACCTGCCGAGGACGGCGAAGCGTTCCTCCAGTCGATGTTCATGGACGAAGAGGTTGCGGAATACGAGACATACGCCGATCTCGAGAAATACATGTACGGCTCGGCGGGGGTGATCGGGCTAATGGTTACTAGGATCGTGGGGTATTCGTCAGAGAAGGCGTTCGAGCATGCCTTGAAACTCGGCTATGCGTTTCAGCTTACTAATTTTCTGCGCGATATACGCGAAGATCACGAGGAGCTTGGACGTGTTTACATGCCGCAGGAAGAATTGCGGAAGTTCGGACTGTCTTCGAGAGATATCTCAGCGCGTGTTTATGACGAGCGATTTGTGCGGTTCATGAAGTTTCAGATCAAAAGAAACCGCCAGATATATCGGGAAGCCTTGCCGGGAATCCCAATGCTGGCCTTTCGCGGTCGCTTAGCGGTGAAGATCGCGTATGTTCTGTACAAGGCGATCCTAGCCGAAGTAGAGCGGGTTAACTACAATATCTATTTAGGACGCGTCAGGACGAATTTTCGGCAGAAAGTGTGGCTGTCGGCGAAGGCTTTAGTCGGGGTTTATGAATAAAACCGAGAACGCAGCTGCCCTCGCGTGCAAGCGTTCCGCTTCGGGACGCTGACGAACGTGGTTATTCGCCAAGTTGAAAGATATTAAGCTACGTCACGCCGGAGGAACCGGCGTTGCAGGCGAGGGAGCCTGCGTTCCCGGGTCAGAATATGAAAAAATTAGTGATCATCGGAGCAGGGATCGGCGGGCTTGGGGCCGCCGGTCTTTTTGCGCGTAAGGGTTACGACGTGACGGTGGTCGAGAAGAACGCGAATTTGGGCGGACGGGCGAATATTTTCTCGGAGCAAGGGTTCAAATTCGACATGGGGCCGTCGTGGTATCTGGCTCCGGACATTTTTGAGCATTATTTCAATCTCGTAGGCGAAAAGGTCGAAGACCACCTCGATCTCGTCAAACTCGGGCCTTCGTACCGCATTTTCTTTCGCAACAATGGAGATCCGCTCGATATCAATTCGAACATCGACATCGATACCGCGACTTTTGACGCGATCGAGCCTGGAGCGGGCGATAAGCTTCGGGCTTATTTGAAACAATCGGAATATCAATATGAAGTCGCGACGCAGCACTTCATGTTTAAGAATTACGACACGATCTTCGATTTTTTCAACAAACGCGTGATGACCGAGGGGCAAAAGCTGTCGGTTTTCTCGACGATGCATAAGTTCGTGTCGAAATTTTTCACTTCGAAAAAGCTGCAGCAGGTGATGGAGTACACGATGGTTTTCCTCGGCACCTCGCCCTACGAAGCCCCGGCGCTCTACAACCTGATGTCGCACATGGATTTTAACCAGGGCGTGTTCTATCCGCAGGGCGGGTTTTATGAGCTGATCAGGGCCTTGTCGAATATCGCGGAGAAGAACGGTGCGACGTTGCGGGCGAATTCGCCGGTTGAGAAGATCCTCGTTCGTGATGGAAAGGCTGCGGGTGTGCGTTTGGAAGGTGGCGAAGTGATCGATGCCGATCTAGTCATTTCGAACGCCGATATGTGGTTTACCGAAACGCAGCTCCTCGATATTGCGCAGCAGACGCACAAAGAAAAATACTGGCAAAAACGCACGATGGCGCCCTCGGCTTTCATCATGTACCTCGGCGTGCGCGAAAAACTGCCTTCGCTGATACATCACAATCTGTTGTTTTCGGAAGATTGGCGAAAGAATTTTGACGATATATATAAGGACCCGCGACTGCCGGACGAGCCGTCGCTCTATGTATGTGCCCCGAGCGTGACCGATCCGTCGGTGGCTCCTGAAGGGAAAGAGAATCTGTTTGTGCTGGTGCCTATCGCTTCGGGGTTGGAGATATCAGAGGCGGAAAAAGATTCGTATGCTGATCGCGTTCTGGCTTTGATGGAAACCGAGATGAACCTGCCGGGGCTTCGGGAAAAGATCGAGTACAAGAGAATTTACACGGTCGCTGATTTTGGGGCTGACTATAATTCGTTCAAAGGTACAGCTCTTGGTCTGGCCCATACACTGCGGCAGACGGCGATATTTCGACCGAAGAATAGATCGAAAAAGGTAGAGAATCTGTTTTATGTTGGTGCCGGGACAAATCCCGGTATTGGAACTCAGATTTGTTTGATCTCCGCCGAACTCGCGTATAAGCGAGTGCATGGGATAAAGTCGGCAGAGCCATTGAGATCGCTTGATTAGATCTCCTCACCAGCTCTTTGAAATAACGACGTGCCAGAAGAGGACAAAGCCGGCGACGATATTGATCATGGGAAAGGCTTTGTAAAGGTTGAAAATACGGCCGGTTCGGAGCGACTGGACCGACGCGATCATTAGGATCATGTAGGCTGAGCCGAGCATGATCGCTGTCGGGCCGAGGTATTCGAAGGAAAGCACTGCCGCGGCCAAATAGAGCCCGAAGCAGATCGCAAGCGTCGTGTATCCGCCGAAGAAGGTCGCGATCGTCGCCAAGCCCGCCTTCTTATCAGCCTCAATATCGGGAATCGCGGAATATGCGTGCATCGCAGCAGTCCACATGCCGGCGGCGATCACCAGAGTAGCCGGCGGAAGTGAGCCCGAGGTGATGGCAAACGCAAAAACGCCGGGCATGACGTATAGAATGTTGAACGCAGAATCGAGGATCGGTTTCGTTTTCGCCCTGATCGGCGGTGACGAGTAGAAAAGTGAGAAGAAAACAAATGATTGCAGGGCGAGAAATGAATTTAGATCGAAAAGCAGAGCCGCCGCGATGATAAACGGAAGATTTAGGCCCGCGATCCAATAAAAAAGGGTTCGCCGCTTTTCCGGCCCGACCAACTGCTCATAATCGGTCTTTTTAGCGTTCAAGGCGTCGGTTTCGTAGTCAAAGATGTCATTGATACCGTAAACAAGCAGGTTGGCCGGGAACAAAAAATAGATAGCGAACAATGCGTAACGCCAGTCTGCCAGTTCGCCGCGGGCCGCAATTCCAGCGACCAGGCCGACGAGATACGGCCCAAACAGGTAAAACCAAAATCGAGGGCGACTGACTTTGAGAAGAAAACGCATCAACAAGATTATAACGAAGTTAACGCTGGGAACGCAGGTCCGCGGCGCCGGGAACGCAGGCGCCCTCGCCTGCAAGCGTTCCGCTTCGGGACGCTGACGAACGCGATGATCGACAAGGTTTAAACATATTGAGCTACGGCACGCCGGAGGAACCGGCGCCAGCAGGCGAGGGCGCCTGCGTTCCAGTCTAGATGAGACCTTATATCCCGATAGTATTCGTACTAGCGTTGCTCGCGACGAGCGCGTTCTTCATGTCGAACGTCGTGATACCGCCCGAAGCGGCGTTTGTTTCCGGTATCAACGTCATCCTTTTCGCGGCTCCAGCGTTTTGGGCGACGAAGATGTGGCTTGGCTGGCGAGATGCATTGATCTTATGGGTCTTGCTCGGCGTTCTCGCACTGGTGATCGAGACGAGCGCGATCATTACGGGTTTTCCATACGGGCACTTTGGGTATTCGGATCTGCTCGGCTTCCGGCTGTTCGGATTGACGCCGTGGACGGTTTTTTTGGCTTGGACGCCTTTGGTCGTTGCGGCGTACGCGATCGCACGGCGTTTAGGAGAAGAACAGCCTATAGCTAATAGCTATCAGCTATTAGCCGGCATTTATCGGATCGCGGCTACTGCGGTGCTGCTCGTGATCTTTGACCTCGTGCTCGATCCGGGAGCCGTGAAGATCGGGTTTTGGCGGTACGAGGGGGGCGGAGTTTTTTACGGCGTACCGATTTCGAATTTTGTCGGCTGGCTGTTTTCGGGGGCTATTGCCAGCGTCGTGCTTGAGATCTTTTTCTTGATCAAAAAACCTTTGCTGCCCGCCCCGGCGCAGATGATCTCAAGCACGTTCTTTATAGTTGCCTTTTGGACGTTCATCGCGTTTTTCTCGGGAATGTACTGGCCTCTTGCCATTGGTATCGTAGTAGTCGGTTTGCTTGCCGTGTTTTACGGGAAATATCACTTTGCCTTCGACGACATGATCGTTTACTGCGACGAATCGGGTACGCCGACCGGGACTTATCCAAAGCTCGCCGCCCACGACGGCGATACAAAACGCCACCTCGCGTTTTCGGTTTTCCTCTTCAACGACCAGGGCGAATTGCTGCTCCAGCAGCGAGCCCTCACCAAAAAAACCTGGCCCGGTGTCTGGTCCAACTCGTGCTGCGGCCATGTCATGCTCCACGAAAAGGTTGAAGCCGCCGCTAAACGTCGCCTAAAATACGAACTCGGTATCACCGGCGTCGATCTCCAGATCGTCCTCCCCAAATTCCGCTACCGCGCCGAAAAAGATGGCGTTGTCGAGAACGAGATCTGTCCCGTGCTGGTTGGGAAATTTGACGGTACCCCGCGACCAAATCCCGACGAGGTCAACGATACCCGCTGGGTCGACTGGAACGATTTCGTTATCGAGGTCGCAGATCCGGCGAATGGCTATTCGCCTTGGGCTAGGGAAGAGGTTGGCTTGCTTGCTCACGAGCCAAAGTTTCGCGAGTTTATTAACAAGCTTCGAATTGTCAACATTTTCCCGATTGAAGGTTCCGAGGGCTCTGACTAATCTGGAAGTTTGTTGATGATCACGTCGGTTTCGAAGAAGAAGTCGCCGTCGGCGCTGGTAACGAGTCTGCCGAACTTACTCCACCGTGTTTTCGCCTCTGCGACTGGGAGCGGGTCCTTCATTGAGAATCCATACTGCAATTTAAAGTACGGGTGTTCGGGGCGGGCGAACTCGACGTCGGGCTTGTTTTTCTCGCGACTTCGGACGTCAACTGTGAAGCCTGAGTCTATAAGCAAGCGGTCAAAGGACTCAAAACATTTGTCTGGATCAATAATCTGGAAAGGAGGAGTTGAGCCTTTCAAAATATCGATGAATTTCTCACCAAAGTTCCGATCAGAACCTGGGAACAATTTTCCGACTACGGTTCTCGCTGGGCTACCGCTCGACGATGGAAGGTCGAGGAATAGCAGTTTGGTCATTTGATTTGGAAAAACCCTACGCGAAGGTACGATCACGCTTACATCGCCCCGATTGCAGTAAGTTAGACGCAGATCGATCTCAAACCAGGTTTCGGACCGCTCATAGCGATGTCCTGCCCATTCAGTCTTGGGATCGATCCGAACCACGCTACCAATGCCGGAAATTTTCACCGACGCAACTGAACCAGTGATCACCAGATCCTTGCTCTGAGCAAACATGGTCGTACTAACTGCGGCCAGGAGAAATACCAAACTTATTGCGACCTTTCTCATTATTAAGCTCTGGCGGCATGATAGCACGATTTTGTGAAGCTTTGTTGTAAGATGTCTCTAACTGTATGGCGAAATTTCGCATAGGATTGGGCGTTTCGGGTGGTATTGCGGCTTATAAGGCGGTCGAGGTTTTGCGGCTGTTGCAGAAGGCCGGGTGTGATGTGTCGGTGGCGATGACGCGGCATGCGACGGAGTTTGTTAGACCGCTCACGTTTAGGGCTTTGACGGAGCGGCATGTCATTGTGGACGATTACGATCCGGCGAATCCCGACCCGATCGCGCATATCAATTTTTCGCAAAATATCGACCTGCTCCTGATCGTTCCGGCGACGGCGAATATCATTGCAAAATTCGCCAACGGCGTGGCGGACGACTTTCTTTCCTCGACCTATTTGGCGACGACCGCTCCGGTAATGATCGCTCCGGCAATGAACACGACGATGTGGGAACAGCCGGCGACGCAGCGAAATGTCGAGCGGCTGCGGGCAGACGGCGTGCATTTTGTGGAGCCGGTCGCGGGGGAACTTGCTTGTAAGACGGTCGGGACGGGGAAGCTCGAGGATGTGGAGAATATTGTTGCGCAGGCTTTGGGATTTTTAACCGCAGAGACGCCGAGACGCGGAGAGAGCAGGAACCCAAACTCCCCTACTTACGAAGGAGGGGTGGCAGATTCGGCGTCTTTTGCCGAATCTGACGGGGTGGTTCTCTCGTCACGCATTGAGTCAACGTCCGTGGAACCGGCGGTAGAGAACCACCCCGTCGGCGAAGCGCCGCCACCCCTCCTTCGTAAGGAGGGGAGCCTGGATCTTGTCGCCGAGCGATTCCTGATCACCGTCGGCGGAACCCGGGAGGCGATCGATCCGGTTCGGTTTATTTCAAATCATTCGTCGGGGAAGATGGGGTTTGCGGTCGCCGAAGCGGCGGCGGCTAGGGGGGCGGATGTGACTGTTGTCGCGGGTGAGACGAAGGTTCCGCCACCGGCAACCGTTCGGGTGATCAGAGGCATCTCTGCCGCAGAAATGCACGCGGCGGTGATGAGCGAGCTCGCCAACGCGACCGTTTTTATCGGTGCAGCGGCAGTCGCGGATTATGCTCCTGCGAATGCGGCGGAAGCGAAGATCAAAAAAGAAGGCCGCGATGTGATGACACTCGAACTTGTCAAAACGCCCGATATTCTCGCTGATGTCTCGCGGAACCGGCACGACGGCCTGATGGTCGTTGGCTTCGCGGCTGAGACCAACGACGTCGTCGCTTATGCACGGTCGAAGATGGAAAAAAAAGGCCTCGATCTGGTTGTGGCGAATGACATAACGAAAGAAGGCGCGGGTTTTAATACGGATACCAACATTGCGACGATCATCACACGCGATTCGGAAACAGAATTACCGCTCATGTCGAAAAGGGAACTGGCGGATAAGATTCTGGATGAGGTTTTGCGGCTGCGATAGGCTTGATGTCTTGTTCGATTTTATCAGTTGCCTTCAGCTTAGCAGGAAATGATATTGCATTGGCTTTTGCCGAATATTAGGCTAAAGCCGAAAATCTTTTTAGAAACTAACCTCCAGCTAAAGCTGGAGGCAATTCATGGGAACAGAACTCACAAAAGGATCGGAACTTTCAGAGCTTATTTCGGATGTTCGTGAGAAAGTGCTTTATATGCAGGAGCTTGGGGTCGCATCCCTGGGTGTTGAACTAACGGCGAGGTCTGCGCTAGCGACGGGCGTTGAGGCTCGATCCCCAAGGGTTGCAATCGCCGCAGAATCTGTTGCTCCTCGCGATGCGGAACGATCTACTCCACTGCCACCCGCTAACGCAGGCGGTTTTGACAAAAAGCCCGGTTCACGTCTGGCCTCGTTGCCGTCACTTTCAAGCAGAAAGACCATGCCATTTTTTGATAAATACAATCCGGGAGATGATGGGCGAGGGGCGAGGGCTGACGAGACTACGGTGCTGAGGAGCGTTAAGATCGCTCCCACTTTGCCCGAACCGACTGAGACTATCGAGCAGATCCGGGCCGATATCGGGCCCGATTGTACGCGGTGCAAGTTGTCGGAGTGTGGCCGCAAACAGGTTGTGAACAGCGTCGGGAATTTTAACGCTGATCTGATGTTTGTGGGCGAAGCTCCGGGGGCTGACGAGGATATTCAGGGCGAGCCATTTGTGGGCAGAGCCGGGCAATTATTGACCGATATCATTGAAAAAGGCCTTCAGATCCCTCGTAAGGATGTTTTTATCGGCAACATCAACCGCTGCCGCCCGCCGGGAAATAGGACGCCGGAGCCGGATGAAGCGGCTGTATGCAAACCGTTTTTGCTTCGCGAGATCGCGGTTGTTCGGCCTAAGGTGATCGTCGTGCTCGGAGCACACGCTGCTCAGGGGCTACTTGAGACAAAGGTCCCGATCTCAAAACTCCGAGGGCATTTTCACGATTATTTGGGCACCAAGGTGATGCCGACGTTTCATCCCGCCTATCTTCTGCGTGACCCACACAAAAAGCGCGAGGTCTGGGAAGATATGAAGATGGTCCTCAGCTATCTGAAGACAGCTTGATCCGCCGTTCCGTTTCGCAAACAAATTTGCTTTATAGCGTTTTCGTTATTCACAAATTGTAGTTATAATCGTGGGTTAAAATATTTTGTTATATCAATAAAACTTTAGGAGTTATTCAATGAAGATCGGATTACCGAAAGAGATTAAGGACAACGAATACCGAGTAGGTTTGACGCCTGCGGGTGTTCAGGCTTTGACGCACGCCGGGCATGACGTTTACGTGCAAAAGACCGCGGGTGAGGGGTCAGGCTTTAAGGATGAGCAGTATGCCAAGGCCGGCGGCCACCTGCTCGATACGGCGGATGAGGTCTGGCAGACGGGCGACATGATCGTCAAGGTCAAAGAGCCTGTGGCTCCCGAATACCCGCGTATGCGTGAGAATCAGGTGCTGTTTACGTACCTTCACCTTGCCCCTGAATTTGAGCTGACCAAGCAGATGCTCGATCGCAAGGTCACGGGCGTCGCGTACGAGACGATCACTGCCGGACGCCGCCTGCCGCTGCTTATCCCGATGTCCGAGGTTGCGGGACGTATGTCGGTCCAGGTCGGTGCGACTTACCTGGAGAAGATGAACGGAGGAAAGGGAATACTGCTTGGCGGCGTTCCCGGAGTTCCGGCTGCGAATGTTGTCATCATCGGTGGCGGTATCGTTGGAACTGAAGCTGCGAAAATGGCTGTCGGTTTAGGAGCAAAAGTTACGATCATCGACCGCGATCTTGATCGGCTCCGTCAACTCGACGATATCTTCCTCTCGAAGGTGCAAACGCTCGCCTCGTCGCGTTACCAGATCGAAGAGGCGATATCGCACGCTGATCTTGTGATCGGGGCGGTTCTCGTCGTTGGTGCCGCAGCACCTAAGCTCGTCACTCGCGACATGCTGCATCTCTTGCCACAGGGTTCCGTACTCGTCGACGTCGCCGTCGATCAGGGCGGCTGCTTTGAAACTACACACGCAACCACTCACTCGAACCCGACCTACTACGAGGAAGGCGTTTTGCACTATTGTGTCGCAAACATGCCTGGAGCGGTGCCGCGAACTTCAACGTTTGCCCTGACAAACGCTACGCTACCTTACGCTCTCGATCTCGCAAACAAAGGTTTCGAGAAAGCGATCAAGGATGACGCCGGACTTGCAGAAGGTGTAAATACCTACGCCGGTAAGCTGACGTATGAAGCGGTCGCGACCTCACAGGATCGTGAATACACGCCGCTCGATTCTCTGATCGACCTGAAAGCGGCCTCTGCTAGCTAGTTCCGAAGTGAATTTTTAGCCACGAATAACACGAATGGCACGAATAGAGCTATCTTATTCGTGCCATTCGTGTAAATTCGTGGCGAGATCTTCCTTGCCAACTTCATCGGCTAAAACATACACTAAGTAGCTTCGATATGTACGAATTTGCCGTTACACCAGCCATTACTCAGCTCCGCCGACCCGGCGTGATCATTACCGAGGTTACGGCGGACAGTCTAGGCGAGGAGCTCGAACTTGAGCCGCACGACCGGATCGTGAGGGTCAATGGGCGGCCGGTGCGTGATTATCTGGATTTTCGATTCCAGACGGCGGGTGAGACCGAGCTTACTTTTCAGGTCAAAAAGCCGGACGGTGAGACGATCGAGATCGAATTTGACCGCGACGAATCCGAGGATTTCGGGCTGATGTTCGAGCAGATCGTGCCCCGACAATGCGCCAACGAATGCCTGTTCTGCTTTTGTAAAGGAAACCCTGACGACGCTCGTCCTTCGCTATTCGTCCGTGACGAAGACATCCGCCTTTCGTTCCTTTACGGCAATTACACCACCCTTTCGTCAGTTACGGACGATGAGATGAACCGTATCATCGAGCAGCGTCTCTCGCCGCAGTATGTCTCGGTGCATGCAACGGACTTGAAAACGCGGGCGTATCTGCTCGGTGTCGATGAAAAACGTGCGGATATTTTCGATAAGTTTCAGAGGCTGCTCGATAACGGCATTGAGATCCATGCCCAAGTCGTTCTTTGTCCGGAGATAAACGACGGGGCACAGCTCGAAAAAACTCTTCGCGACCTCGCTGCAAATTATCCTAAGGTCGTATCGGCCGCGATCGTTCCGGTGGCTTTGACGCGTTACAACACGGACGAGCGGCTGACCCGAGTCACGCCGGAATTTTGCCACCGGACGATCAAAGAGGTCGAGAAGCTTCAGAAAGAGTTCCGAAAGACGCTCGGGGTCACGTTTGCTTTCCTTGGCGACGAGATCTACATAAAAGCGGGCGTTGAGGTGCCGTCGCGACGACATTACGGTAATTATCCGCAGATCGAAGATGGGGTCGGGATGGTGCGGTCGTTTGTTACGAAGTTCGAAAAGCTGCTCGCCAAGGCCGAACCACCTGCGTCAGCAAGTGGCCGCAACGGCCGGCATGATGAACGCACCCACCCGTTCGCGGTACTGCCCAATGCTCCGTCTGGTGCGACGTCTGAATCGTCCGCTGCCGCTGGCGGCACGGGCTTTGGGACAATGCTGACCGGCGAGATGTTCGCGCCGATCCTGCGCGAGCAGGTCGACAAATTCAACCTGAAGTATGGCACGAGGCTTCACGTTCTAGCCGTGCCGAATACCTATTTTGGGGGCGATGTCTCGGTCGCCGGGCTCCTTACGGGGCAGGACCTGCTGGCGGTTCGCGACCAGATAGTCGGTGATTTTGTTACCATCCCTAAGATCACCATCAAATCCGACGAACCTATATTCCTCGATGGAATGAGGTTCGAGGAGCTTCAATCGAAGTTTGCCGTACCTGTGATCCCGGTCGATATTGACTTTTTCTCAGAGATCTCAAGTTAAAAAAATGGCGGGCATCGCTGCCCGCCTAGCGGAGTATGAACGTCATCATGTCGTCCTAGGAGAAGTGATAGTTGATTATTCCTGAAGCCTTAACCGGTTCGCCTGAAAGAAGCGTCGGAATGAACTTAGCCTGCTTCGCAGCTGCCTCCGAAGATGCTCGGAGCATCTGATTGCCCGAGACCGCGCTTGCCGAAACTACATTCCCTTTCTCGTCGATCAATACCTGCACGCTTACCGTTCCCTGTGCATTTACCATCTTTGCGGCCGACGGAACCGCAGGCATCGGCAGATTCGTTGCACGGCCGTTAACGACGCCGAGCGAACGGATAACAGGCTTTTCTTCGACTTTTCGCACTGGCGGCGGAGGTGGCACTTCTTCTTTCTCAACCTTTGCGACAACTCCATCGCCCGTCGCTAGCCCGCTGGTGTCCGTGCCGTTGCCACCCTGTCCGCGTCCCGCAACCCCGGTGCTGCCGGCGTCGTTATCAAATTCGCCAACAACAAAATATCGATCAGCCGGCCGGGCCTTCTGCGTCGAAGCAACTGTGGAAACTGTTGTCGGTACGGTTGTCGGCGACTCGTTAATGCTGGCGACATTGGCCTGCCGGGTCGTCACGATCGGAGCCGCTGCAGGCCCTGGTTTTGGCTTCGCTTCGGGTCTAGGAGCAGTTTCCAACTCCGGAAGCTTCTGCTCAGCCTGCGTGTCGACCGGTGCGATCAGCTCGACCATGTCCATGTCGTTTAGATCGAGGCTCAGGTTGACCGCAAATAGGCTAAACACCATGGCCGCCGAAAGCGATACAAAAAGAAGCAGCGATGTAACTATGAAATACGACTTTCGATTGGCTCCGGCTTTTGTATCCGGCTGTGTTTCGATCAATTCTTCAAACATTTCTTATCCCTCCGTGGATCGTGCGATCCTCAGTACCACTAGATAATACGGAACTGTCAGTGCCCTGAACGCAAAGTTATGCAAACAAACGTAGGGCCGCATTTACATGCGACCCTACATATGTAAAGAAATCTTTTTTAACCGATCATCCGTTGAAGTTATAGATGATCGTGCCGCTGATCTTGATCGGTTCGCCCGAAAGCACCGTTGGTGAGAATCGCGCTCTGCGAGCCGCACTCTCGGCTGAAGCCTTGAGTAATGGGTGGCCCGAGACTGCGTCGGCTGATACGACCGAGCCCTTTTCATCGATCAGTACCCGAACACTTACCTGGCCTCGCGCGTTGACCGCTTTGGCAGCTGACGGGTAGACCGGTATCGGCAGGCTAGTTGCTTTACCGTTGATCACGCCCATCGACCGTGTGACGGGTTTTCTCGGCGGCGTCGGCGTAGGAATGACCTTTACCGGCGGCGGCGGAGGAGGCGTTTCTTCGACGACCCTTGCGACCGTTTCAGTAGATGGAGCAAGACCGGTCGCAGTTCCGGTCGAACCTTCTCCATTTCCGCGGCCTGATGAGGCAACGGGTGCCGGATCAGAATCCAGATTTCCGATCACGAACTGTCCCGAACTCGGTCGTTCCTTTTGAGTATTTTGAACGGTCGAGACGGCGGTCGGCGTCTCTCGAGGAGACTCATCGACCCTTGCGACGACCGCTTGCCTCGTCGGTAATTTTGGCGCGGACGTTGGTGCCGCCTGCTGCTCCGTCTGCCGTGGAGCTGGAGCCGGTTCTGGAAGTTTCGGCTCGTCCGGCGGCATTTCCACCGGAGCGATCAGTTCCGTCAGCTCAAAGCTGTTCGTTCCCAGATCTAACTCTTCGGCGAAAAGGCTCGCCACGAGGGCGACCGACAGGCCGACCGACAAAACGATCCCTGACACCAGAAAGTACCCCTTGCGATCCCTTAACTGTGTCGATTCTGGTTGTGTAAGTATCAATTTATCAAACATTTCTAACCCTCCGTGTGCGGAACCTTCCGCTTCTAATGATTAGAAGCACTTATACATAAAAACGTTTACGCTAATAGTGCAAAGATTTGTAAATGGGGCGACGGGCCATCTGCCGATCGGTGGCCCGTCGTAAGGGCGGGCTATCTGAGGAAGTTGTAAGTTATAACACCCGTTACCTTTACGGGTACGTCCGAGAGACGCGTGGGCGAAAAGCGGGCACCCTTGGCGGCTCGTTCAGCCTCAGGGCGAAGCATCACATGGCCGGTTACGGCGTTCGCTGAGATCACGCGGCCGGTCTCGTCGATCGTGACCTGTACCGTCACCTGGCCCTGAGCTCCGGCGGCTTTGGCGATCGATGAATAGAGCGGTTTCGGAAGACTAAGGGCCTGACCGTTTAGAACCCCCTTTGAAACCGATTTCGGCACCTGCGGCTTTTTGATGGCCGGCGGCGGCGTCGATCCTTCCGGATCGGACTCTTGAGCTTTTGCCGTTGTAGATTCACCAGTGCTTAATCCGCCCGGGCCAGACGGGCTTGCGTCGCGGCCGGTTCCGCCCGGATTTCCGGGGTTCGTATCAAACCTCCCGGTGACGAATCTTCCTGTCTCGGGTCGTTCCATGTAGGTATTGCGGGTCGTCGAAACTGGCGGAATATCCGTGGGCACTTCGTTGATATTCGCCATGTTGACGACGCGAGTAGCAACCTGACTGGTCGATGGCGAAGAGTTTTGTGCCTGTGGCCGCTCCGGTTCCGGCTCTGGATCAGCCGGGGCCATCTGGTCGGGGGCGATCATCTCTACAAGTTCAAAATTGCCTGTACCCAGGCCGAGTTCCGAGGCAAATATGCTGTACACAAGGCCCGTCGACAAGAGAAGACTTGCGGCCGCTAATGAAACGACAAAATAACGGCGGCGATCCTTAAGTTCGGCGCCCTGAGATTTGCTTTCTACCAATTGATCAAACATTATCCAGATCCTCCTAAAGCGTCGGTGCCAGCCGCTTGGAGAGTTTAGACACCGTTGAGGATCGAATGTTCCGTTTGAAGAGAAATAAATTTCGGATCAGGCTGCGAGCAGTGGATTGTACATCATGATCGCGTGGTTTTCGGTGACCAGCTTTTCTTCGGTCATGCCGTCGATCAGGCTGGTTCTTCGCTGCCAGATGCGGTTGTGCCGCGTGTAACCACCCCACGGCTGCATTTTTATGAGGTGATCGGTCTCGTAGATCTCGAACTTATCTTCTGCGGGACGGCTCGACATCAATTCGCCGTTTAGATACTCATCGTCGATCCAGAGGTTGAGCTGAAAAGTGTCTTTCGTATCATTTCGCAGCTGCAGATCGATGTAGTTATACGCAAGCGTCGCTCCGCAAGCGAACGGGATACTTCGGTTGATGTCGGGAAAGACGTCGAACCCGTGGCGATATCGCTCGGTGACCGTTAAAGGCGAGTGGAGAGCCATCCAGTAGATCAGATTGCCAAGCTGACAGAGCCCGCCGCCGATGCCTTTTTCGATCTTGCCGTTATGCAGAACCAGCCCTTCGAGAAAGCCGCGTCTCGCGGTCGGCCGCCCAACCATCCGCCAGATCGAAAATCGCTCGCCCGGCCTGATGACGACGCCATCGATCCGCTCGATCGCCAACCGGAGGTTTGTCACCTTGTTGTGCTGCAGATACATCTCGACATCGCGAAGCGGCCTTAGAATAAAGGAGCGATGACGGATGAGCGAATGATCGAGCTTTATGTTCGTGTCGCAGCGAGCGAAACTGTTCGAGTCCTTCAGCCACTCAAATTGCCGTTTAAGCGTGAAATATTCACGGCCGATAACGCTACGCAAATAGCTGCGTTTTATAGGTTTAGGTAATGCTTTGCTGTCCATGCGGCGGCCGTTCTGCTACTCGAATCGAGATTGTAGCACAACTCAGAACCACCTGCGTTAGTGGCGGTGCGTGCGTCTGGCGTACATGGTTTGAAGGTGCTTGCCACCCGATCATGCGGGCGGTTCCGCCGCGTTTCGGACCGCGATGATCTCCGCAGCGATCGAAACTGCGATCTCCTCTGGCGTTTGGCTGTTGATCATAACGCCAATGGGAGCATGGATCGTAGCAAGCCTCTCCTGATCAAGCCCCTCGAAGCGAAGCTCCCTCATAAGCGTCGCCATCTTCGCCTTACTTCCCAGAACACCGAAATACCTAAGGTCTCGGCCGATCAACTGCCGAATGACAACTGCGTCGCTTGCATAACCGAGCGTCATCACCGCGACGAAAATATTCGGATCATCTGGAACATACTGACCGATATTCTCATAGGAATCGACGATCGTAACGTCATCGGCAAACTCGTTTTTCAGAAGGGTATTCAACTCAGGCCGGTCGTCGAGGATCCGGATCCGAAAATTCAATCCTGTCATTAGCCCACTCAGGGCAAGGGCGCAATGGCCGCCGCCGATGATGATGAGTTCATTAGCGGGAGCGACTCGCTCCTGATAAACAAAGTCGTCTTCGTTAGACTTTGAAAAGTAGCGAGGGGAGTTTTCACTGGCATTTTCAACAATTTGGAATCGCAAATCTGAAACTTTAAATACTGCGGGCATTCGTCTATCGAGACTCCCGGCGATAGCATCAACAGATTCTAGATCGGCGGGCGTGAGAAGTTGCAAGATAACGGCCTGTCGGCCCGAACAGATCATGCCGCTGGCGTCGGGTGAGTGTTTTTGGTGGACCTGCTGGATCAATTCCGAGTGTGCAGACGCGGTCGCTACCGCTCCCGGTTCTGACAAAAGGGCTCGCGCCTTTTCAACGAGATTTACCTCCATCAACCCGCCGCCGATGCTTCCGTGCAGTTCGCCGTCCGATGCGACCGACATTTTGTAACCAGCTCGTCCGGGGCTCGAACCGGAGCTTTCGGCGACCACCAGAAGCACTACTTGCTGGCTGACTTCAAGCTTCGACCGAACAAATCGCCAGAATTCGATTTCCTTTCGCACGAGAAATAATAGACCGATTCGGCACCGAAGCGCGAGACGGCGAAATTTTTACGGAACCAAATTGCGCCAAAGCACGTTTGTGAATCTATCGCGACGGCCCCGTCGCCAATTTCTTATGAGATCTACGATAGCAATTCTTACACTTACTATATTTTCGTTTTTTAGCACCCCGGCGACCGCTCAGGTGAATGAAAAATGGCTCGAAGATTATACGTTCATGAAGAAATCCATGTCCGAAGCCTATGCAAATCTTGAGTGGGCGAGAACGAAGCTTGACCTCGTTGAGCTCGACAAAAGGACGACCGACGCCTTAAGACAAGCCGATTCTGATGCCGCGGCCCGTAAGGTGCTCGATCAGTTTCTCGCCGAGTTTCGCGATGGCCATCTGCGGCTTCAGGAACAAAAAACTGGAAGTGCTCCGCAGAAAACGGCCATTCCCCCAGATGCGACCGCTTCCAAAGCGTGCGGCGATATGGGTTATCGGCTGCGGATGGCAAAATTTTCGACGCCGTTCGAGACCCTACCTGATTTTCGTCGGGTCAATGCGGCTACGGACCCTTTTCCGTCCGGGGTCTTTCCGCTGAGCAGCTCAAAAACTGTCGCAATTATCAAGATCCCGATATTTATGCCGCAAGGCTATTTTGGCCTTTGCAACGCGGCCTGGGAAGAGGTCAGAACAAAGCTAACGGCCCCTTGCGACGACAAATGCGTCGACGGCATCAACCGACGAGTGGAGGAAATGCTGACCAAGAAGCTCGTGGATCAGATAGGACAGCTTACCGAGCTTAAACCAGAACATTTGATAGTGGATATCGGCGGTAACGGCGGCGGTAATGATTGGGTGAAGACCGTAGCAGGCATGCTCTCGCCGCAACCGCTGCGGCCGATCAGGTTTGGCTTTATTCGCCATCCTCATTGGGTGCCGATTCTGGAAGGAAACCTCGGGCCGATCAACGCCGATCTCGCCCGCAAAGATCTATCGGATAAGCAGCGTACGGTTCTCGTTGAGGCGAAAAGACGACTCGAAAAGCTGGTTGCCGAGGCCAAATCTCCATGCGATATGTCGTTCGTATGGACGACGAACGAGCCGCGTAAGAACTGCACCAGACTAAACTCCGAGCCGACCTATTCAAGCGGCCTATTCGAACGGCTCGATCCGGAAATATTGAATGGATTGAGTTCGCGAAAGATCCTCTACAAGGATACGGAATTGGCCGGAACGCCGGTCTTAAAACAAAACCCTATCCTGCTGGTTGACCGCCGCACCGCGTCTGCGTCAGAGATGCTGGCTTCGCTGATGCAGATCTCAGGTTCAGCGACCGTTATTGGGGAAAAAACTGCGGGTGCCGGCTGCGGATATGTTGACGGCGGGACGAAATATTTCCTGCCAAACAGCAAGCTACGGCTCTGGATGCCCGACTGCGTCCGCTATCGGGCCGATGGTGTCAATGAGGTCGAAGGGATAAAGCCGGATGTCGTTCTGTGGGAAACTAACGCCGATCCGGCGACTCGATCGGCCAAGGTGTTGGAATATTTGTCGTCTTTGAAGTAGTTAAACGTCCGGATAGAGGTTCATCAGAACCTTTTCCGGTGTGAGCGGGCAATCGAAGTCTGGTTCGCAGTCACGAAATGCCTTGATCGCGTTTCGGATCGCAAAATATGCACCAATGCCGTACATCAGAGGCGGTTCGCCGACGGCTTTTGAGTTGAAGATCGCGAGGTTGTCTTTTTCAGTCTTTAGCGGCGTGACGGCGATCTCTTTTGGGACGGAATAGATGTCAGGCACCTTGTAGGTCGAGAGGGCATTCGAGCGAAGTTTGCCCTTTTCGTCGTAAACCACCTCTTCCATCGTCATCCATCCGAGCCCTTGAACGATGCCCCCTTCGATCTGGCCTAGGTCGATGCCGGTGTTCATCGAGGTGCCGAAATCGTGAAAGCACTTCACATAATCGACCTCGTAACGCCCTCGAAGACAGTCGACCGTGACGCCGACGATCGCCGTGCCGTAAACGTGGTAGGCGAAGGGATGTCCTTTTGCGATCGACCAATCAAAGCCGATCCCCGGAGTCGCATAATGGCTGTGTTCGCTTAGGTTTACACGCTGCAGGTGGGCTTCCATGACAAGGGTTTGCCATGTTAGCGAGGTCTTTTCGCCGTTACGGTGAACCATGTGATCTTCGATGGAAAGTTCATCAACGCTCGCGGCTTCCACCAGCGGAAGAGCAACCTCGAGCAGCCGCTTCGTGATCGTCTCGCATGCGATCTGCGTAGCCTTTCCATTGAGGTCAGCCGCGGCGGACGCGGCCGTTGGCGATGTGTTCGCGATGCGTAATGTGTTGGTAGTGTGGACCTTAACGGCATCTATATCGAGGCCGAAGACCTTTGCCGCGACCTGAGCCATCTTAGTATTCACGCCCTGTCCCATCTCGACAGCACCTGTCGAAACGGCTACCGATCCATCGGTATACACGTGAACCAGCGAACGGGCTTGATTCATTGGAGTTTTGGTGAACGAGATACCAAAACAGATCGGCATCACCGCAACGCCTTTTTTGAAATACTTCGATGATGCGTTGAACTCATCTGCTTCGCGAGACATATCTGCAAAGCCATATGTGTTTGCCGCCTGATCCCAGCTAATAACCGCTTCGCTCTCAGCGATCTGGCCGTAGGGGAATTCGTCTCCGGTTTTGAGCAGATTGCGGCGCTGGATCTCTGCGGCTGAGACACCGAGCTTTTCCGCGGCATGAGCGATCGCCGATTCGATCACAAACATCCCCTGTGGCCCGCCGAAGCCGCGGAAAGCAGTATTCGGCGGCAGATTTGTGCGACAGCAGTAGGCGGTTGCGGTGACGTTTGGGATGAAATAGCTGTTCGTGCAATGAAAGAGAGTGCGTTCCAGAACGGGCGGCGAAAGGTCGCAGGCGGCCCCGGCATTTTGATAGAAGGTTGCTTCGTAGGCGACGATCTTCAGATCTTTGTCGAGTCCGATCTTGTAATCAGACGAATACGGATGCCGCTTGCCCGTCATTCGCATGTCTTCCATGCGGTGAAGAGCATATTTTACGGGCCGTTTCGTTAGCTGCGTCCCGACCGCACAGATCGCGGCCCACGCGTTCGCCTGATCTTCCTTCCCGCCAAATCCGCCGCCCAACCGCTGCACATCGACCTCGACCTGATGCATAGGCAAACCTGTCACTCGGCAAACCGCACGCTGAACGGCGGTTGGGCCTTGGGTCGATGAATATATCTTCAAGCCGCCATTCTCGGTCGGCACGGCATACGCGCCCTGCGTCTCGATGTAGAGATGCTCCTGCCCGTTTTGCTCGGTCCTGCCTTCAAAAACGTATTCGCAGCCCGCGAACGCACTCGCCGTGTCGCCCAAGACGAACTTCTTCGGCGGAACTATCAGATCGCCATTCGCCGCCGCGATTCGCGGGTCGGTCACCGGCTCAAGCTCGTCGATCTCGACCGTTATCTTCTTTGCCGCCTTCCGGGCCAATTCCTCCGATTCCGCAACCACCACCGCGATCGGCATCCCCTGAAAATGCACCTCACCCTCAGCCAGCAAAGGCTCGTCCGGCACGATCCCGCCGATCTGGTTCTCGCCGATGATGTCTGTGGCCGTGATGACTCGGAAAACGCCTTCGCTTCTTTCTGCCGCACTCGTATCGATGCTCTTCAACTTCCCATGAGCGACCGGCGAATCAAACACACACGCATACAACGTCCCGCGGACAACCGGAATGTCGTCCAGATAAACGGACTCGCCGCGAACATGTGGCTGTGAGTCGATATTATACATTCCGTTTCTTAACAAGAGTGAGCACCCCGCCGATCATTCCCATTACGGCGCCTGCAATGACGACAAATGCGACTGCTCCAGCTATGAAGACAAAATTCATATACTCCGCGTCTGGTTTTCCGGGGCCGATGTTCCACGAGATTGCCCAACCGAGCGATGTCTCTATCAATCCTAAAAACGCTCCGACCGCACCGCCGAAAAACCACTTTGATCTGATAGCCGCAAGATAACCAAACAGTATGTATAGTGCCAATGAGCCTAACGCAAACCAGCCGTACTCTAGACCGAACGTAATCGCTAAGACGGATGAGATTGCGTCAAATGCCAAAATTGCTATTGCACCAATCAAGGCTATTTTTAGGGCGTCATTCATGTCATTTACCCCCTAATGAAAACAAATCAGCTCGCAATAGAACTCTCTCAACGAATTGTCGATAGTTTTGGCAAACGCTGGTTTCCTAATCAATTTTTAGTCCAGGTGTCTTGATCGAATTGATGTCGAGAAGATCTTTTGTATAGCGCGGTTCCGAGTACTTCATTACCGCGAATGCCCCTACGACCAGATATTTAACCTCGCGCGCGTTGAAAATGGACAATATCTCTTTGAAGTCTGGACTCATTTATTCCTTTGGACCGGAGGTGAAATTCAATCAACTCCCAGGCGGCATTGAATATAGCGGCGTCGCCCTGCCGTTGCCAGAATTCGATATCAAAGGAGCGGTCCATGTCCTTGATATTCTTGCCATGGCGCATCATCATAAAATCGCTATTTTCGCCCTCTATAACAACGGTTTTCATACTCAAAATTATACCGCGTTCTGACCAAAAATTTCGTAGAAATGTGCCGTGAAGAGCTGTCGAAGCAACAACCGTTTGTATTGCTCCGTTCCGCGAACATCTGAGATCGGCGAGATCTCGGATTGCATTATTTCGTTTGCGGCAATGATCGTTTCTTCCGATACTTCCTTGTCGTTGAGGAAAGCCGAGGTTTCTTTTAAGTATAGTGGCACTGGGGCAACGCCGCCGGCGGAAATGTGCGCTGACTGGACCGCAAGCGTCCCGCTTGCACGATGTTCGACGATCATCGACATGGCGGTATTTACAGTCGCGATGTCGAGATACGTTCGTTTGCAGACCTTTTCGAAATTGAAGCGGACATTGGGCGTCGGCTTTTTGAATCTTATTTTTCTGATGATCTCGTCGGGTTGTTTGGCTAGTTGTTTGTAGCCTTGATATAGGTCTTGGAGTTTCGTGTTGCGAGAGAGAACCACCCCGTCAGCCGAGGCGGCTGCCTCCCCTCCTTCGTAAGGAGGGGAGCTAAGTGTAATTTCAGCATCGAGTGCCAGGAACCAGATGGTCATGTCGCCGATCGGGGAGGCGTTGATGAAGTTGCCTGCCAGCGTTGCCATGTTGCGGATCGGGGTGGATGAAACGAGTTTTAGGTGTTTGTAGAGATCAGGGAAAATCCCGTTCATCACTGGAGATTCGAGCAGGTCGGTGACGGTCGCTGAGGCTCCGATCTCGATGTATTCGCCGGCGTCGGTGATACCGCGCAAGTTTTCGTTGTAGAAGAGCGGCATTGTGGCAGATTCGGCCATCGAGTCGTGCCGCTGAACGTAAAGATCGGTGCCGCCGCCTGTCAGAACCGCCTGCGTAAGAGGGCGGCAATTTACTGCATTTACATTCAACGTCACTGGAAGGACTCGACTCAACCGCTCCGCGATGGTTTCGAAGTATTTGGGAACGACGCGTTGTTTGATCGCGGTGTTCGTGCCGCCCGCTGACGCAGGCGGTTCTGACAGGCGTGCGGCAGCTCGTTCGATGGATTTATATCCGGTGCAGCGGCAGATGTTGCCGTCGATCGATGAGATCGCCTCGTTTCTTCGAGATAACGGATCTTGGTCGTTCGCACCCGACGGCAAAGATGTCGGCGTTCCAAGGCAAAAGCCCGTCAGAGACATTACGAAACCCACGGTGCAAAACCCGCACTGCGTGCCGCTTTCGTCGACCATTGCTTGCTGCACTGGCGTTAGAGAACCGTCAGCCGGATTTATACCCTCGATAGTGACGATGTGTTTTCCGGCTGCGTTGGCGAGTGGCATCAGGCACGAGGTCATGGAGCGGTAGCGGACCTTGTCATCGATCAGCTCACCGACGAGTATCGTGCAGGCTCCGCAGTCGCCTTCGCGACAACCAATTTTTGTGCCCTTCAGATCCTTGTGATAACGAACAAAATCAAGCACCGTCGAGCCGGGCGGCTGATCGGTTGAAATATCGTCATTGTTGAGGATGAATGAGATCATTGGCGAAAACTAACAACGGTTCAACGCGGATTTGCACTGATCATTCAACAAAGGAGGTCGTTGATCCGTTATTCCTAAAACTTCCTTATCAATATCACGCCGGCCGCGATCAGTACGATACCGATCACCCTAGGAATGCTGATTTCCTTGACCGGTACGCCGAGCAGGCCGTAGTGGTCGATTATCAGCGTGACGATCATTTGGCCGGCGATCAGGGCACTGAAGGTCATCGCGACGCCCAGGCGTGGCACTAACATCACCGCGGCTGTAACAAAAAAAGCCCCGAAAAAACCGCCGGCCCAGGCGATCGGCGGGGCGTCCTTTATCGAGGATACGCTCGTCATCGGCGTTCCGGACAAGACGACGCAGACCAGCAAGGCAACCGTTCCGACCAAAAATGACAGAAACGCTGCGAGTATGGGGCTGCCGGTGACGACAGCCATTTTGTTGTTGGTCGCCGCCTGCGTCGGCATCATCGCTCCGGCGACGAGTGCGACCAGCAGCAGTAGGATGCTGTTCGTCATATTTCTGTCTTAAGTGTCGGCTGCCGATGCGAAAACCCGCGCGTAAGCAAGGGCCGTTCACGCAACGTTGACTGTTTCGCCCTTGCTCATGCGCGGGCTTTTGCAAAAAGCGATGTTTAATACTCAGTCTTATCCAGTTTCTCGATCCAAGCCGCGAAAACCTCGCGGGCTTCTTCGCGGAGAAGATTTATCATCGGCCGTTGCCGCTCGTCGTTCGGTTTCTCAAGTTCGCGATAGATGTGAGCGTCGTCAAAACCTGCTTCGGCGGCGTCGGACTGTGTGCCGGCGTAAAAAACTCGAGCCGGACGGGCCCAATAGATGGCCCCGAGACACATCGGGCACGGTTCGCACGACGTATAGATCGTGCAACCGTCGAGCTGAAACGCTCCGAGAGCCTCGCACGCATTTCTGATCGCGACGACCTCGGCGTGAGCGGTCGGGTCGTTGGTCGACGTAACGCGGTTATTCCCCTCGCCGATGATCTCGCCGTCTTTTACGACAACACACCCAAAAGGCCCGCCATCGTTCGATTCCATACCTTCACGAGCAAGCTCGATCGCCCGGAGCATGTATTTTTCGTGCGATTCACTCATCCTTTCGGGCCCGTTATCTTGATCTCGTAGAGTTTCCGCCAGTTCTTTCCCGTTACGAAAAGCCGGTCCGATGCTGCATCATAGGCAATGCCGTTAAGCGTATTCTCGGCGTCGCGTTTCGTGTCTTCGGGTGAAATGCCGTCGAGGTCGATCCAGCCGACGATCTTGCCATTAGTCGGGTCAATGCGGGCAATGTAATTAGGTTTGCCGAGAATGTCCGCCCTTTCTGAATGCCAGATATTTGCCCACAATTCGCCCTTTACGAATTCCAGCTCGTTCAGATTCATCATCGGCCGTCCGTCTTCACGCATTACGGCGATCATTCGCGATGATCGAAATGTTTCGGGATTCAGCACGCGGATCACGTGCGTGCTGTCGGTCATGTACAGGTTCGTGCCGTCATTTGCGATGCCCCAACCTTCGCCCTGATAGGTAAACTCGCGGATCAATTTCAGGTCGTTGACATCGTAAACCCTACAGATTCCGTTTCGCCAGGTCAGGTTGTAAAGCTGGCCGTTAAACAGCGTCAGGCCTTCGCCGAAGTCGGTTTTCGGCAAGTCGACCTTTTGCACCACCTTGCCCGTATCGAATTCGACCTTACGGACCGTCGATTTTCCCTCCTGCCCGGTACTTTCGTAAAGAAAACCGTTATGGAAGAGTAGCCCCTGTGTAAATGCGTCGGGGTCGTGCGGATAGCTTTTTACGACCTCGTAGCCGTAGACAGGAACGGGCCCGGGTTTCGCGGTGTTCGCGGGCTTGGCGGCATTATTCGACGTGGTGGTTACCGAGCCGGAGCAACCCAGAGCTGCCAAACAGAAAAGAAAAAGGGACATTAAACGCATAGTGCTGTTATCAAACGGGGGAGTTCTTATCGCTATTTCTTTGCCAGCGCCGCTTCTATCGCCGAGCGAAAACTCTCAGCCGACAACTCCCGGATACGCAATCCATTTATAAAGATAGTCGGCGTTGAATTTACGATGTAATCTTCGCCGTCGGCCTGATCTTTTCTGATCTCGGCGGCATTATTCTCGGCGTTAAAGTCTATCTCAAATTGTTTTGCATTCAAACCGATCTCTGCCGCGTATTTGAGCAGGGAAGCCTTGTCGAGCGAGCCCTGACGCTTGTAGAGCAATTCGCTGTACTCGAAGAATTTGCCCTGAGCATGGGCGGCATTTGCGGCCCGGGCGGCGTCGAACGCGTTTTCGTGGATCGATTCGAGAGGGTAATCGCGAACGACGAACCGGACCTTGCCCGGGTAGCCTTCGATCACCTTTTTCAAAACAGGATGCGTCGCTGCACAAGCCGGGCATTCGAAATCGCTGAACATCACGATGGTCACCGGAGCGTCTGCCGGCCCGATCGACGGATCGTCATCGGCGGAGATCTGCTGAACTATTGGCGTGGGTGCTTTGTAATTGATGACCGGCTTAAACTTAGCGACGAGCTTCTTGCCGAAAGCGTCCTGCAGGGCAAAACGTTCCTCGTCGGAGTAATCCTTCATCTTGTTCGTGATCTCGCGGGCGATGAGTGAACTTGCATCGATCTTTTCGGCCGCGGCCTCATTCGCGATCATCGTGTTGTAAAGAGCCTGGTTTATGTCTTCTAGAACCAAATCGCTGACGGCCGAATTAAGCTCATAGATCGCGACGGCGGCTTTTTCTTCGTATTCTTTCGCTGTCAACGCTTGGCCGTTAACTGTTGCAACCAAATCGGTTGGGAGCAGATTGGGAGAGTTGACGGGTTTTCCTGCTGTGAATTTAAATTTTGTTTTCAAGCGAGCGTACATCGCCGCAAAGGCCTTCTGCTCAGGCTCGCGTCGAAGGTACGCAACTATCTGTTTTCTGGCTTTTTCGAGCGTCGCATCGCCCAGAGCCTGCCGGTTAGCATCGTAGATCGCCTTTATCTCGGCCTCGCTCGGATTTGGGATCTTCGCTTTTTCCGCCGCGATCATCTTGCCGGACGACACGCCGGTTGCCTTTGCCTCTGCATCAAGCAGACGTTGATTTACCATCTGTTCGAGTAAGGCGGAACGCGTTGCAAATAAACGAGTTGGCAAACTCGTTACCGCTTCCTGAGTTTCGGGACTAAGGTCGGCGAGCTTGACCTGCTTTGAGCCGACCGTCGCCAGAATGTCATCCGGTTTCTGCGCGGATCCGTTTGCGACGAGCACGATAGAAAAAAGAGCTGCGAGAAAAATCTTCATAGGATGTTCAAGACCGACAAAATCTTATCATTTCGGTAGAGTAAAGCTAACTCGATTTGGATGCCGCGTGACGCTCGATCGTCCGCTGCAACCACTTTTCCAGGTCTAAAGCTCAATGAACGCGAAACTCGACCAAAACTTTTACCTCAGAACCGACACCGTTGCCATCGCCCGCGATCTGCTAGGTAAACTCCTCGTCGTCCCCACCGAAACCGGCGAACGCGTCTCCGGAATGATCGTCGAGACCGAAGCGTACCTGGGCGAAACCGACCGCGCCGCCCATTCGTTTGGCGGACGGCGAACTGCGAGAAACGAGGTCACATATTGGGAAGGCGGTCATGTCTATGTTTTCTTCATCTACGGCATGTACTATCAGCTAAATGTTGTGTGTGGGGAAGCTGACTCACCTCATGTGGTCCTGATCCGCGCCGTCGAACCGGTCGAAGGCATAGAGATAATGCGTGAGCGACGTGGCTTTTTGTCAGAACCGGGAGCGATAGCGACTTGGTCACGACGAGATCAGAACCTGACATCCGGCCCAGGAAAACTCTGCATCGCACTCGACATCGACCGCAGCATCAACGGCGAAGAACTAAGCGGGAATCGAATTTGGCTCGAAGATCGCAAACAGTTTTTGGATATCGAGATCTCGGTTGGCAAACGCATCGGCATCGATTATGCAGGGGATGACGCGGCCAGGCCATTAAGGTTCTGGGTACGGGATAATCCCTTCGTCAGCAAACCGCGCTTAGAAATATCGACTGAAAACTGATATTTTTATTGATATGTCAGAACCAACAATGAAGAAAGTGAAACCGGATATCCGTGCGATCACGCGGCTGGTGCCGCCGAGCGGGAACCTTGTTCAGGGGCAATCGGAACTGCCGATCGATCCGCAATTGGCGAAAGAAGCGGCTCAGATAATCGCTGCAAGCCAGAACCATTACGGCGGAAGCGAAGGCCATGAAGAGCTGCGAAAGGCCGTCGCGGCAAAGATAGCGAGATACAACAATATCGAGGTCGATCCGGACGCGCGACCGTTTGAGGTGATGGTGACGAACGGCGGAACGGGTGCGTTGATCGGCATTGCGCAGTCGATGCTCCGCGGTAAAGCGGCGCTGGTTTTTGAGCCTTACTATCCTTATCACAGGCGAATCCTGGAGGATTTCGGTGCGAAGACCGAGACTTTCAATCTGGATGCGGCTGATCTTTCGTTTGAAAAAGACGCTCTGCTTGCTCGCTGTAAAGAGCTGAAAGACCGTAAGGAATTTCCGCTCACCATGATCATCGTCTGCTCGCCCGCGAACCCGAGCGGGAAAGTGATGTCGCAGACCGAACTCGAAGCCATCGCCGATGTTGCCAAGGAACTCGACCTGCTCGTCGTCTCGGACGAAGTTTACGAACACTACGTCACCGGCGAGAACCCGCACACGCCGATTGCTTCGCTGCCCGACATGTGGGAGCGGACGATCACGGTCAATTCGTTCTCAAAATCGTGGAATATCAGCGGCTGGCGTCTCGGCTACGCCTACGGCCCCGGCGACCTGATCGCCAAAGTCAACAACGCCGCCAACGTCATCTATGTTTGCCCGGCAACCCCTCTGCAGGCGGCGCTGTCTAAGGTTTTGATGGCCGACGACGGTTACTATCCGCGTTTGCGAGAAACTTTTGACAGCAAACGGTTGTATACATCGGGTGTTTTGACCGATCTCGGGTTCAAAATATACGATTCCGGCTCGGCCTTCTATCTATGGGCTAGAATTCCCGAGCAATACACCGATGCGATCGCCTTCAACGAAATGCTAATGCGCGACGCAGGCGTCGGTATGACCCCAGGCTCCGCATTCGCTGACGGGGATGACTGGGATGCGTATGTCCGCATCTGCATCGCTCGTGAGGACTCGGTTCTTGAGGGGGCAATGGAAAAGCTGGTAAGTGTCCTAAAATAGCTGCTTTTTATGAAGGTCCACTGTGTAACACTTCTTTTGCTCGGAGCTGTGATCTGTTCGGCGCAAAGTTCGGCAACCGGTTCGGTCGATTTTACTGGACGTTGGATCTCGGAATCTATTAGAGCGAGCAGTTCAATTGGGAGTATTCCTACCACCAAGGGCCGGCTCTACCTAGTAGTAACTCAAACGAATGATCAGGTGAGGCTTAAGCAGTTGTCGGAAGCCATGGGCAACAACTTTCGCGAGGCCGTCCATCACCTAGATGGACGAGGTGAAGACAATAAAGATTATCGTGACAGTATAGTTCTGCACTCGAAGACACAGCTAAAGGGTGGGAAGTTGATCATCGAAGGCACTCAGACGATCACAGGTTCTACTCGCAAGTCTCGCATCAAGGAAGTTTGGGAGCTGTCTCGAGACGGGAACAAACTGACGATAAAGCCCACGACCAACAGCGGTGCGGAAGTTAACAACGTAAAGATCTATAGACGTGAAAAGTAGAGATTTAGCCATGAAAAAATTAATTGCCCTTCTACTCCTTGTTTCACTTCAATTAGCAACAGTCCTCGCCGACGACGGCATGTGGACTTTCGACAATCCGCCGTTGAAGCAGTGGAAGGATAAGTACAATTTTGAGCCTTCGAAGGAGTGGATGGACAAGCTTCGGCTGGCATCGGTTAAGTTTCCGGGGGCTTCGGGCGTTTTTGTTTCGCCGAACGGGCTGATCGCGACGAATCATCACGTGGCGTCGGGCTTTATCGAGAGGCTTTCGAGCAAGGAACGTGACCTGCTCAAGAATGGCTATTACGCGAAAACGCAGGCTGATGAATTGAAGGTGCCCGATGGCAATGTGCAGATCCTTGAGTCATATGACAATGTGACAGAACGGGTTCACAACGCGGCAAATTCGGGAGCGACCGACGCGGACAAAGCGGCAAAGCGTTCGGCCGAGATCGCGGCTATCGAAAAGGATTGCCCGACAGGGCTGCGATGCGAGGTCGTGTCGCTTTACAGCGGCGGCGAGTATTGGAACTATCGTTTCAAACGCTACAACGACGTGCGATTAGTAATGGCGCCAGAGGAGCAGATCGCTTTTTTCGGCGGCGATTACGATAATTTCGTCTATCCGCGGCACAATCTCGACGTTACTTTCGTCCGCGTTTACGAAAACAACAAACCTGCTTCGACGCCCAACTACCTGAAATGGTCGGCGACGGGGGCTCCCGAAGGGGAATTTGTCGTAGTTTCGGGCTATCCAGGGTCGACCGCTCGGCTACTTACTGTGGCTCAGCTCAAATATCAACGCGATGTAGGCAATCCGCTGCAGGAACTCGTTTGGAAAACACGCCGCAAAGCACTCGAAGATTACTCAAAACGCGGTGCTGAGCAACTTCGCCAGTCGAACCAGGGAATGCGCTCGCTCGCCAATTCGCTCAAGCGTCTCGAAGGTCAGCAGAACGGTCTGCTGAATCCGCGAAATTTCTCGCGCAAAGAAGCAGAGGAAAAAGATCTGCGAGACAAACTCGCCGCTAAACCTGAGCTAAATTCACAGTACGCCCCGGCGTGGGAAGCGATAGCAAAGGCCAATGCCGAACTGCCTGCAAAGGCGAATCAACTTGCGTTTTCGAGCCTTGCTTCTTCACGGCTTGCGACCATCGCCCAGCAGATCGTCACCTACTCGATCGAAACTGCAAAACCCGACGCTCAGCGTTATGCGGAGTACCGCGATGCCCGACTCGACGCGTTCAGGTCCGCATTGCTTTCGCCCGCTCCGGTATACCCCGAAATGGACGAGGCGGCCCTAACGCATTGGTTCAAAGAAGCCCGAAAGACACTCGGCGTTAACGATCCGTTTATCAAAGCTGCCCTCGGCGATGCCGAACCGGCCGAGGTCGTCGGTCGTGCTTTGCGTGAGACAAAACTGGCTGATCCTGCCGCCCGAAAAGCTTTGTTGGATGGTGGTGCTGCGGCCGTTGCCGCATCAACCGATCCGCTCGTAACGCTTGCCCGACGTGTCGAACCGGTCATCCGGGAACTTCGCGCGTGGAACGAGAAAAATATCCTCGCCGTCGAAACCGCAAATGGCACAAAGATCGCTCAAGCTCGTTTCGCCGTCTATGGCAAAAATATGCCACCCGACGCCAACGGCCACCTGCGTCTCTGCTACGGCGTGGTCAAAGGCTACGACGAAGACACGACGCTAGTGCCGTATAAAACGACATGGTTCGGCCTCTACGACCGTGCCTTGAGCTTTAACGAAAAGCACCCATTCGACCTGCCCGCGAGCATCAAAGCCGCTCGCGATAAGATAGACCTTTCGACCCCGTTCAACTTTGTCTACACCGCCGACACCATTGGCGGCAACTCAGGCTCGCCCGTCGTCAACCGAAAAGGCGAGGTCGTAGGCTTAAATTTTGATAGCAATAACCAGAAGCTCTCAAACCGCTACTGGTACATCGAAGAAAACGAAGGCTCCCGAGCTGTCGGTGTCCACTCGGCGGGGATCATCGAGGCGTTGCGGAAAGTCTATGATGCGGATGGGTTGGTGAAGGAATTGCTTGGTCAATAATTGGAGTTTGGAATGAAGTTTTGTCTATGCCTCTATGCGTTTTGCTTTTTTTCATTTAACTGTTTTGTTTCCGCGCAAACCGTGTCGGTGGAGTCGCTTCCCGAAGGTGGCCCGACAGCAAATAAGCTCATTCTACCCAAATATCCGATCCATGCGAACGCGTATGGGGTAGGGGGACGAGTTTCGATTCCAATTGAGATAGATGAAACGGGAAAGGTCATTTCAGTGGGCGAAGCGTCGGGCCCCTACCCGATTTGTCAGTCTGTTTCCGATGAGAAAGTTCTTGCGATCCGCGGAGCCGCTATCGAGGCTGCAAGGATATCGACCTTCAAACCATACCCAAGAAGCGAAAAAATGACGTCGGCAAATCGTGGACGAATAGTGTATGTATTTTCACCAAATCCTAGTATGAAACTGATGAGGCTTGATCGGGCGAATATCGCTCAGGCCGTCCAGGACGATAACTCAGATCAGGAATATGATACTAAGATCGTTTCGGCCCACGAGGTAGGTTCGAGAGCTAAGTCAATTCCACAGCCACCATACCCGCCTGCCGCGAAAGCAGTTCGGGCGGGAGGACAAGTGCAGGTACATTTGTTAATTCTAGAGGATGGTTCCGTTTATTCGGCGGAGGCAAAGGACGGGCACCCCCTTTTGCGGAGTGTATCGGAATCAGCTGCCTGTCGCGCGAAATTTATGCCGACATTGCTGTCCGGTGAGGCCGTCAAAGTTTCCGGTATTGTCACCTACAATTTCGTGCCCTGAACACTAGGCTAATTGAAAATAGTGGCGAGGAACCGAAAACCAAACCCGCTCGTAACAACGGAGCAAAAGGCGGAAGGGCTAGAAAAGCCCAAACTGCCTAGTTTGTATTTTGTGGTTCGAACACATATCGACTAGCTTTACAGTTCGATCTTTCTTAGCAAAGCCATAGTCTTCACCATTCCACATTTCGACCGAAGTCGTCCGCTGAATCAGATTAGTAGGCCGGTAGTGCGGCAACAGATCGACCCATTTAGGACAGGCATATCTTTTAACAGAACGACGAACGGACCTCACAAGTGTGTGGCGGTACGATGATGGATTAAGTGCCTCGTTCATTTGATCCGCTATGAGGGGTTTTAGGATGTTTTCTTTCAGGTGTTCTTCGACAACCTGCCAGCGGCCATTTGATACACGAACGGGCGCAGGTCGGTTTGTTTCAGCGATTTGGAGCGATTTGGTAAGTCCTTGATAGAACTTGAGGCCGACGTAGTTTGCGTACAGGTCTGCGTTTGAGTAGACGCCGGAGGTCATCAGGCCGTAGTAGGTGCGTTCGGTTTTTTGGCCCCATGCGATGGCTTTTTGCGTCGCGGCTTCAGCGGTTGAGCCTTTTTTGAGCTCTTCGTTATAGATCTTGAAATACTGATAGCCCTGCTGGAACAGGTGTTCGAGTTTGTCGATGCCGAATTCGTGGCCGTATAGTCGGACGGTCGGGCTGAGCGTGGCGTAGTTGAAGGGGGTGAGGGCGTAGATCGACTCTTTGTACGGAGCCTTATATCGGGCGGGCTGTGAACGGAACTCGTGCGAATTCATCCACTTACCGAACTTCGTTGTCATCAGGTTCCCTCCGGCGATCCGCTCATAAAAAGCCTCGGCAAGGCCCTCAGGTGAACGGAGTTTTGCGATCTTTGCTCGTTCTTTCTCGACGGGATCGCAGCCTTTCGTCCGCGACTCGATGCATCTTTCACTCTGCTCGATCTGGGCGTTTACTTTATCAACGACAATGTGTAACTGCTCTTCGACATATTCTGTTACCTCGTCACCGATATCGGCGAGAGCTACCGGCGGGAGATTGAATTGATCAGTCTCAAATGCCAATGCGATGAGCGGCGATAGCAAAAGCGATGCTGCTAGAATGACTGTGTAAATGCCATTTTTGATCATTGGTCTGAAATCTATCGACGGAGTTTCAACATTAAATCCACGTGAATTAAACTATGATGTCAGCCGCTCCTTCTGAGTGGCTTCAACACTTTATGCACTATCACTTGATCGGAATTTGCGGCACCGCGATGGCTTCGCTGGCTGGCATGCTGCAGGCACGCGGGCAAAAGGTTACGGGTTCGGACCAGAACGTCTATCCGCCGATGTCGACGCAGCTTGAGGCTCTTGGCATAGAGATAATGCAGGGCTACAAGGCCGAAAATTGCGAGATAGATCGCGATGTGACCGTTGTCGGAAACACGATCATGCGCGGGAATCCTGAGCTGGAAGAAGTGCTGAATCGGAAGATGCTGTATCGCTCGCAGGCTGAGACGGTGCGGGAAGTTTTTATCCGTAAGGATGCATCCCAACCCGCTACCGCAGGTGGTACCGAAACATGCCGACGTTCGCTCGTGATAGCAGGAACGCATGGTAAGACGACGACGACGAGCCTCGCGGCGTGGATGTGCGAGGTCGGCGGGCTTGATCCGACATTTTTGGTCGGCGGCGTCGTGCAGAATTTTGGGCAGTCGTTTCGCGTGACCGACAGCGACTACTTCGTGATCGAGGGCGACGAATATGACACGGCATTTTTTGATAAAAAGCCGAAGTTCATGTCGTACCTGCCTGAAATGGCAATAGTCAACAACATCGAATTCGACCACGCCGACATCTACAAAGACCTCGACGCGATCAAATGGCAGTTCTCGCGGCTGATGAATCTCGTCCCCGGGAACGGCCGTCTCATATGCGGAATTGACTCGCCCGTGGTCGGCGAAGTGCTCGCTTCGATGGAAGGGAAGTTGTTCACAACGGTCGAAACCTTCGGCCTCAGCGAAAACGCCAAATGGCAGGCCCGCGATATCGAATTCACCGCTGAAGGTACGAGATTCAAGGTCTACAAGCGAACGGACGAAATCAACGAACAACGAACAACGAATAACGAACAACCATCAACCATCAACGATCGCCCCTGGGGCGTTTTTACAACAAAGATGATCGGTGAGTTTAACGTTCGAAATTGCCTAGCCGTTATCATCGCCGCCGATGCGTGGGGGATTTCGCAGGAAAAGATGCAGCAGTGTTTCGACACGTTCGAATCGGTAAAACGCCGCATGGAAGTCCGCGGCGTCGAGCGTGGCGTGACCATCATCGACGACTTCGCCCACCACCCGACCGCCGTGGACGAAACTCTGAAGGCCTTGCGACAGCGATACACGAACAACCGCCTCATCGCCGTCTTCGAACCACGTTCCCGCTCCTCGCGGCTCTCTGTCTTCGAGGAGAAATACAAAGCGGCTTTCGCCCACGCCGACCAGGTTATCATCGCCGGCGTGTTCAACCCCGAAGACGCCAAAAACTATGGTGAGGTCCTCGACGTTCCCAAACTGGTTGCCGACATCACAGCCTCAGGAACCTCGGCCCAGACCCTCGCTGACGCCGACGCGATAGTCGACTACCTCGCTCCGCAAATGCGAGAAGGCGACGTGATCGCGGTGATGTCAAATGGGGGATTCGGAGCTATCCATGAAAAGCTCCTGAACTCGCTTAAGGGTTAAAACGTGGGAGGTATTGGGCTTTACTGCAGCCCGATCAGATCGATTCCGGTCAAATTGGTATTCGGGGCGATCGTTCTCGGGCTGAACCTATATCGCTTTGATGCGACACCGATCGTGTATTGTCTTTCCCCGACAAGATCGTCGAACTGGTATATGCCAAACGAACTTGTTGTCGTAATTCGAACATTTCCTTCTCCATCGGACAGCCTTACTATCGCGTTTCGAAGTCCGATGCCCTCAGGCGAAAGGGCACGGCCTGAAATCGAGACGGTGCTCGGAGAGGCGTCACCAATATACCGTATCAGATCGAGCCCAGAATAATTCCCGTTTATCAGGGAATCGCCGGCTGCAACGATCTTGCCGTCACGCTGCAGAGCGAGAGCAAAGATCTGTCGTGTGCCGGGGCTGTTAGCGACGGGCGTGATAGCAACGCCATCTGAGCCGAATGTCGTGTCACTCGAACCGTCGGAATTGAACCTTGCAACCGCAAAAGTGCCGGCAGACTGACCGGCCGTTAGGATCTTGCCGTTTGACTGAATCGCCAAGGCGAGGCCAAGAGGGAAGTTGCCGGTATACGCGATCGAAACTCCGCCGCCGACACCAAAGGCTTGGTCCGGCAGGCCATTTGTTTCAAAACGTCGTATCGTGCTAGCACCGTAGAACGCTCCTGCCCCGCTCGTAACGATCCGACCATCGTTTTGGATCAATGCATTCGAAAAACCGTTCACATAAGTTGAAACTACTCCGTTTATCCCAAAGCCGGTGTCGAGAGAGCCATCTTGCCCGAATCTTATCGCGCCTTCACCTCCCAGGGTCAACAGCTTTCCATCGGGCTGAATGACTACTTCGTATCCCCCCGCATTCATCTGCGGTCCAGTAACGGATCCAAAACTGAGATCAGGGCTTCCATCGGGCATGTAGCGAGTTATCTTCGCAAAATAATCATCGTTGTAGTTTATGTAATTGGCCCCTGCTACGACGATTCTGCCATTCGGCTGAACCGCAACGCTAAAAGCGGCGAAATCAAAAAAAGTCGGAATGTTAAAGGTTGGATCAATGCTTCCATCTGAATTCAGCCTACGAAGTTGATCGTAGTCGGTTACAAGTAGGCGTCCGTCGCCTAAGAGCCAAATATCTTGGAAAAGATCGTTTGGGTAAAGGCCCTTTACGGTTCCGTTCTCTCCGAAACCTAGGTCTGGCGTGCCATCCGAATTAAATCGCGATATAGACGAGTATGTGTTCGGATAGATCTGAGTGCCAAGTACCAAGATCTTACCGTCTGGCTGTATCCTAATTCTGCGTGGAATCACATTCAACGGGACATTCGTTCGGCCGCCGACGCCGAAAGTGGGGTCAAGATCCCCCGGAACGGCGACTGTAGTATTCACGCATAGTAATAACGCGATAACGGCAAATTTAAGGATTCTAGTTGTTTTTTGTGTCATGGAAAGCTCCTTTACGTAAACGGCTCACTCTCAGGGGCAACGATCTAAGGTCCACTAGGGCTCAAGCCAGCTACCCGTTACTCGAGTCCGGTAAAATCTAAACCGGCAACGCTATCGCTTGGTGTGATCGATCTCGCTTGAAACCGATAGCGTTTTGAGGCGATCGATACCGTGTACTGCCGCCCAGGCTGGATATTGGCAAATTCGTAAAGGCCGAACGAGCCGGTGGTTTGGATTCTCCGGGAGCCGTGCTCATCTGTGAGCGTGACGGTGGCATTTCGAAGCCCAAGGCCGCCGGGTGTCGTGACGCGGCCGGAGATCGCAGTAAAGGAACGAGACGGAAGCCAATCTGGTCTGAAATTGCTTGACGTAGACTGCGTCTCCGTCAAAACCCGATCGGGGGTAGCAATTTCAAACCTATAGAATGAGTTCGGAGAGCTTTGATACCAGATGAGATCCTGGCCATCCGGGGAGTACTTCGGACCCGCGCGAAATGGGGTGCCGGCTTCTGCGACGATCACTGGTAGGATCTGGGTGTTTTCGACAAATGCGATCGAGTCATTGAAGGCGATATCGCCCTGGTTAGGATACGCGAACAAGATCCGTGTCCCGTTTGGCGACCAACTCGGATCCTCGAAACTCGCGTAGAGAAAATTATGAAGGGCCACGACCGTCGTATCAGTTGCGTCGGGCCGCATCTTTAAAACTCCGTTAGGTCCGGCGATGCCCGACCACCTTGTAAACGCTATCCAGCCACCGTCCCGCGACCAAGAAGGGCTGGAATCAGAGACTGCACCGGTAGAGAGCAAGGTGTTTTCTGTGCCGTCGATCTTAACGGTGCGAAGCCGATCGTCCTGCACAAAAACGATCCTATCGCCTCTGGGAGACCAGCTGATCGCAGAGCTGTCGGAAAGTACGTCGGGTATCGTTCTAAGATTCGTCCCGTCTCGATCCATGAGATTTATCAAAAATCCGCCGGTTGTCTCGCGAAGGAAAGCTATCGTCCACCCATCGGGTGAACATGCCGGAAAATTGTCGTTTGCGGGGCTGTTGGTCAGCCGCGTCTGTCCTGAACCATTAGAGTCCATTACGTAGATCTCGTTATTCCCGTCGCGATTACTCACAAAGACGACCCTAGGTTTGTCCGTCTCACCTCTCGGCATCATCGCCTTGGCCGCAATAGCACATGTGCCGATGACCACCGTCAGAATGATTCCAAGAAGTCTCATAGTGCTAGCCATAACATCGATCTCCTTTCCATTCCTTTCCGTTCAGTTCACGTCGGGTTCTGTTACTCAAGCCCGATAAGATCGGCTAGGGTCACATCATTTTGAACAAGTACTGAACGGGTCGCGAAGCGGTAACGCTTTGAGTTGACATTTATCGTGTACGTTTCGCCGGGCGCCACTTCGTCAAACCTGAACAACCCAAACGAACTCGTCGTCGAAGTAACTCGAACTCCGGAAGGGGGCGTCAACGAAACCGTGACGTTTCTGATCGGCATTCCCTCGGGCGTAAGTACACGGCCAGATACTGATACAAGAGGCGGGGCGACAGGCTGCCAATCAGGATGGTAGTTGCTCAGAAAGCCGCTCGTCAGCTGGGTCCTAGCCTGGGTCTCATAGTCTAATCCCCAAATTTGCGATAGGCCGTTCGACTGCCCCTTGGCGGTGAAGATGATCTTCGTGCCGTCCGGCGACCACCTTGGAGTTCCGATGTAGAAGCCAAAGTCGTTATAGATCAAGGGAAAATAAGGAGTTCCTGCAGGGAGATTGACTGTCGCCAGGCTACTGTTGTCCATTGAATCTGCCCCGCTTAATAAGGTAAGTCGAGAGCCGTCGGGGGACCAATCTGGAGAAGTGCTCTCACTGTAGGGCAGAGATTGCGTTATTTGCGTTACAGCGCCGCCCTGCAACGCCATTATGTAGATGTCAGGGTAATGTCCGTGAGAGTATATCGACCTGCCAAAGGCTATCCTCGATCCGTCAGGTGACCACGATGGCTCGAAATTTATGAACTGGCCGTTGGTAATGTTGACGAGGCCGTTCCCGAGCGTATCGATCACGAAAATATCGCTACCGTTCTGAAAAGCCAGCTTCGTACTGTCGGGGGCCCACGACATGCCGAAACGCTCGAAAGGACCGATCTGCCCGAACGATGTCAGACCTCCCACGATCTGTCTTTGATAAGTGCCGTCTTGGTTCATCAGCCAGATCGACCGTGAATTTCCATTCTCTTCCCTGATAAAGGCGATCGTAGCTCCGTCTGGCGACCACGTCGGATAATCGTCTCTGCCCAAATTCGTGGTGAGGCGAGTTGGACTAGTACCGTCGGGATTCATCAGATAGATTTCTGGGTTGCCGTCGCGATCACTAGTGAACGCAATTTTGCCGTTTGACCTCGGGGTCGATGTCTCCCGAAGTTGTGCTTTAACCGAGCCGGTCGGCTCGGCTGCGAAAAGTGTGAGCGAAAGTAGGACCGATGCCAGATTTTTGATCGCGAGAAGATTGATCATTCGAAGGCTCCTTAAAAAACTCTATTTATTTTGAAAACCGACTCGTGTATACTCTCGGCTAACTTAAAATGTGTTTTGGACAGCAGATCTAGGTGCATGATCAGTCGTTAGTCTCGCTTCTTTTTCCATTAGCAGTCTTTGAAAAATTCTCGTAGTTTTCTCCCGATTTTCTCCTTTTCAATAGAAGGCCTTGCGGATAGACCGGATGTATAGATTTGAGACATTTATCCTGGACATCGCCGAACGGCAGCTTTTTCGAGACGGAACGGCTGTTCCCCTCACGCCTAAGGTCTTCGATGTCCTCGCCTATCTCGTAGAACGGGCGGGTCACCTTGTCGAAAAAGAAGAACTGTTGCGTTCAATATGGCCAGACTCGTATGTCGAGGAGGCAAATATTTCGCGAATCGTGCATACGCTTCGCCGGACACTCGGAGACGCTGCCGACGGCGGCCGTTTGATCGAGACCGTTCCGAAGCGTGGATACCGATTTGCTGCCAAAGTCACATTGGTAAGTGCGAACGAACACGGCCCGGTTCCTGTCTCGACAGGGACGCCAAGACCGGCTGTTCGGCGGTCGTATTGGCCCTCGGCGGGCTTGGTCGGACTGATTGTTGTTCTGATAGTTGCGGGCGGCTTTTTCCTTAGTACCGGACAAACTAAGAGCTTGTCTTTCGGCCAGATGGTGCCGTCGCGGGTCACGAAAACCGGCGATGTGCTCGCACCATCCGTTTCGCCGGATGGCAAGTTGCTCGTCTTTTCAAAACACACGCTGGGCGGCTTCGGGTTGCAGGTAAAGGAGACGGGCTCGGATGTTGTGCGAGATATTGTACCGGTGCGCAATAACGTCAGATTCTGGGGTGTGAGATTTTCGCCGGATGGAAGGTCGATCTACTACGTCGAAAACAAGGACAACGACAATGGCACGCTCTATCGTGTCGCATCGTCTGGGGGTGATCCTCAAAAGATAGCATCGCACGCGAGCGGCGGCCCGACCATTGCGCCGGACGGTCGCGAGATCGCCTTTGTGAGGACCGATAAGGAGGCCGGGACGACGTCGATCATGCTCTTGGATGCCGAAGGCCGCAATGAAAGAGTTCTTGTTAGGAAGACCACGGAAGACCTCTTTATGTCTCTGGATTGGTGTCCGGACGGAGCGAGCATCACATATGTTTTAAGGACTGTTGCCGATGGTAAGCCAAAGTTTTCCATAATAGATAAGCTCCTCGATGGCGGAGCGGAAAGGATGATCGGTGCGTCGGCCGATAACCCGATAATCATGGCAGCCTGGGTCTCAAGGAGCGAAGGCTTGGTCATAAACGCCATTGATAAAGAGACAAAACTCCCGCAGATCTATTTTCGAAGCTTCCCGGACGGAGTCGAGAGCCGCATCACCAACGACCTTAGTTACTACAACTATATTTCGATGACGGCTGACGCGAAGTCTATTTTCACGCAGAAGGTCGAACAAGATCGTCATATTTGGCTTGTTCCTGACGTTGCCGGCCCGGCGGCGACGCAGATGACATTCGAAAAAGAACAGCATCCTGACGCGGTTGACTGGCTGAACGGCGATACTCTTATCTTTGATCCGGACCTAAATGGCAGCCACAGAGCTCGCAACCTATGGACGCTGGATATTGGTTCGAAGGTCGCGGCGGTGCTGACGCAGGGAGGAGACGATAATACCCTCGGCCGCGTTGCTCCCGATGGCAGTTTGGTCGCGTTTATTTCGAGCAAGACAGCCGCGAAACAGCTATGGCGGATGACTCCAAACGGGGCTGACCTTACCCACGTCTTAAATATTCCGCACCGGATCTACGACCACGATTTTTCGCCTGACGGGCAATGGATCTACTTTCAGTATTCTGTGGGCGGAGAATACAAGTTCGCACGGACGCCGGCCGCAGGCGGCGCGGTTACGGATATAGGCGGAAAGGAGATCCAGCAGTGGTCATTGTCACCAGACGGTTCCAAGCTCGCTTATAGCACCGCGGACGAGCAGACCGGTAAATTTGTGATCAGGATCCGTTCGGTCGACGACCCTGCGACGATCCAGGCCTTCCCGGCCGAAGCCTTCAACCACCTCGCGTGGTCGAGAAATGGCGAGTACATTTACTACGTCGCCGACAATGACCTCAGAAAAAACATCTGGCGCCAAAGCCTCTCAGGCGGCGAACCTACTCCGGTTACAGATTTCAAAGACGCCGAGATCCTCGATTTCGCCGAATCCCCCGACGGCAGATCCCTCGCGATGATCCGTTCCAAAACATCTTTCGACGCCGTCCGCTTCGATTTCTCGAAATAGTGGTTTCTAAAGCAACTACCAAATCGTCTTATCTCGCTGCTGAAGGTGAGACGGCTTAACTGTTGCAGATATTAGCGGTTACGGGTAAAAATCATCTCACTTGCTGAAATGTAAAAGCCCGAAGTTAGACGCTCTGCGATGCCCACATCGTTCCACATCGCTGCTGCAAGTGGAACGGTTAACTGTTGTCACGGAATGACTTACGAGAAAAAATCGTTCCACTTGCAAAAACCGCCAAGCCGAACTGGAACGGCTGTAAATCCGTCAACCACCACCGCCAAAAACCACCGATCGTCACAACCAGATCCCGCCTCCTGAACCACCTGCCCCAAAGTTATCAAACAACCGAACTACGACTATAAAACTCGTGGTAATACAATGTTGCAAGAGTAAAACGCCTTCGCCGAAAAGTCAAGTCACAAATGCGGATATTCTTACAACCTACGTGCAATCGTAGAGCCGGATCGTTATCCACCTCGCACCAAAAGTCACTGAAGGCGATGTCGTTAAATTTCTGAAGGCGATTTCGTAGTTCGTCACGTCAAACGGCGGGATCGAAGATATTCTTGAGAGAATTATCGAGCCACGACCATGTAGCCGAATCGGCTCGAACCGCCTATAATCTTGAAATGCCCCTTATCTCTATATGGAAATCTAACCCCGAAACTGTTTCGGAGATGTCTATTGAGCAGATCGTTGCTACGGCTGGTAAAGGAAAGCTTCTCGACAATAGTGAATGCTCAACCGAACTCAGAGAATATCTGTCTCAGGTTTCGAGCGCGAAGCTTGGGGAATACGCGGATTACTGCCTAATCACCAAATTTGAAGCGAACGGCAAGATACTTCAGGACGTGGTAAACGAACTCGGGCGCCGTCTCGACTATCAGGTAACTAATGGCCGCTATCAAGGATCTGTCGGCAAAGTGGGTAATGACGGATTGTGGCTTAGTCCCGAAGGGCACCATCTTGTCGTTGAGGTAAAGACTACCGATGCCTATAGTATTTCGGTCGATACCATTGCTTCCTATCGAAAGTCGCTTCGTGAAGAGTCGGCAATTAGCGAAGATAGTTCGATGCTACTTGTCGTGGGTCGATATGACACCGGGCAGCTCGAGGCCCAGGTTCGTGGCTCCCGGCACGCGTGGGACATGAGATTAATAAGTGTCGACTCCCTCGTAAATCTCGTTTCGCTAAAAGAGAGTACCGAAGATGAAGCGACGGTATCTAAGATTCGAGGAATTCTTGTTCCTTTAGAGTATACCCGACTCGATCGATTAATCGATGTCATGTTCACTACTGCGAAAGACCTCGAAAGCTCAGTAGAGGGAGATACGCCTCAAGAAGTCGAAACTGCGCCAAATGCGAATGAAAAGGGCACTTGGGAATTCACGGAATCTGCGTTAATCGACGCCATGCGAAATAACATTCTTGCCGCGATCGAAAAGTCTAATGGTTTCAAGCTTGTCAAGAAAAGCAGGGCGTTGTACTGGACCGCGGATCGTTCAGTCGGGGTTGCGTGTACGATATCGAAACGATACTCGGGAAAAAACTTTTTGTATTGGTATGCGTTTCATCCGGCGTGGAAAGATTTTTTAAGCAAGACCCAGACTGGTTTCTTTGCTCTTGGCGGGATGGATTTGAACGTTGGGTTTGCCATTCCATTACAAGTAATTCAGGGCAAACTTCCGGAACTTAACACGACGACAAAGAACGACAAAACCTATTGGCATATCCAGATACAACAAGCGAAAGGTGGGGAATTTCGCCTTCAATGCTAAAAAAACGGCAACCATCTAGATATAACACCGTTTATGATAAATATTTAGGATTTCGAAGTAAATAGTTGGCCGCGTTAACGCGGTTTTCCCGAAGGGCACATAGCCACGTGCTTTAGCACGTGGGCCGGGTTGGGTTAGAATTTGGAGGGCGTTTTAACGTCCTTTCTTTGCTTTAGCAAAAAATGTCGAGCAGCGTTTACTCAGAGATAAATTTCCACATCACTTGGCACACTAAAGCGAGCTTGCCAATGATAACTGAACGCATCGAAAACCGGCTTTATCAATATCTCACCCACAAAATTCTAGAAACGCCCGGCGCGAGGCTTCATGCGATCGGCGGGATCGAAACTCACATTCATATCGCAACAAGTTTGCAGCCGAACATTCTCGTTTCCGACTGGATCGGGAAACTGAAAGGGTCGAGTTCATACTACATCAACCACGAGGTTCAGCCGAAAGCTCTCGAATGGCAACGCGGGTACGGAATTGTGACGTTTGGTACTAAAGATTTGCAGTGGGTGATCGATTACATTAACGATCAAAAAGAGCATCATAAACGCGGAACAATGCGCGAACGGCTCGAACGACATTTCGAGGTCGAGGGGTAACGTGCGATGGGGAAAGGACGTTAAAACGCCCTTTTTTAGTCGCGGGCATTTCATGCCCACGCCCTGAAGTGCGTGGCTAGGTGCCGCGAAACGCGAGAAGACGGCTGGAGCCGCCTGCAGTAATGACCTAATGACTCGGCTCTAATAGATTTCGGGGGTTGTATTGGGAGACTGCTAATCTGCGGTCTGTATCTTAACCGATTCTGTTTTCCCAGATTAATCGCTACCATAGTGCGAGTGCACATTCTCATCATAAAACTCGGCAGTATCGGCGATATCATCCACACGCTCCCCGCGCTTTCGGCGATGCGGCATTCGTTGCCTGAAGCCGAAATATCGTGGGTGGTTGAGGAGCGGTCGGGGGAGATTTTGCGGGGGTGTCCTTTGATCGACAATTTGATCGAGGTCGATACTAAGAGTTTGCGGGGCGGGAAGGTAATTGAGGAGATCTTGCTGGGGGCGACGCGGCAGGTGAAGGAGCTGCGGCGGTTTAAGTTTGATGTTTCGATCGATTTTCAGGGGCTTTGGAAATCGGCGATGATAGGGAAGCTGTCGGGGGCGAAGAGGCGGTTTGGGTTTGATAAGGACGGGCTGCGTGAGGCTTCGAGCCGGGTTTTGTTAACTGATACCGTGGCGGTTCCTACGGGGATCCATGTGATCAAAAAGAATCTGGCGTTGGCTGCGGGGGCGCTCGGTATCGATGTGCCGGATCGGGATTTTGAGTTTCCGATCGCTACATCCGAAGAGCATATTACTGAAGCCGGTGCGATAGTCGAGGCGATCTTTTGCAAAAGCCCGCGCGTTAGCAAGGGCGATCGGCGCACGTTGGATGATACGCCCTTGCTAACGCGCGGGCCTTTGCAGGGGGAAGTCGAAACGCGGGGCTTGGAGGAAACGCCCTTGCTTGCGCGCGGGCCTTTGCAGAGAGATCGATTTGCGATCCTTAATCCGGCGGGCGGCTGGGTGACTAAGCTTTGGCACGCGGAGAAGTTCGGTGCGTTGGCCGACCGGATATGGGAAGATCATGGCTTGCCTTCGCTGATAGTCACCGGGCCGGGAGAGACTGAGTTGGCGGAGAAAGCGGCTTCCAGCAGCCGTTCTGGTAAACTGACTCTCGCGGAACCGAGCCTGAAAGGCTTCTACGAACTCGCAAAACGAGCGTCGATCTACGTCGGCGGCGACACCGGGCCGACACACTTAGCCGTCGCGGCCGGAGTTCCTATCGTCGGTATTTTCGGCCCGACCGAATGGTGGCGAAACGGCAGCCCGAACCCCGACGACATCTGCGTGGAACGAAACGACATCGGCTGCCGCGTCGATTGCCACAGGCGAACGTGCTCGAACTGGATTTGCATGGATATCACTGTTGATACGGTCGCGGCTGCGGTTGAGAAAAGGCTCCGAATAAACTGAAAACTGAGAACTGAAGGCTGAAAACTGGTGATCAAATTCGACAAACGACTAGTACAACGGGTCCGCGTTCCGCTCGGCTTTATTTTCGCCATTGTATTCTTAATATTTGCGCAACCTTCGGCTGTTAGCCTTATGGCTGGATCGGTAGTTGTGTTAGCTGGCGTACTGATACGGGCGTGGGCCTCGGGGCATATTAGAAAGGCAAAAAAGCTCGCCGTCAGCGGACCGTACGCCTACACACGCAATCCGCTCTATGTCGGCAGTTTGATCATCGGGCTTGGCTTTACGGTTGCGTCGGGCGTGTGGTGGTTGGGTGTGATCTTTTTAGTCCTGTTTCTCGGCATCTATTTGCCCGTGATGCGCGTCGAAATAGGTGATATGCAGCGGATTTTCGGTGCGGAGTTTGATGAATACGAGCAAAACGTACCGCTTTTTCTGCCGAGGCTGACGAAATGGAAAGATTCGGGCGAGAAGTTCGATTTTCAGCTATACTTGCAGTATCGCGAGTATAGAGCGGCCATCGGGGCGGCGATCGTGGTCGCGATCCTTGCCGCAAAGGCCTTTTTTCTTATTTAGCTTTCTATGAAGCTGACAATCTTCAAAACGCTCTTGGTTTTCGTGATCGCTGTTTTTTCAGCGGTCCCGGGGGTTGCCCAACCAGCTACGAATGGGGGCTCCTCGGCCTCCGAACCGGTACGTAACAAGCCCGTCGGCAGAGATTTCGTCGGCGAAAAGCTCACTTACGAGGGACGCGTCAGCAAATTCAAGGTCGGAATGTCGATCGCCGATCTTACGTTTACCGCTATCCAGGGCGAGAACGAAAACCAATTGGAGATCGAGTCCAAGGCCGTATCGAAAGGCACGATGCTGAAGCTTTTCCGCTACAGTTTTCTCCAGGAATACACTTCGATAGTAGACCTGTCGAATTTTCGTATCATAAATACGACCAAAAACGACGTGCAAAAGCAGCGTGTTCGCGAGAGCGAAGCCCTGTTTGATTACGAATCAAAACGCGTGACGTACGTCGAGACCGATCCGAAGGACGCCAACCGTCCTCCGCGAACGATCGCCTCCGAGATCACCGACCCGATGAACGACATGGTCTCGGCAATTTACTCGCTTAGGATGAGCGACCTCGCGGTTGGTAAGAGATTTGAGATGCTGGTTAGCGATTCTGGCCTGGTGTACAAAGTGCCGGTCGCCGTAACCAAGCGGGAACGACTCGGTACGGAGATCGGGAAGGTGTGGTGTTTCCGCGTCGAGCCTGAGATCTTCGGCCCCGGACGCCTGATCGAACGCAAAGGAAAGATGATACTTTGGATCACGGAAGACAGGCGCCGTCTGCCCGTCAAGGCGACCGTCGACATGGACATTGGCAAGGCTGAGATCAAGATCAAGTCGGTGTCCGCTGTTGCGTCGGCACCGACAGAAAAGTAGCCTTCCTGCAAGCAGCTTGTAACTTTGCTAAAAAGACCGCATACTTTATGTTGCGGCTTTTTATTTTTTATGGCTAGTAAACTGAGTAAAGACAAGAAAGAAACTAAGGGCACCGTCACGGATGCCCTCAGCCCGATCGATCCATTTGAGTCGACAGTAGAAGTAAAGGCTGTCAAAAAACGCACAACCAAGGCCGAAGCAGCGCCCGTTGTCCCCGCGTCCAAACCGGTACGAGCGAAGAAAACGAAGACCATCGAGGTCGATCCATTTGCCGAAGTGGCGGTTGCCGCCTCGCCGGCGAAGAAGGTTGTGGCTTCCAAGGCTAAAAATACAAAGTCAAAGAAGGCAAATCTCGACGTAACGGCTGAGATCGCTGCTGAGGAGCCGAAGGTCGAGGTCTCGCCGGCGTTCAAGGCCCTCGCCGATATTAAGCTACCCGAACTCCAACGCGAAAACCGTGCTCGCCTGCAGATGCAGACGCCGACGCGGCTCTATTTTTACTGGTCGGTAAAGCAAAATCCGTGGTCAATGCTCAAGAATGTCTTTGGCGACACGATGGGCAACTATACTTTGGTCATCAAATTGATCGATCAGACTCTTGGACGCGAGGAGATCAAGCCGTGCGAACCCGAAGGGAATTGGTGGTTCGATGTCGAGCCGGATCGTAAATATCAGGCCGAGATCGGCTTTTACGCGACCGGTCGTCCGTATTTCCGCATCCTGCATTCAAACGTGATCGAAACGCCGCGCCGCTCGCCCAGCCCGCGTGCCGCGACCGAGGCAAATTGGACCGTTTCGGCAAACAAATTTGCCGAGGTGCTCGACGTAGCTGGATTTTCGCGTGACGCATTCGACGTTGCGATGGCAGGCGACGATATGGGCTTGGCTGAAGACGCCTCGCATCGCGCGTTTCGCAGCTTTATCGGCGGTGGAGAATTCGGCCTCGACGGCATTTCGCCGGAGGAGATCCGTTACGCTCTGCTTGCGTTGGCGTCGGGAATTTCGCTCGAAGAGCTAAAGAACCGGGTTAGTCCTGCCCTTTTCGCGATCCTGCAGGCCAACACGGGAAATCTGAGCTCGACCCGCGCGATGAGTTCGCTGGCTGAGCATTTTGAGATCGAAGAAACGGAGTTCGTCGAAGAAGAATTCGGCCCCGCGGTCTTCGGGGCGAGCCTTGTGAATTTTCCGAAAACGCTGAAAACCAGAACGGTTTCGACTAAGAAAACGCCGGTCGAGTTCGCGCCGCGATACAATCCGGTTAGTTCGCATTCGATCGGGCGATAATTGTTTTGTTATGCAGACCATAGAGATTCCCATCAGTGAGTATCGGAGTTTAGTGGATGAGTTGGCTCTCTTAAAGGACACGGCATTGCTTGAGAATGTGAACCGGCTCATCGATCTCCTGTACCAGGACAAATATGGCCTGTACATGGGGGATTTCACTGACGACCTCACCGAGGGCGTTATGGCTGAAGCGTGGGAGGAATCCTCGATTGACTGGAACTAAATATCACCAAAAAGAGATTGTACCTGTTCCCTTTCCTTACTCTGACCTGAGCAGTGCCAAAAAGAGACCGGTTTTGATCGTCTCGAACGATCGATATAATGAAACGTTCAAAGATGTGTTGGTTTGCGTTATTACCTCCAATCTGCGAAATGACCCGTATTCGGTCGAACTGGGCATTCGGACCTCGAGATCGGAGTCCTTCCAGAAACCTCTCTAGTAAAAGCCCACAAGTTATTTACTGTTGATCAGGCGAAAATTATTAGGAAATACAGTATTGTAAAGGTCGATTACTTTGATAGGGTGGTCGCCAAAATTCAGGCGTTGATAGAGAAGTAGACGTCAAACTGACCACTGGCCACCGACAACTGACCACTGTTTATGCCAACCGGATATTTTAGCCTGATCCTTCACGCCCATCTTCCGTTTGTCCGCCATCCGGAATATCCTGAATTTCTTGAGGAAGATTGGCTTTACGAGGCGATCACGGAGGTCTATCTTCCGCTGATCTTTATTTTTCAGTCGCTGCATGAGCAGGGAATTAAGCCGCGGCTCGCGATGAATGTTTCGCCGCCGTTGTGCGAGATGCTGGCCGATCCGCTCTTGCAGGAACGCTACACAGCACACATTGAGAACCTGCTAGAGCTGGCGAGAAAAGAGCTTGAGCGAGCAAAAACCGAAGATCAGAATTTCCACGACGTCGCTCGAATGTACGTCGACAATCTCTCGGCCTCGCTCGATCTCTGGAACAACCGCTACAGTCGCAACCTGATCAACGCCTTTCGCGAACTGCAGGACGAAGGCGTCGTCGAGATCATTACATGCTGTGCGACACATGGCTTCATGCCGCTGATCTCAACGCCCGAAGCACGCCGGGCTCAGGTCCAACTCGCGGTCGCAAATTATAAAAAGCACTTCGGCCGTCAGCCCCGCGGCATCTGGCTCGCGGAATGCGCTTATGAACCGGGCGTTGAGGACCTGCTAAAGGAAAACGGCATTGAGTATTTTATAAGCGACACGCACGCAATACTTTACGGCGATCCGCGGCCGCGTTATGGCGTTCATGCCCCGGTCGTTTGTCCGAATGGAACGGCAGTTTTTGCACGCGACGTCGAAACGAGCCAGCAGGTTTGGTCGGCTGAGATCGGTTACCCGGGCAACGACCTTTATCGCGAATTCTACCGCGACATTGGCTGGGACGCCGATTACGAATATCTCAAACCGCACCTTCACGCCAGCGGCGAACGCCGTCATCTTGGGCTAAAATATCACCGCATCACCGGCCGCGATGTGCCGCAGAATCGCAAAGAGCCGTACATCCCCGCGATGGCGCGCGACAAGGCGGCAGAAAACGCGTCGCACTTCATCGGGGAACGCATCAAGCAGGCGCATAAACTCCGTGAGACCTTCGAAGGCCATCCGCCGCTGGTCGTAAGCCCTTATGATGCTGAGCTTTACGGCCATTGGTGGTTCGAGGGGCCGCAGTTCATCGACTTCTTTTTCCGCAAGATCCACTTCGACCAGACTGACATTGAATGCATCACGCCCGGTGACTTCCTGGACAGCGGATTGCCGATCCAGGTCCAGCAGCCGACTGCTTCAAGTTGGGGCGAGGCCGGGTATTACAAGGTCTGGATCAATGAGGGCAACTCGTGGATGTACCCGTACCAGCACGACGCCGAACGCAAAATGACTGACTACGCGAACCGCTACAAAGCCGACGCGTCGGAACTGCAAGTTCTTATTCTCAACCAAATGGCCCGCGAACTCCTGCTCGCACAGTCGTCCGACTGGGCCTTTCAGATCTATCAGGGCACAACGGTCGAATACTCATCACGCCGCTTCCAGTCCCACATCTACCGCTTCGACCTCCTGACAAAAATGCTCGACACAGGCGAGGTCGATGACGACCTGCTCTGGGAAATAGGCTCGCGAGATAACATCTTCGCCGAGGTTGATTTCCGGGTTTATTGCAGCAATTAAATGAAGACTTTTGAGTTCTTTGAGCAGGGACTATCCACGATTCCGACATCCGTCGGGTGGTATCTTGCCGACCTTGGCGAGGCGCTCGGAAAGCAGGCTCTGTTTACTAATCAATCTCCTCAGAAGCTAAAGGTCCTACTCGAAAACGCGATGATTGAAAGCGCGATCTCTTCGAACAGGATCGAGGGTGTCGAGATAGGCGACGATCGTGTCCGTGCCGTTGTGTTGGGAAATGCACGCCTAAACGAACGCAGTGAGGAGGAAGTCCGCGGCTATCGCGACGCTTTAGAGCTAATACACAAATTTGGACGAGAAATGGAATTGAATGAGGAACTCATCCTTAAGCTCCATTACCTTTCCCGAGCCAAAGAAGGTGATGCCGGCGGCTACAAAGAGAGAAATAATGACATTATCGAAAAGTTTCCCGACGGTCGAAGTCGTGTAAGGTTCTCGCCGGTTTCGCCGGAACATACCCGCGAATACGTTCTCCGGCTATTGGATGCCTGGCATCGATGCCTAGCCGAGAAATGGGTGCATCCGTTGATAGCCGTGGCGGCGTTTAACCTGGATTTTCTGTGTATTCACCCATTCCGCGATGGCAACGGTCGGGTGTCGAGGCTGTTGTTCCTTCTGCAAACCTATCAGCTTGGCTACGATGTCGGGCGTTACATCAGCCTCGAAAAACTGATCGAGGAGAACAAAGAGAGGTATTACGAAACACTTCTGAAAAGCTCCGCAGGCTGGCACGAGGGCGGACACGACCCATGGCCGATAATCGGGTTTCTCAACTACATCCTCAAACAGGCATACAAGAACTTCGAAGAACGCTCAAGCATGGCGGCTTCACCGCGTGGTGAAAAAACTGAGATGATATTAGCCGCCGTCGACCAGATGCCGAATGAGTTTAGGATCTCGGATATCGAGAAAAAGGTGCCTGCCGGAATCGACCTGATCCGAAAAGTTCTGAGGAAACTTAAGGATGACGGGCAAATATGCGTAACATCTTCCGGACGAAATGCTACGTGGAAGAAACTAGGTACTAACTAAATAAACTAGGTATTAAACTAGGTATTAACTTCATTCGACCGCTCGATCTACGCATTTTGCTACAAAATCAGCATTTTGCGCCACTTTACGCATAATTATACGATTCATGCGGTTTGCTATATCATTTTGACCGCGATTCAGGTAGCTTTTTAGGCGTGAGGAATTTATCCATGAAACTCCTGATACCCGTTTTCGTCTTGCTGATTCTTACTCACTCTGCGTTTGGTCAGGTGGCCGAGGTCGGTACTCCTGAATACGAGACGTGGATCAAGCCATATCGTTCGGCTCTGATACACTCCGGGTCTTCGCGGCGGGCCGCTGAAGGCGAAGCGGATCCACCGTTCGGCGTTATCACGGTTGTGACTCAGGCGACTGGCGACTCGGCGTGGATGCTAGCATCTATGTCGCTCACCACAGGTTTTGTAGCAAGGCGCAGTGGTGCGGTCGAATCTTTCTCTAGACGGACGCTCGGCTTCAGAAGTGGTTGTTGCGGCCAGATGACTGCCGACGAGGTATCTAGAGCAAAACAGATTCTTTCAGATCTGCCATCCGATGGAGGCCGCTTGCCGCCGAACGGTCGCCGTATTCTTGTTCAGAAGGCTGGAGCCGGGGCTATCGATGCAAGGGTTTATGACCTCGCGTTTGTTCCTGACAAAGTTCTCGAACTGCTTAGATTAACCCAGACAAATATTGGAAGTTACGTTCCGACGTTTCAGCCTGAATCGACGGTTAGTGACGTGGACCACTCCGATTTGCGGGGTTTTGCGGTTGCGGGCGACGGGCGATTTGCGGTTACGACGCGGGGCCACAGTTCGTTGCGGGTTCGAAGATTCCTGACGACAAAGGGTGCGTCGCAGGACTTCGAGGAAATTAAGCTGCCGCCAAACGCATTCTTCCCGAGGGGGCTGACACTTAGCCCGGACGAATCAACTTTGATTGCGGGAGCCTGGGGCGACATCACGTTCTTCGACACGCGCGAATGGCGCGTCGTAGGGCATATTAAAGTTCCCGTTGCTAATGGGAAATTGCCAAACTACACCGGCTGTCGTTTTATCGAACGCGGCAAATATCTGTTGTTCGATGGCGGGGGGGTTGGGACGCGCGTTTTTGAGACCGGAAGTTGGCGCGAAGTGAAGAAGCCGGAGTCGATCCCCAACGACGCGCTTTTCTATCTGGATTCTCCCGATGCTCGAAGGGCTGTTTTTCAACTCGACAAGAAACTCTATCTTCGAAGCGTCGACCAAAAAATTGGGACGCTCTTTTCGCTCGACGACGACGAACTCATTAACGCATCTTTCTCGCCGGATGGAACTAGACTCGTAATAGTCACGAACGGCAAGCTCCGACGCGGCGAAAATTCGCGGCGGCTGACGAGGATCCGAATTTGGGACGCAAACGAGCTAAGGCAAACTCATGGGCTCATGCCGTTTGAGCAGGATCGTCTGGAAGAGGTCTACGGCATTGACTGGATCGAGGACGGGAAGTATTTTCTGGCCGCCGCGAAAGCGGAATTTTCAAACGCCGGGATCGAAATTTGGGACGCATCTTCGGGCAGACACATCGGTGAGTTGTCGGGGTGCGTCGGAGCTCTGTCAGGTATGACCCGTTTGTCCGACGGCAAGATCGCCGCCGGTTGTTCGCATGGAAAGATCCGGATCTGGGATCTGGCCGCGTCGCTGCGCGAGATAGAGAAGTTCAGACGATCGGGCACGGGTTCTGAAAAGTAATTAGCTCTTTGAAAATTTCTGGGACGCAAACGCACGTATTCCCCTCCTGGACAGGAGGGGTGCCCGCTTCGGGCGGGGTGGTTGAGAAGGTTAGGTAGCGTGAACGAAAACAGGCACCGCGAAGGTTCGGGACGCAAAGCGACGACGCCACAACTAAATGCTCAATCCCCAACCCCTCAACCACCCCGTCAGCCCAAAGCGGCTGCCACCCCTCCTGTCCAGGAGGGGAATTAAGCGAAAACTCCCCGTCAGCCGAAGCGGCTGCCACGCCTTCTGTCCGGGAGGGGAGTTTCAAGTCGACCGTTTGCCTAATTGTTAACAGAAAGTTATCATTACCGTTTACGTTTTCGGAGGAAAATGATGATTGAGAAGGGTGTTGAGATAGCTCCTGCAGAAGGGAAGCTTGGGATCTTGTTGGTTGGTTTGGGCGCTGTGAGTACGACGCTTGTGGCCGGTGTTGAAGCCGTAAAGCGGGGCATTTCGCAGCCTGTGGGCAGCCTGACGCAGCTTGGAACGATCAGGCTCGGTAAGCGAACCGATAATCGTTCGCCGCTTATCAAAGACTTCGTGCCTCTTGCTTCGCTCGACGATGTGGTTTTTGGTGCGTGGGATATTTTCCACGACAGCGCTTACGACGCAGCGATGAACGCCGGCGTACTCGACAAAGATCTCATCAATCAGCTCTCCGAACCGCTCTCGTCGCTCAAGCCGATGGCCGCTGTATTTGAACAGAACTACGTCAAACGCATCACCGGCGAAAACGTCAAGACCGGCAAGAACAAGATGGACCTGGCCGAGCAGCTCATCGCTGACATCGCCAAGTTCAAATCTGACAACAACTGCTCGCGTCTCGTGATGGTCTGGTGTGCATCGACTGAGATCTACATCGAAGAATCGGAGATCCACCAGTCGCTCGAATCGCTTGAAAAAGCGATGTACGATAGCGATCCGTTCGTTGCTCCGTCGATGATCTATGCGTACGCTGCCCTGAAATCGGGCGTTCCGTTCGCCAATGGCGCTCCGAATCTGACAGTCGAGGTTCCGGCTTTTGTCGAGCTTGCCGCCAAAACTGGAACCGCGATCTGCGGCAAAGATTTTAAAACCGGCCAGACCTTGATGAAGACCATCCTGGCACCGGGCCTGAAATCACGAATGCTCGGCCTTGATGGCTGGTACTCGACCAACATCCTCGGTAACCGTGACGGCGAAGTGCTCGACGATCCTGAGAATTTCAAATCGAAAGAGGTTTCGAAGCTGTCGGTTCTCGAACACATCTTCCAGCCTGAGGTTTACCCTGACCTCTACGGCGATTTTTCGCACGTCGTCAAGATCAACTACTATCCGCCCCGCGGCGATAACAAAGAGGGCTGGGACAACATCGACATCTTCGGCTGGCTCGGCTACAAAATGCAGATCAAGGTCAACTTCCTCTGCCGCGATTCGATCCTGGCCGCACCGCTTGCGCTCGATCTCGCATTGTTCATGGACCTCGCTCAGCGTGCGGGAATGAAAGGCGTTCAGGAATGGCTTTCGTTCTATTTCAAGGCTCCGCAGACCGCTCCGGGGCTTTATCCTGAACACGACATCTTCATCCAGCTAATGAAGTTAAAAAATACGCTTCGGCACATGAAAGGCGAGGAGCTGATCACTCACCTTGGTCTCGAATATTACGATTAGTTCGCTACGCTCCATCAACGTGTTCGGGCCCGAAGATCCACGTTTTCGGGCCCGATAAATTCCCATAGTCAGGCATTTTCCAGAAAAAAGATTTAACGCCGTGTTAATTTGTATTGCACGCTGGCGGATTTCTGTGTTAAAAATAGTCTCTGGCGGGCTTTCATACTCGCCGTCTCTGGACTGTCACCTTCCAGACAATAAAGTTCAGCCAACGTAAAATCTGTTGAAATCATCATTAGTGTCGACGAGCAAGTCGTCACGCATGACGGCAAGTTTGTTAAGTCAGACACGTTCTATTTACACGGGCAGTACAGGGCCCCTTGAGGTAAAAATGAAACAGGAAACGGCTAAGAAAAAGGAACAGACAGATGGCGGAATTCTTCTCGATCCCGATCGCAAGAGCCCGCGGGCGGCGGAGTTCGAGGATAAATTGTCGGCACGCATAGTCGGGCAGGAGAGGGCAGTCCGTCGCATGAGCGGGCTCTTCCAGATCTATCTGGCGGGCATGAACAACCCGTCGCGACCGATCGGCACGATGCTTTTCCTTGGGCCAACAGGATCGGGTAAGACCCGAGTCGTTGAGGCCGCTTCCGAAGTGCTCTTTAATGATGCCTACTCGGTCGTCAAGATCGACTGTGCCGAGTTTCAGCACTCGCATGAGATCGCTAAACTGATCGGCTCGCCTCCGGGATATCTCGGTCATCGGGAAACGGCACCGATGCTCACGCAGGAAAATCTCGACAAGGCCCATACCGATGACACCAAGCTGACATTCGTACTTTTCGACGAGATCGAGAAGGCTTCAGATTCGCTGTGGCAGCTGCTGCTTGGCATTCTCGACAAGGCAACTTTGACGCTTGGTGACAATCGACGCGTCGACTTTTCCCGAACCGTCGTCATCATGACGTCAAACCTCGGAGCCCGCGAAATGTCTGATATGATCTCAGGCGGCATCGGATTTACCCCGAGCAAGACGGATCAGGCAAAAGAGGATAACGAGATCGATTCGAAGATCTATCGCACCGCTCTCGAGGCGGCGAAGCGGAAGTTTTCGCCGGAGTTCATGAATCGTATCGATAAGGTGGTGGTCTTCAGAAGTCTCAAAGAACATCACCTGCGAAAGATCCTCGACATCGAACTGACGGCGGTTCAGGATCGCATTACCGAATCGGCGGGCACGAAGTTTATCTTCGAATGTACGGAAGATGCTAAGGAGTTTTTGCTTAGCGAGGGCATCGATCTCAAATACGGAGCCCGGCACTTGAAGCGTTCGGTCGAGCGGTTCCTCGTCTATCCGTTGTCAAATCTCGTTGCTACGCAGCAGGTCGAAACGGGCGATTATGTGCTGGTCGATTTTGACGCAGACACAGCCCAGCTGACGTTTACGAAGCAGTCCGGCAAGATGATCATCGCTGACGCCGGGCCGAGGATCGACGATGACAGCGAACCCCTTATCAGCGCGGATGCCGTTGGATTGCCGCTGCCCGCTTCGCAGGTCGCTACCGGCATGAGCAAGTCGAAGGGCGAGAATAACGATGTCTAGATCGTAGATGACATCGAGGATACGACCGGGCTGTTCGAGAACATCGAGCAGCCCGGTCTACGTTAACTCGCGGCACTACGTAGACCAGCCGAGAGATCTATTTACCGCCTCGTGCCAGCGGCGGAGCATCTCGGATGCTTTTGCCTCGGACATTTGAGGGCTAAAGGTTCGATCTGCTTTCCAATGTGTAGTTAGTTCCTGCTTATCCGCCCAGAAACCTACAGCAAGCCCGGCAAGGTATGCGGCCCCTAGCGCCGTCGTTTCCGCGACCATCGAGCGGACAACCGGGATCTGGAGAATGTCCGCTTGGAACTGAAGCAGGAGATCGTTCTTGGTCGCACCGCCGTCGACACGGAGCTCGGCAAGCGATGAACGAGAGTCGGCATTGATTGCGGTCAGCAGGTCGGAAGTTTGAAAAGCTATCGATTCGACCGCCGCCCGGGCAATGTGAGCGGCTCCGGTTCCGCGGGTTAAGCCGATGATCGTTCCGCGCGCGTTCTGATCCCAGTGGGGCGTTCCAAGCCCGGCAAACGCAGGCACAAAATATACGCCGCCGTTATGTTCAACGGTCGATGCGAGCGATTCCACGTCAGATGACCTGTCGATGATTCCGAGCGAATCACGCAGCCATTGAATGACCGCTCCACCGATGAAGACACTGCCTTCGAGTGCGTATTCGGTCGTGTCGCCAATATGCCATGCGACCGTCGAAAGCAATCGATTATCCGAAGCGACGGGTACGGTCCCGACGTTTTGAAGCATAAAGCAGCCGGTTCCATAGGTATTCTTGGTCGAGCCCGGCGAGAAACACGCCTGTCCGAAAAGAGCCGCCTGCTGGTCTCCGGCAAGGCCGGCAATTGGAATACCAGCAAGTTCTGACGGCGTTAGCACCGCGCCAAAAACCTCTGATGATGACCTAACTTCCGGTAGTATCGCTGCAGGTATTGCAAAGATATTCAGTAATTCTTCATCCCAGCTTAGAGAGCGGATATTGAATAAAAGGGTTCGCGATACATTCGAGCGGTCGGTTATATGCAGGGTGCCGTTCGTCAGCTTCCAAATTAGCCATGAATCGACGGTGCCAAACGCGAGTTCACCTGCATTTGCACGCTCTCTTGCCCCGGAGATGTTGTCGAGCAGCCAGGCGATCTTGCTGGCGCTAAAGTATGCATCAACCTCGAGGCCGGTTTTATCTCGAATGAGATCGCCGTGTTTCGACCTGATCTCATCACAGAAACCGGCGGTTCTACGATCCTGCCAAACGATCGCATTATGGATCGGCTCTCCGGTCTTTCGATCCCAGATGATGGTCGTTTCACGCTGATTTGTTATGCCGACCGCCGCGATATCGGCGCGAGTCAGTTTGGCCTTTTGCAGGGCTTCGACCGCTGTTGAGATCTGAGTCTCCCAGATCTCTGCAGGATCATGTTCGACCCATCCGCTCTGCGGATAGATCTGCGTATACTCCTTCTGCGAGGACGATATCGGCCTGCCTTCGTGGTCGAAAACGATGGATCTGCTGCTGGTCGTGCCTTGGTCAAATGCGAGTATGTATTTCATAAACGACGATGTTTCCGATAATCCTAGCCTTGCGTAGGCACTCGACGCAAGCTTCATTGTCGCTTGAATAACATATATGGACAGAGTAATATGTCGCTATGAATGACGAGCATCTTAAGGACCTCGAAGCGATCTTCCTCGCTTTTTCCGATCCGACACGGCTGCGCTTGGTCGGCTTGATGGCAGGTGGCGAGGTTTCGGTTAGTTTTCTAGCCGAGCAAACAGGCGAGAGCCAGCCAAAGATATCGCGGCATCTCGCGTACTTGCGCGATTGCGGTGTTGTAACGACGAGACGCGACGGCAAGTGGATATTTTACTCACTTCAGCAGTTCGACGATCGCAGAATTGTCGGGGTGGTCGATGCTGTAATTCAAGCTCTCGGGCCTGATTCTTCTGCTGAGCGGGGGAGTGTGATCACGCGATCGGATTCGGATGAGCATGTAGACCTGAAGCACCGGAGTGCGACACGAGAAGATGCCGCGGAATTGGAGATATTCCTGCTTTAGTTTCCATTCTCGCGGTAAGGACAATGGCGGCATTTGTTGTCGCAGCAGTGTCCACGATTTAACAGGTAACGGCGAGTCAAGACCATCATTCCATTTTCGAAATAGAAGTCGCGGCCTTCCACAAAGGTTTCGATTATTTCCTCGCTCCTTGTGTTCGGTTCAATACTATCGTGCATACAATGCAAGAAACTCCTTGTTTCCCTCGGCGCCAAGTATCGGCGATTCGATAACGCCTATCACCTTGAGCCCAAGGCTGATACAGAACTCATTGATCTCGCGAACAACCCTTTCGTGCTTGTCCGCCTCACGAACGATGCCGCCTTTACCCACTTCGCTTCTACCCACCTCAAACTGCGGTTTTATCAAAACGACGATCCTGCCGGATGCGGTCAGAACCGGAATTATGGCTGGGATCACTTTGGTTACTGATATGAACGAAACGTCCATAACAGCAAGGTCAAACTCTTCGCCGAGATCCGCAGGCGTCAGGTAGCGTGCGTTTGTCTGCTCCCGAACGTCGACACGCGGATCATTGCGCAGCGACCATACCATCTGATTTGTGCCGGAGTCGATCGCGACCACTTTCGCGGCACCGTGCTGCAGCAGGCAATCGGTAAAGCCTCCAGTCGACGCTCCGACATCGAGACAAGTCAGGCCGGTGGCATCGATCGCGAATTCTTGGAGAGCCTTCTCAAGCTTCAGCCCGCCTCTGCTTACGTACCTAGTTTCAGAAGACGCGCCTTTGAGCCGCAGGGTTGCAGATATCTCGATCTTTTCAGAAGGCTTTTCGACGCGGCGTTCATCCGCAAGCACAACACCTGACATTATTAACGCTTGCGCACGCGTACGCGATTCGACCAGTCCGCGGTCAACCAGCAGTTTGTCGATGCGTTCTTTCGTCATTCGTCGAGAGCGTCGGCTGAGAAATTGCTAAGCTCGTCTCCTTCCACTTCATAGTGGATCTCGATAGGCCGACAGCAGACTTCGCAATCCTCGATATACGATTGTGAGCCCGCGGACAGATCAAGGACAAATGAGATCTCTTCACCGCAATACGGGCAAGTAAAAAAATGCTCGATCTCCATAAAGTCTTCTAATTTTCGAACCGTTTCGGTAAGGCAAACTCCAATGATATTCTACTTGCGACAATGACTGAAAGACCGAAGTTAGAATCCGACGACCAATCAAAAGCAAAGCTAACGGCGTTTGCAAAGTATGCGTGGTGCGTACTCGGCTACAACTTGCTCGTAGTTCTGTGGGGAGTATTTCTCCGTGCTTCCAAATCCGGCGACGGCTGCGGGATGCACTGGTTGACGTGCCACGGCGAAGTTCTGCCGACTGCTCCCGAATTTAAGACTGTCATTGAGTTCACGCACCGACTAATGAGCGCCTTTGACGGGCTGCTAATGTTGATCCTGCTTGGCTGGGCGATCGTGATCTGGCGTAGGTCGCGTGATCAACAGGCGAAAAGCGTTCTCAAAACGACGGCGGCATCTTTCTTTTTCGTTCTGACCGAAGGAGCGATCGGTGCCGGGCTGGTTCTGACCGGAAATACGGCGGAAACACTCACCGCGGCCCGCCCGTTCTGGATGGCGGCCCATCTGATCAATACCTTCATACTGCTGGCATTCCTTACTCTAACCGCGCGACGGGCGAGCGGGTCAGCAGGCTTAAAGTTTCGTGTTGCTCCTAAATACATCGGAGCGATCGCCGCAGCGGTAGTTGCGATCCTGGTTGTCGGCATCACAGGTTCGATAGCGGCTTTGTCGAATATGGTCTTTCCGTCAGGAACCCTATCGGAAAGCGTTGCGAAGGATTTCTCGGAAACATCGCATATCCTGCTTAGGCTGCGGCTTCTTCATCCGACGAGCGCGATACTCGCAAGCGTTTTCGTCATCTTTGTTGCGGGCTGGCTTGCAAAAGAGCGTTTTGGAGACAAGATCGTTTCTCGCTGGTCAAATGTCCTGGCCGTTCTCATTCTTTTTCAGATCGCCTTCGGTGCGGCCACGTTGTTGATGCTTGGCCCGATCGTGATGCAGTTAGGGCATTTGATCATTGCAGATGCGATCTGGATAAGTTTTGTGATGTTTGCAGCTGCGTTTTTGTCGTCGGATGCTGAGCCAATGCCGTCTACCGAACCCAAGCGACTATAGATTTTCTCGCCACTCTCTTCCGCGGTTCACGAGATCATCCAATGATCTCTGCAGCAGTGCGGTCGATGCTTCCAGAGCTTCGTCATCCGCATCCGGCTGAACCACTATAGGTTCTGCAAAAAAGACCTTGGCCTTTGAGAATGGCCTTGGTATTTGAAGTTTGTCCCATGAGCCGAGCGATCTAAATGACGACGACTCAATAATGAACGGTATGATCGGGCAACCGGTCCGTTTTGCGAGCAGCGTTGGGCCTGGTTTGGCGATATATCTGGGGCCTCGTGGGCCATCGATCGTAAAGCCGGAGGGAATGCCGCTTTTCATAAGCCGGATCATCTCGACCAAAGCTCGGGTGCCGCCCCGTGTGGACGAGCCTTTGATAACGCCGAATCCAAGCCGCTGTATGCATCGTGCCGTATATTCGGCGTCGAAACTTATCGACGACATCACAACTATCCCGCGATCGCGAAAAAAGTACGTCGAAGCAACGATGCGGTCGTGCCAGAAACACAGGATAGGCGGTTTGCCATCGCCGTCCTTATTAGCCATCGGGTCGACTCCCTCTAGCTCGTATCGGAGGGTCGCCCCGATCAATCTTACGAGCATGTAAAACACCCAGCCGCCGGTCCGTATTAAGAACCGCTGCTTGCGCGAGTAATGGGATATGTCCTGAAACTCGTAAACTTTGTCGAATTGGTCTGCCACAGCTAGAAAACATCTATCAAGTTAGGTTATTATTTGCAACAACGACCACTGACAAATCGTACACTCTTTTGCCTTCCGATCTGGCATATATGCAGCGAAAAATCCTCATCATCGACGATCACGACGACCTTGCAACAGCGCTCGAAGAAGTGTTCGCACACGTCGGCCACGCAGTCGAGGTCCTCGAACATCGTCATGAGGCCATTACTCGCGACCTCGAGTCGTACGATCTGGTGATCACGGATCTCGACGTAGATGGCTCTGTCGCCGTCGCTGAGTCAAATGGCAACGGCGCCGTTTGTCTGCCCAACATGTCAACGGTCAGAGGCGGCGAACATATTAAGGCGTTCAAGATATGTGCAACAAATTTTCGCCGGGACGAGTTTGATGAGAACGAACTGAAAGACATCGTCGCTACTGTACTCGATTACAAGATCCGGTTTGTTGATAAGAAAGAAGCCGTTGCGGACCTTCACGAAAATATCGAGTTTGAACTGCCGAGTGCCATCTCGCTGATGCACATTGTTCTCGAATACCTGATGAAGCGGGTAGAAAGGCTGGGCGTGATCAACCCCGAACAATCAAACCTTTTTGTGGCTCTTGATGAGGCGTTCGTGAATGCCGTCAAACATGGCAATAAGTTCGACGCGAAAAAACTCGTTCGCATCACAGCCGAAGTTTCAAAGCAGGAAGCCAGATTTACCATCGAAGACGAGGGCGAAGGCTTTGACGTCAAGAACATCCCCGACCCGCTCGACCCCGAGAATCTCTTTAAAACCAGCGGCCGCGGCGTCCTGTTCATCTACAACATAATGGACGAGGTCAGCTATAACGACCGAGGGAATCGGCTGACGATGGTCAAAAAGGCGGTTGAAGTATCGGATCAAAATTGATCTCGCGATAACTTTAGTTTCACGGCCCTAATCCAGTTGTCAGAAGCCTTATGCGAGTAACCATCGCGCAGATCAACACCACCAACGGCGACATCGCCGGGAATACTCGAAAAATAATCGAAGCGATCGAGAAGGCGAAGTCAGATCTTTCGGATCTGGTCGTATTTCCTGAGGTCGTTACGCACGGTTACACGTCGCAGGATTGGTTTCAGGATGCTGACATCATTGCCGAGGTCGATGAGCCGCTCCGCGAGATCATTCCGGCAACCGAAGGCATTACCGCGATCATTGGCACGATTCGCCGCAACGAGGATACGGACGGGCGACGCCTCTACAATTCGGCAGCAGTGATTGCCAACGGCGAGCTAATTGGGTTTGCCGACAAGACATTGCTGCCGGAATATGACGTATTTGACGATCCTCGGTATTTTGAGCCGAGTGATGGGCGGCATCGGCGGTTGTTTGAGGTTAATGGCGTAAAACTTGGAGTGGTCGTCTGCGAGGACTTTTGGAACGACAAAACTTTCTGGAAAGAAAGGCTTTACGAGACCGACCCGACGGACGAAGTTATTGCAATGGGAGCGGACATTATCGTCTCGGTCAATGCCTCGCCTTACAACAAAGGCAAAATAAAGCTCCGTTGCGACATGGTCGCTCATCGGGCAAAACTGCAGAAAAAGCCTATCGTTTTTGTTAATCTCGTTGGCGGCAACGACGGCATCGTGTTTGACGGAGCAAGTCTGATCGCGGACGAAGAGGGCGACATTATTCTTCAGGCGGCTGCTTTCGAGGAGTTTGTCGAAACGGTTGAACTCGACGTTAGAAAGCCAGATGCACGCGGTATCACAGGTGGCGAGATCGATGCGATACATAGTGCTCTCGTACTTGGGATCCGTGATTATGCGGCTAAGAATGGTTTCAAGAAGGCTGTTTTAGGGCTTTCTGGCGGGATCGATTCGACCCTTGTTGCAGCGCTCGCATGCGAGGCGATGGGGCCGGAAAACGTGCTTTGTGTGATGATGCCGTCACCCTTTTCCTCTGAGGGCAGTATCAAAGACAGCGAGGAACTCGTGCGAAATCTCGGCTGTGAAAGCCGGATCGAGCCAATTTCCGCGACTTTCGAGGTTTTGCTCAAGCAGATGGGCTTGCACAAACCCACAAAAGGCGGCGAATCGCTTGCGGCGGAGAATATGCAGTCGAGATTACGCGGGGTGATCCTGATGGCGATCTCAAATGCGGAAGGGCGATTGCTGCTCTCGACTGGCAACAAAAGCGAACTTGCGGTCGGATACTGCACGCTCTACGGCGACACGAATGGTGGTCTTGCCGTGCTCGGTGACGTTCTTAAAACCGAAGTCTGGCAGATCGCTCGTCACATGAACGACAAAGTCGGACGCGAGATCATTCCAAACAAGATCATCGACAAAAAACCGTCCGCCGAGCTAGCCCCAAACCAGTTCGATCAGGACAGTCTGCCCCCATATGAAGTCATGGATCCGATCCTGCGGATGTATTTCGAACAGAAAGCATCTCCAACCGAGATAATCGACGCCGGAAACGACGCTGATCGCGTATATTGGATCCTCAACAAGGTCGAACACCCTGCTAATGAGTTCAAACGCCAGCAGCTTCCGCCTACGATCATCATCTCAAAAAACGCGATCGGCGTTGGCCGTAGACGGCCGATAACCCATAAGTTCAAACGGTACAACGATAATCCGCAGTGAACTGGTCTTCCAAAAAAGCTGATCGAACAGATTTTTCTTTCAAAATAGTCATTTGTGTACTAATATCTAAAGCGGAAGCCGCCTCGGTTTACTGCACTCCATTTTCTACGTTCCCAGTCGAAAATAACTGAAAAATAGAGCTTATTCGGACTATTCTCCTTGCGACGAAGGTGAATCTGTCACCATCCCGGACGTTCTTCGGTGCCGCGAAGACTATGGAAGTATCTGTAAATCCACATTTTAATCGATCAGGGACGGTTCCGGCCGTTTCTATTATCACGCCCGCATATATGGTCGCCGATCTGATCGGCGAGACCCTAGATTCAGTGATCGCACAGACGTTTCAGGATTTCGAGTGGATCGTCGTAAATGACGGTTCGCCGGATACGGATGCTCTTGAAAGGGCTCTCGAACCCGTCCGAGACCGGATCGTTTACGTCAAACAGCAAAATAAAGGGGCTGCGATCGCCCGGAATACAGCGATCGACCACGCCCGTGGAGAATATCTTGCGTTCCTCGACGGAGACGATATATGGGTTCCCGAGTACCTGGAATCGCAGTTAGGATTTCTTAAAAAATACGAGCTTTCGATGGTCTACTGCGACGCGAAGCTTATCGGCCAGTCCGATGGGTTTGGAGAGACCTTCATGGAGCAGGCACCGTCGAACGGCGAGGTTTCGGTGTCGTCTTTGCTGGCCTTGACTACAAACGTCATTACATCAGGGACCGTCGTGTTCAAGGCAGCTGTCGACAAAGTTGGCCGGTTTGAGAATGCTCGGATCCAGGCTGAGGATTTTAATCTTTGGGTGAGGATCGCCCATGCCGGATATCGGATCGGATACAGTAAAAACGTGCTTCTCAGCTATCGAGTCAGCTCGACCGGATTTTCAGGCGGGGCGGAAAATCGACTGATACGGGCGATCGACGCGTTCCAACGAATTGAATGCCAGATCGATCTATCCGCATCCGAGAAGGCCGTCTTGCACGAAAAGATCAAGGATTTTGAAGCGGAACTCTCCGTCGTAAAAGGGAAGCAGTGCCTACTGATCGGCGATTTTCGCGAGGCTCGCAAAGCGTTCGCCACCGCTCGAAAACGCCGTAATTCGCTGAAGCTGTTAGCAGCAGAACTATTGACTCGGGTCGCCCCGAGATTAGCCGCAAAGGTTTACCTTAAGCTCAATCCAGCCGAGGTGCCTTTTGTAGCTGCAAGATAATGATCTGCAAGGGTAAAAGATAGATTGGGGAACAGTACCGAACAACCTAGATCCTTAAAGGAACAGAGCGCTTGGCTATTAATTGCCAAGATCATCGCGTTCGCATTTAGTTTTGCGCTTCCGTTGATGATCGTTCGAAGCCTGACTCAGGAACAGGTAGGGCACTACCGCGAGGCTTTTTTGGTCATCACCAATGCGATGATCATTCTGCCTCTTGGGTTTTCGATGAGCGCCTACTATTATCTCGCTCGAGAGACTGAAAGACGTGGGGCAGCGGTATTTAACATCCTCATCTTCAATTTTCTGGCAGGCGGGCTCGCCGCTCTCACTCTGTATTTGTTTCCATGGCTGCTGGGGAGCTTTCTTCGTACTCCTGCCCTAACCGAATTGGGCCCTATGATGGGGCTGGTCATTTGGGTCTCGATATTCTCGGCTTTTCTTGAGATCGTCGCTATTGCCAATTCCGAAGCCCGATCCGCAACCATATTCATAATTTTTGCAGCTCTTTCGAAAACGCTGTTGATGGGGTCCGCTGTGCTGTTTTTTGGCAGTGTCGAGGCGATCATTCTCGCTGCGCTGATCCAAGGCGTGATCCAGTCAGCCATACTCTTGAACTACCTTAGATCGAGATTTCCAGGTTTTTGGACGAGTTTCGATCCGGCATTCTTCCTCGAGCAATCAAGGTACGCGATCCCGTTCGGTCTTACGGCGATCCTGTTCATCGCACAAACGGATATCCACAACTACTTTGTCGTGTACAAATTCAGCTCTCAGGATTTTGCGATATACGCGTATGGCTGTTTTCAGCTTCCACTGATCTCGATGCTTGCTGAATCGGTTGCTTCTGTACTCATCCCGCACATGAATACGCTTCAAAAATCAGGTGATCATGACGAGATGATACGACTTACGGTCAGGGCAATGGAGAAGCTGTCGTTTGTCTATTTTCCTTTATATGTCTTTCTGATGATCACGGCGGGAACTTTCATTACGACGTTGTTTACGCACCAATATGACGCGAGCACGACGATCTTCATGATAAATCTCACGGCGATCCCGATCTCGATATTTCTTACCGACCCTCTGGTCAGATCGTTCAAAGAGCTGGGCCGCCTCTTTTTGGTCCGGCGGGCGTTCGTGCTAACGGCGATGCTTGCGGTGCTCTATTTCGGACTCGACCATCTCAGCATGGTTGGCATAATCTCGGTCGCCGTCGGGGCGATCCTGCTCGAAAAGATCATTGGCGAAGCAATGATAATCAGAAAACTCGGTGTCGGGTTAGGCCATCTTCCTTTGCTAAAGAATATAGGGAAAACGGCGGTAATAAGCCTGGTCGCAGGGCTCTTTACGTATCTGGTCTATTCGAACGTTCACGTCTACCTCGAGAAGGTTGGCGAGCATTTCGCGGCAGAGGCTTTCCACACCCAGCAAATGAGCACTCTCAATTTTGTGGGCGGCAGCCTTGTGTTGTTTATTTCCGCTCTCGTTTTCGTGCCGATCTATCTCTTGGCAGCAAATCTCTGGGGCGTGATCGAGGAAAGTGAAAAAGAATTTCTGAGGAAGCATTTAAGGAAGGTTCTGCCGAAGGGCTGGATACAGCCGGTGGCTGATTCGCGGGGTTAATTTATGTGTGGCATTGCTGGTTTCATCTCAAGGGGTCAAAATGACCGCGATCGTCGGGCGGCATTGCTCGACTCAATGTGTCGCGTGATCACCCACCGCGGCCCCGATGAGCAGGGAACTGCGATCGAGGGCAGGGCCGCAATGGGAATGCGCCGTCTGTCGATCATCGATCTCGCTACGGGCCAGCAGCCAATTTACAATTCGGATCGGACAAAACTGATCGTATTCAACGGCGAGATATACAATTATCGCGAACTGAAAACGGAACTCGAACAACGCGGTTTTAAGTTCAAAACGAACTCCGACACCGAAACGATCCTTCACGCTTTTGACGCATTCGGCCCAGACTGCTTAAGAAAATTACGCGGGATGTTTGCCTTTGCGATCTGGGATATCGTTGAGCAGTCACTCTTCATCGCTCGTGACCGGGTTGGGAAAAAACCGCTGTTCTACACAATTACTGATTCTGGTGAATTTGTTTACGGTTCAGAGATCAAGGTCTTGCTTGAGCACGGTGGAGTCAGACGGTCAATTGATAATGGAGCTCTGGATTCATACCTAACTTTCGGATATGTCCCCGAAAACCTCTGTATCTTCCAAGGCGTCAAGAAACTCGAACCAGGGCATTTTCTCATTTTCAAAGATGGAGAAGTTCGGACGGAACGCTATTGGGACTTCGATTTTTCCCAGGATAAATTGACAGGAACTGAGGACGAGATCGCGGCGGAACTGCTTGAGAAGCTTCGTGAGGCGGTTCGCATAAGGTTGATCTCGGAAGTTCCCCTTGGTGCCTTCCTGTCGGGCGGCGTCGATTCGAGCGCGATCGTCGGATTAATGTCTCAAGTCATCGATCAGCCTGTTAAGACATTTTCGATCGGCTTTAACGAGGACAGTTTTAACGAACTGAAATATGCAAGGGCGACTGCAAAGCACTTCAACACCGATCATCATGAGTTCATCCTGACGCCGGATTTCGTTGACATTGTCGATGATCTCGTGTGGCATTTTGATGAGCCGTTTTCGGATCAGAGCTCCTTAGCGACCTTTATGGTCGCAAAAATGGCCCGTGAATTTGTGACCGTCGTTCTCTCAGGAGATGGTGGCGATGAGCTATTTGCGGGTTACACGCGTTATGTAATCGATCAGTCGCGAAACGGATTCGGCAAGCTGCCCAGATCGCTTCGCCAAAACATACTTCGTCCGCTCAGCGAAACGTTGCCGAACGGAGCTCGTGGAAAGAATTTTCTTTTCAATATCTCGCTTGATGCGGCGGCACGATACATCGACTCTATCTCACATTTCAACGGGCCGAGACGGCGAAAGCTCTACTCGTCGGAAATAAGAACGAAGATGAACGGAAGCTTCGAACTTGGCGAGAAGACGTTTCAACAGATCGCCGGAAGCTCAAATACCGAAGATCCTATAGAGGAATTGCTATATCTTGATAGCAAAACCTACTTGCCCGCCGATATTCTGACCAAAGTCGACCGCATGACCATGGCGTCATCACTTGAAGCTCGTAGCCCTCTCCTGGACAACGAACTGATCGAGTTTGTTTCACGAATCCCGTCAGGCTTGAAGCTTCGCGGAAAAGAAACCAAGTACATTTTCAAGAAAGCCGTCGAAGGCTTTGTTCCGAGGGAAATTCTATATCGAGAAAAGCAGGGCTTTGGAGTTCCGATAGGGGAGTGGATCAATACGAGGCTTAAGGACCGCATTGTTGGCGATCTGCTTGAACAACGCTCAATAGAACGGGGATATTTTGATGCCAGCTACGTGAGGGTCCTCATTGATGAGCACGCCAAAGGAAGACGTGACCACTCGAATCCGCTTTGGACACTTTGGATGCTGGAACTGTGGCACCGCCGCTATATTGATAACGCATAAGGATGCAGAGCACACCATCAAACCTAACAAAGTTACGATGGAGCCTTCCGTGGCTCGCTCGTTACCCGTTTGCGCGGGCGCGGGCGTTGTTCGAAATGAATGCATTCGAAAAGAAGCACGTTATCATTACGGTCGCAAACCATTTCGAACCAGGATGGAGTACTAATGGTTTTCTCGATAAGAAGACGCAGGTGAGGCGCCTTAAGGACTATCGAGAGCGTTTCAAGGCAGAGGCGGGAACGGTGCTGGACAGCGATGGAACGCCATTTCGACATACAAACTTCTATCCGATCGAACAGTATGATCGAGATCTGCTTGAAATAATGTCCGAAATGCAGGCCGAGGGGCTTGGCGAGGTCGAGATCCACATGCACCACGAAGGTGATGATCCCGATACACCAGAGAATGTTGAGCGGACGCTCGTCACGTACCGCGACATTCTCGCTGAACGGCACCAGCTGCTATCGCAAATGGACGGGACCGGGCAGCCCATGTATGCATTTGTGCACGGAAACCTCGCTCTCGCCAATTCATGCGGAGGAAGATTCTGCGGTGTCGACAACGAGATGCAGATCTTGCAGGATACGGGCTGCTATGCCGACATGACGCTCCCGTCCGCTCCCGATCAATCGCAGGTGCCGATGATCAATCAGATATATGAGTGTGGTAACCCGCTCGATGAGGCCGTACCGCACAGATCCGGAACTCGCGTCGCAGTTAACGGAAACGAGCCTGTATTGCCACTGATATTCACCGGGCCGCTGGTGTTTAACTGGACCCGGCGGATAGCTGGTTTGCCGTTTCCGCGAATTGATGACAGCGCGTTAGCGGCAAACCAGCCCATGGACGCTGCCAGATTCCGGCGGTGGCGTTCTGCGAACATCACGGTTGACGGACGCCCGGAGTGGGTTTTCATCAAGTTGTACTGTCATGGCTTCTTTGATTACGACCAATCGGCGACGATCGGAGAAGATGCGAGGAGATTCTTCGGCGATCTGATAGAGGACGCCGAGCGGAGTTCCCGCTACAAGATACATTTCGCCAGTGCTCGCGAGGCCTTTAATATGGTTCTTGCAGCGATCGACGGCAAGAGTGGCGACCCTAACCACTATCGCGATCACCGCTTGCAGTCGATCATGAAAAAGGGGTTAACGGTCGAGGCGGCCAGAGCTCTATGATCGATGTTTCGATGACAAACCCGATAGAAAAGCTTAAGAAAGTGAGCAGCCTTGACGAGGTTTTCACTCGTGGTGGCCAGGCGCTTTCGGCTTACAGAGAGCAAAGAAAGGGCGGGGCCGCTGTACCAAGCGACGCTGACCTGGCCAGGCTGATTGACCAAACGCAGTTTGGCTCAACACCGATAATTCCCGAAACTCTCTGGAGCAAGTTCTATACGAATGGAGCGGAAAAGTTTTTTCCCACCTTTAGAGATACCGAAGGGGCGAGCACGCAGTTCCGCAAAACTTTCGCAGCAAGTGCAAATAAGTTTATCGCCCTCGCCGAAAATCTTTGCGATGGCCGGATAGACCTGCTTGGGCTGAGAAACCTTTACGTTGGGAGCGAGATAGACTGGCACCGGGATCCTCTGTCATCGAAACGTTCGCCGCTCAAGCACTGGAAGAAATTTGATGACCTCGACAGTACAGAGACCGGCAACAAGAAGGTTACGTGGGAGCTGAATCGCCATCAGCATTTTTTTACGCTCGGCGTTGCGTACTGGCTCACCCGGGACGAAAAATACGCTAGTCTTTACGCATCACATCTCGATTCATGGATGCGGGATAATCCGCCGGGAATGGGGGTCAATTGGGCAAGCAGCCTTGAAGTAGGGTTCAGATCGATATCGTGGATCTGGGCATTTCAATTTTTCAAGGAATCCGATAGCCTTACGCCAGCTCTTTTCCATCGGGCGCTCAAGTACCTCTACCTCCATGGGAAACATATCGAAAAGTATCTCTCGACCTATTACAGCCCAAATACCCACCTGACCGGCGAGGCCCTGGCTCTATATTACCTTGGGACTCAACTGCCGTTTTTTGAACGTTCGGCCCGCTGGCGAAAGCTGGGTGAAGACATCCTTTTTTCGGAAATCTCAAAACAGGTTTTGAGCGACGGGGTCTACTTCGAACAAAGCACGTGGTATCAGCGATATACCGCAGAGTTTTTTATCCATTTCGTAGTACTTCGATCGCTTTGGGGAGAAGATCGAACCGATCGGGCTGGACTAAGACTTGAAGGTCGGCTTGAACAGTCGTTTGATTTTCTAATGCACGCTACGATGCCGGACGGAAGTACGCCGCTGATCGGGGATGACGATGGCGGGCGAATGCTGCCGCTTACAGGGGCCGCTCCCGACAATTTCAGAGGGACTCTGGCTCTCAGTGCAGTTCGGTTCGATCGGGGAGATCACAAACTGGTGAGCGGACGGGTAAGCGAAGAACTGTTTTGGCTGATGGGGCCCGATGCCATTCGATCCTATGAGGCTTTGGAGGCTATCGAACCTGCTGTTGGCTCAGCTGATTTTGCTTACGGCGGTTACTGCATCATGCGCGACGGTTGGGAAGCGACGGACAACGTAATGGTTGTTGACTGCGGCGAGGTTGGTTCGCTCGCCGGCGGGCATGGACATGCGGACGTTCTTTCGATCGAGGTCGCGGTGCGAGGCAGATCGCTTTTGGTTGACTCAGGAACCTACACTTATCACGAGACTCGGGAGCTGCGCGATTATTTCCGTTCGACCAGAGCCCATAATACGCTCGAGGTCGATGGCGTTCCTTCCTCCGAACCCGCAACGGCATTTAGTTGGAAGTCGAGGGCTTCGAGCAAACGTGAAGAATGGATATCGACGGAACGCTTCGATTACTTTTCCGGCTCGCATGACGGCTATGAAAGGCTTGATGATCCGGTCCTTCATCGCCGCAGTATTCTGTTTGTAAAAAATGACTACTGGATCATTCGCGACATGGCCGAGGCAAAGGGCGAGCATAATTACAGCCTCAACTTCCATTTCGACAGCAACATACGAACCTCGATCGGCCACAACGGTAAATGGGTGGGTGGTGACGATCATCGGCTATATACCTTCGGCGACAACGGAACCTGGCAAGCTAAAGAGAGCTGGATATCGAAGAACCATGGCAGCCGTCTGAACGCTCCGTTCATTCGGTTTGTGTCAACGGGTATCGGAACCCAAGAGTTTTTTTCGTTTCTGCTACCGGTCGATGCCGGACTAGATCCGCCGATGGTCGAAGAAGTTCCGATGGTCGCGGGCCGGGCATTTGTAATACGATATGCTGGATACAAAGACGTTTTTGTTGTCAACGACGAGCCAGGACAGGTTGTTGAGAATGGCATCTTCGATTCTGATTTCAAATATTCATGGGCCCGATTGAGCGATGACGCTGCAGTTCCTGAAGAGTTTATTTTGATCGATGGAACAATCCTGACCATTGAAGGAAATCGGGTATTGCACGGCAAGGCCCTTTCGGATGTCGCGATCAGGCGTTTTGGCAAGGACCTTTACATCAAGTCTGGCTCCGACACAAGCACGTTCGAACTTCGATTTGTCGACAGACGAAAAGCCGACCGCAGGCGTCCAGATTCCGATCGCCGCCAGTCCGATCAGTGAAGAAACGAGTTCTCCAATTTATCGGCAGCTTTAACCAGGGCGGTTCCGAGCGTCAGGCGGTTGCCTTGACCCGACTACTTAGCGAAGAAAGTTCCTACGAAACAAGAGTTGCGGTCCTCAGCGGTGAAGGCGTGCTGCGAGCCGAGGTCGAGCGGCTCGGCATGGCCGATATTCCTGAGTTTCCCCTTTCATCCTTTTTCTCGGCGGGATTTCTACGTCAGGTCGTGCGGTGCAGCGAATATTTGCGCTCAAATAATATCGACCTCGTCCACACCCACGACTTTTACACCAACGTATTCGGAATGACCGCCGCCCGGCTCGCCGGAGTCAAAGCCAAAGTCGCTTCGAAACGCGAAACTCTCGGCATGCGTACCCCAAATCAGGTGCGAGTCGAAAAATTTGCTTTCGCGATGGCCGACGCGATCGTCATTAATTCCGAGGCCGTTAGAGACTATCTTCGCAAGGTGGGCGTGGCGGCGAAAAAGCTTTCGCTGATCTATAACGGACTCGACGTCGATCGCTTCGAGAGATCGCAGTCTGCGGATCTGCGCGTAGAACATCAGATCTCCGATGACGCCCCGGTCGTGACGCTCGTCGCAAACCTGCGGCACCACGTGAAGAACGTGCCGATGCTGCTTAAGGCCGCAAAGACCGTTATCGAATCGTCGCCAAATGCTGTTTTCGTGATCGCCGGAGAAGGAGAACTCCAAACTGAACTCGAGCAATTGGCAAGCGGCCTGAATATCACCTCGAACGTCAAATTCCTTGGCCGCTGCTCTGACGTTCCCGCTTTGCTTTCGATCTCAGATATCTGCGTGCTCACATCAACTGCAGAGGGCTTTTCGAACTCGATACTCGAGTACATGGCGGCCGGCAAGCCTGTTATCGCGACAGATGTCGGCGGTGCCCGCGAAGTGGTCAAACACGGCGTTACCGGATACCTGGTCGCGTCCGACGACCACCAGAAACTTGCCGAGCATCTACTGGAGCTCGTCAACGATAATGTCCGGTCCGCCGAATTCGGCGAGGCCGGCCGTAAGATCGTCAAAGAGCGGTTTTCCGAGAAAGCACAGCTTGAGAGTACCCTTGCCTTGTACGATTCTCTTCTAAAGTAAACAAACGATGCCGCTTAATGTTCTACAACTGGGGCCATATCCTCCGCCGGAAGGCGGCGTGAGCCGGAATATGCTCGCGATCCGCGACGGGCTCGTCCGGGCCGGGGCGAAGTGCTCCATAATTGCCACATCTCGCAGCCTGGCTCCGCGTGACGAAGAAAACGTTTACCATCCAAGCTCGGCGGCCGAACTTTTGAAGCTGCTCTTTTCAATAGATTTCGACGTTCTTCACCTGCACGTCGGCGGCGATATTGACCGGCGGATACTGAGCCTCGCTGCGGCGGCGACGGCAGCGGCCCGGCGGAAAAGCGTCCTGACCGTTCACTCCGGGGCTTTCCCGCTTTCACCGGAAGCCAAAGCGGCGCGTTCCGTTTCGCTTCGCGGCCTTATCTTTCGGCAGTTCGGGCGGCTGATCGCTGTGAATGACGATCTGGCGGACGTCTTCAAAAGATTTGGCGTTGCCGAGGATCGCATTCGAAAGGTCCTGCCTTTCGCTCTCACCCGCCCCGATCCGGCGGTCGGCCTGCCCGACGACATTCGGGAATTCTTTCAGGCCCATTCGCCCATCCTGCTCTCTGTCGGCGGTCTGGAACCTGACTACGATCCGATGCTCCAGATAAGGGCGATGGAAACCGTTGCTAGTGAAATGCCGAAAGCTGGCCTCATAATGGTCGGCGACGGTTCCATGCGCGACGTCGTTCACCATAGCGTGTCCGCTTCGTCCGCGGCTCCGAATATATACCTCGCCGGTAATGTCGATCACGCCGTGACCCTGCACCTGATCGAGCGGGCCGACGTGCTACTTCGGACGACGCTTTTTGATGGCGACGCGATCTCGATCCGCGAAGCCCTTTTCCTCGGAACGCGGGTGATCGCTACCGAGAACGGAATGCGGCCCGAAGGTGTGCACCTAATGCCTGTCGGCGATGCGGCAAAATTGGTCGAGCTGATACGCGAGGTTGCCAGCCAACCAAAGGAACGCAAGCCGCCTGCATCGTCTGACCTGTCAAATATCGATAAAGTGATAGAGATCTATCACGAACTTACCTAGCCGGAGCGAAGAGGCTGCTGCCCGGATCCTTGCCGGCCGAGCCTTTCCCGCGAAACCTGCTGCCTGCACCAAGCCGAAAGTTCTTTTCAGCCGCGTTCTCGAAACCTATTTCATCGAGAGTCGGTACGAGTTGATTGCCCTCGGGGAAGGCGAAATCGCTGTTGGGGACGCGGTTGAGATTCATTATCAGGTTGTTCCTGATCATCGAACGTGCAGAAGCACCTCTCGTGTCGATGCCGTGAAAGCCGTAGTCGCCGTGGTTTACGATATTGTCGCGGAAGGCGAATGACTTCGGCGGCGTGCCGTAGAAAATGATAACGCTGCCCGAGTTGAACGAGGTGTTATTGGCGATCGTTATCCCTTCGCCGTCGGCGACCTGTATCAGATAGCCTTTTCCGATAAACCCTTTACTGCCTGAGATATTCAGGAACAGATTATTCTCGATCGTCAGGTTTTTAAGCGTCTGGCTTGGGTAAGTGTCGTCTTTGCCGAGGATGTTGATGCCGTCGCCCGAGCCGTCGATCACGTTGTCTTTGATAACGGTGTCTTCGATCGTGGAGAATGTCGCTTTGCCATCCTGATTTCGTACGGTTATCCGAAACGCCGAGCCTTCCCAGTTGTTTCGTAGGTAATTCCCGACAAACTGCACCCGTTTTGAGTTCTTTAGCTCGAAAAGGGTCTTGACCGTCACGCCCGTGCGCCATGCTTCGGGTTTGTTGAGTTCGTTTCCGCGGATCTCGATGTCCGAAGGGATCAGGTCGACGCTGTCCGGGTCGGCACCGCCGAACATTATGTTTTCGGCTCCGCCCTCGATGTAATTGTTGATGATCTTGATGTTACGCGTGCCGGTCCAGCCGCAGATGCCCTGCGTTTCTTCCTGCGCGTAGGCAAAGCCCTCGATGTAGCTGTTGGTGATAACGGTATCGGCGCTGTTAAGAGCGATACCGCGTCGCACCTTACCCTTCGAACGGTTTGAGGTAATGTAAGACCGGTCGATCTCGAGGTGATGCGGCAGGTTTGCCGAGGTTTCGCCGTTTCCTAGCTGGATCAGGCCGTAATTGTAGGCGGGGCCTGACGAGACGAATTCGATACCGACGAACCGGTAATGGTGAGCTCCCTTTACCGCCGAGACCGCCGGGCGGCCGAGCATTCCGGCCGTGATCGTGGCCATCGACGAACGCTGCGCAGGCGAGACGCGCTGGCCCTCGGGCAGTTTGTCGGCGGCAGACGAGCGGATGGTAACAAAATCGGTGTGCGGTTTATTTGGCAGCGTGATCGTGCCTGGATAGACCGCTCCGGCCTGAAGCTCCACGATGTCGCCGCTCTGTGCGATCTCCAATGCCGATTGTACGTTCCCGCCCGGCGGCACCTTGATCACACGCCCCGCCGAAGTGGCCTCGATCGTTGGCTGCTCCCAAAACAAGCCAAACTGATCATAATTCCACTCATACGCCGCCGCCCCTAAAGCGAGCGTTGTAATTAATAAGGCCGCGATCGCCCCCACGAGCAAACGCCCGAGCGGCCTCTTTTTAACGTTCTTCTGTTTTACTCTTACCGAATTCACTACTATTGTCTCATTCACCATACAGTAATAGTTCTAAAACCCAGCAAAATCCTGTTAACTGCGGCGCCAACGCGGCATTTGACCGCTCCGTCAAGCCGTTCCACTTCGCTGCTGAAAGTGGAACGACCTAAGTGTATTGTCACGTTACACTTACGGCGAAAAATCGTTCCACTTGCAGAAAAGCCTTTACCTGGAGATGGAACGACGAGAACACTCGGCTTCGATATTCTAGTAGTGGGTGAGTTTGAATAATGATCGCCGTTGCCTTTAGGCAACGGTTGAGAAGTTTTAACGCGCCTCTCCGCCAAAAGCCGACGCAGTCGGCTTTTGGCGGGAGCATCGATGAGAGAACTTCTAATCCCTCGGCTGAAGCCGCCGGCAATACATGATCACTTTTTTGAAACAGACCCATTACCGATATTCTTCTTTCGTCGAACAAGATCTATGATATTCTGCGAATTGCACAGCTTAGTGAGCGTAACACGGATGCAACAAAATGTCAAGAAATAGACTGCAATTCCGTGTTCACGACCGAAGAGAAGATGGGGTTAGTCATGCAAAATTACAATTATCAATCTATTCGCTTTTGGAATTGCAAGATTGCATGACTGACCCCTGTCCCTTTCAAAACAAGCCAAACTGATCATAATTCCACTCATACGCCGCCGCCCCTAAAGCGAGCGTTGCAAGTAAAAAGGCCGCGATCGCTCCCACGAGCAAACCCCCGAGCGGCCTCTTTTTAGCGTTCTTCTGTTTTACTCTTACCGAATTCACTAATATTGTCTCATTCACCATACAGTAATAGTTCTAAAACCCAGCAAAATCCTGTTAACTGCGGCGCCAACGAGGCATTTGACCGCTCCGTCAAGCCGTTCCACTTCGCTGCTGAAAGTGGAACGGCCTAATTGTAGTATTAACAAGTACTTACGGCGAAAAATCGTTCCACTTGCAGAAAAGCCTTTACCTAGAGGTGGAACGACGAGAACGGTCGGCTTCGATATTCTAGTAGTGGGTGAGTTTGAATTTTGATTGCCGTTGCCTTTAGGCAACGGTTGAAAAGTTCTAACGCGCATCTCCCGCCAAAAGCCGACGCAGTCGGCTTTTGGCGGGAGCATTGATGAGAGAACTTCTAATCCCTCGGCTGAAGCCAAGGGCAATACATGATCACTTTTTTGAAACAGACCCATTACCAATATTCTTCTTTCGTCGCACAATGTTTATGATATTCTGAGAATTGCACGACTTAGTGAGCGTAGCACGGATGCAACAAAATGTCAAGAAAAGATTCGAATCTGGTTTTGAATAACAGAACCCGAGGGTTGAACCGGATCTTCCCGTTCTGGCCCGCAGGTCTTGTCACCAAAGGTGACGAAAATCATAGCGTAGGGTGGAACCCTACGTAACAAATAAAAAAGGAGCCGTCGCCATAGGTGACGAACATCTTTATGCCGCAGTCACTGGTAAGGGTATTGATACACGTGGTGTTTTCGACAAAGAATCGAGCGAATCTGATACTACCTGAGATCGAAAGCGGACTGTTTGGCTATATCCACGGCATTGTTGAAAACAATAAGTCCAAGCTGATCATCGCGAACGGAACGATGAACCATATTCATTTGCTAATTTCGCTCGGCAGAACAATCGGCATCAGCGAATTGATCGGCGATATAAAACGCGACAGTTCGGTTTGGATCAAGACGCAGGGAGATTTTCGTAACTTTTATTGGCAAGAGGGCTACGGTGCCTTTTCGATAGGACAGTCTCAGCTTCCCAAAGTTGTGCAATATATAAAAGGTCAAAAGGAGCATCACGCAGAAAGCGATTTCAAAACCGAATTCCGCAGCCTTTTGACGAGATATGAGGTCGAATACGACCAGCGTTATGTCTTAGATCGATGTTCGTCCCCGTCGGGGACGGATTCGTATACCGGGTGCTCGTCGGGTTTTACCCTACGCTATATTATCCGTCTCCTTTGGAGACAAAGATGAGCGGTCAGCACGGTGAGAGTTGCAAGATTGCATGCCTGACCCCCGAATCTACGCGGTCCGAAGTCTTCACCTACGATCGATGCTTCAGCACAAGCAAGACCGTATCCGTCATATACGGGATATGCGTACACCTTAAATGATGATGGATCGGTAAACGTACAGCAATTGTTCCAACGGGATGAGACGGTGTACACAGATTTGCCCAAACCAAAGACAACCATTAAATAGTATGAGCCGCACTATAATCCGCATTTGCTTAATGATGGTCATCCTGATGACTGCCACATGGATAGTCACGTCATGTACTTACCCCCGCGATGGACCGATTGAAAAATTGGGTGACCCATCGACAAAAAGTGGTCTAATAGTGTTCTTCAAACGAGGCTCGACTGCGGCGGAAATTTATGACTTCGACCGATTTGTGATTTCCTCGCCGGATCAAGCGGGGCGAGGCTATCAGTCGCTTCCAGGCATCATTTCCGTGGTACGCTTTAATAGGAATGGTTTTGCTGGCAAGCAGATAGACTTCCGATTGAATGCAACGGCTGAGCAGAAGAAATACGTAAGGAGCCAAATAGAACAGTCGCCGATCGTACTGAGAATATTTGAGGAGACCGCGTTGAACGACATTCCGGATTTGCGGTAGGAAAGGGCCAGTCATGCAATATTACAATTCTTTCCAGCCCTGCATGGAGGATGAGAAAGAAGTGTGCAATCTTGCTTGACTGACCCCAAATAGCTTCGGATATCACCGACAATGAGTAGCATTCTCAACACAATAGCCACGGGTTACCGGTACTTTTTCTATCGAGCTTATTCGTGGCAGTTAGGGGTTTTCGGTAAAGACGATGTTCCCGAATTCACCGGAGTGATTACGATATCGTTGTGTGGTTTCCTAAACGCTATTACAGTTTTCTTGCTTGTCCAGATTGTCTCAGGTGTCTTGATGAGCATCGAGACCGAAATCATCGTTTTGTTTATAATTGTGCTCTTTGGAATAAACTACACTTTGCTGGTGGGACGCGGACAGCTTGAGTCGATTTCCTTACAGTTTGCTCAGGAAAATTCAAAGGAGAGACGAAGGGGAACCATTTTTTGCATAACCTACGTTGCCCTATCGTGTCTCCTTTTTGTGTCAGCAGGACTCGTGCGAAATGGAATGTGAGTGGGTAAGCCAATCGTGGTCGACAACATCAAAACCGATAAGAATGGTACTGAACGGTTTCAACAATAAATCACGGCCTCACGGTATTTATGTATACCGTGAATCTGCATGAGCTTATAGATCGATTTGGCAGTCAGTCGCCGCGCACGAAGACCGTGGCGTTTCTGGCATTTGGTGCCGTGATCATCGCGGTCCTGCTTTTTGTTTTCTATCTCGGCGTAACCAAAGGCGATTCTTCTGGGCCGAATCAAAATACCTCAAGCAGCGTGACGAAAACCTGATCCGGGCCACAAAAGCCGAGGCCGAACAACGGCGCCTTGCAGGCGTCAACGATCTGCTCAAAAAGCAAAACTAAGACCTCGCGACCGAGCGCGACAAGGCTGGAGCCAAACTAAGACTTTTTCCCCTTGATCTGTTTTGGCTTTACGGCTTCGATCTTCTTGATACTGTCGGCGGCCGGTAGATCTTCTGGCATCGTTCCGCCAAGTTCCTTTATCGTTTGGCGCACTTTCTTGCCGACCTGATAGTGAGCTGTGTTCGCTTTTGCCTTGCCCTGTATCTCCTCCCGGCGGAGCTTTTCTTCGGTCTGCGTCGCACGAAACAGATTGGCGGCAAGCTCGGTGCTCCCCATGTGGTCTAGTATCTGCTGGCTCTTCTTGAGGCCTTTCTTTTTATGAATGCCGCGAGCATCAAGGCCGCCGTAAAGCCCCATGTATCCGTGATTCTGAAAGATCGCGTAATCCATCGGCTGAATAACCCCGGCATCCTTCGCCGCTTCCGCAAGCTTGGTGTTGTGTTTCGCCATTTCGTGACGAAGAAACAGACGCTTTTCGTCCTCGGTCGAGAGACGGTTGTATTCATCCATCTGTTCGATCTCGCGAAGCCGTGTCTGCACCGCGAAATACGTTTGACCAAGAGCTACGATCTCCTTAGAAGGATCGGCGTTCTGAACGATAAGATAACAGGCGTAGCGCGAAAGCCGGACGCTCTCGACCGGACGCTCGGCACCTGAGCCGATCTTGACCATATCGAGGATATCCTCGAAATGGTCGGCTACCTCCTGGCCGCTGTTCAAAGCGCCTTCTCTTGCTTTGCCAATGACCGGCAAAAAGTGTCGGTACTCGGAATATTCGAGCACCTTTGCAAGGTCTCTCGCACTCCAAAACTCATTGCCGGCGTCATCCGTCTGCTTGATTTGCTCAAAAACAGTCGGCGAATCGGTGGTCAGTTTTTTGCTCATTGGTTTTGGCCTCGAGCGCAGCGTTAGCGGTCTTTGCCTAGTTTAAGCATTTCGAAAAAAATCGCCAAGAGGGTATTCGGAACGTTCGCCACCAGGGCCGCAAAGATACCGCAGAGAGAAGAGGTGTCGAACGACCCGCCGATGCCGCGACGCGGGGCGCGAGAAAAACATGGAAAGATCCTGCTGAAAGCTGTAATCTATTTGTGGCTCTCACGCCGCGAAAAAAGTCTTCGAAATCTCTCCAATTAACTCTTTCTATTCACGTTATGTGTGGAATAAACGGCATTGCGTATTCCAAAAATTCGGGCAGGCTGGTTGACGAAGGTCGGCTCGTCGCGATGCGCGATGTTTTGCATCATCGGGGGCCCGATGACGGCGGGGTTTTTGTCGACGGCAATATCGGCCTCGGCCACCGGCGGCTGTCGATAGTCGACCCGCGACACGGCATCCAGCCGATGTTCAGCGGTGACAGGGCGTGTGCGATCGTCTACAACGGCGAAGTCTACAACCACGCCGACTATCGCGAAGATCTCGAGGCAAAGGGGTACAAGTTCCAGAACCGCAGCGACACCGAGACGATACTGCACCTGTACGAAGAATACGGCCGCGACTGCGTCGATCACCTACGTGGGATGTTCGCCTTTGCGATCTGGGACAAGCGGAAAAGCGAGCTTTTCATAGCCCGCGACCGGCTGGGCGTAAAGCCGCTTTATTATGTTCACGATGAGCAGGGCAATCTGTTTTTTGCGTCCGAGATAAAGGCTCTGCTTGAGGTTGGGGCGGTCAAGCCGCAGATCAATTTCAACGCCCTGCCCGATCAACTCGCCAATCACGGCACTTCGGGCGATGAGACGCTATATCTTGGCGTCAAACGACTTATGCCGGGCCACACGATGGTTTGGAAAGACGGCAAGCTCGACGTTCGCGAGTTCTGGGATGTGAGTTTTGAGCCGAAACACGATCCGCGGAGCGACGCCGAATACATCGAAGAATGGCGCGACCTTTTCCGCAAGTCGGTCGAGATGCGGCTGATGGCGGATGTGCCGTTGGGGATGTTCCTTTCGGGCGGTATCGATTCGTCGGCCATCGCGGCGATGATGTCGACGATGGTCAAGGAGCCGATCAAGACTTTTTCAGTCGGCTTCCGCGAACGCGAGGCGAACGAATTTGAATACTCGCGGCTCGTCAGCAAAACATTTGGCACCGATCACCACGAGATCACCATCACGCCGAAGCAGTTCTTCGACGAGCTCCCAAACCTCGTCTGGCACGAGGACGAGCCGATAGGGTTTATTGCTTCGGTGCCGCTATATTTCGTTTCAAAACTGGCTCAGGAACACGTTAAGGTGGTTCTCACCGGCGAAGGTGCCGACGAAACGCTCGCCGGTTACGGACGCTACGCGAAGGCCCTAAAACTGCTCAGCTACGGCGAAAAATACGAGAGCGTAACGCCATCGTTTCTGAGAGATGCCGTCCGCGGCGGCGTCGCGACCTTGCCGGGGATTTTGAATCGAAAGCTGAACCGGACGTTCCTTTCACGGGAATCCGATATCGAGAACCTTTTCTTCGACAACTTCGGAGTTTTCCCGAAACGCATGCAGCGTGACCTTTTTTCACGAGCAACGAAAGAAAAGATCGCAGATCTCGACCCGTACACGCGTCAGAACGCCTGGCTCGAAAAATGCGACGCCGATGACGTGCTCGACAAACTGCTCTACGCCGACACGAAGACGTACCTTCACGAACTGCTGATGAAGCAGGACCAGATGTCTATGGCCGCGTCGATCGAGAGCCGCGTGCCGTTTCTCGATCATAAGCTGGTCGAGTTTTCCGCACGTATGCCGCGTGAGATGAAGCTTCGCGGCAACACGACGAAATGGATACTGCGCGAGGCGATGAAGGGAATCCTGCCGAACGAAATTCTTGATCGTGCGAAGATGGGCTTTCCTGTGCCGGTCGGGAACTGGTTTCGCGGCGAATTCAAGCACATAGTCGACGAATACGTCCTCGGAAAGCGAGCGACGGATCGCGGTATTTTCGACGCTGATAACGTAAGAAAGCTCGTCGCCGCTCACAATGCCGGCGAGAATCACGACGAACGCATCTGGTCGCTCGTAAATTTCGAGATCTGGCAGCGGCGGTTTTTCGACGGCGAAGCGTAAGTAGGCGAACGGCCTCATGAGAACAATGGCAGACACAGCAAAACCGAGAAAACCTGAACTGACCGCCCTACGCGGCCGGGACATTTTGTGTTTTTCGCACGACTGGACCGGCGATCCGCTCTCGAAAACGCACTTGATGCGGGTCCTTTCGAAGGAGAACCGCATCCTTTGGATAAACGCGATCGCCAATCGGATGCCCACCACGTCGACCAAAGACCTGTCGCGTATCTATAAGAAACTAAAGGCATTTACCGAACCGATCCGCGAGGTCGAGCCGAACATTTTCCTGCTCAATCCGCTCGCGATCCCCGCATATGGAAACGCGACGATCGTCAGCCTGAATCAGCGTTCGCTCGTTCGTCAGGTGAAGAAGGCGATGCGGAAGCTTGGTTTTTCTGATGTCGTCAACATGGTCTTCAATCCGGCCGCCGGCATGATCGCGGGTAAGCTCGGCGAGACGGAATTGATCTATTATTGCGTTGATGAATACACCGCCTTCACCGGCTCGTCGGCGCTCAAAGAGATCGAGGAAGACCTGTTTCGGCGTTCGGATCTGGTCGTTGTTTCGGCAGAAAAGCTTTACGAATCGAAGAATCACTTTAATCCGAACACGCACATCATCAGGCACGGCACGGACTGGCGACATTTTCGCACCGCTTTGAATGAAGCGACAAAGATCCCTGCCGATATCGCCGATCTTCCAAAGCCGATCATCGGTTTTCACGGACTGTTGGCGGATTGGGTAGATTTTGAGCTGATAAAGAAAACGGCAGAGCACTTCAAGGGCGGTTCGGTCGTTCTGATCGGCAAGATAGCGGTTGACGCGGAGCAAAAGGTTAAGGTCCTTAATGATGTGCCGAATGTTCACTTTCTCGGGCGCAAACCATACGCCGAACTGCCGGCGTACTGTAAAGCGTTCGATGTAGCGCTTAACCCGTTTATTATCAATGACCTAACGCTCGCGGCGAATCCGCTGAAGGTCCGCGAATATCTGGCCGCAGGCCTGCCCGTCGTCTCGACCGATATTCCGGAGTGCCGCGTTTTGCCCGATTGTCTGGTAGCCGAGAACCATTCGGACTTTATTGAAAAGGTCGAAGCCGCCCTCGCCTATCCAAAGCCCCGCGAGGCCGTCAGCGACGCGATCCGCCACGAAAGCTGGGAAGCGAAGGTGGATGAACTGCGAGAAATTCTAAACGCTTCGGCAAATGCGAAAGCCCGCGTGTGAACGAGGGCGATACATTCAACGATGCGGATCACGCCCTTGCTAACGCGCGGGCTTTTGCAAGAACCATGAGTGCCACGATAACTAACGATATAAAAATAGCCGAACAGCACAGCCGCGAGGTCGCGAGCGGTGAGCGTTTTGAGTTTGGCAGGAACTGGAGTGCTTTTCTAAGCGTCCTGAATGACGAACGGATCGATCTCGCCGTTGCGTCGCTAAAGGCGATGCTCGAGGTCGAGACGCTCGAAGGCAAGACGTTTCTCGACATCGGTTCGGGCAGCGGGCTGTTTTCGCTTGCAGCGAGAAAGCTTGGTGCGACGGTGCATTCATTCGATTTCGACAGCAATTCGTTTGCTTGTACTAAGGAGCTAAGAAACCGCTATTTCCCCGGCGATGGTAACTGGCGTGTCGAGCAAGGCTCGGCTCTCGATCCGGCTTATCTGGAAAGTCTTGGCAATTTCGATATTGTTTACTCGTGGGGTGTTCTGCATCATACCGGTCAGATGTGGCAGGCTCTCGAAAATGCCGTCATTCCTACCAAAGCAGGCGGCAAGCTTTTCATCGCGATCTACAACGACACCGGAAATCAGGCGAAACGCTGGCATTGGATAAAGAAGACGTATTGCGGCCTACCGGGATTTATAAAGACGCCATTTGCGATCGCGAGTATTCTTCCCGAAGAAGCAAAGAATCTCGTCGGTTCTCTCGTCCGGCTCAAACCGGGCGAATATATCCGCTCGTGGACAAACTACCAAACCAGCCGCGGCATGAACCGCTGGTACGACATCGTCGACTGGGTCGGCGGCTATCCATACGAAGTCGCTTCCGTGGATGAGATATTCGAGTTTTATAAAGCCCGCGGGTTTAACCTAACGAAAGTTAAATCAGGCGGTGTTGGGCTTGGGTGTAATGAGTTTGTGTTTGAGAGAGATAGCTAAGTAACGTCGATTTCGCCGTTCTTAAGATCTATCACGAGCTTTTTGCCACGAAGAAAATCAAGACCCAGCAAGCCGTCGAGTCTGGAACTCGGCGGAAGATTGTGAAAAAGAACCGGGAAGGATCGCCGCTCGATACCAAGAGACACTAGCTTGTTTATCTTGCTGCGAGCGACAAACTCGGTTCCACTTGCTGTAACTATCTGAAAACGCCTGGGATTGCCGACCGGGTCATATCCAAGCTGTATAAGGCGACTTTGATTAATTGAAGTAACGGACGCCCCGGTATCTAAGGCCAGCGAAACGACCGTACTTCCCGACGGCCCATAAATTTCCGCCTTAACCAATATCAGGCTACGCTTAGGATCAAAGGAGAACTTCACAGAACGAATTCTATTCCTTTTAAGGGTTTGCCTGTAAACACGACCGCAAGGCGCTTCGCACGAAAATCCAACGACTTTCGGTCAAATTCATCGCGATCACGGCTGTGATAAAGAACGCGCCCACCTTTTACTTCAAGCTTTTCGTCGGTTTGCGGGTCCGCCAAAAGTACCCATTCTGATTCGTATCGAGAGTTGATCTCCGACATCGTCAACGGTTTCCCAAGATCGACTTTTTCCTTCTTCATACGGCCATTCTAACACACCGATCAATCCCCATTCTTCCCCAATTTTCCCATCATCTCGGCATACCTTGGGTCGCTGCGTAGGGAATCGAGATTTCTGTCGGTTTCGAAGTAGGGTTTGTTTTGGTTGCCAAGTTTGATGGCTTTGTTGATCCATTTGAAGGCGAGATCGGTTTCTCCGAGCAGGGCGTAGGTCGAGCCGACCCAGTAGGCCATGTCGTGATCGGCTCGTGAGAGAGCGAGCGCGTCGTCGGTGAGTTGGGCACGGGCCTCGTCGGGGCGGCCCGAGCCTGCGAGGATCTCGGCATAAAGCGGGCGAATGCCGTCCATTCTTGGATTTTCTTTCAAAACCTTGTCCATCATCGCGATCGCCTCGTCAGATTTTCCCTGGTAATAGAGAACGGCTGATCGAAAGATCTTGATCATCGGGTGATTCGGTTCCGACCTTTCGCCGCGGTCGAGGACCTCGTTGGCTTTGGCGTAATCCTTTTTATACAGATAGATGCGGGCGCTGTTGTAGGACGCGACGACGCGGGCGGCCGGGTCGAGGCGGGCGAGTTTCTCGTACGCTTTCAAAGCTTCGTCGTATTCGCCGTCGAGCCGATGCATCACTCCTTTTACAAAATACAAAGCGGCGTCATTTGGAAACTGTTTTTGCAGGAGTTCGATCTCGCTCCGGGCTTTTTTCTTTTCGCCGCGGGCCATGTATATCATGACCATCAGCACGCGTGCCTCAACGACGTTTTGATCGTAAAAAAATGCTTTGCTAAACGCGGCTTCGGCGTAGCTGTAATCTTCAGGCTCGCCGAGCCCCTTAAAGACTCGATTGGCGTAACACGCTCCGAGGCCGCTGTACGCTAGAGCAAAATGCGGGTCGAGTTCGATCGCCCGTCTGAAATTCGCCATTGCAGCGTCACAGTCTTCAATATCGATCGTTCGGAAGATAAACCTTCCGAAGTTATCGCGGGCACGGAGATATTCTTCCCAGGCCTCTGCGTTGTCCGTTGCTCTACGCCCGAGTTTTTCTGCCTCGAGATCTGTCAATTCCAACCGCAGGCCTTCTAGGATCCGCTGTGCAATCCCGTCCTGAAGTGTCAGAATATCGGTTCCTTCCGCATCTATCCGGTCGCTCCAAAGGATATCGCCGGTCATAACATCAAGAAGCTGAGCGGTCACGCGTAGTTTGTCACCTGCCCGTAAAAAGCCGGCTGAAAGAACGGCGTGCACACGGAGTTCTTTACCCGCTTCGCGAGGATCGGCATTCTTTCCCTGATATTTTGCGATAACGGAACTTGGGCGCACGATTATCGACCGTATCTGCGCAAGCTCGGTTATAACCGCGTCTGCCAGGGCGAATTCGTAGAAACTCGATCCCGGATCCTGATTGAGATTCTGAAAGGGAAGTATCGCGACGCTTTTCTTTTCCGTGCCGGTCGCCGTCATCGAAATGTCGGGCGTGTACGACGGCGTAACCTGGATCGATGGCGTTTGGCCGACAGACGTCGCCTCAGGAACTGATTTCCCGGTAAACCAGTTGAGCATCCGCTTTACGGCACTTCCGTCCGCGTAGCCAGGTGAGTATGTGTCGCCCGGCATGATCTGGGCACCCGCGATCTGCTGCAGCACTGCCCGCAGGTCGTCACGCATGGCGGCTATCTTCTGATAGCGATCCTTTGGTTCCTTTGCGAGAGCCTTATCTACTATCTGCTGCAGCTGCGGCGGCAGCGGTTCTTTCCGCACGTCGACCAGCGGCTTCGGAGTACCGTATAAGACCTGATGTCGCACATCGACAACCGTTTTCCCCTGAAATGCCCAAATACCGGTCAGCATTTCGTATATCAGAACGCCGGTCGAGAAGATATCTGAACGATGGTCTGCCCGCTCGCCGCGAGCCTGTTCCGGTGCTGCGTAGGTTGCCGTTCCGTAGGGAATTCCCAGTTCGGTTATCTCGTTCCTATCAAGCCCTTCGTTATTATCCGCATGTTCATCTTCCAGGAGTTTTGCCAGGCCGAAGTCGAGGATCTTGACCTGTCCTGATTCCGAAACCATTATGTTTCCGGCCTTGATGTCACGATGGATGATGTTTTTGGAGTGGGCGTAGGCGAGAGCGTCCGTCACTTGGATCGCTATCGAAAGAGCACTTTTTAATTCGAGAGGGCGGCCGGCGACGAGCTGGCGAACGTTCTTGCCCTCGACATACTGCATCGCAATGTAAAAGACGCCGTCTGCACTGGCAAAGTCGTAAATGGTGCAGATATTGGGATGGTCGAGCTGTGAACAAAGCTGAGCTTCGCGTTCAAAACGCCTGAAATTCGCCGTTTTCTGGGTAAGTTCAGGAGGGAGAACTTTGATCACCGCCGTTCGGTTTAGCTTGGTGTCGAGTACCTTGTAAACGGTACCTTGCCCCCCTGAACCGATCTTTTCGAGGATCTTGTATTGGTTAATTTGCGAACCAATCATAAGAATTGCGGACTGCGGATCTCGGATTGCGGATTCTTCCCCGGCAATATCGAAATTCGTAATCCAACCTTTATACAGCGAATACGGCAAATCCGCAATCCGCACTCTAAAATCCGCAATCAAAACGTCCGGCAAACTGCCGGCTCAATCAATGTGGACCGTTCAGCCACGCGGCGGGCTGCCCCACCCTGATCCGATGTAAACGCCATTATCAACGATGCATGGAACCGTCGGGTCGCCCCCGGAAAACTGAAGCATTTCCCGTTGACGCTGTTTGTCGTTCTGAGCATCATAGTCGACAAAATCGACACCCGCCGAACGATAATGAGCCCGAGCCTTTTCGCAATACGGGCAACCGGGCTTTGAGTAAATGATCAGAGACATAATCTAAAATTCTTAATAACGGTAATGATACTCCGACCGCGATCACCCGACAACCGTTTCAAAGCAAAAAGAACAAAGCGGAAGAAAATTCATCATCATTTCGATACAATCACATTCTGGTCGCGGCTACGACGTAGTTTACGCGATGTTCAGATCGATGATCGAAGAGAAAAAGAATGAATATTGACGATATCAAGGATGTTTTTCAGCCGTATGAAAAGTTGATCGAGATAAAGATCCTCGGTGAAACACGGTTGGTCCCGGAAAACAATACGCTTTTGCGATGTTTCCAATATCTTTCGGTCGAGAGCATCTCGTTCGGTGATTTCTGCTGGAATGGCGACTGTCTAAATTGTCAGGTTTGGGTCAAGAATGGCGACAAGGAAAAAGCGGTGATCACCTGTCGAGCTAACGTCCAACCGGGTATGGAGATCGTACGGATGTCGGACGATATTGAGCTCATCTAAATTTTTTTCGTGGAAACGTTTTCTTAATTGCGTACGTTTAAGTTTCTGTTAAAATTCGAGAGTCTAGTCAGATAAAAAATTGAAGGCGGATTTATTGCTATGCGGAAACGTTATTTGTTTGTAGCGACAGCTTTGATGGTCGCGGTGTGCTCGATGTCACTGTTTGGCCAGGCCCTGCGTGGACGGGTCGACGGAACTGTTAAAGACCAGCAAGGGCAAGTCGTACCCAATGCGAGTGTTACGTTAAGGAACACTGGGACCGGCGAAACGCTGAAAGCCACGACCACGGACGAGGGCACCTTCGCGGCCAGCGAACTTAAGCCCGGCGTTTATTCCATCACGACCGAGGTACAAGGCTTTAAGCGTTCACTGATAACGGGTATCACAGTGCAGGTCGCGACCGTCACGAGTGTTGTGGTTGAACTCGAAGTTGGAACTGTCAGCGAAGAGGTTACCATCTCAGCAGACGACGCCCAGGTAGTAATAAACACATCGAGTTCCGAGGTTGGCGAGGTCGTTGACCGGCAGAAGATCCTGGAACTGCCGCTCGACGGACGTAATCCGTTTGAACTGACCGCGTTGCAGGCAGGCGTCCAGACCAAGAGCGGGGCGGACGGTGAGGTAAATAGTTTCTCGATCAACGGAAATCGAACCGTCGCAAACAATCTGACAGTCGACGGCGTCAATGCTTCAGACAACTTCCTCAAAACGCCCGCAAATATAACGCTTGGGGTCATTCCGGTCAGCGTCGAAAGCATCGCAGAGTTTCGCGTTACAACGTCGCTGCCTTCCGCCGAATTCGGCCGCGGCTCAGCTCAGATCAACGCTGTGACCGCGTCGGGAACTAATTCATTCCGCGGCTCGATATTTGAATTTCATAGAAACACGGCATTCAACGCCAACAATTTTTTCAACAATTCGACCGTTCTCGAAAATGGCGAAGGCGTACCACGCGAGCCGCTGATCAGGAACCAGTTCGGCGGCCGTCTCGGGGGCCCGATCAAGAAAGACAGGACGTTTTTCTTCGTTTCGTACGAGGGCAAGCGTGAATCTCGAGGACTATCGCGCAATCGCCTGGTTTACACTCAGCAGGCCCTTTCGGGCGTGTTCCGCTACATCAAAGGCCTGCCGACCACTCCAGCGAATGCTGCGGCTGCAACCGTGACAGCTCCCGCCGGAACCGCTACGAGCCAAAGCGGAACTTGTGCGGCGACATCAGGAACAGTGATCGCAAACGGTGCTATATGTGTCCAAAACGTCCTTGGTATCCCCAACACGGCTCGCTTTAACCAACCGATCGATCCGACAGTCAGGGCGTATATGTCGCCGATGCCGCTGCCGAACAATTTCCAGATCGGCGACGGCCTGAACACCGGAGGATTTCGATTTAATTCTAAGATCCTCGCTCCATCGGATCAGGTTTCAACCCGTATCGATCACCGGTTCAACAGCAATCATTCATTCGAGGTTGCGTTTAACTATGGCGATATCAACTTTAATGGCGATTACATAAACGAGGGCGAACCTGCCTTTCCGACCTCGACTTTTAGGACGAGAAACACCATCGGCCGCGGGCTTTCAGCCACTTTCCGCTCGGTGATCAGTCCGACCATCATAAACGAGGCTCGTTTCGGAGCACAGATCTCGACCCTAACCTTTGCAAATACGGCAGATTTCGCTCGCGGTTACCGGATCGAACTCGCGAATGTGTTTAGCCCTGAGGACGACTTCATTGGCTCAAACAGAAATCTTCGAGTCCTCCAATTTACGGATAACCTAACGATCCTTCGCGGAAACCATACCTATAAGATGGGAATTGAGGTCCGTAATCCGTGGGTCAGGCGATATACGTTTGATGGCGTTATCCCGATCGTGGATTTTTCGACCGAGAACTCGACCGGATTTAGCCAGAATAATCATTTTCGCGGTAGCACCGCTACCGACTATCTGAACGCTCGAATTCTTGCAAACACTTTGACCGGAGCTCTCGGTTCGGTCGTTCAAACATTCAATGCGACGAGCCGCACCTCGGGCGTAGTTCCCGGTGCTCCTGAAACGCGCGGTTACACAAACTGGGAGACAAATCTCTATCTGCAGGATTCGTGGCGTGTAAACTCGGGGCTTAGTCTAAATCTTGGCCTTCGCTACGAATTAAATACGGCTGTACGAGAACTGAACGGAATGGGCCTTCTTCCCGTCGGCGGCTCGGCAGCTCTCTATGGCATCTCGGGTGATGGAAATCTCTTCCAACCGGGCGTTTTGACCGGGACGAATCCGGTTCTCGACTTCGCCGATGAAGGTGGTTTCTGGAAGACAGATAAGAACAACTTCGCTCCGGTCGTAGGCTTTGCATGGGATCCATTTGGAACTGGCAAAGCGTCTATTCGCGGCGGATACCGCATCAGCTATTTCTCGGGCAGTTTCAACACCGTCGACGGCACGCTCGACGATAACGAAGGGTTGCTGATCACAACGACTCGGGGCATCAACACCGGCTATCTCCGTGACGGCATCGGCGTAACGCCTACCCCGACCGTAAATATCCCTGCGGCGCAGAGTATTCAGCTAAATTCGACAGTAGATATCCGTGCGTTTGACGAGAACCTGAAGACACCTTATCTTCACGATTTTAATTTTGGGATCCAGTACGAGATCCTCAAGGGCACGTCGCTTGAGGTCAGATACGTCGGAAACCGAGGCAAAAAACTGTATCGGGGATTCGATGTCAATGAGGTCAATATTTTTGCTCGCGACCCGAGAACCGGACAGACGCTGCTTGATGCCTTTAAGATCGCGCAGAATAATCTGATCGCTTGTCGGGCAAATCCGACAGTCTGTACGGCCGATAGTTTCCGGTATAATGCCGCGATTCCGGGCAGCGTCCAGAATCCGTTAATGGACGTTCTCTTTTTCGGACGGGCAACCGAATTTACCAACGCCAATTACATAACCCGCCTTGATCAGAATCGTGCGGGTGACTTTGCAGATTATGTTTCGCGAGTGCGGCTGATCGGCGGTGTGCGTGGGGCCCCGTTCTTTGACGCGGTCAACCGCGGCGAGCTGCCGATCAACTTTATTCGAGCAAATCCGGCTGTTCGCGGCGCCCAGTTCTTTACCAACGGGTCGAAATCGTCCTACGATTCCTTGCAGGTAGAACTGACGCGGCGAATAACGGCTGGATTGAGATTTCAGGCGAGCTATACGTTTGCGAAAGGCCTTTCTGATTTCATCGGGTCAACCGGCGATACGAATTCGTTCCTCACTTTGCGTGACACGGATCGGGAATACGCCCAGTTTAATGCGACTCACCAGTTTCTCGCGAACGCTCTTTACCGACTGCCCTTTGGACGTGGCCGTCAGTTTCTGAGAAGCCAGCGCGGCATCATCGGAACGCTGGTCAGCGGTTGGCAGGTTGGCGGTATCGTGAAATACGCCACGGGCGACCCACTTTCGCTTATTTCCGGACGAGGAACCTACAACCGTGACGACCGATCAGCTTCAAATACGGTCGACGTTGTCGGCGATCTTAACCGCCAGCAGTTGGCGGAACTCCTCGGCGTTAGGTCGACGCCCAACGGCGTTTTTTACATCGACCCTAACCTGGCTCCGGGCAGCACGAACACGCCGGGCTCCATAATTTTTCAGAATCCTCAGCCAGGAACCATCGGCAAACTCGGGCTTTCTTCGATCTTTGGGCCAACGTTTTTCAACTTTGATCTCAATGTGCTGAAGAGGACCAGGATAACGGAAACAATGAACGTCGAATTCCGAGGCGAGATATTCAATGTCCTCAATACCGTAAATTTCGACAACCCTAATACCGACATCAACAGCTCAAATTTCGGCCGAATAACGGGGATCGTCGGTCGTCCGAGGCTAATGCAGTTTGCTCTGCGGCTTAACTTTTAGGATCTACTATATGACCAAACTGCGAATAGCAGCGCTGCAGCTTCTATTGTTGCTCATCTCGATGCCGGCTTTCGGCATCGAGAAGGGATTGATACAGAGCGGGAATGGCAGTCTCGTCGAGGTGGTCGAGAGGGTCAGTGATGATCTGCTTCCGCGTGACTCTGATCGCTTTCGCGTTCCGACGCCGGGGCAGATCAAGGCATGGAAATTTATCGTCGAAAGCATCTATGCCGGAAAGCCTGAAGACGCTGCTCAGATGATAAAGCAGCTCTCTTTCCCCTACGAGCTAAAGCGCTTCACCGAAAAGTCTAACGGGCGTGAATATTTTCTTCTTACTGAAAGAGCACCCTTTCAGTCAGGGTGGGGAGCCTATGTCTTCGACCCCAAAGCGTCAAACCCTCTGGTGATACAGGCCCCGCATCCGAAGTTTGACTCAAAAACCGAGCATCAGGCGATCGATGCGTTTCTGCAAACTGGAGCCTCTGCCTTTATGCTCGCCGGAGCTCATCGGCGTGCCAATAAATTATCGTCGCCGTGCACTCAGCCGACGTCGGGTGACGACGCAGCGACATATCCGGTTTCCGATGTTGCTCACGCGGTCGATACGCCTTTTCACGCCGTGCATGAAGCTCTCATCAAGGCTCGGCCGGGAATGGTCGCGGTCCAGCTCCATGGGATGGGTGAACGCGAAAACTGCCCGAATGTGTTCATTAGTACAGGTACCGCGACCGTGACTACGAACTCGAAGAAGTTAAATGGCTGTCTCGCGAAGAATGGAGTAGAGTCTTCGGTCTTCGACGGTTCGAAAAGCTGCCCGCTGATCGCGCTCAGCAACGTCCAGGGCCGCTTTTCAAACGGCGAGACCAAGGATCCCTGCAGGATGGCAGCTAGAATATCTCCTGAGCCCGGAACGTTCATTCACATTGAGCAGGAACCTTCGATTCGCAAAGACCGTGCTTCCTGGCAGCCAGTGATCGAAGGCCTTAAGTGTGCTTTTCCGGTCTCAAATGCTGGATCAGCAGTTGCTTCATCGACGCAGGAAACGCCGCAATCGTATGCGTTCAAGTCCGGCGAGAACCCGGCCGTAACTGTGTTTTATCATCTTCCGCCCAAGGTCAACGAAAAGACCAAGGTCGTGTTGGTCCTCGCCGGAAGGCAGCGTAACGCTGACGAATATCTGGCTTCCTGGACAGATTGGGCAACCAAGAACAACTACGTAGTTCTGTCGCCGCGATTTGCCGAAGCCGACTGGCCTGAGCCGCTGGGCTACAACTTTGGCAATATTGCTTCCGGCCGAGAGGCCAACAACACTCCGAATCCGAAGTCTAAATGGGCATTTACCGTCGTCGAGGAGATGTTTGAGGATGCTAGAAAGCGGTTTTCCGTCAAGGCTGATAAGTACGTTCTATTTGGACACTCGGCGGGCGGCCAGTTCGTTCACCGTTTCATGCTTTTCATGCCGGAGAACAAAGTCACTTTGGCAATAGCTGCCAATCCCGGCTTTTACACGTTGCCGGACAGGGATGCGGTTTTTCCGTACGGCCTTAAGCGTTCGCCGGTACCGATCGGTGAAAAGGATCTAAAAGAATGGGCACGCCGCAATCTGGTGATAATGCGCGGAACCGCCGACGTTCAGCGGACGGAAAATTTAAGACAAACGCCAGAGGCGGACGCTCAGGGTAAGAATCGATTCGAGCGTGCCGGGTACATGTTTGTCCGCATAAATCGGCTCGATCCGGGCACCAAGTGGCGCCTTTTCGACGTCCCCGGCATCGCTCACGACCAAAAAGGTATGGCGGCGGCGGCGCAGAGATTTCTTAGCTCGGAATTTAAGTAGGGCAGCCTAATACTTCGGCACGCCGGGATCGATCTCGTTGGACCACGCGGTTATACCGCCAACGAGATTTGAAAGCTTGCCTTTGTAGCCTGACCTTTCTAAATACTCGATCGCCCGAGCGCTTCGTCCGCCCATTTTGCAATGAACTACGGTCTCTCGCGATTCGTCGATCTCGCCGCTACGCGCAGGTATCTCTCCTAGCGGGATCAGTTTCGCCCCGGCGATGCTTGCAAACGCGTATTCATCCGGTTGGCGTACGTCGATCAACTGGATGTCGTCCCCGGCATCTAGCCGAGCCTTTAATTCTGACACTGTAATTTCCTGCATAAATTAGCAAAATAGCAAATCAAAACTTATCATCATTTGCCGGATTTTCGTAGCGGTCTAAGGCCGGAAATCGTATGCGCGCGTACATTTGCGTTTACAAATCTTTGCATACAGATGCGGTAAACCTGCGAAGAACTATTGTAGACTACGAAAGTCAGGCTGTTTTATGTCGAAAGAAATTGCGTTAGCCCTTGTCTGTTTTGCCTTGCTGTTCAACTCCTCGTGCGGGTCGTCGTCTGCTGATTCTAACCGGCCGGCAAATGCCAATTCGGACTCAACAAATGCCCAAGCGGTCACGGTGACCTCGGGGAAAACCGAATCGCGCGACATTGCAGCGGTCATTCAGGCCACCGGAACTGTTTCCGCGGATGAGACATCGAATGTCGCTCCAAAGACAGCCGGCAAGATCGCGGATCTTTCGATCAATGTCGGGCAGTTCATTTCAGGCGGGGCGGTCATTGCCCGCATCGAGGACCGTGATGCTCGGCTTCAGCTTGCCTCGGCGCAGGCCAGCTTAAATCGAGCCCGTGTGTCGGTGCGACAGGCTGAGGCACGTCTTGGACTTGGGCCGAATGGAAATTTCAGTGCGTCTGCGATTCCTGAGGTTCGGGCCGCTAACGCGAATTACGAACAGACTCTGGCCGAACTGAAACAGGCCGAGGCGAATGAGAAACGCTATCGAGAACTCGTCGAAACCGGCGACGTCGCGATGGTCGCATACGAAACTTTCAGAACCCAGCGAGACACGGCGAGAACGCGAGCAAACGCCGCTCGCGAGCAGTTGGACGTTGCTATAAACGCGGCACGCCAAAACAATCAGGCGATCGCCGCTGCGAAGGCTGACGTCGAATCGGCTCAAACGCAGGTCAATGAGGCTCAGCAGGCGATCGCCGATACGGTCATCCGTGCCCCTTTTTCGGGTTTTGTGAGCAATCGTCCGGTGGCTGTTGGTGAGTATGTATCGTCCGCCTCGATCGTTGCGACGATCCTGAGGACAAATCCGATCAAGGTAGATATCCAGGTGGCCGAGGCTGACCTGCCTTTTGTCTCGCTCGGCCGAGGGGTTTCGGCTCAGATCGATGCTTACAAGGACCGTCGCTTTGCCGGCACTGTGACAGCCGTTAACCCGGCAGTCGATACGACATCCCGATCGGCCATCGTCGAGGCTTCGATCGAGAATGGCGATAATGCTCTCCGTCCAGGAATGTTCGCGACCGTCCAGATCAATCGCGAAGGAGGCGGAAAAGGTATTTTCATCCCCAAAGCAGCTATCTATAATCATCAGCCGACCCAGTCTTACAGAGCGTTCGTTTTAGTTGACGGCATCGCCAAATTAAAGGTATTGCAGCTAGGGAAGGAAGAAGGAGAGTGGATGCAGATTCTCGACGGTGTAAATGCCGACGAGACCGTCGCCACCAGCAATCTCGATCAGTTATTCGAAGGTGCCCGCGTTGTGTACTAAGAGCCCCAAGTCCCAGGCCCCAATAGTCCCAAGTTATGGGAGTCTAGTGGGCTGGATATTTATAGGAGGAGGATGTTTTGAATGAGTATTAAGCGATTTGAGGACTTGGAGGCTTGGAAGATAGCTCGGGATTTAACGAACAATGTTTACTCGCTGACCCGAAACGAACGCTTTGCTCGCGATTTCGGCCTAAAGGACCAGATATGCCGAGCATCCGTATCGGTAATGTCCAATGTCGCCGAAGGGTTTGAGCGCGATGGCGACAAGGAATTTATCAATTTTTTGTCGATCGCGAAAGCATCGGCGGGTGAGACCCGATCGCTACTTTATGTAGCATTAGATCAAGACTACATCTCGGATGTCGAGTTCAACTCCGCCTACTCAAAGGCTATTGAGAACAGTCGGGTTATTTCGGGATTGTCTAGTTATCTTAAGAAGTCAGAGATGCGAGGGCGGAAGTTTCGTTAGTGCTTTGGTGATTGATCGAGACATGGCTTAAGACTTGAGACGTGGGACTCGTGGGACTTGGGACTATTAAAATATGCAGTGGTTAGCCGAAGTTTGTGTTCATAGGCCCGTTTTTGCTACGGTGATCGTCCTTTTTATGACGGTTGTCGGCGGGTTTAGTTTTTTTACACTTGGCGTTGACCGTTTTCCGAAGATCGACCTGCCGACGATCTCAGTGCGAACGGGAAATCCCGGCGCGGCGCCGGAAGAGATCGAGACGGAGATCACCGACATCATCGAAGGGGCGCTTAACACGGTTCCGGGTGTCGAAGAGATGCGTTCGTCCTCTTCGCGTGGCAGTTCCAACGTAACCCTTACCTTTAATCTGGAAAAAGATCCCGATGTCGCTTTCCAGGAAGTACAGCAGAAGCTAAGTTCTGTCGCCAACAATTTGCCCGAAACAGCCGATCCGCCGGTCGCACAGAAGGCGGATCCTGATTCGCAGCCGATCCTGATGTACACGATCAGTGCTCCGCGAGACGTGGTCGAATTGTCCGAACAGGTTGAGCTTCTTGTTCAAAAACGTATCGAAAGTGCCGACGGTGTCGCTGAGGTTTTCATGTGGGGATCGCGCACGCCCCAGATACGGGTCAGCGTAAACCCCGACCGCTTGCGTGCTTATAATCTTGCGGTTACTGAAGTTACCGCGGCCATTCGTGCTCAGAATCAGGAAGTTCCCGGCGGCAATATCATCGAAGGTCAGCGTACGCTCGGCGTCAGGACCATGAGTAAGCTGACGCGGGTCGAAGATTTTAATGAGATCGTTATCGCTACGCGAAACGGTTTTCCGATCAAGATCAAAGATATTGGTAATGTCTCGAAAACGGGCGGCGAGCCTTCGTCAGCGGCCTCCCTCGACGGAGTGACATCGGTTTCGGTCGGGGTTAGAAAGCAGGCCGGTGCAAACACGATCGCGGTCATCAATAATGTAAAGTCGCGAATGGCGACGATCATTCCGAACCTCCCGGCGGATATGAAGGTCGCTGTTATTCGCGATCAATCTGAGTTCATTCAAAACTCGCTCACGGCGATCGAGGAACATCTCGTCCTCGGCGGACTTTTTGCGGCCATCATTGTTTTCCTTTTTCTTTGGAACTTCCGCTCAACGATCATCGCGGCTCTTGCGATCCCTATCTCGATCATCGCGGCCTTCGCGGCTATTGCGGCATTTGGCTATTCGCTGAACCAAATGACGATGCTCGCCTTGACGCTAATGGTAGGCATCGTGATCGATGACGCCATCGTCGTGCTCGAAAACATTTATCGTTTTGTCGAAGAGAAGGGAATGGACCCTTATCAGGCGGCGATCGAGGGAACGCGCGAGATCGGGCTGCCGGTTTTGGCGACCACTCTCTCTCTGCTTGCGGTATTTATCCCGGTCGGTTTCATGACCGGGATCGTCGGCCGCTTTATGTCTTCGTTCGGCCTAACGTCAGCGGCGGCGATCGGAGTTTCGCTGATCGTCTCCTTCACGCTTACGCCGATGCTTGCGGCCCGCTGGATCAAGAGGCGGCCCGAGCCCGAGGTCATAGAGAAGCGAGACGAGGAAACTGGTGAACTCATAGAGACGGCGGTCGAATCTCACTCACATGATTCAAAGAACGGATGGTTCTACAGCAAGGTCGATGGCGGCTACACATGGCTTTTGCGGCTCGCGATGCGTTTTCGATGGGCCGTCGTAGCTATTTGTATCCTGACCGTCGCGTCGATCGTTCCGCTCTACCAATTTGTCGGCATGGCGTTCCTTCCCGACGAGGATGAATCGCTCTACCAAGTCAATCTCCGAGGCCCGCAGGGAACATCGCTCTCGGCTACGCAATCGATACTCGACCGCATTGCCAGAGATATTCGTGCCGAGGTGCCGGGCGTCAAGAATACGCTCGTACTCGCCGGATTCGGCCGTGGTTCCGGGTCGAACAACGGATTTATTAACGTAGCTCTGGTTCCGGTATCCGAGCGAGAGAAATCGCAGGCCGATCTTATAAATCAAACTCGTGCCATCGCCCGTAAGTATTCTTCGAAAGATTACCAGGTAACCGTTTCGGCATCTTCCTCGATCGGTAACAGTCTCGGTCTCGGCCGCGGCGGCTCAGGGGTCGGTTATTACATCGCTGGCCCTGACATGGCGAAACTTACGGAATACGCCAACGCAATGGTCGAGCGAATGAAGCAAGACCCTGTTTACCGTGATCCCGACACGTCGATCGAGGTCGGAAATCCTGAGATCCGTGTTGTTATCGACAGGACCCGGGCGGCCGATATGGGCGTACGGGCGGGCGACGTGGCACAGGCGTTGAACATTCTATCGGCGGGCCAGATAACCTCGACGTTCAGCGAAGGGTCAAAACAGTACGACGTTGTCGTTCGAGCAGAAGAGCAGTATCGGCGTGACCGCAGCAATTTCAAATTCTTTACCGTCGCATCTTCAAATGGCGGACTGGTCGATCTCGAGCGTGTCGTTAAGATCGATGAAGGCATGGCCCCATCCTCGATCAACCGGCTAAATCGTCTGCGTCAGGTCACTGTCTCGGCCGGGCTGCCGCCTAATGCTTCGGAATCGGATGCGGTAGCGAAGATGCAGCAGTTTGCCAAGGATCTGAATATGCCGGCTGAGTATATGACCGGCGTGACCGGCCAATCGAAAGAACTGCAGAAGGCGTACGAAGCATTTATGTATGCGTTCTTGCTTTCCTTTGTCTTCATGTACCTGATCCTTGCCGCCCAGTTCGAGTCGTTCATTCACCCGGTTACGATCCTTATCACGCTGCCGCTTTCGGTGCCGTTCGCATTGCTCTCGACGGCGATGGCCGGACAGACGCTGAACATGTTCTCGGCACTCGGTATCTTGCTGCTGTTCGGGATCGTAAAGAAAAACGCGATCTTGCAGATAGATCACACAAATACGCTTCGGGCGAAGGGGATGAATCGCTACGACGCGATCATTCAAGCCAATCGCGACCGCTTGCGTCCGATCCTGATGACGACGCTCGCACTCGTGGCGGGAATGATCCCGTTAACACTTGGAACCGGAGCAGGCGCCGCAACAAACAAATCTATCGGCATTTTGGTCGTTGGCGGCCAGTCGATGTGCTTGATCCTTACGCTCCTTGCAGTGCCGGTGTTTTACTCGATATTTGACGATGCTCAGGAATCTACGCTGTGGAAGAGAATGTCCGGTGGCATCCGTAGTATTTTTGCCTCATTTAGGCGATCCAAACGATCCGGTACCGAAACTACGGGCGGAAGTGAGGCCGTTGGTTAGATTGCAGATGTTTTTGTTTTTTAGCAGATTAAGGTTGAGTTGCGCCCTTCGGGCGGGAATACTTTGCGCGTTTTCGCTGATTTCTATATCGACGGTTTTCACCCAAACGCCGACACCTGGCCCCACGGCTACGCCAGTAGATCCCATGCCTGTACAACCGGCGGTTCCTTCTACCGCTCGCCCGATGCCTAGTGGCGAACGCGTCGGGGTCTCAGTCGATGATCAGCTTCCGCTTACCCTCGATCAGGCGATCGAGATGGCGCTCAAGAACAATAACAACATTGACGCCTCGCGAAATGATGCCCAGATAAGCGACATAAGCCTGGACGGAGCCCGTGGAGCGTATGATCCGCTGCTGATCTCAGAGAGTTATTATGAGCGGCTAACGACCCCGACTGCTTCGCTGATCGGCGGTGCGGTCAACGGTTCGGTCACGCAAACCCGCTGGTTTGGTTCGGGAGGCGTTACCGGCCTATCGCCCTACGCCGGCGGAAACTACGCGGCGGTATTCAACTCTTCGAGAACAACGACCAGCAATACGAACTCGTTCCTGAACCCTCAGTTTCCGTCGTCTCTGGTTCTCTCGTACACGCAGCCGCTTTGGAGAAACCGTCGGATCGACAGTACCAGACGCTCGATCGAGATCGCCAAGAAGAACATAAATATCTCGGATTCTCAACTCCGGCTGCAGGCTATCGGGGTTGTGAATAGTGTCGAGCAGGCTTACTGGGATCTGGTTTTTGCTTTACGCAATCAGCAGGTGCAGGTTGAAAACCTCAGGCAGGCGAAGGAGCAGTTTGACAGCAATCGGCGGCAGGTCGAGCGTGGTGTTCTCGCACCGATCGAACTGGTGGCTGCGAATGCTCAGATATCGACTTTCGAACAGGATGTCTTTCAGGGGCAAGAGGCCATAACGCGGGCTGAGAATACCCTGAAAACATTGCTGCTGCCCGATCGAACCGCAGCCGAATGGTCGAGAGCCTTGATGCCGGTCACTCCGATAGGCCTCAACGTACCGCAGATCGGGCTTGAGATAGCGGTTAACGAAGCTCTCAAGAACCGTCCTGAGATCGCCCAGCTGCAAACAGTCGCAGAAATAAATTCCATTGATCAGGATTTCTTCCGGAACCAAACCAAACCGCAGATCGATCTCGTAGGCTCGTATACCCTGCAGGGGTTGGCGGGTACGGAAACGCCTGCTGCCATTAACCCGGCAACCGGACTCAGTCGAGTACCGCCAAATCTCGTCGGAGGGTACTTTTCCTCTCTCGGCAATCTCGCGGCCGTTGATTATCCGTCGTTTCGAGTCGGTGTTACGGTCTCGCTACCTTGGGGGAACCGGATCGCGAAGGCGAATCTCGCCCGATCACAGGTCGAGTCAAACAGGATCGCGAATGATCGGGCTCAGATCGAGCAGATCATCGTCGCTGAAGTTCGAAATGCCCTTCAGGCACTCCGATCCGCCGAATCGCGATTGGCGTCTGCCACCGATGCCAGAGTCGCAGACGAAGAGTTGTACGCAAGCGAACAGCGTCAATTCCGTGCCGGAACGTCCACTTTTTACCTTGTCCTCCAGCGACAGACCGATCTCGCCCTTTCTCGTGCTCGCGAGCTGCAGGCAAGAACGGACCTCAACAAGGCGATCTCCGAATTCCAAAGGTCCATCGGAAATACGCTCGGTGCGAACAGCGTTACGGTTTCGAAGTAAGCAGCGAGCTAATTGTGCTTTGCTTCGTATTTCTTGATCAGTTTCTTATGCTGTTCGGTCTCTAGCTGGTAGCACTCACACGCGAATCCCTCGAGGCCTTTCCTATCCAAAAGCGTTATTTTCCCGCGGGTATATTTGATCAGCTCTTTTGACTGAAGAGCTGACGCGGCTAGCGAAACCGTTTCCCGCCGGACGCCGATCGCATGAGCTATCTGTTCATGAGTCAAACGGATCAAGTCAGTCTCTTGAAGATCATGCATTCGAAGTAAAAGACGACAAAGCTGCTGCTCTACCGAGTGGAGCCGGTTACAAACGGCCGATTGAGTTATCTGCGCTAACAGCGATTGAGCGAAGTAGAGGCACATGTCCTGAAAGTCGCCGCACTCGCCGAATTCATCTTTGACCGCGGGTGCCGCCATTCGGTAGGCGTTCCCTGAGCGGTAAACGACCGCCCGGGTCGACGTAGGAGTGTCGCCCATGATAGCCGAGACCCCGATCATGCCTTGTTTACCGATCAAACCTACCTCCATCGAAACTCCCGTGTCGGATTCGTAGAGCAATAGGATCAACGAGGTGGTGGGGAAATATATGTACCTGCCTTTAGTTTCTGCTTCATACAGAACCTCGCCGGCCTTTAACTCGACGTTTTCGAGGCCACTCCGTATCTTCAGGAACTCATTTGTGGGCAGGGCGGCGAGCAACTGGTTGCACAGCGCGTCGTCCATTTGGTTCGTTGGCGGCATCGATCAAATATTCTCCTGATAGTGGTCGCGGTCGCCCGCGTTCGACAGCTAAATATATCTTTATCTCGGCCTTAATGGAAACAAAGGAAGGTTGTGGGAGAATCAGAATTTCAACATATTGCCTGCAGGATGGTCAGTGAGGCAGCTAACATAAGGGCGAAATTTGCAAATTCATGAAACTTTTTCGTTTCGCATTCGAATTACTTACTTAATTCTAATCAGGAGCAGGAATGAGAAAAATTCTTTACACGCTAGTCGTCGCCGTGGTTTTGATATCGGGGACATCCGCGCCGCTTCACGCTCAGGCGTCAAAGGCGACGGGTATCAAAGTACCTGTTACTTACTACAAATTGCCGAATGGGCTCAAGGTCGTGCTTTCACCCGAACGCTCGGCTCCTCTTGTGACAGTTGCGGTCTATTACAACATCGGTTTTCGCATCGAACCTCGCAACCGCACCGGCTTTGCCCATCTTTTTGAGCATCTGATGTTTCAGGGGTCAAAAAATCTCGGAAAGCTTGAGTTTATTAAGCTGGTCGAGAGCAATGGCGGCGTGCTGAACGGTTCGACGCGCTTTGATTTTACAAACTATTTTGCTGTCGTACCGGCCCACAAAACCGAGACGCTCCTTTGGGCCGAAGCCGACAGAATGCGCGGGCTTGATATCACTCAGGAGAACCTCGTCAATCAGCAGGGCGTCGTCGCAAATGAAGTAAAGGTAAACGTCCTGAATCAGCCGTACGGGGCTTTCCCGTGGATCGACCTGCCGATGGCGGCGTTTACCAATTGGTACAACGCTCATAACTTCTACGGTGACCTCAAAGACCTCGAGGCAGCGACGCTAGAAGATGCCAAGGCATTTGCCACCAAATATTACCAGCCACAAAACGCTGTACTCGTCGTGACTGGCGATATTGAAGAAGCGGAAGTAAAGCGGTGGGTCGATAAGTACTTTTCGGGTATTCCATCTCAACCGGCCGAGGCTTTGCCTGATATCAATGAACCGAGGCAGGAGCAGGAAAAAACAGTTTCCCGAACGGACAAATTGGCAAAGAAACCAGCCGTCGGCTTTGGGTATCAAATGCCGAAACGCGGAACGCCTGAGTATTACGCGATGGGCTTGATCGATCAAATATTGCTCCAGGGCGAGGATAGTTTGCTGTACCAGGAACTGGTCAAGAATAAGAACTATACGAGTGGCCTGAACGGCGGTATTAACGGCTATCTCGGCAACATGTTCAACTACAACGGCCCAATGCTCTTCAGCGTCGATCTGATCCATGATGAGAAAGCAACCCCCGCACAGATTCTCGCCTCAGCGGACCAGGTGATCGAAGTCATGCAGTCCAAGCCCGTTGATCAGCGTTTGATCGACCGAGCCATCGTAAAGCTCCGCAGCGGCCTCTATGACACGATGACGCAGTTCGGAGGATTTGGCAGGGCGGACCTGCTGGCCAGCTTTGCCCTGTTCGACGACAAACCCGACAACATAAACATGATCGAAGAGAATTTTCGCAAGGTAACACCGGCCCTGATCCAGAAAACGGCCAAAGAATACCTCCGGAAAACCAACCGCACGGTAGTAGTCCTCAACATCGAGAAACCAGCCGCTACTACTACTGCTACGGGAGGTGCGAAGTAATGCAATATTCGAAATTAAATATTAAAAAGCTTTTCTCGTCGTCTCTGCGTCTTGGCGTCTCTGCGGTGGTTCTTTCTGTCGTAGCGATGTCGGCCTTCGCACAGAAAGAAACGCCGCCCGCAGGCGGCCAGCCGAAGCCATTTGTTTTCCCGAAACAGGAAACCTATACGCTCGGTAACGGTATGAAGGTGACGCTCGTTCAGTACGGATCGGTCCCGAAAGTCGCGATGCAGGCGGTCGTGCGTGCGGGTTCATTGAATGAGCGTTCGGATCAACGTTGGATATCCGACATGGTTGCAACGCTTCTAAAAGAGGGTACGACCAACAAGACTGCGGAACAGATCGCTCTCGAAACCGCAGAAATGGGCGGCAGCATCTTTACATCTGCCGGGACGGATAAGACGACGATAGGCGGGGAGGTTTTGTCGGAATTCGATTCCAGATTTTTAACCCTTCTCGCGGATGTTTTGACCAATCCGCGCTTCGCTCCGGAAGATGTTGAGAAGGTACGGGCGAACAAGCTCCGCGAGCTAACGATCAGTCGGGCGGCTCCTGGATCGATCGCTTGGGAGAAATTCCGCAGCGTTGTATTTGCTGGCCACGCCTACAGCTCGATATACCCGACCGAGGCGGGCCTCAAATCCTACACGCTGCAGGATATAAGAACCTTTTATTTCAATCAGTTCGGTGCGGCGAGGACGCATCTTTATGTCGCGGGGCAGTTTGATGCGGCGAAGGTGAAGACGGCGATCGAAAAGGCTTTCGGGAAATGGAAGAAAGGCCCGGACCCGATCCGAAACGTGCCGAAGATCAGCGCGAAGAGGTCGTTCGATCTGATCGACCGTCCCGGTTCTCCGCAGTCGACGATCTATCTCGGCATGCCGGCGATGTCGCCATCCGATCCTGATTACATCAAGTTTACGGTGCTCGATTCGCTTCTCGGCAGTTCGTTTGGCTCGCGAATAACGTCGAACATACGTGAGAATAAAGGCTACACCTACTCGCCTAATAGTTTTATCTGGCACAGATATAACACGGGCTACTGGGTCGAGAATGCCGATGTCACAACCGAACACACCGGAGCATCTATCAAAGAGATCTTATTCGAGATCGACCGGCTTAAAAATGAACCGCCGAGTGCTGCTGAATTGCAGGGGATAAAAAACTACCTGGTAGGGATCTACGTGTTGAATAATTCAACGCGTTCAGGTGTGATCGGCCAGCTTGAGAACGCAAACTATAACGAACTGCCAAGCGATTACATCTCGTCCTACATTCAGAAACTATCAGCCGTCACGCCCGCCGACGTTACCGCTATGGCCAAAAAGTATCTTGTCCAGGAGAAAATGTCGGTCGTGGTAGTTGGTGACAAAGCAAAGATCGAAGAGCAGTTAAAGCCCTATTCCAAATAGAGGGGAGCCTCTTATAAATATAAAAACGGCCGACTATGCAAAAGCACAGCCGGCCGTCCTCATTGGTAGGAGAAGATTTGCCTTAACGAATGCTGACGTTGGAAGGCGAGGTAGCGGTTAACGAGAACTGAGTACCTCTTTCGAGTTCGAGGTTGTCTCGTCCCTGCAAGATAACAGTTCCCGCTCCGGCACCTGCCCCGACGCCTGCGCCGATCGCTGCTCCACTGCCGCCGCCGGCTATAGCACCGATGATGGCTCCAAGCACCGCTCCGATGCCCGCACGCGTTGCGGTCGTGGTCGTCTGGCTGCGGTCGCGTATAGCACCTTCATTGTCGACGGTGACGATGTTGCCGTTTACTTCTCGCACCTGATCAATGATGCCCGCAAACTGGTACGTGCGGCCATCACGCATTCTGATCGACGTAAAGTTAAGCGACATCGACGCACGGCCGGCTACAACGCCGGACTGCTTTCCGGTGACGCTGCCCTCGATCACTGCTCCGTTGAACTGCGACGGGGAATTAACGGTCATTGTGAAGCGTTCTCCATCCTGTGCGGTCCGGGTTGAAAGAGGAGCATCGAGCGTTGCGATCATAGCCGTATTATTCGGTATTATGAACCCACCGGTAGCACCGCCATTATAGATGGGCTGGCTGCCACTGTTGTTCCACTCGGCCATCTGGCTCGTTTTGTCATAAACGCTCGATACGGTGATCGTTTCGTTGGTATTTTCGATATACACACGGCGTGTTACTCGCAATTGACCATTATTCTGCGGAGTGAACGTTACATAAAAGTCATTCATCCGGTCACCATCGTAGGTGATGGTCACGTCGTTGTTGTTAGCAACAACGCTGGTCGTCACGGTCCGTCCATTCGGCGAAGTTTCGCTTCGTTTGACGCCGTCAGCATTGAGCGTAACGGTTTGAGCATTCGACGATGACATCGTGATCGTCTGGCCTCGCTTTTCGAAGGTCAGCGTTTCCGGCGAACGTAATCGACGTTCCAGATTGGTCCGCATGCGGTCACGGGCGTTGACCTGATAGCGGGCATCGTTGATCGACCGATCGATGACAGTCGACACGTTGTCGCTCTGGCCGACGTTTAGACGATAAGTTCCAGTTAGGCGCGAATCGAAATTCCCGTAACCCGTTCCCCACTGGCCGCCACCCGGTGTGATCACCGTGTTGTTCCAGTTCGAACTCACGCGGTAATAGCCTGCAAGTGTATTCAGATCGGTTCGGATCTGATTCCACGAGTTTTCAGCGGGATTCGAAAGCCGATTGTTTGCAACGAAAGAGTTGATCTGGATCGCACGATTCAACACTTCTTGCACGTCATTAGCCGTCGAAACTCTCGACGAGAAGTTGTTTTTCAATCTGTTCGTCGCCGATTCAAAGTTTGCGACCATCGCGTTGATCGAATCTTCACGATTCGTGCCGTCAATGTTGCTGTTATTGAGATTACGGCCGATCTGGTTTTTGAACGTATTCGTTCGGCTTTCGATCTGGTTGATGAGGTTTCTGACCTGGGTATCGGTGCCGAAATAGACGTTTTGCGGTACGTTTACCTGTGTGTTCCAGCTTGTGCTCACACGATAATATCCTGCGAGCGTATTCAGATTAGTTCGGATCTGGTTCCACGAATTTACAGCCGCGTTGGACAGCCGATTGTTTGCGACGAAAGAATTGATCTGAATCGCACGGTTCAATACTTCCTCCACATCGTTCGTTGTCGAACGTCGCGATGAGAAGTTGTTCCTCAAGCGGTTTGTCGCCGATTCAAAATTCGAGACCATCGAGTTGATAGAATCTTCTCGATTCGTGCCGTCGATGTTGCTGTTATTGAGATTGCGGCCGATCTGGTTCTTGAAAGTATTTGTCCTGCTTTCGATCAGATTGATCAGGTTCCTTACCTGCGTATCGCTGCCGATATATACATTCTGGGGGACTATGACCGGAGAGTTCCAGTTTGCACTAACGCGGTAATAGCCTGCGAGAGTGTTTAGGTCATTCCGGATCGACGTCCAGGTCCTTTGAACGGTAGTGTTAAGGCGATTCGCTCGCATGAAGCTGTTGATAAAGCCTGCACGCTGGAGCACGTCCTGAACATCCGTCGCGGACGATCGATTGGACGAGAAGTTGTCCTTCAACCGGTCGGTCGACATCTCAAAATTGGAAATGATCGTATTGATCGAATCTTCCTGCCCGGTGCCGTCAATATTACTATTATCCAGAGCGCGGTCGATCTGGTTCTTAAACGTATCGGTCCTGTTCTCGATCCGCGTCAGAAGCGTTCGTACTTGTTGATCTGAAACTCGATACGCACGTATCTGAGCGTCTGCCGAAATAGCAGTACTGATGGCGATCATTGCCGTGATCACTGTTAAAAATGTTAGCTGTTTTATATACTTATTCATGATAAATCCTGCCTTGCATAGGCGCGTCTGAGCCATCGTGGGCGATCAACTCACCTCCCGGTCGGTTCTGTCGTTTGCAGTTCCTTAAACGATATCTGAGCCTTTCCTTGAATTTACAGGCTGTTTTGGTGGCGGGGCAGATTCATTCTGCATCCGGTCGATACTGTTGGCCAGCGTTCCCGTCGCGGCTAGTGCGACGTCCTCCGCGACTTCGGCGGCGTGACCAAGTTTGTTCGATGCTAAATTGTAGAGATTCGTGACCTCCTCTTTTGTTGAACGCAAAAGATCTGCCGAACGATGCTGAAGAGAGCTCGCCTTTTCCAGTGTCGCGTCGTAACCTTTTCGAGACACATCGGCAATGTCATGACGCAGTTCGCTCCCGCGTTTTGGTGCAAACAGTAATGCAAGCGTGGCACCGATGCCGCCGCCGATCAAAAGATAGGTGATCCCATTCGCCAGCGTGTGTTCACATTGATTGTTCTTATTCATATCCTCTATACCTCGCTAAGTTATAATTTCAGTCACCAAATATCTCAGACCCCCTTTACGATCTGCGAATGGCTTTCGCCAAATAAAACTAATTCGGGGATCTAAGCAGAGTATGCCCCATCCACGACGGGCTGTATGTTCGCTACGGTACATAGCCGTTTGAAAGGTCAGCGCTAAACGTTGCCAGGCATAGGCTTACGCAAAAAGAAAAAATCCGTGAATTCCGATGATCACCTTTAGCAGATGAATGCAACGGAACGCACGGAATTTGATTTCGGAGAATACGGCCTTAGAGCTTGAACCCGCCTCGTGTCAGCAATGCCTCAAAGCCTGATTTGTCGACCGCTTTGACGTAAGCATCCATCGGTTCGACAAGCCCATTTTTAACGTGCTCGAAAAGAGCATCGTTGAGCATGACCATGCCGTGATTTTTCCCTGTCTGCATTGCGGACGGGATCTGGAACGTTTTGCCTTCGCGGATCAGGTTGCTGATAGCGGGCGTGATGATCAGGATCTCGAGAGCGGCGACGCGGCCACCACCTTTCTTCGGCAGCAGCGTTTGAGCGATGACGCCTTTGAGTGACTCGGAGAGCATCACGCGGATCTGTTCCTGGCGGTCGGCAGGGAACTGGTCGATGATGCGGTCGATGGTCGACGGAGCGGTCGTCGTGTGCAGTGTGCCGAATACGAGGTGGCCCGTTTCGGCAGTCTCGATGGCTATTGAGATCGTTTCGAGGTCTCGCATTTCACCCACGAGCAGAATGTCTGGATCTTCGCGAAGAGCGGCACGCAGGGCGTCCTTGAACGAATCCGTGTGATTGTGAACCTCGCGTTGATTGACGAGGCACTTCTGGTTTTCGTGGGTGAACTCGATCGGATCTTCGATCGTGATTATATGATCTTCGCGATTCTTGTTTATCGAATCGACCATCGCGCAAAGCGTCGTCGATTTGCCCGAACCGGTTGGCCCTGTCACCACCACGAGGCCCTTTGAGAGGTTGCACAGGTCCATAATGGCCTTTGACAACCCGAGCTGCTCGGCGGTCAATATTTTAGAAGGAATGATCCGGAAGACCGCCCCCATACCCTTTCGGTCCATGAAAACGTTGCAGCGAAAGCGGGCAAGACCGGGAATTTCATACGCGAAATCTGTATCTTTGCGAATCGAGAATTCTTCTTGATTCTTATCGGGCATGATCGAAGTCAGGAGAGCCCGCATCGTTTCCGGGGTGAATTTGGGTGCCCCGGGCTCAAGCTCTTTGATCTTGCCGTCTTTACGTACCAACGGCGGCATGCTGACAGAAAGGTGCAGATCCGAGGCTCCCATGTCCGCCATCTTCTTGAACAGAAGGTCCATCTTGGCGTTTTCTGAGACGTTCGCTGCTGCGGGGACAAAGGCCTCTTCCGCAGTAGATGATTCCGTGGTGCTGATCGAAGCAGGGAAATACTCCGTTGCAGGCTCTGGCGTGTACTCCGGTACTGTGAAATCATCACGCCGGCCGGGGGGCTCATAGGTCGAAGTATCGGAAAAGACGGTCTGGTACTCAGGGTCGTTGAACGAAACTACCTCGATCTGCGGAATAACCTCATCAGAAATATATTCCTTGGCGGTTTCATCTTCGTAAATAACTTCGCCGAGACTTGCGTTCGCAGCAGATTCTGCGGCGGTAGCTTCGAGCGAGTACGAGGAACTTTCGAGGTCATAGCTCGGAGCAGCCTCAACGGGTGTTTGATAGGTGGCAGACTCGAAGAATGACTGTTCAACGACGGACTGTTCGGCGAACTGCTCCTGGTCGCCAGGGACGTGAGTTTCCTCAGGCTCTGGTCTCGGAAGGTCGATCGATCCGTTAGCATCAGTCAGCATCGGTCGAATGGTCACGACAAATCCGGCACTGGATTTTTGAACGTTGAAGTTAAAATTCCCGAGACTGTGCGGGTGCACAAAATCGACTTCTGCCCTATTTGGCAAGGTCATTTTCACGCCCGGCGGGATCAGGGGGAAGACCATCGAGCTGATCTGCGTTCCCATGAGAGGCACGTTACCGACGTCCATATTCCGGTCTTCGGCGACAAGATAGGGGTTTTTGTCAGGTTCGAGACGCAATTCGTCCGAGCATGACGAGAGAAGGCGCTGTAGATATTCGTTTAATATGTCCATACCAAGGTGGGCTTGTTGTGAGAGAAGGAAGCCGCAAAGCCGCGACCTTGATTAGACTAACACAGTTAAACTGTGTTTGTAACCATTTTTTTGGCGGGTTATATTGTTACCGATTCACGGTATTCGCCCCACACTTTGCGGAGGCGATTGCTGATCTCGCCAACGGTCACATGGGCTTCGACGGCGGTGAGAATATGCGGTAGGAGGTTTGATGTGCCATTAGCTGCCTCCTCTATCGAAGCAAGGCAGGCCTCAGCCTTTTGAGAGTCGCGTTTTTCGCGAACCGAGCGGAGACGTGCCACCTGGTCACGTTCGATCTTTTCATCGACCCGGAGCACTGGGATCGGAGCTTCATCTGATTGGAAACGATTGACTCCGACGACGACGGCATCGCCACTTTCTACGGCCCGCTGGTAGTTGTAGGCCGCTTCCTGGATCTCGTTTTGAACATACCCTGTCTCGATCGCCCGGAGCATTCCTCCGAGATCGTCGATCTTCGAAATATATTCACTAGCCAAGCGTTCGAGCTGGGTGGTCAATTCCTCGATCGCATAGCTTCCAGCAAACGGATCGACCGTATCTGCGACTCCGGATTCGTGGGCGATGACCTGCTGTGTGCGAAGCGCAATGCGAGCCGCGTTTTCCGTCGGAAGGCCTAGGGCTTCGTCGAGCGAATTGGTGTGCAGGCTCTGCGTGCCGCCAAGAACTGCGGCGAGTGCCTGGATCGTGGTTCGGACGACGTTGACCTCGGGCTGCTGGGCGGTAAGCGTTGATCCTGCCGTCTGGGTGTGAAAACGCAGGGCGAGTGACTTAGGATCCTTAGCCTCGAACCGGTCGCGCATTATACGAGCCCAAAGACGGCGAGCCGCACGGAATTTTGCGATCTCTTCGAGCAAATTATTATGAGAATTAAAGAAAAATGAGAGCCGCGGAGCAAATTTGTCGACATCCAAACCGACATCAATGGCCGCCTGAACATAGCAGATACCATCCGCAAGCGTAAACGCGATCTCCTGTGCGGCGGTCGAGCCAGCTTCGCGGATATGATAGCCGGAGATCGAGATGGTGTTCCAATTCGGCACCTCAGCCGCACAGAAAGCAAAGGTGTCGGTGATCAGGCGCAGCGAAGGCTTCGGCGGGTAAATATATGTTCCGCGGGCAATATACTCTTTTAGTATATCGTTCTGGATAGTGCCGTTGACTTTGTCGAATCCGACTCCCTGACGCCTTGCGACCGCGAGATAGAGACAAAGCAGCGTGGAAGCCGTCGAGTTGATCGTCATCGAGGTCGACACCTGATCGAGCGGAATTCCGTCGAACAACGTAAGCATATCGTCGAGGCTGTCGATCGCAACGCCTACCTTCCCAACCTCACCCGCCGAAAGCGGATCGTCCGAGTCAAGCCCGATCTGCGTCGGCAGGTCGAACGCTACGCTGAGCCCTGTCGTGCCCTGAGAAAGCAGATATTTATAGCGCTCGTTCGACTCCTGAGCCGTCGCAAAGCCCGCATACTGCCTCATTGTCCAAAAGCGTCCGCGATACATGTTCGGCCGCACCCCGCGAGTGTACGGAAACGATCCGGGAGCCCCGAGATCGTTGTCGTAGTCGACATTCTCGGTATTGCCGGGATTAAAGTCGGCAGGAAGTTCGATATCAGATGTTGTCTTAAATGTTTCGCGACGGTCAGGCATTTGATGGTTAGATTAGCATATTACGACGAGATTCTCGGGTTTAGCGGCCGAGACCGAGGTGATCGAAATCCCAGTGTCGAAGGTCACGAGGTTGCCACCATTACGGACGGCCAAGGCTAGCAAGTAGGCATCAGTAATTTGACGAGGGCCTAAAATATACTCGTAGTCGAAGATCGAAGAGCTTAGGATCGAGATATTGTTAGGCCAATGTTGATGATCTGTCGAATTTGAGAACATCGTAAGTTGACGACAAACTTTTGATATAGGAAATGAAGCTTGGGAATGATAGTTCGGATTCGACATGATCCGAACTACGCCATTTTCTGTTAGCGGGCAACTCGCCCACGCAGGATCCTTCACGCTGGACCACCATCCATGGGCGACTGAGTGAAAATCATGCTTTGGATCCAAAAGGGCGATCAAAACATTTACGTCGAGAAGCAGACGAGAAGATCTCATAGATCTTCCTCATCCATCAATTTACGTATGTGTTCCATCGTGACTATTTCGCCCTCTCGATGCGGTAGTACGGGAATTCCATTCTTATAGAGGAATTCCTCTTTGGGCGGCTCTCCATTCGTACCGTTATTCTGGAGCCCCTTCCGAAACACCCGAGAAATGACGCGCCCGGCTGTACTGTTTTCGCGGCGTGCAAGCTCTTTGGCGGCTTGGAGTACATCCATATCAATGTCCAACGTAGTTCTCATGCTGTTGATGCTATCGCATCATTGCATCAGATGCAATATTGAAGTCTTCATAATAGGGAAGTTTTGACTTAGCCGTCTCTCACGTCTAGCATCGGTATTTCGATGAACTACTTCAATTACTTTTCTGAGATCGAAGAAACGTTTGTTCGCCGTCGTGGTAAGCATCTGTTCCTTAGTCCGCTCGACTGGGCATTGATGGAAACCTGGCAGGAGCGTGGGATCCCGCTGCACATCGTCATTCGCGGCATCGAATCGGTATTTGATGTCTTTGACCGTCAACCGCCGGGAACGCGGACGATCAAGAGCCTTTTCTATTGCCGTGAGGAGATCGAGTCGCAGTTTACCGAGTGGTCTCGTTCAATGGCTGGAAAAGGTTCTGAGGATGCACCACCGGCTGACGAGACATTTCCCGTCGACGCAGTAAAAGCTCATATCGAGAGTTCGGTCGAGCAGCTAAAGTCTGTACAGGCTGCAAACATTAAGGAAGAGGTCGACCGGTCGGTCACTCGCCTCGAAGAACTGCTTACAAATCTGTCGAGCAACGGCGAGATAGTCGATTCAACATTAGCTGACATAGAAAAATTGCTGCTTCATTCCATACTTACGAATTGGGATAGAGAGCATCTAAAGGCGATAGAGAAAGAAATGCGGTCGCAGCTTCGTGAGTACAAGGCCGATATGGACGAGGCCGCATATAAACAGACTTACGACCTGCTTCTGTCAAAGCGGCTTCGCGAGGAGGCAGGTGTTCCGCGGCTTGGACTTTACTACTTATGAGACTCTTTTTATTGGTTATCGCGATACTGGCCGGATCTGTTACTGCTAGCGCGCAGACGACTCGTAAGCCAACCAAGATACCTTCGACCGTCCCCGTGAAGCAAACTGGGGTCGAGGCGAATGGTGGTAGCGTCGAGGGGCGAACGTACACCAACAAGACGTTCGGTTTTTCCTTGAGCGTTCCGGAGAATTGGTTTATCGCGGGACCTGATTTCGAGTCGGTGATCAAGGAAAAGGGCTATGATCTGCGGGCAGATGACATTGCTGGTAAGGCTAACCGCAACATAAAGATATTGATGACCGCGTTTAGCGCCGGCCCCGACGTCGGTCGAAACGCTATCCTGCGGATAACAGCAGAAGATCTCCGTCCCAATCCGCAGATCAAGGATGCGGTCGACTATTTTGACGCAATGACGGCGGCTTTCATGTCAGCTAAGCTTCCGTCTGATTTCTCCTACTCGACGACCAAAGCGGAGCGACTAGGCGGCAATCAATATGCCTACCTCGATACCGCTTCGTCTAGTGGTAAGAAACGTCTGTACGCGACCGTTAGGAAAGGATATGCAATAATGTTTACATTCTCTTACGCGGATCGATCAGATCTCGAAGATCTAAGAAACGTTCTTTCCTCCACGGATTTTTCTGTCAAATAGCATTTCACCGTAGAGATATGTTACAAAGGTTCTCGTTCCAGGCTAATAGCTAAATTTTGAGTAAACATTACACAGTTGGTGACATGATCGAAGTGCGGATCGAGAAGATCGTTCCGCGCGGTTTTGGGTTGGCGTTCGTCGAAAACCTGACAGTGCTGACGCCGCTGACCGTTCCCGGAGACGTGTTGCGTGTCAGGATCGCCGAGATCAAAAAGCGGATGGCTTTTGCCGAGATCGTCGAGGTTCTTGAGAGCGGGCCGAGGCGTGTCGAACCTGAATGCGAGTATTTCGGAAAATGTGGCGGGTGCGACTTCCAGCAGATGAGCTACTCTGCCCAGATTGCAGCCAAGATCGGTATAATTCGTGACTGTCTCCATCGGATCGGCAAGATAGAATACGATCATGATATTCAGGTGATCGAAAGTCCTACTCCGTTTGGCTACCGCTCAAGGGCACGATGGCACATTGACCGGACGAAGAAGAAACTTGGATATTATCGCCGCGACACGCACGATATCATCGATATAAGCGCCTGTCCCATCCTTACACCGGGCCTGCAGTCGACGCTTGAGTACACTCGCGAGAACATGGACTGGGAAGCACTCTGGAGCGAAACCGCCGAGGTTGAGGCGGCGACGGGTGACGATGGACGTGTATCGCTTTACTCGCGGGAGCTGGTCGAACCAACCGCCGAGTTGACGAGTGTGGTCGGCGACGAGCGGTTTTTCTTCTCCGCTCGAGCATTTTTTCAGGCTAACAAATTCCTGATCCCCGATCTGATAGAAACCGCAATAGGCGAATCAAAAGGTGGATTGGCTTACGATCTTTACAGCGGCGTAGGTCTTTTTACTTTACCGCTTGCGAGGCGTTTTGAGTCGGTGGTTTCGGTTGAGGAAAATCCTCACGCCGCAACATTTGCCGAGCGAAATATCGAAAACGCCAGATTATCGAACGTCCAGCTGGTCGAGAGTTCAGTTGCGGCCTTTCTCCGAGAGGGCCCGCATGCAGCCGTTGACCTGCTACTGCTTGATCCACCGCGAAGCGGTACCGAGAAGGCCACGATACCATCGATATTAAGATTGCGGCCGCGTAATATTAGCTATGTTTCCTGTGAACCGTCGATCCTTGCTCGCGATCTCAAGAGCCTGGTCGAAGCAGGATACAAGATAGAAAAGCTGACTGCGATCGATCTTTTCCCTCAAACTCACCATGTCGAAACCATCGCCCGCCTCACCATCGACTGATACATGAGTACGCTTGATGACCTGATCTCACGCGACGCGACCCGGGTTTGGAAAGCCTGCGGTGTGATACGACATCTTCGCGATCGGGCTGAGCTTTCAGCTTTGATCGATGATCTCGACCTGATCAGGCGATCGACCAGGAATCTCAAGCTCGGCGGCATGGTAAGGCCGAATTCGACGCATCTTGAATTCGCTATCCGAAAGCTGGAGTTCGTGCGTGACAGCGAGGGCTGTTTTTGTTTGCTTTACACGCACGACGACATGTTCGACCCAGAACGGGAACAAACGTCCGGCAACATCTTGATCAAATCAACCGTCAAAACCCCGGACGGCTTCGTCGACCACTATGTTTGCGTCTGCTTGATCTGCGGTTCGAAATACCGCGTAACGGAACGCGAATATCATTACACGTGGTGGAAGTGGGAACTTGAACCAAACTTTAACGAAAACGATTCGTAAGTTGTGTTAGCTTTGATTTGAACAAATGAAACCGCGTCAATTAGACTTGAAATATGCCAAAAAAGAATCCTGAAGTTGAGAATTCCGAGTTAGCCAAAAGCCATTTTGTTCGGTGCCGTTTTTGCGGACAGAAGAATTCGGTCAAGGACGACTACAAAAACGACGATGCGAACTGTGGCAAGTGTAAGCTTCCGCTATCGAACGAGCCTCATAAAAAGTTTACAGACCTGCACAAGAACGATTATGTTCACCCCTTAGACAAAAAGGCTCTTAATGCCCTAAAGGCAATACCTGGGGTTGATTCAATTCTGAAGAAACTGCTCGCCTGGACGGGAGAATCCGCGATCAGGGTCTCGTTCATGGCGAGTGCGGTAAAGGTAACGCCTACGCAGTGCCCTGACCTTTATGCGAAGCTGGAGATCGCCTGCAAGACGCTCGGCGTTGAGATGCCGGATATGTTCGTTCAGCAGAATCCGGTTGTGAATGCTTTCACCGGCGGGGTCGACAAACCTATCATCGTTCTGCATTCGGGTCTGATCGAGCGGCTCAACGACGAGGAAACTCTCGCGGTCATCGCTCACGAGGTTGGCCACATTCACGCGGAACATGTCCTGTATCTGACAGCAGCGAGACTGATGGAGATCCTGGCAAATATTTCGGTCGCAAGACTGCTTCCCGGCTCCGAGATCATAAAGCTCGTGGTATCAATGGGTATTTCGAGTGCACTTCTTTCGTGGGCACGGCGAGCCGAACTTAGTTGTGATCGTGCGGCTTTACTCGTCGTTCAGGATCCGCACGTCATCGGACGTACGATGATGAAGCTTGCTGGCGGTACCTTTGCGTCAAAGATCGACTATGAGCTCTTCCTCGAGCAGGGCCGCGAGTTCAAGAAGAACTACGATGAGAAGGCTCTCGATCGATTCTGGGCGGACACGATGAATGCAGGATTATCGCACCCCTTTCCGATCTGGCGCGTTGCTGAGGCCCTGGAGTGGGCCGAGTCTGAAGAGTACAAAGGGATAATGGCTAGATAGCAAGGGATCGACAAAAATAAAAGAGGCCGTCCGGATCACCGGGCGGCCTCTTTTAGTTTAGTGAGTATCAGGTTATTCCTGAGCGATCAGGTCGAGATCGGTCAACGTGTCCGACACATTGACCACTCTGGCCCCGAACCGGTAACGCTTCGAAGCGGCCGATACTACATAGCTGCTTCCGGCTTCGACATTCTCAAAACGGTAGAAACCAAAAGAGTTTGTCGTTGCCACTCGGACTGCTCCGGATTGGTCAGTTATCGACACCGTGACACCGCGAATACCGCGGCCGTCGGGGGTCAGCACTTTGCCGCCGATCTCGACGCCGGAAGCGGTGGAACCGATCTGAACCGTTCCGGGCGTAAAGGATGTCGTAAGTAAGGCTCCCTGAGCATTAGAGACGCTCTGACCGGTCGGGGTCGTGCCAAAGCCGACCGGGGTGAGTCCGATAGTTGCATTAGCCGCGACATTGAACCTGATCGTAACAACCTCTCGCGTGCCGGCAGCGTAGGTGTTCGTGGAGTCGACCAAGATACCGATCTGACCTTGTGCAACGTTGTTTAGGTTCGTTCCAAGATTTGCTCCGGCCGGAGCTCCGCTACCGAGAGTCACAAGCGGTGCACTAAGCTTGGTCGGGTCAAAGGTAACCGAGAAACTCGCAGAAGCTTCATTACCCTGCGACACCAACTGGATGGCGACGACAACCTGCTGCCCCGGTTGTGCGGCGGCATTTACGACCCGGATCGTTCTGACCGTGCCGTCCGGTGACGACATCTCGAAAGGTGCGGTTATGATCGGCAGCGTAGGTCCATTTGCCGGAGTTTGAGGGAAGTTGCCGAGGGCGTATTGCCTGGTTACGGTAACGTCCGAGGCGTCGATACGACCGTCTCCGAACAGCCCGTTTGCCTCGTCGCGGGGACCGCTATCGGCACGCTGAAACTGATTAGTGCTGCCGTCCGGAGTCGTAAGACCCAGAGCGAACAACCTCATTACGGTCACGTCATTACCGAGCACACCATCACCACCGGCCGGGCTTGCGTTCTGGTCAACAACATCACCTTCCATCCCCTGATTAGGAGTTGGGGTCGGAACTGGCGTTGGCGTAGCAGTTGGGGTCGGCGTCGCTGTCGGAGTCGGCGTCGCTGTCGGCGTTGGGGTCGGCGTGGCTGTTGGGGTCGGCGTTGCAGTCGGCGTTGGTGTTGGCGATGCTCCGCTCGGGCCTTCAGTCCTTACCTGCGTCGGCGCACCAGTCTTGAAGAATCCGATCGTGGCCGAGTTGGAACCCGGCGGCACGTTCGCGTCAAAACGGAAGTTATACATCGTGCCCCAGCGGATCGCGTTTGCGTTCGGATTCTGGGCCAAAGTTTCCGAGCTCCACGTGATCGCGTTGCCCGCGACCGTTCCGGCCCAGGGGGTGTTGCTGTAGCCCTGGTTACCCATGGTTCCGTCAAATGTCGTGCCCGGGTGCTGCGGCGGAGCGCTGAAACCGATGTTCGAAATCGTCACGCCTTCCGGGATCGGGATACTGAAGGACTGGATACTGCGGTCAAGGTTCTGATTGTAGACCGCGTATTCATAATGCCAAACTCCCGGCGACGGGTTGGTTACCTTAGAGGCCAAAATGCCCATACCATCCACCATCGGTTCAGGCTGAAAGTCGATGATGGATGCTCCAGTCCACGCATAGATCGCCGGCTTTTCTCGTACGGTCGCTCCATTAGGTGAGAAGGAAAACGGGCTTCCGGTCCCGAATACATTATAACGTCGGTATGAGACGTTGTTGTTCATGTTGCACTCGGTCGGATTTGCCTGGCACCACTGATATTCGTGCGGGGTCACGTACTGGCCTTCGGCGTAGTAGGTCGCGCCCGGATTCAGCGTAGTGTTAAGGCTCGCGATCTCGACACGCATTCTGTGTCCGGCAGCGCTATCACCGACATGGCCCGTGTGCTGATTTGGCGGGGTCGCCGAGTCGCCACGCGGGAAGAAACCGGTGAAAGGGTTGATCCACGCTCGTGAACCCAGGCTCGGGCCTGCATTAAGGCTCGCCGAGTACGGATCGGAACATCCCGAACCGAGTCGCGATCCGCCGACACCGTTACAGCCGAAGCCGCAAAGATTCTGTGTCAGTGCCGTAAAGCCATGCTTTACGCTCGACTGTCCGATCTGTTCGAACCGCTGTGTGTTATCACTGCCGCCGCTCATTCTGTAGAGATTCTGAGGGATTACAGGGTGATCGTTGCTTGGCAGGGCAAACCAGTTAAGGTTTACCTGGCCCGCATTGCAGGAATCGGTTCCGAGGGCGAGCCCGACCTGCGTTCCGGTCGCCGAGCCAAACTGGGCAAGGCCATTAACATCACCGACGATGACGTCAGGACCGGGCCGTGTGCCAGCGTTTGGTTCCATTCCGGCACCGGCAGGGAGCACTGCCGACTGCACCTCGCCGTTGCTGACGTTCATCACCTCGACAGCACGCATTGCGGTCGAGAAGGAAAGCAGGCCGGCGATAGTGCCGACACTTTCCGGGCGTCCGAGAGCATCGGCAAATTCCTGCGAGATCAGAAGCCTTCCGTCGCTGATGTTTAGGGCTTTCTGCGAGGCATCATAAGCGAACTGATATCCCTCGACATTGAAGAACACAAATCCGCTCTCGGCATCCCGTATCACCAGATCATAGTTGCCGCCCCAGGGCAGGCTCTCAACTACCAGATTGTTGTAAGAATCCGCGAGCTTTGATGGCAGGTAAGCCGATGATTGGGGAACTATTGCCAGGGAGCTCGGCGTAGGGCCGCGAAGTTCACCGTTGTAAACAACAATTGTGAAAAACGAATCCCTGGCAGCGGAAAAGCGAAGACTCTCGAACTGTTTGCTCGACGTGTCCTGCCCGGTCAGCCGAGCCATATCAATGTCGAGCGAGACTGTTCCGTCGATAGGAACCAGACGCTCGAGCGTGCCCGTGTCGCTGCGTTTCGCGGTTTTGATCTCCGGAAACAAGCTTAACGAGGTGTCGCCCAGGAATAGCATTAGCGGGAGAAGCGATATTAAGAGTGTCTTCAGCATAATTCAGGAATTTTGACCCCTTGGTAAAAGTGTGTTTTCTGCAATGTCGGACGGAAAATTTTCTGTTCGAGATTAACCTTTATTTGTATAACGTTTCGGGTGTTTAAGGCAAGTTAGTTATAGTATTTATTGAGCAAAACTTGGTCTGCAATTCGCTATGAAAACCGGCTGCGACGGGCAACAAAAGAAAACGAAGCGTTCGATCGAACTTCCGGTTATCAACGGCGGTTCTTCCAAGGCCGTAAATGTCGCCCTATCGAAGAATGCGAAATGGCGTGCTATCGTCCTGATCTCGGTCCATCTCCTCATCCTTGGTCATATTCTTCAATGGTGGTTTATGGGCCGAACTGTCTCGCCCGTTGAGCCTTCTGAGTCGATGTGGACCCTGCAGAACGGGGCCGTAAACGCGGGCGTGATATTTTTCTCGCTCGCAATTATCTCGACGCTTATCTTCGGCCGTTTTTTCTGCGGTTGGGGATGTCACGTCGTCGCATTGCAGGACCTTTGTGCCTGGCTGCTCAATAAGGTCGGCTTGAAGCCAAAACCCTTTCGTTCGCGGCTACTTATCTGGGTTCCGCTCATCGCGGCCCTTTATATGTTCGTCTGGCCGACCGTCGGCCGTTGGCTAACCAAACCGCTGGCCGAACCGCTCTTTCCGCAATTTACAAACCACATAATCACGACCGAATTCTGGGCGACCTTTCCGCCCGTGTGGGTTGCGATCCCGTTCCTCTTTATTTGCGGTTTCATGACCGTATATTTTCTTGGTTCTAAAGGTTTCTGCACTTACGGATGCCCGTATGGCGGATTCTTTGCGATCGCGGACAAGGTGGCTCCCGGAAAGATCCGCGTAACCGATGCCTGCAACCAATGCGGCCATTGCACGGCCGTTTGTACCTCGAATGTGCTGGTCCACGCCGAGGTCAGGGAATTCGGTATGGTCGTCGATCCGGGCTGTATGAAATGCATGGACTGCGTTTCCGTCTGTCCGAACGACGCGCTTTATTTCGGTCTCGGTAAACCCGCCGCGGCGATGGGGAAAGCGACGACGAAGAGTTTCTCACTTACCTGGCCCGAAGAACTGGGTGTTGCGGCGGTCTTTGTCCTCAGCTATTTTGCAGTTTGGAATGTTTACCAGATCGTTCCGATGCTGATGGCGATCGGTATTGCGATCGTGACAGCCTATCTAGCGTTTCGCGTGTGGCGTCTTATCGTAGCGAAGGACTCGGCGTTTTACAGCCATGTTCTTAAATCATCGGGACGCGTTAGACCGGCCGGAGCCGTCTTCCTCGTCTTGGCTCTCGGCTGGCTCGGACTGGTCGCCCACAGCGGCTTTATCCGCTATCACGAACGGGAAGGGGCGATCGCTTTTGAAAGTCTACAGATCCCCGACGAACTCGCTCTCGCACAGCGCGACCCATCGCAGTGGTTTGGCCCCACTGACAAGGCGCGTATCGACGCAGGACGCTCGCATTTTGGGACCTCACGCCGGTTTGGGATCTTTACGAATGTCGAGGCGACGCCAAAGATCGCGTGGCTCGAATACCTGGGCGGCAATATCGACGGCTCACTTGATCTGCTGGCCCGCTCGGCTCAGCTTCAAACCGGGCAGGCACGGGCGATCAGCCTGTACTATCGCGGAGCGATACTCAATCGTACGGGCCGTTATCAGGAAGCCCTGACATCGCTGGATCAGGCGATGGCCTCGTCAAACGTTCTGCTCGCTCGCGAGGAAAAAGGCGAATCGCTCTGGATGCTCGGCCGCAAAGCCGAAGCCATCGCCGTCTGGAATGACGCTGTCCGCGGCAATCCCGGCTTGCCGATCGTCAATAACTTCCTTGCCGTCGCCAACGCCGAACTTGGCCGAGCCGAAGCCGCCGCCCAAGCCCAAACTCAAGCCGATCGCTCAACGCCACGCGACCCTTATTTCCACTGGATGATCGGCCTTCGGCTAAGCAATCTTAAAATGACCGAACAGGCTGAGAAGCAATTCCAGGCCGCCATCGCTCTTGACCCTCAGTTTGCGAGAAGACGTTAGAAAACTCCCCTCCTGGACAGGAGGGGTGGCAGCCGCTTCGGCTGACGGGGTGGTTGATGATCTCGCGGAGTATTCAATACAAAGCTAAATCATGCTCGCCGCCCTCGCCCGCGTTGCATTTTCGAATCCCCAACGCCTCAACCACCCCGGCCCGCAAAGCCGGGCCCACCCCTCCTGTCCAGGAGGGGAATCCAAGAAAAACTCCCCTCCTGGACAGGAGGGGGGGCAGCCGTTTCGGCTGACGGGGTGGTTGATGATCTCGCGGCGTATACAAGACAAAACGAAATCATGCTCGCCGCCCTCGCCCGCGTTGCATTTTCGAATCCCCAACGCCTCAACCACCCCGGCCCGCAAAGCCGGGCCACCCCTCCTGTCCAGGAGGGGAATCCAAGAAAAACTCCCCTCCTGGACAGGAGGGGTGGCAGCCGCTTCGGCTGACGGGGTGGTTGAGGGGCCGCGCAGTCTACAACACGAGGCTTTATCATTTTCGCTGCCATGCCCGCGTTGCATCTGCGAATCCCCGGCGTCTCGACCACCCCGGCCCGCAAAGCCGGGCCACCCCTCCTGTCCAGGAGGGGAATCAAAAAAACTCCCCTCCTGAATAGAAGGGGGGCAGCCGCTTCGGCTGACGGGATGATTGCGGGCTCGCGGAGTGAGGAGATAAATTGGTAAGCTGCCGAAGTACCACCCCTCACGTGTCGGGGAGGGCAATCTCCGTCTACAACCGCCTTCGAGTAATAACAACCACCTCTTTACCGCCAAAAGCGGTTTCAGCAACCGTGATGCCGACGAATTTTTGCGTTGGGTCGGAAATTGTGTTGAGTTCCTTCTCCATTGTCGACGTCTTATTCGTCGCGAAGAGCTTGTACTCGTATTTTGGCAATTCCGTCACCGTCAGGTCTTTCTCGAGGATCGTCACTACCTCTTTCCCGCCGAATGTCGTCTCAAAAACGGTTTGTCCCTTGTACTCGTAGCCCGCATTGCCGTATTCCTGCAGTTCCTTCTGCATGGTTGAGGTTTTGTTTGTTGCGAGCAGTTTGTACTTATACCGAGCCTTGGCATCGCTTGCAATAGAGAGGATCGCGACAGTTTCTTTGCCGCCGAACATCGTCTCGCCGCCATTGAAACCTTCGAGACGGTAGCCTAGATCGGCCGCCTGGTTTAATTCCTTCTCCATAGTCGAAGTCTTATTCGTGGCCAGCAATTTGAACTTGTTTTGAGCGGTCGCCGTGATCTGGATAAGCCCGACCATTCCGAGGCATAGGGCTGCGAAGAGTATATTTTTCATAATAATAAAGTGTCTTTTTCTAACTACGAAGCTGCCGAACTTCAGGTTCCGACGTTTTGAGGCCGATTTTAAGCTATCATTTTGGGTATGATCCAAATAGTTTTCACAACCGCCTTGAGCACCGAGGCCGAAGGTCTGGCTGAGGCGATCGTTGAGTCCGGGCTTGCCGCCTGCGTACAGATCCTGCCGCCGATGACTTCGGTCTATGTTTGGGAAGGAAAGGTTCAGAAAGAACAGGAAAACCTAATGCTGATCAAAACACTTCCCGAAAAATACGACGAACTCGAACGGTTCATTACCGAGAATCACAGTTACGACGTGCCCGAGATCGTCGCCGTCGAGGCCGCAAGAGTGTCGGGGCCGTATCTAGCGTGGATGCAGGCAGTTATGGATGCGGAATGATCCGCCGAATACGAGAATTCTGACTCCACTATTTCTCGTCTTCGCTAACTTCCACGCCCGCTTCGCAGGTCGAGATGATAAAATCGACCGCATCTTTCGGCGAGTCGGTCAGGTGGATCAGGCTCAGATCCTCAGGGCTGATCATCTTTTCGTTGAGCATCGTCGTTGTTAGCCACGCCAGCATTCCGCGCCAGTATTGAGAGCCGAAGAGCACGACAGGGAAGTTGCGGATCTTCTTGGTTTGGATCAGCGTGAGTGCCTCGAAAAGCTCGTCCATCGTGCCAAAACCGCCCGGGAAGATGACGTAGGCGTTGGAGTATTTGATGAACATGGTCTTTCGGACCATGAAGTATTTGAACGTCAGCGACTTGGTGAGGTACGGGTTTGCCTGCTGCTCGAAGGGCAGCTCGATGTTGCAGCCGACTGAGACGGCTCCTACTTCGTACGCCCCTTGATTTCCCGCCTGCATGATCCCCGGTCCGCCGCCGGTGATGATCTCAAATCCAGCCTGGCCCAGTAATTTGGCAGTCTCGGTTGCCGCGAGATACATCGGGTCTTCGGGATGTGTGCGAGCAGATCCGAAGATAGAAACTCCCCGCGTGATCGTCGCCAGCTCGTCAAAGCCATTAACAAACTCACCCAGAATGCGGAAAACTCGCCACGAATCGGACGTTCGATACAGATCTTCCGGCTCCGGCGAACGCAGAAGTATCTCGTCGTCGGTCAGATGCCAGTAGCCCGGAGCGGTCTCGCGTTCCTTTGCATCGGCGACGGTTTGGGGTACCGCTGGTTTTACGGATTTTGGATTGTTTGCCATATGTATAGTTTTGGAAGTTGGGAAAGTTTAGGAAGTTTGGGAAGTTTTCGGAGTCAGGAAGAGCGTCTCCGCCTTCCAAGACTTCCTAGACTTCCCAGACTTCCCAGACTGCCCATCAGATTCCCATGATGTTGTAACCGCAATCTACGTAGATCGTCTCGCCGGTGATGCCGGTTGAGAGGTCGCTGACCAGGAACAATGCGGTATTTCCTACTTCCTGTACCGTTACGTTGCGTTTCATCGGTGCCTTTTCGCCGACGTAGCCGAGTAGCGAGCCCATGTTCTTTACCCCACGAGCCGATAAAGTATTGATCGGACCCGCACTGATGGCGTTCACGCGGATGTTGTTCTTGCCGAGGTCTGCGGCTAAATAGCGTACCGATGATTCCAGAGCGGCTTTCGCAACGCCCATGACGTTGTAGCTGGGCACAACCTTTTCGGCACCGTAATAGCTCATCGTTACGATACTTCCGCCTTCGCTCATCAGCGGCGACGCGGCCAGGGCTACCTGTGTGAGCGAAAACGCACTGACCTCGAGAGCCGTGCGAAAAGCTTCGCGGGTCGTCGTAACAAACTCGCCTTCGAGAGCCTCTTTCGGCGCAAACGCGATCGAGTGGATCACAAAATCCAGCTTTCCGAACTTGTCCCCAACCGCCGCAAATGCTGCGTCAACGTCGGCTTGGTTGGTCACGTCACACGGCACGACCAGCGAATCGGGCAGCTCGCCCGCGAGCTTCTCGACATTCTCCTTCAGCCGCTCACCCTGATAGGTAAACGCCATCCTCGCCCCATGTTCCCCACAAGCCGCCGCACAAGCCCAAGCGATCGAACGCTTGTTCGCGACGCCGAATATCATTCCGATTTTGTCCTTTAACATAGTAGTCGGTAGTCAGTAGTCGGTAATCGGTAGTCAGTGGTCAGAGTAGTCTGTAGGCCTCTAACGGGCATTTCTTATTGCTCGCATGTATGAAGCCAGCATTCTACTGACAGTTTCCAAGTCGTCCGATAGTTCTTTTGTGTCTCCGTATCCAAGGTCTCTTGCAAGTATCAGGTAGTATCGGCACTCTTCGAGTGAACCTTGCGCGATATTATAATAGCGTAGCTTATCCGCATTCCCGGCCTTTTTAAACCCTTCTGCAAAGTTGGCCGGGATCGAAACCGCTGCCCGTCGAAGTTGGGATGTTAGGCCAAACATTTCATGCTTTGGGAAATTTTCTGTAAGCCCATAGATAGCAAGAACCCAACGGTGTGCCCGCTGCCAAACCTCCACATCCTGGAACGTTTTTGATGTCATCTCTACCGACTACCGACTACCGTCTACTCAGAAACATAAACCTTCTGCAGCATCTCAAAATCCAGCAGCCTGATGTCGATGTCGACCGGCGTGTCGGAGAAGCGTCTGGTGACGAGCATTCCGCGGAGGCGTTCTTCTTCTTCGACGCTGAGTTGCGTGACCAAGACGAGCATTAGCCTTAAACGCAAACGGCTTCGTTGTTCGACGAGGTTCTTTTTCGCGAGCGTGACCTTCTTAAGCATCGACTCGATCTTTTCCTGCCGCACATCCGGGATCACCAGAAAGGCGACCTCGATGCAGGTGATCAGGTCGTGCTCGACCATTATGGCGTCGAACGGCGTGCCGCCGATGCTCACATGACGCATGAGCGGCAGATTTTCTTCTTGCTGAACCTGCCTCAGGGCAAGGTCTTCGGCGACGATGTATGCCGAAAGCAGATCGGCGAGGCCTTCGTCGCCGACCCCGAGCAGGCGGGCGAGTTCACGAACCTCGACATTTACATTCTGCCGCTGGATCTCGGGCATTGCGGCATCCCAGCGGATGAATTTGCGATCGTCGACCGCCTCGATCCGCCGACGATTCGCGATATCGATCAGCACGACCACCGCAAATATCAGAGCCGCCGCGAGAAATATACCCGCGGCCGCTAGATCGTCAGCCCGCACGGATACGACCACGCCGGCGATCAGCACCACGAAAAGTATCAGCGTGACCGCGATCAACGGGTAGTTGCTCTGTTTGCGGTCAAAACGCCGCAGCGAGTTTTCGCTTTTCGTCTCCATCAAACTTACGCCGCTGACGTGGCCCTTTCAAATGGAATATCGTCAAAATGCGTCATCGTCTTGAACGCCTTGAACCGCTCGTTGATCTCAGGATAATCGAGAGCATCGACCCGTTCCGTGCCAAACTTCTCGACGTTGAACGAAGCCATCACCGAACCATAGATCATCGCCCGCCGCAGCGTCTCGTCCGTTATCTCGTTCTGAGCGGCGAGGTAGCCCATAAAGCCGCCCGCAAACGTGTCGCCCGCACCCGTCGGATCAAATACGCTCTCGAGCGGATAGGCCGGTGCTGCGAAGTAGCCGTCTTTCGTGAATAGCGTCGCTCCGTATTCGCCGCGCTTGATGACGACGACCTTCGGGCCGATCTCCATGATCTTGCGTGCCGCGACGTGGATGCTCGATTCCTCGGTCAACTGCCGAGCCTCGGCGTCGTTGATGATGATGCAATCGACGACCTTGATCGTTTCGATCAGGGCGTCCTTCATCGAGGTGATCCAGAAATTCATCGTGTCCATGGCGACGAAATTTGCGTCAGGCATCTGTTCGCGGACCTGCTTTTGCAACATCGGAAGGATGTTTGCGAGGAAGAGCAGTTTGGCCGATTTGGAATTATCGCTCAGCTTCGGCTCGAATGTCTCGAACACATTTAGCTGGGTATCGAGCGTGTGAGCGGTATTCATGTCGTAATCGTAACGCCCGCTCCAGAAGAAGGTCTTGCCCTCGGGCACTATCTCAATATCGTCGGTGTTGATGAAGTGCCGCTTGAAAACCGCCCATTCCTCATCACCGAAATCACCGCCGACCACGCCTACCGCGTTTACCTTTGTGAAAAAACTCGCCGACAGCCCAAAATGCGTGGCCGCGCCGCCCAAGATCTTATCCCGTTTACCAAATGGCGTTTCGAGCGCATCAAACGCGACCGAGCCAACTACTGTTAATGACATGTTGTTATATAAATCTCCAAGAAAATTGCAAAACCAATATTTTACACGTTAATGAATGCTTTGACCATAGATCGAAGATAAGGGTAGTGCTTCGGTTTCAATCCTTTGTGATCTCTGCGTCCTCACTTTGTGGACTCTGTGTTTAGAAAAACCTTAAACACAGAGATCACAACGGGATGACACAAAGGCCACCGAGTTAGATAAGGCAGTGGGTTTGTTTGAATTTGCTCATGCCTATACTTCTTCTCAGCGATCTCCGCGTCCCCCTCCGCGACCTCTGCGTGGAATCCAAGATGAGGAGTTTGCAAGAGAATTCCTCGCAGAGTTCGCCGAGAGCAGACGCGGAGTCCGCAGAGCAAAACCGTACGACTATTCAAATTACCCAGACGAGCCGCGAAGAACGCCAATTAAATCTTACATTTACGGCCAAACCACGCAGAATGCTACAAGATCAGCGTTTTGCGTCAATTTACGCATAATTGTACGATCCGTGCGGAATGGCATTCCATTTTCGGTCGTTTTCGGTTAGCGTTTTATCTATGAACACGCGTACCGCATCTGGCAGCCGATCGGCCCTTTCGAACAACCGCTTCTCAACCCGCGTCGACGAACAGCTAGCGTTTATCGACCGCGTTTGTGATCTGTTGATCAAAAGCCGCTCGATCGACGGCTATTCTTACTTTCCGCTGAGCGAAGTTGTCGCGACCGCCGGCGGCGAGGATGTCTTGCCACGCTCCACGTGTTGCCCGGATGCCCGCATGTTCACTTTGCAAGACCTGGCAACAGATCTCGATATCGACTCGATCGGCGATCACAAATTCACTCCACCCCAAACCGTCCGTTCCGCTGAGCTCGTGGACGGATGCGTTTCATCGGCCAAGCCCGAATGTGGGGTCGATCTTCGAGGCACGTACGCCATTCCCGCATTGCTCGTCGATTCGGCCAAACCTCGCGGATCGCCCGCCGTCTGATCGCTGCGTGAAACTCCACCTTCGGCCTTTTGACTAGATCTTTGAAAATTTTGGGACGCATGAGCAGGTTTCAGCCGATCGCTATCGCTCGCGGTTCTGCCACGAGCTCAGGGCGCGTCGGAGCCCCCCGGTCGCTATCGCTCTCGGTTCTGACAGGAGTCTGGGATGCGTCGGAGTTACACGTTCGCGACTGCGTGCTGTTCTGAGTTTGCGACGCGAACTTCAAAGCCTTTCGCGAGCTGACAGTTTGGGACGCAACTCGCACCGGAAGCGCGTCGGAGTTGCTTCATCGAACTTCCTGCGAGCCGAGCCGCCAGGGCGGGTCTTTGCGGTTTTTGCCTGCGTGGAAAAGGCAGATCTTGTTGCCGTTTGGATCTTTCAGGTAAGCCTGACGCCACAGCCATGGACGGTCGGTCGGGTCTTCGTCGAAGTGCAGGCCGAGTTTTTTCAGGCGTATGACCTCGGCGTCGAGGTCTTCGCATTCGAAGTAAAGCACGATATTGTCGATCGGCTGATGAGGCGGGAATTCATTGACCGACAAAGTCGCGTCGCCATCAGGACACTCAAGCCGGGCGTAACGCGGCAGCGAATCGACAATACGACGCAGGCCAAGTTTTTCAAAGAACTCGACGGTTTCGATCGTTTTGTCGGAGTAGAAACGGGCGACAGACCTTCCGATACGCCGCTGTCGCTATCTACGATAGCTCGGACGCATTGAGATGGAAACCCAGGGCTAACGCCCTGGGCTACATGCTATTGCCATCTACGATGGCTAAAGCCCCAGATCAGGATCCCTTGATCTTTGACAATGTCTTTTGGGCCTCGACGACGAACTTGCTTTCGGGATATTTATCGACAACCGTCGACAGATACGCGACCGCGTCGGAGCGCAATTTTTCGGGAGCGAACTTTTCTTTTTCCTTCTCTGATCGCAAGTCGATCTTCTGCTTGCCCTTACCCTCGGCCAGATAATAGCTGCTCATTCCGGCCAGATAAAGAAACTCGTCCATCTGCGAAAACTCAGGATACGCCGCATAGGTCTCCTCAAACCGCAGCAAGACCTGTTTGTAGGCTCGCTTTAACGGAGCAAACGCCTGCTTCGCAACATCAAGATTATGCTTAGCATCAGCCTCAAGGATCGGATCGCGAGCGATCGCAGGCGTGGGATTGCGCTGGGCAAATGCCGGGGTGACGGTCAACAGGATAAGAAAAACAAAAGCGACAAGGAATTTGTTCATAAGAACTAAGAGATGCAATTAGGGGTCAGTTCGTTTACCGTCGCTGAAGGCGACGAAGATAATAGCCTGGGGTGGAGGCTCTGCGGAACCCCAGGATAGATTCCAAAATCATTTCTGCTCGCTGAAGGCGAGCAACTCTCGCAAGTCCATCAGGTGCGACCCTTTCAGGGTCGGTTCTCAGTTTATGGCATACCTGGGGTTTCACTCGCAAAGCTTCGTTGCACCCCAAGGCTATTATCTTTGTCGCCTTCAGCGACAGGCGACCGGGCTATTGCCGATACTTTCCAATGATCGCGTCAAGTTTCTTCGCCGTCTCCGCGGGCCAGCTATCCGGTGCCGTAAAGATCGCGTTCTTTATCGCGTCGGAGTATTGGTTTGGCGTTTCTTTGGCGGCGACGCGTTTTACGGCGTCTTTCATTACTAGTTGGGCGTTGCGGACGTTAAGCCCAAGGGTTTCAATGACCATCTCGGCGGTGACGTCGTCGTGGCCTTCGTACCAGCAGTCGTAGTCGGTGACGAGGGCGAGCGTGGCATAGGCGATCTCGGCTTCGCGTGCGAGCTTGGCTTCCTGCAGGTTGGTCATGCCGATGATGTCCATGCCCCATTGGCGATAGACGTTCGATTCGGCCTTGGTCGAGAACGCCGGGCCTTCCATACAGATGTATGTGCCGCCGCGATGTGTTTTGACGCCGACGGTATTGCACGAAGCCTCGAGAATATCGCCAAGCTCATCGCAAACCGGATGTGCGAACGTCACGTGGCCGACGATGCCGTTGCCAAAAAAGGTCGATTCGTGAGCACGAGCACGCGTGCGGTCGAAGAATTGATCGGGGATCACAAAATCGGTCGGAGCGTATTTCTCCTGAAGCGAACCGACAGCCGAGACCGACAAAATATACTCGACGCCGAGCATCTTCATCGCGTAGATGTTCGCCCGAAAGGGAAGTTCGCTCGGCAGAAACTTATGTCCACGAGCATGACGCGGCAAGAACGCCACAGTAACGCCATCGAGTTCGCCAACGATAAACGCATCCGAAGGCGGCCCAAATGGCGTTTCAACGGGAACTTCCCGAACATTTTCAAGCTCCGGCATCTGGTACAAACCACTGCCGCCGATGATTCCGATCTTTACTTGTTCCATTTACTTGATTTCTTGGCCTCTAATCGCAAACGTGAAGTCAAAGATTAAAAACTCTTCCTCGTCAGGTTTCCACGCTTCGCTAAGACCACTCGCAATCTCCCGATCTTTTTTCGCGCTTGCAGCGTCACCCATTCTAGCAGCAGCTTCTCCTCGCAAGACATGGGCGGCTTTCCATTTTGGGTGCCTTAGAATAAGCGTTGTCATCTCGTTTCGGGCTTCGGCGAAACGACCAACTTGAAACAGGAGGAACCCGTAATTATATCTGCGGGCCGACGACTTGTCGTTTATTTGCATTGCTCGTCGAAGATCATCAAGGGCAAGGTCGTTTTTGCCAAGTCTATTGTATGCAATTCCCCTATTGTAGTAAGCCTTATCGTTGTTGCGATCCCTTTTGATAGCCTCTGAGTTGTCCGAAATCGCGTTTGTGAAGTCGCCCTTATCGTGGTGAACCTTAGCGCGGTTGTAGAAATACTCTGATTTCGGATCGATAGATATAGCTGAGGAAAAGCTGAGAATAGCATCCGACCACAATTTCTGGTCCTTTTGGATATTTCCGCGATTATTGAATGCAGAAGCATTCGTCGGATCCAGTTTCAGAACGGAATCTAGATCCCGCAATGATGCCTCATAATTCTTATTACGTCGGTGGATAATCGCCCGATTCAGAAGCGACTGGAAAATCGAGGGATCAAGCTCGATCGCTTTGTTAAAGTCGTTGAGAGCCTGGTCAAGCTTACCCATAAAAAGGTAAGAGGTGCCGCGTCCATGAAGAAATCGCGGATTATTAGGCTCAAGTTCAATAGCCTTTGTGAACTCTTCTACGCTCGTTTGGTTCTCGTTTTTGGCCTTGAACGCATGGCCTTTCAATTGAAATGCCATTGCCAGAAAGTACTTTGCGTCCGGTGCTGACTTTGACAATTCTACGGCTTTGTCCGCATCCTCCAACGCTTCGCTCAGTCGATTTAGAGCTACTAAGGCTAAACCGCGATTGATATAGCCAATAGCCAAATTCGGCAAAAGTATTACTACTTGAGAAAATTTCTGTACTGCTTGCTCGGAATCGCCCCTGAGCAGGTGGGCGTTGCCGGCGTTGATTAACTCCTGAGCCTTCAGGCGCTCATCATGAGTTTGCGCCTGAATCGATATGGTGGCAAAGAGAACAAGGCCGACTAAAACCGCTACGGTACTGCGAAATCGAATAGTCAAGACTTTCGGGGCGACAAATCTCATTATAAACGAAAACGACTAGTCTATTTTGCTGCCACCAGTTTCCACATAAATCGCGAGCCACCGGAGATCTAATCTACTTCTTCGGCTCGGCCTTCTTCGTATCTGCCGGTGGAGCGGGTGGCGGGCCGTCGGCTCCGGGGCCGTCGGGGCCGGCTCCTGGAGGCGGCTGCATCATTTGCTGCTGACGCTGCTGCATCTGCTGCATTTGCTCCTCGGTCGGTTCAGGAACGTCGAAATCGGCCGGAACCTGGATGTTGTTTCTCGCAACGATCTCGTCGAGAAGTTTCTTTTCCTTTTCTTCCTCGAGCTTTGCCCTTGCGTGGTCCTTGACAGGGGTGTCGCGGCCCATCGGGTTCTTAGGGTCTTTAATGGCGGTCGAGATCAGGATGTGGCGAACGTCGTAGGTTTCCTCGGTCGCTCCGCCTTTCTTTTCGAGAGCCCGCTCAAGCTTTACGATGTGGAAACCGAAATCCGTCGGAACTAGCTCCGGTGCAACCTGACCCGGCTGAAGAGCGAGAGCGGCGGCCTCAAACGGGGCGACCATCCGGCCTTTCGGTACGTCTTTATAAATTCCGCCCTGCGGCGTTCCATCAGGGCCTTTGTTGCCCGGATCTTCAGAGAATTCATTGGCAAGTGCCGCAAAATCTTCGCCGGCTTTCGCGCGGTCAAGGATGCCCTGAGCCTTTGCTCGCTTTTGTTCAGGATCGATATCAGGATTGGCTTTGATGTAAGCCTCGACCTCAGCATCGGTGACTTCCATTTCTTTGGCGACCTTTTCTGAATACTCGCGAGCAAGGAACTGCGCCTGCTGGAGTTTCACCTGAAGGTTGATCTTGTCGATGAACGTCTTATCGAGTTCACCGGCTGCAGCACGACGAGCGTACTCGGCATTGTAGATCCGCATCTTGGCGAAGACGTCGCGTGCCTGATTCTTTTCTTCGTCCGAAATCTCGCGGTTCATTTCAGGATTCCCTTTTTTCATCAACTCGATCTTGGCGTTGAGAAAATCCTGAAACTCCTGCTCGTGGGTACGTGGGTCAACGGCCGGGCCAAACATGCTCGGAGCGGCCTTCGGCTGGTTGTCTTCTTCCCAGTATGCTTTGACCTGATCTTCGGTAATGAAGCCAAACGCGGGCATCGGGCCCTTGTCTTTGTTCACTTCACGGTCATAGTTGACGGCGGTGATCTCGGCCTTGATGTTCTCGAGTTCCTGTTTGCCGATCGGGTCGGTTCCGATGCCCTGACGCTGGGCTTCGCTTGCGAATGCAAGTAGCTGTTTAAGGCTCTCGAGCTGAGTCTTTTTCATCTCGGGATCGTCTTTGAGCCTTTTTAGGATCGCCGGATTGTTCTTTGCCACCTCAGCAAGAAGCATTTCGATTTCTTCTTTTTTGATCGAGTTGAAAGACTGAGCACTGACGTTTCCGCCGACCTTGCTCTTCCAAACGACCAACCCGGCACCAATCGCCAAAATGACGACTAACAAAACTATACCTTTAGTTAAATTACTCAAAGCCAAATCCTCACTACGTCTAATCTAAATAAGCAAACCGACATCATACCAAAGAACCAACAATTTCAACTAACACAAACCCCGCCTTTAGTACGATTAATGGACGAGAATATCGGGGCGGTACATTGGTTTGTTACGATGGTGCGGTGTTTCGCAGCGTTGGCTTGCGGCGGTTCTGAGACTCGGGCGTTCACGTGTATATTTATTGCTAAATGACAGTTGAGACTTTTCCCGTATTTTTCGCGGCCGGAGCTATACCCCAGTACATGACCGAGGCCGTCGCTCTTATCGTAGCGGCGGCGGCTATTGCTTACATTTGTTTTCGACTGAAGTTGGTGCCGATCGTTGGGTTTTTGGTCGCGGGCGTGCTGATCGGCCCGAATGCTCTCGGCCTTGTGAAGGATCAGGCATTGGTCGATGCGACCGCAGAGATCGGCGTTATCCTGCTGCTTTTTACGATCGGGATCGAGTTTAGCCTCGAGAAACTGGCTCGCATTCAGCGGCTGATCTTTGGCGGCGGCATCTTGCAGGTCGGGTTATCGATCGCTCTGACGGCAGCGGTTTTGCTGTTTTTTGGTGTTGACTGGAAGACCGGCGTTTTCACTGGAATGCTGGTCGCTCTCAGTTCGACCGCGATCGTACTCAAGCTGCTCGCTGACAAGAGCGAGACTAACTCGGAGCCCGGACAGGTTGGGCTCGGGCTATTGATCTTTCAGGATCTCGCAATTGTCGTCATGGTCCTTCTGGTTCCGGTGCTGGCCGGTACGGGCGGTGACGGGGCTGCGGGCCTTGGGTTCGCCCTGGCAAAGGCGGTTGGTATCATCCTGCTCGTCCTCGTCGTTGCTCGCCGGATAATGCCAAAGATCCTAGAGATGGTCGCCAAGACCTGTTCGCCGGAGCTTTTCTTACTGTCGATCGTCGCCATTTGTTTTGGTACGGCGTATCTAACAAGCCTTGCCGGCGTTAGCCTTTCGCTCGGAGCTTTTCTGGCCGGCCTGATGGTCAGCGAAAGCAGCTACTCGCATCACGCACTCAGTGAAACTCTGCCCCTGCAGATATTGTTCTCCGCGACGTTCTTTGTTTCAGTTGGAATGCTGCTCGATGTCAGTTATCTGATGAACAATCTCCCAATAATCTTCGCGGCCATCGCCGTCGTGCTTACGATCAAGATCATTACGACCGGCTTGTCGGTGAGGGCTCTGGGATATAAGACTCCTGTCGCCGCCGCTTCTGCGTTGATGCTTGCGCAGATAGGTGAGTTCTCGTTCGTTCTCGAAAGAGCGGGCCGAGAAGTGGGCCTCTTTCCGCTGGGAATGGGGACCGCGGGTTCGCAGACCTTTATCGCGACAACGGTGGTTCTGATGGTTTTCACGCCGCTGCTGATGAACTTCGGCTCCGGGCTGTCGGCAAAGATCGTACGAAAACGCGCGATCGCTGGTATGCCGGAAAGTGCCGCGGAAATGGCAGAGCCGCTTGGGCTCGAAGATCATGTGATAGTCGCCGGGTATGGCAAGGCGGCACATTGGTTGGTCCGGGTTCTCGCCGGTTCGGGTATTCCGTACGTCATCACAACGCTTAGCCCGGACAGTGCGAATGAGGCCGAAAATGCCGGACTGCCCGTGGTCCGAGGCGACGCGACGAAACCGTTTCTGCTTAACCATGTCGGCATCGATAACGCCAAAATGCTCGTTATCCCGGACGATGATCCCGGAACGGCGCATCGGATCACCGCCGTTGCGCGTTCGCTCAATCCGACTATGCGGATCGTCGTGAGAACGCGTTAAACATCCGAGGTCGACGGGCTCGCCGCCGCCGGAGCCGACGCGGTCATTGCTGAGGAACTAGAATCGGTTGTGCAGATCTTCGGGGATGTGCTGCGAGATTATCGGATCCCTGCCGAGGAGATCGAAGCTCACGAGGAAATGGCCCGAAAGAATGGCTACTCGGCGTTCTTAGATCTTAATGCGGACACGTCGATCTTTAAGTGCGAAACTGATCAGGAATGCCTCGATACGCGTACAGTGAAGGTCCGTGATGACGCTCCCGTAGCCGGCAAAGCGATCGCCGCCCTTTCGCTTATGAATATGGGCCTGACCGTGCGAAGCGTGGTGCGCGGCTCGATCGTATTTGATCCGCCGCCTGCGGAAATGGTATTGGTGCCGGGTGACGAACTCGTCATCGCGGGCGAAACCAGTTCCTTCGCCCGCAGTGCAGCGTTTTTCAGAACCGCAAGCGATTCGATAATTTCACCAGCGATCCGGCGTTCTCCCGTTACCCAACCTGACAGCCGAGATGTCGAGAACGCGATCGCCTTCAAGGCTGAGACCGGCATTGATACGGAAACGAGGATTGATTACTTGCCAAAGGCAGATGCCGCGATCTGCTCACATCTCGATCAGATCAGGCCGGTCTATCCGAGTGCCTCGGGATGTGAGGAGTGTCTGCGAACGGGCGATAAATGGCTGCACTTGCGGCTATGCCTGAGCTGCGGGCACGTAGGCTGTTGCGATTCGTCTAAGAACAAGCACGCAACATCCCACTTTCACAAAACCGACCATGCCGTGATGCGGTCGCTTGAGGCCTTTGAAGATTGGGCTTGGTGTTTTAAGGACGAGGAATATATTTGACGGTACGCCAAACGGTAGAGACGCCGAGACATACGCAGAAAGTGCGGAGATATCTTCGATGTATCAGCGTCTCTTACGGTTAAGTTACTATTCCCCTGAAACAGCAGATTTAACGACTTCACGGAGCCTTTTGGCGGATGTCGTGTTTGGTTCGAGTTCGACGTCTTCGACGTTGCCGCGGACTTTTTTGCCGAAAACTCCGTTCCAGGACGGAATCGCAACGGTTACGTTGCCATAAGCTTTTACCTGGCAGGCGAGGCGAAGGAAAGGTTTCTCGCCTTCGGGCTGGTTGTAGCCGAAGACCTTCATCGCACGTTTTTCGCGACGGCTAACTTCGCTCAGTTTTTCCTCGCCTGCGAGCACGCCGACCCAGCAAGTTCCGCACGAGGCCGAAGTGCATTCGACCGGTATCGGGCCTTCCCAGCAGCGGTCGTCCTTCTCCTGCCAGTTCTGGGATCGGTCGAGCCCCGAGGCGTGGGTGACCTGCTGATCATTCAACACGGGGAACTTGCCGCTGTAGTTATTTGCTAAAAATTCGAGCGAAAATTTCTTATCGACCGTCTTGAGGAAACCGAAAAATCCTTGCGAATCATCTTTCGCACGCTCAGCGACAATCGTGTCCGGCGACTTTTTCATCAACCCAGTAGGCTCGATTATCTTGCCTTCGGCCGCCTTAAAGGCTTCGAGGCCGACCTGATTTAGCGTTGCCAGACCGACAGCGGCGATGGCATTGGTGAGTTTTCGCTCGACCTTAAGCTTTTCGGCCGCAAGCAGTCCAACTTCTTTTATCACATCAACGAGGCCGCAATCGGGATTGCATCCGTCAGCGTCGGCCGCGGACTTTCTGGTAGAGCCGTTCTTGGTCATCACCAAAGCGTCGGGTGGTTCTGACTCGGCCATTTTTTCGATCACGCACTTCACTTTCGCCCAATAACGATGCCCGTAAAGAAAGTGATGCGAACGATCGATCTGGGCGGCAATCTCGAAATCGCCCTGCAAGGCCAGCCCGCGGATCAGTTCGCCGCGGTCTTCAAACTTTGCAGCATACTGCTGCAACTCAAGCGGGAAAAAGCGAAACCATATCTGCAAAGCGTTCTTGTCCACGTCATGAACACACGGCAGGATCTCATCAACAGCAGCGAGCCATTCGGCTTCAGAAAACTTTGCAAGGTGTTCGGTCAATAAGTTACTCATAAATTTCCAAAAACAATGAGTAAAGCAAAAAATCGATCACGTATCAACCGCCACACCCATCCATCTTGCTTGCCGTTAGTCGTACTGGCTATATAAGTCCAACTGGATATTGCGTTTAGCGAGAATTGCGAGCGACGCTGCTTTAATTTTGGCCTGCGTCAGCAATCATCCGAAAATTTTTTTGGCGTGGTTTTCTTCACTTTGTCGCATACACCAATGAGACCCCAAATCAACGGCCTGGAGACCTTGGATCGATACCCCTGGGCGATCGAACCTAGACTCGACCGACGCCGATGAAGGCGGTTCGATCTAAGAAGAAAATCTAAAAAGTTAGGAGAAAAATCATGAGAATCAAATTTACCCCCTTGTTGATCGCGACCCTTTTGCTAAGCATGATTCCCGTCAGTGCTAACCCGATCGCCGCATCCCGCGACAATACATTTACTTTCAGCGGGCCCTTTGGCCTAGTGAACCCATGCAATGGTGAGTTGGCCACGGGCAACATCGATATCCGCATCGTGGTGACAACTGCTGTCACAGGTAATGGCGACGTAAAAGTAAACGTCCATCACACGTCGCACGGCGTACTTTTCGGGAATCTAGGCAATGAATATCAGGTCAGCCGTCATGCCAAGGGCCAATTCGACGCGGTCTCAGATTCGTATGTCATTCCCTGGACGGGCCAGTTCATTGGCAAAGGAGACGCTCCTAATTTCTCTGCCGATGCGACTCTCCGCGTCTCCGTCAATGCAGACAACGAACCCGTTGGAAGCCAGGGATTGACCCCAGTGAGCAGAACCTGCAACGACTAGTTGCGAGATGAATATTCAATTATGAGCGGCCCCTGTCCAGGTGGTCGCTTTTTGCGTTCCGGGATCCACGATGGAAAGAATCGAGACCTCGAATCTCCGGTCAGTGGTCACTAAACTTCAATGTGAGTTCACAGCTTTCAGCCGGTATGGTTATTAAAAGCGTACCGTCTTCTGATTGTTTTGTCGGGGCAGGCCGAACGCCGTCGGCGGTTGTCACTATGGCTTGCCAGAGCGGGTAGTAGTAGGTGCGAATACGAACTTCGGTAGCCGGGCCGGCGGCGATGGTGAAGCGGCGGTGGTGTGAGGTGACGTTTGAGGAGACGACTTCGCGGCCGTTTGGATCGATTGGGCCGGTCATTGGTTTGAGGTCTTTTAATTCTGCGGCGCCTACGGGGAGAAAACCGCGGAAGCTAGGGCCGCCGCGTGAGGCTTCGATACGGGCGGCGAATGTCTCGCGGTCGAGGAAGTCGCTTGAAATGGCAAATTCCCAAACGGAATAGATCGATGCTGCAAACGATATCGCTACTATCGCTAATTGCCATGGGCGTATTGTCTTTTCGATGATCCGTTTTGCGAACCAAAGCAACGCCATCGCCGCGGGTGGGCATATTACGACCGACACAACCGACAGCCATCGGAACGGGAACTGGATGTCGGGGAGTTTGGGAATGATCGCCCACAGTGGTCGGCTGAGGTCGGTCGTCATGAAGAGGGCGAAGATCGCGACGGCGATGGCTGCCTTCATTGGCGTTAGATTGCTGTCCCTGGCTTCAACCGAGGCGGCAAATTCGTCCACGAGCTCTTTACGGCCAAAGATCATGGGCAAGATCAAGACAACCGGAAGAAAAATACCGACCGTCAGAGCGGCGTTCATACTGCCAAAGTATGTGTTCAGGTTTGTAAGCGAATACGGCGAAAAGAGAAAGTTGTTGCGATAGTCATAGTGCTCAGGCGTAGCTAACTGTCCGGCCTGTATCCAACTTAGTTCGGTCACGACCTTTACCCAGAAGAACGAACTCAGAAGCAAAGCTACACAGATTCCGGCCGCTGCAAAGACAAGCGTGCGTTTACGGGTTTGCCAGTCGGTACAGAATAAGGCAAAAAGGCCCAGAGCGAGTGCCCCGACCATCGTCGTCGGAATGTGGGTTAAGATCACGAGGCCGAAGCTGAGCCCAAGGCCGATGATCTCGGCAAGCGGCAAACCGTCACGCCGCGAGATACGCTCAACAAAAAGGAACGCGAAGGGCAGAAATGACATTGCTGCAAGTTCCGCCAGAAGCGACGCCTGATAGAACTGGGTTAGATGATAAGGAAGTATCGCGAAGATCATCGCGGCGACGAGAGCTGTTCGCGGAGGAAAACTCTGCCGAGTCCAGAGATAGATCCCAAGCCCGCCGATGATCGACAGCAAAGTGAAAACAACCAACGTCGCCGAATACCAGTCGCCCTTCAAAGCCCTGCCTGCGGCCAGCGTATAATATAGAAGAGGCGGATAGAACCGAAAACGAGTGTCGCCAAATCCATTATTTGACTCAGCGAGCCAACCGGGAAAGAGATTCCCGCTAACGATCTCGTCATAGAACGGCTGGGCAAAGCGAAAATGATTATCGAGATCCGCACCGAGCGGTATTCCATTTATATAAGCAGGAAGTACGAAGGCGACGCCAACCAATACGATAGTTATCGCTGCGACGATCCCGGACGGTTGTGCGAATGTTGTGATTTTCACAAGAGCTTCAGAATTGTACATCGGTGACGCCGGAGGGCGGAAACTCGTCGCTGCACAAGTCAGCCGTCGGGCATTTCGAGTCGACCATAACGAAAACCTCGACGCAACCTTCGCCGAAGTTGCCGGCGAACTCGTAAAACAATACATCCCTAGCTACGCTCCAGTACAAGTCGGTGCAGAAGGTGAACGACGAAAGATTACCGTTAAAGAAAATATCGTCGGTTAGGTCGTGCGGGCTAAGAGGGAGGTTGTCTATTAGAAAAAGAAGCTGATACGGGGCGTAACTCGATGACAGCGGAGATCGATCCGGTCGGACCTCCTAAAATTCGCCGACTGGGCTTGACAACAAATCTTCAAATTCATACTATCTAAAGTTTCGGACTTGACCGTCTGGGTTTACCGTGCGGTTTCTTATGGAAACGCGGGGTTGATTTTTGAGAATTGAAACACGGATTGTTGCGTAAAGGCGTCCATCACCTGGGCTCTGGCGATAAACGAAATGCTCGACCATCGTTCGGGCTACCGACCTATAGGCCACGCTACAGCAAAGTTTCTTTTCTCTGAAAGTTAGTACATTTTAATGAATTCATTCAGCGAGAGCTGCTTGAGCTAACTGCCGGAAAATGGTTCGGCAAGAGTCAGGTAAGACGTTAGTTTTGCCATTTATTGTTGAAAATTGGGTGTGATAAGAGAACCACCCCGGCCAAAGCGGCCACCCCTCCTTCGTAAGGATGGGAGCTAGAACGATATGCCGACAATTAACCAATTAGTTCGTAAAGGGCGTCAGGCTGTTAAGTATAAAACGGCGAGCCCGGCTTTGCAGGCCAATCCGCAGAAGCGTGGGGTTTGCACTCGTGTTTACACCTCGACTCCGAAGAAGCCTAACTCGGCGCTTCGTAAAGTCGCCCGTGTTCGTTTGACCAACCAGATCGAGGTCACGACATACATTCCGGGTATCGGCCACAACTTGCAGGAGCACTCGATCGTGCTTATCCGCGGCGGCCGTGTGAAGGATCTTCCGGGTGTGCGTTATCACGTTATCCGCGGAACGCTTGATGCCTCAGGCGTCGCGAACCGAAATCAGGCCCGTTCGAAGTACGGTGCGAAGCGTCCTAAAGGAGCGAAATAGTAATGGCAAGACGTAGAACAGCAGGACGAAGAGAAGTTTTACCGGATCCGATCTATAACAGCATCGCGGTCACCAAGTTCATCAATGGCTTGATGTGGGAAGGTAAAAAGACCGTCGCGGAAGATATTTTTTACGCCGCAATGTCCAAGCTCGCTGACAAGACCGGCGAAGAAGCTTTGAAAATGTTTAAGAAGGCTCTCGACACGGTCGCCCCGACGCTGGAAGTTAAATCGCGTCGTATCGGCGGTGCAACCTATCAGGTGCCTCTCGAAGTTACGCGTGATCGACGCAACACGCTCGCGATCCGCTGGATCGTTATGAATGCCCGCAACCGGAGCGAGAAAACGATGGAAGATCGCCTGGTCGGCGAACTCATGGATACGCTGAACGGACGCGGCGGAGCAATGAAGAAGAAGGACGATGTCCACCGCATGGCAGAGGCGAACAAGGCGTTCGCACATTACAGGTTCTAAAGCGAACTTTGACCTTTGATTTTTGATCTTCGAATAAGTCGGATCAGAGCGTCAAAGTTCAAAGTTCAAAGATCAAAGATCAATGGCTAAGATTTCATTAGACAAATATAGAAACATCGGCATCATGGCCCATATCGACGCGGGTAAGACCACGGCGACAGAGCGCATTTTGTTCTACACGGGTGTTTCGCACAAGATCGGCGAAGTTCATGAGGGAACGGCGACGATGGACTGGATGGAGCAGGAGCAGGAGCGCGGTATTACGATTACCTCGGCTGCTACTACCTGTTTCTGGACGCGTAACAACGTCGAACATCGCATTAATATTATCGATACACCGGGACACGTTGACTTCACGATGGAAGTTGAGCGGTCTCTTCGTGTTTTGGATGGTGCGGTTTGTGTTTTTGATGGGGTTGCAGGTGTTGAGCCTCAGTCGGAAACGGTTTGGCGTCAGGCTGACAAGTACGGCGTACCGCGTATCTGCTTTATCAATAAGCTGGATCGTGCAGGCGCCTCGTTTGATCGCTCGTTCCAGTCGATCCTCGATCGTCTCGGCGCTAACGCGGTTGCGATGCAGGTGCCTATCGGCATCGAAGAGCACTTCATCGGGGTTGTTGACCTCCTCACGATGAAGGCGTTTGTCTGGAGTAACGAGGCGAAGGGGGCCAACTACGACGTTACCGATATTCCGGCCGACCTCGTAGATATCGCGAAAGAAAAACGCGACATCCTTGTCGAAGCTGTTTCAGCTATCGATGACGATCTGATGATGAAATACCTCGAAGGTGAGGAAATTTCAGAGAAGGAGCTCCGCGACGCTCTTCGCAAGGGAACGCTTGCGATGAAGATCGTTCCGGTTTTTACCGGTTCGGCATTTAAGAATAAAGGCGTTCAAACGCTACTCGATGCAGTTGTCGATTTCCTGCCGAGCCCGCTAGACATTCCAGCCATCGAGGGCACTAACCCAAGATCAGGTGAAATTGAAACTCGTCCACCGGATGAGAAAGCTCCGTTTTCGGGCCTCGTCTTCAAGTTGATGGCAGATAAGCACTTAGGGCAGCTTGCTTTTGTGCGTATCTATTCGGGAACGGTCACTTCGGGTTCGTATGTTACGAACACGATTAAAGATTCAAAAGAACGCGTTGGGCGTTTGATGCTCATGCACGCCAATAAGCGTGAGGACGTCGAATCGGCATCGGCAGGCGAGATCGTTGCTATCGGCGGTATGAAAAATACGACCACCGGCGACACCGTCTCGGATGAGTCGAAACCGATCATTCTAGAGTCGATGGACTTTCCGGAGCCGGTTGTGCGTGTTGCGGTTGAACCGAAAACGCGTGCTGACCAGGACAAAATGGGTACCGCTCTTAACCGCCTCGCTCAGGAAGACCCTAGCTTCCGTGTAACCAGCGACCACGAGACCGGACAGACGATCATCGCCGGAATGGGCGAACTTCACCTCGAGATCATCGTCGACCGCATGAAGCGTGAATTCGGTGTCGAGGCGAACGTTGGTAAACCTCAGGTTGCTTACCGTGAAACCATCACCACGTCGGCACCTGGTAAAGAGATCTATAAGAAACAGTCGGGCGGCCGTGGTAAATTCGGCCACGTTGAACTCACGGTTGAGCCAGCCCCGGGCGAAGGTTTCGTTTTCGAAGACAAGATCACCGGTGGTTCGATTCCGCGTCAGTTCATCAAACCGACAATGGAAGGTATTCGCGATGCCATGCAGCGTGGATTCCTTGCGGGCTACGAACTGGTTGATATCAAGGCAACGCTCCTTTTTGGTTCGTATCACGAGGTCGACTCGGACGAAATTTCGTTCAAACTCGCAGGTTCGTTTGCCTTCCAGGACGCTATTAAGAAGGCAAAACCTGTTCTTCTTGAGCCGATCATGAAGGTTGAAGTCGTCACGCCGGAAGAATACATGGGTGCCGTCAACGGCGACCTTAATCGCCGCCGAGGCCAGATCGACAAGATGGAACCGCGTCCGGGCAACGTATCTGTTGTCACCGCATTTGTTCCCCTTTCGGAAATGTTCGGATATACGACCGATCTTCGGTCTTCGACACAGGGTCGTGCGACATCTTCGATGCACTTCGAGCGATATGCTGAAGCTCCGCGAAATGTTGCCGAAGAGATCATCGCGAAGGTAAAGGGCGCGAGTAGTTAAATTTAAGAATTCAGATTTGATATTTCAAATTCGAACGAGGAGAGAAGATGAGCAAAGAGAAATTCGATCGCAGTAAGCCGCACGTAAATATTGGAACGATCGGTCACGTGGACCATGGAAAGACGACCTTGACGGCGGCTATC
>LNEI01000013.1 GCA_001464455.1 Acidobacteria bacterium Ga0077534
CCCGCCGGGCTGTTGTCCGTGATATTTACCGCTGCTCCCGTGTAGCTAACCGTCGTTCCGCTTCCCGGAGGAGGCGTCGGCGTTGCCGTCGGGGTTGGCGTTGGGGTTGGGGTTGCACAAGCACCTGCGGTCGTGGTCTCTAGGGTGATGTCATCAACCAAGAAGTTCGAAGTTCCGCTTCCGGCCGGATTGTTGTATTCAAACCTAATAATGTGTGAGCCACCGTTGGCTACGCTTGCCGGAAGAGCAACAACTCGTTCCGTGTAAGCCGCTTCGGCAGTGGCAGGTTCCGTGATCGTCTGGACGGTCACGCCATCAACCTTAACGACGAGCGTCGCATTGAACGGGGTTGCCACTGCGCTCACTCTCAACCAATACTTCAAAGTTGGGTTTGTACCAACCGGGATAACGCGGGTTTGCTGGAGGGTGCCTGCCTCAGCAGCCGATGTTCCACCGAACCATGCTAGGTAGGTGCCATTTCGCGGCGGCCCGTTGGCTCCACAAAACGCAACGCTGCAAAGCGATGAATCAAAATTCGTCGAGGTCGACGGCCAGTTCGGGTTTGTAATAGCTGTCGCTCCGGTCACACTTGCTTCCAAACCTGGGTCAACAAGAGCCTGTACAAGACAGCCGCCAGGCGATGGACTCGGACTCGGCGTTGGAGTTGCCGTCGGTGTCGACGTTGGGGTCGGTGTAGGCGTTGGCGTTGCCGTCGGAGTTGGCGTTGGCGTTGGCGTTGGCGTTGGCGTTGGCGTCGGAGTTGCGGTCGGAGTTGGCGTCGGCGTCGGAGTTGCCGTAGGTGTCGGCGTTGGTGTCGGCGTTGGTGTCGGCGTTGCCGTCGGAGTTGGCGTTGGAGTTGGCGTCGGCGTTGGCGTAGGAGTTGGCGTCGGCGTTGCTGCCGCGGCCGGTGTGTAAGCCAGCGTGTCTACGCCGATGATATTGGAGTTGTCACCGTCCGGGCCGCCGTCCTCTACAAAGTAACGGAGGGCAAAACGACCGCTTACAGGGCCTGCAAGTCCCGATATCGTCGCGGTGAACTGCGTCCAAGTCGTGGGATAAGACCCCGAATACGTCGGATCGATATCGACCAAAAGCGTTGTAAAATCACCAACACCAAGTGCCCCTGAACCAACATTCGTGCTCGCGCCGTTCGTAGAGAGCCTGAGTTGCAAGCGATCGGGAAAATTATTGTTTGGTGTTCTAGTGAAGAATGAGATCGTATCCCCATTATTAAACGTGCGAACCGGGCCAAACAACCAGTTACTGATGGTCCCTATCCCTGTAGTGCTATTGAAATTAACTAATATAAAGGAGTTTGGAGCACCCTGATGGGCAGACGGAAATGCAGTGCCTGGGGACCCCTGGGTCCAGTTAGCAGCTCCCAAAGGATCGCTGGCATTCTGCCGTGCCCATCCGTTGGCAAGCAGTGTGTCAAGGCTAGCAAAGTCTTCATTGATCGCCTGAGCGGAAGTCGAACTAACCGTTGCAAAAAACAACAGACTCCCGACAAACAGCGTTATCGCCGCAAGCCTTAGAGCTGCCTGGTTCCAAAATCGACAAGTGGCACTATTCTTCATAAAAATACAATATCTCCCGAGGTTACTGAACGGCTGCTGGAAGCAATGCCGAGACCATGATGGTTAGTTTTAAATACTGAAACCCTTTCACATTACGTCAGACGGTAGTGAATGTCAACTTATCTCAGTCTGGAATCACCAGAAAACCCCTATCAAAATGATCGGAATTAGTACGGTCACAGCTTCGTATACAGAAGTTTTATCGAGAAAAAGAAGCATGGATACCTGGTTTATCTATCATCGGAGCTCCACTTCTGGCCTGAGCTTCTTGTTTCGGCAGCCGGCTGAACACAGAAACACCTTCCTTTCGAGAAGGAATTGAGCTAAACTGTTCCAATAGGCACTGCAAACACTAGACTTATGGCTGTGAGCGAAAACTCAGAGATCACGAGAATTTTGCACGCGTGGAATAACGGTGACGAAGATGCGAAAGAAAGGCTTTTGCGCTTTGTTTACGACGAATTGCGTCGCCAGGCACGTTTTCTAATGTCACGTGAAAGGGCGAACCACACGCTGCAGCCAACCGCGCTGGTTCACGAGGCATTTGTGAAGCTTGGCGATGCATCGGGGGTCGTCTGGGAGAGCCGGGCCCACTTCTTCGGCGTAGCATCACGACTAATGCGCCAGATCCTCGTAGATCACGCCCGCATGCACGCGAGCGAGAAACGCGGGAAAAATCCTATTCATTTCTCTACCGACGAGATCGATCTTCCGATCGACGAACGAGCAGATTCAATCTTGGCGATCGATGAGGTGCTGAATCGTTTGGGCTCTCTAGACGGGCGTCAGGCTAGGATCGTCGAAATGAGATTCTTCGGTGGGTTAACGAACGCTGAAATTGCCGAGACCCTCGACATCGGTGAGCGAACAGTGGTTCGTGAATGGCAATCAGCCCGCCTCTGGTTATATCGGGAACTCAACCGTTAATAGAAAAGATTGGCACGCTTTTCCTCCAAATAACGCATTCACAACAAAGAGGGAATCTTCGGTGGACGCTTATGCAGTTAGATAATTGGAGTTTGATCAAAGAAATAGTCGCAGACGTGCTCGAGTTGCCTGTCAACGAACGCCTGTCTTATCTTGACGGCCTCTCGGTCTCGAACGAGATTCGTCTCGAAATAGCGTCTCTAATTGCCTTTGAGGAGGAAGCCGCAGATCTAATGCAGCTTTCGGCTGTTGAATTGTCGAAGGATTTTATCGAGGCCGATGAGTTTTCATTAGCGGGCCGAGAGATCGGGCCATACCGGGTAGTTTCGGAGCTCGGTCACGGCGGTATGGGAGCCGTCTATCTGGCAGAACGAGTCGATGGGAAGTTTGAGCAGCGTGTCGCTTTGAAGCTCTTGAAACGAGAACTTAACACGTCCGCTCTAAGGCGGCGTTTTGAGCACGAGCGAGAGATACTTAGCAAGCTTGAGCACCCTAACATCGCTCGATTGCTTGATGCCGGATCTACAGATGACGGAATTCCCTATCTCGCGATGGAATTCATCGATGGCGTCCCGATCGATCAGTATTGTGCTCGCGGCCCAAGAGAACTTAATGAGCGGCTCGAATTGTTTAGGCAAGTGTGCTCGGCTGTCGATTTTGCTCACAAAAACCTGGTCGTTCACAGAGACTTAAAACCATCGAATATTCTTGTCACTGCCGATGGAACTCCTAAACTGCTTGATTTCGGCATCTCGAAGATACTCTCTGAGAATACTTCGGACGCAGAGACAGTGACACGGCTTGGAGTGATGACTCCGGGTTACGCATCACCTGAGCAGTTGAGAAGCGAAAGCGTTACAACTTCGACGGATGTTTATTCGCTCGGCATTGTCCTATATGAACTGCTGAGTGGCCATCGCCCTTTTGAGACTAACGAGTCGAATCTTGAGGAGGTTTATCGTGCCGTCCTCGAGACCGATCCACCATTGCCCTCCTTACGTGCAGAAACTGGGCGGATGAATACTGATCAAGCCCCGGACAAGCCAAAGGAGCCGAATGACTCAAAAACACTCCCAGACCTTACTAGGATCACGAAAGCACCAATAGTTAGCATCAAACCACACCAACTCCGTGGCGACCTCGACAACATCATATTAAAGGCTCTTAAAAAGGAGCCGGAACGTCGCTACCCTTCCCCCGAGAGCTTTTCCGAGGATATTCGACGCTATCTGGCGGGACTTCCGGTTTCGGCTCGGCCCGATACCTTCGCCTATCGAGCAAGTAAGTTTGCGGCCCGAAACCGGCTTTCAGTTTTCGCCGGAACGCTCGTCGTTTTAGCCATCCTCGGTGGCGGAGCAACCACTCTTTGGCAAGCGCGTATCGCACAGATCGAAAGCGAAAAAGCTGAGAAGCGTTTCCTGGACGTACGTGGACTGGCAAATTCATTTCTGACCGAATTTTCCCCCCTTATTGAGAACCTTCCCGGAACTACCCCGGCCAGAAAGCTTTTGGTAACGAGGGCTCTCGAATATCTCGACAAATTGTCGATCGAATCCAACGATGACCCCCAACTTCTACGCGAACTTGCGACAGCTTACGAAAAAGTTGGCGATGTGCAGGGCAATCCTTACAATCCAAACATCGGCGACGTGAAAGGAGCTTTGCAGAGCTACGAAAGAGCTCTCTCGATAAGAGAGGGTCTCAGGGATCGCAACCTTATAGGTGCCATGGATGCCGCAGACGCCGCCCTATTTGAGAAGCTCGGCAGCCTTCACTCGAACGGTGGCGATCACGAAAAAGCCGTTACGTTCTATGAGCAAGCCCTTGTCCTTCGACGAGCAATTCTGAATACAAACCCGCACGACTACGATGCACGCGTGCTGCTTGCAAGAGCCTTGCGCTCGCGAGGATTGATACCTTTTTTTGAGGGCAACAACAAGATCGCCATCGAATATTACAACGGGGCTCGTGAGATCTATGAACAGCTTATTCTGGAACGGCCTGCCGATGACCGAGTCGCTTTAGACCGCGGCTACATCTTTATCGCGATCGGCGAGGCTTACGGGTGGGACGGAGAATTCGCTCTTGCGGGAGATAATCTGCAAAAAGGCCTGGATTTTATTGTTCCTTTGGCTGAAAAATATCCTAGTGACATCAGTTTCCAGAGAACGCTGAACCTCTCCTACAATAAACGTGCGGAGAACTATGAGGATACCGAAAAGTTTGATCTGGCGGTTGTTCACTACGGGAAAGGGATAGAGATCGCAAAGCGATCCTTCATATCAGATCCAACAAACTTTCAGGCCAAACGCGATGTCGCTCTAGGTTACAAAAAAATGGCTCAGGCTCTTGACGGAGACGGAAAGAGTCGCGAGTCGGAAGAGAACCTGATCTTCGCATTGGAAACGTTTATTGAATTAAGCCACGCCGATCCAAATAACTCAGAAGCTTTGTACGACGTTGCAAATACGCGGTTTTCGCTCGGGGAAACTTACGTCACGCTAAAAGATCACCAAAAAGCCCTCGACACATTTCTCACCGCGAAGGAGGAATTTCAGAGGGTTTTGACAATGAACCCTGATAGCCCCTATGCAGTTCGCATGTCAACCTACAATTTTGATCGAATTGGGAAATGCTATGTCGCATTGGCTAGCTCTAAGAAAGATAGCTCAGAGTTTTTGCGGGTATCTCTCGAGTATTTCAAAAGAGCATATGCAAGCTTTGAAAAAATGAAGGCAGACGGCAAGATCGGCGATTACGACCTTAAGGCCATGCCTGAAATGGAAGCAAACATCCGAGAACTGGAAAAAAAGGTCTCCTAGCCATATCCCCTTTGAACTAAGAAGTTAGCCTCCTCGAACCGACCCGCGGCGAGGAGGCATCACTATATATTGATCACCGATCTATGGGTCAACACCAGAGCGTTACTATCGGGGCGTTGGTGTCGGCGACGGGCTTGGTGCTCCCGGAAGTGCCGGCATCTCGCCTGCCTTGAACCGTGGTAATAAGTCCGGTCGGGTCGCCAGATGATAGACCGCAGCCGCGACAATGATCGCCGATTTCTTCACGTCGTCCTCAACGATCCTTTCGTAGGTGTCAAGATTCGTATGCCAGGTATGGGACTGGTACTCGACGGGATCCTGTTGGACACCGATCCCCGGAAGGCCGGCCTGATTGAACGAGGTATGATCACTTCCGCCAAGGTTTCGGCTGCGGGTTGAAACAGCACCAAAGAATCCATAATCCTCGAACGACTTTAGGGCCTCCCGCAGCACTGCCGACGCTTCTGAAGGGCCGAAGACGCTCATTCCTCTCGCCTTGCCTGTACCGCTGTCGATGTTGAAATACCCTCCGAATTTGTTGTACTTGGCGGTTGGATTCTCAGCGGTTCCAAAATGCTGTTTGACGTACGCCTGAGAGCCAAGAAGTCCCTGTTCTTCGCCGCTCCACAGGACGACGCGAACCGTTCGATCCATTTTTAGGTCAAGAGCTTTTAGGATACGGGCGGCCTCCATCATGATCGCACAGCCGATGGCGTTGTCGGTCGCCCCGGTGGCCGAGTGCCACGAATCAAGGTGCCCGCCGAGCAGGATGACCTCATCCTTCTTGCTGGTACCCACCAATTCGCCGACGACATTGTAGCTTGTCACGCCATCTGGCACGGTTCGCGTACGGATGTCGAATTCGAGCCGGACAGGAGTGCCTTTTCCGAGCAGCCTGTGAATGCGTCCAAAATCTTCGTTACGCATAACGATGGTTGGCACAGTTTTAGAGACGTCCCAAGATGGTTGTTGGATATTGAAAGCTCCGAATGCCCTGATCTGGCCATGTTCGCGGCCAGCATCGTTCACGCGAAGAGCGACGCCGCTATCGAGAAGGAACTGGTTAAGCTGAAGTGCTACCTGCTGTGCCGGAAGAGCACCCGGCTTTGGTTGCTGCTGCTGTCCGCCGCCACCGAAAGGAGGCCCGCCGGGACCGCCAGGTCCTGCCAGAGCTGCACATTCCTGCGGGGTTTTGGTTGGATCCATACGGCACTTCATTACGGCGTCAGCGATCCGTTTTGAAGGAGGATTGAAGTTGACCGGGACGACGGCGGGGTTGCCGATAAGCACGATCTTCCCGCTCACATCTGCCCGCACTGAGTTGAAATAGTTCGTTAACTCTTCCTGCGTCGGGCGATTTGGCAGGATCATGCTGTAAGCATCAGTGATGATCGTTCCCTTGGTCGAAGGCGTCCACGCCAGCACCTCGAAGGTCAGCGTGTCCTGCACAGGCTTGTTCATTAGCCCAACGGCTCGTTCTACGACCCAGCCCGGGCGGCCGAACTCCCATGGTTCAAGCGTCGTGTTCTGGAACCCCCACGACTGCATCTCACGAGCCGCCCATTTTGCCGACGCAACATGATTCGGCGAACCTGTAAGCCTCGGACCATAAACGTCCGAAAAATAATGGAGCGTATTCATGATCTTTGAATTCTCCATTCCTTCCTTACGGATCGCCGCATTTACATCCGCCTGAGCAAAAACAGCCGATGGAACTACAAACGACTGAACCAGAATCAAAACTAACGCCGCATTGAGCAGCCCGCGAAATTTCATATGATCAAACAGGGCCGGATGTTCCGAACCCAGATTTCCTCTCGATTTTTTTGAAGTATTTTGGTCAAAAGCGACCGATATTTAAGTCGATTTGATGACTAATACCTTACCACCACCTAAAAGGTTTCACGAAAGCCGAACGCCGTTATGAGCCAGTGCTGTAAGACAATGTATGACAATTAACGAAATGTCCGCTGCAATGATAATTCCGTATGCTGTTGCGTCACTTAGGTTTAGTCGTTCTCGACATTGATATTTGGCTTGTCCCATTTCCCACTACCTCAGCGCGCGCACCGTTTCCGCACCCGTATATTCTTAAAAGATCGCCTATTATAATATCATAATTCGCATAGACGGAATTTCGTCCTCTCTATGATACACCGCCGTCACGAATGGTTGGCTCAAATGAAGACAAAAAAGAGTGAAACCCCGCGAAAAGACGTAAAACATTCACGCACTTCTCGCAGGGTTTACTATTAGTAACGACGATAATCGACCCCATCAACGACCGGTATTTACATACTGAATGCAGTCGCCCTGGTTCTTGAAAGCTGTTCCATTGGCTCGGAAAACGTTACGCCAGCCGCCGTTCTTGCATTGGTTTGCATCCCTCGCTACAGGAACGGGGTTACTCCAGTGAGCCGTGTACGGTGCAAGTATCTCTCCCGCAATGGCCGTATGGTCGAAGTTATAGGCCTGGAACATAACTTCCTTAAACCCAGCCGATCCACCCGTGTTCGTGTCGACGAATACCAGGTTTCCATTAACGTAGTAATTGATTGATGAGTCGGCTAGGAGTTCGATTGAAAAATTGGTCCATTCGCCAAAATTCACCGCATTGCCTAGATCAACCCACGCCGCTCCATCCCAGACCCGATAGCGCGGCAAGCCGCCATAGTTGGTAAAGCCAATGATCGGATAAGCACTTATCACCGCAGAACCGTTAACCATCGTACCCCATATATCCGTTCGAACGTGGCCGTTTGAGCTATCAGCCCAAGAGGCCGGAACAAACAGATCCGCAGAAAGGCTCGATCCAGGACCTTGAGAAGGTGTAAATATGAACTTTCGTCCCTGCGTTGCATAGAACAAATCCTGAAAAGGGCCTGGCCGTGAAAACTGGCCGGTACTGCTGTCTATTCCGATCCCGAGAACATTCGAATGACCCTGAAACAAGCCGATGTTAGAAAACGATGCTGGTTCGTATCTATCGGTTACCCACCCCGCGGGTAGCGTAGAAAAATTCGGCACGATGTTAATTGCCAGAGCGGGCGACACCATTGCTATCGAAACGATAGCAGCAGCGATACCGAAACATAAAAATCGTATTCTCTTCATATCCTTTCCTCCGTTTCATCGATTTATGACGAAAGGTCTCGTCTCAGCGACGCTTTCATTTAAAATCGAGAGTTAGTTTCCAACAACACTCGCCTGAAATCCCCAGAGCGGCAGAATTACCGCGCGTCTGAAGGGGCAGTTCAGGTCGTTACACGAAATACACTAAAAAATTGTCCTGCAACCGTATATTAAGCAGGCCGGCTTGTCAACAGTTTTTTTGCGGAGGCAAAAGCCATTAGAATGCGGTTCTCGAGAGCTGTTTCGCTAAATTTTCGGTTGGATTCGTCCTTTTTACGTCGTAAAGTGCATAGATATGAGAAGTGCTTACTTATTTATCGTAGCGGCGGTCTTGTTAACTTTCACATTTGATTCGCAGGTCCTTGCCCAGAGTCCGGCTGACGAATATTTCAACCGGGCGGTTGATCGGCAGAAGGATGGCGATCAGAAGGGAGCGATCGAGGATTATACGAAAGCGATCGAACTGGAACCGAACGATCCGGCACCGTACATAAATCGGGCGGCGGTTCGGCGGTCGCTTGGCGATCTGGACGGAGCGTACAAAGACCTTTCGATGGCAATTCGGCTCGATCCTGCATCCGGCTCGGCATACATGAATCGTGGCGTCGTTCAGAAACAGAAAGGACAGATCGAAGCGGCCATAGCCGACTTTTCAAAAGCGATCGAGCTCGCTCCGACCAACTTCTCGGCCTACTACAACCGTGGAACTGCCCGTCGCGAAAAGGGAGATCTTTCAGAAGCGATAGCCGACCTCACGAAAGTGATCGACGCTAATCCCAGACACGCCCGGGCATTGATGAATCGCGGCCGGGCAAAGCTTTCGCTTAAGGATACTGAAGGAGCGGTCGTAGATCTTACCGCCGCAGTTGGCGCCGACCCCAAGCTGGTAGACGCCTACAAAGCTCGTGCTACTGCATATCGAGCTCTAAAAAAGCCGGAACTCGCAGAGATCGATGAACGCAGGGCGGACGAAGTCGCAGGTTCCAAATGAGGATCAAAACTTCTTCTCAAATACCACTTTCCCGCCCAACAGCGTAGTCATGACGTTGATCTTATGAAGATCAGATGCGGGGATGCCGAATGGGTCTCGGTCGAGAACGATGATGTCAGCAAGCATGCCGGCGGCAATTCGTCCTTTTGTTTTCTCTTCAAAAGAAGCATAAGCTCCGCTCGCCGTATACGCAGTAAGGGCGGTCGCGACCGGAACGCTCCATTGTTTTAGCCAGCCGTTGGCGGGTTTTCCTTCGATGGTTTGGCGATTGACTGCATTGAACAATCCTCGCCAAGGGCTGATGCTGATCGCTGCGGGAAAATCGCTCGAAAATATCAACTTGACGCCTGCGTCCTCAAAGGCTCGCCAGGCGAACGCACGGCTCGTCCGATCAGCTCCGATATTGTCTGACCAGACGTGGATCGTCGCAGGGTCCGCATGTATCGGCTCCATCGAAGCGATCACACCCAGTTCCTTAAATCTCGCAATATCCGAAGCCTGGATGGTTTCGATGTGCTCGATCCTGAAGCGCGAATCGCGTCGGCCGTTTACCCTTATCGCATTTTCGAATGAGTCGAGTGCCATGCGAACGCCACGATCGCCGATCGCATGAATATATATCTGCAGGCCAGCCTTATCCGCCATCCGCACTACGTTGTTTAGCTGCTCTTGCGTGTACGAGGGCGACCCGGAAGTTTCGGGCTTATTTGTATATGGCTCGAGCATCGCGGCCGTGTAAGATTCGACGACGCCGTCGACCATTATCTTTATCGCTCCGACGCGAAGCATCGGCGACGCATATTTCCTTGCAGCCTCAGCGATCTTGTCAATATCGGCCTGCGTCGTTTGCGGACTAACGCTGAACGCAACAGAGGTTCGTAAACCAAGTTCGCCCTTCTCAAGCAAACTAGCGTACAACTCTGTTTCGCTTGGGCCGCCATGGGCATTTGAATGCTCGTTATGCCGAGCGACAAGGCGTTTTGGAAACCGCGTCGCAACGCATCGATCTGCTGTTCACGGGTCGCCGGCGGAACCTTCGCCCTGACCAAACGCATCGCTCCTTCCTTAAAGACACCGGTCGGTTCGCCTTTTCCATCGCGGACGATCTCGCCAAAGCCGGTGAACTCCGTAGCCTTTGTCACTCCGCCGAGTTCGAGTGCTTTGCTGTTTGCCCAGCCCGTGTGACCGTCATAGGCAGACAGGAAAACTGGACGATCGTTTACGACGGCGTCGATATCGCCCTTGTGAGGAAGCCGGGCATTTGGGAAGATCGCGTATTGCCATCCGAAGCCGGTTATCCACGGAGCATTGGGATTTTCGGCCGCAAATTTGCGGATCGCAGCCTGTGCTTCTTCGAGCGTGGTGGCGGATGTGAGATCGACTTGCGTCGCTGTCAGCGAGGCTCCCAGGAAATGAACATGCGAATCGTTTATCCCGGGCATCGCAAATTTACCGGCGAGGTCGACGACTTTAGTTTGCGGCCCGCGAAGCCTCGACACTTCACTATCCGAGCCCGCAGCGATGACCTTGTCACCCTTGATCGCGATCGCCGAAACAATTTTCTGGGCCGATTCGGCCGTCCAAACCTTGCCGTTGAGCATTACGATGTCAGCACTCTGAGCACCGACTGAGTAGCAGGCGACAACAATCAATAGAGCAAGCCGGATGACGATCTTCATAAATTTAATTAGAAAAAGGGGAACGGCATAAACCGATCCCCTTCAAAACCAACAGAATGGAAACGGATTTAACCCTTTGCCTTCTTTACCTCTTCGATCAAGACGGGAACCGCATCGAAAAGATCTCCGACGATACCGTAGTCAGCGATGTCAAAGATCGGGGCTTCCGAGTCTTTGTTGATCGCGACGATCGTGCCCGCGTTCTTCATCCCGACTATATGCTGGATCGCACCCGAGATGCCGAGGGCTATGTAGACCTTCGGAGCCACCGTCTGTCCGGATGAACCGATCTGACGATCGATCGGAAGCCATTCGCTGTCGCAGATCGGACGCGAAGCCGCAAGATCGGCCCCCAGAACATCGGCAAGCTGCTGTGCGAGAGCGATATTTTCCTGCGACTTGATACCGCGACCAACGGCGACGATGATGTCACTCTTGGTAAGGTCAACGGTCGCCTTTGCTTCCTGAAACGGAGCTTCGGCCGTCATACGAATGTCCCCGACCGTGACGCCCATCGTTTCGACCGCAGCACTTCCCTTTTCTGCACTGTCGCCGCGAAACGCTCCGGACTGGAACGTGACGAAATAAGGCGCGTCGCCGCCGATCGTCACATCAGCATCAAGCTTTCCAAGGAAGATGCGACGCGTCAACATCAACTTTCCGCCCTCAGCTTTATAGCGAATGCAGTCGCCGACGACTTCGCGACCGAGCCGGGCCGCAACCTTCGGTGCGAAATCACGGACCTGATAGGTGTGCGACATCACGATGTACTGCGGATCTGTCGCCTTTATCACATGCTCCCATGCGTCAGCGTAGCCGTCCGGCGTGTACGTTCCAAGCTTTTCATTCTTTGCGACGATAACCTTTTCAAGGTTATAGCCCGCGATATCCTGAGCCAGCGAGCAATCCTTGTCACAAGGCAGAACAGCGGTCACACCGAGGCCGAGATCTTTGCCGATGGCCTGAGCAGCGGCGATCGCCTCGAGCGAGGTCTTATTTAGTACGCAATCTTTGTGTTCGATAAATACGAGGATCATATAGCGCGCACCTCCGTTTTAAGCTTCTCAACCAATTCGACCGCACCCGCTTTAGCGTCGCCGTTGCCGAGCATCTGAGTTTGCTTCGTTTTCAGAGGCATATAAACTTTTTGAATTTGAGCCGCCGAAGCAAAGCTTTCGATCGTCGGCGTCACTTCGCGAACCTCTTTGCTTTTCGCCGCCATGATCCCCTTAAGCGAAGCGTAACGGATCTGCGAAATGCCTGACTGGATCGTCAGTAGCGACGGAAGAGTGTATGTAAACCATTGATACCAGCCGCTTTCCAGCTCACGCTTCACACGGAGCGTATCGCCGAGGCTTTCGCGATCGACCTCGATCACGATGGTCGCGTGCGGAATGCCGAGGAGTTCGGCGAGGATCACGCCGGTCTGGCCGTAGCTCGCGTCGTCGGACTGGAGGCCGGTAAATACAAGATCAGCATTCTCTTCGCGGATCGCGTCGGCGATGGCTTTGGCGATCTGGTAGGCCGAAAGCGATTTTGCATCGTCGACAACCACGTGGATCGCACGATTTGCCCCACGGGCTAGTGCGTCTTTTATCACGGTCTTTGCCGACTGCGGACCGAGCGTACAAACGACCACTTCGCCGCCGCCCTTTGCCTCGACCGTCCTCAAAGCCTCTTCGAGCGCATAGCCGTCAGACTCATTCGTCTGCTGAGCCACATCCGTCTCGTTTATCCATTTTTCGTCACCAGCGATGCGCAGTACAGCATCTTTGTTGGCGACCTGTTTCATTAAAACTATTATCTTCATATTAGAAATGAATGAGCATTCATTCATAGAATATAGGAAAAAGCCCTAACCTCAAAACCCCTCGCAGCGAGCAATGGTTTTATTCTGTAAACCGTTTGAATACCAGACACGCATTCGTTCCACCAAATCCAAAGTTATTTGATAGAGCATACTCGATGCTAGCGTCGCGTGCAGCGTTCGGCACGTAGTCGAGATCGCAGTCCGGGTCGGGGAATTCGTAGTTTATTGTTGGCGGAAGTTTGTTCTCCATCAAAGCCTTGACCGAGAAAACGGCTTCGAGACCACCTGCAGCACCGAGAGCGTGACCGGTCATTGATTTGGTTGAACTCACCGGAATGTTGTAAGCGTTTTCGCCGAAAACCTTCTTGATCGCAAGCGTTTCGAACTTGTCGTTGTAAGGCGTCGAGGTGCCGTGGGCATTGATGTAGCCGATCTTGTCAGGTTCTATACCGGCGTCTTTAAGTGCACGTTGCATGACGCGGATAGCTCCCGAACCGGATTCGTCGGGCATCGTAACGTGAAAAGCGTCACCGCTCATCCCGTATCCGACGATCTCAGCGAGAATATTTGCCCCGCGAGCCTTGGCGAACTCAAGCTCTTCCAAGATCATAATGCCCGCCCCCTCACCGATGACAAAACCATCCCTTTCGAGATCGAACGGCCGAGACGCGCGCTTGGGATCGTCGTTTCGCGTCGAAAGAGCACGCATAGAAGCGAAGCCGGCCACAGACATCGGCGTTATCGCACTTTCCGCGCCGCCGCAGATCATTGCGTCGGCATCGCCGCGTTCGATCAGGCGAAAACTATCGCCGATCGCGTGTGCTCCGGCCGAACAAGCGGTGGCGGTCGCGGAATTTGGCCCTTTAGCCCCGTGACGAATAGAAACGTTTCCCGAAGCGAGATTGACTATGGCCGAAACAATAAAGAAGGGCGAAACACGGTCCGGGCCCTGATTCAGAAGCTTTTCGTGCTCGCGTTCAATTGCCCAGAAATCACCGATGCCGGAACTGATATACGTTCCGACCATTTCCGCGTTCGAATCGTCGATCACGAGTCCGCTGTTCTTAACGGCTTCGTCGGCAGCAGCGATCGCGAAGTGCGTAAACGCACCCATCCGCCGAGCCTCTTTCTTTTCCATGAAGTTAAGCGGATCAAAATCTTTGACCTCACACGCAAACTTCACAGAATAGCCTTCGGCATCGAACTTCTTAATATAATCCGCGCCGTTCTTGCCTTCCATGAGCGCAGACCAAGTGCTCGGCACGTCGTTTCCAACTGCCGTCACCAATCCGAGTCCCGTAACTACTACTCGACGTTTCATATAAATAGGTAGTTGATCGTCGCTTGTTCATCAATGGAAAACCCAGGATGCAACGAAGCGACGATCAACGGTCAAGCATCAACGATCAACTAAGCAGCTTTGTGCTGCTCGACGTAAGCGTACGCATCGCGAACACCCTGGATCTTTTCAGCATCTTCGTCGGGGATCTCGATGTCGAATTCCTCTTCGAAACGCATGACAAGTTCCACAAGGTCGAGCGAATCGGCACCGAGGTCTTCGATGAATCGCGCATTTTCAGTAACTTCCGCTTCGTCAACACCAAGTTCGTCAACGATTATCTGTTTGATCTTATCCTGTATCTCTGACATATAATTCTCCTGTTTTATAGCGTCTCTAAAGTATTTCTTAAACTCTCGGTATTTTCAATGTTAGCGTAAACCGATTCCCTGTTGATCTGTCTTACCAATCCGGTCAATACCTTTCCCGGGCCGATCTCGATAAACTTTTCGATGCCCCCCGACGACATGTTGTTTATTGTCTCAAGCCATCGGACCGGCGATGATACTTGAGCGGTCAATTTCCCCGCGACAGCCGCAGATGCAATGTTGCTCGTCGCATCGACGTTATGAAAAACGGGGAACTCAAAATCACCGTAACTTATTTCTGCGAGATCTTCCGCGAGCCGCTCTGCGGCCGGTTTCATTAACGCACAATGGAAGGGAGCCGAGACATTTAGTCTAATAGCCCGTTTTGCTCCTTTTTCTTTCAAGATCTCGCAGGCACGGTCTATTGCAGCAGAGCTTCCAGCAATTACCACCTGCGACTGCGAATTGATGTTCGCCGGACTGCATATCTCGCCTTGTGCAGCCTCCAAACATCCCGCCTCGACCGTTTCAACATCGAGCCCAAGGATCGCGGCCATCGCTCCGACGCCGACCGGAACTGCTTCCTGCATATACGTTCCGCGTTTGCGTACGGTTCGGACTGCGTCAGCAAAATCCAGGACGCCCGCCGCAACTAGAGCCGAATACTCGCCCAAACTGTGTCCTGCGACCGCTGCAGGTTTCGGCAAGCCTTCCGCTAATGCCACTCGACACGCTGCGACTGAAACCGTCAGGATCGCTGGCTGCGTATTTGCGGTCAGTTGCAAGTCCGCTTCTTCACCCGAAAAACACATTTCCGACAACGGGAAACCTAACGCTTCGTCGGCTTCCCTGAAAACATCGCGAGCAGCCGCAAAATTATCATGAAGGTCCTTTCCCATTCCGACAGATTGGCTGCCTTGACCTGGAAAAATGAATGCAGTGCCCATAGCCGCTCTATCAGAGCCCCCAATCGCGGGGTATCTGGACCGAAATCCCTAACCTCTAAAACCTGATCACAGTTCCGCCCCACGTAACACCGCCACCGAATGCGGTTAGCAGCACAAGCGATCCTTCTTTGATTCTGCCTGATTGAATACACTCATCCATCGCAATGGGGATCGACGCAGACGAGGTGTTACCCATTTCCGCGATATTCGAGTAAACCTTTTCGTCGGGCACACCCAATCGCGATGCAACCGCGTCGGTAATTCGCTGATTTGCCTGATGAGGTATTACGATATCGACATCATCAACGCCATAACCCGCTTTCTCAAGCATTTCAGCCGATATGTCGGCCATCGAGCGGACAGCAACCTTGAAAAGCTCATTGCCTTTCATTTTGAAGAAGTGCTCGCGATTATCGATGGTTTCGTGCGTCGTGCCGAGTTTGGTTCCGCCGCCTGGAGCATAGAGCTGCTCCTCGTAACGGCCGTCGGATCTGATCTTTGTGGCGAGAATACCTTTTCCTTCAGCGACGGGCCCCAGAACAGCCGCACCAGCACCGTCACCGAATATAACGCAGGTGCCACGGTCTGTGTAATCGACGTACTTGGTCAGAACTTCAGCTCCGATCACGAGGGCATACTTGATCTGCCCGGTACGGATCATCGACTCGACCATCGTGATGCCGTAAAGAAAGCCCGAACAGGCCGCGAAGACGTCCATTCCAGCTGCATTCACCGCGCCGATCTGAGCCTGAATGAGAGCCCCGGTCGAAGGCATGATCTGATCAGGTGTAGTTGTTGCGCAGACGATAATATCGATGTCTTCAGGCTTGAGTCCCGAACGCTCAAGCGCCTGCAAAGCGGCCCTGGACCCGAACTGCGAAGTGTACTCGTTCTCAGCGGCTTTGTGCCGCTGCTTGATACCGGTTCGGGTAGTTATCCACTCGTCGTTAGTGTCGACGAGTTTCTCCAGATCGGCATTCGTTAAAATACCCTCCGGAAACGCATGCCCCATCCCGATAATTCCAGCGTTGACCATATAAAGTTGCAGAGTTTATGTGTTACAGAATTTCAAACAACTCGGCAACATCGCAACTCTGAAAACTATTCAGTTTCTTTTACGTCGATGATCTTACGGCCCTTGAAAACACCCGTTTTCAGGTCAATACGGTGCGGGACCTTTGCCTCGCCGGTATCTTTGTCAAGATAGAACTGCGGGGTGTTCAATGAGTCGTGCGCTCGACGCGTACGCGTTCGGGAATGTGAATGTCGTCGTTTAGGATTTGGCATAATCTACCTCAAATTCTTTAGTGCGGCCCAACGCGGGTCTATGTCACCTTCGTCGCACTTACAATCTAACAAATTGCGGTTCGTACCGCATTTTGGGCAAAGCCCCTTGCAGTCATCGCTGCAATAAACCTGTTCGGGCAGGCTGAGAAGCAATTGCTCCCTTACCACTTCCCTGAGATCGATCCGGCCGTCGAGAACCAGCGACTCGTCCAGCGCCGCGTCTTTGACCTCGACCTCGCTCTCGCTGTCTTCTTTCGAAGCGTCGACAAAGATTGCTTCGAAATCGAGATCAGCCGGAGTTGTGACGTTTTCAAGACACCGTGTGCATTCGAGGCGGATAATGGTGCCGATCCGGCCCCGGATGTACACCTTCTCGTCTTTGCTGAACACATCCGCGTCAAGTGTCGCAACCGAAACTAACTCACCTTCGCCATCAAGCTCGACATCGTCTGGAGTGAAGCTCTCTTTCAAGGCTTTAGGCAAAACTCCTACACTGGCCAGTTCGATAATCATTGTCAACGTCTGCCCCCTTGCGTCCTCTACGTCGCAAAAGGCAAAAGTATGATTATAGCGACTCGCGGCAACCTGTCAAACAAAAGAACTGTTACATGTTTTATATACTGGCTGACCCTACCGCTTGTTGAACTGAACTGAACCCATGCTCCCGCAGTTTGGCTGCCAGCCCGGTGAGGACATCGTCGGCGAATCTTGGCCCGCCGTAGACGAAGCCTGTATAAGCCTGAACGAGCGACGCTCCTGCGGCGATCTTTCGAAAAGCATCTTCGGATGTGAATATGCCGCCGACGCCAACGATCGGGATCGTTCCTCCTGAATACCGGTAGATCTTCGAAATGACCTCATCTGAGCGGCTCGCCAGCGGTTTGCCGCTCAATCCTCCCGCGCCTAATGCCTCGACATCCCTCGTTTTAAGACCTTTCCGTGAGATAGTCGTGTTGGTGGCGATAATGCCGTCGACTCCATACCTTCGACAAACATCTACACAGGACTCGATCTCTGCGTCGATAAGGTCAGGAGCGATCTTAACAAGCAACGGCTTGTGACCAAGCTGGTCATTTCGACGCTGCAGAGCGGAAACTAATTCATCCAAACTATCGGCCTGCTGCAATTTGCGTAGGTTTGGCGTGTTGGGGGACGAGATGTTGACAGCTAGGTAATCAGCGATCGGATGGACCACATCAAAACTCGCGAGGTAATTCTCAACCGCTTCTTCGTTCGGAACATCTTTGTTCTTGCCAATGTTCACGCCAACTACGCATCTTCGCTTTAGCTTACGCAATCGCTCCGCAACAACCTCAGCTCCTTCATTGTTGAAACCCAAGCGATTGATCAGGGCCTGATCTGCCGGCAGACGAAACATCCGCGGTTTCGGATTCCCCAGCTGCGGTCGAAAAGTAACAGTCCCAACCTCGACAAAACCAAAACCGAGTTGTGCCAACTGATCTACGACGACGCCGTTTTTGTCGAATCCGGCTGCCATACCTAGCGGATTCGAAAACTTCAGTCCGAAAAGTTCCGTTGGCTCAAGCCAATCGGGCTCCTTTTGATAAAACGGAGCGGCGAGTCCAAGTTCGAGGGCTTTGATCCCAAGTTCGTGCGCTGTTTCAGGTTCTGCCCGAAAAAGAATAGGCCGGATTATTGATGAGTAAAAGGACATCTAGGAGGGAAACTCGATCCGGTCATAAAGTTCTGAGAGTAATATCTCGCATTCGACTACATCGAGCCTCAGTACAGCATCCAACCCGTCAACCTCGACCTTTTTCCAGCCCGACGCTTTTGAATACTGCTCGACATGCGGCCCGTTCTGAGAGATCAAGACATAATCCTCAAGGCTCGCGATATTGTTTGTGTAACGAAGAAATTTCTCCCCACGGTCGTAGCTCTCAGTCGATGGAGACAACACTTCGAAGATGACGGTCGGATTTGTCACGACGTCAGAAGTCTTGTCATGGTAGGTCGGTTGGCCGCAGACGATTATCAGATCAGGATACGAAAACAGTCCCGCTTCGTTCGTCGCGACCTTCATATTTGGCGAATAGCCCCGACATTTCTTGCCCCGAAGTTGCCCGTAGATCGATCCGTAGAGATTGAAACATATAGTGCTATGATTCGGGCTTTCGCCCGCCATTGCGTGGACGCTGCCATCGATAAATTCGTGCCTTTCCTGCGCAAAACGTTCGAATCTCAAATAGTCCGCGTCTGAAAAAACTGGATGTGTGCCTGATCGTGCTAGAGCCATTTCATTCACCTACGCCATTCTCGATTCTAACTCAAAACTCGCTAATTCTTATCATACTTTGAGGTTTTCGTATTCCTTTGTTACGATTTCCCTTCAAATGGCAGACGAACTTAATCTTGTAGAAAAATCGCGGATCATGGACTCGACAGCGATCAAAAGGGCACTCCGCCGCCTGTCGACCGAGATCGTCGAGTCGAATCACGGCGCCGAGGAACTCTATATTGTTGGCATTCGCCGCCGCGGCGTTCCGCTGGCCGAGCGGGTTGTTAATAAGATAGAGGCCATCGAAGGCCATCGACCGCTTTACGGTATTCTCGACATTACGCTCTACCGCGACGACCTTTCGACCGTCGGTGCCAACCCGATCGTAAACAGAACCGAGCTCGAACACGATATCGACGGCAAGATCGTCGTCCTCGTCGATGACGTACTGTACACGGGCCGAACGATACGCGCCGCAATGGATCAGCTAATGGATTTCGGACGCCCCAAAAAGGTTCAGCTTGCTGTTCTCATTGATCGCGGAACAGAGCATCGAGAATTGCCGATCCAGGCTGATTTCGTTGGTAAAAAAGTTCCAACGAAACAGACGGAGATAATTAAGGTAATGCTAAAGGAATTCGACGACGTCGAGGCGGTTGGAATTTTCGAGAAACCGTAGATTTCGGATCGCAGGCCACTAGCCTGCGATTTTTTTGTTTAGTGTAAACGCAGGCTGCCAGCCTGCAGTCCGACGATGGAAAAACCATTTCGACGCAGAGATCTACTCGGAATCCGCAATTTGTCGGCGGAGGAGATAGTCGGCATTCTAGACACGGCTGAAAACTTCAGCGAGATATCTAATCGCGAGGTTAAAAAGGTTCCTGCCCTTCGCGGCAAGACCGTCATAAATCTTTTCTTCGAGGCATCCACCCGAACAAGAACTTCCTTCGAACTCGCCGCGAAACGCCTTTCCGCCGACGCCGTAAATATCAGCGTTGCATCGTCAAGCGTTAGCAAGGGCGAGACACTGATCGATACGGCTATGAATCTGGACGCAATGGCCCCGGATTGCATTGTGGTGCGTCATTCATCAGCCGGAGTTCCTCATCAGCTCGCGAAAGTGAGCCGTGCCGCGATCGTAAACGCCGGTGACGGAGCCAACGAACATCCGACCCAGGCTCTGCTCGATGCGATGACCATCCGCGAGCACAAAAAGCAGATCGAAGGTCTTGAAGTCGCCATTGTCGGCGACATTCTCCACAGCCGTGTCGCCCGCTCGAATATCCATTTGCTCACCAAGATGGGAGCCAAAGTTAGAGTCGCGGGGCCGGGAACCCTAGTTCCAAAGGATTTTCAACATTTGATCGATGTGGAATCCCAGAGTGACGGGACAAGTCCAAAATCCAAAATCCAAAATCCAAAATCCTTAGTCGTCTGCGACCACGTCGAAGACGCCTTAGATGGTGCCGACGTAGTCATGATCCTTCGCATACAACGCGAGCGTCAGGACTCTGCTTACTTCCCAACCCTGCGCGAATACTCGATCCACTACGGCCTGACAAACGAACGCCTCGAAAGAGCAAAAAAAGACGCGATCGTCCTCCATCCGGGACCGATGAACCGCGGCATCGAGATCGCTTCCGAGGTCGCCGACAGTTCGCGTTCTCTTATTTTGGATCAGGTGAAGTACGGTGTCGCGGTGAGAATGGCGGTCTTATATCTAGCAACTGGCGGCTCGGTTGTTAAAAGTTAATTTCATGAAATTATTGATCGCAAACGGCCATCTTATCGATCCGGCCGCACAAGAAAATACCGGGATGTCGGTTCTCATAGAGGACGGTAAAGTGACCGCGTGGATCAAACCTGGTGAAGGCGTTCCCGAGGGCTGCGAGGTTTTCGATGCGAGCGGGATGCTTGTGGCTCCGGGTTTTATCGACATGCATGTGCATCTGCGTGAACCGGGCCAGGAGCATAAGGAAACGATCGCGAGCGGGTGTGCTGCGGCGGTTGCGGGTGGTTGGACGAGCGTTTGTCCGATGCCGAATACGAATCCGGTCAACGATAACGCCGCGATCACGCGGTATATGATCGAGCAGGCGGAACGTGCCGGCTTGGCTAATATTTTCCCGATCGGGGCGATCACAAAGTCTTCCGACGGAACTGAACTCGCCGAAATGGGCGAGATGAAATCAGCCGGAGCAGTCGCTGTGTCGGACGACGGCCGGCCGGTGCCAAATGCGGGAATGATGCGGCGGGCAATGCAGTACGCACGAGACTTCGACCTGCCGGTGATCGATCACTGCGAGGACAAGTCGCTATCGTCCGGCGGCGTAATGCACGAGGGCCGTGTCTCTCTGCTGCTCGGACTTAAAGGAATGCCAGCACTCGCGGAAGACATTGACGCCGTTCGCGACATTATCCTTGCGAAGGATACAGGTGCGCATATCCACATCGCCCACGTTTCAACCAAAGGGGCTGTTGAGGCCGTTAGACACGCAAAGAACGAAGGGATCAACGTTACATGTGAGGTAACACCGCATCATTTTACGCTGACGGACCGTGCGGTCGAGGGTTACGACACGAACACCAAAATGGCCCCGCCGCTTCGAAGCCAGGAGCATCTCGAGGCCATTATCGAAGGCATTAAGGACGGCACTATCGACTCCATCGCGACCGACCACGCACCGCATCACGCAGACGAAAAGGCCCTCGAATACGACCGTGCCCCGATGGGCATCACAGGCCTTGAGACGGCTATCGGCCTCGCGTTTAACGAGCTGGTTCACAAAGGCGTGATCGGCCTCGCCCGGCTCGTTGAGATGTGCTCAACAAACCCAGCAAAGATCTTCAGGCTCGAAGGACGAGGAACCCTCGCCACCGGTTCGATCGCCGATGTTACAGTGATTGACCCGAGCCGAGTTTGGACTTACACTAATGCCGAATCGCGGTCAAAATCGAGAAATTCGCCATTCGATGGTTGGCAGTTTCAAGGCGGAGTTGCTGCGACCTTTGTGGGCGGCAAATTGGTATACAAGATCTGATCTGCGGAGGGTCAAGATGAGACGTTTTATGTTCCTGCTTGGGGCGTTACTCACTATCGGTTGCTCAAGCTCAGCAGATGCCCCGCTAAACAATGCCGTTCCGCCAGTCGCCGAGCGAAAGGCATCGACGCCCGTAAGAGCCGACTCGCCTGTGCCTGGCCTCCCTACTTCGGTTCCGGCGAACAGTACGTATACGGATCTAAACGAAAAGTCATGCAAAGAGTTAACGCCAGCCGCCGATGACGACGGAGTGATCTACAAGGGTGAATGTCCTGGCACAGCCGGCTTTAAGGTCACAAACTTGTCGACAGATCATACACAGGGCTTGGTCATCACCGACCCGACTGGCAGGTCGCATAAAGTTGACTTTCGCGGGCCGCTCGGGACAGCGGCGGACGTTTTCCTCGGAGATAAGATCGAGTGGCGAACAAAGGCTACGGAACAAGGTACTATGCCGTACGCGATCATCGTCCGTGTGAACGTTCAAAAAGAACCGGGAAACTCTGAAAAACAAGATTCAAATCTTGCGGTAGCAAAGATAACAAACGATATGATTTGCGTAACTGACATCGTCCCGCCTTCGCAAAAGGACCAAAATATGAGGGCTCGCGAGCTTTCCGACACGGCCACAAACCGTCAGTGTATGAATACGAAGCTGAAATAAGGCTTAAAGGATAACGTGAAATACTTACCATTGATCGCAGTTGCATTTTCCCTCTTCGCGGGAACTGTTTTCGCTCAGAACAAGTCCATCTACACTAGTACCAAGACTGGAGCCTGTAAAACTATCAAGTCGTCGAGCGAAGGAACCGGCTCATACATCGGTGAGTGTCCGGGCGTCGGAGGCTATAAGATACGACTCATCGAGGGCGATATTCGTCAGACTCTCGATGTCGTAGCTCCCTCTAAAAAGAAATTCGAACTAAACTTCTGGAACTACTACTCGAGTTTTTCTTCGGTCGGCGAAAAGCTAGAGTGGCGTACTAAAAACGGAGTGCCGGTTGCATTGATCGCCCGCTATAATGTTGCTGACCCTGAAGGCGTCAAGCCAAGTACGTCCTATTTGATGATCTCAAAGATCGGCAGGACGAGTTCGTGCGTGACGGACGTGGTGCCTCCTGGGGCGAAGCAGAACGAAGAAGCGAGAAAACTCGCAGATCTAGCGACGGAAAAACCCTGTAAATCGACAGAATAAAACCTTACAGCTATGGAATTTTTGACTGATCCCAATGTTTGGATCGCATTTGCCACCCTCACCTTACTTGAGCTTGTGCTCGGCATCGACAACGTAGTTTTCATATCGATCCTCGCCGGAAAGCTCCCGGCCGAGCAAAGAGCGAAGGCACGATACCTCGGGCTTGGGCTTGCCTTTCTCATGCGACTGATCCTTCTATTCTCATTGAGCTGGGTTATCGGCCTCGTTGCTCCATTGTTTACTGTTTGGGGCCAGACGGTATCTGGGAAGGACCTCGTTCTGCTGATCGGCGGGCTTTTCCTCATCGCAAAAGCCACGCACGAGATCCACAACTCACTTGAAGGTGAAGAGGGTACGGTAGTAAAAAAGGGCTTTGCTAGCTTCTCGGGCGTGATCGTTCAGATCGTGCTTTTAGACATCGTTTTTTCACTTGATTCAGTCATTACGGCAGTCGGGATGATCGGCGATCAGTACGGGCCTAATGGTATCTGGATCATGATCGCAGCCGTGCTTATATCTATTGGTGCGATGATGGCGTTTGCCGGCCCGATCGGCGAGTTCGTCCATCGACACCCGACCGTCAAGATGCTCGCCCTGTCTTTCCTGATCTTGATAGGCGTGATGCTAGTCGCCGAAGGCTTCCATCAGAAAATACCGAAGGGTTACATTTATTTCGCAATGGCCTTCTCGATCTTGGTCGAACTGCTCAATATGAAGCTGCGTAAGAAGTCTGATGCCCCAATCGAGTTGAAGGATCCATATAATGCGGGCGACGAACCGCCCCCAGCAACACCGCAAGCGGCATAACGCCTGCTTATTGCCTTCAGAAATGCCGTCGATGTTGACTTTGTCAGCAATTGACGGCATTTTCTTGTTATGCGAAAAACGACACTTCTTCTGCTGGTTTCCCTTCTTCTATCGTGCGTCCCTATGGCTACAGCTCAGACGGACGCGAGATTTGACCTGGTTATAATAAATGGCCGTATCGTGGACGGTTCCGGTAACCCCTGGTTTCGGGGCTCAATTGCTATTAAAGACGGAAAGATCGTGGAAATTGGACGTTTTGAGCCTTCTGCCGGTAAGAAGGTCATCGACGCAAAAAATCAGATCGTTGCCCCCGGCTTCATCGACGTTCACGCACATACTGAAGATATTTATAGCAATCCAAAGGCTGAGAATTTCATCCGAATGGGTGTAACCACGCTCGTTACCGGCAACTGCGGTGGTTCGGCTCTTGATATCGGCGAGTTTCTCGGGACCATCAATAGGACGCCGCTCGCGGTCAACATATCATCGCTAATCGGCCACAATACCGTTCGGACAAAAGTGCTTGGCCTCGAAAATCGTACCCCAACGCCCGCTGAGCAGCAGCAGATGAATGAGCTGGTTGAGAAAGCAATGAAGGACGGTGCTGTAGGATTTGCCACCGGCCTGATCTATCTGCCTGGCACCTTCTCTAAAACCGAGGAAGTTGTCGAACTGGCCAAGTCATCGTCAAAATATGGCGGGATCTACGCCAGCCACATTCGCGACGAGGCGAACGAAGTTGAGAAAGCTATTTCGGAAGCTATAAACATTGGAGAACAGGCAAATATGCCCGTCGAGATATCGCATTTTAAGATCGCGAGCGGGGCCCTTTGGGGCCAGACCGCGAGGACGATCGGCCTCGTCGAGGCGGCTCGTAAACGCGGTGTTTCCGTGACGGTCGATCAGTACGCATACCCGGCGTCTTCTACGTCGCTTGATTCTAGACTGCCGAGCTGGGCGATCGCGGGAGGACGGGAAGAAGGCAAAAAACGCATGGCCGACCCTGCGACTCGAAAAAAAATAGCCGCCGATGTAAAAGAAGACCTGAAGAAGAAAAAGTTCAAAGACCTAAGCTACGCGTTCGTCGCCAGCTATCGAACCAACCCCGAATACAACGGCAAGAACATCAAAGAGATCACGAAGCTCGCCAAGGGAAAGGACCATCTAGACTCGCAGATCGAGCAATTTATTGAGATGTATGAAAAAGGCGGGGCTCAGATGGTCTATCAGGCGATGAACGAGACAGATGTTCAGGCGATCATGCGGCAGCCGTTCACGATGATCGCCTCAGACAGCGGCGTACGCGCCTTTGGTTCGGGCGTTCCGCACCCGAGAGGATACGGCAACAATGCCCGTGTCCTTGGCCGATATGTTCGAGAGCTAAAGATCATCACTCTCGAAGATGCGATCAGAAAAATGACATCGCTACCGGCTCAAACCTTTGGTTTCACAGACCGTGGCCTGCTTCGCGAGGGAATGGCCGCTGACATCGTCATATTCGATGAGAATACGGTTGGCGACAAGGCAACATTCGTCCAGCCGCATCAATACGCGGTTGGATTTTCGAGCGTGATCGTCAACGGTCAGGTTGTCTTTGAAAGCGAACAGATGACCGGCAAGATGTCAGGAAGGGCATTGTTCGGTCCCGGGAAAACCAGAAATTGAACTAAGCAGTTCCGTAATTTCCTGCAGTCTCCCAAATTATGGAACTCAGCACCTTCCACGGGCGTAACCAATGAACACCTATATAAATTCAAGGTATTTTATGCTGCATTAGCTAGTCATGACCACAAACATACATCCACTGCCGCTCTCGGATCGTATCGAGGTCCTCGACATCCTTCGCGGCCTTGCTATAGGCGGCATATTGATCGGAAATATGCAGTGGTTTTCGGGCTATCGAATGGGCTGGGAATCTATTTCGGCCGACGCAGCTTCCATTGACCGGGCAGTGAACTTCGCCGTTCACTGGCTGATCGAAGGCAAATTCTACTCGATATTCTCATTCCTTTTCGGCTTCGGGTTCGCGATGCAGATCGCCCGTGCCGAAGAACGCGGAGATACAAAGGCAGCGATTTTCAAACGCCGTCTTTTCTGGCTTCTCGTTATCGGAGTGCTTCACGCATACCTTCTCTGGGCCGGCGACATCGTCAGCATCTACGCCGTACTTGGTTTTGTGCTGCTCTTGTTCCGGAAAAAAAGCGATCGGTCTCTTATCAAATGGATCGTCGCGTTAATGGCCATTCCGATAGTCTGGTACTCAGCCCTCTATATCCTGTTTATCTCTTTTGCACCGCCCGATGTTCAGCAGCAAATAGATGCAGGTCAGGCTGAGTTCTTCCAAAATGGGGTCGAGCAAGTTCGTAACAGCTCATATTTGCAGATCATTACCGGCTTCAACCTCGACTACATCGTCGGCCGCTACGCCGGACTTATCTTCGACATGCGGCTGCCCAAGATACTAGCAATGTTTCTCATCGGGGTTTTAGCATATCGGCGAAAGGCGTTTGAAGATCGCATCCTGATTCGCAAAATGCTCGTGTTCGCCCTGCCGTTTGGCCTCGTGATAAACCTTGCGTTCGCCTACGTAGCCGGGAAAGAGGCCATGATGCCGCCTTCTCTCCCGGGCATAGCAGGAGTGATCTTATACGTCGTCGGCGTGCCGAGCCTAGCTCTTGGCATCGCGGCTTTGGTTGCTACTGTATGGCAAAATGGAGCTGGTCGCTTCGTCCTGTCAGCACTCGCACCGGTTGGACGAATGGCACTGACCAACTACCTGCTTCAAACCGCGATCTGCGTAACCATTTTTTACGGTTACGGATTCGGCTATTTCGGAAAACTGATGCCATCCGAAGTAACTCTGATCGCCCTGGTCATTTTCTTATCCCAGATCATAACCAGTTCTCTTTGGCTAAAGTTTTTCGCGTATGGACCCGTTGAATGGATCTGGCGACAGCTAACCTACAAGAAGCGGCTTCCGCTCTGGAGATCGTCTGGAAACTGATCTTTGTGCGCTAGAACCATCGCTATCTTCTGTCCCATCCATCCATTGCGGACGTGAGCGAGATCTGCAAACCCGTCGAAGGATGCGGAAAACTGATGGCATGAGCGTGCAAGCAAAGCCGCTCGAATTCCCTACCGCCTCGCATTTCATCGCCGACTATCGGGTGACCGATCAGTTCACAGTGAATACGCAGTTGATTCGTTCGTCCAGTTACCGGTTCGAGTTCAAGGAGAGTTGTGTCGGAGAATCGCTCACGCACCCAGAAACGTGATTCCGAGTGTTTTCCGTCCTCCTTGACGCTCCAGGACTTTAGCTCCGCAAAACGGCCGATCGGGGCTTCAATAGTGCCTTTATCGCGGTCGACGATACCCTCGACGAGAGCCAGGTATCGCTTTTCGACCCGCTTTTTCATCCAGTGATTGCACAAAATGCGGTGAGCACGAGGGTTCTTTGCGACGACTACCAGTCCGGATGTTTGCTTGTCGAGCCGATGGACAAGGCCCGGCCTCACAACTGAGGATCCTCCGTTTTCAACCCCGCTTTGCGTCTGTGCATCTTCGTGTCTTTGCGTTGAAAACTCCCTATTCAGCCAAAAGACGAGAGCGTTTAGCAGCGTACCGGTGTTTTCGCGGTGGGAAGGATGGACCAGCATACCCGCCGGTTTGTTGACTACGATCAGGTCATCATCTTCGAACACGACATCAAGCGGAATATTTTCTGCCCGCATAGCGGTGCCCCGTGTGTGGTCGACCCGTATCTCAATAAAATCATTTGGCTTTAGACGGTAACCGATGTTTTCGTGACGCCCGTTGACCTCGCACGAGGCCTGTTTGACGAGGTCGCGAAGATACATCTTGCTCAAGCTTGAAAAATGGTTGAGAAGGAAATCCTCCAGTCGCCACTTAAAATGAGCTTTGCTTACAACTATGTGAACAGATTCGACCACGTTAAAATTCTAACGTCTCAAACCCCGCTGGCATAACCGAAAAAAAACGCCCGTTTGCCGACGGGCGCCACGGAGTTAGGAACTTCGGGTTCTAATTTAACCTGGTGTCGCCACCATTGCTTTATCGATCGTCACCTCTTCACCCTCAAAACCATTGACCAAGTCCGGTGGATTCGAATCGAGTTCGAAGGAATAGGCCGTCTCTCCGTGCTGTGAAGCATCGAGCCCGCTGATCTCATCGATCTCCGTTACACGAAGTCCGATGAGTAGATCCACGATCTTCAACACCACCAAAGTACCAACGGTCGCCAAGACAATGCCGATCCCGACACCGGCGAGTTGATTCAAGACCTGCATCCAATTGCCATCGATGCCGCCTACCGGTAACGCTCCGCCTGCCGCGTCTTTGAATATCGGATTGATCGAACTCGTCGCCAGAACGCCGGTCAGTACCGCTCCGACAGTGCCGCCAACACCATGGATCCCGAAAGCATCGAGCGTGTCGTCATAGCCGAATATATGTTTAACCTTCGCGACCATGAAATAACAGGCCGCCCCCGATGCGAGGCCGATAAACAGGGCGGACATCGGCGTCACGAATCCAGCCGCCGGAGTGATCGCGACGAGGCCAGCAACAGCGCCCGAGATCGCACCTATCGCCGTCGGTTTGCCGCTCTTGAACCAATCGATCACCGTCCAGGCAAGCATCGCCGTTGCCGCAGCGAAATGCGTGGTTACAAAGGCGCTCGTCGCCAGCGAACTCGCCGAAAGAGCACTTCCAGCGTTAAATCCGAACCAACCGAACCAAAGCAAACCGGCGCCGATCAGGCTCAGTACCGAATTGTGCGGCGTGGTCGGCTCGTTTTTATAATCCAGCCGTTTGCCCAGATACAGGGCACAAACGAGTGCCGAGACTCCGGATGAGATATGCACAACTGTTCCTCCCGCGAAATCTAGAGCCGGGATCGTGCCGCCTAGAACTGCGTTCAGGAAGCCCCCCTTGCCCCATACCATATGAGCAAGCGGCAGATAAACGATGATCGTCCAGAGCGATGTGAAAGCGATCTTCGCGGGAAAACGTATTCGCTCGGCAAACGCTCCCGTTATGAGTGCAGGCGTAATTATCGCAAACATCAACTGAAAGATCATGAACGTTTGCTGCGGTATAGTTGGGGCATAATCCACATTTGGTTCGGCTCCGACACCGCGTAAAAACGCGAAGTCCAGTCCTCCGATAAACGCATTGCCCTCGGAAAATACGAGGCTGTAACCGAAAAAGGCCCAGATAAGAGTAACGATGCCGACAGAGATCAGGCTTTTTAACATCGTCGAAAGGACGTTTTTCTGTCTGACGAGTCCTCCATAGAATAGAGCGAGCCCGGGAATCGTCATTAGCAGAACCAACGCACTGCACAGCAAAACCCACGCATTATCAGCCGAGCTCTGCGCAGCCGCAGCTGCCGATTCGAGTCTCTCTATTTTCTCGGAAAGTTCGTCTGCCAATGCTGCTTGGGTAAACAAGGGCACCATCGATATAGCGATCGCCGTAAGGATAGGCCTTGGAAAAATAGATCTGGTGTTTCTGAGCATACATTTCGATATTGAGTAACCAATATACGGCAACCCGCGTGCCGTCCCATCCGCGACGACGTAATCATTGCAATGATTGTATTTATCACGACGGCGGTTTGGGTGACCTAGTTTACGCGTTTATTTTTTCGACATATTTGTGCTTTTTTACCATTCAAACGACATTTTCGTGCCAAGTAAAGCGGTTTACTAGCGTTTTTGAAAGACTTGGCCCTACAATGGCTAACAGTCACACGCCATAATAGTAGTTGAACTACGTTTTTGTAAGAATGCGAATAGATCATCTGGATTTCGTTTCAAAAGCCGCATCGACCCTGGCCGATTCCGATGGGATTCGTTCAGGCTCAGATATCGTTCTAGAACACGTTTCGCGTGCTCTAACCGCTCAAATCGGTTTCACTGCCCTGCGACGTCGGGACGGGGACATTGCCGAGATCGTATCGTCACGCGGGCTCGGAGCGGCGGACTTCAGGCGGCTCGAAGAGCGAATAATGAAAGCAAGCCTGTGGCGGATGCTCGAAATGGCCTCACCATTCGTGATCGACGACTTGGCCGAGGACCCTGTGCTCAACTTCCTTGCTTTTGGTTCAGGGAGCAGAATGTTAGCGGCCGTGCCGATCTCGCTGCGAGGAGAGTCAGTCGGATTGGTGGCTGTCGGTTTTGCTCCCGGAGCCCCCGTTGCAGAGGATTCTGTTATCAAGCTTCTGCGTGCGATCGCGACGCTTTTTGCTCAGTCAATCAAGGCCGAGCGGGTCGTTAGCGAGGAGGGGCAGAAACTCATCGAGGAGAATTCCTATCTTAAGCAGGAACTCCGCGAGAAATATGACTTCAGCCATCTGATCGGGAATTCAAGCCCTATGCGGCAGGTTTATGACCAGGTTGCTCAAGTGGCCCGTTCAAACGCGACGGTATTGCTACGAGGCGAGAGCGGTACCGGAAAAGAGCTGATCGCTCACGCAATTCACTACAACAGCCTGCGCTCGAAGCGACCGTTCGTTAAGGTCAACTGTGCCGCTCTTCCCGAAGCCTTGATCGAAAGCGAGCTTTTCGGTTATGAGCCGGGCGCGTTCACGGGAGCTTCGAAGAGAAAAAAAGGCCGGTTCGAACTCGCTGATGGCGGAACCTTGTTCCTCGATGAGATAGGAGACTTGCCGCTCCAAACTCAGGTAAAGCTCCTCCGCGTCATCCAGGAGCGTGAGTTTGTGCGACTTGGCGGCACCGAAACTATCAGCGTCAACGTCCGCCTCATTACCGCAACAAACAAGAACCTGGAAGACGGCATAGCTGACGGCAGTTTCCGCGAAGATCTTTTCTATCGCATCAATGTATTCACCATTTTTCTTCCTCCTCTTCGTGAGCGAAAATCTGATATTTTACTGCTTGCTGAGCACTTCCTCGAAAAATACGAGCGAGAACACAAAAAGGCGGTTCGTCGTATTTCAACACCGGCGATCGACATGCTGACCGCCTATCACTTCCCCGGAAATGTTCGCGAACTCGAGAACGCGATCGAACGTTCAGTGATCGTCTGCGACTCGAATGTGATCCACGGCCATCATCTGCCGCCAACCTTGCAAACCGCCGAGGTCAGCGGGACGGAAACGCGGATAACACTCACGTCGGCAGTCGAGGCCTTCGAAGGCGACCTTATTCAAGACACGTTAAAGTCGACCCGGGGAAATATCGCTAAAGCTGCGATCATGCTCGATTCGACCGAACGCATTCTGGGCTATAAAATAAAGAAGTACAAGATCGACCCGAAACGATTTAAGCGATGATGGCTGCCATGAGAGGCGGCTGAAAGTTGCCCTCTATGCCCAGAATCGAACAATTGATCCGCGACCTTCCCGACCCCGATGCCGCACGCCGTTTTCTTAGCCAGCTCGAGCAGGAGAATCCAGCGGCTCACGCTAAGCTGTTAAAGAGCGAAGGGCTTTTATCTGACGTTCTCACTGTCGTTTCCTTCAGCCCATTGCTTGCCACGACGCTCCTCCAGAACCCTGAATATTTTTGGTGGCTTAACCGAAAGCGAGTCGAATCTCAGGTCCGCAGCAAAGACGAATTGGTCGAATCGCTAGCCCGCTTCTCGCTGACGAATTCTCAAATCGAACCCCAGGTTCTCTATTCACGTTTCCGCCGTCGTGAGTTGATCCGCATCTATCTTCGCGACATTCGCGGCCTTTCGACGATCGCGGAAATAACGGAGGAAATCTCGAACCTTGCCGACGCCATACTTGAAGCCGCTCTAAAAGAAGCTCGTCGTGAGATGGATAATCGTTATGGACTGCCGCAGGAAGCGGATGAAAAAGGCCGTGCCGTGAACGCAAAGTTCTGCATAATTGCTCTCGGTAAATTGGGCTCGAAGGAACTTAATTACTCATCTGACATCGACCTCCTTTTCATGTACTCGGGTGAAGGAAATACATCGGGTATCGGCAGCCGCGGGTCGGTTACGAATCGAGAATATTTCGTAAAACTCTCGGAATACATAGTAAAACTTGTCGGCCACCAGACTGGTGAAGGTGCGGCGTATCGCGTCGATCTTCGGCTCCGCCCTCATGGGACGATGGGTGCGATAACGCAATCGCTTGGCGACGTTGCGAAATACTGCCGGACAGAAGCCCGTGCGTGGGAGCGGCAGGTCTTGATTCGGTCGCGAGCCTGTGCCGGCGATGTTGACCTGTTCAAGCAGTTCTTTTCTGAGGTTGAGGACCTTGTCTTCTCTAGGAGCGAGACGGTTTCGTCGGCACTCGCTAATGTAAGGCGTTCGAAAGAGCGGATCGACCTCGAAAACATTCTCAAACGTGGTTACGATGTAAAACTCGGCCGCGGCGGAATACGCGAGATCGAGTTTCTCGCACAGGCTTTGCAGCTCGCCTACGGAGGACGAGACAAATGGCTCAGAAGTTCGCATACGCTCATAAGCCTTACACGCCTCGCCGACCGAAAACACCTGAGCGACACGGAACTGACCGAGCTTTCGGCAGCATACGCATTTCTTCGCCGAACTGAGCACGTGCTGCAAATGAAGAATGGTGTCCAGACGCATACCGTTCCTGACGATCCTGAAAAACGAGCGGTTCTTGCTCGCCGGGTAATGTTTACCTATGGAGGTGATTTCGAATCGAGCCTGCAGCACCATACAGATAATGTTAGCCGTGTTTTCAAACGTGTTTTCGGCGAGATCGACGACGACACGGCCGCAGATATCGACATGACCGAGGTGCCTGACATTCAGGAGCGAACGATGTCGCACGTCATGGCCTCGATAGAGAAATCGAACGTGCGGCTCGACGAGGTTGGTCTCGCTACAAATGTTCTTGACGAACTGACCCGTGTTTCGCCCCATTTTTCAGCGATGCTCGCTGCGAACCCAGATCTGGCGGCGATGCTTCCCGACCCTGATGACGATCTCATCGAACCCGACTACGAAGCCGAAATGATGGATGCGGTTGAAGGCGAACGTGATTTCGGCGGTAAGCTTTCAGCCATGCGGCGAACCTGGGCTCGCTTCCTGCTCGAGATCGTCGTCCGCGATCTATTTCAAAAGATCACCATCCGCGAGGCAAAGCGGCTCCAGACTTTGCTGGCTGAGGCAAGCGTGGCCGCCGCCCTAAAGGCAGTTCGTTCCGAACTTTCGCACCGTTACCGTACGCATGAACTTCACCTCGATCTCGCGATACTGGCCCTTGGAAAACTCGGCGGTCGCGGCGTTGACTATGACTCCGATCTCGATCTGGTCGTCGTTTATTTCGACCCGACCGTTGACCGCCCTGCGCGCGAGAGTTCGCGATTTTTGCCCGGAGACCTGACAGCTGCCGAATTCTACAGCAAGGCAGTCGAGCTGTTTTCGACCGCCCTTTCCTCGATGACCCGCGACGGAAATCTCTACCGCGTCGACCTTCGTTTGCGGCCGTTTGGCACGAAAGGGATGAGTGCGATGCCCATCGACGCATTTCTCGCTTACATGAGCGAGACAGCCGCGATCTGGGAACTACTCGCCTTTGTAAAACTGCGGGCGGTCGGTGGCGACGAGAGTCTCGGGTTTACCGTCGAGCATGAGACACGCCGATTGATACACGAACGGGCTCTAACCTTCGATGATGCCGACATGAAGTTGGAGATCCGCAGCGTTCGACATGCACTGCAGCATGAACGGTCGCGACTTAAGCGTGACTCGGATGTAGATATCAAGTACGGTTCCGGCGGCATGCTGGATATTTATTTTGCGATGCGTTATCTGCAGCTTCGCGACAACGTTCCTGATGAGGACGATGACCGGTCGACGTCGTTTATGCTGCAGCGACTGCACGAACACGGCTCGCTCAGCGACGAGGCTTATTCGACCATCATCAGCGGCTACGATTTCCTTTCGGCTCTTGATCATAATCTCCGTCTGACCGTCGGTCGCACGACCCGCGTTCCACTCGCCAATCACACAGCCCTCGCAAACATTGCCGAGCGAATGCTGCTTGATTCCGGATCGGATCTTCTTGAACAGCTAACGCTCCAGCGGCTCGCCATTAGAGATGTTTTTGACCAAATAACGAGCAGTTAAGAATCACGGCAGTGTTCTCGAGCTGTGGCAGCCCTTCTTTTGCGTCTTCTTTGCGAACTTGGCGTCTTTGCGTGAGGAAAACACTGGATCGCACGCAAAGCCGCAAAGGACGCAAAGAAAAAATTGGGTAAAGCACCACAGATTTAGGACACAATTAAATTCTGCGAGTCTGCCAAAGCGTTAGCCGCCTAAATTTCAAAGATCTGTCCCATTTCCCACTACCTCAGCGCGCGCATCTGCTCGACCTGCATCGCAATAACAATATCTTGGGGGCTCTGATTGTATGATTTGAGCTTGTCCCATTTCCCACTACCTCAGCGCGCACACATTCCCTCCTCTGTGGCCTCATCCTGGTGAGCCCAAAGCCACCGTACCTGACTGCTCAGAATTTTTAAATGCAGAAACGCCAGCTTTGCGGCAAAATGCACAAAACGGATCAAAGTGCGTACTTATTGTGGGACTCTTTCGCCGCCGATAACCGTAAACGCTATTTTGCCTTCGGCGTCGAGAGCTACGAAGTCGGCTCGTTTTCCGGCATCGAGGGAACCTCGCTCGTCGTCCAGCCCAAGCAGGATCGCAGGATTTGTCGATGCCATTTTGAAGACATCGTTCCTGGAGAATCCGATTGAAAGCATCATCCGCACCGCGTCGTCCATTGCGATGACCGAGCCCGCGATGCTGCCGCGTTCGTTGCGAGTGCGGCCGTTCTCGACCGTGATCGTCTCGCCCCAGAGCCGAAATTTCCCGTCGCCGAGGCCCGTCGGAGCGACGGAATCGCTAATGAGCGAAACCTTGTCGGTGGATTTCGCACGGCAAGCAACGCCGAGCATTTCGGGATGAACGTGGATACCGTCGGCTATAATGTCGAACGTTACGCCGTCATTCGCAAGCCCCCAGCCCGCAACGCCGACATCGCGATGATGCACACCGGTCATCGCGTTAAAGAAGTGCGTCATATGACGTGCACCGGCAGCATAAGCCCGATCCAAAGTCCCAAGATCGGCCCGCGTGTGCCCGATCGAAACAACCCAACCATCCGCAACCAGGGCCTCAATGATCTCGATCCCACCCTCGACCTCCGGAGCCAATGTGGTCATATGAACGCCGCATTTCAACATCGGCAATCCCGCAACTCCCCTCCTTACGAAGGAGGGGTGGCCGCCGCTTTGGGCGGACGGGGTGGTTCTCTCCGCCGCGTCCGCGTATAGCCCTTGCTCACGCGCGGGCTTTTGCATCTCACGCCGCCCACCGCCAACCGCCGATCGCCCACTCTTAAAATACTCCGGCCTTAGCGCTCCGCACATCTTTTCGTTGGCAAAGACGCCCTCGTAATGAACCCCGACCGCCTGCGCGACCGGCTTTCCTTCCTGCACGATCATCAATTCATCGATCGCGGCGATCACACGCTCATAATTCTCATCCGAATCCGGCACAAGCGTCGGCATCCAGGCCGTCACCCCCCGACCCGCCAAAAACCCCGCGATCTTCATAAGCCCATCAACATCCGCCTCATTCACATCGATGCCAACCGCCCCGTGATTATGCACGTCAATGAATCCGGGCACGATCATCAAATGGTCGTCCCGATCGTCGATGAACTCAACCCTTGATATCAGGTCACCGCCTATCTCGATCGCCGCCGCCGCCAGGTCACCGCGGCTCGTCTGAATTTGCCCAACGAAAGCCTGCACATCCATACCTCTAAATCTACCAATGAAAAAAGCCCGCGTCGAGATATCGACGCGGGCTAGTCCGTTTTTTATACCACTGACTAAAAGTAAAGTTTCGCCGCAAGCTGGATAACCCTAGGATCACGCCAGCTTACAACCTGTCCGAAAGTTGACGAACCATTACCGCCCTGAGCAACCGGCTGGGTCGTTTGACTCCAAACCAAGGTACTAAGGCCGCGAGGGTTCGTAATATTGAACACGTTGAATGCCTCACCGCGAATCTGGAGTCTAAAATTCTCTCCAAATCTGAAGTTCTTGGACATGGTCAAGTCTACACGCTTTGTAGGTGGTCCGTTGACAATTCCTCGAGCTCCATTTCCAACAACATTCGCGATCGGGCTATTGTTATTGATCGGGGTTATCTGGAAGCACGAAGTATTAAACCATTGCTGCACTGTCTGAGCACCACCTACATTAGGATCACAAGTGACATTCGGACGGGCGACGGTAAGCGGTGGTGGGATCAAACCGAGTCCCGCCGGGTCAAAGGCCGAAACCGTAGGTGTAAAGGGTAACCCGGTCTGATACGTCGCTATTCCTGAGGCCTGCCATCCACCAAGTATCTTGCCCACAAAACCTTCCTGCTTCTTGAAGAACGGAAGTTCATAAACATAGTTTATTGTTAGGATATGACGGCGATCCAACGCAGCTCGCCCTTTCTCAGACGCGAGATCGTAAATGTTCTGTGGAGAGGTAGAGCGATCGTTCTGCGCATCAGTTAGATTTTTAGACCAGGTATAAGCAAGATTTATCTGAGAGGCACCATCGAAACGCTGAGTGCCTGACACCTGCAAGCTATGGTAATTCGAGTTGTAACGAGGCTGGATCATCGTGATCGAACGATACCCTCTGTAAGGCCGAATCTGATCCAGCACAGCTTCCGCCGCCGCACTGAAGAATGCCTGATTTGGTAATTGACAAGGTGCAGTTGGCGTAGTCGAAGCTCCGACCGCACACTGCTTCGTGAGTGCCTCACCCGGACGGAGAAGATTCAGCTCATAGCCGCCGATGAGGTTGGTTCCCTTTGAACCATAATAGCCTGCCGATACAAGCGTCTTTCGTGACAACTGTCGCTGAAAATCAAACGACCAATGCTGCATGTAAGGCGTCTTCCAATCCGGCTGTACCGCACGTAGATTGTTGACCGTGTTAGACGCGATCACCGCACAACCGTTCGGCACCGGATTGCTCAAGTTCGTTCCCACGACCTGACACGTCTGCTGATACGGAGGGTTGACGCCGATGATCTGAAGGAAAACACCATTTAAGACCTGTTCATGGTAGATGCCGTAGCCAGTTCTAATGACCGAGGTGCCCTTGCTAAAAGGGTCCCAGGCGAGACCGATCCTAGGGGCAAAATCGCCCTTCGGTGCGTCAACCACATACTTTCCATAAGGCGAAGGAGTGGTCGTGCAATTTGGAAACGCAGGAACAAAGCCGACATTGGCGATCATTCCGTTGCAATAATTTCCTGATCCCGGGATACGGTTTCCCGCACCAGTCACTAAGGGTGCTGATGCCGTTGAAAACAAGCTCGGGACAAAATTCGTCAAGCGGCCATTCTTATCGTAAGGCGAACCAAAAAATGAATATCGTACGCCTGCGTACAGAGTCAGATTGCGACGAGCTTTCCACTCGTCCTGAGCAAATGCTTCGACCGTTTCCTGACGCAGGTCAGCAGTATAATCGAAGCTGGCTTGGGTAAACGTTACATTCGTACCCATCAAGAAGTTGGCCCAGAGCTGCTGGGTAGCATTACCGCCAGTCGGGATGACGTTGGCGGTGCCACCAGGCGTGTTAAAGCCTGAAAATATGCCTTCATTATTACCAGCCAGAGCGTTTTCATTCTTCCTGTATTTCGAATAGATCAGACCAAACTTCATACTGTGGTCGCCGACGATCCAAGTCATCGAGCCAGATGCGTTTGCCTTGTACGAGAAGTTGTCATAAGGACCGAAGCTCTGTAGAGCGCTAAATCCGTTACCGCTGATCGTGGGAACACGATCACGCGTAACCTGATAGGCAAGAGGAATGTTAATTGGGCTGCGATTAAGTGCCAACAACCCAATGTTATTGCTCAGGATAGCTCCGTAGCCATAAGTAAATCTGCCTTCGAAGATCAAACTCGAGGACTTCGCATAGGTTAGCTGAGCGGTGTGTGTGCGGCCGGGCGAATCGGTTGAGGTGGTTGAAACACCTGGGAGGCCAGAACCCGACGAGAAAAGCGAATTGGCATCGATCGTTGGGATAGTGTCTCTCTGATATCGATAATACATCGACACCTTATCGTTGAAAGAATGATCGATCTTGAGAAGCTCCTGTCTAAAATCCGAAACACCGTCGGCTGGTGACACAAGCGTATTGGTTCCCGAATTCGGGAGGGGCAGCTGGTTGTAGATCAGGCTAAGGTACTGGGCAGCGGCCGGATTGATATTTGGCAACGTGCTGTTAGCCGGGAGAATTGAGGTACAAGTTGCTCCGGTAGCTTGCAAGCAGATCGGAACCGTGAAGAATGCATTGCGCTGATTCTGGTTAGGAACCGTCGAGGTAAGGGTCGGAAATCTTTTATCTTTACGCCATTCCTGCGAGAAGAAGAAAAACGTACGCTCGTACCTTCTAAAATAACCTTCACCGGGATCGGCTTCACCAAAATTGAGGAAATAGATCGGGCCACCGAGTGTCCAGCCAAAATTATTATATCGGAATGGCGGGCGTTTCGCCTTGCCATTGGCTTCACGGCCAAGAGGAGGCGTTACAAGATTGTTGATCTCAACCCTGTTCGCATTGAATTTTTCATTCCGAACAAACTCATAGGCACTGCCGCGAAAACGCGACGTTCCGCTTCGGGTAACGATGTTGACCTGACCACCGCCGCTTCGGCCTGATTCAGCAGGATACAGGGAGCGAAGGACCTTAAATTCCCCGATCGAATCAAAGCTCGGGTAGGCTTGGATCGTCAGATTTGAACCACGATCGGTAACGTCGGCACCGTCGACCGTGAAAGTGTTCTGGCTTGATCTCGCACCATTTACAGAGATCGAAACGATATTGGCTTGGCCGTCAGGATTGGTCGTTCCAACGTAGACCTGATCGGAAAGATCGTTCGAAACTCCCGGGGCAAGTGTGACAAGCTGCACAAAATTACGGTTATTTGTAGAAAGTTCACGAACTTGATCGCCCGAAATAACTGTTCCACTCGTTGCGGACGTCAATTCGACGGCAACCGCATCAGCCTCAACCGTAACAACCTCCGAAATAGTTCCGGCCTGAAGCACGAAATCGACCGAGCGTCGTTGCCCTACATCGATCTTGACATTTGTCTGTACACTCCTTTTAAAGTTAGCGGCTTCGACCGAGATGCTGTAAGCGCTTGGGGAAAGGTTCGGTACCGAAAAGTCACCTTGCTCATTTGAAGTTACAGTTCGAACAACGACATTCTTCGCAGAATCGGTTACGGTAACCGTCGCTCCTGCGACGGCTGCACCATTAGCATCCCTGACACTACCGGCTAGGTTACCGGTGATTTCCTGCGCGATAATTATTGTGCTGAGACACGTTATGGCCACCATCGCTAGCAGGCCTGAGATCAAAGCTCTTGTACGCATATTCTCTTTTTTCCTCTTATTCCTTGAATTCTACAAATTGCAATCCATAAAAATAATTTACGTTTATGGAGTTTTATTCAAATTTTCGTTATCGGTACAGATCTGGGAATTCTCAAGAATTACGTGAAACCCTTGATACTAAATAAGTTGTTACGAAAATCTGAAATTCTTGGGTTCTACTTACCCTAAACCACTCATTTATAAAGCAAATATGATGCCCGACGACGGGTGAAATCCGGCGCTTTTGAGTTAACCGCTTTTTCGATGTTCTCAGGCGTTTCGCCGCGTTTGACCATGTCAAGGATCTCAGCATTTACGAGCAATCTGCCGTAGCGGTCAGCCTGCCAGTCGGTGGGATAAAGTTTGCGCAGAGCGGCCGCGATCTCGAAGCCCATTTGGGTCGAATTGAGCGAGTTTCGGTCGGTGATGATGACGTTGACGCCGCCCAGCTGCTCGTCCTTGAATACTGAGGCGTTGGGCTTGAATCTGATCGGGACGAAGCGAACACCTCTGATCGAACGGCCATTGAGGTATGCTGCAAGCTTCTGTCCGTCGAGCCATGGTGCTCCGATCACTTCGAAAGGCGTGTCGGTGCCGCGGCCGACGCTGAGGTTCGTGGTTTCGAGCAGGCCGATGCCGGGATACAGCGTTGCCTGGGTGAGCGAACGCATATTAGGGCTCGGGTTTACCCAGGTCTGGCCCGTTTCGTCGAACCACATTGAACGCGACCAGCCTTCCATTTTGATGACTCTCAAGTCAGCACCGATCTTTCGTTCGGTGTTCATCATCTGCCCAAGTTCGCCGATCGTTAGGCCGTAGCGGACGGGTGTTGTGTGGGCGGCGATGAACGAGAGTTTGTCTTCATCGGCAAGCGAGCCCTCGACCATTGTGCCGTTGATCGGGTTTGGACGGTCGAGGACGAAGACCGGCTTCCCTGCCTTAGCGGCCTCTTCCATCACGTTCTTAAGCGTTGCTGTGTATGTGTAAAATCTCGCTCCGATGTCCTGGATGTCATAAACAAACGCGTCGATCGTCGCCGTTTGCTCGGGCTTTGGCCGCCGCATTCCGTCTTTGTAGAGCGAGAAGATCGGCAGGCCTGTCTTTTCGTCCTTGCTATCGTCGATCTTTTCGGTATCAAGCTCGCCGCGGATGCCGTGTTCGGGGGCGAACATCGCGGTCAGCTTTACGTTCGGAGCTTCTTTGAGAATGTCGATCGTCTGCTTTCCTGCGAGATTGCGGCCGGTGTGATTTGTTACGAGGCCAAGTTTGAGGCCTTCGAGCTGTTTGAATTTGTCGCGTTCGAGGATGTCGATGCCGTTCAGGACGGGATTAAGACGAACTGGCGGAGCCGGTTGGAGACCGCCAAACTCGAGTCGGCTAAACGGGCCTGCGGCCTCCACTTGAGCTTTAAACTTTGGAATTTGCGAAGCAATCGCGGAATTATAAGTACTCTCCGCCAGTCGATAAACCTCGATCGGCGTATCTTCGACGGCTGACGCCACAATCGTAGCCACCTTGGATCGCAGCGGCCCGACATCGCCTTTGCCGTCGGGGTGAACTCGGTTCGAGAGGAAGACGACAAAGGTTCCCGAAACCCTATCGATCCAAACGCTCGTCCCCGTAAAACCCGTATGCCCAAACGACCCAAGCGGAAACAGCTCGCCGCGATTCCCCGAGAACGAAGTATTAATGTCCCACCCAAGCCCCCGAGCATCGCCCGACTCGGAAACAACGATCGGCGCCGTCATCCGCGAAATAGTCTGAGCCGACATCACCCGCTTCCCATCCATCGTCCCGCCGTTCAAAAGCATCTGGCAGTAGCGAGCGAGGTCGTCAGCGTTGGAGAACAGACCGGCGTGTCCTGCGACGCCGTTCATTCGAAAGGCGGTCGGGTCATGGACTTGACCTCGTAGCATTCTGTCACCCAACAATTGATCCCCTGCGAAAGTCCCTCCCAAATAGCTATTTTGTCCTTTAATGTTTTCGGTCGGAGCGACTCGTCCCCTGTACTTCTGAAAGGGCGTAGGATCAATAATACTTTCGCTGTCTGGCCGATAACTGCCGTCGGACGTCAATAGGAACTGCTGAAAAAACGTAGTCTCACTCGTTGCGGTTGGAACGAAAATATTGGCTTTGGCAAAATACGAAAATTGCTCGACTAGAGCAATCCGCCGAACAATCTCGCCCAGCACAATAAACCCAATATCCGAATAAACAAATCTCGTCCCCGGAGCGGCCCTAAGCTTTTCTTTTTTTAGAGCGGCGAGCATGCCTTCGCGGCCGGTCCATTTTTCGCCGAGGTCGAAATCGGGGCGGTAGCCGGAGGTGTGGGTGAGTAGCTGCTGGATGGTGACGCGTTTGGCTTGCGGGTCGTCGATGTCGGGGATGTACATCCCGACGGTGTCGTTAAGCCGCAGTTTGCCCTGCTCGACAAGGATCATGATCGACGTCGCGGTCGCGACCGGCTTGGTGAGCGATGCCACGTCAAAGATCGTATCGACCGTCATCTTCTCGACCGTCGGCACGAGTGAGCGGTTGCCGTATGCCTTGCGGAAAACGATCTTCCCTTTGTGGCCGACGAGAACGACCGCACCGGGCAACTTCTTTGCCGCGATGTCAGCCTCGACCAGAGCGTCGATCTGAGCGAGCTTCGTTCCATTCATTCCGACCAACTCGGGCTTGGCGACGGGTAAGCCCTGCGAAAAAGCGAGTTGAACCGCGAAGACGCAGAGACAGAGGGATATCCAAATAAATCTTAATTTTGAACTTAACGCAAACATCTTAATTCTTCTTCGTTCTTCACGTTTTCTTGGCGTCTTTTGCGGTCTTTGCGTTAAACAAATATTTTTAACGCCAAGGCCGCAAAGATCGCAAATAAGTCGCAAAGGAGAACACTTGGAGCTACTTTCCAGCTTTTAACTTCTTTTCTCTTTCGACAAAACTCTCCTTGCACAACCGCACAAACTCTTTCGCAATCGGTGAGAAATAGCCACCGCGCAGACGGGCTAATCCAAGTTCCCAGTTGATCTCGGCGCCTTCGATCATCCATGAGATCAGGCGGCCTTCGCGGATCTCGTCGGCGATGGTTTTGGCTCCGGCGGTGCCGACGCCGAGGTTGTTTTCGACCATTTGGTTGATGGCTTCCTGGCGTGAGAGTTCCATGATGACGTGCGGGCGGACGTTTGCGGCGTTGAAGAAATCGTCGATCATGCGGCGCGTATTGCCGCCGCGTTCGCCGAGGATCAGGTTTTCTCCAGCGAGGCCCGCCGCACTAATGTATTTTTCGTTCGCACGCGGATGTTTCGGATGAGCGATCGCTACGATCTCGTCGCTAAATAGCAGGTCGGTCGTGATCGACGAATTATCGACCGGCAGCGAAACGAAAGCTATGTCGATCTCGCCGTGCATTATCTTGTCGACGAGCGTCTGGCTCGTGCCGGCACTTACTGCGAGTTCGGAGTTGGGAAACTTCTCCCTCAGGCCCTGCAGGATCTTGGGCAGCTGCTGCGTGGCAAATTCCGCCGAAGCAGAGCCGATACGCAGACGGCCATGCTCGACGCCGCCAAGTTCGGCGATCTCAGCTAAAGCCGTATCGTGCTCGCGCAGAATTTTTCTAGCCCGGTCGAGCAGATACTCGCCCGCCTCGGTCAGGATCACGCGTCGCGGCGTGCGGGTAAAAAGCTGCAGACCGACCTCGTCTTCGAGCTGCCGGATCTGCATCGAGATCGCCGCCTGAGTGACGTTTACACGCCGTGCACCGGCTGTAAAAGTCTTTGCCTCAGCGATGGCTAAAAACGCCTTAAGCTGTCTTATCTCCATAGAAGAACCTGCGATTAGATTATCTTATTGACTACATAAAATCGACTAAATTTGATTATATGTCAAGTATGGCGAACAATGAAGCTGATTTTTTTGGTGCAAAATGGCCCAGACTAGGAAGCGCGATCCAAAACTATACCAGCTCTATCTGGGAGTCGACGGCGGCGGTACGAAAACCAACGTCGCGCTCATGAACGCCGCAAATGAGGTCGTCGCCGAAGGCTCGGGCGGCCCTTCGAACCCTTTGCGCGTCGGTGTCGAAACCGCAGTTAGCAACATCGCAAAGGCCATCGACGCAGCGTGCGACAGCGGCGGAGTTTCCCGCGGCGACATCGTCGCGGCGACTCTCGGACTGGCCGGAGTTCGACGCGAGGATATTCGCGAACGCGTCCGGGACAGCTTTGTTTCGAGATTTCGCGTCAGAAAATCCCTTGTCACTACCGATGCCGACATCGCTCTCTATGGCACGACGCTCGGCAAAGCAGGCCTGGTCGTGATCGCCGGAACGGGATCGATCTGCATCGGGATGAATGAAAAGGGAGAGAAATTTATCGCCGGGGGTTGGGGACCGGTCGCGGGTGACGAAGGCGGCGGTCGCGGCATCGCGGGCGAAGCACTTCACGCCGTTGCAAAGGCCTCGGACGGCCGCGGCGAGCTTACAAAACTCAGCGAGCGAGCCGCCGAGTACTTTCGTGCATCAAACGTTGAGAACCTGATATCGGCGATCTACGCCCCGCAAATGGACAACAGCCGAATCGCCGGGTTTGCAAAGCTGGTAGTCGAAACGGCTCAAGAAGGCGACAAGGTCGCTACCGACATTCTGCAGGATGCCGGGTTTGAATTAGGAACAGCAGCCGTTGCGGTCATCCGCAAATTAGGCCTTGCAAAAAGCAAGATCCCGATCGGCTGCGTCGGCAGTATTTTCAAAGCTGGAGAGCTACTGACAAGACCCATGAACGCCATAATTCACCCGGTCGCCCCAAAAGCCTATTTGATCGAACCGCCGCTGGTTCCGGCACATGCGGCGGCGTTGATGGCGATGAGAAATGGTAACGGAGTCAAATGATGCTCAAATTATTCACGATTCTTCTTGCTCTCCTTATCTCTACAACGGCCTTTGGACAAACTACGAAAAAGGCAGAGGATTGGCAGACTTTTTCGCCTACTTCTGATGAATTCTCTGTCGAAACCCCTGTCAAATTGGAGTTGCTTAGCTCAAAAGAAAGGAGATCGAGACACTTCTTCGGAACAATCAGTGGCGTTTACCTTTATGTATTTTCTGATCCGCTTCAGTCGAAAGCCTATTATTCGATGGTTCGTGAAATTCTCCCGAAGCTAGGACATTCAGGAAACGGACTCCCCGTCGATGGGTCAGGAGCAAATGCCATTTCGTTTAAGGACGTCTTCGGGTACTGGCATAACTTGACGACGTTGCGGACTCCAACTCGTGTTTATGTGGCTCAGACCGTCGCTCTTGACGAGAATAGTGAATTGGCTTCGCGTTTCATACGATCATTCGGCCGCGGAGAAAGACCACTATTCACTAGCGAGCAACCGGATCCAGATCCGAAACCCGAAGTTTCCCCCATCGCACTATCAACTAGTAAAGGTGAAACTACCGCACAAAGATCTGGTACAGTTTACGGGTCGGGGTCGGGGTCAGGAACAGGTTCAGGCAGCCCAGCGGCTGCCGCTCCTGACCAAACATCTGCATTAAGAATCTTAAGTAAACCTAGCCCTGGTTACACTGATCTAGCGCGTATCTACAATGTACAGGGGACTGTTATCGTTCGGGCAATGTTTCTCTCATCGGGTAAGATTGGCTCCGTCACAACCGTTACGCAACTTCCTTTTGGACTCACTTCGCAAGCCGTGGAGGCAGCCCGTCGTCTGACTTTTGTACCCGCTTATCGGGATGGCGTTGCTGTGAACGTTTCAAAACAAATCGAATACTCGTTTTCGCTCTTCTAAATGCTGCCCGTAACCGAACAAGAAAACCACAAAACCGCAGCGATCGACCAAGCCTCGACGCTTGAGGCGGTGCGCTTGATCAACGACGAAGACAAAACAGTAGCTCTCGCGATCGAAAGGGTTCTGCCTGAGATCGCGGCGGTTATCGATCGGGTCGTAGAGCGACTGCAAGACGGCGGGCGGCTTTTTTATGTGGGGACGGGAACGAGCGGGCGGCTTGGTGTACTGGACGCGAGCGAGATACCGCCGACCTTTGGGGTTTCGTACGATCTCGTTCAGGGCATCATCGCGGGCGGCTATCACGCCCTTTACAAAGCTACCGAATCGAGCGAGGACAATCGCGAGGCAGGTCGCGACGATCTTAAAACGAGAGGCGTGACAGCAAAAGATGTTGTCATCGGCATCGCCGCCTCTGGCCGGACGCCTTACACGATCGGAGCGGTCGATTTCGCTCGCGAGCTTGGCTGTTTTACGGCCTGCATAACCTGCGTTCCGGATTCAGCTATTACCCATGCAGTCGATATTGCCATAGTCCCGGTCGTCGGCCCCGAAGCTCTCACCGGCTCGACGCGAATGAAAGCCGGGACGGCGCAAAAGCTCGTTCTAAACACCATCTCAACCGTCACCATGATCCGCCTCGGCTACGTCAAAGGCAACCGACTGACGAATGTGAAGTCGTCGAATATTAAGCTCAAGGAACGCTCACTGCGAATCTTAATAGCAGAGACGGGCCTTGACGAATTGGCTGGACGAAGTTTGATTAACGAGGCTGGCGACGATTTGCGGGTAGCTCTTGTTATGGCTAAGTCAGGATGCCATGTCGACGATGCCCGACAAGCACTCGACGGTAGCGGATTCGTTGTAGAAGCGGCTGTCCGAAGCCTGAAAAGAACAACATCATGATTCGACTTGGTTTTCTGGCTACCGTTCTGTTTTGTTTTGGATGTCAATGTCCGAACTTGCCAGAGCTGTATTCTGTTGAGATTGTCTCGATTCCCGATCTCAAACCGAACGAGATTCGAATTGAGTTCACGCGCGATCTCTCCGAGTGCGTGAATGGCACTGCTCACAGAGGCTTTGCGAAACAGAATTTGCAAGTTGATGATGCCAAACTAAATGGCCAACCCCTGGAAGCAAAGCACTTTGAACGAAATGGCTACAATTGGGTGCAGTACATACCAGAAACGCAACCTCAATTTCCTCAATACGAAGTCACATTCTCATTCGGTGGAAAACTATACGAAACCGACTATTCGAAAGCTAAAATACTCAAAGACCGAATAGTTATTGAAGCCAAGCCTCATGTCGAACAAAAGTAATATCTGCCAATGGATCAGACGCCGCGATACAGCCTGTTTTTCCTGACAGATAGCCCGCATTTTGACGAGGGCACGCTGGTCGAATTAGAAAACAATATTGTCTCCGCTGCGAGTCTCGATGCGACCTTCGGGCAGAAGTTCAACACGATCCCGGATGCCGATCACAAGCTTTTTGGCTACCGCCTGCTCGACCGCGGCGATGGGATTCCGGGCTTTGCCGCAGCGGGCGATGTAATTCCCTGCCCGCCGTTTGCCGAGAGCGTGCCGCCCGGGCGGTGTCCGGTGCAGATCACTTATCAACGGGTACTCAGCGATGCAGATCCGGCGTTTGATGACAATCCGAACAACATCGGCATCTTCAGCATCAACATTGATCAAAATCTGCATTGGCAGAAGATCGTCATTCCGCTGCCGGACAAATTTCCGGAGATCGTTTCGGTTACGCTGAAGAATACGCTCAAGAATGTCGAGGTGGACAGCTACGAATTCCCGAGGCTCGAGCAGTTAGAAAACGGCGAAGCCTACTGTCTGCACATCGGACATATCGGGCCGGGTTTTTACGAGATGGACATGCGGCTTGGGCGTTGGCGATATTTGCGGGTGAGATTTATCAAGTTTTTTCCGCCGGAATTCAGTGAACGTTACGAAGCGGTAAAGAATGCGCCGACCCACACCGAACCGACCTACCGTCCGCCGGAAACACTGCCGATTAATCTTTATCATTCCCATCCGGATGACCTTGAGTTCCCGGTCGAGATGATGAACCACGCTCTGGAATTCGCAACGGAATGGGGACCGAACTTTCGCAAGCCCATCCACGAGCGAATGCGGTCGATCTACCCCGCACTGACCGATGACGAGATCGACCGGCTGAAAGCGATAGCCGATGAAGCCGAATCGTTCATTTTACATCTCGCCGAAAACGAGCTAGCGGGCGAAATGACGGAGTATGAAATTGTGCCGTTAGCCGCGGAGCGTTTTCCGTGGGTCCATGAGGATCAACTCAATCGCATAAAAGGGATCGGCATGTTTTGGGCACGAAAATGAACGCGTATTTGACCAAGGCTATCAATTCACGATAAAAACTTCTTATCACTTTCCGCGTAAACTATCAGCGAATTTATTGATCGATGCAAACACTCGACCTAGTTATAATCTTCGGCTACCTCATCGGCATCACTGCTTTTGGCATCTGGTACGCCGGGAAGCAGGAGACGACCGAGGACTATTTCGTCGGTGATCGCAACGTGCCCTGGTGGGCGATCGCAATGTCGATCGTCGCGACCGAGACAAGCACGATCACGTTCATTTCCGTGCCGGGGATCGCGTTCGCCAAGGGTGGAAACTTTGAGTTTTTGCAGCTAGTGATCGGCTATCTACTCGGGCGTGTTGTCATTTCGATAGTATTTATCCCGCTGTATTTCAAAGGCACTTTGCAGACGGTCTATCAACTGCTCGGTGAGCGATTCGGCGGGCGGGTCAAAATTCTGGCGAGTAGTCTCTTCGTAGTGATGCGAAATATCGCCGATGGTATTCGCCTGCTGTTGACAGCGATCGTTTTGGCTGCGGTTTACATAGCATTCCAGCCCGATGCCGATCCGACCACGATAATCGTTGGGTCGATCGTCCTGCTGGGCCTCGTGATGATCGTCTTCACATTCTACGGCGGAATGGAAGCCGTGATCTGGATCGAGGTCGTTCAACTCGTGATCTATATCGGTGGAGCGATCGCCGCAGCGGTTGTTTTGATCAGCAATATCGACGGCGGCCTGAGCGGAGCGATCGAGATCGGAAGCCAGTACAACAAATTCGGCCTGTTCGATTTCAACCTTGATTTTGCCAAAACCTACACATTCTGGGGCGGCGTGCTCGGCGGCTGTTTCCTGACAATGTCGACGCATGGTACCGATCAGTTCCTTGTTCAGCGTTACCTGTGTACCAATAAACCAAACGCCGCGATAATGGCCCTGATGACTTCCGGAGCCGTTGTGCTGGGACAGTTCATCGGGTTTCTGTTCATCGGCGTACTGCTTTTCGCGTTCTACGCTCCATACAACATGCCGGGTTACGAGGCGGCGACAGGTGCCTTTCCGTTTACCGGCGGCGACAAGGTTTTCCCGGATTTCATCACGCAAAAGATGCCGACCGGCCTTTCCGGCCTGGTCGTCGCCGCGATCTTTGCCGCGGCTCTTTCATCATCGCTTAACTCGATCGCGGCGACTGCGGTCAACGATATCTACAAGCCTTTTCGCAAGAACGTCACCGATAAGCAGCTGATGAGGGTGGCGGGAATTTTGACCGTCATCGTCGGTATTATTCAGATAGCGATCGCGGTCAGTCTGCGAAACGCGGGTAGCTCGGCTCTGAGCATGGCACTCGCCGTCGCGTCGCTGATAAACGGCCCGATATTGGGCGTCTTTCTGGTCGGAGCGTTCATCAAACGAGCACGTGAGATCCATGCTCTCATCGGCATGATCGTGAGCATCGGCGTAATGACATACGTGCTGCTTGCATCAAACAAATTTGTTCCCGGCCCAGTTATCGCCTGGCCGTGGTACGCATTGATCGGCAGCTCGATCACGGTGATAGTCACTTTATTAGCTAGTTTTGTAATACCAAGTAATGAAGAAGTTTCAGATTAGTTTTCTGCTGTTTTGTTTATTTGTCTCTGTGGCCGAGAACGCGGGCGCCCTCGCCCGCAACGCCGGTTCTTCCGGCGTGATTAGCTCTCGACATTTTCAACTTGAAAATACCCACGACGCGTCAGGCCGCCGAAGCGGCGACCTTGCAGCCGAGGGCGGCCGCGTTCCCGGCAGACAGGTTCCGAGTTTTTGGCCGACAAAAAAGTCCAAAGACTTTGCAGCGAAGTTGGTCAAGAAAATGACCGTCGAAGAAAAAGTCGGCCAGCTCATTCACATCGGCATCAACGCAAGGTTTGCCAATCAGGAGAGTTTCTTTTTCAAGGATCTACGCAGACACATCGTTGACAATAAACTCGGCGGCATCATCTTTTTTGGAGCTCCGATCTACGAGACGACCCATATCGCCAATCGAATGCAGCAGGCGGCAAAGTATCCTCTGCTGATGTCGCTCGACGCCGAAACCGGCATCGGTATGCGGTTTGAAGACGCGACGAATTTTCCGTGGGCGATGGCAGTTGCCGCGACCGGCAATCCCGAATTCGCCCGTCGAATGGGCGTTGTAACGGGCCGCGAGGCGAAAGCCATCGGGATACGGCACGTATACGCTCCTGTTCTGGACGTTAATAACAACGCCGCAAATCCGGTGATCAACGTCCGAAGTTTCGGCGAAGATCCTGAGGATGTCGCCCGCTTTGGCGTGGCTTTTGCGCAAGGCATCCAAAGCCAGCAGGTCATCGCGACGGCGAAGCACTTTCCGGGTCATGGCGATACTAATATCGATTCGCACCGAGGCTTGCCCATCATCGACCTGCCCAAATCGCGGCTCGATGCGGTCGAGCTTCCGCCTTTCAAGCGTGCTATAGACGGCGGGATCGGTTCGATCATGATCGCCCACATTGCCCTACCTCAGATCGACAACGAGCAGGTCAAACCGCTCCCGGTCTACGGCGGCGGCGACGCCGAAGCGGGTTCCGAGATCGTCACCGGAGCAGCTACTATTCCAGCAACGCTCTCGGCCAAAGTCCAGACCGACCTCCTCCGCAAAGAAATGGGTTTCAAAGGCTTGATCGTCTCGGACGCAATGTCCATGAGCGGCCTGACGATCTATTTCACGCAGGAAGAAGCAGGTGTTCGGGCATTCCTCGCCGGCACGGATATTCTTGAAAAACCACACGATGTCGACGCGATGATCCGCGGACTCGTCGCGGCGGTCAAGAGTGGCCGCATTCCCATGACGCAGCTCGACGACTCGGTAAAACGCCAGATCGCATGGAAATACGAGCTCGGACTTTTCAAAGATCGAATGACGCCGATCGAACAGATCGACCGAATCGTTTCAAGCCCCGATGTCACCGCACTTGCTGACGAGGTCGGAGCCGCAGCGATCACGCTGGTCAGGCAAAACGCGGGCGATCTGCCGATTGACCGTTCGAAAAAGATCGCGGTCTTGGGCATCTCGAACGGCTTCGACGGCGGGCTTGTAATGAATCCGCTAACGTCGACACTTCGCTCAAACGGCCTCAAATTTTCGCAAGCCTATCTACAGGAAAACTCGCTTGCCGCACAGACCGAAGCCGCCCGTAAAGCCGTTCGCGAAGCCGACACTGTCATCGTCGGCCTCTACGGCCGTGTGCGTTCCGGGGCTAAAAACAGCGTCGGTATCCCCGACAACGGAGCCACAATACTCCGCGAAGCCCTCGCCGCAAACAAAACCGTCATCGGCATCAGCTTCGGAAATCCGTACATCCTTAGCTCGTTCCCCGAGATGAAAAACTACCTCGTTGCCTACGGAGACATGGGCGGGCTGCAACGCGGAGCGGCAAAATCGATCCTCGGGCTACAGAACACGAGCGGAAAACTTCCGATTTCATTGCCGGGTTTGCATCCGCGTGGAACGGGGTTGCCTTTATCGATTGCCAAAGCCACCTCCCTACCCCGGCCCGCATTTCCCGCGGCAGCTCGAGCCGTTCGAGCCTTCGGGGAAGTTCCTGTTGCGGTGACGCTGGGCGACAATGGACAGGTTGTGACAGCCGAGGCGATTTCCGGACACGCATTATTGCGAGCGTTTGCCTTATCCGCGGCAAGACAAGCCAGATTTCAATTTGGGTCTACGGGCGACTCGCGGAATCTTGTTCTTATATTCAAGTTTAAGGACGAAGATGGCGTGGCTGAGCCCTGCTGCAACACTTATCCGTACGTCATCACCATAGTAGCCGACGAAGTATTCCTAGACACGGGTAAGAAAAATTCATGACATCTCACGTCTGGCAAATCGCCGGTCTTCTGGAAGATATCGACGGCCGACTCCATGTCGATGGCAATGACGCCGTCACATTGGCGGAAAAACATGGTACGCCGCTGTTTGTGTTTAGCGAGAAACGCATTCGTCATAACATCGATCGGCTACGAAAGGTTCAGGACGTTATCGGCTGTCCGCTGAAGCTTTGTTATGCAGCGAAAGCGATGTCGACGATGGGCATTTTGCGGGCCGTCAGAGATGCCGGTTGCGATCTCGAAGTCAACTCCGGCGGCGAGCTTTGGAAGGCTTTGCAGGCCGGTTTCACAGGCGAGCAGATCAACTTTAACGGTAACAGCAAAGAAGTTTGGGAACTCGAACTCGCGATCACAAAAGACATCTACGCCATCCAGGTCGATTCGCTCTACGAACTGTCGCTCATCGAAGAAACCGCCAAACGCATTGGCAAACGAGCCAACGTCAGCCTCCGGCTCGTACCGGAGATCGCAAGCGATACGCATTCGGGCCTGCAAACCGCCCTCGTCACGTCGAAATTCGGCATGATGCCCGACGAAGCATTTGCGGCATTTCGCGAACACCGCGATTCCCCGCACCTCGATATTTGCGGCATCCATCTCCACGTCGGTTCGCAAAACCCCGACCCGATCGTTTACACGCAAGCTCTCGAAATGCTATTCGCAGGGCTGAAACGCATCTTCAGCGAGACCGGGACAAAGCTGAAACACCTAAACATCGGCGGCGGATTTCCCGTCGATTATCTGCGAGGACAAAGTGAGCTCGATCTTCGCGACGAGAATAAGCAAATGCTGGCCGCGAACTTCGAGCCCGCGACTGCTCTCGACTCGGCATGGCATGCGATCCGTGAAAGCATCGGCTCTGAAAACGCCTCTCAGCTTTTTGAAGACCTGACGATCCTTCTCGAACCCGGCCGCAGTATCATCGCAGACACGGCGATTTGCCTGACTACGGTTAGGAACGCAAAGCAACGACCGAAACCAGAATCCGAAATCCAAAATCCAAAATCCAAAATCGAAAAAGATCACTGGCTCCTAACAGACGCAGGTTTCAACATCCTGCTCTCGATGGAAACGTACAAGTGGTACTACCATCTGATCTCCGCCGAACGTGCTGACGAGCCGCACGATTTCCCCTACAAACTCGCCGGCCCGCTGTGCGACGGCGGCGATGTGTATTTTGACCACGAGGGCCAAAACCGCCTGCCCGAATACCGCCTGCTTCCCCGCGACATCAATCCCGGCGATGTTCTCGCGTTGCTAAACTGCGGAGCATATTCGCTCGCCCAAGCGTCCCAATACAACGGTCGTTTCCTACCGCCGGTGATGCTGATCCGCGAAAATGGCGAGGCCGAACTGATAAGAAAGCGCGATGATTTCAAAGACCTGATCAACAACGATCTTTAGGCCTGCAAGGCACGCATTTCCACTTTGCAGCATGAGTCGGCTAAACAGTCGCCTGAACTGCAAATCCACGCATTGCGATCTTTTCGTTTTCCTGGGGTTCGATGCCCGCTGAGGAATAGATCGCGGCTAGATTCGCGATGGCGGCGGCGCGGCTGGTTTCGTCGCGGATCTGGGCGATGACGTTTAGGTTTTCGAGTGCGACTGCTCGGACCTTTTCGGGCTGTTCGAGGGCGACGAAGCGGTCGGCGATCTCGTTTAGCACCTCTGAGCGGGCTGAGAATTGCGGGACGGTTTCGGCGAGGCTTGCCGCTTCGTCGAGGATCTCGATCGCCGCTGGGGCGTCGTCGAGTTTTCGCTTGGCGTCCGCCATCCCTATCAGTGCCATCAGCCGGCTGGAATCGTCTTCTATCTGGCTCAGAGTGTCGCGAGCGAGAGCGTCCTGTTTCTTGATCGTCATGATCTGGGCGATCTGGACCAGGGCGTTCATCTGTTCGTTCGGGTCGGCATTCTCAAGGCCGGCTTCGACTGCTCTTTCAGGTTTCTCAAAGGCAGCAAACTGCGTCGAGATCGTCGTAAACAGGGCGTTTCTGGCCCGGCTGTCGCGGGTTTCGGTGTCACGCTGCGATCTGATTATCGCGTACGCTTCTTCGAGCGAATCGACAGCTTCGTCTTTCTCATCTTTCGCCCAGTAATATCGTGCAAACGCCAGCATCGCCGACGCCATCTGCGTTTTGTCGGTGACGAGGTCGAGCGTTCGATCGGCGAGTTCGATGCTGCCCGCGTTTAGAAAGCCCATCGCACACATGACCAGAAACCGTTCGCGATGTTGATTTGTGAGCGTTTCGGCGATCGATCTCGCCAGGTCGTACGTCTCGATTGCTTTATCGTTCGCCTTGGCGTCGAGAAAGACGTTGCCGAGTTCGCAGAGCGTACGGATCTGCTCTTCGTCGTGCTCGATCTCGCCAGCTGCGGCTACGGCCTCTTCGATCGTGGCGATACCTTCCGCCGTCTTTCCGGCGTCGATCTGCGATGCTCCTATCTGCTGCAGAGCAGAGACGCGAGCAGTCGGGAACTCTATATTTACGATCGTTTCCTCGGCCGCAACTTCGTTTCCTGCGGACGCTTCATGTACGGCTATCGCGGCATCGACAAAATCGGAATGCCCCATCAGATCGCCCACCTCGGACGCACGCTCGATCTTGCCCTTCCCGGCGAGGATCAGACCGATCCGTTCAAATGCCTGAGACTGCAGCCCATGATCCTCGATGGCATCGGCAAGCTGCAGCCCGTAATCCTCATCATCGATCTCGGCACACTTGACCGCGACCGCGATCAAAAACTTATCACGCGAATGCGGGTCGTCGATCGCATTGGCAAGCTCCGCCGCTAGGTCAACATCATTCTTCGCCAAAAACTGCGGAATGATCGCCTTCATCGCCTCAGCATGCCCATCGCCGCTCCTTATCCTCTCGGCAAGGTACGCGGCACAATCAAGCAGGTCGTTTTCGGCTCGTTCAATTGAAATAAAATGGTCGCTCATAAGTCAGAACCGCCTGCGTAAGCGGGCGGCAAAAAACTGGAGCATCAAGTGCTCTCTCGAATATCATAAAGGTCACCGCTAAAAACTGATAGGTCATCACCCTGCCCGTTAATCACATAACCACATGCCATCAGAACTTCATCGTCGTTCCAAAGGTAACGCTTACTACCCTTGTCAGACCACGGGCTATGCGAATACGCCCAAACTCCGGCTTCCTTCAGTCTTCTCGTTGAGTATGCCTTAAGATCATTCAAAATCTTATCCGCCGAGGTTCCCGCAACCACTGCGTGAGCATGATTGGTTCTGACGTTTTGGGCATGAAGGAGCCAGTTTCGGAAACAGCATACTTCGATGATCGTATTCTGAACGATCTAGCGAGCCTCAGCGTTTAAGATGAAAGGATCACTTTTTAGTTTAACAACCTGCTGCTGCTCTCTCACAATTCTTGATTCTGCGGTTCGCGTTCCAAACTTGTTATGGTTTTTATCGACCGAACCTCTCTCGTCACCGTGCAGCCATGTTCCGTATGTTCTGAATGTTATCAGATAGGCGAGCGGTGTGTCGGTGTCGTTCCATTTGGACATAACGTTGAAAGTGTCGCCGCTTGATTGCCGCCCGCTTACGCAGGCGGTTCTGACTCAAAACACCCGCCTGACAGTTTCCGGCATCCAGTCGCTCAGATCTTTAGCAACCGCTCCGGCACCGGCGGCGCGGAGTTTGTCGGCTGATACCGTGTTTGCCACGCCGAGGGCCGGCAGGTCCGCAGCGATAGCGGCTTTTACGCCGGGAACTGTGTCTTCGATAACGAGGCATTCGTCGTGCGTCATCGGCAGATGTCCCTTCGAAATTCGATAAAGATCGATCTGGTTGAAACCGGTGCGGTAGCATTCGGGGTTCGGTTTGTGGGTCGAAACTTCCTCGGCACCGACAATGACGGCAAAATGCGGTGCAAGCCCGGCTTTTTCGAGCACGTATTCGATCTGCGAAGTCCGCTCCATGCTTACGACGCCGAGTGCAAAATCGTGCGAGGCCTTTTCGATGAAACTTTTTACTCCAGGAAAAAACGGCAGGTCGTCGCCGACTATCTCGCGCCATTTGCCAAATTTAGCATCGATGATCTCGGTCACTTTTGCCGGATCGACCCTCTTGCCCCGACGCTCATGAGCCGCATTTACGAAAGCGACATCGTTCATACCGTGCGACGCAGCGTAATCTTCCTCAGTAACCTCAACGCCCTCGGCCGAGAGCAGTTCTTGATAGATCCGCATCTGTATCGGCTCGTCGTCGATGATCACACCGTTAAAATCGAAAAGAATTGCTTTGATCATAATAAAGTAAGTTGCGAAGTTGCGGTGTTACGAAGTTTAAAGCTTGTATATTGCGGAAACTTCGCAACTTCGTAACCTCGCAACTTCCAACTATCCCAAATATTTTTCCTCAAACATATTCCCGCGTCCCAAGATAACGTTGGGGTCGAAGGACTTTTTGAGCTCGGCCATTTCGTTCAGATATCGCTCGCCCATCATGGCCGCGAGGTATTTTCGCTTGAGCTTTCCGACGCCGTGTTCGGCCGAAACGGTTCCACCCAGCATTATCGCCTGAGCAACGCAGCGGCCATAAATGTGCCGAGCTTTTTCGGCTTCCGCATCGTCTTTCGGCAGCATGTTGGCGTGCAGATGACAATCACCAATGTGGCCAAAGATCACGTAATCGAGGCCGCTCGCATCAAGCGTCTGTTTATAGTATCGCAGAAACGATGGAAAGTTTTCGTCCGGCACCGCCATGTCTGTGCCGATCTTTCTTTGGCGGTTTCTGACGACGCGCTCGTTTACGGAAACCGGCAGAGCGTGGCGAAAGGCCCGCATTTTCTCGCGGTCAGGTTCGGTCGTCGTAAACCAGGAACGATCAATGTCGGCATTGTGCCGTTCGAGAAGTTCGTTCCACTGCTCAAACAGTGCGTCCTCGGTTTCCGCCGTTGTCTCCTGCTCAAAAAAGATCGCCCCGGCTGCGTCGCCCGGCGTTTCAGGAAATTTCTCGGAAATAAAGCGAAGCGCGTTGCCGTCAAAGTACTCGATGAGCGACGCGTCAATATCGATTGCGACCGAGTCGGTTTTGTCAGAACCGGGAGCGGTAGCGACTAGGTTACGACGGGCCGCGAACGACCGCTGTCGCACCTCATCAACAAACCCCAACAACTCATTTGCGTCCCAAAAGAACACTACTCCGCTAAAAAACCCTTCCGGTTTCGGCAGCAGATCAAGTTCGACCTCCGTAATAACGCCCAGCGTGCCTTCGCTGCCGATGAACAGATCGATCAGGTCAAGCGGTTCTTCGTTGTAATACCCACTTACATTTTTGCGAACATCCGGGCGTTCGTAGGTCAATGGCGGAAGCCCGCTTTGCAGAAGCCCGCGCGTAAGCGAGAGCGATACATCGTACGTTCGTGTTTCGCCCTTGCTTACGCGCGGGCTTCCGCAATTGCGTTCGATCTGAACGATCTCGCCGTCTGCCATCACGACCTGAAGCCGCCGCACGTAACGGCGGGTTGCCCCGTACTTAAAACTCCTCGCCCCCGAGGCGTTTGTCGCCACCGTTCCGCCGATCTGACAGCTCCATTCGGTCGGATCAGGCGGGTAGAAAAGTCCTTCGGCTTCGACGGCTTTTTGCAGATCAGCGAGTATGACCCCGCTGCCGACGGTCGCGACTTTTGTGTTTTTATCTATCGAGAGATGGTTCAGTTTTTCAAGCGAGATAACGACCCCGCCAAAAGGTATCGCACCGCCGACTGTTCCTGTTCGTGCTCCTGAGATCGTCACCGCCGTTCCGTCGTCGTTCGCTTCGCGTAGTATCGACGCGATCTCTTCGGCAGTTTCGGGAACAAAGAGCTTCTCAGCATGCCCGCCGGGCATGTTGCTCGCATCGGTCAAGTAGTTTTGTAGGTCGTCGGGCTGTGTTTTGACTTGCACATTAGAACTTTATCCAAACCAGCAAAAAAACGCTAAGGCAGACTCGTAGATGACGGTCAGGAGAATCATTAGATCGGTCGAATAAGCAAATAGTCACGCGAATTTGATTTCAAATCGCAAAGCAAATAACCTACTGAGACGTTTTAGCTATGAATCCGAAGATCGACATTTACATGGCTGCCGGATGCGGCCGCTGTCCGCTGGGGAATACGCCGGACTGCAAGGTCCACGCCTGGACGAGCGAATTGAGTGCTCTTCGCGAGATCGTTCTCGATTGCGGACTGACCGAGGAACTAAAGTGGGGCGTGCCCTGCTACACGGACAATGGTAAGAACGTCCTCATCGTCAGCGCGTTCAAAGATTACGCATCGCTTAGCTTTTTCAAAGGTTCCCTGCTCACCGATAGCGAAAACATCCTCGTATCACCCGGCGAGAACTCGCAGGCCGCTCGTCTTCTAAAGTTCACGAATGTCGACCAGATCGCCGCGATCGAACCGGCGGTCAAGGCGCTTATACATGAAGCCGTCAAGGTCGAGCGGGCAGGGCTAAAGGTACAGTTCAAACCGATCTCCGAACACGATGTTCCCGCAGAACTTGTGCAGAGATTCGACGACGACCCGGCTTTCGAGGCCGCATTTAATGCGCTCACGCCCGGCAGACGCCGAGGCTATCTCCTACATTTCTCGCAGCCCAAGCAGTCCGAAACCCGCATCGCACGGATCGACAAATGCTCGCCCCAGATATTTAACGGAATTGGTTTGCACGACAAGTACAAGTCGATGAGCCGTTGAGACCAAGCACGTTCATCGTTCGTCGAAAAGCAGCCGCTATCGGTACTCCAGATCTCGCTCCTTCAAGTATTTGAGGCGATCGCGTATCTCAGCGGCGCGTTCGAATTTCATTTCTTTTGCGGCGAAGCGCATGTCGTTTTCAAGCTGTTGGATCGTTTCCTTCAACTGCTTTGGCGAATATTCCTCGATCGACTCGATCTCGAGTGGGACTTTGAAATAGTCAGCTTCATAGGCGGTAACGAGAGTTGCGTCGATCGATTTTATGATGGTGGTCGGCGTGATGCCGTGTTCGGCATTGTAGGCTTCCTGTATCTCGCGTCGACGGAGCGTCTCGCTTATCGCGTAGTCCATCGACTTGGTGATTTTGTCGGCGTACAAGATAGTTCGTCCGTCCGAATTTCGAGCGGCGCGGCCCATCGTCTGGATCAGCGAACTTTGCGAACGCAGGAATCCTTCTTTGTCCGCGTCTAGGATCGCGACTAGCGAAACCTCCGGCAGATCGAGTCCTTCACGCAACAGATTGATACCGACCAACACGTCATATTCACCACGCCGCAGATCGCGGAGGATCTTGATGCGTTCCAGCGTGTGGATGTCGCTGTGCAAATACGCCACTTTTACGCCAACCTCTGAGAAATAATCGCTCAGATTCTCGGCCATGCGTTTTGTCAGCGTGGTCACGAGCACGCGTTCGTTTCGCTCTGCACGAATGCGGCATTCTTCGAGCAGGTCGTCGATCTGGCCCTTCACGGGGCGAACCTCGACATTCGGATCGAGCAAACCGGTCGGGCGGATGATCTGTTCGATCACTTCCCCGCCAACCTTCGTCAGTTCGTACGGGCCGGGCGTTGCCGACACGTAGATCGTCTGCCCGCGACGAGCCTCAAATTCTTCGAAGTTTAGCGGCCTGTTGTCTTTTGCTGAAGGCAGGCGAAAGCCGTATTCGACGAGTGTTCCTTTCCGCGACTGATCGCCCTTGAACATAGCACCAAGCTGCGGGATCGTCTGGTGCGATTCGTCGATGACCATCAGGGCGTTAGACGGCAGATAATCAAGCAAAGTCGGCGGCGGCTCGCCGGGAGCCTTTCCGGTCAGATGGCGGGAATAGTTCTCGATCCCGCGGCAAAATCCCATTTCCTTGATCATCTCAAGGTCGTACATCGTCCGCTGATGCAGCCGCTGGGCTTCGACGATCTTGCCTTCTTTTACGAGATATTCCTCGTGCTGGTCGAGTTCCGCTTTGATCGTACCGACCGCGCTTTTGATCGTCGAACGGCTCATCACATAGTGGGTTTTCGGATAGATGGGGATCCGCGTTTCGTGCTTGCTGATAACCTCGCCGAGCAACGGGTCGATCGTGTAGATCGCGTCGATCTCATCGCCCCAAAACTCAATGCGATAGGCCTGGTCTTGATAGCTCGGATACAGTTCGACAACATCGCCGCGAACGCGGAAATTACCTCGGTCGAAGTCGACATTCACACGCTCGTACTGCAATTCTACGAGCTTCTGCAGGAATTCCTCACGTTTGAGCTGCATTCCCGGCTCGATAAATATTAGCATCCCGAAGTAAGCATCAGGATCGCCGAGACCGTAGATACACGAGACCGACGCGACCACGATCACGTCCGAACGCTCAAAGAGCGCACGCGTCGCCGACAGCCGCAAACGGTCGATCTCTTCGTTGATCGTCGCTTCTTTCTCTATGTATAGGTCGGAGGCGGGAACGTAGGCTTCGGGCTGGTAATAGTCGTAATAGGAAACGAAATACTCGACCGAATTCTCCGGGAAAAATGTCTTAAATTCCTGATAAAGCTGTGCTGCTAGGGTTTTATTGTGCGCCAAAACGAGCGTCGGCCGCTGCGTTTTCTCTATGACGTTCGCAATAGTAAAGGTCTTGCCGGAACCCGTGATCCCAAGCAAGACCTGATCCTGCGCACCTTCATTTAGACCTTCGACCAGCTGACGGATCGCTTCCGGCTGATCGCCCTTTGGCGTGTTTTCACTTATGAGACGAAATTGCACCCTTCAATTCTATGCTAGAATGCTTGCATTCACAAAAGGGTGCCTCGGCATATCTGCTTAAGTAGTCATGAGGTAATGTAGTCGATCAGTATCCGTGCCGATAATGATCTAAAACCTTTTCCGTCGCCCGACAATTAATCTCACTTCCGACCCCGGGCAAAGCTTGCGCCTATGATAAATTCGTTTATGGTTTTATTCCTTGTATGCCTCGGAATATTTGTCGCTGTTTACGGGATTGCATCCAACTCCGAAACAACGCCTTAGTCCCCATCTTTTTCCGTTGTCAAAGGGAAACAAGTACGCCTCGCCAACATTCCCGTCCAGTTCTTTCCAGCTGAAAAAGAGTTTGTCCCCCTGCACGGTACCGGTGAAGGACCCTTTCGGATATCGGTCACCGGTGTAGTCCGAATATTTGCCAGTTACGCTGTTTCCGTTTTGTGTGATGGTGATAAACTCCCAACCGTAGGCACGCCATTTTCCAGCAAATGTACCGCCTCCGCCGCCCGGATTACCACCACCACCGCCTCCGCCGCCTGACGACGCTCCTTTAACCCCCGAGTAGTGTCCGCGCGCTGCGGATCGGCCGGTAACCGCCGACATCAAGTAACACATTGCCGAATCATTTGGCGAATATGTGCCGGCCTGGATCCACGTAAAGCCTTTGCAGCTGCCATTGTTGATACAGTCGGATTGACAGGTTTCAAATGCGGGCCGCGCGTAGTAGCTTAGATTTGTACCCTGCAAGCTAACGTTGTCTTCCCGCTGTCCCATTCCACTTCCGCCGCCGAACGCTGTGTTTTTAACACCGGAAATGCAACAGCTTCGATATGGTACTGGATTCGGAACTGCGTTTTTCAGGAAGCATCGGGCCGGAGATCTCTCATACGGTTTTGTATAAGTGTACGCTCTGCAATTCGCGTCCCCCGCACACGCGTCGCGGCATAGTTCGTGGGCTGGGCGAACGAGATCAAAAGACCTATAATCGCTTCCGCCTCGGTCCACGTCGTATTCGACACTAAAGTTTGATTGCCCTTCGACACCAAATGTCGCGAATTCGATCACTAGCGCCAAACCTAATGCCGCAGCCATTAATGCGATCGCCGCCATAGACGCCCGGTTACCTATTCTGAACATAATTTTCCTCCTGATTTGATAAGTGGGTTCTTTCTTACTTAGACAACTGTGGAGGACGAGTCGACAATTTGTAACGAAATGTGACGAAATCTAACGAAATTTATCATGGCTTTCTGAGTCATACATTGGTTGCAATGAAGACAGGCTAGGGCTATGATTGCAGCGATATGCAGCGGAGACCGGAATATGGAGTCCGAAAAGCGCGCCACGTACAAGATTGGTAATGTTGAGATCGATCTGGCGAAAGGCACGGTTCGTCGCGGAGTTGCCGAGGTTCATTTACGCCATAAGACATTTACCGTCCTCGCCTACCTACTCGAAAACCGGGGCCGAGACCTATCGAAAGACGATATCATTCGTGACGTTTGGCACGACACGGCTGTTGTGGACGACGTTCTTGTCCAGAGTGTTACAGACATTCGTCGGGCTCTCGGCGACGACACGAAGCAGCCACGGTTTATCAAAACCATTCCGAAGTTCGGCTATCGATTCATCGGAGAGCCGGATGCCGAGGCTAATGGAACCCCGCCAAAACATTCTTCGTCTTCCGCCTTTAATGGAAACCGAAACCGGTTAATTTTGTTGGGAGGTGCGATCATTGTGATTTCCGCATTGACCGCAGCATTTGTGATCCCGAGGGTTTGGAACAATTCGAGTGAAGTAATAACGCGTCAGACCGGAAAGAAGACGGTGATAGTGATGTTCTTCGATAATCAGACGAGGGACGAAGATCTTAACTGGCTCCGTGAAGGTCTTGCCGACATGCTTATCGCCGGCATATCACGCTCGCCCAATCTAACGGTCGTTAGCCGCGTTCAGCTGCACACCTTTATCGACCGCAGCTCGTCAGAGAGTACATCGCTAGCGCTACCAAAGGCTCTAGAGATCGCCCGCAGAAGTGGAAGCCACGTCTTGATTACGGGAAGCTTTTTGCGTCTCGGCGAAAAACTTCGCATCGACGCTCACGGTTACGATACCGCAACGGGAGATCTGCTTGCGAGCGAGACCTTGACAGCCGATAAGCCAGACCTGATCCTGACGGAGATCGACCTGATATCCTTGAAGCTAGTCAGAAGACTCGGAGGCTCTCAAAACGAGGAGCCACGGGGAGTATCCGGGGCGATGACAACAGACCTTGGGGCGTATCGGTACTACTCGCTTGCGGTAGAAAAGGCCCATGCTCTTCACAGCGACGAAGCTATCCGACTTCTTGAACGCGCGATCGCCCTCGATCCAGAGTTTGCTATGGCTCATGCCCGCATCGGATATACATACGCTGTCGCGGAAGGAAATGCCGAAAAAGGAAAAGCTCCGCTGGAACGAGCGTTTCAGCTTTCCGACCGTTTGACCCAACTCGATCGGCTAAATATCAATGCGTGGTACGCGATCGCAAATCTCGATTATCCCGCCGCGATCGAATCCCTGCAGGAGATCATCGCGAAATATCCGCTTGAGACCGAAGCATATTGGCGGTCCGGCCGCCTGCTTCTCGGCGAAGAGCGTTACGACGACGCCGTAAATGTACTCAAACAGGGTCTTCTCGTAGATCCCGACGACAAGGACATGTATAACGCACTTAGCGTCACCTATCGTGATTCGCATCGTCATCAGGAAGCGATCGCGATGGCTGAGCGTTATCTTTTACTGGCGCCGAACGAACCAAACGCTTTCGACACCTTAGCCCTCGCTTTGCAGGCAAAAGGTGATTTGCTGCAGGCCGAAGAACAGTATCGAAAAGCTTTGGAGATCCAGCCGAATTTCGATGTAGCAGTCCTTCATCTCGCTAATCTCAAGTTTCAGACGGGTTTGTATTCTGAGGCAATCCGCCTCTACGAACGCTACTCGGAACTCGTTCGGTCGAACGGCGACAAAGCCTGGGCCCTAGGTCGAATCGCATGGGTGCACTGGCGGCTCGGCAATACGAATAAAGCACTCGCTGCATTAGAAAAAGAACAGAAACTAGATCCAAACGCTTTCTCGATCGGTCTGCTTATCGCTATTGAACGCGGAGATCTGGCTTCTATCGCCCGACTCCGGCAGCGTCTGGATACCCAATCGAAGAGCAGTGAGCGGGGTCTTCGCCCATCGAAGCGACTCGAAGCTGTGATTCGAGGAAAACTCGCCTTATTTGTGGGCGATCGATCGACTGCTCTCAGCTATTTCAACGACGCCCTAAGGCACAGGCCGCTTTTTTGGGACATAGCGGCACATGAGGACGCCCTGGCAGACGCCCTCGTTCAGCTCGAAGAATATACCGACGCCGCGATTGAATACGAGCGGATCATCACTTTCAATCCAAACTACCCTTTCGCGACCTTCAAGCTGGCACATGTAGCTGAAAAGACGGGGGACCGAGTGAAGGCAGCAGAAAACTATCGGAGATTTATTGAGAGCTGGAAAGAAGCCGATACGGCCATTCCTGAAATAGTCGCAGCAAAACGGTTCCTGCGCGGCTATAAGGCTCCATGAATGGATGAACTCGAAGCTGCTCGTTTTTTCAGGTCCTCGTAGACGTCATTGAGGGCATCGCCGCGGGCGGCGTAGATGTCGGTTATTATCTTTTCGTCCGAAGGGCGAAATGCTCGAAGCATGATGTCGCGATTGCGGACGATCCCCTTCGCGTCGATGACGACAACGCCGCGGGTAAAGCTGAGTGGATACAGCCAATGCTCAGCAAATATGCGGGTGATCGTTCGGTCGGGGTCGGCAAGAAGCGGTATCGGAAGTTTCCGGCTTTTAGAGAATCTGCGATGTTCATCCGGCGTCCCGGGCGAAATGCCTACGATCGTCGCCTTCGTCGCCAGATAATCTGACCAGTGATCGCGTACGGAGCACAATTGTTTCGTGCAAACCAGCGTTTCATTCTGCGGGTAAAACAGCAGGACGGTTACCCGTCCGTGGGAGTCGGACAGCCGCCAGCTTTGATTCTCATCGGTCCTGAGTTCAAAATCAGGTGCGGGCTGCCCGATAGCGACCTTATCGATAGAATCGTCAACATATAAAGCAGGCATTCCTCGTTGACGAGCCGATCAAACGGCTCCCCTCCTTGATGGTTAGAAACTTACCGGACGCTCACTGCTGAAAGGCTCGCATAGGTCTCTCTTACCCGTTCAGCTACCTCAGTACTTAGTGATGAGTCTCGACTGATCTTATCGAGACGTGGACAAACACGCTCATCCTTTTGGACTTTGAGAACGTGAAGTAATGCGAAACGAACTCGCTCATCCTTGTGCGAAAGGATCGCTTCAAATATCTCCGTCGTTTCGTCAGCAGCGATCATGAAAGCTACCAGGGCAAATGCCTCCTGAGCGATCTTCATATCTTCATGAACCAGCCGCTCAAACGATTTTACAGCGATACCTGATTCGATAGCTGCACGAGCGGCGTGCCGCATGCGGTATTCATCGTGCGTTTCGGCGATACGCTTCCACGCGTCCGCGCGGTCGAAGCTAAGCTTGAAGAGTCCACGGGCCGCAGCAGCCCGCACCTCTCGAGTTGGGTCGGCACAAGCGAGCAGGATCGATTCAAAAACTGATGGATGGTCAAAATCCGTCAAGGTTGTAACAGCCTTCGAACGCAGGTTAGACGAGAGATCGTAAAGCGCGATCTGTGAGAGCGACTCGACCGAATTTTTCGTCCTGAATGCAGCAAGGATCTTCACCGAGAGTTCTCGCACTGCCTCGTCTTCCTCGTATTCTTCGCCCGCCTGCTCGATCGCACTGAGCAGCGAAGGGTCATCCGAATACGGCAACTCCTCAAAAACTCTTGCGGAGCGGACAGTCAAAAACGAGTTGATCGGAAGCTGCGAATATTGGGCTTTTCGCATCTTCTCCTGAAATGCTCTCGTATCAATATCGACAATTCCGGTCGCTCGCCCATACGCCCGGAGTTCGGGACTCGCGGCTACTTTCCGTACCGGTTTCGAAGTTTTCGACTTCTTGGCCTTTCTGAACCATTCCAATTCTTTATCAACGTCGACCCCTTCAAAATCATAACTGCCGGTGTGGTTGTAATAATCGTCCCCGTGCCCTTTCTCGGGTTGAGTTGCAGGCGCACTTTGCGAACGGCGCCAGACGAAAAACCCAATGCCAATGATCGCAACGATCACAATGGCCAGGATCGGCAGGCCCATGCCTGACGATTCGGCGGCAGCCCGATTCGTCTGAGCTAATGCACCTAAAGCCGGCAGGACAATAAGGGCCTTCGCAGCTGCGGCAGTCTTAATATGTGAGAAAGTTATTTTCATGCAATGGCAAGTACAGCCCCGGAAGAGGTATATTTGCATGTTGAAATTACGAGAGGGATCATGTCCGTGTCGAGCGAAGTCGCCGGAACACTTCCCATTATGCATCTTTCCGGAACGTTTGTCACCAGAAATTTTAACACTGTTGTTAAATAGATAAACATTTTGGTATTCCAGACAATTTTTTGCCGTGGTTGACGGCTTTGCCTCGATAGCTCTGACGTATTAAGGTGTTGTTATGAATCCTGGACTTCAGGTGTCTGAAACCCATTTGCCTGGCCTCGAACTTGTTCATCGCGGGAAGGTTCGCGATGTTTACCGCGTCGATCAGAACTCGCTCTTGCTGGTCGCGTCTGACCGCATCTCAGCTTTCGACTGTATTTTACCAACGCTCATAGATCGCAAGGGAGAGGTGCTAACGAGGATCTCTTCCTTTTGGTTCAACGAGTTAAGGGCGATCACCCCAAATCATTTAATAACTACGGACATAAGCGCGATGCCGGAGATCATTGCCCAAAATAGAGATCTCGCCGGGCGTACATCGCTGGTCAAGAAGACCGAGGTTTTCCCGGTAGAATGCGTCGTTCGAGGGTATCTCGAGGGCTCCGGATGGAAGGAATACCAGGCGACCGGCAGCGTTTGCGGACAACTTCTGCCTGCAGGGTTAAAACAATGCGACCGACTTCCAGAGCCGCTCTTCACCCCCGCGACCAAAGCCGCAACCGGCCATGACGAGAACATCGATCTAGCGACTTTCAGAGAGATCGTGGGAGATGAAACCGCCGAATATCTGCGTTCGACTAGCTTGCGTATTTTCGAACACGCTTCGGCGTATGCGGCTCAAAAAGGCCTGATCATCGCGGATACTAAATTTGAATTCGGTCGCGACAACGATGGGAGTATTCTGCTGATCGATGAAGTGCTAACACCGGATTCGTCACGCTTTTGGGACGCGGAAACCTACTCGCCCGGGAGGGCACAAGCATCTTTTGATAAGCAGTTTGTTCGCGAGTATCTGGAAACACTCGACTGGGACAAAACCCCGCCAGCTCCCCCGCTTCCTGCTTCGGTCGCAGCAGCGACAACTGAACGGTACATTCGAGCCTTTGAACTGCTGACCTGCACTCGTTTCTGAGTCGCGACAGTGGTTTTATGAAACCGCAAGGCGTTGACGAGCGTGTTATAATTCAGGAAATCCGATATACGGGAGGCTTTGAAGGAATGAAGAAGTACATTACAGGGTTGGTGCCCCTTGCGGCATTTTTATTTGCAGTGACCGCATTCGGCCAGACGCCGCCGCCGCCGCCAAAACCTAATCCACAAAATCCGCCTGCCGGCCAGCCGGGACAGCCCGTACAACCAGCTGTAATTCCATGCCCGCAACTCCAGGTTCAGGTAGCGAACCCGCGCATTATGCGCGATGGCGAACGTGTAGTTTTCGCCGCAAATGTCGGTGGTGGCGACCCGAAGGTTCAGCCGATCTACAGCTGGTCTGTAAGCTCAGGCACTATCATTAATGGGCAAGGCACACGAAATATCACGGTCGATTCGACCGGAGCGGGGAACGATCGGCAAATAATTGCGGATCTTCTTATCGCGGGCTACTCATACGAATGTAACGTTCGAGCCTCGGCCACAGTTCAAGTCGCAGCCCCCCCGCAAAAAGTCGATGAATTCGGAGACCTTCCGGAGGTTGACGAGGCCGGTAAGCTGAATAGCATTGTTAACTTCCTCAAACAAGGATCGCCTGATAGGGTCTACATTGTCGGCTATGCCGGCAGGAACAATGTACGCGGGTATGCGGCAGACGTTCTTCGTCGTATGAGAGCATTCCTTCAGAACGCAGGAGCCCCAATGGACAAAATAGTTGCCATGGACGGCGGTTTTCGCGAAACTCCGGCTTACGAGATCTGGGTAGTACCGATCGGCTCCGATTCTCCGCGAGCGACCCCGACTATCGACCGTAAAGACATAGTCTATCCCAAACCACCGCCGCGGACGCCACCAGCTAGGACTCCAGCGAAGAAACCTTAAACGAGGTAGGTCAAATCAACTTTGGGCGGCAAGAAAAGGACTTCTGATTCTTGCCGTTTAATTGTTTCTAGTGGTTTCTAATTTGCGGTAACGGCGGTCACCGTCGCAAAGGCATTGTCTTTCTTCACTCGGATCTTCAACTTCGGCGAAGCCCCGTTACCAGCAGGCTCGGGCGTCGAGCGAAACTTTACATTGTAAGCGGCCCTCATTTGCAGGACTATGTCTTCGTAAGCCTTCTGTATCTGGCCGATCTGCGTTATGGGGTAATATACGCCGCCGGACATCTTGGCGAGTTTATCGCCCTCGCCTTCGCTTTTTGCGGTCAGCGACATGTATTTCTTGCGAAGCGGGTCGATGTCGGCGTTGATGTTTTGAGCGGCAAGGGCGATCAGTCCGGATGGAACGTACAGAGGATAGATCAGGGCCCCGCTTTCCTGTATCGAACCCGCGAGTGAATCAAACGCAAGAAATGAGCGATTATCGTCGCCGTCGGTGAGGACGACGATGGCAGTTCGTTCTCCCTTTAGCGGCCTTAATGTGTCGGCGATGGTGTAAGCGAGAGCATCGTAGTACGCCGTACCGCCGCCAGCATCGAATGTATCCAGGCTTTCCGAAAGCTTGCCCTTGTCAGTCGTAAAGGTCGAGAGCTGCTTCACGTCCTCGTTGAAGATAACGATCGCGACCTTATCGTCACGACCCACGGTATCGACGAAATTTCGGGCCGCTTTGCGAATAAAATTTACGTAATTCTCCACACTTCCCGAAACATCGAGTAGCAGGACCAGGTTAAACGGAGCTTCTGACCGCTCGATCGAGAGTATTTCGCGAACATTCCCGTTTTCAGTTACTTCAAAATCGTCCTTTATCAGGTCGCTGATCGCTCTGTTTTTAAGATCGGTAACCCGAACGACCGCGGTTTTCAGATCGGCATTTAGGCCGGCGGCTCGCGGGCCTTTGGTGGTGAGGCTGGGTTCGGTGCGGATCGGCGGAAGCGTTCTGGTGTAGTCGCCGAAATACTTTGGCGATGCCCTGCGGATCGCCTCCATTAGCAGTGAATCGCCGCTGCGGACGATCGCTTTGGCGGCGTTGGTTAGCGGACGCTCACGGAGGTCACTATTGACCTCGCCGGGCGGGACATTGAGCAGAATGATGCCGCGGGCGGTTGCGAGTTCGAGCGAAACCGTTTCGATCTTCGGCGGTTCGGGTTGACTGATTGAGTCTTCGCCGTTGCCGGGTATAGGCTTCGGTACAATGGGCCTTACTTCGTCGCGGTGCTGGCCGCGTATCTGAAAACGCCCAGCCGACTGTTCCTTCACCTTTTCAAGCTCAAAATCCGCGAGAAATCGAGGACGTGACTCAGTCCATTCAAGCCGATATCTCACATCGCCCGTCGGAACATCTACGGCGATCGTACCGGTCTCGGTTTTCGCCTGAATAAGCGTGAAATTCCCAGCGACGTCGATCGCCCCTTCATCGGTTTCGACGCGAACACTCGAACGCTCTGGGACAGTAACCACTAGGTCTATCCGTTTCCGAGCATCACTCGTGGATACCGTCACCGAGCCTCCTGAGACCTTTACCTCACCATCGGAAACGCCTCCTGACGACGTAGCCACGAGCGAAAACCCGCTGTCCGCGGTCTTAATACTTACGCGACCGCTCTTATTGATGATCTGGATCGTCGATCCCGCTCCGCTCAGGTCACGCCGAAGTTCCTGAGCGAAGCCAGAAGAAACTAAAATGAGTAATAGAAAACCAAGAGGGAGAACAGGTTTTCTTGAAAGAAAGGTCATCGGCTCGGATTGCTCGAAATTCGTCCGGACTGGATGAGTCTCTGTCGAACCCGCTCCTGCCACTTTTTAGTTGGACGCCCATCGTCCTCAAAACGTTCGACGAGATCGTCCATTGATTCGCCGCCCGCAAGGCGGGTTTTCACATAGAGCAACGCCACAATAATACCAGAAAACGAAAAAGCAAGGATCTGCATTGGCAGCAGAAGTATCTGAATAAGCGACTCAAGGATGGTCTTTTTGACACGAGTACGCATGTCCATTTCGGGTTTTGCAGGCCGAGCGGGGCCGGTTAGCCCAAAATTCCACGGGCCGCTCTTTCGCTCCGCTTGCGTGGCATCGCTGCCTGAAACGGGTTCGGAAGCCGGTGGCTCAGAAGGAGCGCTTTCCGTAGCTGGCTTTGCGTCGTTATCGACAGAGACCTGAACTGGTGGATTCGCAGATTTAGGATCAAACGCACGTGCGGACACGTTGACAACGTAAGAGAGCGATCCCGCAGCAACCACCGGGATCAGAAACATCAGTAGTGCGGCAGCGGCTGAAGTGGCAAACGAGCGTTTGGTTAAGTCCCGCGACCGACGAAACGCATCGCGGATGCCGCGATTTTCCATCATCACAACCGGAGCGACGAGCATAAACTTGATGTACGCGCCTAAGAAACCGGCGACACCAAAGATCGAAGCCCCGACTGCGCCCGCAGCAAAAATGGCTCCTATCGACCCGGTGATCGGATACATAATCCCCAGGATCGCGGCGAAAACGATAAAACCAACCAACGAACCGAGAGCGGCGAAAACAAAAGGCAGGATCGCGTTAAGCGCGCCGGCCCCGGCAAAACGCTTCCATTTTTTACGAGCTTCGATCAATACTGGCCTAAGCCGCAACGGACGAAGCGGAACGGCAAGCGACTGCGTCACCACCCAGGCGATCGTGCCGATAATAAGGCTGCCGCAGAAAGCATTTGCGAATGTCATGCATGTCGCTAGCACGCCGATAAGGATGCCCGATGTGGTATCGGACAGGGTTTCGCTAACTTTTAGAAACGATACGATCAACAATGCGACGGTGAAAATTGTCGGAGGAATAAAAAACAGCGCGGTCAGCGTTAGAAATTTCGGCAGGTGTTCGCTATAGATAACCAGAGCCCTGCGAACGAGTCCAAAGATACCCTCGGCACGCGACTTCAGCTCGCTCGCAAACGCCTCGGCGGTTTCAGGTCTTTCATGCGTTTCTTTTGAAAGCGCCTGATGGATGACCCGTTTCATTTTTCGCCTGACCTTAGGGGCCTTCAAGGGCGGCGGAGCGGCCTCCTTGTGAGCCGCCATGACATCCTTAAAATCGCCCTCGAACGGCGGTTTCCCGGAAAGCATCTGATAGGCGATCACGCCAAGACTGTAAATATCCGATCGCTGATCGAGCTTTTCACCTCGACATTGCTCCGGCGACATGTACAACGGCGTGCCCAGAACAGCTCCTACGCGAGTCAATTCGGCTGAGTTTCGCGATTCATAGAGCGAACGGCTGGTGGTTCGCTTATGTTCGCCCGAGCCGGAGCTATGATTCTCAGAAATGACCCGCGTGCTGATAGTGTCCTGAAATTCATCCGAAATATCGCCGTCGCTAAGGATCGCCGTCTTCCCTTCTGTGTCGACCGGAGCGAGGTGGATGGTTCCCGCTTCCGAGGCGAAGGTGGAACGCTCACTCTTCTTCGCCGGAGCTGCAGGCCCTACAACTTGCGTGCTACCGACACTATCGATGGTCGTTGAATCCGAATCGACGCCGCCGAATGTAGTCGACCTGCCCGAAACATATGTCGGTACAGAAGTTTTGAAAACCGCAGGAAAGTCTTCGGTATTAGGAAGGTCGTCATGCTCTTCGAGTTTGGCGATACCAAAATCCAGCACCTTTACCGTGTAACCGCCGCGTTGGTTTGGTTCGAGCCAGATATTGTCGGGCTTGAGATCGCGATGGATGATGCCCTGGCTGTGAGCCTCATGCACGGCTGAGCAGACCTGTTCCAGAATATCGAGCGTCCAGGCAACGGGCAGATGTTTTTCTTCGTCCAGGATCTCGCCCAGCGTACAGCCATCGAGATATTCCATGACGAGGTAAGCGACCTGGCCTTCATCGGTATCGGCAAAGCCAAAATCGGTCACGTTAACGACGTTTGGGTGCCGGAGACGCCCTGCGGCCCGGGCCTCGCGCCGAAACCGCTCGACAAACTCGCCCCGTTGCATGAACTCCGGCGAAATGATCTTGACCGCTACAGGTCGTTCGGTACCGAGATGGTTGGCAAGATAGACCGTACCCATGCCGCCACGCCCAAGCTCACGCTCGATGTGATACTTACCGTCCAACGTTTGGCCTGAAAAATCCAAAACACCCATATACCTTGTAGGCAAACTCTAACCGTTTCACAGCACCTAGTGCAAGTATTTACGACCCACACGGCCCGGAAGTTTGAGGAAATCCATAACAAATTTGAAGACGAGTATTGACGGCTCCTGTTATCTAAACAATGCAACAAATCGACGGTGTCGTCGTTAAATCTGACAGGTGCCGTCCAGCAACGATTTTCGAGCGTACGGCATCGATTAGATGATCGATCGTTCTTTCTGATTTTTACGAAAATTTCACGCGTCAGTGTAAAAGCCCGCGCACAAGCAAGGGCGTACCGCTAGGTAGCGTGTTTTGCCCTTGCTTACGCGGGGCTTCTGCAGATCAAAACGCGGCAGCTTACCGTTTTCTCTTTACTTAACATGGTCCCACTATGGCTAAGCTTCACCATTTTCTAGCGATCTCTCTCATCGTCCTCGTTTCGGCCGGCCTTGCAAATGCTCAGGCAACAGCGTCGGTAATAGTGAGCGTCAGCGACCCCAATGGCAATATCGTCGCCGGAGCGTCGTCGGAATTGACTTCGGCATCTTTAAAGCAAACTGCCGTTTCGAGCGATCTCGGCGTGCTGGCGTACCGAAATTTAAGGCCGGGTAAATATGAGCTAACGATCACGGTCGATGGTTTCAAACCTTACAAAAATGTCTCTGTCGAACTAAAGTCCGGCGAAGCGAAACGCCTCGATATCGTACTCGAACTCGCTGACATCGTGACCAATGTCGATGTGTCACAAAACGAAGCCGTTGACCCGACCACTTCGGGAACTGTCCGCGACCTTGGCGAAGAAGAGATCCAGAACCTTCCGACCGACCCGGACGAGCTAAGACGCATCTTACAAGCTCTCGCCGGCCCCACGGTCACTGGTGAAGAAATGCAGATAACCGTTAACGGAATACCCGGCGGAGCGCTTCCAAACAAAGAAAATATCAAACTCATTCGCATCAACCGCAATGTCTTCTCAGCTGAGTTCGAATACTCCTACGGCGGCGGCATCCAGATATTCACAAACAGTGACGTTAAGAAGATCACCGGCTGGGTTGGTTTTAACTTCAGCGATGCCCGATTCAATGCGGCTAACCCTTTCATCGGCCGTCGCGTCCCTTCGCAGTCTCGCAGTTATAACTACGGATTTTCGGCTCCGCTCGGCAAAAAAGCTTCCGTCACGCTGTATTCGAGCTACACCGACAGCGAGACAAGTTCGGCCGTAAACGCCGTGATCCTTGACCAAAACCTTGATCCCGTCGACTTTCGCGAATCGTTCGATACTCCCAGATTTTCGAGCTATAACAATTTGGTACTGAACTGGGACCCGAACAGGAAACACAAATTCGTCGCTCAGCTCGGTCTTTCCTACGGTAATTCGGACAACGATCTCGGCGGTTTCACGCTCGAGAGCCGCGCAAACAAAACCAAATACTACAACCTGTCTCTCGCGTTCACGGAGACCTACATCATCAATCCCGATTTCGTTAACACTTTTCGTTTCTCTGGCCTCATTGATTCAAACCAGACAATAGGCCGAACTTCCGGTACCGCGATCAACGTAAGTGAAGCCTTTCTCGGAGGAGCGTCGCCATCGGACCAGGAAGCCACAACCAAACGGTTTGAGATCTACAACGATGTGACCCGGAAATTTGGACGGCTCAACATTTCTTTTGGCGGAATGTTTCGCGGTTATCGGATCGACGAGGTTTCGCGTACCAATTTCGGCGGCACCTACACGTTCAGCGGCCGGACGGCTCCAGTACTGGATGCAAATTTTCAGCCGGTACTGGATCCCCAAGGCAATATCGTCACAACCCAGATCACCAGCCTCGAAAGCTACCGACGAACGCTCCTGTTGAGAACCCTCGGCTTTTCCAGCGCTCAGATCCGAACGCTTGGCGGCGGAGCTGATCAATTTACGATCTCAGGCGGCGTGCCGGAGATCGGCGTTGGCCAATACGACTACGCTCTCTATCAGCAGAACAATTTCAGCCTGAACGAAACGATGGGTGTGAGCTTTGGGCTGCGGTGGGAGAATCAGACAAACATCGAGAACCGTACAAATTTCGCCCCGCGATTCGGTTTCACTTGGGCACCAAAAACAAAACCAAAGCAAAAGCCCGAAACAACGCTGCCGCGCGTTACGGTCGGTAACGGTGCGTTTTACAACCGTTTTGGCGTTAACTACTCTCTCAACGAGCTTCAGGCAAATTCGCCCGATCGTGCGTTCTATTTCATAACAGATCCGGCGATCCTCGACCGTTTTCCTGCGGCCCCGTCGGTTTCTGAATTGCAGCAAGGAGCGACGCTTCGCAGTCTACGGCTGATCGACGACGAACTGCGAACTCCTTTGTATACGATGTTCAACATCAACATCGCAAAAAATCTGTGGCAAGGATTGTCAGTAAATGCCGGATACACGCGTATTCAGAATTCGCGATCGATCCTGACGCGAAACATCAATGCCCCACTCGCCGCCGCACCGGGCTCGACCGCTCCGCCGGTATATCCGTTCGGCAATTCGCGAAACATCTACGAAACCCGATCTGAGGGCCGCGGCGAGTCCGATCGATTCTTCCTCTCAGCGAACCTGCCGCCGATCATAAAGTTCTTCGGCAAACCCGCAAATATCAGCTTTCACTACAGTTTCGCAAAGATTCGCAACGACGTCGTAACCGGCAGCGGTTCGCCGCTCGACCCGTACGATTTCAGTCGCGAATGGGGGAAAGCACCGACAGATGGCGTTCACACTGTTTTCGGCTATTTTTTCATCACCTTGCCGAAGATGATCTCGATCCGCGGTGATTTCAACCTGCGAACGGGTTCCCGTTTCAACATCACTACCGGCCGCGATACAAACCGTGACGGCATCTACACCGAACGTCCGGCCTTCGCCTCAGATCCGACCAAGCCCGGCCTGATTCAAACCGAATACGGCCTGCTCGACCCAAACCCATTGCCTGGCGATAACATCATCCCCCGAAACCTCGCACGCGGTCCCGGCGGTGCCGAGGTCAACATCTCGCTCTCAAAAACGTTCGGGTTCAATAAGGACTCAGCCAACAAAAACACTCCACGGCAACGCCTGAACTTCGGCATCTGGATCAACAACATCTTCAACAAAAACAACAAAGGAAACCCCATCGGCAACATGTCGTCTCCCAATTTCCTCCAAACCATCTCTAGTTCCAGCTTCGACGGTGAATTCCGCCCCAGCAATCCACGGAGAATGAGCTTTTCGACGAGCTTTTCGTTTTGATCGACTTTCTTGCGTGGTTTGGATGATGCGGTAGGCGATTGCTATTTTGACGAAACTCATCTACTATTGGGTCAAATTTCAATCTTTCGACGATTTTTTTCGTGATTTCTTGTCTTTTTCCGGGAATCTGGTTGTTTTATTTGTGAAACGCGGTGGCATATGTGTTAGATTTGTAGTTGGTTCATGGAGAATTTTGAAAACACTTGGATGGGGAGAATTAACAGCAAATGAGCAGTGATAAAAGTAAAGCTATCGAGTCGGCATTGGCTCAGATCGAGAAGAAGTTTGGCAAAGGGTCGATAATGAAACTCGGTGACCGGCCCCGGCAGGATTTTGGGGCGATCTCGACAAACTGTCTGAGCCTCGACGCGGCCATCGGCGTTGGCGGCTTTCCTCGCGGCAGGATCGTTGAGGTTTACGGGCCTGAAAGCTCGGGTAAGACGACACTCGCGTTGACCGTTGTTGCCTCGGCACAGAAGACCGGCGGCGTTTGTGCATATATCGACGCCGAGCACGCGATGGACCCCGAATATGCTCAAAAGCTAGGCGTCAACATCGACGACATGCTCATCTCGCAGCCGGATTCCGGAGAGCAGGCACTTGAGATCGCCGAAACGCTGGTTCGTTCCAATAGTGTCGATGTGATCGTCATCGATTCGGTCGCTGCTCTTGTGCCGAGGGCTGAACTCGACGGCGAGATGGGCGATTCGCTGCCAGGCCTTCAGGCCAGATTGATGTCGCAGGCTTTGAGAAAGATCACGGCGATCGTTTCGAGTTCGAATACCTGCTTTATATTTATTAACCAGCTTCGCGAAAAGATCGGCGTGTTCTTCGGCTCACCTGAGACGACGACGGGCGGTAAAGCTTTGAAATTTTACGCCAGTCTTCGTCTGGACATTCGCCGCATCGGTGCTATCAAGGACGGCGACAAGGTCGTCGGCAACCGTACCCGCGTAAAGGTCGTTAAGAACAAATGTGCTCCGCCGTTTCGCGAGTCGGAGTTCGACATCATGTACGGCGAAGGCATCTCGCGAACTGGCGATCTGCTCGATCTGGCGGTAAACCACAACATTGTGGATAAATCAGGCGCGTGGTTCTCGTATAAAGGCGAACGCCTCGGCCAGGGCCGCGACAACGTCAAGAATATGCTGAAATCAAACCTCGACCTGCTCGAACGGATCGAGGCAGATGTGAAAACGGAATTAGGATTTCCTGATGAAAAATCAGAAGCAGCCGCGGCTTCGTAGACAGTGAAAAATTGAGATATCGGGCGAGCGGACGTGACTGAAAACGTCCGCTCGAACAGCGTTTAGAGAGGCTTGCCGCCGAGTTTGCGGGTAGATTTTGTCATCTGGGTATTGTCCGACTTCGGCCGCATTGTCTCGCCCGGTTTTGACTTCATCATAGGCGTGGACCTCATCATCGAGCTATCGTTTACTTCATCTTTCGTGACAGGCCTCGCGAATGCCTTTCGCATCTCGTCATCAGACGGGATCTCGGTTGAAGGAGCGGTAGCCCTGGCGGACTTCTTTTCCTCTACAATACGCGGCCTTTCCGCGGCCGGGGACGAATTCGTATTTGCCGCAGGAACCTGCGTCCTTGCCGGCGTCGCGGTTGGAGCAACGTTCACCGCCGGAGTCGCGGTCGGCGGTACGCCTGGAGACGTCGTGGTATTCGAAGCTCGATTGGCGACGGCATTGCTGTTCGGCCGATTATCTGTAGTCGACGTGCCGCCGCATGCTGCCACAAAGGCCGACGTAGAGACGATAATTGCGAAAGTAGAGATCTTTGACATAGTGAAAATTGGCAGTCAAATGTTACCAACATTTGACAGAATTACCTTGCTTAATTACACTTACAAATTCGCGTCCAACCTCGAGTTAGATGCAATGGCCAGATAGCTCAGTTGGTAGAGCAGCGGATTGAAAATCCGCGTGTCGGCGGTTCGACCCCGTCTCTGGCCACCACAATTTTTTTCTTTATCAACTGGCCGTCACCTTAACGGCCTTTTCCTTTGTTCTGAAACGCTGTTTTTCCTTGCTTGAGCGTCTTTCAAAGTGTTAACTTCTGACTAGAAATCGCAAATGCATACCCACCACGATATCAGATGCAGTTGGAGTCGATGCGAAGCTCCGGCAACAAAGCATGTTCGATTCGGCAACCGGACATTTGGAATCCATGACATATTGCCGGCCCCGGACCAAAATTATACCGTACTTCATCGCAATCTCTGCGATGAACACGTTGGGAGTATCAGCGAGCAGTATCTGGATGTGAGGGTTTTTGAGATCGGAAACTGCCCGAGCTGCCGGAGATAATTCGTTAAGGTATTCTAGCGTACAGACTTCGCTCACGGCTCGGCATAGTATGAAGAAGACTCATAGTTTCCTTTTCATACTGGCACCTCGGTGCATTTTGTGATGCTCTCTCGTGGAGAGCATCTTTTTCGTTGCGATCTGGTGAAAAATAATCGATGGATCGAGAAAGACAAATAGATGATCAGGATCCTACTCCGGACCAGTCGGCGATTGTCGAGCGGAAGAAGAACGAAGCGATCCTACAGCGTTACCGGCTTCTTTCCGAGCGGTCGCGCGATGTTATCTGGTTTCTCTCCCCTGACTATCGCTTTGTCGAGGTAAATCAGGCGGCGATCGATCTGTACGGCTATTCGCGTGAAGAATTTCTCACGATGAGCCTTCCGGACATCCGGCACTTCACAACGCTTGAGCAGTTTGAAACCCAGTTCGAAAAGGCGTACACAGAAGGCATTCATTTCGAGACGCTGCATGTTAAGAAGGATGGAACTGTTTTTCCGGTCGACGTTAATGCCAACGGGGCAGACTTCGGCGATGGACGCTTGATCCTCGCGATCGTCCGCGACATCAGCGAACGAAAACGTTACGAGGAGGACCTTCGTGAATCGGAAGAGCGCCGAAAACTGGCGCAAGAGGCGGGCCGCGTCGGCATTTGGGACTGGGACGCCGCATCAGGCAAGACTTATTGGTCTGAAACGATGTGGCTCTTTTACGATTCATCTCCTACGGGGAACGTGCCGGATCACGAATCCTGGCTCTCGAGCCTGCACCCAAGCGATCGCGAGAGAGTGGATATTAGCATCCGCGAAGCTCTTGCATCGCGAGAGGATCGATTGCACGCCGAATTTAGGATAATAAAGAAAGACGGAAAAGTCCGATGGCTCGAGGCGATCGCGAAGATCGTCCGCGACGAAAATGGCCACGCCCTCCGGATGTATGGGGTCAACCTCGATATAACGGAAAGAAAAGATACGGAAGAGCGCATCAGGCTCAGCGAGAACCAACTGCGACTTGTCACCAACGCGGTCCCTGCCCTCATCTCATACGTCGACAGCAATGAGCGATATAGATTCGTTAATCAGCAGTTCAATGAGTGGTTTGGAATACCGGCCGACCAGCTTGTAGGAAAACGCGTCCGCGAGGTTTTCGGGATGCCAGCCTATCGCCGGATCAAACCGAAGATCGACGAGGCTCTGGCAGGTGAGCCGGTATCGTTTGAGACCTGGCTGAACTACAAAGCCGTTGGCCCGCGATACGTTCATGTTTCGTATATGCCCGACATCGGCGTCGACGGAACTGTTTACGGTTACTACGGACTAACCAACGACCTGACCCGGCTGAAACGATCGGAAGACCTGTTGCGTTCCACTGAAGAACGAATGGCTTTGATGGTCGAGAATGTCACCGATTACGCTATCTTTTCGGTGGATAAGAACGGCATCGTCGACAGTTGGAACACCGGGGCTGAACTCATTTTCGGACATGCGGCCGACGAGATCATCGGCCAGTCATCGGATATTGTCTTTACCCAGGAAGACATCGATCGCGGCGTACCGCAATTGCAAATGAAAGTTGCTCGTCAGAAAGGGCGTGCTTCGGACGACAGGTGGCACTTGCGCAAGGACGGGACGCGGTTCTACGCAAGCGGCGTAATGATGCCGCTTTATCTGGGCGACGAACTCACGGGCTATGCAAACATCGCTTCGGACCTAACAGAAAAGCAGCGGAGAGCGGAAGAATTGCAGCGGGCTCATGACGAACTTGAGGTCAGGGTCAAGGAACGAACGCGGGAATTGGCCGAGGCTAACCTCGAACTGATCAGGCAGATGGACGAACGCGAGGTGGCCGAGAGGCAGAAGATCGAATTACTCGGCAGGCTCGTCGCAAGTCAGGAAGTTGAAAGGCGTCGGATCGCCCGCGATATTCATGACCAGCTCGGCCAGAGCCTGACGGCTTTACGGTTGAAGATCGCTTCGCTTAAAGAACTCTCGACCGGTCATGACGAGATCCGTTCCCGCGTTGACAGGCTTCAACAGATCGCTGAATCGCTCGACGGCGAGGTTAGTTTTCTTGCCTGGGAACTGAGACCGACAGCTCTCGACGATCTTGGGCTGGTCGACGCAGTCGGGGCGTTCGTTCAAGAGTGGTCGCGTCATTATGAACTACCGGCAGAATTTCACGCGTCAGAGCTTGTAAAGGCCCGTCTTGATCGCGAAACAGAGACTCACCTTTACCGCATCGCGCAGGAAGCTTTGAATAATGTTGTAAAGCACGCCGAGGCGACTTTTGTTACGGTTATGCTCGAAAGGCGCGATTCGGAGGTGGTATTGATCATTGAGGATAATGGAAAGGGATTTTCGACGAACGTTCAGCGTTTGTCAGACGCCGAGGGCGGTTTAGGTTTAGTCGGAATGCGCGAAAGAGCCTCACTCGCTAAGGGGGAACTCGAGATCGAGTCAGCCCCGGGCCGCGGGACGACCATTTTCGTGAGGGTGCCGATCAGCGATTGAGTGTATGGGCGGGAAACTTAGAATATTGATCGCGGAAGATCATCAGACGGTACGCGAAGGGGTAAAGCTGCTCGTAAATTCGCAGCCCGACATGGAGGTCATCGGCGAAGCCGGTAACGGTGACGAGGCTGTGAGCAAAACGGCTGAAATGGCTCCGGACCTGCTTTTGATGGACATTTCAATGCCGAGCCTGAACGGTTTGCTAGCAACCAAACGACTGCGTGCGGCGATCCCGAAACTCAAGATACTTATCCTCACCCGACACACCGACGACGGCTATCTGCAGCAGCTGCTCGGTGCCGGAGCCAACGGGTACGTCCTTAAACAAAGCGCCCCAACAGAACTAATAACAGCGATACGCACCATTGCTGCAGGAAACGCCTATCTAGATCCGAGTCTCACCCGGAAAGTAATGGGCGGCTATGTCAGTCGAACATCATCCCTTCGGGGCGAAACCAAGGGCGAGCTCTCCGACCGCGAGTCCGAGGTCTTACGGCTGATAGCCTTCGGGTACAGTAACAAGGAGATCGGCGGCAAGCTGGATCTAAGCGTCAAGACCATAGAAGCCCATAAAGCGAACGCGATGCGTAAGCTCGGCATTACAAGCCGGATCGACATTGTAAAGTACGCGATCCTCCAAAACTGGCTGCAGGATAATTGAACCCGTCTAAGGGTTTTCCCCTAGTGATTTTGTCCAACTCCCCTATTTTCCCGGTTCCTCAACACCTTCATACTTAGAACATCGGATAGGCTTTGTGGTCGCGATGTGATGGAGCGGCGAACGAAAAGGGGTCGCCTATCCGATTCTTTCAAGGGGGAACGGCAAGGAACCGGGGCGGTTCCTTGCCGCTTTGAACGAAATTCCTTTCGCGGCATTTCGACTTAAAAGCAAAACATACAGGGGGAGATCAAGATGGATTTCAGAGACAGCATTTCGAACGATTTCGACCGTTACGAACACTACGATGGGTACGGTTCGACAGTTTCCCGTTTGCCTCGTATCAAAGAGAGAGTCGCCCCAACATCGGCCAACCTCATCATCGAGGCACTGTCGCCCGAGGTCAAGAATCTTCTCGCACCGGCTCTCAGAACGGTCACGCTCAAGAAAGAAGAGTTCTTGAACCAGGAAGGCGACCGGATCGATTACATTTATTTTCCGATCACTGCGGTCCTTTCGGAATTCAAGACGTTAGAAGACGGCCGGATGGTTGAGATCGCGGTTACCGGCAACGAGGGGGCGGTCGGCCTATCGTCGGTCTTGTCGGGTTCATCCACTGCGATGAGCTGCACACAGGTTTCCCAGGCAGGAATAGCGAAACGGATAGATTCTGCGACTTTTGCACGTCTGCTGAAGACCAACGAAAAAATGCGTACCGGGCTCAATGTGTTCCTTGACCAGTACATCAGACAGATCTCGCAAAAGGCGATCTGCAACATGTATCACTCAGTCAAGGAAAGGCTCTGCACGTGGCTTCTGATGGTTCAGGATCGCTGCGGTCACAGCAAATTGACGCTGACCCATGAGCAGATCGCTCGTACTCTCGGCGTATATCGACCGAGCGTAACGTGCATCGCGCAGGAACTGCGGGAACAGAAACTTATTAACTACTCGCGAGGCGGTATCTCGATCATAAGCCGTGAACGGGTGAAAAAATCGGCATGCACCTGCTACGCCGAACTCAGTCTCGCCTAAACGAACACTTTGTTAGCCGTCGCACCGAACCGATGGCTTGGGACAGGTTAGGATAGACCTGAACCATGGCGGGGAAAGCCGAACACACCTTGAACATCCACACCAAAAATGTTCGCACGGATTTCCCCGTCAATTTTTTCAATGGAGACGATCATGGCAAAGGATGTAATTAGCGTGGACGGCCAAGATGTGGTCGTTCCGGAAACAGAGGCGAAAGCTTTCCGAGGTACTAACTGGGCAATTTGGTCCATCGGTGGCTTCATACTCGTAGCAGTCATTTTATTCGTAGTTTTTTTCTCGAAGGCAGCTAGCGATGGCGAGGTCAAAAGCCCGGCATCGATAGCAAATTCGAATTGACATTTTGGAGGATTAACTTATGCTTTGGACTATTTTTATAATTCTTTTAGTACTTTGGGCTTTGGGCTTCGGCGTCGCAGGCGCCGCTTTGGGACAGTTTGTCCATATCTTATTGGTGGTCGCAGTTATCGTTCTCGTGCTGCAATTAGTACGCGGTCGAAAAGTCTAGACGGATCAATTAATAAGCTCTTACGAGGCGGCCTGACCGCCTCTTTTTTTATGCGCCATAATTGGTCTGACCAATCTTCTCCCCAAAATGCCGATCTCTTCCGCCCCCCTTTCCCAGTATCCTCTAGAGATGCGCCCCGTCCCTTCGAAACTACCTACATATCGTATTTCTCGTAACTTTTTAACAAATTTACGAATTTTCGCTTGACGTAATCTCAATTCGATGTAATATGTTTAAAGTTCTAACAAAAGAAGCATTCTCTGATCACTATGCCCGTGTATTAGCGGCATTTCTATGCTGTTCATGCACCGGCGGACCGCCCGCAGCAGCTTAGAGCGAGTATTTTGTTAAAGCATTTAACACCAGATGCGAAGGATCAATCCAAAAGATTTTAAGCTAGCCAAGCGCGGAACATCAAGAGGTATCAACAAGCAGATAGCCTTGACGCTCATTGGCACGCATCAGCCCGTCTCGCGAGCAGACCTATCTCGATTAATGGAGACGAACCGAGCGAATGTGACCTTCCTCGTCAACGAATTGCTCGAGGAAAAGCTCATTCGCGAGGGCGATGCCGGCAGCCAACGCGTACGTGGCCGCAAACCAACGCACCTTTATCTAAACTCGCATCAAGGCATCGCCGTTGCACTCGATATTCGGGCCACCCGAATATACATGATGGTCACCGATTCGATCGGCAGACAGATCGGCCAGGTAGTTTCATTCCCAACGTTTCGGGAACCTGACAGATTTATCGCGTCACTCGGCGAGAATGTTCGGCATTTTGTAAAGGATCTTGCCGAGAACGCTGCGATCGTCGGGATCGGCGTAGTCGTGCCCGGGTTGCTGGACCGTGCGAATGGAACGGTACTCAACTCGCCAACCCTCGGTTGGAAGAATGTAAAGCTGCTCGAGCCCTTAGAACGTGAATTCCCCGGTATCGCGATCCACCTTGAAAACTCAGGCAAGGCCTGTGCTTTATCGCAGCTTTGGAAGACCCACGATGACGGCATTGCACACAACGACATCGTCTTCGTCAGTGTTTCAGACGGAGTTGGCGTGGGAGTTGTGATCAATGGCGAGGTTGTTCGCGGACGTCACAATACAGCGGGCGAATTCGGGCACATTCCGATCAGCGTGGACGGCCCCCGATGTGCGTGCGGAGCGAGCGGATGCTGGGAAGCCTATATTTCGAACATCGCGACTTTGACGCGGTATTTTGGACGCGAGGCCGGTTCATCGCGGCCGCAATCATTGGATGTCGCTAATTTCACGGTCGAAGACCTGATCATTCGTGCCCGCGGTAACGACAGCAAGGCTCTAACTGCTCTGAATTCGACCGCTCGCTACCTCGGCCTCGGGCTCGCATCCATAATCAACGCAATCGACCCGATGCAGATCTATATTGGCGGTGAGATCACGGAAGCGTGGGACCTAATCGAACCGCATGTTCGCGAGGCTATTCGCGAACGAACTCTTACGGCCGATCTCGGCCGCGTAGCGGTCACGATAGTACCGGCAAGCGAATACCCGCGCCTGAGAGGAGCGGCGGCTTTGGTCACTGCACCGGCTTTTGCGGCACCAAAAGTTGCTTAAGCCGATCAAGGGGAAGTTATTTACTAAAGACCCAGATTCACAAGGAGAGAAGTAAGAAATGAAACGGTTAACCAGCAGATTACAGTCAATTGTTCTATCGCGGTCTATTTTGACGGCTTCCCTACTCGCGATGGTGCTCACAATTTCGGTGACAGCCCCCGCCCAGATCACGACGGCAACGATGGTCGGAAACATCGCGGACCCGAGCGGTGCCCCGGTTCCCGCAGCCAGCGTAACCGCCCGAAATGTCGATACCGGCCTTACTCGTACCGTCGTCACGGGCCAGGACGGCAGCTACAGGATAGATTTCCTGCCCGTTGGCAAGTATTCGGTCGAGGTTGCTGCATCGTCCGGATTCAAGAAAGCTTTCCGCGGCGACATCGTTTTGCAGGTCAATGACACCGCCAAGATAGACGTAGCACTTGAGGTTGGTTCGGTCACTGAGTCGGTTACGATCACAAGCGACACCAATGCGGTGAATACTACATCTGCCGAGCTCGGTCGTACGATCCAAACACAGGAGATCGAAAATCTTCCGCTGGTTGAACGAAATCTCTACGCCCTGCTCGATCTGACGCCCGGCGTCCAATCGAACAGCAGCGGGGTCGCGACAGCGTCTGCCAACACGAGCAATCTGAGCCTGGGTTTCCCGGAACAGCGAACTTTGATCAACGGCGGCACCGATGGCGGTACGGGCTCGGTGAACTACTACCTTGACGGCGGAACGAACATGACGAATCTCCGCAATACGGGCAACAGTGCTCCGAATCCGGACGCAATTCAAGAGTTTCGCGTACAAACAAATGCCTACAACGCCGAATATGGACGGTTTGCAGCCGGGATCATTAACGTACTGACTAAATCTGGCACCAACAAATTCCGTGGATCAATTTACGAATTCATCCGTGATGATGTCTTCAACGCGAATGAATGGGGATCGCTCTTGGAAAGGCCACCATATAAGCGTAACCAGTTTGGCGGTACGATCGGTGGCCCGATCAAGACGGACAGAACATTTTTCTTCGGCTCCTATTCCGGGCTTCGGCAGCAGACAAACAGGTTTTTGTCCGGTGCGATCGTACCGACTGCGCTTGAGCGGGCAGGAGATTTCAGATCATCAGCGAGCCAACCGCGAGACCCTGCGACCGGAACAACCCTGGCGAATGCGACCCCGTTTTCATGCAACGGAGTGGTTGGTGTGATCTGTGCAAACCGGATAGATCCGGTTGCCGCTCGAATAATTGCTGATTACATTCCAACGGCCAACCTCCCGGGCAACCGCTGGCAAGGCAACGTACCTATCCCGTTTGACACTGACGAGTTCCTCGTCAAGCTCGACCACCAGATAAACGAGCCTCATCGTTTGACCATTTCGTACTTCACAACTGCCGGTGAGACAACGGTCTTCCCGGGAAGCGGGAACCTTCCGTGGGCAACTCAGAACTTCAAATGGCGCCAGCACAATTTCAACGTCAGTGACGTTTGGGTCATCGGCCCGGATAAGGTCAACCAAATATGGGCGACGTATGGCCGCAATTTTGGCGGACGGCTAAACGTTCCGGATACCTCGCTTCGTGATCTGGGTTCATCGTTCTTCCCGCAAGGCGCACCGTCACTGCCTCAGATCAACGTTACAGGCTACTTCTCACTCACAAATGCCATCGGCGGACCTGTCGCTGGTACTAATCTCTACTCGCTCCGTGACGTGCTCAGTTGGAACGTCGGCAGACACTCGCTAAAAGTGGGCGGAGAAGTTTCGCTTAATAAGGACATTCAGGAAACTCTCCTGAACAATTATGGCGTGTTTACCTTTAACAATACGTCAACCGGAAATGGATTTGCGGATTTTCTGATCGGTATCCCGAGTGCGGTATCGCAGGATTCACCTGTGACTGCATATACCAACACCTGGTACACGGCCCTCTTCGTTCAAGATGATTATCGTGTAAGTCCGGGTCTAACCCTGAATCTTGGACTCCGATGGGACGTGCAAACGCCGCCGACCGATCCTTATAATCGCGTCGCCAACTACATCCCCGGAAAGCAATCGATCGTTAACCCCATTGCCCCCGTTGGACTCCAGTTCTTTGGTGACGAAGGCGTTGAACGCGGCGGTATACCTGTCAGCTATTCACACTTTTCGCCACGCTTCGGTTTTGCGTGGGATCCGTTTGGCGACGGAAAAACATCGCTCCGAGCAGCAGTCGGACTTTTTTACGGCAGCATCTCGGGCAATGAGTGGAACACGCAGACCAATACACAACCATTCTCCACGAGATTGACCTTTAGCAATACCAATCGACGCGCGAACGCGACCACTCTTCAGCCACTAGGAGCTTCGCTCAGCAATCCATACAACGCTTTTGTTGGCGGCCCGCCATTCCCTTACAACGGCACGTTTGTGACAGGAGGCGGAGCCTTCGCCGTAGCCACCGACTTCTCCTGGCCCCGGACCGTTCAAATGAACTTTTCCCTACAGCGCCAGATCACAAAAGACCTTACGTTGGGGGCTGCATACGTAGGAACACAGAGCAGCGGGCTTCCGTTCGGGCGTGACGTTAATTATCCGGTGGTAAACGCTACTGCGACCGCAGCTGGCGCAAATATCCTGTCTCGAAGACCAAATCCGGCACTCGGTGCGGTGCTCATTCTTGACTCTGACCAGGAGGCCTCGTATCACGGCCTTCAGCTAACAGGGGCGATGCGGTTTTCGGAAAAGCTTTCGTTAAACGGCTATTACACTTTCAGCAAAACGCTCAGCAGCGTGCAGCTCCATAACAACACGACACAGGGCTTGGCACAGAACTACAGCAAGCTTTTCCTTGACAAAGGACGAGCCGATACCGATCAACGCCACGTTTTCAGCATGAGCATGAATTTCCAACCGGATTTTTATAAGGGCGAGAACAAAATTCTGCGCGGGATCATAAATGGCTGGAGCCTTTCGCCGATCATTAAACTCCGCAGCGGAAGGCCTTTCACTGTCACTAACGGCAACGTCGATGCCAATCTGGACGGCGTAGCCACCGACCGTGCTCAACTGATCGGCGACCCTGATATTAGCAATCCGACGGCAGACCAATGGTTCAATATCGCGGCGTTCGCGAGAAATCCTATCGTCACAGGCGTCGCGACTGAAGGCAACTCCCCACGCAACTTCCTCGACGGACCGGGCTTCCGAGCAGTTGATCTCGGCCTCTCGAGGGATTTCCGTTTCGGTGAACGGATCAAAGTACGACTCCGTGCTGAAGGAACCAATATCTTTAACACGGTAAACTTAGACCAGCCAAATTCTGCGGCCCCCGCAAATCCTGCTTCCCCCGGCAACTTCGGCCGCATTACAAGTGCCAAGGACATGCGTCGGCTTCAGTTTGGTGCTCGGTTAACGTTTTAATGTCAGTTAATGGTCTAGAGTTCGTTCGGAAATGTCTTATCTCCTAAACGAACTCTAGTCCATTTTTGTGCTCCAAATGACCAGATCTAACAAAATATCCCGGTTCGTAGTGATGGCTGTTTTGGCGGCTTTACTCGGTATTGCGACGCCGACTGGTCTAGCCCAGTCGAACGAAGTATCGACGAAAACTTTTGCGAGCGAAGGCCGGGACTTTCTTGCCAAGGAAGTAGCCGCTCATTTTGGCAACATCAAAACGCTCCAGCCGCCGCCTGATCGGGTCTTCTCGGCATTGACGGTCGGGGATTTTTCATGGGGTAGTTTCGCTCGGGCTCTCGCAGCACAGGCTGATGTCGGTGGAACTCGCAACCTCGCCGGCAAAGACACGGCCCGAGCTATCGCCGAGATCGGGCTGATCGAATCGCGTCAGGGCGGCAAAGCGTTTTCTCAGCTCTACTCGACACTCGCACTGCGGCACTACGGTACAGACCTTTCTCGAAACGCCGTATGGCAGAGCATGTCCGACGCGGAGCGGAAAGAATGGCAGTCGCTACTCGACCCGAGTCGATTCTATGACCCGAAAACTCGGCGAGTGATCAACCTGCCCGAAAACTACCTCGGTGTTGCGGCACGCGTCGCGGCGATGAGCTATCAAATGGGCGTGCTTAAGGATAAGGCGTTCCTCGATTCCGTTGTCGAAAGTGCCGCGAAGCAGTTCACCGACGGAGCGATCTACGCCGACGACAATCCGCCGACGGGCCGATATGATCGCTATTCTCACGAATACGCGAGATTTTGCTGGGACGCGGCTGAGATCGCGGGCAGGACGGACATTCTCGATAAGCTCAAACCTTCGCTGCGAACTCAATACAAACTCTGGTGGGACATCGTCTCTCCAGAAGGCTACGGCTACAACTGGGGCCGCAGTCAGGGGCTGGTCAGCTATCTCGACACGCTCGAATTTGTCGCCTTTGCCGCGAAGCATCCCGAGTTTCGCCCTGCTCCGATCGCTGAGCTTGCAGCTCTCTATAATCAGGCGTGGCGATGGATAAGGGCGGATTACGATGACAACACGCACATGTTTCGCGTCTTCGCGTATGGTCGTGGAAATTATTCGTACATAAACCCAAATCGCGAGTGGCAGCAAACGGGAACATCATTTGGGAAGATGATCATGGCTCACGCCGAACTGGTCGCCGTTCTAGAAAAGGAAAACATCACAAGCTTCCCTGCCAAACCGACACTGCCAAACGCGGCTCGCTTCGAGTTCTACACAAAGGCTAATGGTAAGCAGGAAGGTGTCTGGGTATTTCGCGGGGGGAAATTAAGATTTACTCTGCCTATCACCGTCGGTACGAAGCCGGCGATCGCAGATTATCTTCCCGCCCCGCATGGGCTTGCAGGATTCTCAGCTCCGGTGGAGGAAGTCTACCCTTCGATGGTGCCGTTCATAACGCTCGCCGACGGTAAAACCTATGCGGCAGCCGACGGTGCCGACTTGATCGTACCCGCCCCAAATGGCCGCGGGGTAAGTTTCTCAACCCAGAATTGGGCACAAATAGGCAGCAAGTCGGGTGACCGATTCGCCAATGGCCTGAAGAGCGAAGTTGACTACGTTGTCAAAAACGGAAGGGTCATTCGGCGAGAAACGGTGACGGCCCTTAAAGATGTCGAGATTAAAAAGTGGCAGTTCGCGTTCCCGTCGACGGCAACGAGCGTTACGGAGAACAGAACGGCGACCACCCGAACTTTCCATCTCAGCGGCCGCGATGGTTCTGTCGCGGTGACGTTCGAGATAAATGGGTCGGCTGAGATTCGCATTTTCGCAGCCGGTGACGGTAAACTCGGCAAAGGGGTTCTCGGGGCGATCCCGATCCATCTTGTTGCAGAAAAAGGCAGTTTCCGCCTTGCGGCGGGTGAAAAGCTCTCTTGGGAACTGACGATCGAACCAAAATAAAGGCCACGTTATAAATACTAATTTTATGATCGCAAACGAAGTTAAGCTATCGGCACTTGTAACTGATTGGGATAAAGTTCCCGTAACCGAACCGTCACCCGGCATCAAACGCCAAATGATCGTTGGCGAAAACGTGATGATCTGCCGCTTTACGTTCGAACCGTTTCTCGAAACGCCGCAGCACACACATCCCCACGAACAGATGACGCTCGTCGCGAAAGGAAAAGTACGCTTCTTCATCGACGGGGTCGAAACGATCGTCTCAGCCGGCGATGTGCTCCATTTTCCGCCGCATAACCTGCATGGAGCGACGATGATGGACGAAGAGGTGGTGCTGATCGACATCTTCTCGCCGATCCGCGAAGACTTTTTAACCTAACCGTTTTGTTTATAATGCCCGCGTGTAAGCAAGGGCGTATTTGCCAGTTGGATATTTCGCCCTTGCTAACGCGCGGGCTTTCGCATTGCAGTCAGCGATCGATATCCGAATTTTCTTATTATGTTTAACAAAACCTATTACGCAACCGATCCGAAGTCGATGGCCGGGTCGAGCAATCAAGACCTGATCGAACGGTATCTGATCGATGACCTGTTCGAAGACGGCCAGATCCGTCTGAATTATCTGCATTACGAGCGTTTCGTCATCGGCGGCGTTTCTCCGCTCGGGTCCCCGATCGCGCTGCCGCTTCAAACCGAACCCGCATCTGCTAACGGCAAACCATTTCTCGAACGCCGCGAACTCGGTGTCATCAACGTCGGCGAATCACAGGGCTCGGTCACAGTTGACGGCGAGCGGTTCGAACTTGTTCCGAAAGACGGCCTTTACATTCCGATGGGGACCGAGAGCGTTTCGTTCGAATCCGCTGAACTCGATGATCCGACGCGATTCTACTTAACATCTACGCCGGCACACGCTCGTTTTGAGGTCAAGCATATTTCCATCGAGAACGCCGTTCCGCTCGAACTCGGTTCGACCGAAACGGCGAACGAACGTACTGTCTATCAGTACGTTGTACCCGCCACGTGCCAGTCCTCGCAGCTTTTGCTCGGGCTGACCGTGCTCAAACCCGGCAGCGTCTGGAACACCTGTCCGCCGCACCTGCATGATCGCCGGTCTGAGGTCTATTTCTATTTTGATCTTAAGGAAAAACAGCGCGTAATGCATTTCATGGGTCAGCCCGAGGACATGCGGCACATTGTGATCGACGACGATCAGGCCGTCGTCTCGCCGCCATGGTCGATCCACATGGGCGTCGGCACGGGAAACTACGCGTTCATCTGGGCGATGGGCGGTGAGAATCTCGACTACACCGACATGAACGTGCTAGATATCTGTCAGCTTCGATGAAGGGCCAGTTTATGAAACGAAGAATTTTTGTCGCTTACCTCGCCTGCATTCTTGCGGCTCTACCAGCTTTCGGCCAAACCTCCGATGTCTTTAAGCGCAAGAACATAGAGACAAGAATGATCTCGGTCGCGAAGTGGCAGCTTGCCAATCCGAAGCACAAGCTTTGGGATTGGACCAACGGGGCATTCTACGCCGGCGTTTTTGCGGCGTACGAGACGACAAAGTCACCCGAGATATGGGCCGCCCTGATGGAGATGGGCGAGAAGAACGAATGGAAGCCCGGGCCGCGTTTCGACCACGCTGACGATATCGTGATAAACCAGACCTATCTTGATATGTACCGCATCAAGAAAGATAAAAAGATGCTCCAGCCGACGATCGACGTCGTCGAACGCATCAAAAAAGAAACCGGAAATGAGGTCGCAAAACACGGCATAACCTGGTGGTGGTGCGACGCGATCTTCATGGCCCCGCCAACGCTCGCTAAGCTTGCTAAGATAACTGGCGACAAGTCATATCTCGACCTGAACGACCGCCTTTTCAAGGAAACTTACGACCGGCTCTACGACAAACAGGAGAAACTCTACGCCCGCGACGCGTCCTTCCTGATCAACGCTAAAGGCGAGGGAAAACGCGAGGCTAACGGTCAGAAGATCTTCTGGAGCCGCGGCAATGGCTGGGTCGTTGGCGGCCTTTTGCGTCTGCTCAAAGACCTGCCGAAAGATCATCCGACACGCGGCTTTTACATGACGCAGTTCAAAAACATAATGGACCGCGTTCACGCTCTGCAGCAGCCGGACGGACTGTGGCGTTCGAGCCTGCTCGATCCGGGAGCATATCCCGGCGGTGAAGCAAGCGGAACCGGATTCTACACCTACGCGATGGCTTGGGGAATTAATAACAAGGTTCTCGACCGCACCAAGTTCTTGCCCTCAGTCAAAAAAGCGTGGATCGGTCTCAACGGCCTCGTTCATTCGAATGGCATGGTCGGCTGGACGCAACCGATCGGAGCCGATCCGCGTCGAAATTTCAACGCCGACAGCTGGGAAGTCTACGGGGCCGGAGCCTTTATGCTCGCGGGTTCAGAGGTTGTGAAGCTAAAGCTTTTGAGTGGCCGTGGAGCGGCCTAGAGATCCTAGCCAGACGTGAAACGTCTGGGAAAACGTGTTAGGAACCAACCGCACTGAAGGTGCGGCAGACGCCCGCAAACATTGAGCTTTCGCCCCTTCAGGGCGACATGCGGGGATGGCGGCTTATCCAGAGGTTTCACCTCTGGCTAGTTTCTTGTGGCGGCTTCGCCGCCTAACCGAGACCGTCTCCAACTGGGATACCAGAGATATTCCTTGTCGAATTACATGATGATCCATCGAAATTGTATAACTCTAATTTCGATCATTCTGATCGCACTGTCGGCGACTGCTTTATCGCAAAGCTCACAAAATGTTCGCATCGTCAGATCGTTGAACACCGACTGGAAATTCCTGCCTGAAGACAAACCCGGTTCCGAATCCGCTGACATCCTCGATGACCAATGGCAGAACGTGAAAGTTCCGCACACGTGGAACGTCAAAGATGTCGATGACGACACGCCCGGATATCGACGCGGCGTTAGTTGGTACCGCCGTGATATCGAACTCGGTGCCGACCTCGCGAACAAGCGGCTTTATCTCTATTTCGAAGGCGTGAATCAGGTCGCCGATGTTTACGTAAATACGCACCACGTCGGCAAACATATCGGCGGGTATTCGGCCTTTGTTTACGACATTACGCCGCACATTACGCTCACAAAGCCCAATTTTTTCGCCGTCCGCGTCGATAACAGCCTTAATAAGGACATCCCGCCGCTTTCCGGCGATTTCAACATGTACGGCGGCATCTATCGCGACGTGTGGCTGATCGCAGTTGATGAAACGCATTTCAAAATCGACGATCACGCCTCGCCCGGCGTTCAGATAACAACGCCCGAACTTAGCGAAACATCCGGCAAGGTGCGCATTCGCGGAACTGTCGTTAACAAGTCGCGTGGGCCAGGGAAAGTCACGGTCACGAGCACCATCAAAAACGCGGCGGGTGGCACTATAACCTCAGCTTCGACAAACATCGAGATCGCAAACGCTTCGGAAGCAACGTTTGACCACACCACGCCAGCGATCATAAAGCCACGGCTCTGGTCGCTCGACGATCCTTATCTTTATTCAGTCGAAAATGTAGTTAAGCGTGACGGAAAGGTTATCGATAAGAAGACGCAGCCGCTCGGTTTCCGATGGTTTCGTTTCGATGCGAAAACAGGCTTTTGTCTGAACGGAAAGCCCCTGAAGCTTCGCGGCACTAATCGCCATCAGGACTTCAAGGGGATCGGCAATGCACTTTCAGATCGTCAGCATATCCGCGATCTTGAGCTGATAAAATCGACCGGCTACAATTTCCTCCGCCTTGCTCACTACCCGCAAGACCCGGCCGTTCTAGAAGCCGCCGACCGCTTAGGATTGCTGCTCTGGGAAGAGACGCCTCTCGTCAATTACATCAACGATACGCCCGCGTTTGCCGAAAACTCGCGGGTGATGGTCCGCGAAATGGTCCGCCAGCATCGCAATCACCCTTCTGTTCTGCTTTGGGGTTACATGAACGAGATCTTCCTGCCGCCCGCTCCCCTTTCCGAAAGCACGATGCAGGCTACCGTCAAACTCGCTAAAGAACTCGACGCGATCATTCGCGACGAAGACCCGACCCGCTTCACCGCGATCGCATTTCACGGAAATGAGGTTTACAACCGATACGGCCTCGGCGAAGTCGCTCAAGTGGTCGGCTGGAATCTTTACAAGGGCTGGTACGAGGGCGTTTTTGACGATTTCGGCAAGTTCATGGACGACCAGCACCGCCGCTATCCTGACCGCGTTCACATCATCAGCGAATATGGTGCGAATGGCGACCAGCGGCTGCATTCGTCAAACCCGCGGCGCTTTGATTCGACTACTGAGTGGCAGCGGATGTTTCACGAATCTCACTGGAAACAGATAAACGAACGGCCCTACATCGCCGGAAGTGCGATCTGGAACGAGTTCGATTTCGGCTCGGAATTTCGCGGCGAAACCATCCCGCACCTCAACCAAAAAGGCATGTGGACCTTCGACCGCAAACCCAAAGACGTTCACTATTTTTATCAGGCGAGTTTCTCAAATAAACCTGTCGCCCACATTGCCGTCAACGATCGCCCAATCTTTTCCGGTCAGCCTAAGACAGAATTCCCGATCGATGTCTATTCAAATTTCGCCGAAGCCGAGCTGAGAGTAAACGGCGTTTCGCTCGGTAAAAAGGCCGTTACAGATCGCAAAGCGACGTGGACGACCGCGTTTCGCAAAGGCAGGAATACACTTTCCGTGATCGGCCGCACCGGCAACCGTACGGCGACCGACACGGCTGTCATCGATTTCAAAGAGATATCCGCTGACTCTCCCGAGATAGCTATAAACGTCGGCTCGAACGCCTATTTCACCGACGCGTCGAACCGTGTCTGGCTGCCAGATCAGGCTTACAGATCGGGTTCGTGGGGATTCGTCGGTGAAAAGTCGAAGTTCATCTACTCGACGCCGCCCGACCGCAATATCCTCGGGACACTCGACGATCCGCTTTATCAAACGATGCAGGAAGGCCTCGCGGCTTACAAGATCGACGTTCCTGCGGGTCTGTACGAAGTCGAACTCCTATTTGCTGAGACAAAGCACTCGGACGCGGGTAAAAGGATATTCGACGTCCTGGTGAACGGGGCCCTATTTATCAAAGGGCTAGATCTCGCCGCCGATGTCGGACGGAACAAGATGTATTCAAAACGCTCTCGGTTTCGCACGAGTGGCGGTCTGAATATCGAATTCTCTCCGTCCGCGGGCGAGGCAGTGCTGAGCGGAATCAGGATCCAGCGAGTTTCTCGGTAGTTTTGCGTTTTTCTTTGCGTACTTTGCGGTCTTTGCGTTAAATCGAGAAGTCGCGGAGCCATGTGGATCATCGGCCAAGACCGGCTGAGTTCACATTTTGATCCGCGGATTGTGTTATTTTGTGTGATTATGTGTTATCGTTAACTTATCCAAACATAGCTTTATTGTGATCCGAAAGAAACAGGTAACTCTAAACGATATCGCAGCCCGCAGCGGCGTGGCGGCAATGACCGTTTCGCGCGTCGTCAACGGTAACGGCTACGTTAGCGAGGAAACGCGAGAGAAGGTGCTGGCGGCGGTCACCGAGATGAATTATCGCCGCAACGGCCTAGCCCGCAGTTTGAAGCGGCAAAAGACAGAGACGGTCGGCCTCGTACTCGGTGATCTTTCTAATCCATATTCGACTGAGCTCGCAAACGCCGTTCGCGAAAGCCTTTCGGCTCAGGGCTTTAACCTCTTTATCTGTATCAGCGAGCACAGCGGCAAGGAAGACATCGCGGCGTTCGAGGCTCTGGTCGACCACAACGTCGACGGGATCATCGTCGCGACCCGCTCGAACAGGGACGGCAATGAGCGGCTTGACCGGATCGCCGATTCCGACCTGCCGATCGTCGTCGTCGGCCGCGATTTTCCGCACAAAGGTGTCGATTATGTGTCGGCGGACAATTTCACCGGCGGTTTCGAAGCGACCCAGCACCTGATCGATCTCGGGCATCGCCGGATCGGTTTTATCGGAGCGGCATTCGAGGATCGACACAGTTTGAAACGTCTTCAGGGCTACCTCAAAGCATTGGAAAAACACGACATAGCGGTCGACGAACGTCTGATCACGGGCCGCAGTGAATCCGCCGCAGACGTTCCGGGCTATTCCACCGAGAAGATCGGCTACGAAGGCATGAAACGCTTGCTTTCGCTGCCGAATCGCCCGACAGCCGCTTTTGCCCGCAACGATCTTACGGCGTTCGGAGCGATCGCTGCTATCAAGGAAGCGGGGCTTTCGATCCCGAACGATATCGCGATCGTCGGATTTGACGACACGCCGCTCGCGTCGCATACGACGCCGGCTCTTACGACAGTTCGCCAGCCGATGCGTCTGCAGGGACAGATCGCGGCCGAGATGCTGCTTCGGCGGATCAGGGCCGTTGAGGACGTTCGCCGCGAAGACAGAATATTGGATTGTGAGTTAATAGTTCGCGGCTCGACGGTCGCGGCGAAGTTGTAGCACTTATTCGGCCGGACACTTTTATGCAGAATACTTCGGAAATGAACGACGCCGGTGGCGGATTCAAGTTTCGCGGGCTCCGTTGGGTGATCATTTCGCTCATCTTTTTCGCGACGCTGATCAACTACATCGATCGCCTGACGATATCGGTCCTCGGCCCGATCATTGTCGAAAAGCTCCAGCTTACGAACACCGAATTCGGTAGCATCGCGACGTGGTTTCTTTTCGCGTACACCATGAGCCAGGCTCTTTCGGGCAAACTGTACGACAAGATCGGCATTAAGAAAGGCTTCACGGTCTCGATCGTCGTTTGGTCGCTCGCGGGTATCGCGACGGCATTTTCAACCGGTCTCAAAACCCTGTCGCTGTGCCGTTTCGTCCTCGGCCTCGGCGAAGCTGGCAACTGGCCGGGTGCCGCGAAAACGGTTGCCGAATGGTTCCCGGCTCGTCAACGGGCGCTCGGAATGGCCATCTTCAATAGCGGAGCCGCTATCGGTTCAATCGTCGCTCCGCCGATCATCTACGGCCTTTATGCGTTTTATGGCGACTGGCACGAGGTTTTCATTTTCACAGGCCTGCTCGGATTTGTCTGGCTCGCGGCTTGGCTGCTGATCTATGACCGGCCTGAAAACCATAAATGGCTGACAAAAGAGGAGTTCGCTCTGATCCGCGAGGAAGAGCCCTCGGAGAAGGCCGAACCGAGCCAACCCCAAACTGAGGCTCCGCAGCAGATCGGATGGTTCGAACTTCTTCGCTATCGGCAGACATGGTCCATCGTGCTCGCTCGCTTCCTCGTCGACCCGATCTGGTGGCTCTACATCACCTGGCTGCCGCTTTATCTGAGCAAGGTTCACGGTTTCGACCTCAAACAGATCGGCCTTTTTGCGTGGGTGCCGTATGTTGCTGCCGACGCCGGAAGTCTGTTCGGCGGATGGCTTTCGGGGTACCTGATAGGCCGCGGATGGTCGGTTAACAACGCTCGAAAGGCGGTGATCATCTTCGCCGCGTGCCTGATGCCCGCAGGCATTCTCGCTGCGTTTTCGACCGATTCGATGACCGCGCTTGTACTGATCGGCGTCGTGCTATTCGGCTTTCAAGTCTGGATCAACAATGTTCAGACGCTGCCGAGCGACTTTTTCCCGTCGTCTGCCGTCGGTTCGGTCGCTGGTCTCGGCGGCATGGGAGCCGGAATCGGCTCGATGATCTTTATCTTCACGACCGGTTGGGTCGTCGACAATTTTTCGTACACCCCGATCCTCGTCACCGCCGGCATTTTGGCTCCGATCGGGACGATAGTCCTGTGCCTGCTGGCGGGAAAGATCGAAAAAGTGAAATTGCAAAAAACGTAATGCAAAAGCCCGCGCGTAAGCAAGGGCGAAACACGAACGTTGGACGCAAAGCCCGAGCGAGTAAGTTTTTGGAATAACGATTGAAAGACTGACGTTAATATTTATGAACAATTATTTCGATTTTATAGGCAAGGTCGTACTCGTGACCGGGGCCTCGAGCGGTATCGGTCGTGCTACAGCCGAGCTTTTTGGCAGTTTCGGGGCTTCTGTCGCAATTACCTACCACCAAAACAAGGCCGGGGCCGAAAATGCCGTCAGCAACATTAACGAAAATGGTGAAAGGCGAGCGATCGCTCTCGAGGTCGACGTTCGCGACAATGCTCAGATCACAAAGATGGTTCGCGATGTCGAAGAAAGCCTCGGCCCGGTCGACATTCTGGTCAACAATGCCGGCTCGCTCATCGAACGCCTGCGAACGCTCGAAATGACCGAGGAACGCTGGGACGAGGTAATGAATCTCAATACGCGAAGTGCATTCTTCGCCGCTCAGGCCGTGATCCCTAAAATGCTCGAACGCGGCGGCGGGTCGATCATCAACGTGACATCCATCGCCGGACGCAACGGCGGAGCACCCGGTTCGATCCATTATTCGTCCGCAAAAGCCGCCGTGCTGACGATGACAAAGGGGCTGGCGAAAGAGTTTGCTGCTCAAGGCATCCGAGTAAACGCCGTATCACCGGGCGTGATCGATACTCCGTATCACGAGACGTTTACGACGTCCGAAGTAATGGAAAACTTGCGAAAAGCGATACCGATGGGCCGCGAAGGCCGCTCGTCCGAGGTCGCCGGAGTTATCGTGTTTCTCGCCTCAGACGCTGCCAGCTACCTTTGCGGCGAAACGATCGAGATCAACGGCGGACTTCTGATGGATTAGCCAATAGGGGTAATAATTATGAAAAAGATCAAACTGATCCTGGTCGTTCTGGCCGCTTTCATCTCTTCGACGGTCGCCAGTGGGCAGGAACTTACCGGGACTTACCAGGTCCGCGTCTCGCTGGACCGGCCGAATTGGACATACGAGCTAAACGAGACGCCAAAATTCACGCTCGCCGTGACGCTGAATAATTCGAATGTCGCCGGACTTCCGGTCAGATATTCCTGCGGCCCCGAAATGATGCCGCCGACGGTCGAGAAAACCGTGATGACGACTGCGGCTCCGTTGCTGCTCGACGCAGGGACGATGAAGGATCCCGGCTTTCTTCGCTGCACCGCGATTTTGACAAAAGACGGGCGCGGCTATCGCGGGCTGGCGACGGCGGCATTTCGCCCGGACTTAATTAAGCCTGTGGTAAATGACCCTGCTGATTTTGATAAATTCTGGGCCGACGGACTTGCCCGGCTGCCTAAGATCGCCGTCGACCCCAAGCTCGAACACCTTCCCGCTTCGTCAACGCCGAAAGCAGACGTTTATCACGTAAACTTTCAAACCGTCGGCTCAGGCCCCAGCCAGATGAGCCGCATCTATGGCATTCTCGCTATTCCGAAAGGGCCTGCGAACCAGAAATACCCTGCTCTTCTTCGCGTACCGGGAGCAGGCGTCCGGCCTTACACCGGGCAGATCGCTCTTGCCGAGCAAGGAATGATCACGCTTGAGATCGGGATTCACGGCATCCCGGTTACGCTGCCGCAGATGCTTTACGACGAGCTCCGCGGCGGAGCCTTGAACCGCTATTTCACCTATAACCTGGATGACCCGGAAAACTATTATTACCGCCGCGTTTTTCTCTCGATGGTGCGTGCTAACGATTTTCTAACTTCGCTGCCACAATACGATGGCTCAAATCTTGCCGTAATGGGCGGTAGCCAGGGCGGAGCTCTGGCGATCGTTACAGCGGCTCTGGACAAACGCGTGAAGGCATTGGCAGCGTCGTATCCGGCAATGTCAGACATGGCAGGATACACGGCAAACCGGGCAGGCGGCTGGCCGCACATGTTTCGCGATGTGAAAACACGGACGAAAGAAAAGCTCGATACGGCCGCTTATTATGACGTCGTGAACTTCGCCCGCCGCGTGCGCGTCCCCGGAATCTACACATGGGGTTTTAACGACGAAACATGTCCGCCTACGTCGATCTACGCATCATTCAACACGATCTCGGCTCCGAAAACGACTGTTCTGTCCCTCGAAATGGGCCACTCAAATTCGCCCGAGCAGACCGCAAAGCTAAATAGTTGGATCGAGAAATTCTTAAAGACTGGGAGGGGCGAATAGGATGCACGTCAGACAATATTTCGCGGTCATTGCTCTCCTGCTTTGCGTTTCAACGCACGCATTCTCGCAGGAGCCGGATGCAACGGCCGCCGCGAAGCCTGCGCCCGATATCGCGAACGCAAAATACGGCCCGCTTGAACGCAATGTTTTCGACCTGTGGCGGCCAAAGTCGAAATCGCCAACCCCGCTGATGGTCTACATCCACGGCGGAGGTTTCGTTAACGGCGACAAGGGCAATCTGTCGCCAAAGCTCCTCGAGATGCTTCTAGGCCGCGGCATCGCCGTGATGGCGATAAACTACAGCCTGCTCGCTACCCACGTTTATCCGCAGGCCTACAAAGACTCAGCGCGTGCCATCCAATACGCCCGGGCAAACGCTAAAGACTGGAACATCGACAAGACAAAGATCGGTGCGATGGGCAGTTCAGCCGGCGGGCTGACGTCGCTCTGGCTTGGATTTCACGACGATCTAGCCGACGCCAAGTCGACAGACCCTGTGCTTCGCGAGTCGACCCGGCTCAAGGTAATGGCCGTCTGGTCGGCTCAAACGACGCTTGTGCCTGAGATCGTCAAACCACGAGTCGGCGAAGCGACGCTCAAACATAGCTTCTACACCGGACGGCTATTCGGACTAACGAAGGAAGAAATGACTGCCGAAAAAGGCAGGGAGATGACCAAACAAGCCTCGCCGCTTTCGCATCTGACCAAGGATGATCCGCCGGTGTGGGCGTTTTACAGCGTTGCAAACAAACCGCAGACTGCGGAAACAACGACCAGCGATGCGATCCATCACCCCTATTTCGGCAAGGTGCTGAAAGAAGAAATGGACAAACTAAAGATCGAGTGCAAGCTTCGTCATAAAGACGATGGCAAAACCGTAAATGACGATGTGACAGCATTTATCGTCAAACACATGAAGTAAAACATTCTATGAAAAAGGCAGCATTATTACTAGTTTCGCTATTGGCTCTCACGTCGTTTTCGTTTGCTCAGGATCAACAGGAACTCGAAGCCGAAAGGGCGGCAAACGCTAAACTGAAAGGTGAACACCCGCTCATCAAGCTTGCGGCTTCAAAGCCCTCTTCGCTAAAGAAGGAGTTGGCCGGCGTTCATCCTCGCGTATACATGACGCAGGGCGACATCGATCTTTTGAAGGAAAAAGCAAAGAGCGAGAAAGAGCTTTGGCAGACCGCTCTCTCGCGTGTTCGGGCCCTCAGCACGGAACCCGCACCGGCACCGGCTCAGGAACGTCGCGTCCAGAACGAGGTCGGGCTGGGCATCGCCGAGGCGGCGTTTGTTTACAAGATCACGGGCGAGAAAAAGTACCTCGACGCCGCGAAGAAATATATCGACGCCGGCATCAGCTACAACACCTGGGGCTACGAGTACAACAAGCCCAACGTCGACCTCGCCGCCGGACATCTGCTCTATGGAATGGGTTGGGGCTACGATCTGCTATACAACGATCTGACGCCTGCCGAACGCACTCGGATCCGCGAAAAGCTCGTAAAACAAGCTCGACTTTTACATGAGTTCTTCAAGCCTAAAAGCGGCAAGACATACGCTTACAGCCAAAACCACACCTTCATTCCGATCTCCGGACTGGCGATCACCGCGTATGCTCTGATGGACGAGGTTCCTGAAGCAAAGGAATGGGCCGCGACGTCGCGAGCGATCTTCGACCGCGTGCTGGAAACCTATACGCAGGACGGCTATTTCTACGAAAGCATGGAATATTGGATCTTCTCCACGCCGTGGATCGTCCACTACATGGATGCCCATCACCACGCGACCGGCGAAGACCTGTACGCGACCACCCCGGGTTTTCGCAATGCTCACAAATACGTCTCGCATATCACCCTGCCTGGCGGCGAGTTCAATTTCGACTACGGCGACATCTACGCGGGCCCCGTCACGCGAGCCCGAAAAGGAAATGACTACGAACGCGAACGAATAAACGGAAAGTTTCGAACTAACTACAACATTATCTATAACTTAGCTTCCAGGTACGGAAACGCCGAAGCTCAGGGCGTAGCAGACTGGCTCAAGTCAGAAGGCCAGGTAAATGCAGAGGAATTCTGGACATTTATCTGGTACAACCCAAAGATCCAGCCCGTCGCGATCGAGAGGCAGCCGACGCGTCATTATTTTGAGGATCACGGCGTTGTATTTTGGCGTTCTTCGTGGAAGGACGACGCAACTGCCTTTTCATTCAAAGCCGGGCCGCCCGAAGGTCATTCAGCAACGGCTAAAGTAAAGGCATATCCCGACTGGCGGCTCTCCAGCGGCCACGCTCACCCTGACAGCGGCAGCTTTATCATCTGGGCGAACGGCAAGTATCTGACGGGCGATTCCGGCTACGCTGGCGTGCCGATGACCGAGCATCACAACACGCTGGTATTCGACGGCCTCGGTCAGCACAAGGAAGGTAAGGGCCACGATGTTTTCGTCGGCGTCTCGTACGACCGTATGAACCAGATCCGGATCGAAAAGGTCTCTATGACCGATAAGGATGCCGAGATAATTGCTGATATAGCCCCGGCTTACGAACCCGCAGTCGGCGTAAAGAAATTTAAGCGAACCTTCAAATTCACTGCCCCGGGAACCTTTTTGGTCAGCGACAGTGTCGAAACCGACCGGCCGCGAACGATAACTTCCTTTTTGCATTCCGATAACAAGATCGTCGCCGAAACCGGTGGAAGATTCATCTTCGAGCCGGGTGGAACTCAGCTAAAAGTCGAACTGCTCCGCCCCGCCGATCTCGACGCCAAGTCAGAGGTCAACATCCTGACGGCTCCGGGCCGTCCCGGCTCCGTTGACAAGGGCGAGCGCGAGGAACGCGGCGTTCGATTGAATATTTCAACGAAACAGAAGGTACAGAAACTAGAGATAGGTATAAAACTTAGAATCGAAAAATAGACGAATGCGGAAGCCCGCACGAAGTAAGGGCTCTTGTTCGTAAATGCGAACGGGAGCCCTTACTTCGTGCGGGCTTCTGCATGCTGTGGTAGATTTGAACTACGGATGGAACCGCTCGCAAATCGGATAAGGCCCTTAACACTAGATGATTACGTCGGCCAGCTTCACCTGGTTGGTGAAGGCAAGCCGCTGCGTCTGGCGATCGAGCAGGGGCATGTTTTCTCCTTTGTGCTTTGGGGTACGCCGGGCACCGGCAAGACTACGCTCGCCCGGATCTATGCAAACGCCATCAACGCGGAATTCCATGAATTATCGGCCGTGTCGGCTGGAAAGGAAGATATTCGACGGATCGTAAGCTCGCGTTCGCTCGATAGCCGGCCAAAACTCCTCTTCCTCGACGAGATCCACAGATTTAACAAGGCCCAGCAGGACTTTTTGCTTCCATTTGTTGAGAATGGACAGCTGGTTTTGATAGGGGCGACGACGGAGAATCCTAGTTTCGAGGTCATTCCCGCCTTATTGTCACGTCTTAGGGTTTTTGTTCTAAATGAACTATCCAATGAAGATATGACCGCGATCATCGACCGCACTGGCTACGATCTCGACCCCGTAGCAAAAGAGTGGCTGATCGAGATGGCCAACGGCGACGCGCGTCAGGCGATCACGATGATCGAGAACACTTCGCGGCTTTACGACCAAATAACGCTCGAGACTCTTACAGAGACACTTCAATCAAAGTTTCTGCGATACGACAAAAAGGGAGAGGAACATTACAACGTTATTTCAGCCTTCATTAAATCAATGCGGGCAAGCAAACCCGACGCCGCGATGTACTACCTGGCCCGCATGATCGAGGGCGGCGAGGACCCAAAATTCATCGCCCGCCGCATGGTGATATTCGCGAGCGAGGATATTGGACTGGCTCAACCGACCGCACTTGTCGTCGCAAACGCCGTTTTCCGTGCCGTCGAAACGATCGGCTATCCCGAATGCACACTTAATTTAGCTCACGGTGTTGCATATCTCTCGAACGCCGCAAAAGATCGTTCAACTACTAATGCCATCGGCAAAGCCATGGAAGATGCCAAGAAATACGGCAATCTCCCCGTCCCGATGAAAATAAGAAATGCCCCGACAAAACTAATGAAGGACCTTGGCTACGGCCAAGACGAAGGCAACGATCCCGAAGCTGACCTGATGCCGCAGAAACTGCGAGGACGAAAGTATTTTGAGGAAAATAGCTAGGATCTGATCAGCTTACAGCTATTAGCTGCTTGTCGAAAATATGAGAAAACTACTAACAATCGGACTCTTGCTCTTCGTCTCTTCGCTGACAGCATATCCCCAACCCGCCAAAGACGTCCTTCCCACCCGCGAAATGGACCGCATCAACTGGATGGATTTCAAGGCGGCCGTCCCGTCGAAGGTTAATACAGTTCTGCTTCCAACAGGCACGCTCGAACCGCACGGCGTCGCCAACAACGGAGCCGACAACACCGCGCCTACGGCGATCGCGAAAACTATCGCCGAACGCACCAATGCAATGATCGCGCCGACGCTTTCCTACGGCATCACGGGCTCGATGGAGGCATATCCCGGAGCGTTTCAGATCAGCGAAGCGGCGTATCGCCCGTTCGTCAAACAGATACTCGAAGGCCTTGTGAAGAACGGCTTTAGGAACATAATCATCGTCAACGGCCACGGCGGAGGCCAGACGGCCGTGCTCCAATCAGTCGCTGCCGAGGTGGCGACCGAAAAACGCGTGCGGACGCTCGTGATCAACTGGTGGTCGTTCGCGTCGGACGAGACGAAAGAGGTCTTTGGCGAAGACGGCGGGCACGCTGGCTGGAACGAGACCGCGTTTATTCAAGCGATCGATAAAACGCTCGTCCATCCTGAAAAATATACCGGCCCCGAAATGACCACTCCGTATCCGCCGGCCGGAACGTATTCGGCAGTTCCCTTCCCTTCGTCGATCGGCCTCTATCAAAAAGGCCAGGGCTTCCCCAGGTTCGATCAGGCGAAGGCTGATCTTTATTACAAGAAAGTGACTGACAAGATCGCCGGACTTATAATCGATACGGTCAAAAAATGGGATCTCGCAGGCCTCTAACGAAAATTTATCGAAACTTTACACGCTGATCGAACGTCATCTATTATGACCAGAAGACGTTTTTGGTCAGTGGTCACTATATGAAGAACGCCACACAGTCAAAAAGCACTCGCGACGCGATACTCGACGCCACCGACATCTTGCTGGCCAAGTTCGGCTATAAAAAGATGTCGATCCAGGACCTGGCTGACGAGGTCGGTATCGGAAAAGGCAGCATTTATCTGCATTTTTCGAGCAAGGAAGAGATCGCTCTTTCGCAGATCGACCGAATGATCGGACGGTTGAAAGACGAGCTTGAGGTCATCGCCGCCGGCAAAAGCTTGCCCGGCGACAGGCTTGCGAAAATGCTCCGCTTGCGGGTGATCTATCGTTGCGAGAGCGTCCACCATTATTCTCAGGGTATCAACGACCTTCTCGCCCAGCTTCGGCCAAAGCTTTTAGAGCGAAGGAAAAAGCACTTCAATGAAGAAGCCGTCCTGCTGTCGCGAGTCATTACCGAAGGTCAATCTGCCGGAGAATTTGCGGCTGGCGACCCTTTGGTTTTGGCTAGAACGCTTGTCACGGCAACAAATTCATTACTGCCGTACAGCCTGAGTGCCTATGAGCTCGGTGATCTAAAAACGATCGAGAGCGAGATCAAGACTGTGGCTAAACTTCTCATACGTGGCCTTCGGAAATAAGGTAAGTATTTTTGAAGGAGTACAAGATGAAATCTATTCGATCCACGGCCAACAGCCTCTTTGCGGCTTTTGCCATCGCTATTTTATTCTCTCTCGCCGCCTCGGCACAGCCGCCGGCCCAACCAGACATGCCCGTCGACGCTGCAACGCGTTCGGCAGTCATCGATACATTGTTAAAGCAGCTGAACGATGCCTACGTCTTTCCCGAAGTCGCCAAGAAAATGGAAGCGGACATTCGCTCGCGGATCGCGGCAAAGGAGTACGACTCGGTCGACAGTTCTACGGCTTTTGCCCAGAAACTAACGGCCGACCTCCAGTCGGTCAGTAAGGACAAGCATCTGCGTGTCAGATATTCCAGCCGGCCGATACCCGTGCGGACCGGCGGCGGCAGCGGGCCGACGCCGGAACAGCGGGCCGAGTTCGAACGGAATGTAAAATTTGATAATTTCGGCTTCGAACGCGTCGAACGCCAACGCGGCAATATCGGTTACGTTGACCTTCTCGGCTTTTTCGCTCCGGAACTGGGAGCGGAAACCGTTCGCTCAGTTTTTAGCTTTCTGGCGAATACCGATGCTCTGATCATCGATCTTCGACGAAACGGCGGAGGCGATCCCGAAATGGTCGCTCGGATCTCGTCGTATCTGTTCGCCGACCGCGTCCTGCTAAACACTATGTACTGGCGAAACACGGGCAAAACCGACGAATTTTGGACCGATCCGAAGGTCGTCGGGCCGAAGTTTGCTGACAAGCCGGTTTACGTGCTGACGAGTGCAAGGTCGTTCTCAGGTGCCGAGGAATTTGCCTACAATCTCAAAAACCTAAAACGAGCAACGATCGTCGGCGAAACGACCGGCGGCGGAGCACATCCCGGCGGACCGCACCGCCTGAGCGACCACTTCACAGTCTTCGTGCCGATTGGGCGGGCGATAAACCCGATCAGCAAGACCAATTGGGAAGGCACAGGCGTCGAGCCGGACGTGAAAGTTCCAAAGGAACAAGCCCTCCACACAGCACAGCTCCTGGCACTGCAAGCGTTGCTAAAGGATGCGAAAGACGACGACCGAAAGGCCATGCTCAATCGTACGATCGCGGCGGTACAGGGCGAACTCGATCAGATGAAAGCCGCAGGTGCAAAAACAGCTGCGAAATGATCAGCGTTTCCAGTAATTCTTGATCTTCAGATCCAGATAGGGAAAAGCGCAATATTCGACGAAGCGGTCAGAATCGCGTAGCTTTTGGACCATTTTGACCGCTGCGTCGGCGTTTCGGGTGTGGACGATTATTGTCGCCGCACGCTGCAGGTCCGGGTTTTCGTATAGATATTCGGCGATGGCGTATCCGGTCGATCCAAAATCGTCGTGGTCGTTCGATTCGTAGTGATGCGGCAACAGGTCGTGGTCGAGAAAGATAGCATCGTAGGTACCGTCCTGCAGCAGTTTTTTCGCCTCGGCCACGGTCGCCGCTATCGAAAGGTCGTCACCCTCAAAACGCTTCTTGAACCAGCGGTGCCGGCGCTCATCGTCGTCGAGCAGCATCACGCTGATCGGCGCACGTTCGGCACTCAGGTCTGCGAGCCCGAGTTTTATCATTATGCTGCGGAGAAGGCCCATAGCGAGAAAGATCAAATCTAAATATTAGCACATCACCTAACGACCGCCCACGCCGTCAGCACAAGTCCTTTGTCCTATGTCACTTACGGCCATTTCTCGCAGATTGCGTCAATTTACGCATTTTTGGTCAATTTGTGCGAACTAGTGCTTTTCACGCACTTTGGCCTATCTTTTTGTCTTATTTTTAGGTTAATGTTTCATACATGAACACTCGTGCCCTTTACGACCACCGCTCAGATCTTCCATCCGAACTCGCCCGGCAACTCGGGTTCATCGAAAACGTCTGTGACCTGCTGATCCAAAGCCGCTTTGACAATGGCCATGCCGAAGCTTGGGCTTTTCCTGATCAGCCGTCCACCTTTGACTGCGGAACGCCGTTCATCATCCGCGATCCGCTATCGCTCGATGACAATTTCGAGATCGTCCCGCGTCAACCGCGCTTCGCGGCACCGATAGCTGAACGAGCAGGCGAACGTGAGTCCCGCATAGAGCGAGAAGTACGCGACATCTCTGCCTCAGGAGCACGAGCGGACGCTTTGTTGACTCGGGAGGCAGCCGCCTTCCCCGCCTATTACGTCCAGCCCCGCGGCTCACCGGCGGTCAAGATAATAGTAACTAAAATCGGAGATCTGAAATTTGAGATTCGAAATTGGAAATTGTTTTTCCGTAGCCTTGATCTTTGAAAACTCAATTGCCGTTGGCTTTAGCCAACGGATATCGGTATCCGAATTCCTTCGGGCTTTAGCCCAACACGCGCCCGACGTACCGGTTTCCTGCGAACTCAATGTAGCGGCTTCGCTTCTCAATTGCCGTTGGCTTCTGGTTAAGTGTTCAATGATCTCGCCGCGTCGGAGATGCGGCAAGGTAAGGCTGGTGCGGCTTCACCGCACGGATATCCATAAGATTCCGGCAACCAGAAGCTCCGCATCAGGCTATTGTCTTTTCGCCGCTTCACGGCTAGGAATTTCAAGATGCCCCATTACCCCAAACCGGTTTCGCAAGATCCTTGGGACGCAGCTCATCGGTATGGTCTATCGCTCGGACGATGTTATAATTCTGGAAAAATGCCTGAAAACAAATCAAAAAACTCCATTCTAAAGGCCGTCCCAACGCGCGTCGGAGCTGATCCTGACGAGTGCCCGAAATGCTTCGGGAGCGGGATGGAGATCGTCACCGGCAAGGGGGCGAGGATATGCGATTGCCGTAAGCTTAAGGCCAAGAAGGGCCAGTTTGAGAGCGTTCGGCTGCCGCGTCGTTACGATGGCTTTCACTTCTCGACCTACAAACCGCAGTCTCCGTCGCAGGCCGAGGCATTCAAATACGCCCAGACCCTAACCCACGAATACCCCGCGGTCGAGCGCGGACTTTTGCTGATGGGAACGGTCGGCGTCGGCAAAACACATCTCGCGGTCTCGATACTCAAGGGGTTGACCGAACGCGGTTTCAATTGCCTATTCTACGAGTTTGGGACGCTTCTCAAGGAGATCCAGGATTCGTATAACCCAAACACGCATGCGTCGGAGCTTGGCGTTTTAGCTCCGGTCCTGAATGCTGAGATCCTCGTTCTCGATGAGCTGGGGGCTTCGAAGCCGACCGACTGGGTCCGCGACACCATGGCTCACGTCATCAATACTCGCTACAACGACAAGCGGCTCACGATCTTCACCACCAACTACCTCGACGACCGCCGCAACGATCGAGACGAACTCCTGGAAGACAGAATCGGGACGCGTCTGAGGTCAAGGCTTTTCGAGATGTGCAAAACAGTAACGATGGACGGGCGGGATTTCAGACGATCGTTCGACGTAACAAATGTAAAAGCCCGCTCGTAAGCAAGGGCGAAACCTCCGACGCACGTCGCCCGTTGCAAAAGCCCGCGCGTAAGCAAGTGCGAAACCTCCGACGCAGGTCGCCCGTTGCAAAAGCCCGCGCGTAAGCAAGGGCGAAACGACGCAGGTCGCCAACGGCGACAAATATTAAAGCCTAGGGTGCAGCCGCTTCGGCGGAACCCTAGGTTAGGATAGAAACCGATTTTGCTCGCTGAAGGCGAGCTATATCTGCAGCGAATTGTTCGTCCCCTTCAGGGACGCGGAGATTTGTAAACGGATCAACCTAGGGTTCCGCTCGAAGACTCGCTCCACCCTAGGCTTTAATGTTTTTCGCCGTTGGCGACTAGATCCTAATAACTACCCACAACGATGTTTGATTTCACACCGCTCGCTTCCTGAGCGATCTTGACGCCGACCGAGGCTCCGATGCGGGTCGCACCGGCTTCGAACATGGCACGGGCATCGTCGATTCCCTTTACGCCGCCCGAAGCTTTGACCCCGAGAGCACTTCCGACCGTCCGGCGCATTAGGGCGACATCGTTCGCGGTGGCCCCGCCCTTGGCAAAGCCGGTCGAGGTCTTAACGAAATCGGCACCGGCATTTTTCGCGGCAAGGCAGGCTCGGACCTTTTCGTCGTCGGTCAGCAGGGCGGTTTCGATGATTACCTTGCAGAGGATATTGTTCTCGTGTGCCGCTTCGGCAACTGCCCGGATGTCGTCTTCTACCAGGCAATCGTCACCCGATTTAAGAGCCCCGATGTTAATGACCATATCGACCTCGCGGGCACCGTTGAAGATCGAACGCCGAGTCTCATACGCCTTAACATCCGGAAGCGTCGCCCCAAGCGGAAACCCGATGACCGTGCAAACCGGAACGCTGGTTCCCTTAAGAAATTCCGCGGCTTTTTTGACCCAGCCGGGATTTACGCAAACCGAAGCAAAGCCAAACTGCGCAGCTTCGTCGCAGAGTTTTTTGATATCGGATTCCGAGGCGTCCGGCTTAAGCAAAGTATGATCGATCAAACTAGCCCAATCGCCCGCCGTCGCCGATTCGCCCAAAACGATGCCGATGCGCTCGGCCCCCGCATCGACGATCCGCTGCACGTCGGCATGGCAAAAAGTCGGACAATCGTCACCGCCAAGCTTCGCCAGCACAAGGTCAGTTATCTGGTCGATCAGTTTTTCGTAGTTGCCGTTTTGCAAAGTCATTATGAATTTACTGCTATCGCAATTCGTAGACGCTCCTGAATTTCTTCCCAATCACGGTCGGAAACCTTGCCGACGATGGAGGTGAATAGCCGCTGCTCATACGTTCCCAAATAAGCACGAAACGCTGAAGGCTTTCGCAACCCTGCAATATGCCAATCCTTCAACAAATAGTCCGTTAGCGTGTTGGCCGAATCGATCTTCGTGGTGATCACCGCGAGAACCAGATCAGGACGAGACTGGTGATAATCATCGCTCGAAACAATGATAGCCGGCCTTCGTTTGATCCCCATCGCACCCTGAAAATGAACCAACACTATATCGCCGGCCGTCATTTGATACTCATTTCAACGAACCTGGAAGAGGAGGTGAAATCGAGAAGGTCTTCGTCTGACCATTCATCTCCATCATCAATGACCTGCGATCGCTGGTTCTGCAGGTGCAAAAAATTGACAAAATCCTGCACCACCTTGATCTTATCCTTCGGCAACCCATTGAGTACTCTTAAGATCTCTGTAGTTTCTGCTTCGGTAATCATACTCTTCGCCTCTAACCCGATTTTAAGCCTAAACCTAGTACATGTCACCTAATGTATTGTCGTTCGATCGTCTCGATCTTCCCAACACGCTTTTTATGCCGATCCTCAGAAATATCTGTACCGATAAATGCGTCGACTATCGATTTCACCTCTTCGAAGCTGTTCTGCCCCGCTCCGAGCGTCAGAACATTCGCTCCGTTATGCTCACGCGAATTTTTTGCGAGAACAACGGAATAGCACGCGGCGGCTCGGACTCCCGGAACTTTGTTGGCGGTCATAGCACTGCCTATCCCGGCTCCGTCGATGATGATCCCGACATCGACCTGGCGGCCGCTGACCGACTTGGCAACCGCGTGGGCAAAATCCGGATAGTCGACCGCATCTTCGCTGCTCGTGCCAAGATCGCGAATGTTTAGGCCGAGATCGCTCAGGTAGTTTTTGAGCTGCTCTTTGAACTTAAATCCGCCGTGATCCGAGCCAATGGCAACGGTTCGAACTTTGGTTGCGGCCACCCGCGGCTCTTTGCGGATCAACTGGAGCTTTCGATCTTTGACAATATCTTCGGCCAGAGCGGTAAATTTAGCCGTCGCTGAAATACGCACCCGCGAGCCGTCTTCGAGGCCGCGAAGGTCGTCCTCCGTGAGCAAGGACTTTGCCGATTCGTCGCGGTCCCATTCACGACTTAATTTAGCCTGAAGCGAAGTAACAACAACGTGCTCGACCGCTGAAGTAGCATTATTGGGCGTATCTTCGCCTTCGGTCGGCACGGTCGCGAGCACCTGCCGGACCAATGCCCGCACTCGATCGCGTGTTTCGGTACTTGTTTCGCTCATAACTTGAATCTAAGCCGCTGATTGCATAGTATTTTGTTATACCGATTCTTTCAAATCAGTGAGGAAAATTCGCCATGGAAACAGCCCCAAAGGCGGTTACGGAATTTAGTAACCCGAACATAGACGTAATGTATTCGGCCGATCAGATCAGTGGCAGGATCAAGGAACTCGGGCGGCAGTTGACTGCAGAGTACGCGGGAAAAGACCTGGTTCTGGTTGGCATCCTAAAGGGCTCCGTAATTTTCCTCGGCGATCTGATGCGCGAGATCGACCTTCCGCTAAAGATCGATTTCATGGCCGTCTCGAGCTATAAAGACGAAACGGTTTCGACCGGCGATGTCGAGATCCTAAAAGATCTTACAAACCCGATCCGCGATAAACACGTCCTGATCGTCGAAGACATTATCGACACCGGGCTAACGCTGACTCGCCTTGTCGAGATCCTCGGTTCCCGCGGAGCGGCTTCGATAAAGATAGCCACGTTTCTCGACAAACCTGAGCCGCGGATCAATAAGGAACTCAAGGTCGATTACACGGGATTCACGATACCAAACGAATTCGTAGTCGGCTACGGCCTCGACGCGGCGGGAAGGTACAGGAATCTTCCGTTTATCGGTGTGGTAAAGGATCCGTCGGTGGCTTAGGAGAGCGGACACTCCTGTCCGCAACTCCGGTTCCTACGGCGTAACTATCTTGGCAATCGCTAACGTTGAAAATATTTTAAACGCATCAGGCCGCCGAAGCGGCGACCTTGCGGACAGGAGTGTCCGCGCTCCGTTTGTTTCGCCTTGACTCGCATTCGGTGTTTCCGTATAATTCAAGTTTTTCGACTTGTGCTGAGAATAGTGCCTGTCGTTAGGAGCTAACACAAATGAGTTACGCAATTATCAAAACCGGCGGCAAACAGTTTGCAGTCGAAAGCGGCATGACGCTTCGCGTTCCGACCATCAGTGCCGATGCTGGTGCTAAGGTCGATATCGACACGCTTCTTACAGGCGGTGCGGTTGGTGCCGGAACGATCGGTGCGACCGTAGTCAAACACGGCAAAGCGGACAAGATCATTGTCTTCAAAAAGAAGCGCCGCAAACAGTACAAACGCAAACAGGGCCACAGACAAGGTTTTACGGAAATTACGATTGATTAGTAAACAGTGACATGTAACAGGTGACAAGAGATCTTGTCACGGTTCACTTGTCACCTGTCACCAAAGATATGGCACATAAGAAAGGTGTAGGTTCATCCAGAAACGGCCGCGACTCAAATGCTCAGCGGCTTGGGCTCAAGAAATTTGGCGGCGAGCACGTGCTCGGCGGCAACATCATCGCACGTCAGCGCGGCACCAAGTGGAAGCCGGGCAACAACGTCGGCAAAGGCAAAGACGATACGCTCTTCTCGCTGATCGAAGGTTTTGTTAAATTCGAGAACAAAGGCCAGAAGGGCAAATTTATCAGCGTATATGCCGAAGGAGCCCCGGAATTGGCACCTAAGGTCGTTGCTGAAGCCGCGAGCTAAATATTGTCAGAACCACCGTTTATAGCGGTCGGTTGAATTTCGATAAAAAATGAAAGCGTCGACAACTGGCAACAGTTGTCGACGCTTTTGATCATCCTGCCCTTCTGCTTCAGCATGGCCTCTTTCCGAAGATCAAGGGCATGCCTGTGCATTCGCCGACAGAACACCTGCATTACTGACGGTTATTTTGAAGCAACTCCCGTTCGGCGACTGGATTATCAGGCTGTTTGGATTGTTCTCAATGTAGATGTTCCCGACCACATGAAGGCGGGCTTTCGGTGCGGTCGTATTGATCCCCACGCTGGTGGTCGCGGTAGCATTGTTTACTCCGTTAATGCTGCCTATTACGACCGAATTGTCCTGCGTCACGAGAGCTTTCGCACCGATGGCGGTCGCATTATTCAGATTCGGGGCCCCGACATCTGCTTGACTACCGATGAGAGTGTTGTCATTTCCTATCGTGTTTGACAGGCCAGATAAAGTGCCGAAGTAGGCGTTGTAGTCACCTGTGGTATTCCCGATGCCCGCGGATGACCCGACAAATGCGTTGAGGTTTCCGCTCGTGTTTGCAACGCCAGCTTCTTGGCCAAAGAAGACATTGATCGAACCAGTGGTGTTAAGAATGCCCGCATATCTGCCAAAGAATGTGTTGCTATCACCAGTAGTATTGGCAGAGCCCGCACTCTGGCCAAAGAACGTGTTGCGGTCGCCAGTAGTATTAGCAGAGCCCGCGTTTTGGCCAAAGAAGGCGTTGTTGCTGCCAGTTGTGACCGATGATCCCGCACCCGCCCCAGCGAAAAGATTATTGGTGCCTAGGTTACTCAATATGCGATTGCCGCCTATGTTGTACTGGGTCGTTGCGTTGACCACGTTGCCCGACAAAGTGCCTGAAAAAGTCTTGTTGCCGCCGATCGTCTGAGCGGTCGTCAGATCGACAAAATTCTGTGTTGCCGAACCGGTGCCGCCGTTACCCACTGGTACGATCCCAAGTCGTGAATTACTTAATGTGCCGGTGGTGATGTTGCTTGCATTTAGGTTGGTGATGCTTGCTCCGCTGATGCTGCCGGTAAAAGTACCTGTGACATTAAGATCTCCCGGTATCCGAACCGTATCCAGACCAGCGCTCCGCCCCAGAACGATCGTGTTGCTCGTCGAAACCTGCGTTTCGGCCCCGATCGCGGTCGCGAAAGTCAGATTCCCTGAACCAACGTCAGAGCGGTCGCCAAGCAGCGTATTTTTGCTCCCCGTAATATTTGTGCCGCCGACAATTGTGCCGACAAACGTATTCGAGTTTCCAGTTGTAGTATTGCTTCCGGCATTCGCGCCAAAAAACGAATTTTCGCTCCCTGTTGTGTTATCGAACCCGGCGGAACGTCCAAAGAAAGAGTTCGTGCTTCCGGTCGTGTTCAACAATCCGCTGCTGCGACCGAAAAACGAATTCGCGTTTCCCGTGGTATTAGTGAAACCCGCAATATTCCCGAAAAAGGTATTTGCTGATCCAGTCGTGTTCCCGATCCCAGCCGAGCGTCCGCCAAATGCGTTCTCAGTTCCGGCGAAACTCAAAGCCCTTTCACTGCCGAGGTTAAATTGGGTCAAGGCGGTAACAGTGTTGCCTGTAAGCGTGCCCGAAACCGTGCCGTTGCCGACAATATTGAAGTTCGCCCCGCCTTGCGGCGTCGTCTGATTGAAGATCGCGTTTGGCGCCGTCGAAGATATGGTGAGTGTGTTGAGTGTCGGCGTGATCGACATATTCGAGCCGGCAGCTAGCGTGACGTTTTCGGTCAGGCTGTTAAGGCTTCGCACAGCGACACCGTTCGAGATCTTAACCGCGGTAACGGCACCCGTAGCAAGTTGCGGAGTATCAACGCCTCCGTTTGCGATGGATAATGCCACATTCCCGCTCGAGCCGCCGCCGTTCAACCCGGTCCCGGCCGTCACACCGGTAATCGTCCCGCCTCCGCCACCGGTGCTTGTTTCATCAGTCGCGGGCTGCCATTGGCCCGACGTGCTATTGAATTTCAGCACCTGTCCATTTGCTGGTGCGGTTGTCGAGACATTCGTTCCTCTAAGCCTTGCCACCGTCGTCGCTCCCTGGGTTCCGGCCACATCGCCGACGAGAGTTCCGGTGAAATTCGTTGCGGTCGCTGCGTTTGTGGCATTGGTCGCATTTGTGGCCGTAGCAGCGTTGGCAGCATTTGTCGCATTGGAAGCTATATCGGCCGTGAGACTTTTGATCGCGTAAGGCGAACTCGCGACCCGCTGTCGCGGAGCGAGCGTCGAGAAAGCACCGCCGCCGCTCGTCCTGACGCGGATCTCCAGCCACCTGTCGGCACCCGGAAAACTCACACCGAAATCGAGATTGACCGAGAAAACGCCATTAGTTGCCGTTATTCCGGTCCGGTTCAGCGTCGACCCCACCTGTGGCCCGCCGAGGGCTGATTCGAATAACGCAAACTCAAAATCGAACTGCCCATTTGCAGGCGAACCCGCGTTCGTCAGATTACCCTGATACGAAAAGTCCGTCGTTTGGGCCACGAGGCCGACGCTTAGAAAGCAAACGAACAGAACTACGCCCAAACCCCTTAATATTCTCATCTCACTTCCCTCCTAAGCATTCTGAATCTTGCAGAACCCGCGTATATCCTCTTCCGTCGAGTTTCACAAAGACCCCGACGGCCAAATTTCCGCGAGCTAGTCACGGTTACCTAATTCCGTAAAGCGTCACCGATGACCTGACGCCGCGACGGACAGTTTGGGCTTCGTACCAGACATCGACCTTATCAATACGACGATCCGTACCGGCCAGATCCACAGCGCGAGTCTCGCCGCCGGCCCGGATAAGGTTTCTCAGTTCTATCTCCTGCGCCGCGCCGTTTTCAAATTTCACTCGCAGCCTGTAAAACCTGACAGCCCTGTGATAAACCTTGATCTTGATCGAGCGGAACGCCCCTTTGCCGGCACCGACGTGCCATGTGTCCTGTTCGGCTCGATCCTTTACCTCTTTTGTACCAAGATCGATCCATTCCTGTGCAGAAACATTCGCAGAGGCGATCGCGAAAGCGAACAAAATAGATGAGATAACAGTGATTTTCTTGAACATAATTTTTCTCCTTGCATCTGATTAAGAACTTATTTTCGGAATTCCCTTGGCTACGGCTTTTCTATCTTGCTGACATTTACCTTGCATTTGTCCTTTTCGTCGGCTTCCGTCGGGCCGGTCAGCTTTACAAGTTCGCCAGCGACGATCGTCTTGTTGTCATTGGTGAAGGCCATCAAGTCCTTCCAGGTGTAGTTGTCGGGCAGCATCTTGATGCGGTTCGGGTCGGTAACGCTCGTGCCGGACATATTCACAAAGACCGCATCGCCGCTCGCATCCTGTTTAGTCATTAGAATGAGTTTGTAATTGATGCCAGCTCCCTGTCCGCCGCGGGTGTACTTTGTCACCTCGAGGGATTTTGGCAGCGAGAAATAGCCTTGAATGGTCACATTCGTACCCATCGGCTGAGAGCAAACATCTTTGATCTCGACCGCGATCGGCGGGGCTTCGCTGCACGAGGATGCGATAAAGCTCACCAGGGCAAGTGCAAAATATAGTTCCTTTTTCATTTAGTTCATCTCCGAATATTTTTTTATCGTTCTGTGTCACATCGTTTTAATGCGTAAATGCGCAGATAGCTACCTTTTTCGCCTCGTTTTTCGCGCCTTGTTTGTTGGCGTAACCGTTGCCCTTGGCGACTGAACCGGTCGCGGGGATTGGATCGGTCTTGGGGATTGGATCGGTTTCGGACGTTTTGTCCGGGGACTTGGCGTGGCGGTCGGCGACAGTTCATTGGCTGCCTTGATCCCAGTTGAGTGTGAAATGGCCATGGCAACCCCAAAAGCCGCAACGAGTATTGCGATAAGGGGAAAATTTGTTTTGTTCATAGTGTTACCTTGTGAGGTGAAAACGTCTCCGCCATCTGCGTTTTACGAATCGATCGCTGTTGTGACTCGAGAGTTTTCTTTGTCGCGATGTTCGTTTGTACTAGAATCTAAACGCTGAAGGTCAAAATAGATCCGAGCGACATCGAAACTGTAAAGCGGAGAGCACTTCTTGTCTTCAAAGAACTGCTCAAAACTTCTCAAAGTTATTCTCAAGGCGGCTATGCTCAGCAATATCAACAAGTTATACGAATTTGGCGAGTTTCGATTCGACGGACATGATGGAAAGCTATCGCGAAATGGCACCCGTATTCCGCTCTCGCCAAAGGTCACCGAGCTGCTTGCTCTATTGCTTTCGACCAGCGACCGCTACCTTGAAAAGGACGAAATTTTCGAGACGGTTTGGAAGGATACGTTCGTCGAAGACGGCGTGCTAACTCAGAACATATACGTGCTGAGAAAGATCCTTGGGAAGAACCCAGATGGCGATTCCCTCATAGAGAACAAGCCGCGGCTTGGCTATCGTATTTCGGTACCTGTAACCGTGCTTGAGTGCTCCGACCCGGGCGATCTGACCAGTGACCCACCCGGTTTTGACCAAGCCGTACAACAAGCGTCCGTAGTGGCTTTGCCGGGGCGATCGCCGAAAAAGTTTCTTTTGGTTGGCGGTATCACCGCGATCCTAGTGGTAGTCGTTTTGGCGATCGGATGGCAATTCGTTCGGCCATCGCTCGCGGCTTTGCTACGAAAGCCAGTCGAAAGCGTAAAATTCACACGAGTAACAAATTACGGCGACCTCGCAACGGCAGTGATCTCACCCGACGGCGGTGTCCTTGCGTTTATTAACGATTCAGGCGTTTATCTGCGAGACATCGAGACGGAGAAAGAGATAAAGTTTGACATCCCCGGCCATCAGTCGGTCGGGGCATTGCGATTTGCACCTGACGGCAGATCACTTTACTTTCGCGACAGCAAAGTACTCTCGACCCAATCTGCTGTTTACAAGGTGTCAAAGTTCGGCGGACAGCCTGAGCGCGTTATCGACCGCTCGTGGGGCTCATTCAGCATTTCGCCGGACGGTAATAAGATCGCTTATTTTCTGAACGTTCCGCCGGTCGGAAGATTTAATTTGCACGTTCGCGATCTTGCGACCGGCGAGGAACGCGAGATCGCGGTGACCGATCAGCCGCAAAGTCCCTGTATGGTCTGCTCGCCCGCCTGGTCGCCTGACAGCTCAACGATCTTGTTTTCCGTGAATTCGCCAAACGGCACCGGTCAGCTTTTTTCGTATGATATGGGTCGAAATGAAAAGAAAGAGATGAAGTTCGAGAGGCTTCGCCGTTTCGGCCAGGCCGCCTGGCTGCCTGACGGCGACTCGTATCTGATCTCGGCCTCCGAGGGCACGCGCTTTTTTCACATTTGGAAAGTCTATTTTCCGGACGGCCAGGTCGAACAGCTAACGAACGGACTTTCAAATTACGGCAATATTTCAGTTTCGGCGGACGGAAAAAAGGTCATCTCGATCCGCTCGGACGAGACTGCAGATATTTTTGTAGCTTCTGCCGACAACCTCAACGATCCAAAACAGATCACTTTCGGCGGCCAGAACAGCTTTGGCCAAAATGGCCTTCACTGGCTCGACGATCGGCGAATACTTTTTTCGAGCCAAACCGAGCAGAACCTGGCCGACAATCTAAGCGTGCTGGACCTAAACAGTAACTCGCGAGTCCAGATCACAAATGAACCGCAAAATGCCTATCGCGTTCCGGTTTCTAACGGCAAAAATATTTGGTACGCGATGAATAAGAACGGCGTTTCCCATATATTCCAGATGACTACCGAGGGTAAGGACGTGAAACAGATAACGACCGGCGACGTCGGCCAGCGTCAGTCGCCGCGGATCACGAGCGATTCACGATACCTTTACTACGTCCATCGAACAAAGGATGGCGGCCGGATCCTTCGATACGATCTTGTCGAGCAAAAGGAAGAAGTGTTTTTTGATAATCCTGATTTTCAGCCAGGCCCGTATCTCGAGCTTTCGCCCGACAACACATATCTGACATTCCCACGAGTGATCGACCGACCGGAAAATGCGGAAACCTCCGGAGTCGAAATGGCCATCGTTTCGGTTGAAAACCGGGAGGACATCAAACATTTTCGAATCGCCGATATTCCGCCGATCCGCCGATTTTCGCCCGACAGCCGGTCGATCGAATATGTGTCGGCCCCTTCGAATACTACCCAGATCGTGAGGCAACGGTTCGATGGCGGAGACCCTGTTACTATTTTCACCGCAAAAAATGGAAAAGTCTTTAATTTTGCGTGGTCAAAGGATGGGCGTCAGCTTGCGATATCGATCGGCAGGCAGGATCGTGATGCCGTTCTCTTGTCAGGATTTTAGTTCATAGTTGTAAAATATCAGCTTCCAAACCCGAGAAAACCTGAATTTTGCACCTCTTTCAAAACTTTTTTTATTTTTTTTCGCGCCATAAACTGAATCCTGTACTAACAGAGAAATATGAGTCACAGCGCGTTAATATTGTGTTAATTCGACTTGTTTCAACGCGGCTGATCTTGTCCACAGAGCAATCACAGGATTTCCACAGCATATGCACAGAACGCCCGTGTTTATTGGGCAATAGTTAAAGTACTTTCTACTTGACACTGAAAATAGTGGGTGTAAGATGTAATCACAGTCGAGGTTGCTTACGGGCACTTTGACCGGCACCGAGAGGTGGAGCGGACGCGGTGACGCGATCGTTCGAGGGCAGAAGGAGCGGAAAGCCGCTGTCTGGTACGCTCGGAGCCGAAGCCGAAAGGCTTGCTAGGATCGGGACGAAAGGAACGATCTGAGTTGCTCGGATAAAAACGAGTAACACTCATTGGAAATGATCAGCCATTGAGAGCTACGCCGCTCACTTTCTCTTCGGAGAATTGCTGAGCCTCGTTGCCGGGAACGTAACCGGCGGTGGAGGAAAAGCCACCACAACAAAAACCTAATGGTACCAGACGCGAGAGCGTCACGAGGAGAGAAATCAATTTGGGTACTGACCGGAGAAGGCTCCCCGCAGAGTGTCTTCGGAATACAAAATCGGTGGTTCGAACGTGTACATGCGAGAGCCACCAACCTTTTGAAGAAGCACTTCGGTGTTGCGAAAGAGGAATAACAAATGCGTTGTTTTGAGCAATCAAAGCAACGCATTTGTTTTTTATTAGGGCGAGCAATTTCCCGTCAGGCGAGATAACGCCTAGAATATAAGGTTATGTTCCTGGATCGGGTCAAGATAAGGGTAAAGGCAGGTGATGGCGGCAACGGCGTGACGGCGTTCCGACGAGAAAAGTTCGTGCCTCGCGGCGGACCTTCCGGCGGCGACGGCGGCGTTGGGGGCAGCGTATGGATCGAATCGACCGAGGGGCTGAATACGCTACTGCATCTCCGCTACAATCCCGAACATAAAGCAGAACGCGGTCGTCACGGCGAGGGCTCTAACCGCTACGGCAAAGATGGCGAGGATACTGTTGTTCGCGTGCCGGTCGGCACGCAGATATTCGATCCAGAATCAAATGACCTGCTTTTCGATTTTACAGAAGCGGGACAGCGATACCGGGCCGCCAAGGGCGGAAAGGGCGGATGGGGGAATTCCCATTTCGCGACCCCGACACGACGGGCACCAAAGTTTCATTTCACCGGCCGCCCAGGGGAGGAGCGGGAACTCCAACTCGAGCTGAAACTGATCGCTGACGTTGGCCTCGTCGGCTTTCCCAATGCCGGTAAATCTACGCTGATCAGCGTCATTTCGGCCGCGAAGCCAAAGATCGCCGATTACCCTTTTACAACGCTCGAACCAAATCTCGGCGTTGTCGATATGGGCGACTTTCGCACATTCGTTGTGGCGGACATTCCCGGGCTGATCGAGGGTGCAGCGGACGGAGCGGGGCTCGGGCACAGATTTCTTCGCCACGTCGAACGAACCAAGATAATACTGCATCTTGTCGATGTTTCATCTCTTTCGGGCCGCGACCCGATCGAGGACTACGAGATCATCAATCGCGAGCTTTCCAAATACGACGAAAATCTCGGTAACCGTCCGCAGATCGTCGTCGCGACAAAGATCGATGCTCTTGACGAACCCGAAAGGCTCGAAGCCCTAAAGAAAAGATCCAAAAAGGACCGAAAACCATTCTTTGCTATCTCGTCAGTGACAAACGACGGAGTCAAGGCGTTGGTGGATGCAGTTTCCCGACGGATTACTGAAACTGAAGATAAATAATTGAGCCGCAGCTAATTCCGAACGAAATAGATCGATATGCGCACTGCATACTACGGAGGTTCATTCGACCCACTCCACCGCGGGCATTTGGCGATAGCCGAAGCATTGGTTCAGCAGTTCTCACTCGATCGGTTCGTGTTCATACCGGCATTTCACGCTCCGCATAAGCTCCGGTTGAAGCCGACGTCGGCGTACGATCGCTATGCGATGTTGTGTTTGGCGACAGACCATGACCCTAACCTTTTCGTTTCACGGATCGAGATCGAGGCTCCTGAGCGGCCATATTCGATCGAAACACTAACGCGGCTAAAGTCCGAAATGCCGAACGATGATATTTTCTTCGTCATGGGAGCCGACTCGTGGATGGACATTCGAACCTGGCGGGAATGGGAAAACGTTCTGAATATCACGGATCATATTGTCGTCACACGGCCGGGATACGAGATCGGAGTGGACCACGTCAACGAAGAGCATCGCGAAAGGATCATCGATCTGCGAGGCAAGGGCGATAAAGAAATAGATCTAAAGCAACACGGGATATTTATCACGGATTCCGTGAATATGAACATCTCGGCAACCGCGGTCAGGGCTTCGATCCGTGATGAACGCGACAACTGGCGAGCCGACCTCTCCGATGAGGTTGCAAATTACATCGAAAAATATCAGATTTATAGCTAATGGAAGAAATTCAGGAAAAATCGCTTCAACGTGAAGCTGTCAAAATAGAAATCGCCGAAAAACCCACGCCGTTTGCCGACCTCGACCCTGAGATCCAACTTGCGATCCGCTGTGCTGCCGACAAGAAGGCATTCGACATAGTCGGCCTGGATCTTCGTGACATTGCGAGCTTTACCGAGTACTTCGTGATCGCCAGCGGTTCGAACCAGCGCCAGGTTCAGGCGGTCGCTGACGAGGTCAACGACCAGCTTAAGAAACAGCTCGGCTCGCGCCCCGTTCGGATCGAGGGCTACAACTCCGCTGATTGGGTCTTGCTCGACTACGGTGATTTTGTTTTTCATATATTTAATGGCGAATCCCGTGAATTCTACGACCTCGCCCGCCTTTGGCGCGATGCCCGCAAAGTTGAGATCCCGGCAAACCTCTGATGAAATTTCGCTTCGTCTGGGTCGGAAAGACAAAAGACCCGAGCTACCGCACGCTTCAGGAAAACTACCTCGGCCGCCTCTCTCATTTTGTAAAAACTGAGGTAGTCGAGGTTCGTGATGCGACTTCAGGTGAGACGAAAGAAATCGAAGGCAACCGTATCCTTGAAAAGCTGAATCAAAGCTCCTTTGTCTGTCTGCTTGACGTGCCCGGCCAGCAGGTTTCATCGCATGAACTCGCCGCAAAGGTCGAAGGCTGGCAGAACAGCGGAGTCAAAGAGATCTCGTTCGTGATCGGCGGGGCCGATGGTATTTCACCTAGAGTTGCGGCGAAGGCGAACTATACGCTATCCTTATCGTTTCTCACTTTTACGCACGAGATGGCTAGAGTCGTATTACTAGAACAGCTATATAGAGCTTTTACAATAATTAAAGGTTACCCGTACCAGAAATGAGCAAATTGAATATAGACGAGATCAAGGACAAGTTAATTGCCGAACGCGAGCTTTTGGTTAGAAAGCTGAGCGGTAACGATCTTTCGGTCGATGATTCGGAAACGCCTGATCCTGTTGATCTCGCGGTTAGAAATTATTCCAAGAACGTCATGCTCGCGGTCTCTGAGAACGAGAGCCGTCAAGTCGCCCTTATCGATCAGGCTCTGTTGCGGATCGAAGACGACGAATACGGTATCTGTCAGAACTGCGAAAAGGACATCAATCCTAAGCGTCTCGCAGCGGTTCCGTCGGCACGCTATTGCATCGAATGTCAGGAACTCCAGGAACGCGGACTCCTCGACGAGGAGTAGTTTGTCCAGGTTGATCGCTAATTCCCTCCTCTCGGTCCTTTACCCGCAAAAATGCCAGGTATGTTCAGGGCCTATCGACCATCTTAAAAGCGCGGTCGCGTGCAGCGATTGCTGGAAAGAAACTCGGCTGTTTTCGGGTGAGGAAATGCTGTGCGGGCGATGCGGAGCTTTGCTCGGTGAAAAGGCCGCTCCAATGCCCGTCTTCTGCCGCAAATGCGACGACTATCATTTTGAGCGGGCATTTGCCGCAGGCATTTACGAGAAAGCACTCGCCGCCGAGGTCAGTGCACTCAAAGCCGCAGACCATCTTTCGCCGGCTATCAGATCAACAATTCGCAAGTCCCTTGATCTGCATTCCGGTAAGATCACCGGCGATATGGTCGTACCCGTTCCTCTCTCTAAGCTTCGTCGCGTCGAACGCGGCTTCAATCAGGCAGAAACGATCGCAGTCGCAGTCGCTAAAATTCTAAAGATCCCCGTTGATGCCATGAGCCTTACACGTACCGTTCACACGCCGATCCATCGCGTTGGTATGGATCAGAAAGCCCGTGAACTCACCGTCGAAAAAGCCTTTGCCGTCATCAGGCCAAATCTGATCAAGGACAAGAATATTGTTCTTGTCGATGATGTTATGACGTCCGGGGCGACAACGTCTGCATGTGCAAAGGCGCTAAAGAAGGCAGGCTCGGGTCGCGTGACTGTTTTCACGCTTGCCCGAGCCGTGTTGCAGTAGGTTCTACAACCGGTATTTTACCTTCCCTTCTCGAATGTTTTTGTTTTCTTCAGGCATGTTCTGAAGACGCATTGTGATATCGGCGGTCATTCTAAGGTCGGCCGTCTTATCCTGCTTTAGCTGGAAATACCCAGCGGCAGCGATCATCGCGGCGTTGTCAGTCGAAAGGTGTTTTGACGGGAAATAGACTGGAAGGGACAGTTCGCCGGCAGCCTGCTCAGCTGCTCGTCTTAGCGATCCATTACAAGCGACGCCGCCGGCGACGATCAGTGTCCTTGGATGGTGCTCTCTCGCAAGCTTTTCGAGCGTTCCGACCAGAGCATTTACGACAGCTTTCTGAAAGCTCGCCGCGATGTCCCGCACCTGATCCGAAGACTCAGCCCCCGCAGCGATCACCACATCGTGTTCTTTTAGATACCTAGACACGGCAGTTTTTAGCCCGCTAAAGCTCAGGTCGGGCCGTCCGTCGGATATCTTTGCTCTCGGAAATTTTATAGCATTCTCATTACCGTTCACTGAAAGCTTTTCGATCACGGGTCCGCCGGGATAGCCGAGCCCGAGCATCTTCGCGACCTTGTCAAAAGCCTCTCCGGCCGCATCGTCACGGGTTCGCGAAACGATGCGGTAGGAGCCTTCTTCCGGAACTAGAAAGATATTTGTATGGCCGCCGGAAACGATCAGTGCGAGTGCGGGATACTGAACTTCCGGGTTTTCAAACGCCACAGAGTAAACGTGGCCTTCGATGTGATTGACCCCGACAAGCGGAATATCGAGTGAGTACGCGAGTGACTTCGCAAAACAAACGCCGACCAACAGCGAGCCGATCAACCCGGGCCCCTGCGTGACGGCGATCGCATCGATTTCCGCGAGGGTAACGCCGGCCTTCGTTATCGATTCTTCGACGATCGCTTCTATCTTTTCAAGATGTTCCCGCGAGGCAAGTTCGGGCACGACACCGCCCCAGGGCTTATGAAGATCTATCTGCGAAGCGATGATCGACGACACGATCTCACGCCCGTCACGGACAACTGCCGCCGCCGTTTCATCACACGAACTTTCGATTCCCAGGATAAGCACTTTAATAGACTAACATGCGGTTAACGCGGGGCGAGAACGGCTACAACGTTCCATTCGGTACGTTCAATTTGTAGTCCGTTTGGAAATCGCTCGACAACCTCGGCTCGAAGCCTCGGAGCGTGTTTTTCAAGATAGGCTCGCAGATCTTCGGACGAGAGAGCGATGTACGATATCCTGAGAGTTCGGTTACTTTGAACGACAGTCGCGGATGCGAAATGTCCGGTCGCAAGCAGGTCAGGGACGTGCTTTTCCACCATGAAGGCAGTAAATTCCTCAGCGAGTTCCGGTTCCATGCGAGCTGTTATCTCGTATACGACCTGGCCGCGAGAGCCTTCCTTAAACTTCCGATCATGACTCATAAGTAACTTCAATTCCCAAGTATGAAAACGCAGGCTTCTTCAGTAGAATATCACCAGCAGTCAAAGGTATGAAACCGACATCCAAAATGGCATATCGTCTCACTAAATCGGCCTATTTGCAGTACCTGAAATGCCCGCAGGAATTCTGGCTTGAGGTTCACGAACCGCTCATGTCGGTCCAGCCAATGACGCTCGAGCATGAGCATCTGCGTCAGCAAGGTTATGCCGTTGAGTCGTATGTAAAGCAGCTCCAGCGCTTTCAGACAAACGACGACTATTTCGTCGATTTCCAGCGAACCTTTCAGACCTCTGATCTTTGGGCTCGTAGCGACGTCGTCGTTGCCGACCGTACGACCGGCGAGATCGAGATCTACGAGATCAAATCGTCGTCGAGCGTAAAAGAAGAGCATTACGACGACATGGCATTCCAGCTAGTCGTTGCCGAACGAAGCGGCGTGAAGGTCAAGGCGACGTACGTTGTTACGATGAACAGCGAATACGTGCGCGATGGCGATATCGATCCCGAACAGCTTTTTACCATTACGGACGTAACATCGGCGGTCGAACAGAAACGATTTGATACTGAGGACCAGATCCGTCTCGCCTTCGAGTATTTAAAGTCGTTTCCGGCCGCATCTCTAGCGGAATACTGCGTCGACAAGAAGCTCGATTGCCGTTTTCTCAGACTGCATTTTGAAGATCTGCCGAATTCAACGGTCTTCGACCTCGTTTTTCTCAAGCACGAAAAACGCCGCGAACTCCTTCGTGACGGCATCATCGATATAGTCGACATCCCCGACCACTTCCCGCTTTCCGACAAGCAGCGGACACAGGTCGAGATCGCACGATCGGGTGCTGCAAGGATCGATGGCGAGAAGATCGCCTCGATCTTGAGCACCTTCCAGTATCCGATCCATTTTCTCGATTACGAGACATTTGCCTACGCGATCCCGCAATTTAACGGCCTGCGGCCGTTTCAGCAGATGGTGTTTCAGTATTCGCTGCACACGATAGACGCTCCGGGAGCGGCACCGCGACACTCCGAGTTTCTTTCACGTGGCGAAGCCGAACCGGCCCATTCTGTCGCCGCTCATCTTCGCAATGCTATGGCCGATGGCATCGGCACGGTACTCGTGTGGTACGAAGCATTCGAGAAGGGACGAAATGAGGAAATGGGTATGATGTACCCTGAATTTAAGGCCTTCTTCGAAGAAGTGAATGCTAAGACCTTCGATCTGATGAAGATCTTCTCCGAAGGACACTTTATCCATCCGGACTTCCGGGGAAGGACGTCGATCAAAAAGGTTCTCCCCGTCCTCGCCCCGGATCTCGATTACAACGCACTGGGCATCGCCGAGGGCCTCTCAGCAACGATCAAGTGGTATCGTGCCGCAACGTGGCCATCGCTTTCAGCCGACGAGCGAGAAACGATATTCAACGACCTGCTTGAGTACTGCACTTTGGATACGTGGGCGATGGTTCGGATCTACCGTGAACTTCAAAAAGTCGCGGGCATCAGCGGCTAAGTTGTAAGCCAAGTATGCGCTCGGTCTCGGTCAGCGAACACCTTTAGGGCCATCCGCCGATTGCTCGCGACGAGTTCTTCGAACTCGATACTGTAGTCGTCAGCGTTCGCATCAACAACTGCAAATTTCATCTCGGATCTGACCAATGGAGCAACTTCGGTGATCGTCCGGTAGGTTTGGGCCGAGTCGAGTGTGATCCCGATATTACGCTCGATGATCACCTTCGGTACGTTGTGTCGTTCCATCAGTAGGATTATCTCGGACCATAGCCGGATCGCTCGATATGTGTCGATCGACTCAGCCTGCACTTTGATGTCGAGGTAATTAGGTACATGCTCCAGGTTGAGCTGATATGGTGGTGGAGTTAGATAAGTCATTCTGCAAAATACTTGATACTAACTACTCGAATGCCGTACTTATGTTAGCCGCAACACACAACAAACCACTTCTGGAAAAAGAAAACGCGTCGCCCATGGAGGACGACGCGTTGAAATACCGTTGAATGTTGAGCTATGAAACGAAAACGTACGTCAGGATCCCTGAAACACGAACTGGGATCCCGTTAAGCATTGTCGGTGCAAATCTAGCCTGCTCGGCGGCAGATTCTGCAGCTCTTCGCAGCAAGGGATGCCCTGAAAGCGCCGCGGCTGAGATCACATTTCCGCTTTCATCGATCAGGATCTGAACGTTGACAGCCCCTTCAGCCTTCACAGCTTTTGCCGCCGCAGGGTACTGGGGCAGCGGGAGCGAGGTAGCTTTTCCATTCAGAACGCCGCCGGAGATCTGATTCGGCATGGTTCCCGATGATCGCTCGCCAGACCTGGAGACGAAGTTGTAAACGATCTTTCCCTTTATATTTACGGGCACACCCTCGAGCATGGTCGGGGCAAACTTCGCCCCGCGGGCCGCCGCTTCGGCGAAGCCACGCAGTTGAGGATCAATTACCGCCGGCTCGAGCACATTGCCATCGGCGTCCTTTCTGACCCGCTGATCGTTGAGTTCGGCTTCGGCGGACACCACCGAGCCATCTTCGCCGATCACGACATTTACTACCACCGTGCCCTCAATACCGGCATCGCGAAGCTCGGCCGGATATTCCGGCTTCGGCAGGCTAACCGCCTTACCATTCACGACACCGCCATTTACTACTCGTGCAGCGATCGGCGCACTCTGTGCCGAAACGCCATCGACCGAAACGCCGGCAAGCAGCAAGAGACCGAGAAACAGAGAACTAAGAGTTTTTATCATTTTCCCTCCAGTAGACGAACGATTTTATCAGGTTCTAAAACTGATTAGACACTGTTCACGAAAGATTGTTCCCCGGTTTTCGTTTTTCTGTTCAAGAATTTAGTATCTTCGACTTGACTTTTCTCAAAATCTGTGTCATCTTTGCAACTATCTTGCATAGCAACGACGCGAGACTGGTCCCAGTGGCCGCTGATCTTTGAAAACTAGACCGAGGTGAAACGCGACGGTGCTGGCCAGTTCCCCGGTTTATCGCCGAAAACATGGCCTTATGCCAAAACTCGAAAGATCGTCTCACACCTTAGTGCTTATTTTCGCAAGTGAAACGATATTTGTCCGCAAGCCCCTGGAAATAAAAGGTTTAACCCGTCTCACTTTCAGCACGCATGTAAGACGCTTTGTTAATTCACAAGTGGAACGATTTTTTCTTCTAAATGCAATGAAATGTGTAGCTTAGGCGTTCCACTTCCAGCGGGAAAGTGGAACGCTCGATAGTAAAAATTGTCATATCCGCCACCTAAAGTTAGAATAGCGAGGAATGAGCACACACGGCGTCACAGAACTGCTGATCAAACTCTCAGACGGCAAACGCGAGGTTGTCGATGAGCTGCTGCCGATCATCTATGACGAACTAAAACGCATCGCCGCAAACTACCTGCGGCGCGAACGTTCGGACCACACTTTGCAGCCGACCGCTCTCGTCAACGAAGCGTACATGAAAATGATCGACATCACGCAGGTGTCGTGGCAGAACAAAGCTCATTTCGTTGGCGTCGCGGCGAATCAGATGCGGCGGATATTGGTCGATCACGCCCGAAACCACAACGCCCAAAAACGCGGCGGCGAGTTTCACATAATGACGCTGAATGAAGAGATCGACAAAGCGGCCGAGCAAAGTGCCGACCTGATCGCCCTCGACGACGCTCTAACGGAACTGGCAAAGATGGATCCGATCAAAGCGAAGATAGTCGAGCTCAGATATTTCGGCGGCCTGTCCACCGACGAGACCGCCGAGGTGCTCGATGTTGCTCCGATCACTGTCAAACGCCATTGGAAAATGGCAAAAGCATGGCTTTACGGCCAGCTCGCTAAATAGCGTCTCCTCCAAGTAACCAAACGCAATATCTCCAAGCTTTTGCATCGTCGATGATACCTTTCGTTTCACGGTTTCGCCTTTACGAATGAGGACGATCAGTCGTCCGATATTCATATTCATTCTTTGGAGAAACCGCAATGATCAATCATATTTCCTTTGGAGCAAGTAATCCTGAAAAGGTAGCAAATATTCTGGCTGAACTTTGGGGCGGCGTCGCGATGCCGTTTCCGCCGAGCCCGGGCGGCTTTGTCGCCTTTGCCGACGATGGCCGCGGAACCTTGGTCGAGGTCATTCCGATCGATGTCCATGCCGTTCCGGGCGAAGGCACGCCCGACGAAACCAATTTTACCCGCGAGACAATAACCGACGAGTATGAGGCGACCTTTGTCCCCGGCAACGAGACTTCCCTCTTCGGTTCGGTTCATCTGAACATCAATTCCCCGCTCGACGAGGAATCGATCAAGGCGATCGCAAAGCGCGAAGGCTGGAGATGCTTTACCGCAAATCGAGCTCGCGGATTGTTTCAACTGATCGAATTCTGGATCGAAAACCGCTTTATGGTCGAAGTAAACACGCCCGAAATGACCAGGGTCTACGAAGAAACCGTCACACCGGAAAACTGGGCCGAGTTTCTCAATATGCCGCTTCCGCCGAGGTACGCCGAAAACTATGCAGGCCTTGTCGGTTAAACGATCTATTGGTCCTGACCGCATCGACCGTTTCCTTGTAGCACAAGGAAACGGTCTTTTAAGTTTTTTTGTGGCATCGAACGCTTATTTTTCCGCCTCGCTGATACTTTTTTCAAGGTCTCCCCGCCTTACTGAACGCAGCGGTTCTTATTTTCCGCTTTCGATTCATATAAACGGAGATCAGATCATGAAAAAAGCAATAATACTCACGATACTCGCCATCACGACGCTCTCCGCAAACGCCTTTGCGGACGTCAAGATCAAGTCAAAACAAACCATGAGCGGCCAGTCGAGCGAAAACACCACGCTCATCAAAGGCAAACGTTCGCGAACCGAGATGATGAACGGGCTGCTCGTCTCGATCACCCAATGCGACCTCGCCCGCGACCTGCAATTGAATCCGCAGACGAAGACCTACGTGGTAAACCAGTTCGACGACGGTACGGTCAGCGATCCGCAGCAGGTCGATGCGAAAGGTTCGGTGCCAGCAACCAAGGGCGGCACGTTGTTCATAACGACAACCATTAAGGACACAGGCGAACGCAAACAGATGTTCGGCTACACCGCACGCCACATCGTCCAGACCGTGGTCATGGAATCATCCGCAGATGCCTGCAACGCGGCAAACATGAAGACCGAGATGGACATGTGGGTCATCGACGATCAATTCGGCCTCAATTGTCAACAGAATCGCCAGTACGTGCCGCGTCCGCAGGGCAAAACGGGCGGCTGCACCGACAAGATCGTCCCGAAGACCATCGGCACCGGCAAAACGGGCTACCCGCTTTGGCAGAAGATGACGATGTTCGACGCAAGCGGTAAAGAAACCATGTCAATGATCCAGGAAGTCGTCGAGCTCTCGAAGGCGACGCTTGATCAGAGACTGTTCGAAGCACCGGCAGACTATCGCGAGGTAAAGGATTCGACAGAGCTTTATGCGGCGGCCGTTTCGGCACTGTCACCATCGGGCGGGGGAAGTTCTTCAGGGAATAGCCTTGATCCGTATGGCTCGACACCTTCCCCGCTGAGTTCGAGCGTAAAGACCGCGGCGGCACCACAGCCCGAAACTCCGACAGCAACGACGTTGTCAGCCAAAAAGCCCGGCACGGTTCGCATCGGGGTCGCAGTAAAGACCACCTCGGTCGGCGAAGGGATCACGGCGAATGACCTCTCGGCAGCCATTCAGAACACGATCGGCCAGTTTCTCAAGGGAACCAAGGTCGAGGTCGTTCCGCTCGAGGCACGGCTCGCCGCGGCACAGGCTGGAGAGGCGAAGGAAAAGGAATGTGACTTCGTGCTGACCGCGACCGCGGCACATAAGAAAGGCGGCGGCGGATTCGGTTTTGGAAAGCTCGTCAGCGCGGTCGCCCCCGTTCTTCCGATGGGCGGCGTCGGCGGAATGGTCGCCAGCCAGGTCCTGACGACGGCTGTCATCACGGCCAGTTCGGTCGCGGGCAATGTTAAATCGAAAGACGAGCTTTCGCTTGATCTCAAGCTGACATCGACCACGGACAACTCAGTTGCTCTCGCCAAGCAGCTCAAGACCAAAGCCAAAGCCGACGGCGACGACATCATCTCGGCCCTCGTCGAGCAAGCCGCCCAGGCGATCCTCGATTCGGTCAGCAAGGGATAAGTTTGCAAGGCGGCCGCCAACCAAGCGACCGCCATTCCTAGATAGGAGGATACAATGGTCACGAAGAGATCTTTTATCACTTTTGCTTTATTGGCACTTGCAGCCGCAAATGCTTTCTCACAGGAAACGTTTACGACCTCAGACCTCGCGGGGATCTGGCGGACTGGCGGGATGTCGACCATCGGCGAGCGAAACACGGTCACCGGTTCGACAACACCAAGCAACGGCAACACGCAGAAATACGAGTTCGCGGCAAACGGAACGTTCAATTTCGTAGGCTACATGCAGTCCACAGTGTATGGCTGCACCACTTCGCTGTTCAACGACAAACGAGGCCGCTTCGAGATCGACGAAGACCGGCTCACGCTGATCCCGTCAAAGAACTTCTGGCGAAACGCCAACAGCTGCAGCCCAAGCTCCACAAAGGAGCGTAACTACACGCTGGACCGCGAAACGTTCACTGTCCGCACGAAAGTCGATGAGTACGACCGGCTTTTTATTTGCCTCACGAATACCAAGGGTGAATCGTGCTATCGGCGGGAAAAGGAATAACGTAACAAAATATGCAACGGAGATAGCCCGGCGAATGTCGGGCTATCGCGATTTTATTTAAAAATATTGCCGCTGATGATACTTTTTCCGAACTCGCTACGCATTAGTAAGTAAGAGCGGCTGACACGGGCCGATCGATACTTGAAGACGGCGAAGTTGTTACCTCATTTGTCTTACATCATCATTCCTTTCTGACCTCAGTTGACCAATCATAAATACCGCAAATAACTTCGCCGTCTGATACTTTTCAGGCGGCTTTCTCGCTTTTTCTGTTGGAGGACGAAGCGATGAAAAACACTCTATCGGTCAAGGTACTTTCTCTGATCTCACTCCTAAGCATCCTGCTTATCGCAATTCCAGCAAGTGCACAACGCCGAAACGCTTCGGCGGCGATACCGGCCAAGCCAAAGGCTCAGGCAAAAGCCTCGTGTTCCGGCGGGTGGCGGGGTACGGTGACACTTACTAAGACTTTGAAAGATTCATTAGTGTCGGACGAGCCCGGTATTCGCAAGGCAATGGACCGGATCAAACATCGCACATCCAGAAACTACGAATACACCGGCCGAATGGTCGTCCAAAACTCAGACCCGCTCGCTCCGCAGACAAATGCAAAGGTTCAGTTCAGCGATATCGACAAAAAATGGGGCGAAGAGCGTGTCTTCGACACCTGCAACTCTCGCGAGAACGGCCACTGGTTCATAATCGAAAGCACCGACGACCGCTCGACCACCGCGAAAGCCGAGGGCCCGGCGAAAGACTTCAACCTTACCGTCAACGAGGCGAGCGGCACTTACAGTTTCAACGCACGATTCCCTGACGCTGAAGGAGAATACCTGAGGGTCGAAGACGTCAAACGCAGCGGCCACTGTCAGCCGAAGAACAATGAGCCGTTCCATCGCGACACCAAAGATCTCGTTAAGCTCAAGGGCGAAAGCTTCTCGGTCTACGGCGAGAAGCTCGATCCGGATAACCCGAACCGCTTGTCGGGAACAAAGATCTGGGGCGACGACGGCAAAGGTTCGGTTCGAACGTTCGTATTCAAGCTCACATGGACGTTCACCAAGTGCCCCGACGACATTCTGGTCTCGAACCTTCGCTTTGAGCACATGAAATTCCCCACCTGGGACGACTGGCGCGAGATCGTTGACGAGATCGGGACGATCGACGGGAACCTGGTCAGGATAAAAGCCGACGTCGTTAATCTTTCCGGCGAAACCAAATACGTCGAGGTCGCCTTCAAGGAAACTTACAAGGGCGATCACTGGAACGGCTCGCGGCCCGACTATCCGCTTCACGAATCTGTCTCAGTCCGTCTCGAACCCGGCGAGACCCGCGAGGTTGAGGTGCTTTGGAATTCGCAGGGATTTGCCTGGTTCGACGACGGCAGGCCGCGCACGGTGCAGCGGGTCAAGGTCGAAGCGTGGGAATCGTACAAAAAGAGAGACGAGATGACGAGGAATCTCAAGGTATCCCCGAAACCGCTGGTTCTCGTCGCAGGACTTTGGACCGATCTCAATACCCTTACGCCGTACCAGAACTACCTGACCACCGCACACAGTTACGGATGGAAAGCCGTCGTGTTCGACGACAACATCACGGGAAACGGTGCCAAGCCCAATGGCAATCCGCGGAGCGTTTACGACTACGCCGATGCGCTTGAGCGAAAAGTGCGCGGTGTTCAGCAAGATCTGAACGCCTGGCACGTTGACGTTGCGGGGCATTCGACGGGCGGGTTGATCGCGAGGCTATACGTGCACAAATTTGGCGAGGCTTTGCCGGACGGGAATCCGCGCGTGAAGCACCTGATGCTGATGGGAACGCCAAATCTCGGCATCGCGTGCACCGGCAGCCTGGTATCCGAGTTCGACTCGTCGCCCGAGAAGCTATTTTCGGCAAAGGAACTCTATCTCGAAGAAATGGCGCGGTTCAATCAGTTCGTGGTCAACCGGCACGGCACCAGGTTCTCCGCGTTCGTCGGCAGATCGGGTTCGCTGCTGTGTGCTCCGCTGACGCGCGGCGACGGAGTCGTCGAAGTCGACTCAGCCACGGCCGCCATCGAGAACGTTACGTTCACGACCGACAAACACGCGGCCCTGACTGACGTAAAAAACTTCACCCAATACATCCGCGCCCAGGTCGTCACCGGCCCGCGAGGAACCTATCCCTTGGCCGACCGTAGGCAGTAAGCTTCGCCAAACAAAAAAGGCCGCGAAACCCCGCGACCTTCTTGCTACTGACTACCGGCTACTGATTACTGACTACTATCAAGGACTTACCGTCACCGGCGCCATGAGCGAGGTGTCGCCGTAGTCTTGATTATTCCGTCGCAGTTGGACGCGGACTTGGAGTTGGTAGGGGACGGGGTTGTCCTGGTCGAGTGGGGTGTAGACGACGTTGGCGGATTTGCCGGTGGCGGTGGCGAGGAGGTTCCATTTGTTCTCGCCGGCGATGGTCGCCCAGACCTGCCACGAGTCGGCCGTGCCGCGTTTCGACACAACTATTGAGAATTCGTACCCCGAATTGGCCGCAAACGCCTGGATCTCGGGCTGCGACACCCCAACGGCTCCCGAAGACTCGCCGATTATCCCGAGCAAGGTCCCGTCGGCCTCGGAGTACGACGAATGCCCCTTGATGTGCCTCGCGATCTCGCGAACTCGGTACTCGATGCCTGGCAGCGGCTCCGGCGAAGGCGGGTCGCTCGACGTCAGCTCAAAGGTCGGCACCGCCGGCGGGTCGAGCGAGTTGTCAGGCCCCGCGATCACGTTAAAATACGCCGCCAACTGCGAAGCAAATGTCGCCGCCGAAAACCGCAGCGACACCCAAAACTGCATCCAGTCATTGTCCCCCGCGATCTGCGTCAACTGCCCCGCCGTCAAATTATACTTCGCCGCCAACCCCCCAATATTCGCCGCAAAATTAGCATGCCAAAGCGCCTTTCCTTCCATGTTCGTTGGATAAAAATCTGGCATATGTTCCTCCTAAATGTTGTCTGATTTCAAATTTAAGTCCGTTGGGACCGAAATTGTTCGGTCGTTACCGTAGTTCTGGTCGAGTTTCAGATAAAAGCACACGGTTCTCAGCTCCGTAGGAGCGGAATGTTTGTAGCATCCAAGCCAGCATCACGGCCAAAGCT
>LNEI01000014.1 GCA_001464455.1 Acidobacteria bacterium Ga0077534
ACACCGGAGTTTCCTTCACTACCTGTAACGTCAGTGATCAAAACAGTCCGCACCCCTGGCGTCGGAGTCGGCGTAGCCGTTGGTGTTGGAGTCGCCGTCGCGGTTGGCGTCGGCGTAGCTGTCGGTGTCGCTGTTGGTGTCGCGGTTGGCGTCGGCGTTGGCGTCGGAGTTGGTGTCGGCGTCGCTGTCGGCGTTGGCGTAGGCGTTGGCGTCGGAGTTGGCGTCGGCGTTGGTGTTGGCGTCGGTGTTGGCGTTGGTGTAGGCGTTGGGACAGCCTGGACCTCAAACGCGCCAACATCAGTACCATTGTCCGCATTCCCAATACCATCAATGTCAACAACCCGGTCAAAGCCCGGACCACGCTGGTCGGTGGGCACCCCCTGAACGGCACCGCCCTTGTCGATGGCGGGGCTGTTCGGGAGCAAGGCATGAGTCTGCGTCGGGCCGCCGTTGGCCCCGAGTGGGGCTAAAAGTGGATCAAGGGGAAGGTTAGAGTTCCCGATCTGATCACCAGTCGCATTGAATCCGGTAGCGGTTCCAACATCACCGATCACGTTATATCCGGTTGACAGGAAAACGCCTCGAACGTCTACGGCTCCTCCGTTAGCCGCAATTATCGTGTTTCTAACAGTGCCGGCCTGCTCACCCGTGCCGCGACCCGACACGTTGCCCTCCGGTCTTTCGATAAGATTATCAAGGCGAACACCGGCACCGGTTCGCCCCGGTGTCGAGTTGTTTGTGATGGTAGTGCTGAGAAGGTTAACGATGGAGCCGAAACCCGCAAATATACCGCCGCCTGAGCCGGACTCCAAACCGCCCGGGGCCATTTGAGGCAGCAACTCAGTTGAGTTGCCCGATATAGTTGAGTTAACAACATTCAAAACCGGTTCGATAGCTGCCGAAGGAGCTTCCGGACGAGCTGATATTCCCAGCACAAGGATACCTCCGCCGTCACCGCCGTTTGTGCGGTTGCCAGATATCGTTGATCTGGTGATCGTCATCTGGCCGCCGAGGTGCAGAATTCCGCCGCCGGGGGTTCCGTTGGTCGCATTGCCCGAAATTGTTGAGTCGGTGATATTCACCGTTCCGAGGAAGTCGTTAAAGATTCCGCCTCCACCTCCTAAGGAAGGCGGTTCGGCGTAACAGTTAGTCACTCGAGAGTTAAGAATGTTCAATGTCGAGCCGCTATAGTTCGCGATACAACCACCTGCATCCTGCCGGAAACCATCGGTTATATTCAGCGACGTGAGTGTCGCGGATATCCCATCACCGCTTGGCGAGTCACCCAGACCTACTACCTGACCGATGCTGAAAACTCTAGTCTGATCCTGGCCAGAAACCCTGACCATGCTGGTTCCACCATTGATAGTCAAGTTCTTGTTTATGAAGATCTCACTGTCCAGATCCACGGCAGTGACCGCCGGGTTGAACGTAATGACGCTGCCGTCGCAAGCATCCAAAACCGCCTGCCTTAAGCTACCGGGACCGCTATTATTAACATTTGCCACGACCGGATCGGTTACACAAACGATAGGAGTCGGCGTCGGCGTTGGAGTCGCAGTCGGCGTCGGAGTAGGTGTTGGGGTCGGCGTCGGAGTTGCCGTCGGTGTCGGTGTCGGTGTCGGAGTCGGAGTGGGCGTTGGCGTTGGCGTTGGCGCAGCAGGCAAACAGACTCCCGCTGTACCGGCGTTAAAAATGGCAGCGATCTCGTTCTCGCCGAGTTCGCGACCAAATATCTGGATCTCGTCGAGAGTACCCGCAAAACGATAGGTAAATCCATCGTAAACGTCGGTAACTCTTGCTCCTAGGTATAGATTCTTTGACGTCTTTGGAGTGAATTGACCAAGGAACTCGCTGGCGACAAGCTCGCCGTTTCGATATAACTTTGCCGTACCGGTCGTTTTGTTGTAGGTCAAAGCTACGTGGCTGAACACCCCGGTGCTGACGACCCCCACACCAGATTCAATTACATGGAATGTCCCGCCGGTGTCGACAAGATTAGCAGACAACGCTCCTACCCCTGCGGATAGATAAAAATGCAGGCCATCCCCGGCGGGGTCGCCAGGCTCGCCGCTCCATTCGAGGATCGGCCTAAGGGGACTGCCCTGATCAGAGTTATCCGACCTTATCCAGCCGCCCATCGTCATTCCATCATTTTGGCCAACGTCGAGACTGGATGAGGCAGGAATTCGGACATAATCGTTCACCCCGTCCAGGAAAAAGCCTCTGCCGACTTTTGCATCGGTAAATCCGGCTCCACTGAACAACGCTCCGGTATTAGTACCGATCGAGTCGTTTGCATTATCCTCACCCCTCCACCAGGCGAGCATATTCGCTGGAATCGGGGTGCAAGTCGGGGGTTTACATTTACCCGCTTCTCCCGCATTGTAAATGGCCTGTATCTCAACCGGTGTTAATGCCCTGCTATAGATCTCAACCTCGTCGATCAACCCCGCAAAGGGAACTGAGACGAGCGAGTTGTCCTCCCGGACGTGTGCCCCTATCCAAACATAGTTGAACGCGTTCGCGTTGATCGAAGTGCCGCCCGTGCCGGTCAATTCTCCGTTATCAAGTACGCCGTTAACATAAAGGTCGAGCTGCCCATTGTTGAAAGTCGCGACCACCAGATGCCAGGTATTTATCGGGTAGGTCTGATTGCTGAGTCGACCGACATAGTTCTCGTTGTCATCAAGGCCGCAGTCGGCGTAGAATCTCGCCTCTCCACCTCCGGCAGGGTGGTTTCCCGCTTCATTAGCGGAAATATTCCAGAAAAGGACCCTGCATTGCTGGGTCGTCCACGTCGAGACAGTCGAATCGCCTGCACCCAAGATCGCGGAGTAGAGCCCGGCTTCCGGAATTGCCGTAGGGTAAACCCATGCGTCGTAAGTAGCCTGAGTTCCGCCATCGACGTTCGGGGTGTTATTCGCTCGAATGTAGGAGTCGATGCCGTCGAAACTAAATGCTTGATCGACCTTGCCCGGAGCGTACGCCACACCGTTGAAAGCTGTCCCGTTCTCAAATGTCGGGCCCTGGATATCGTTCGCGTTGCCCTCGCCCGGATACCATGTGAGCATATCCGGCGGCGGCGGCGTGCATACTGCACAAATTCCTGAGCTGCCTGCGCTGTGGATCGAGGCGATCTCATCACCATCGAGCGTGCGGTTAAAGGTCGTTAACTCGTCGATCTGCCCCGCAAAAAATACCGATGGGTCATTTATGAACCCAAAACCGATCCGAGCGAAACCCGCATTAACAAAATTGAAGTTTCTAGCACGGCTTGCGGCGAGCGAACCATCCTTGTAAAGCCTCTCTGTCGTGCCATCCCAAGTGTACGCAAGAAATGTCCAGGTCCCGGTGGTTACAGGCACGCCGGTCTGCCAGTCAAAGGTATCGGTGTGGTGGTAAACACGAACGTTGCCGTTGTCGATGCCAAAGCCCACGGCTTCCCCGGGAGCTCCGCTGCCGAATGCCGTGACCATTCGAAACTGAGCCGCCCCTAGCGAGGATTGATTTATCCACGCGGTTATAGACCCCGCCGAATTGTTCATCAGCGGCAGTGTCTGGGACGACACCTCAATATACTGTTGATTTGAAGGATTGAAGTTAAATGCCTGACCGATATTACCGGGCGCAAAAGATACGCCGTTGACCAGCTGGCCGTTGTTGCCATTCGCGGCGTCGACTCCATTTCCCTCGCCCCGCCACCATCCGACCATTCCGCTGGGTGCCGGCACACACGCCCCTACCGGCTCTGGCTGAGGTGCGGCATAGGATACGGCGGGCACGACGCTGATCGAGGTCTCACGAACTCCGAGAAACGCAGCCAGTGAGTTCGCAAAAGAAAAAACCGCTGAGCCCGAGCCTGCAGCGGTAATCGAAATTATTGTTGTAATAACTACGGCGTATATTATATTTCGCTCCCAACGGAGACCCTTTCGAGCATTCTTCTTAGACATCTTACTTTCTCCTCCCTGACACAGATGCAGAGACATTGCCCTTACTGAGCCAGATATCCTTGTAGCGTGATCGACACGCTAAAAAACGACAAAAACTCAATGGAATAACTCCATCAGTAATAAGCCCCAATGCATACGCTGTGCCGAGACATTTCCGATCAACCATTTTCCTGGGAGGCGGTTTATCGGCACTATAAAAGGGGCATTACGCTGCGAACCATCTCGGGCCATGAGCGTTCCCGTTGATCGTCCGTGAAGTTGTTCGCGCAGTTATGGTTCAAATGCGAATTTGTACGCATCTAGATTGGACAAAATCTCCCCTCGAGCATGTGGCCGGTCTTGGATGAGTCGAAAAATCCAGAAAAATGAGGCCGCCGGTAATTCCCGGCGGCCTCTACAGCTGTTACAGCTCAATGCTTACAGCAAAAGCTTCACGTTGCGCTCACTCCAAAGCGATCAGATCGACGACTTCAAGTGATTCGGTGATCGCAATGGTTCTAGCCGCAAAGCGAAAGCGTTTTGACTGGACGGTGACGAGCTGAGTCGAACCGGATCCCACGTTTTCGAAGCGGTAGCGACCAAACGATCCGGTCGTTGTCATGCGTCTTTCCCCAGTTTGCTCATCGGTGAGGATGACGGTGGCGTTTCTGAGCCCTTGGCCGCTGGGGGTTAGGACTCGGCCGGAGATGGTCACGGACTGGGCCGCGTCGGTGATCTCGATGCTGCCGGCTGTGTAGCTGGCAGTGAGGAGTTCACCTTCGCGTCCAGCCGTCTGTCTCGTTGTGACCGAGTCGTCGATCCTTAGGTTGTAAGTGCCGTTCAGCGTGTCTGGTTCGACCGCTAGTTTTAGGATGATGACCTGCCTTCGTCCCGGCTCAAAGCCGGTCGCCGAGTCGATC
>LNEI01000015.1 GCA_001464455.1 Acidobacteria bacterium Ga0077534
CCCGGAAGAGGGATACCAATGATCGCATCATCTGCTGCGGAACCCGCTACGAATGTGCCTCCTGCCGGTATCGTGGCACCCGCAGTACTGACAAACGTGTAGTTCGGATTCGCGGTCTGTCCGACTCCCAAGGTCAGGTTAAAGACCTGCGGCGAAGCTCCTCCCGTGAATGTCACTGTCAATACCAGATTGATCGTGCTCGCACAGGCTACCGAGTTGCTCGTGGATATCTGGAACGGCGTCGTATTGGTCTGCGTTCCGCCGGCAGCGATCGTCGGGTATGCCGAATTCGGCTGCGAGATCGTAACCCCAGGAGTTGTCGTCGAAAGAACTGCACTGACAGCTGTAGCCGCCACATCAGGGCTGGCGTTTGAGAGGGCAATGTTTACTGTATTGCACTCATTTGGCTCGATCAGATTGTTACCGGACGTAACCGTCGGCGTTCCGGCCGAAAGCAAAGCGTTAACCGTCGCAGAGTTAGCATTATAGGCGACCAGAGCGAAATCCTGATCGGTCGTATCGGCATTTCCGGGAACGCCGTCACCGGCGATGTTTGTTCCGCGTACGAAGATCAACACCTGAGTTCCGGTCGCAAGAGTGCCTGCGGGAATGAAGACTGATTCGATGTTGTTACGTGCATCGGCGGTTCCGCCTGTGCTCGAGTTAGCGCCGGTGAAGACATTTCCGCGATAAGTATTGCCGCCTGCGACAACCTCGAGATCGAGGTTATTGACAAAAGCATTACCTGTCGTCGCGCCCGGAGCGTCTGTAAACGCCATCGTGACCCGGAACGGTTTAGCCCCGTCGACGATCGTCGCTCCAAAGGCCTTCGACTCACCAGTCGCTCCGATCATATCTGCCGAGGCTTGGTCGCGAATGATTCTCGGTGTCGTGTCAAACGCGGTTCCAAGGTTCATCATGCCGAACCCTTGCGAATTCGACGGAAGCGTGTCGTTTGCTGCGGCACCCGTCATATAACGCGACGAATTGACGATGTAGGCCTTGTTCATTGCCGGGCTCGGAGGAGCACTGCCGGCGGGGGTTCGATTGTTTGCGATGTAAGCCGGGTTGTTTATGAACTGCTGATAGACCAGAGCCGCACCACCTGCTACCGCAGGGTTCGAATGGCTCGTACCCGAAGATGCGGTATACCATGCCTGGCCGCCACCCGGAAAAAGGCCGCCGGCCAAACCGCCGCACACGCCGTCGTTTCGAAATCCGGGATCACCGGTCCCCAACCCGGTAGAACCATTCGTTACGTAGGCGATACCAGAAACGTGAGTACCTGGTGCCTGGATGTCAGGTTTGATACGAAGGTCGTCGGTCGGACCGCGGCTTGAAAAGCCAATGATGTCATTGGCGCTGTCAGCTCCTGCATCACCCGTATTACATCCGTCGTTGCCCCCAAATGGATGAACATTCTCAGCGGCTCCAACGGTGAAGACATTCTTCCCGGTTCCAGGAGATCCGATCGTGTTTGCGCCGGATCCAGAATTTCCGGCGGAAAAGGTGATCAGCATCTCCTGATTCCCTGCGGTTCCAGCTTGTGCGTCACGCACGAGTCCATCGTAGGTTTGGGCATTTGCATTATAAGCTCCCCCGACCGATGCTCCCCAACTGTTTGAACTGATGCGGGTGCCGCTCGCATAACCGCCCGATATCATGTTCGGAATATTCGGTGACGTAAAGTTCGGATCAAAGATCACAGAGTTCGCCATCCGAACAAACGGAGCAACACCAAGTGCGTATCTAAATCCCTGCAAGTCCTGATGAGGAGCAGCTCCAAATGGAGCCCCTGAAGTCGGGACGTATCCGCCAACGATACTCATATTCAGCTGACCATGCCCGCTAAGGCCAAGGCCGCCATCCGCTGTCGATGCGTTACCCCACCGCCCTTTGTACATAAAACGGCTCGTGCCAGACGGAGTAGAGCTTCCGATGGGACGATTACCGCCTTCAAATAAAGCAAAGTGTCGTGCCGCTACCGGCCCCGCGTTTGCATTTGTAGCGATGGTTCCGGGGTCTGCTCCGGTTGGATTACGGTCCGCTCCGTCATCTGTGACGTCGACGATAAAGCCGGATGAATTGAACTGACCCTGAGTAAAGCCCCAAGCCGTCAGGAGATCGAGATAATTGCCAGTATTCGGAATATTGCCCGTTATATTCCCGGCGAGGATCATGTTCTGCCGTTCATCCATTTGCTTCGGCTCAATATACGGATTGATAGAGATCACATCACCGCGTGAGGCTATCTCCTGCACCCCTTCCGGTGATAGAGCGACTACAAGGTTGACGTAGTGATGAAAATTGAATTCCTGCTTGACCGGAGCAGTCTCGATCTGTCCGATGCGGCTGCGAGTCGACTGATTCGCTACCGGATCGTTGAATAGCTGGACCTCAAAATAGCCGGTCGGACTTTCGATCTTCCGTTCTGCTTCTTTCTCGTTCTCTCCCAGGCTACGGAACACACGAGGTTGGATCCTGTGCTCAGCCTTGTACTCGCCGATCCACGTGATACCTGAATCACCACCGCGATTCGCATCCATGTGAAGCCGATTCATTTCATTAGCATCACCGTAAACCAGGTAGGCATAGTTTGGGATGTAATCGACGACCGCTACGCCACTTGCGTCTAGAGCGTCTCTCCATTCGCCTTGAATAGGACCGCTGTATTTGACGAGTCTCATTTCCTTTCCGGAAAAGCTCTCGCCGCTTCCGGGGGCAAGACGATTGGGTGCAGATCGGGTATCGATCGGCCCAACGTTAAGCAAAATACTGTCGGGCTGCTCGTCCCGAGCGATCTGCGACGCCAAGCGATCCTGCCCGGCCTCCCGTTGTATCTGGTCTTTCTGACGTTTATTTTGGGCGTCAGCCTGCCAAGAAATGATCCCAAATACTCCTAAGCATACAAGTACGCCGAGAGCAGCTAGTGTTCGCCTGCCGAAGCGATTTTTTGACTTTGCGGTCCTGATCATGTTTTGAAACTCCTCGTTAATTTAAGGGTTGAAAACCCCAAGAAATAAGCTTCTGCCAACGCATTTCAACGAAAATGGCGAGCCTAAGACAAATTGAAGTTCCGGAAAGTCCGAAACCAGAATTTTTGACGTTTGAAAATTAAATTGTTTGGAGTATAAAACGGTAAGTGCGGAAATGTCAACGCTTTGCGAAGAGAAATCCTGAAGGTCCCGAGAATGTTACTGCGTTAACGTTTACGACGCCCCACAGATCTCATCGATCGCTTCGGAGTATTTCTCGTCGATTATTGACCGCTTGATCTTTAGCGTAGGAGTCATTTCCCCTTTGTCGATCGAGAACTCGCGGGGCAGGAGGTATACGCGTTTGACGCGTTCGTAGTCGGAGAGTTCGCGGGTCAGGTCGACAGCGTCTTTTTGGATGCGTTTTACAAAATGCGGATCTTCGCACAGCTCTTCGCGGGAGCGCTTGATGTCATGCCCAGCAGCCGACATCTCTTCTTTCAAAGCGTCCCAATCCGGCACGATGAGCGCTCCGACCTGTTTGCGGCCCGAGCCGACGACGAGCGGTTGAGAGATGAGCGGACTTTGCTTTAGAAGACTCTCGACCTGAAGCGGTGCAATGTATTTACCGTTTGAGAGCTTAAAGAGGTCCTTGATACGGTCGGTGATGTAGAAATGTCCGTCTTCGTCCACGTAGCCAACATCTCCGGTATGATAAAAACCTTCGCTATCGATCGCGGATGCTGTAGCTTCCGGATTGTTATAGTAGCCCCGCATGACGTTCGGGCCGCGGACGAGGACTTCGCCGTCTTTTTCGGCGATCTTCATTTCGATCCCTTCAAATGGAGTTCCGATCGAGCCGACCTTGTTGTCATCCGGGCGATTCGCACAGGTAACGCACGCCTCGGTCATTCCGTAACCCTGAAGGATCGGGATTCCCGCTGCCCAGAACGCATAGCTAAGCTTCTTCGACAAGGGAGCTCCGCCGGAAACGAAAAACCTCAAACTGCCGCCGACGCCGGCCCGCCATTTTGAAAAGACCAGACGGTTCGCTATCGCGTGCTTTGCTGCCAATGCGGGCGAAACTGAATTGTTGTTATCTTTTGCTGACCAATAGTCCTGACCGACTTCCAGAGCCCAATCGAAGAGCTTGGTCTTCCAGCCACCAGCCGCCTTACCTTTCTTAACGATCTTATGATAAACCTGCTCAAAAAGACGCGGCACCGCCGTCATTATCGTCGGCTTTACTTCCTGCAAATGCGACGCGATCTGGTCAAACGCGGCACAATAATGGATCGACACGCCATTCGAACAAAGTACGTAGAAAACCGTCCGCTCAAAGATGTGCGAGAGCGGCAGAACGGCGAGGCTGCGGTCAGTCGATTTGATCGGCAGCCCTTTTGAGACCGCCACGACATTTGAGACAAAATTTTCGTGCGAGAGCATCACGCCTTTTGGCTCACCGGTCGTGCCTGATGTGTAGATGATGGTCGCGAGGTCGGACGATTGGATCCGTGCGAGCGAGTTCTCGACGGCGTCGGCATCGATCTTGGTAAACTCGTCACCCTTTTTTTCGACATCACTTAAGGCCAAGGCCCGGCTATTTCCCGCCGGAATGCCTTCGCTTTCGAAGAAGATCAGTTTCTCGATGTGTTCGACACTGTGTATCGCATTCTCGGCGTGTTTCCAGAGCTTCTTGCCCGAGATGAAGAGCATCTTCGCTCCGGAGTTTTCGAGGATGAACCTGATCTGCTCGACCGCCTGCGTCGTATAGATCGGAACGTTGACCGCACGAAGGCTGAGAATGGCGAGGTCGACCATTGACCACTCCGGCCGATTTTCTGAGATGATCGCGACGCGGTCGCCTTCTTTTACGCCCAGGGCTGCGAGGCCCATGGCAATGCGTTTGACGCGTTCGATAACCTCGTCGCCACGCAGATAACTCCACGCGTCGCCGACTTTGAACGCCAGAGCGTCCCGCTTGTTGTGTCGCCGGAACGACTCAAAACAGTAATGCGGGATCGTCTGCGGTAGATTTTCGAAACCTATTAGGTTCTCAGCTATCATCGGCGGCGTTTAGTTAATCGTATATACTGACAAATCAGCGGCTCCAAGTCCAATAGTTACGCATGGTTAGCGGGCGCTTCTAAATCGAGAAGCATGATCACTGCCTCGCCCGTAACAACGGTCTCGCCATTTTGATTGGTGCAAAGGGTCGAGAGCGTGACGATATTCTTATCCTCGCGTATGCGTGTAACGCGGGCTGTGGCGGTAACAAGATCCCCCTCGAAAACCGGATGGGTAAAATTCAGCGTCTGCGATAAATAGATCCCGGCGAGGCCGGCAGGGCCATCGGCGAGAAGTGCAGAGATAAAAGCCGCACTCAACATTCCATGGGCAATCGGGCGTCCGAATTTGGTGGCCCGGGCAAATTCCGCATCGAGATGGATCGGGTTCCGGTCGCCCGAAACGTCGGCAAAGCGGCGGATTACCTCCGCCGTCACGTGCCGTTCTCTTGAAAATTCGTCACCGACTTTTAGCTCCATAAGAAATCCTCGACTGAAGGCAACGGCAATAAGAAAAATCTAAGCACCTGCCTCTTTAAGAGCGGAATATAGACGCCGATATATGTCGTAATTTTCGCCAAGCCGCCGGACGGCTTCTTCTCGCGGGTCAAGCCGGAGCGAAACGCGGATGGCGGCATCGCAGGCATCTTCTACAGAGTCCCATGCGCCTACGCCGACGCCCGCGAGGATCGCCGCACCAAAGGCAGCACCTTCGTCTGCGGCGATAGTTTCGACGGTTTTGCCGAAGACATCTGCCTGGATCTGACGCCACACAGGCGAATGCGAACCGCCGCCGCCGAGGCGAATATTTCCGACAGATGCACCGAGCGATCTGAATATCTCGAGAGCGTCCCGGAGGCTAAACGCCACGCCTTCCATCACCGCTCTGACAAGATGCCCGCGGGTGTGGCTGGCGGAAAGTCCGACGAAGGCGGCCCTCGCGTGCGGGTCAAGATGCGGGGTTCGCTCGCCCATCAGATACGGCAGCCAGATAGCACCATCGGAACCAGGCGGCACGCCAGCCGCTTCCCGGCCTAATTCATCGAAAGACATTCCGCCGCCGAAGTTGTCGCGAAACCACTTCAGGCTCATCCCGGCGCCGAGCGTGACGCCCGTCATGTGCCAACGGCCGGGCATCGCGTGGCAAAGCGTGTGTGTGCGGCCATCGGGGTCAACCTTTGGTTCGCCGGTGACTATAAATATGACGCCGGAAGTTCCGATGGTCGCACTGACCATGCCGGGACGGACGATCCCCATCCCGATGGCCCCGGCTGCATTGTCGCCGGCACCGGCGACGACCGGCGTACCTGCGATCAGGCCGGTTTCCCCGGCACCCGCCGCGGAAATGCGTCCTGTGATCTCAGTCGACTCATAAGCCGTCGGCATCAGGCTCGCGTCGAGTTCCATCAAGTCGAGCATTTCGCCCGACCAGCGGCGACCACGGACATCGAACAAGAGCGTTCCGGACGAGTCTGCGACATCGCTCGCTTTATCCCCGGATAAACGCAGTCGAACATAATCCTTGGGCAGCAAAACTGTGCGAACCTTCGCCCAATTGTCCGGCTCATTCTCACGCAGCCAGAGCAGTTTTGGAAGTGTGAAGCCCGTGATCGCCGGATTTGAGACGAGTTCGATCAGCTTTTTTCGCCCGACCTTTTCCGTTATCTCGTTACATTGCTTTTCTGTACGCTGGTCGCACCAAAGCAGTGCGGGACGGATCACCTCGTCTCGGTCATCGAGAAAGACCGAGCCGTGCATCTGACCGGAAAACCCGACCGCCGCGATGCTTTCCGCCGAGACGCCGCCCGATAGAACGCTCCGGATCGCCTCGCACGATGCCCGCCACCAATCTCTGGGGTCCTGCTCGGCCCAGCCGATCTCGGGCGAAGCAAACGCCGCGTGTTCAGCCGTCGCCGAAGCAATTACGCTCCCCGCCGTGTCGATAACAACAGCCCGCGAACCGCCTGTCCCGATGTCGATGCCGAGGAAATGCATTATTGACTACGTCGCCTTTCGCGGCGGGGCGGTCGAGTCGCGCTGGACGAGCGATGTGGGGATCTTTATCTCGATACCCTGCTGATGCGGCTTGTCGACTGTCAGCAAAAGAGCCTCAACGGCACGGCGGCCGATCTCGACGCGAGGCGAAAAGACCGTCGTCAACGCCGGTTCGGACAAACTCGCGAAAGAAATGTCGTCGAAGCCGATAATGGAGATGTCCTGCGGCACGCGGAGCCCGGCGGCCTTGAATTCCTGCATCGCTCCGAGTGCCATGAGGTCGTTTGCGACGACGACGGCGGTTGGCCGGTCCTTCTCGGCGAGGATCTGACTCGCCGCGAGTCGTCCGCCTTCGAAACGAAAGTCGCCTTCGAACATCCTCGGCTCTACTTCGTTCGGCAGATGGCGTTTCATGGCGTCCGAAAACGCCTCCCATCGGACCGCAGCCGAATATATCTCGTGCGCTCCGCCGATGTGGACGATATTGGTGTGCCCCAGTGAGACCAGATGCCGAACCGCCTCGTCGATGCCCGCAGCGTAATCGAGATTTATCTTGCTAGAGCGCTCGCCGACGAAGCCGAGGTCCTGAAAAACGAAGCTCGTCTTCTTCCGCTTCGCCTCTTTAACGAGGGCCTCATCGAATTCGGCGGTCATCAGGATGATGCCGGCCACCTTCATCTGGATCAGCCTCTGGACGTATTCGAGCGTGCGTTCCGTTTCGTAATTGGTGTTGAGCAAAAAGAGGTTATAACCGGCCGCGATGACCGATGCCTCGACGCTTTTGATAATTTCGGGGAAAAACGGGTTCGCAATGTCCGAGACCAGCAGGCCGATGATCTTGCTGCGCCCGAGCGCGAGCATCTGGGCGTGGGCGTTCGGGTGATAACCGAACTTCTTGATCGCCAGCTCGACCTTTTCCCGCGTCGGGTCCGAAACGTATTTTGTCTTGTTGATCACATGCGAAACGGTCGCCGTCGAAACGCCCGCTTCCCGTGCAATATCCTTGATCCGCATCTGTAAGAAGGTAGATTAATTCCCGGTAAAAATCAATTAGTTCACGGTTTTAGCTCCGGCAACGGTTCCCGGAGTTTCGGTCTGCCCTACGGGGCTTCTCCTGGACTGCTCCCGGAACCTCTGAAACTGCTCCCGGAACGTCTGGGATTGCTCCCGAAACCTCTGGGATTGCTCCCGAAACCTCTGGGAGTGCTCCCGGAACCTCTGGGAGTGCTCCCGGAACCTCTGGGAGGGCTCCCGGAACCTCTGGGAGGGCTCCCGGAACCTCTGGGAGGGCTCCCGGAACCTCTGGGAGGGCTCCGGAACCTCTGGGAGGGCTCCCGGAACCTCTGGGACTGCTCCCGGAACCTCTGGGAGTGCTCCCGGAACGTCTGGGAGGGCTCCCGGAACGTCTGGAACTGCTCCCGGAACGTCTGGAACTGCTCCCGGAACGTCTGGAACTGCTCCCGGAACGTCTGGAACTGCTCCAGTCCGGGGAGCGTCATGAAAAGTCTTGGGCGGATCGCAGCTCCCTTAGGAGCGACCTGTCTGTAGAAAGCAACCGACCGATCCCGCCAAACCCCTTTAGGGGTGACATCCACTCGGGGCCGCTCCTACGGAGCTTTGGCGGACATATCCCACCGCATCCTACAAACATTCCGCTCCTACGGAGCTTAAAACCTTCCTAAACCGCGATCGATGCTCCCCAGTTCGCGCTCCAGTCGCCGTTCCAACCGGCTCTCCATTCGCCTGCTCTAAAAATCGAACTGATCCACGTTCTCCTTATTAAAGATGAACGGCTTGCCGAGCCGCACTTCGTCGCCGACGACCTCGATCTCGCCCAGGCGGCCGGCCTTGACCGACTTATCGCCCGGCTTGAACGTGCCGTTCGCTAGCGAATTCGCGGTAAATACGGTCAGGAAGCCGAGATCGCCCGTGTTCCAGAGCACGATGCTGTCGATAATGCCGGCCTTGATGTACGGTTTGCACATGTTCGGGAGCGACAGGCCGGTGACCTTCACGTCGGAACGGTTCGCCTGCTTGACCGCCTCGGCGATGCCCGGAACTGCGGGAGCGGCGATGCCCATGACGACCTTGACGTTCGGATAAACCTTGAGGACGTTCTGCGTTTCCTGAAACGCACGGTCGCGGTCGCCGTCGCTGGGCTGGATCGTGACGAGTTTCATCTCAGGATACTTCGATTCGAGCCGCTGTTTGATGTGCTTGATCCACTCGTTCTGGTTCGCGGCACTTAAGGATGCGGTGATGATCGCGAATTCGCCCTTCCCGCCCATTATCCTCGCCGTCTCGTCCATCAAAGTCTCGCCGATCCCCTGCGGCGTCGCCTGATTGATAAGGAAATCGCGAGCATCCTTCTCGGCGTCGGCGTCCCAGGTCACGACCTTGATGCCCTTTTCCTTGGCTTTGCGAAGAACGGTAGAAATTCCTTCCTTATTCTCGACGCTGACCGCGATCACATCGACGCCGCGAGTGATCCATGCCTCGACGACCTCGTTCTGCTTCGCCGGATCGAGGTCGGTCGGGCCGTCCCAGAGGAGTTCGGCCCCGAGTTCCTTCGCCGCTTCCTCGGCGCCCTTGCGGCAGCTGATAAAATACGGGTCACCCTTTGCCTTTGGCATCATCGCGATGACGCTTTTCTTGCCGGGGGCGGGCGAATTCGTGTTAGCCGCCGCCGTCGGGGCCGCACTTCCGCGTTCTTCCTTGATCGAGCGGACCAGCAGCCAATTGCTGCCCGCAACAATAAGCGCCGCCGCGACGATAACGCCGCTTAGGACTCCAACTTGCCAATTTTTCACTTCAAATTCCTCCTCTGAAGCCGCTTTCGGCTTCGCAACACTAGCCCTCGACAGACGGTCGAGCAAAATTGTGACGACGAGCAAAACGCCGGTCAGGATCCCGGCGAGCTCCGCCGGCTGCCCGCTGAGCCGCAGACCGTTCTGCAGAATAACTATCGCGAACAGCCCGAGAACCGTCCCCAAAACAGTACCGCGTCCACCAAATATCGACGCCCCGCCGAGCACGACGGCGGTAATTGCCGTCAATTCGTAACCCGTTCCCGCGTCCGACTTCGCCTGCCCGAGATGTGCGACATAAATAACCGCCGCCAGCGCCGCCGTCAGGCCCGACAGGCAGTAAACGAAGTTCAGTCGCCGCCGAACTTTGATGCCGGCGTAACGCGAACCCTCCTGCGAGAAGCCCACCGCGTAGAAACTTCGCCCAAACGCCGTCCGGTGCAGCCACCACCACACCGCAATGATCGCCGGCACGAAGATAAATAACTGCGTCGGAATGAACCCGAAAACATAGCCCTGGCCCAGCGATAGAAACGTCGGCGAAAAGCCGGAATAGTTCTCGATCCCGCGCGTCAAACCTTCCGCGATGCCGCGAAACAGCGAGAATGTTCCAAGCGTCACGATCAGAGGCGGAGCTTTTAGCTTCGTGATCATCGCGGCATTCAGAGCCCCGCCCGCTAATCCGACGAACAGCGTTATCGCAATTGCCACCGGCATCGAAACACCGCCGTCCCGCCACAGCGATCCCATCACCACCGCCGACAAACCCATCATCGAACCAACCGAAAGGTCGATGCCGCCCGTAATAATGATCGGCGTCATCACCAGCGCGAGCAGCCCGATCTCCACCGCCAGCCGCGTGATCTCAAATGCGTTGCCCGAAGTCGCAAAATTGCTGCCCGTGACCGAAAAGATGAGGCATTCCGCGATCAGGACGATCAGCAGGATCCATTCGTTATTCGGAAAAAGCCGCTCGCGAAGCGACTGTTCCGTACTAAGCGGCCGCTCCGGCGATATTACTTCTTCCATTTTTCTCCAGACGCCCGAGTGCTACGTCGGACACGAGGGCGATCAAGATGATCGCGCCCTGAATTGCTTTCTCCCAGAAGGGATTTATCCCCAAAAACGTGAGCGCGGTCCCGATCGTGCCTAACAAAGCGACGCCGATCAGCGTTCCGACCAACGTTCCGCGTCCGCCGGTGATCGCGGCTCCGCCGACGACGACCGCCGCGATTGCCTTTAATTCCAAACCGACGCCCGAGTTCCCCGGGATCTCGGAAAACCTCACCGCGTTCATGAGCGCCGCGATCCCCGTTAGGGCGCCCATCAAAGCGAATACGCTCAGAACGACCGTCGGCCCGCTGATACCCGCGAGCCTCGCCGCCTCGGCATCAGAGCCGACGGCGTAGATCTTTCGCCCGGCCACAAGGTTTCGCAGCGTCCAGGCAAAGGCGACAAATATAGTGAGTGTGATGGCAACGATCGTAAGTTCGCCGCCGCTCTGCGACAACCCGAACCACTGAAAGTTCTCAGGCAGGTTCTGCACCCACGCACCTTCCGTCAGCCACCTCAAGGCGTCCCGCCACAGCACGAGCATTGCCAAGGTAACAATGATCGACGGCAAACGCAGCCAGCCGACGAGAACACCGTTCAGCGACCCCATCATGGCGCCGACGAGGAAGATCGAGAGAAAAAGAACCGGCATGGGCATCCCGGTCTTTGCGAGAAAACCCGCCGCAATACTGCAAACCGCGAACTGCGAACCCACGGAAATATCGATCTCGCCGACCAGAATGACCATCGTCATGCCAACCGCGATCAAGAGCGTCGGCGCATTATTGATCAACAGATCGCGAAGATTCCCCGCACTAAAGAAAGACGGCGCGACGATGGCGAGGACGATCAGTATCGCCACAAACGCCCCCGCAGCCGAGATCTCTCTTTTGTATCTGCTGAAGTTCATATTCCGCAAACTCCCCTCCTTACGAAGGAGGGGTGGCAGTTTCAGCGGTTTTTGCTGGAACTGACGGGGTGGTTCTCTCCCCGGGGGCGAATTTGTCGCTTGACGCCACTCCGCCCGCTTACACAGGCGGTTCTGACCCTCAATGCCCCAACGCGACCGCGAGGATCTTATCCTGCGTCGCCTCGCTCCTATCAAAAACCTTTGCTATCGTCCCGCCCCGCATGACAGCGATCCTGTCGCTCATCCCAAGTATTTCCGGCAACTCCGACGAGATCATCAGGATCGCAACGCCCTGTTCCGCGATCTCCATCATCAACGAATGGATCTCAGATTTTGCTCCGACATCGATACCCTGCGTGGGTTCATCGAGGATCAAAACCGACGGTTTCGTCATCAGCCAGCGGCTCAGGGCAACCTTCTGCTGGTTCCCGCCGGAAAGCGTCGAGACGGCGTTGTGTATGGTCGGCGTTTTCACCCCGAGCCGCCGCGTATACTCGGCAGCGATCTCCTTCTCTTTTCCGAAATTCATGCCCTTGAAGCCAGAAAGCTTCTTCAGCGACGCAAGCGTGATATTCGCACTGATGGGGAAATCGAGTACAACGCCGTGTTTTCGCCGGTCTTCAGGCAAATAGGCGATGCCAACATCGATCGCCTCGGACGGATGCCCGAAATGCATCGGTTTGCCGCGAAGGAGGATTTCCCCCGCGTCGGATTCAACAATGCCAAAGATCGCTTTTGCCAGCTCGGTTCGCCCTGCGCCTATCAAACCAGCGACGCCGACGATCTCGCCGGCTCGAACAGAAAGATTGATATTCTTGATCCCGACTGCTCGCGAACCCAGATTTTTCAGCTCAAATATGGTTTCACCGATCTCGACTACGCGCTTCGGAAAAACAGCGGAAAGCTCGCGGCCGACCATTAATTTGATCAGCTCCTCGCTGCTGACTTCAGCCATTACTTTAGTTCCGATAGTCAGGCCGTCTCGCAAAACCGTGACGCGGTCAGCAATTACGGGCAATTCTTCGAGGCGGTGCGAGATGTATATCATCCCAACGCCTTGCGAGCGAAGTTCGCGGATAACGCGAAACAAATTCTGCGTATCTTCCTCAGAAAGCGACGCCGTCGGCTCATCAAATATAAGGATTTTGGCGTTTGCTCCAAGTGCCCGAGCGATCTCAACGAGTTGCTGTTGCGGCATCGAGAGCTCGCCAGCGGGCGTTTCCGGATCGATCTTCGCCCCGACGCGGTCGAGCAGTTCCTTCGCTGCACGGCGGCGTTCATTCCAGTTCACAAAGCCGAAAAAGCCTTTGCGTTCGAGACCGATAGCTATGTTCTCGGCGACAGTAAGTTCCGGGAAAAGAGCAGGTTGCTGATAAATTGCCGCGATGCCAAGCGACTTGGAGATAGCCGGTGAATTCTCGCGGACCAGATCGCCATTTACCGTCAATTCCCCGCTATCGGGCGTTACCGCTCCCGTTACGATCTTAATAAAAGTCGACTTCCCGGCACCATTTTCACCCACCAAAGCGTGAACTTCACCGCCACGAAGCTCAAACGACGCGTCACGAAGCGCCTGAACGCCCGCATATGATTTCGTCACTCGCTCGGCCGTAAGTAGTGGTGTCTGTCCCGTCATAAGAAAAAGTAGCTAATAGCTGATAGCTAACTAGCTATTAGCTTTTATTCACCGATCATTTAACACGATAATGTGCAATTCGCCGGGTCCGTGAACCCCAATTGCCAATGTCAATTCGATATCTGAGGTCCGCGACGCTCCGGTAATGAAGGTCATCGCGTGTCCCAAATTCGCTTGCGTCAGTTCTAGTATCTCACCGAGCGTCTGACGTATCTTGCTCGCCTCCAGCAAACAAAGGTGAACAGGCGGAACGAGCGAGATCAGACGATGATCCTCGTTTTCGGCCTCAAGCACAAGCGTTCCGGTCTCAGCGATCGCCCATTGGGCGGATGTTATTCCGAGGTCGGAATCAAATAGAAAATCTATCGACGCATTTCGCGTAAACTCAACCGTTTCAATAATTTCTGTGACCTCAGAAACAAGCTGAGAGTTCGAGACTGCGATCTTTTTTGCACCCGTTCGGTCAATAACCGATTCGATCAAAACGGCCGCTTCCCGCTCATCAGAGGCAATCTCGATATGAATACCGAGCATCTCGGCACTAGCACAGAAATTATCCAAAAGCTTCCGGACATCAGTCACGTTCTCAACCGGAAGTGCTTGATTTGCAACGACTTCAAAATGTCTATGCTCACCGTGAACCGCGTCGAACGGCCTACTCGTCGCGAGATGTCGGCGAATCGATCCAATTATGTCTTCGCGAGCGGTCGTCATAACCATTTTTGCGGAAGCCCACACGAAGTAAGGGCTCTGTTCACGTCAATCGAGTTTAAACCTGTCAAGAGAGCCCTTACTTCGTGCGGGCTTCTGCAATGCTTCCATCCTTCCACATCTCACGAAAAGATCTCGGAGCGACCGCCGGAGCATCGCGCCAAGCAGTCCAGGCACCAAGCGGCGGCAGCAGTTTTGCGATCAGTCCGCTCGCTTTTCCGATCTTGCCATCGCGGACTATCAGTTTTTGCATCAGCCTGGCGGCTTTGATACCAAGGCCGTATGAGAACTGTCCTGACCATGCTTTGCCATACATCTTAAAAGCCAGACTCTCGGCAAATCTTCGTTTTCGCTCTGGATTGTCCGGTGAACCTCCCGCTGTTCCATCCGTAATTTCTGCTCGCAGATGCAGCAATAGTTCCGGAATATCGATCTTGACCGGGCAAACTTCTTTGCACGCTCCGCATAGGCTCGACGCATATGGAAGCTGCTTTGCTTTCGAAATTCCGATCAACTGCGGAGTGATCACCGCACCGATCGGCCCCGGGTATACCGAACCATACGCGTGACCGCCGACCTGTTGGTAGACCGGACAGGCGTTCAGGCACGCTCCGCAGCGGATGCAGGCGAGGCTCTGCCGCGTGACCGGATGACTGAGCATTCGAGAGCGGCCGTTGTCCATCAGGACGATGTGAACTTCCTCGGGCCCCGCATCGTCGGCGTTTTTCTTGGTTCCGGTGATCAACGATTGGTACGCGGTTAATCGCTGGCCTGTCCCCGAACGCGGCAAAAGCTTAAGAAAAACGTCGAGATCGGCGAATTTGGGGATCACTTTTTCGATCCCCATGATCGCGATATGCGTTTTCGTCAGGCTCGTCGTTAATCGAATATTGCCTTCGTTTTCAAGGATCAAGATCGTGCCGGTCTCGGCAACTCCGAAATTCACGCCGCTTATCCCAACCTCAGCCTCTGCGAACCGCTCGCGAAGTATCCGCCGCGTGGTCTTTGTCAGCACATCGACGTTGTCGGTCTTCTCGATCCCGACCTTTTCGACAAAAATATCCGCGATCTGTTCCTTCGTCTTATGTATCGCAGGAACCACGATGTGCGAAGGCGTTTCGCCCGCTAGCTGGATGATCCACTCGCCTAGGTCTGTCTCGACCGGCTCGATGCCCGCTTTTTCGAGAGCCTCGTTGAGATGGATCTCTTCGCCGGCCATGCTCTTGGCCTTGACCACCATCTTGGCGTCGCTTTGTTTTACCAGGTCGATCACGATCTGGCACGCCTCTTTCCCATCGCGTGCCCAGTGGATCTTGGCCCCGGCATTCTCCGCGCTCTCAACGAATTTCAACAAGTATTCGTCGAGGTGTAGCAGCGTTTCTTCCTTTATCGCCCGAGCTTTTTCACGGAGGCCTTCCCAATCGTCAACGGACGCGATCGCATTTTTTCGACGGCCAACAAAATTATCAGCCAAATTCCGCAAAGCACCGTGCAACACGGGATCGCGTAGAGCGGCCCGGGCATTCTGGTCAAAAGTTTCTGCGGTCAACTGCTGCATATTTCGGGTCGGTACCACCTTCGGTAGTGGGTGGGGTTTTGACTCGCGACTATAAGAACTCCACCCGCTACCGCAGGTGTTACTGACATTATTCTTACGAAGCCAAAACCTCTGCAAGGTGCTTTGTCTTCACCTTCGACTCGATCCGCGACAGCCGTCCATTGATCTGCATTAGACAGCTTGCGTCGCAGGCGACGACTGTATCGGCTCCCGACTTTTCTATCATTTCGATCTTGTTATCGAGCATTCCGGCTGAAATTTCAGGGTATTTTACTGAGAACGTTCCGCCGAAACCGCAGCAGACATCGGCGTTCTCCATCTCGGCAAACTCAGCCCCTTTCACGTTTTTCAAAAGCTTCCGCGGCTCGTTCCTAATACCGAGGTCACGCAAACCGTGACACGCGTCGTGCCAGGTGATCTTTTCGTTGGATGCCGCCCCGACATCTTCTACTTTCAAAACATTCACCAAAAAGCTGCCGAATTCGTGAGTCTTCGCCGCGATTTTCTCCGCTCGTTGTCGCCATTCCGGCTCGTCGGGAAACAACTCGTGAAAATGTTTGACCATCGCCGTACACGAACCCGAAGGGCTGACGATCGCTTCTGCATCTGAACTTTCAAAGATCTCGATGAACCGCTTTGCAAACTTGCTCGCCTCTTTGCGATAGCCGGTGTTAAATGCCGGCTGGCCGCAACAGGTCTGGCGTTCATCAAAAACAACCTCACAACCAGCACGCCGCAAAACCTCAACCGTAGCGACGCCGACGTTCGGGCAAAGCTGGTCGACGAGACATGTAACAAAAAGCGAGACTTTCACGATGTTTTACAGCCGGTTCCAAAATAAGTTAGAACTGATAAGTTCTAAGTTTTAAGTCCAGAAAAGTAATCACTTATCACTTCCCACTGAGTCCGAAGCTGATAAACCAACAAATTTATTTTCGATTGTCCTATATTTGCTGCCTGCTTCGTCTATCGCGACAGATCGCTGCGGCTCGTACCCAATAAGCTCAAAACTCTTACTAACGTGTTTTCTGGCATCCGCGATCGATGAAAATCGCCCTGCCGTTACCGCCTGAACGAGCACATTTCCGACAACGGTCGCCTCGGTCAGTCCTGCCTGAACGGTGATGCCGCTGGCGTTCGCTGTCATCTGATTCAAATAAGAATTTCGTCCGCCGCCGCCTAAGATTTGAATGCTCGCAAGGTTCTTTCCAGTCAGAACTTTGATCGAGCGAAGCACCGATGCGTATCGAAATGCGAGCGAATCGAATATTATCTTTGAGATCACTGCCGGGCTGTTTTCAAATTGCTGTCCCGTTTCCGCGAGCTGCTCCGCGATCGCATCGAGCATGCTCGGCGGATTCAAGAATCTCGGATCGTCGGGAAAAATGAACGCTTTAAACTCTTTCTCTGCTGATACTTCCGCAAGGAGCGTATCGTATTCTACATCGATACCGGCGGCTTTCCACTCGCGGCGGCACGATTCGAGCAGCCACAGACCCATTACATTTTTGAGGAAACGAACAGTGCCATAGACCCCGCCTTCGTTCGTGAAATTTTGCGCGGCGACATCTTCGTTTATCAGAGCTTCGTCGAGCTCTACGCCGATCAGCGACCAAGTGCCGGAGGAAATATACGCCGAATCTTTATCGAGCGGTGCTCCGGCGATAGCACTGCCGGTGTCATGCGTTGCTGGTGCAACGACATGAACACCGTCGAGGCCAAGTTCCGACGCGATCTCTGGCTTCAACTGCCCCAGATCAGTTCCCGCAGGAACGATCTCCTGCAAAATTCCCGCTGGAAGATCAAGCCGCTCAAGCAGATCGCGATCCCACTCACCGGTCGCAGCGTTCAGAAACTGCGTGGTCGTCGCGTTAGTGTATTCCGCCGCTTTTGTTCCTGTCAGGAAATAATGCAGCAGGTCTGGCAGCAGCAGAAGGTCCGCCGCCTCACCGCTTCGCTTTTCTGAATCTAACTGGTAAAGCGTGTTGAAATTCTGAAATTGGATTCCCGTTTTTTCAAAGATCTCGGAACGCGGCACGCGGACAAAAACCTGCTCCATGGCCTCCTTTGTACGATCGTCACGATAGCAAACCGGTTCGGCAATGAGTTCACCGCTTGCATCGAGCAGGCCATAATCGACAGCCCAGCTATCGATGCCGAGGCTCTTGATCTTGCGTCCAAGTTCGCGTGCACGCTCGCCAGCAGTTTTCAATCCAAACTTGATCTCAGCAAAAATGTGGTTCAGATCCCATCGAAGATTCCCGTCCTTTTCCGTCGGCGGATACTGGAATCTATGGATCTCCTCAAGCAAAAACTCACCCGTATCGACACCAGCCAAAAAAACTCTACCGCTGCCCGCACCGAGATCTACCGCAATAAAAAGTGGACCAGCCATTCAGAATAAAAGTAGCTAATAGCCATCTAGCTAACAGCTATTAGCTATGATTCTTCCGAAACCCTCAGCCTAGACAATTCCCGCTGAGATACCGATCTGTGCCGGACGCTCTTTTGCTTTTTGCGTGCGATAGCCGCTTGCCCGATAGACCGCGACCGGGTCGATAGCACCGCCGCTTCGCTCTCGTGCGGCGGCGAGGATCGGCGAAACATCGGTCGTAAATGCTTCTTTTAAAGTGCCAAGTGCCGTGATCGCATCGCCAGCTTTTTGAGCTTCGCGAAGTTTCGAACGATCGACCATATGGGCCTGGACGAACGCCCGCGAGATCTCGATCGAACTCGTTACTAATGACTCGATCGGATCAGTTACGTTGTGCGACTGGTCGAGCATGTAGCACGGATCAAAGCCTTCGACCTCGCTCAATTCAGCATCGACAAGCTCGTTAAAGATAAGGAAAAGCTGAAATGGCTTTACCGAACCTGCGTCGAGATCGTCGTCGCCGTATTTGCTATCGTTAAAGTGAAAACCGCCAAGTTTTTTGAACTGGATCAGCCGCGAAACGATCTGCTCTATGTTCACATTTGGTGCGTGATGGCCAAGATCAACGAGACACGACGCCTTCGGCCCAAGTTCGGTCGCACAGATGTAGCTTGTTCCCCAATCGTTTATGACGGAAGAATAGAACGCAGGTTCGAAGAATTTGTGCTCGATGAAAAGCTTCCAGTCGTCAGGTACGGCCGCGTAGATCTCACGCATCGATTCGAGATACCGACCCAACGCGAGCCGGAAGTTCGATTGCCCAGCAAAATTGCTGCCATCGCCAACCCAAACGGTCAACGCTTTGGAACCGATCTTTTTGCCGATCTCGATGCACTCGATATTGTGCTCGACCGCTTGTTTTCTCGTCGCGGCGTCTTCATGGGAAAGGCTGCCGTACTTGTAAGACTGTTTCTGCCCAAGCTGATCCTGAAACGTATTCGAATTCATCGCGTCGAATTCGAGTCCGTGTTGTTTTGCTGCAGCGATAAGCTGATCGGTATGCTCAGGTTTATCCCACGGAATGTGTAGGGAGACGGCTGGTGTCGTGCGAACTAGCTTATTAATGGTCGAGCAGTCTTCGAGCTTTTCAAAAACACCGCGTGGCTCACCCTGCCCGGGAAAACGAGCAAAACGCGTGCCGCCGGTGCCGACTCCCCAAGAAGGGACGGCGACCTTTAGCCCGCGAGCTTTTTCGATTAGCGATTCTACATCGCCGCCGTGACGAGCAAGCTTTTTGCCGAGATACTCGAGGTCTTCGGCAAGCCAAGCACTCTTCGCCCTGTTTTGCTCAGCGATAAAATCCTGTTCGATCTCAAAATTTGCCGCCATATTTTCTCCGCTGGAAGGTGAGCATCTCTGCTCACCCAAACCGTTTTGCTGTATGGAGGGATGAGCGAGCAAGATGCCCGCCCTCCAGTCTAACGCATAAATCCGTCAGCCAAACCGCCGTCGACCGGGATGATATGTCCAGTAGTCTTGCTGAGACGTTTCGAAAGCAAAAGGAAAATCGCCTCGGCCTGATCCGAAGGTTCGATCGGCGTCTGCGTGAGTGAGCGTTTCGCGTAGAAATTTGATAATTTCTCGGTTAGTGCGTCTGTATCTTCCGCGTCTTCAAACGGAATGCTGTATTTGGCAAGCGATGCGATCACACGATCACGCGGGAACATGGTGCTCCCCTTAACGACCGTCGCCGGAGCAACTGCGTTGACGCGAAGCATCGGTGAATACTCGATCGCGAGCTCGCGAACGAGGTGATTTGCGGCCGCCTTGCTCGTATCGTACGCAAGGCTCCCCTTTTTCGCAACGACAGCGTTCGCACTCGTCGTCAAAACAACATTGCCCGTAAGCCCCTGTTTTTTGAGTACTTTATGAGCTTCGTCCGCAACGATGTAGGCACCTTTCACGTTGATTCCAAACGTGAAATCCCACATTTTGTCTTCGATATAACCGGTTTTGTCGGGCGGAACAAAAACACCTGCGGTAACGATCACGGCGTCGATACCACCGTAGGCAAGCATCACTTGGTCGAACATCTTGGCGACGGATTCGCGATCCGTCATATCGCAGCCGAGGCCGATAGCGACGCCGCAATTTGAAATTCCGGTTCCTGACACGCCGATCCCCGTTCCGTATTTGGCGATAATTTCGTCTGCCGTTTCTTGTGCCGAGGCCGCGTCTTTATCAACGCAGACGACGTGAGCACCTTCTTTAACAATGCGGTGAGCCGTCTCTTTTCCGATGCCCGCACCGGCCCCAATGATAACGTGGATCTGACGGTCAAGCTCTTTTTCCGGGGGCATACGCTGGAGCTTTGCTTCCTCGAGCAGCCAGTATTCGATGTCGAACGCCTCCTGCTGATCCATCGCCTCGTACTCGTCCATTGCCTCAGCACCACGCATGACCTCGATGGCGCAATTGTAAAATTCGCCGGTCACACGGGATTCCGATTTGTTTTTGCCCCACGCGATCATGCCAAGTCCCGGGATCAAACAAACCGTCGGGTTCGGATCACGCATCGCGGGCGAATCGGGATGTTTGCAGCGGTTGTAGTATTCTTCGTAGTCCTTACGGTATTGCACGAGGCCTTCTGAGATCGCAGTTTTGAGCGATTCGAGATCGCCCGTTTCTGGATTCCAATTAACGAATAAAGGTTTGATCTTCGTACGCAGGAAGTGGTCCGGGCAAGAAGTTCCAAGTGCCGCCAGCCGCGGCCCGTCAACGCTGTTCACAAAACGCAGCATCTTCCAATCGTCCTGAACCGTTCCGACAAATCGACGATAAACCGAAACCTGTCCACGAATAAACGGAATGATCTCGGTCTGCAATTTCTGCCGCGTTTCGTCGTCTAACGCCTTGTATTTCGCCCCGCCAAACGTCGCTTCGCCCTTGTCGCGTTCCTCGATGTACTGCGCCGCACGGTCGATGATCTCGAGAGCGGTTTCGTAGCAGGTCTTGTCGTTATTGTCCCACGAGGACATTCCATGATGGCCGAGCAAGATGCCCTTTGCCTTCGGATTGTCTTTGATAAGCTGCTCGATCTTTAGGCCGATGTCGAAGCCCGGACGCTGCCAAGGAATGTATATCAGATCGTCGCCGTAGACTTCTTTTGTGAGTCGTTCTTGATTAACACAAGCCGCGATCGCGATGACCGAATTCGGGTGCAGGTGATCGACGTGCTTGAACGGAACCAACGTGTGCAGAGGCGTATCGATCGAGCACGCACGCGGGTTCAGGTTGAACGTGCAGTGCGAATACATCGGATACATCGAATCTTCGATCGGCGTTTTCGCTCCGTTGTTCGGGTCGTTCTCGTAGATCGCTCGCATGTCGCGAACCTTGTTCAAATAAAGCGACGCAAAGCCATCGCGTTTCGCCGTTCGAAGGTCACCGCCCGACCCTTTGAGCCACAGAACCTCGACATTCTCGCCCGTTAGCGGATCCTTCTCCTGAAGTTTTGACGAAGTATTTCCGCCGCCCGTGTTCGTCAGCGTCAGGTCGTCTCCCAGACGGTTCGACCGGTAAACGAGGCGGTCAACGCCGTCGAGGCCATCTACGTCGGCATCATTCCATAGATATTTAACGTGTTTGTATTTCAATTCTTGTGTCGCTTGGTTGCTCATGCTCGTTTGGTATTTTTGCTTATAAAATAGGTCGCTTCTTAGGAGCAGCTAGTGCTGTCTCCCGACTCGTTAGAAAACCGCTTAACCTGCCGTAAAACAGAAGAGTAACAACTTTCCAAACGAATGGCAATACCTTACCAGAAAAAAGTGGTAATACCAATTAACTTTTAATTATGTCACGTCGCCGGTCCTGCAACTCGCGCACGCCGCCCCCAATTCTGCACTCATAGAACTCCGGCTCAATGCCCGTTTCCTCTTTGTATTCCATCGCTATCGCGTCCGGAAGATCCAGCGACACGTCGTCCTCCAAAAGGGCTATCGCACAACCTCCGAACCCGCCGCCGGTCATCCGAGCAGCAAGAACTCCAGGCTGCCGCCGGGCGGCTTCGACCATGACATCAAGTTCGCGACAGCTTATCTGAAAATCGTCACGCAGGCTTTCATGTGAAGCATCGATCTGACGAGCGAATGATGCAATATCGCCGACACGCAGGGCTTGGACCGAATCGAGTACGCGACGGTTCTCATAGAGAATATGTCTCGCACGCTTTTGCTCGATCACTGGCATTTGCGAGCGGCTACGCTCGAAATCCTCGATCGAAACGTCCCGAAGTGAAGTTTTACCAAAAAACGCCGCCGCACGCTCGCATTCCGCTCGCCGCCGGTTATATTCGCCGTCGGCGAGTTCGTGTTTTGTCTTCGTATTGCAGATCAAAAATCGCGAAGAAACCGGCACCGCTGACCAGTCCAAAGACCTGCAATCGAGAAAAAGCGCATTTTCATCGCGGCCAAAAACCGAAGCGAATTGATCCATTATCCCGCTTCGAACTCCCGCAAATTCATGCTCGGCCCGCTGCCCGACTTGAGCCAGTTTCATCCCGTCGATCTCGGCACCAACGATACGTGTCAGCGCAAATCCCACGGCTACCTCAAGCGCCGCCGAAGAACTCAGTCCCGCCCCGATCGGAATATCGCTATTGATCAAAAGATCGGCACCGCCGAGGCGAAAGCCCTCGCGCTCGAGAATCGTCCCGACACCCTGGACGTATCTGGCCCATCCGGGGAGAATGCTTGCGTTAGGTTGATCAAGATCGAATTCGTACTCGCCTGCAAAATTCAACGATGCCGCTCGGATCTTGCGGTCGTTCCTGCCCGCCGCCGCGACATTTGTCGCAAATCCGATCGCAGCCGGCAATACGAAGCCGTCGTTGTAATCGGTATGTTCGCCGATCAGGTTAACTCGCCCCGGAGCACGAAAAACACGGGCCTCTCCGCCAAACCGGGAAAAAAAGGCTTCTTTTAGCTGACCCGCATTCATAAACTAACGACTAACAATTAAGAACCAAGAACTCTTGAAAAGGTATGCGTGTCACGATTCGCGCACTAGTTTACGCGAAAGTCGAATAATGAGATTCACTCAATCCGCGCAGTCGTTCGGCCGCTGATTCAGGCGTGATGTCACGCTGCGGGCTGCCGAGGATCTCGAAACCGACCAGGAACTTGCGCACCGTCGCCGAGCGTAACAGCGGCGGGTAAAAATGCGCGTGAAAATGAACTGCGGCATGCTCACGACCGTCTGTCGGCCGCTGATGAAGACCCATTGAGTACGGGAACGGCGTTTCAAAAAGGTTGTCGTAACGAGTCGTCAGCCGTTTGAGAATGTCCGCCAAGGCGTCACGTTCATCGCCGCCGAGTTCGTCGATCGAACCGCGATGATCGCGGCCGAGAATCATTACTTCAAAAGGGTAAACCGCCCAAAACGGAACGATTGCGGCAAAAAACTCATTTTCGCAAACGACCCGCTCGCCAACTTCGATCTCTAATCGGAAATATTCACACAGCAGGCACCCGCCAGTTTTTTCGAGATATTCTTCCTGTCGAGCTAACTCTTTCGCAGGCTCGTTCGGTACCGATTCACTTGCCCAGATCTGGCAATGCGGATGCGGATTGCTTGCCCCCATCATCTCGCCGCGATTCTCGAATATCTGGACGTGGTCGATGAAATCACGATTTCCCAGATCGACATACTCGTCAGCCCAGCGGTCGATCACCGCACGAATTTCAGACCGCTCCATCCGCGGCAGCGTCAAGCCATGATCCGGTGAAAAGCAAAGCACACGGGCCACGCCGCGTTCCGGCCGGGCGATCAGCAGGCCCGAATCGTTCAACTCGTTTCCGCAAACATCAGGCTGCAACGCAGCAAAATCGTTATCAAAAACAAAAACGCCTTCATACAGCGGATTCACATTCCCGCCAGCTCGATCGTTCCCCGGACAAAGATAACAATCGGGATCATAACTCGGCAAAAAAGCCCTTGAGGATGTTTCTGTCTGTCCCTGCCAAGGACGTTTTGTCCGATGCGGAGACACGATCACCCATTCGCCCGTGAGCAGATTGAACCTTCGGTGGGAATGTTCGTTGAGGTCAAACATAAGTTACAACCGCCTGCGTAAACGGACGGTCAAGATGTAGAGAGCTCTCCAACGTCCGGAATCATCGGGAACTTCGCCGCCCGCTGACGCAAGCGGTTCTGACTCAGCGCTTCCCCGCTGTCGGATCGGGCCAGTTATCGGTACGGAACGGCGACGCGGGCAAACCGGAGTCGTTTGTCAGGTTTGGATTCTTCGGATTGCTGTTGAAGGCATACCGAACCGCAACCGGTGAAGAAATGCTCTGCGACCAGACCTCGATCTTGTTCTTCCCAACAATTTTCGCCTCAGCCCAGACAAATTTCTTATCCGCGCTTGCGATCGCAAATTCATCGAGCCGGTCTCCGTTTTTTACTCTGAGCCCACCGCCGACCTCGGCAAAAGTTAGAACGATCTTATTGCCTTTCATTTCCGACTTATTTAGAACCGGCGAATCGACCAACTTGTTCCCGTAAGCATTCTTTAAAGCCCAGACCGCCATTCTCTTGCCGACATCAAGTTTGTTCTTTGGGTGAATGTCACTCGCCTCGCCGATGTCGATCGTTACGATCAATCCCGCATTGATGGTTGTTAAGGCCGCCTTCCGTTGCGCTTCACGGATAAAACTCCACGCAGATTCTTCAGGTTCCGGCTTCACGGCACGATAATTCGGCAACTGAATAATGCCGAACGGAAAGCCTCCTTGTCCCCAACGCTCGCGCCACGCGCGGATCATTGTCGGCAGAAGTAGATTGTACTGCTCAGCCCGTGCTTCGTTCGATTCGCCCTGATACCAGATCGCCCCTTTGATTGCGAAGGGCATCAGCGGCTCAATCATTCCGTCATAGATCGATGAGGCAATACGGTAATCTCGCAACGCGTCCGGCACACCCGGCGACGGTGAAGGCCTAGCCCCCGCAGCCCTTGCTTTGTCCGAATCTTCCCGCCATTTTGCGATTGCCGCGGCGTAGTTCGCCCTGACCGTTTCGCGTTCGGTCTCCCATATTTTTGTTCGGTCGACGGTGGGTTTGAGATCGGGCGACGCGTTCAAGTAGGAAACCGGCGTCCAAGCCTCGGCCTGTGAACCGCCGTAGGAAGAATTGATCAACCCGACGGGCACCTTCAACGTCTTCTGCAGTTCGACCCCGAAATAATACCCGGCGGCGGAGAATTCCTTGACACTCTCCGGTGTGCATCTGAGCCATTCGGCTAGCTTCCCCTGCTTCTTCTTGAACGCAACCTCGCGGCTGACATTGAAGAGCCTCATCGTCGGATGATTTGCCGCGGCTGTCGCTGCCGCTCCATCAGTCGATTCGGGCAAACGCCACTGCATATTCGATTGACCAGAAACAAGCCAAACCTCTCCGACGAGGATGTCTTTCAACTCGATCGTGTTCTTTCCGGCTACCGTCATTGACCGAGGCTCATCGCTCGCATTCATCTTCGCGAGGTCAACGCGCCACTTACCATCGGCTCCGGCGACGACAGTTTTCTTTTGCCCCGCGAATGCCACCGTGACCGCTTCGCCCGGCTCTGCCCAGCCCCAGATCGGAACGACGTGTTTCTGCTGCAAAACCATCGAACTCGCGATCACATCGGGCAATCGAACGTCGGCTAAAACGGCAGAACCACTAAATGTAAGAACGATCGATACAGCTAGCAATGAAATTGTTTTCGCTTTGATCCTCATTTTCGTTTCAACCACGCTTCCGGAACCGGGATGATGCAAATATTCATGGAACGATTATCCGCCGAAAGCATCGCCGACTGGATCTGGATCTTCGTCCCATCCGGACTCATTGTCGGATGTGGATGATCTTGCGCCGTGGCTTTGTGGCCAGTAGAGAGAAGCATCATTTCGCTGTTGCGTCTGTCGATGAGATAAATATTGCGGGCAAAATCGTCGCCGACGGCAAAACGCCCGTCCGGCGAACCGCTCACGTGCCATAGCCCGCTGCCTTCCTTTGTCTGGCCGACGATCAGAACCTCGCGTGTTCGAAGATTCGCTATGCCCAGCCCGGTCGGACGTTCACGCGTTCCTGATGGGCCCCATTCCGGCTCCTGGCCAGGATTCACGCCGCCCACGCCGGTCGCCTGGCCAAGGTCTTTCGTGCCGCCCGGTATCTTGCGGTGTCCCATGATCGCGAAAGCGACCTCGTCCTTGCCGATCACCGCTTCGTGAGTTACCCAATCGCGGTCATCCTCGGGAAACACAGGCCGCAGGCCCGTTCCGTCTGACCTGACCGTCCACATTCGCTGCGGCGATTTCCCTCCGGTTTCCCAGCAGAAAACGATCTCGCCCTCGACCCACGGATTAGTCTGGATATGACCTACCTGAAACGGGACCGAAATGACGTGTTTCAGTTCGCCGGTCTTGATATTCATCGCACCGATGCCCGAAGGCCCGGAGCCCATATTTCGCGGTCCAAAATTCGATTCGACCTTGGTTCCTTCCGGCAAACGCCGCTGAGCCTCTTCGCGGCCAATGCGGAAAAAGACCCATTCCTCATTCCCTCCGTCAAGTGCCATATCGCCGCCCGCTCCGATCTCCGGCGGTGTCCTGCCGCAAACCTTTTGATAAGCATCTTTCCCTTTCAGCGTTCCGGCTTTACTGTCGGCAAAAAGCTTCTCAAGATCGACTTCGACGACTTCCATTGATGGCGGCGTTCTCGGAGTTCCCGGCTGCGGCGGAGCCGGTGGCTGGCCGGGCCGAATGTTCGGATTTCGCAGGAAATAAAGCTTCATCGACTTCCGCGCAATGTTCAGCATCCCGCTGTAACCGCCTTCGGTCACCTGTACCATTTCGCCGGTCTCTTCATTGACAGCCATCGCTTCGCCGGGAACGCGGTTTGAGCGGAAGATGAGCCATTTACCGTCAGAAGTCCACTGATTATGCGTCTGATAGATCTTGGCGTCCCCGTTCGGCTTGCTGGTTAGAAACGTCAGCATCGTCCCCGTTACCGGGTCTTTTACGACTTTCTTTTCCGAAGGAAAACGCCGGCCGATCTGGGCTTCGACAACGGATACGAACATCATCGCGAGCACAACAAAAAAGATCGTTTTCTTCATACAAAACTCCGAAGACAGTTTAGCTAAAAGCTTTGAGCTAACTAGCTATTTGCTAGATTTCTATTGATCACCACCGGCTCATTTCAGCTCTTTCTATCCGCTGATCGCTCAAACCTTTGCTTTGAAATATCGCGATATTCTCGACATTTTTGAGCACAAAACGCGACGACGACAGTGGTTCCTGAGCGTCAATGCGAAAGAGGTCGATTCCATTCACACTATCGAAAAAGAGCGCCGGGCGTTCTTCTGCCTTTTCGTACGTGACCTTGACGTTATCAAACGTAATGCCCCGGGCATGGCGAACGTAAAAACCGTAAGCCGGTGTCACGCCGAACATACTTGGTTCCGGATAGTTTTTCTCGTTTTCAGGTATCGTGCGTTCGGCATCGGCTTTCGTGCCGCCGCCGTTGTAGTGGATGCGAATGTTCGACAGCCGAACATCCTCGACCGGGCTTTCGGCGAGGCCGGCGATGATCGAGGCATACTCGTGATGAGCCCCGGAAACCGTGACGTTGTCGATGATTATGCGTCGAACCTTAGCCACCGGCGTTCCTTCCGGAGCTCGCTGACGTTTGCCAAGACGGATAAATATCGGAGCTGTCGTAATATCGCGCATAGTGATGTTCGAGACGACTACGTCCTCAATATAGCCGCCGTCGACCGTCTCGATCGCGAGACCGCGGCAGCGGACAAAGTTGATATTTGTGATGGTGATGTTCTTAAATCCGCCGTTAGATTCCGTACCGAACTTGATGCGGCCCGTAACGCGGTCGCGGTCCGGAGCGAATTCGGTTTTCGTTTGATACGTCCCGTCGAGCATCGTTCCGAGATCGAAACCGGAAACCTGCGAATTCGTTATCGTCACATTCTCAGTCGCACGGTTAAATCCAAGTGCGTATGAGCTTTTCAAAACGATCGCATCGTCGTTCGGCGAATTGACGTAAACGTTAGAAATACGCACGTTGCGGCACGCATCGATGTCGAAACCATCGCGGTTCGTATCGACCCGCAACCCGTCGATCGTCAGGTTGTCCACGCCCGTCGCGATGACAGCAAAATGCCCGCCGCGAAAGATCGTGAAGTCTTTGAGCGTGATATTTTTCGAGAGTTTCAGAGCGATCGCTTTAGTTCCGAGGCCTTCCATCTCTTTTCGGTCGGACATTTCACCGAGAGGCGAAACGTTATTCGCCATGCTAACCGGCGTTTCGCCTTCGGTTCGCGGACGTCGCGGCCCCGGGCTGCGTTTTGATAAACCCAGACCATCGATCCTGCCCTGTCCGATGATCGCAAAATTCTCGATCCCGATCCCCCACATCAGCGAATTCTGCCAATGGGAATGCCCGAAATCCTGGTACATGTCCCAGGGATTGGGCTCCGGCATATCGTACTTGCCTTTGTGGATCGCCGGATCAGCCGCAAGCAGCGTCGCTCCGTTGTCGAGATGGATAGTAATGTTGCTTTTTAGTCGTATCGAAAAACTAAGATAAGTTCCTGCCGGGAAATAGACGGTGCCCCCACCTTTCGACGCAGCTGTTTCGATCGCTTTGTTGATCGCGGCGGTATCCAGCGTTTTGCCATCGCCCTTGGCACCGTAGTCCCGTATGTTAAAGAAAACGGAGCTCTGTGCAGATGTCTTAGTTTGCGCGTCTGGCAGCCCGAACAGAAATGCCAGCGAAGCAACGATAATGACTAAAAAATACTTCGAAACACGTTTCATTAGTGATTCCCTAAGCTCACGAGGCGGAAAATTGGTAAAACCAAATATTTTTGATTACTCTATCACGCTCCTGGACATTTGCAAAATTATAATTAAGCGATTAACCTTAGCAATAATCAGTACTTTCTAATTCGAAAAACGGAGATAATATGAGAAGACGAATTTCCATCTTCTGTTCGTTCTTAACGGCTGTGGCCGTTCTGACTTCATGCAGCGGCACCGCGACCACACCTACGAATGGCGGTTCGAACAACGCCGCACCGGCGAGTAAGGAACTAAAGCTCGCCTTCGTCACCAACAATGCTTCTGATTACTGGACCATCGCTCGAAAGGGCGTCGAAAAGGCCGATGGCGAACTCGCGGATGTAAAGGTCGAGTTCAAACTCCCCGGCGAGGGCACGGCTGCCGAGCAAAAGCGCATTATCGACGACCTGACCTCAACCGGCGTCCAGGGCATCGCGATCAGCCCGGTCGACCCTGACAATCAGACTCAGCTTATCAATGACACCGCGAAAAAGACCTTGGTCATCACGCAGGACAGCGACGCACCGTCGAGCGACCGTGCTCTCTACATCGGGACAGACAACGTCGCCGCGGGACGCCAGGCCGGCGAACTCGTAAAGGAAGCTTTGCCGAACGGCGGTAAGATCATGGTCTTTGTCGGCAAGAGCGACGCCCGCAACGCTGCTGAGCGTTATCAGGGCCTGAAACAGGCGCTCGAAGGCTCAAAGGTCGAGATCATCGACATCCGCACCGACGATACCGATCGAGCCCGCGCTAAAACCAACGCTGCCGATACCCTTGTCAAATACCCCGACATCGCCGGCATGGTCGGCCTTTGGAGCTACAACGGCCCCGCGATATACAACGCCGTCAAAGAGGGCGGAAAGCTCGACAGCGTCAAGATCGTTTGCTTTGACGAAGAAGACGAAACGCTGGCGGGTGTGAAGGAAGGCGGCATCTTCGCCACAGTCGTCCAACAGCCGTACGAATTCGGTTACCAATCCGTAATTCTTATGTCAAAGATCCTAAAGGGCGACAAATCGGTCATCCCGGCCAACAAACAGATCAACGTCCCGACCCTCGTCGTCAAAAAAGACACGGTCGAAGAGTTCACCAAGAAGATCAACGGCCTGCGAGGACGATAACAAATCATCTCGCGGGTCATGTATTGTTCCTGTCGCCAACGGCGACGAACATTAAAGCCTAGGGTGTAAACCCTAGGTCGCGGCCGTAATCAGTTACGCTCGCTGAAGGCGAGCAACAAACGCCGCGAACCATGTCCGTCGCCTTCAGCGACGCGAACCGTTTCTATATCATTCCTAGGGTTCCGCTCGAAACTCGCTTCACCCTAGGCTTTAATATTTGTCGCCGTTGGCGACCCACATCAGCCGTTATGACCGACTCCAAACTCAACCGTCGCCACTTCCTAAAAACCACCGCCGTCGGAGCCGCAGGGCTTTCGCTGATCTCGAATGCCTCGGCCGAGCCGATCGAGCCGACGATCACCCCGTCGTTCTCAAAACGCCATATCTTCCCGCTCAATCACCGCTGGCTCTATAACGAGAAGTTTTCGCCCGCCGCGATGCAGGCCAACTTCAACGACAAAGGCTGGAAACAGGTCACCATCCCGCACACCAATAAAATGCTCCCGATGAGCAACTTCGACGAGAGCGAATATACATTCGTGTCGGCTTATCGGCGTCATTTCCGCCTGCCTAAAGAATTAAAAGATCATCGCATCTTTATCGACTTCGGCGGAGTCATGACCGCGTCAAAGGTCTACCTCAACGGCAAATTCCTCGGCGAATACAAGGGTGGCTATTCGCAGTTTTCTTTCGAGATGACGAAAGAGATCAACTGGGCGGGCGACAACGTCCTCGCCGTCGAGGTCGATTCGACCGAGCGAAAAGACATCCCGCCGTTCGGAAACTTGGTCGACTACCTCACATTCGGCGGCATCTATCGCGATATTGAGATCCGTGCCGTGCCGATGAACTTTATCTCGAACGTCTTTGCGAAACCGGTAAATGTCCTCACGCCCAACCGCTCGGTCAAGGTCCGCGTCGATCTTCAAACTGATGGCAGTATTCGTTCCTCGTCGACCGGCTACGTGCTCAAAGCCGAGTTGCTCGACGGCGGCAAAGTCGTAAGCACCGCAACAAAAACGTATGTGCCCTTCGGCGTAGTTGCTACCGAAGAGATCGAACTGAAAGAGAATCTCGCCGGCATTCAGCTTTGGGATACTAAAACGCCAAAGCTTTACGACGTTCGCGTCACGCTGAACGAGCTGACGACGACACTCGACCACTACGAAACCCGCATCGGTTTCCGCGAAGCCAAATTCACACCCGAAGGCTTTTATCTCAACGGCAAGCATCTAAAACTTCGTGGTCTAAACCGCCATCAGACTTATCCGTTCGTCGGCCAGGCGATGCCCGCTCGCGTGCAGCGTCGTGATGCCGAGATACTTAAAAAAGAGCTGCACTGCAACATGGTGCGCACCTCGCATTACCAGCAATCGCCGCATTTTCTCGACGCCTGCGACGAACTCGGGTTGCTCGTTTTTGAGGAGATCCCCGGCTGGCAGCACATCGGCGACGCGGCGTGGCAAAAGCTGATCGAGCAAGAAGTGTACGCGATGGTCCAGCGTGATTGGAACCATCCGTCGATCGTGCTGTGGGGCGTTCGCGTCAACGAATCGGGCGACAACCGCGAGCTTTATACAAAAACAAACAAGATCGCCCACGACCTCGACGACTCGCGGCAGACCGGCGGAGTGCGCTTTCGCTACGACTCCGAACGGCTTGAAGACGTCTACACGATGAACGATTTCCGCTGGCCGATGCGCGAGGCTAATCATCCGCTGTACCTGGTCACCGAATTCAACGGCCACATGTTCCCGACCAAGCGTTTCGACAACAGCGACCGCCTTCGCGAGCACACGCATCGTCATGCCCGCGTTCACAACCATATCGCCGGCGACAAGAAGATCGCGGGCGGCCTCGGCTGGTGCGCGTTCGACTACAACACCCACGACTATTTCGGCTCCGGTGACCGCATCTGCTACCACGGCGTTTCGGACATCTTCAGAATGCCGAAACCGGCGGCCGGATTCTACCGCTCCCAGTGCGACCCGTCTGAGGAGATCGTCCTCGAACCCGCGTTCCGCTGGGCATCAGGCGACGAGAACGAAGCCTTTACCGAAGCTCTCGTGTCCTCGAACTGCGAACGGCTGAAATACTTTGTTGGCGAAAAACTGATAGCCGACGTCGAGCCTGATCGCAAGACCTATCCGCACCTGAAATATCCGCCCTTCAACACGAACCTCCGCGCCGCTATATGGGGAGCTGGCCGTTGGGCCGACCTCCGCATCGAAGGCTGGATCGGCGGCAAAAAGGTCATCGAACGCAAAATGTCCGGCCGCGGCGTGGACCGCGATTTTGTCGTCAAAGCTGATGATCTCGAACTAAAAGCCGACGGCATCGACATGACTCGTGTCACCTTCCGCGTCACCGACGAACACGGCAACGACCGCCCATACGCCACCGGAGCCATCCAGTTCACCATCGAAAACGGCGAAATAGTCGGGGACAACCCCTTCGCCCTCGTCGGCGGAGCCGGAGCGATCTGGATAAGGTCGACCCAGAAAGCCGGTACCCTCCGCCTAACCGCGAAGCATGCGCGACTTGGCACAAAGATCGTAACGATCAAATCGATCGCCGCAGCGCCGCATACTATCTGACCGGGCGCACGTATTTCGGCGAACAAGCGTTCATAGCAACTAGGGATGCCTGCCGCGTCAGTCGGGGATTACTTCAAGTTTGCGACAAACGTTTTGGGAGCTGGCTGTATCGGGTCGGCCCTTTTAGAGAGAAGCTTCTTCAGATCGGGCGTTTTGAGGGACTTGACTGCGGCGACGACCATTTGGGCATTTAGCAGAGCACCGGCTTGGGTTGAATGTGTGCGGCGATCAGCGAAAAGAGGCTCCACTTTTGCGGGGCCGAGGCGTTCGAATTCTAGGGCGATCAGTTCGTTTAGGTCGATATAGGCGGCTCGGGTGGCTTTGGCGGCGTTGGCGGTCCAGAGGACCCATTTTTCACGTTCTTTGCGGACGATCTTGGCGTCGGCCCAGTCTTTGTGGGGAACCATCGACGCGAAGATCATCGACGCACCTTTCGCCTTTACATCATTTCCGTATTTCCGCATGTACCAGCCGAAGCTTCGGACGGTTTCCAGCTTGCCATCGGCGTTGCGTTTTACTTCGACTGCTTCGTCGCCTTCGCTGTGGAGCGACGGGCGGTCCTTTGAAGCCGGATCATCGTATTTACCGACGTCGTTGTGGCCGAATTGGAGGATGACGAAATCTCCTTTCTTGATCTCCGCCATTACCCGATCCCAACGTCCTTCGTAGATAAACGTACGGCTTGAACGTCCGCCGATAGCACGGTTGACGACATTGATCTTTGATAAATCAAAAAACTGTGCCAGTTCCTGCCCCCAACCGCGCATCGGTGCGTTGCTGTTCAGCGTGGAATCACCAACGATCCACAGCGTAGGCAATTTAGGATCGCGAACCTGAGCCGGCGTCGTTTTCGAATCGTCGACCACCGGACGGGCATCGTCGGTTGATTGCGCGAAGACGCTAAACGTAAAGACGAACGACAGGATAGATAGCAATACGATTCGCATTTGGTTAGTCGCCAACGGCGACAAATATTAAAGCCTAGGGTGAAGCGAGCCCTCGAGCGGAACCCCTAGGACTGACGTGGAAGGATTTCCGTTGCTGAAGGCGACGAACATACACGCGGCGGATTATTGCTCGCCTTCAGCGAGCCTTTACCTAGAGTTCCATTCGCTATCGCTCATTTCACCCTAGGCTTTAATATTTGTCGCCGTTGGCGACCCGAAGCCGATTCGCCTTGATTATGCGGAGGCTGTGCAATTGCTCGCGTTCGTTCTTAGGATATTGTTCCGTATTTTTCCGTGCGCTCGGTGGTTAATTTCGAAAAATTCAACCACCGAAGGCACGGAAAAACACGGAAACGAAACGCGATAAATGCCCTTCCTAGAAGAAGAGGCGAAGCCCGAATTGGATGTAACGCGGATTGTTCACCGCGAACAGTGTTCCGAAATTCGGGTCGTATGACTGGCGCAGGCGATAGTGTTTGAGGCCCTGGAGCGTCGTGATATCGAACGAATTCGGGTTTCGGGTCGCAAAGCCTTGCGGAACCTGAATGCTGAAGAAGTTCAGCGGGATCGCACCCGTTGACAGACGATTGTTGATCGTCAGGTTTTGCACCGCTATGAGCGCCGGATCGGTCGCACCGGTCGCGTTTGGCCGGCCGTTGAATGCTGCCCACGCGTTGTATTCCGCTAGGGTGACGGGGGCTTCGTTTGGCAGCGTTCCGTATCCCGGAGGAGTGTTTCCGGTATTAGACAGGCGAAAAACGGGATGATTAAAGGCATTTAGCAGGTCGACGCGGAAATTGAGTTTGCGTCGGCCTTCGCCGCCGAGGAATCCGAGCGTCCAGGTCTTCTGCACCGAGAGGTCAAACAACTGCTGCATCGGCCCGCGAATGCCGACCGTGCGACTCGCGTTTCCGAGCGAGCCTTTGTCGGGACGCGTAAACGCCGCCGGATTTACCCAGGGCTCGCAGGCTGCCCCGATCGAACATTCCGACGAGTAGAGCGGGTTCTTAAGCGGAACTCCCGGTACGACGTTCAGTCGGATCGAACGGTTGACGCCGCCGAGGCGGTTGGTGTCCGTAATGAACGGCGAAAACGGCTGGCCGCCCTGCAAACGGAAAATACCAGACATTGACCACCCGCCGACGATCGCATCGACCGCTCCGGGAAGTTTGTTGAAGAAAGCTCGCTTGTTTCCGAAAGGCAGATCCCAAACGAATGTGGTGTTAAAGTTATGCCGCAGATCGAAGGCCGAAACGGCACGGTCCTCTGTTCGCGGAGCTCCGTAGTAAGACTGCCCGAGCGTCGAACCGCTGGTCAAAACACGAACGTCAGGCGACGAATCGGAGGCGTCGTCGATCGATTTGCCAAAGGTATAGTTCGACGAGAAGCTAAGTCCGCCCGAGAATCGTCTTCGAACTTCGATGTATGTGCCGTGATAGATGCTGCTCGCCGACGGGTTGAAATACTGATTCAGCGTGTTAAAACCAAAGTACGGCGAATTGATGCTGTTTCTCTGGATGGTCAGCACTGCACCGAGAGCGTTGCGGCGTCCGAGCGGGTCGGCAAACGCAGTCTCCGCCGCCACGTTACTCGCCTCGAGCAGTTCGACGAAATCACTGCTTCGCGGGTTGATATTTACATTCGGCATGTAAAGGTGAGTTCCTTTGTTGCCGACATATGCGATCTCGACCGAGGTGTTCTTCATCAACTCAAACGAGAAGGTCACGTTCCAGTTCTGCGAATACGGGATCTTTTCCGAGCCTTCAGGAAACACTGCAAAGCCCGGAACGCCAAGGCTGTTAAGGCCTATAACTCCGGTGGTCGGATTGAACTGAAACTGATTGGTTAAGGCCTGTTGGAATGTCCCGCCGCCGACCAGGGGGGCATTGCCCGACAGCCTTACCGGCTGGGCCGAAAACGACGTGCCACCCACCGTCGAGCCATTTGCAAGCGTCGAAACGGCCTGGAAACCACCGAAGTCAGGATTTGGCAGACGATTGTTACCCGTCAGAGGAGCGTGTGAAATACCGTAACCGCCGCGGATCGCCAACCCGCGTCGAGCCGCAAATTCCCAGAATTTCGGACTCCAGGCGAAACCGAATCGTGGCTCGAAATTGTTCTTTACGACCTCGGTAAGGTAGGGTGACCGGCCATCGTATCCGGCCAACGCAAATACAGGGATCCGGACCGTGGTCGGTATCTGGGCGACGATCTGGTTGTAGTTCGGATTTGCCGTAGTGATGCCGAGCCCCGTTATGATCGCCGTCCTTTGAGCATCGGTAAGCGTTACTGACTCCGCCATGTCGGGCCGGAATGCTCCCTGCTGATTATTTCGTTCACCGCGAGGGGTTTGGAGAGAGTAGCGAACGCCGAGATTCAGCGTTAGATTCGGCCGGACCCTCCAATCGTTCTGAACGAATGCCGCCCCGCTCTTCCAATAGTAATTATAATCGAGGAGTAAAGGACGAACCTGAACAGCGTTTGGAACACCAAGCAGCAAGCTCGCGAGTGGATCGCCGCCGTTCGCGACGTTGGTCGAACGGTTGTTGCTCGTATTAAGCGTCCTGAACTCCCAACGGCCGCCCGAGGCTCCGAAGAACGGAATGACGTTTAGCCTGGCAAGTGACATGTTTATGCCGAACCTCCATGTCTGATTGCCGCGGTTCCAGTAAACGATGTTGTCGAGGCCGTAACGTTCTTCTTTATTGAAGTTGTTCGTCGATCCTGACGAACCGATGTCAGCGAAAGCTGAGTTGGTACCCGAATCGCCGCTAAGCTGAAACAGCGGCAGTCCGCCGCTAGTCAGGCTCGGCAAGCCGAGTTCCGTCGCCAGATTTCTACCGCCGTTGATCGAGAACTCAGGCGCGAAATCTTCGCTGAACACGCCTTTCGTGTAGCTGAGCCGCAGGTTGTTCACAATGCTCGGCGTAAAGATGTGGTCGTCCGTCAGCAAAAACTGCTTCGCATCGCTGAACACGCCTGTGCTGCCGTTGACGTCAGTACCAAAATCGCGAACCGCGATCGCCGGTGTGAGCGAGTAGCGGAAGCTCATCTTGTTTGAACGCGTTATCTGATGGTCAAACTTTACCGTATATCGTGTCTCATTCTGCTGCACCTGGCGATTGACCACATAATTGCGGATCAGCCCGTTATCGAGAAAATACTCACCGCCGAAGGGCATGTACTCAAGAACTCGTCGAGCGGTCGGGTCGATAAATGCTGTTGGCACGACGTTCAGTGCATTATTTGGTGCGGCGTTCTGTGCAGCCGTACATTGCGGCTGACCTGCGGCGTTAAACGACACGTTAGTAGCACCAAACTGACAAAACTGGAAAGTGGTGTTCGTCAGCACAATTGGAATAAGTGTCCCGTTCGTGCCGAGCGTGAACTGCTGATAGATGTTCGCCTGTCCCGTAGAGGTCACTGTCGGGAATTGTGCGGCAACGGCGGCAGGAACCCAACCACCTGATGTGCGGACAAGATTACGAAAATCACCATTTCGCTCGGCCTGCGAGCGAAGCAGCGTGGTGACGGTAACAAAATCTTTTCTCCAACGTGGTTCATACGCAAAGAAGAAGAACGTGCGGTCGCGTCCGTCATAGAGTTTCGGACCGCCTTCGCCGAAGCCAGGCAAAAACACAGGGCCGCCGACGGTAAGCGAGCCTTGACTGTATTTGAGGTTGTTAGGAGTTCTGGGCGTGGTTCCTATGCGGTATGGCTGTGCATTCGTTTCGGGATTGCGATGGTAAAAAAGTGCCGTACCGTTCAGCCGGTTAGTACCTGACTTGGTCGTTGCATTGATGACGCCGCCGCTAGTATTGCCGTATTCGGCAGAGTAGGCCGACGTCTGAACGGTGAATTCCTGCACCGTTTCGGGTGTAAAGCTGACGACCGCACGACCGATGCCGACACCGGTGTTATTGACGCCGTCCGCGAGGATCGATGTCCCGCCTGGACGCCCTCCATTCAGGCTGAGATTGTATCCGGGAACCGGTTGACCCGAGGTAACCTCTGCATCTTCGCTTCCGGCATCGCCCGAGACGTTGGCAACAGTCACCGCAAGATCGAGAACGCTTCTGTTATTAAGCGGCAACTCGCGAAGCTGTACCTCGGAGATCGTCCTCGACGTAGTCCCCGATTCTGTATTGATCAGAGCATCCTCGGCCTCGATATTGACGACCTCGGCGAAGTTGCCTACTTCAAGCACGATGTTTACGGTCAGAATGGTTGCGGTATCGACCTTTACCTTCTGGACGACGGCTTTCTTAAAGTTAGGAGCCTCGGCCATTATTTCGTACTCGACCGGTTCGAGCGATGAGACCGCGAAAGAACCGCCAGCAGATGTGACGACAGTTGTCGCCTGGTTTGTACCGGCATTCTTGATCGTCACCTTGGCATTCGGAACCACGGCTCCGTTCGAGTCCGTTACCGTCCCGCTGATACCGCCTCTATTGGTTTGACCAATTATTACTAATCCAGCCACCAAAACTAACAGTGTTGCTTTAATGAATTTCATATACTTCTCCCGAAACTTACCTCAGTCTTTTGCTTCATTTCCACACCCGAAAATGCGTTGGAATCCAAATATTGCTGCCTTCGGTTACCGTCGGAGGTTCACCCCAAACGCCGCTCTGATCATTGGTAAACCGCTTAACTCCGTCTGCTAACTAATTTCCCAACGAATCAAGAAGCCTACGGTCGGCGTGTTCAAGATCGGGGAACTAACTTTGGTTCAAAAAATTAAGACGGGGGGAGATTAACATATTGGTAATACCAATGTCTAGCATTAAATGCGAAAAAAATGAAGAATCAGAAAATATATTTTTCCCGTTTCTTTGGCGGCTATTTCAATTTGAAGGCTGGAAGGGGCGAACTCCAATTTTTGCCGTTCCAGTCGTGGCGAACGAAAAAGGCGAGAACGGAAAATTCCGTCCTCGCCCAAGTTCGTGGTCTACCTATTTTTTTAAAACAGGAGCTTGATGCCGATCTGAGTTCGTCGGGCGTAATTGTCCTGGTTGGACGGGGCGATTGTTCCAAAGGTGGACGCGGTCGGGTTTACCGCCGGTGCCGGGAAGTACGCTTCGTTGAACGCGTTGCTAAATTCGAGACGGAACTGCAACCGTACTCGTTCGTTGATCTGCGTATTCTTTAGCAGTGAAAGCCCGACATCGTTGATGTTGTCGCGGCGAACATCGGCGAAACGCAAGGGCAGGGTTCTCAAATGTGCAACCGGCGCCGCGGTGGTCGTCGTACCGCCATCTCGAACGTTGACGAAAGCAGCCGTGTTAAACCAACGGTCGGTGGTTCTTTGATCTTTCGGCAAAGCGATCTCACCGCCGAGATAAAAAGCGTTCGTTCCAAAGGCGATCGGGAAACCTTCCTGATACTGGAAGACACCCTGGATCTGCCAGCCGTTAACGAGCCTATCAACAAAACCGTTCGCACCATTTAGAAACATCTTATTCTTGCCGAACGGAAGTTCGTAGATGCCACTGATCGAGAGACGGTGAGGCGTGTCCTGATCTGAGATCATCTTCGTGGGTGCTTCGTCACCTGCATTCAGCGTTTCAGTCGCCTGCAGCCATTTCGACCATGTATAAGCAACGCCAAGTGTATAACCTTGGGCAAATCGTTTGTTCAGGTTGACCTGCAGTGAGTTGTACCACGATTTCCCGTCGTTTACTGAAGTATTGATATCGCCAAAGTTCGGGAACGGACGAAGCAACTGCTGTCGAGCAATCGTAGCGTTGAAGAAGCTCGTACCACGATAATCTTCGATCGTCTGGAATGGATTAGCCACAGCCTGACCGAGTGCGGTGCTGCGAGCTGTCTGGGCCGCAGTTCGTGAGTTATCAGTATTTAGATACTGGTTCGGAAGGGCATTGATGTTCTTTGTACGTTCGATGTCGTAGCCGTAGTTACCGACGTACACGATCTCGCCCGTCCAGCCCTTACCGATATCATGCTGAAAGCCAAACTGATAACGAAGCTGCTTCGAAACCTCGGGATTCTGGTTGAAGAAGGAGATACCGGTTCCCAACCCGGTTAGCTTACCACGGGCATTGCCAACCGGTTCGATGACCGAGATGCCCGTCGGGAAGGTTGAAAGGGTGAACGGTATCGGAGCGTTGTTCGGCCCCACTGTGCTCAACGGACGAGTCGTCGTCTGCGTGTATCCCGGCTGAATAACGTCTCCGCGTCGCTCACCAAGGAAACCTGCGAACAGACCAACACCGCCGCGAATAACTGTCTTGTCGGTCAGCCTGTAAGTAAGGCCGAATCGCGGGAGAAAAGTGTCCTTTGGCGTTTCGTACAGTCCTGAACCAGTGTCAACTCCTGCAAAAAGCAAGCCACCTCTGACATTGAACGAGGCCGCATCGATCGCCGGCAGCCCGTCCGAACCTACGACCGGGCTCGCTATTAGACGAGCACGTGCAGCTGCCTGGCTGGTCTGCACAAACGAAGCGTCGAAGGATGAGACGCTCTTGTTCTGCTTCTCAACCATGGGCGTTTCTACTTCCCAACGAAGGCCGAGATTGAGCGTGAGTCGATCGGTCACCTTCCAATCATCCTGGAAGAAAATGCCGTAGGTCTTCGAGTACTCGGCATAATCTGCCCGCCGTACGATCTGCTGCGTGCTTGGATAGCCAAGAAGAAATGCTGCCATCGCCTGAAGGCCATTCACATCAGTGCTGGCAGCGCTGCTCGGCCGCGTGTACGTGTTGTCAAAAATGAACTGTCCCGTTTGATCGTTGCTGTTGAACGAAGATGTCTCGATGTAGGTTCGTTGCTCTCCGCCAAACTTCATCGAGTGCCGATTGAAAAGTTTAGTGAGAATGATCGAATACGAGTGTGTATCGACCGGCCTGAACTCGTTGCTCAAACCATTCCCTAATGCTCCGCCAGTGAAATCAAATCGTGGGAAACGACGTACCCCCTCGCCCACCAGGCTGTTGTACGCAGCACCTGCGGCTCCGGCCCAGAGCTTGCTCAGGTCGAAGTCGCGGGCGTCAGGCTCCTGATCAGATTGTCGGATAAAGCGGTTATAGCCGTAACGAACGTTCAGGAACGTGGTCGAGTTGAACGTATGAACGTCGTCGACGACCGCTTGCCGGGCCTTGAAGATAAAATTAACGCCAGAATACTCGGTAGCAGTGTAGTCGTTGTACACGCTGACTCGGTCATAGTAGCTACCGCGGAAGAAAAGATGATTCTTACTGCCGATATTCTGATCGATGCGGAAGGTGTAGTTATTGTAAGGTTCGGTTAGCTCGTTTAGGCTCGAGTCAAAAATGTTTCCAACCAGACCGGGCTGCTTTGGCTTTGCGAAGTAGGTCATCACGGCACGGGCGACGGGATCAATGCGATTGGCGGGAATGACGTTGCCTGCGAAGGCTGTACCCGTAAACGTATTTCCTGTCGCTACACGTGTTGTCGGATCATATATGCAAACCTGGCTGAGAGCCGCATTCGCCGTGCATCCGCTTGCCGGAAGGTAAGCGGAGAAATCACCGTTTGCGATGGCGGCCGTTGGAACCCATGATCCGGCGGCGGCGTCGAATCGCGGACGAGCGTCACGAATACCTTCGTAACCGAACAGAAAGAAGGTTTTGTCTTTTCCGTTGTAAAGCCAGGGGATCCTAACCGGGCCGCTCAGGTAACCACCGAAGCGATTTGATTCCGTCTCAGGCCGCGGGGTGCCGCGTCCGTTTCCGAAGAAGTCGTTCGCCGCCCAGGTTCCCGGTTGTGCGTGGTAATAGGCTGAACCGTTGAGGGTGTTCTTTCCGGATTTGATGCTGATGCTGGTCACGCCGCCTTCGGTGTTGCCAAACTGCGAATCGAACGTCGCCGTCTGCACCTTGAATTCCTGCACGATGTCCGACGGAGGAACGTAGGTCGCGATGACCTCGTTTGCGTTAGCGGTCGCCGTACTTGGAGCACCGTCGATCGTTAGATCGCTTCGGTTGCCGCGTGTTCCGTCGATCGCGTAGCCGATGATGTGAGTCGGTTCGAACGGGCGATCGAGTCTTGCCGATCCCGTGTAAGCAACACCGGCCGAAAGGCCGATCAGTTTATAAGGGTCGCCTTGGGGCAGCGGGAGATCCTCGAGGCGACGAGCGTCGACTACCTGTCCAAGCGAGGCGTTCTCCGTATTCAGCGGCGGAATGTCACTCGTAACAGTGACCGTTTCCGTAGCTCCGCCGACCTCAAGCCGGATATCCGCCTGGATCGCCGCCCCGATCTGAAGTTCGACGTTGTCGCGGATCGATTTCTTAAATCCGGCAGCCTCAACAACGATCTGATAAAAGCCAGGCGTCAAATACGTTGCCTGATACAGGCCTTCTCCGTTCGTCGTAAAGGTTCTTCGTCCGCCACGGGCGGGGTCGAGCACCAAGACACTTGCATTTGGAACTGCCTGCCCGTTAGGGTCCGTAACGATTCCACGAATCGTGCCGCGCGTCTCCTGCGCATTTGCTGTTTGCACTGCCAATGCAAACAACGACATCGACAGCACCAAAACTGTCAATCTAATGTTCCTCAACCTCATTTTCTGCTCTCCTTAAACTACATTTGACCGCTCGAAAGTGAGACGGCTGAATTGACTTTTCCAACTATTTAATTGGTATTACCAATTAAAGCGAGTTCTCAAGATCTTCCAATTAACCGTGATAATCGGTTAACCGGCTGATAACGCCGCCCGATCACAGGCCGTCTAATGCCTCTGGCGGGAACTAATTGTCTAAATTGGTAAAATCTCTAAACCCGGCTTGATTCGATTGGTAACATAACAGGTTTACAGCACACTGTCCAGCAGAAAAACCAGCAAAAGCTGAAAACATTGCAAAAACATCGATTTTTGAGATTTTCAGGTGATTTCCTAATGAGGCGATGCATGTGTCGCCCCAGTAAGAAACTGCAATTGGTATTACCAAAGCAAAGAACTAGCGAAAGATCCGCAGATTAACGTCACCGATAATGCCTGATGGCAAGGACTGGATCTTTTCCATCTCCTGCGGCTGGAAGCGGTCGCCATAGCGAAGTATCAACAACTTGTAATCCGGCAGCCTACGGCCGGCCATGTAATTCAACGCTGTGTTGCCGACTAAGATCCGAATATCATTGCTCCCCGCCTTGAGATACCGCGAGACATCGACGCGGTACGGTGGACTCCAAAGCGAACCGGCCTTCTGCCCGTTGACGTAAATGACCGCTGACTCTCTGATCGGCGGGTCGTACCACGTGCGCATACCGTTGCGGAGTTCCTGCTCTTCGAGGGCCGTACCGTCGCCAAAATCGATGACTGCTTTCGACCCGCCGCCGAGCCGAGCGGCAGGGACATCAACTGTCTTTGTGTATGTCGCAGTCCCAGAGAAGTATTTGCCGTTCTCCGTGTCTGCCCACGATGTAAGCTTTGGATATTGCGAACTCTGGCCGCTGCCGAGCGTGACCGACCAGTTTGAACTGAGATCGATAGCGTCGCCTGATTCGCGCGTTTCCCTAACCGGTTCGGCTTCCGGGCCGCCCTTCGCGACCATGATCACGGTCGAACCGTATGGCTCAAATTTGTATGCGACTGTGATCGAATCGTTCGCCCTGCGCACGACTTTCGCCGCCGAGGATTTGCCGCTCATCGGATCCCATATCTCAGGCCTGCCGCCGGATGCACGAAGTGTGACTTCTACCTGTCGTTTCTGGTTAGAGGTGTTTGCAACAAAATACACCGTTCCGGCCGAAGTCTCTCGCTCGACAAAGCCAAATCCTTTTGCAGACGGCGATATTTCAACGGCAGGCTTTAACAAACTGCGCAGGGCCGCTCCCGCTTCCTCATCCTTCTCGACAAACCTGACCGAGGGATTGCCGCGGAAAAGCCTTGCCGCGATGGTATCGAACTCTGCCTGCTGGCGCTGGCGGTCAGTCAGGCCTGGAACTTTGGATGGCAACGTTCGCGTCGCGACGATCTTGCCGCCGCTTTGAACAAAAGCATCGAGCCGCTTGAGTGTTTCGAGCGGCATTCGTTCGATGCCGGGCAGGACGACGACGCGGTGCTTGCTTTCGCCGAGCGAGAGAACTCCGTTCGCACTTCTACCAACGGTTCGCAGCACTTCATCGTCAAAAAAGTCGAGATTGTAACCGGCCTCGAAGATCGTCGGCATCAACGTTTCGCCGACCAATTCACGATTCTGCTCGATGAGATGAACTCGGCCGGGACGGAAATGCGTGTACGAATCCGCCGTTGGCATATAAAGAGCGACGTCGTTTCGCGGCTCGCCCTGACGCAGCAGATAACTCGTCCTCTGCAGATACTTGGCGAGATCAGGCATGACGATCCACCAGGGGTTCTGCTCGGAATACGCTCCAGCCGCATAGAAACGCCATCCCGGATACTCGACACCCGGCGGAGTATAACCCCAACCGTGGCCTATAAGCTGATTGATCCCTTGAAGAAAATGAACATCGGCCTCAGCCTTCATATCAAGCGGAGTCGCTCGGAAAACGGGCGAATTTAGCCACGTCCAGGTTTCGGACGAGGTGACTTTGCGTCCGTAAATATGGCTTGCCGATGCTGCCCAACGCGACGCACGGACGACTTTCCACTGAGCACCTTCGCCATCCGAAATGTCCGCCCACTTGTTACTTGAGATGTTTGCGGCGGGGATACCGTAGCCCTGGATGCGAAACCTCGTGCCATTTTTCTGAGACCAAGCCTGCATCGGAACCATAAAACGCTCATCGAACAGCTCAGTTATCGTCCTGCCCCAGTCGTATCTGACATCCGCCCTCTCGGGCGTTCCGGGCCCGACGAGTTTGGGAAGGTGATCCTTTATGTCATATCCACGCCGCCGCTGAAATTCTGCGTCGAAATCGTCCGTCCAATCCTGATGATAGACTTCAAGGCTGTCGCAAAACACCGAATATGGCCGCTCATTTGCAGCAAGCTTCTCGAAAAGCCGGTCGCCCGTAAGTTTTAAGTAATTGTCCACCGAAGGTTTATCGAGATGGTTGAGAACATACCCTTCCGACCCGACCGCCGGACGCTTGACCTGCATCCCGCTCTTGCCCGCGATAAAAAACAGCACTTCAGAGCCCGCAACGCCCGTTGCGGGAAGCACGACATAACCATCGCGAAATTCCGTAAGCCGCGTTAGATCGCTTTCGGCGATCGCGTTGCCGCCCTTTGATGAAAGGTATGCTCCGAGAAATTTCTCGGCTGGGATCATAGACGGCATCGGTATCCGCCGTGCGCCCGCATCGACCTTGACACGATCGATCCTAAGCTGCCCAGCAGCCTCGGTTATAGGCGTGTGAGCTCCGCCAAACGACCAGCCGCTTCCTAGCGTTAGGTCGAAACGCATGCCGAGTTCGTTCGATTTCTGAGCCGTAAATTTCAGCATTTCGAGAAATTCGTCCGATAGATAGGGAAGATTGCGATGGCCGGTTTTCGGGTCGTCAGGAAGCAAAGGATAAACCGGCTGAACCTCAACGCCGCCTATGCCGCCGTCACGCATAACGCGAAGTTCCCGCTCCAGTTCCGCCTTGGTCACCGAGGGTCCAAACCACCACCAACGCATCATGATCCGCGAATCTGCCGGCGGTTCCATAAACCCGCTACGAAGTTCTGCCTGAGTCTGGGCAAAAACCGGTACAAACAGTGCAAAGGCAAACAGAATCGAAGCAAATACTCGCAGTTTTTTCATGATGTAATTCTTATCTGGCAGTCCATTTCCCGAATTCCCGCTCGATCTCTTTGGCTCCCGCTTTACCGGGAAGGATCAGCAACCGGTGACGAAATGTCATATTCTGGCGCGAACGAAGCGTGAATTTCCGCTCCGCCCGATCGGCGCCAAACGCCTTCTGACCAAAGGGGTTAAGAGCAAGCAGTCCGTATGGGCGCACCATCATATTCGAGGGATAATTGTGATTAGAAGGCGAGTCAAAGACCGCAACGGTGACATCCTCGCGGCCGATGGTTCCTGTAACAGCCGCCCACTTCCCTTCCGTGCCCCAGATCTTTTCGGCAGCAAGCCCTTCGCTGTTAAAGTATTGCCCCGTCAAACCTTCGCCGCTTTTGCGATCCGTTGTGACTCCGGCGGCGGACGTGATCTTCAGCGGAAACTGATTATTCTGCTGCAAGGCAGAGTTCAGATGAATGGCAAAAAGCCCCTCTTTATTGTCACCGAAAACGACATCCTCTTCATTCGCGGTGAGCGTCGTGATCCGATCGATCAAACGGAGCTTTCCCTTGGCGTGAAAGATAAACTTCGTAGTTTCGAGCACCAGCACTTTACCGTTCGGATGGGTCCATGCCGAGCTAGTTTCCAGTTCGCCCTTGCCGTTGCCGCTTTTTGTGTCGATTATCTTCCGAAGAACGATGCGGCCCATCCGCTCTAGTTCTTTTTCGCTGCGAAAGATCGACGTGTTCCAAAAGTCGATGCCGTTCACGTCGCCATAACTAAACGACGCCCCGACCTGATGCGGATGCCCGACCGCCTCGTTATCACGCGTTTCGATCGGAAATCCGCGCGTCAGAAATGCGCCGCCGCTAGTCATAATCGGCAGTAGAACCGGCCGCTTGATCTTCTCGTCCCAGCGAAACGAGGTAAACAGTTTTCCATCGATCTCGACGTCAACCCGCGTTTCCATCTCGCGGGGGATCAACACAACGCTCTGGCCGTTTGCCAGAAACGTCGTGGCAAGAAGAAAAAGGCATGTGAGCGTAAATAGCTTGCTCATCGTGCTAATCGAGATGAAAAACCTCCCTCAATTCCCGCGAGATCGGGCTGTTGTCGGCGTTGGACGGCATTATGTCTTTCATAAATGCCCACCACCGTTTGCACTCGTCGGTTGCGGCGATCGAGTTCCAAAGTTCTTCTGACTCGATCTCCGCATACCCAAAAAGCTGGCTGGTTTCCGCATCAAGAAAGATCGAATAATTCGAAACGCCGTGATTCTTCAAAACCGCCTCTAACTCCGCCCATATCGGCCGATGCCGCCGCTCGTATTCGGCATGCGACGCAGGATCGACCGACATCAAAAAAGCTTTTCGCATAAGCCGGGAACGCAGGCGCCCTCGCCTGCAACGCCGGTTCCGCCGGCGTGACGAAGATAGATATTCTTCAAGTTAACAAACTACCAAATACGTCAGCGTCCGAAGCGGCCCGCTTGCAGGCGAGGGCGCCTGCGTTCCCGGCATCAGTTCCCTAAAAGCTGCACCGAGCTATCGTTTATCTCAAACTTCCTATTCTTGAGTAGCAAGATAACTTCCGAGCCCGCTAGCAGTGCCGGGCCGTAGCCGTGTGCCGCAAATTTGCTGATCGGGCGGTAATAATAGAACGCGGGATCGAATCCCATCCCCGTTCCGACACAAGTTCCCTCGACCTGACCTTGAGCGTTCACCTTCGTCGATACCGCATTCCACGCCAGCAAAGTCGCAGGGGCAAACGCCTTCGCATCGATCCAACCACGGTTTATGCCGCGGGCCAACGAATATGCATAGATCGCCGTCGCCGACGTTTCCAGATAAGAGTCGCTGCGATCGAGCAGTTGGTGCCAGAAGCCCGTTCCGTGCTGCATCGCAACGAGGCCACGAGCGTGATCTTGATAAAGCTTCAGGATCTCAGGCCGCTTTCCATGATTTTCGGGAAGAACCTCGAGCAATTCCGCGAGCGTCATGAATGCCCAGCCGTTCGCACGGGCCCACCGAAACTCGGGCTTGACCGACATCGATTCGATCCAGCCGTGCATGAAAACGCCCTTTTCCTTGTTGAACATTTTGTCGCGGAAAAGCAATACCTGACGCGTCGCTTCGTCGTAATATTTATTGTCGCCGGTCAACTTTCCCATCTGAGCCATCGCCGGAACGCTCATGAAGAGATCGTCGAGCCACAACGAATTCGGCTGAGGACGATTTCGCGCCAACGTTCCGTCAGCAAGGCGGTGCTGGCGGTTCATGATGTGGTTCAATCCGTTATCGATGATCGGACGAAGATTGGCCTTGCTGCCCGCACGCATAGCTTTGATCATAGCCGCCGACATCGCTCCTGTGTCATCGAGCACACGCGGATTGATCAGATTGCGCAGGGGCATTCTGGCTTCCCATTCTTCATAATTTGCCGACGGCCGTCGAAACGCGGCAGCCGAATTACCAATGAACAACAAACGCTTTTCCGCGTAATCACGATACTTCGAATCACCGGTCGCCTCAGCCGCTAGCAACATCCCCGCGTACGTCACGCCCCATTCATAAGAAACGATTCGAAAATCTCCCCGCTGCAAAATGGTATCCGAATTGATCTTCGACGCGTCCGTAAACAGCTCGCCCGTCTTTTCATTTGCAAAGGACGGCGGCGTGACTTTGTCGAGATAACCGTGAATACGCCCGATCACCGCCGCGACATCTTCCTGCTTTGGAATACCGTACGGAACCGGATAGTCAGGCTTCAAGAGATGAAGCGGTGTTGTCGCGTCGGTTTGAGCAACGAGCGTCTGAGATGCGATCAAAACGCAGAGAGCCAGGGTAATGATTTTTTTCATCGAGTTAATAGTATTTCTTTAGTTTCTCTTCTCTTTTCCAAATATTGAGGCGAAGTTCCTCACATTCCTTGTCCTCTATTCCCGCATTTTTCCAGGTAACGTTACCTTCGAAAACTACGCACTTTACCGCTACTTCCTGGCGATACGGCGATATCGCATCCTTTTTGAGGTCATCAGCGCCGACGAGCGGTGTCGGTGGGACGTCCATCGTATTCCTTACTTTTCGCGATCCGCCTTTAGCAATTGGAACAAGGTAATAAAACCTATGATTTTTGAGAACCCGACCGTCTTCCTTGCTCGAAAAAACATGATCCCACAAAATGCCGCGAATCCGCTTTCCCGACGTATTCTTAAACGTCGTCTCATAAACAAAATATCGGTCAGACCTTAATTGGAGGTCCATCGGATCTACCGCGCCGAGAGTTCCTCTAATATGTGAATTGCCATCAACCGGCACAAGACGCGTAAACGTTTCGACAAACCATTTAACTCCACTTACCTGCAACCCATTTCTCTCATCGGTCAGACCCTGAGCCCAGATCGAGGCCCCGAGAAGGGGGATGCAAATGCATTGCAAAATGATCTTCATTCTACGCAAGCTGCAACGTCAGCCTCGTCACTGACGCTGGAGCAAATTTGTATACCAATTTCCCACTCGCTCCAACGGATACGCTTTCGTTCCTAGGCACAAGCCCATTTGGATTTTCGAACGAATTCTTAGCTCTAATATTTGTAGATGACAAAACTCTCGCTTCGGCGCTAACGATCTTTGCTCCGCCGATGTTGATCTCGGTTTCGCGGCCGTTTACGGCGTCGGGATTGACGGCGGTTAGCGTCACGGTCTTGCCTTTTACCGAAGCCGAGCCCTGCAGGCCCCAAAATTTCGTCGGGATCTCTTTTCGCTGAGCGTCAAAACGAGAGAACGAGATCTCGGGCGAAGTAAATTGCGTCCTCACAGCCGTCGCTCCCGAATGCGGCATGTACATCTCGAAAACGTGATAGTTCGGCGTCAAGATGAACTTGTCCTCGTAGCAATGAAAGAGCGAATGGATCGTGTTAACAAGCTGCGCCGGGTTTGCCATCACGACCTTGTCGGCGTGGCGTTGGAAAGTGTCAAGATTAATGCCGGAAATTAATCCGTCACGCAGCGTTCCGGCGTACGCATAAAGATACGCGGGCGGCACATCTGAGTCCTGCCAGTGCCATGCTCCCCATTCGTCGACGACGAGTTTTACGCGGTGTTCGCGATCGATCTCGCCCATGACCTGCCAGTGTTCGCGAATCAAGCGGTCCATCTCGTCCGACTTCTTGAGCAAGTCGTACCACTGGTTAGTGTCGTATTCCGACGCGTTTCCACTGCCCGTCGTGTGGCAATAATAATGCAAAGCCCATCCGTACATCCGGTTCAGTTGGCCCATTCCCTTCTCGGTAAGTTTGGTAAAAAATTTCCGTGTCCACGCGAGATCGCCCCCGTTCGGCCCGGCAGCGATCAACTGCAATTTCGTTCCGTAGGTCGGAAGCCATGCGACGTATTTGCGGTATTCGGTTGCGTATTCCTCCGGCGTAAATTCACCGCCGCAGCCCCAGGATTCGTTGCCTACGCCCCAGAACGAGATGTTGTAGGGATCTTTGCTCGCGTTCGCTGCACGCTGATTCGAAAGCGTCGTCACACCGGCCGGAGCGTTGCAGTATTCGAGCCACTGCATGAATTCCGCGACGCCGAACGAGCGCAAATTCGCGGCCATATACGGCTCAGCACCGACGAGTTTGCAGAATCTGATAAATTCGTCCGTGCCGAACCAGTTCGGCTCATATTTCTGCGGACCGTCTTTTACGTCCTGATACGATTTCGGAGCTTTGTACGTTGTGTCGGCCCAGAAATTGACTCGAGTCGGACGCTTGTCACGGGGTCCGATACCGTCGCGCCAGTCATATTGATCGGCAAAACAGCCGCCGGGATATCGGATAACACCGGGTTTGAGTTTCTTTAAGTTATCAACCAGTTCCTTTCGAATACCGCCGTAATTTGGGATCTTAGATTTCTCGCCCACCCAGATGCCGTCATAAACGACCGCACCGAGATGCTCGACAAAGTGGCTGTAAATATTCGGGTTGATCGTACCGATCGGCTCGTTGATCAGGATCTCGACCCGCGAGTCGGCTCCAGCCTGTGCATACATCGCTCGCGGAGCGATCACCGCGGCTGTTCCGGTAAGCAGCGAACGATTTAAGAAATCTCGTCTTCCGATAGTCATATTGTTCTGGCCCTCGATAATTTGGTAAACCGCTTAACTGGCATTTTGATCCGGTTGCTGTTATAGTGCCTTTAATCAGCCAACGCCAAGAGGATCAGGTTATGTTCAAGGATTACAAAACGGTATTTTGTAGAACTTTTCTATAACATTTCGCGCTCAATTACAAGCGGTTTTCTCAATTTCTTCTTGGCGTCTTCTTTGCGATCTCTGCGACTTTGCGTGAGGAAGGCCCGTTTTAACGCAAAGACGCAAAGCACGCAAAGAAGAATCTTGTTTGTCTATACGACTGTATCTATGAGGTTTACCCGCATGTCGTTCAGATTAGTCGCCGCCACATTAATTCTGCTCGCGACCATGTCGATCTCAGCCCAGATCGACCTTTCCGGCGAATGGCGATTTGCCCTCGATCCGACAAATGTCGGCGTTACCCAAAATTGGTACGACCAATCTTTGAAGGATAAGATCAAGCTGCCCGGCATTCTGCAGTCGCAGGGCTACGGCGACGAGATATCAACCAAAACGCCCTGGGTCCTTTCGCTCTACGACCGAACTTGGTTCGAACGCGAAGATTACAAAGCCTATACAAAACCCGGCAACGTCAAAGTTCCCTTCCTATCGCAGCCGCCGCGTCATTACATCGGCCCGGCTTGGTATCAGCGTGACATCGTCATACCCGAAAGCTACAGAGGAAAACGCGTCGTTCTACACCTCGAACGCCCTCGTTGGGAATCGACCGTCTGGCTCGGCAGCAAAAAGATCGGCTCCGCCCGCAGCCTCGTCGCCCCACACGAATTCGACCTCGGCCAGGTGGAGCCCGGCAAACACACTCTGACCGTCCGCGTCGACACCTCGATGATCCTACCGTACCGCCCCGACGCCCACGCGGTTTCGGATTCCCTTGGGAGGAGTTGGAACGGGATCGTCGGGAAGATGGAGCTGCGGGAGACGAGCAAGGTTTGGATCGAGGATGTACAGGTTTATCCAACCGTCATTCCCGCTCGCAACGATAAATCACTTCCTCCGGGAACGTTGGAGATTGGCGCTCCTGGCGTGTCGGCTGTTCCTGGAACAATCAAGGTAAAAGTAAAGATCGGGAATTCGACGGGCGAATTTGGAACCGGCAAGTTGATGGTACACGGGTGGGAAGGCAGCATTTCGTGGACTAAGAGTGGCACTGAGCGTGAAATCGAGATCACGCACCATTACGCGGGCCCCTGGGACGAATTTCAGCAAAATGTTCAAAAACTAAAGATCGAACTTCGAGGCGACAATATCGAAGATGTTCGAGAGGTTACCTTCGGCTTCCGTGATATCAAAGCTGTCGGCAAAGAATTCCAGCTAAACGGCCGCCGCATTTACCTTCGCGGTAACCATCACGGTGGCGATTTTCCGCTGACAGGCTATCCGCCAACCGATGTTGCTTATTGGAAAAAGATCTTTCAGGTTCACAAAGATTTCGGGCTGAATCACGTTCGTTTTCACTCATTCTGCCCGCCGAAAGCGGCGTTCGAGGCAGCGGACGAACTCGGCATTTATCTCCAGCCCGAACCCGGAATGTGGAACGAGGTTTCGCCCGGAACCGAGATGGAAAAGATGCTCTACGAGGAAACCGAGCTGATGATAAAGCACTACGGCAATCATCCGTCGTTCCTGCTTTTCTCGCCCAGCAACGAGCCAAAAGGCCGCTGGAAACAGGCCTTTGACAAATGGATCGCCCATTACCGCCTCGCCGATCCGCGTCGAATCTACACCAACGGAACCGGCCACACCGAGCCATCAGTTCCTGGTCTCGCTGAGGGAACCGATTACCTCGCTATGCAGAGGATCGGCCCTAAAATGCTTCGCGGAAACACGGCATGGTTCGGCAAGGACTACGGTGCATCACTCGAAGACATCAACGTCCCCGTCGTCTCGCACGAACTCGGCCAATGGGTCGCGTATCCCGATTACGACATCATCAAAAAGTTCACCGGCTACATGCGGCCCGGAAATTACGAGATATTCCGCGATTCGCTCGCCGCAAAGGGCCTCGCTCACAAAAACAAAGATTTCGCGATGGCCTCCGGCAAATTCCAGCTCGAATGCTACAAAGAAGAGATCGAAGCCAACCTGCGAACGCCCGGAATGGACGGCTTCCAACTGCTCGATCTGCACGATTATCTCGGGCAAGGCACGGCACTGGTCGGGTTGATCGACGCATTTTGGGAAGAGAAAGGTTATGCGACCGCGAACGAGGTTCGGCGGTTCAATAACGTAACCGTTCCGCTCGCTCGATTGGATAAGCGTGTCTACACAAACATTGAGGAGTTCACGGCGAACGTCGAGATCGCTCACTTCGGGGCGAAACCAATAGAAAATGCTTCGCCGTATTGGAAGCTCGTCGACGGCGAGGGTAAAACGGTCGCTAGCGGCGATCTCGCGTCGCGTTCCGTGCCGATCGGTAAGAGCATCCCGCTCGGAACTGTCAAACAGTCGCTAAATTCATTCACCAAAGCAACCGCTCTGAAACTTATCGTTGGCCTGAAAAACACGACCTTCGAAAACGATTGGGATTTCTGGGTCTATCCATCAGCAGTCAACGCCGACGTTCCAAAAGACGTCACGATCAGCCACGACTGGCCCGAGGCCGAAGCGATCCTCGCCAAAGGCGGAAAAGTCCTTTTTATGCCGCGAAAAGCCGATCTCGACTGGACCAGCCCGCCGCTTGATTGGGTTCCGGCGTTCTGGAATCGGCTGATGAATCCCAATTGGACCAGAATGCTCGGCCTCTGGATCGACAAAACGCATCCGGCCCTAGCCGCATTGCCGACCGAATCGCACTACGACTGGCAGTGGATCGAACTCGTCCGAGGCACGCGAACGATGAACCTCGATAAACTACCAAAAGAACTCCAGCCGATCGTCCAGCCGATCGACGACTGGAACCGAAACTACAAACTCGGCCTGGTCTTCGAAGCCAAAGTCGGCAGCGGAAAACTCCTCGTCGCAACACCCGACCTCGCCAATTCGTTAGACAAACGTCCGGTCGCCCGCCAACTTCGCCGCTCGCTCCTCGACTATATGGCGAGTGCTCGGTTCGAGCCGAAGACAAACATTGTACCGTCAAATTTCCGCGAAGTCTTCTTCGACACCAAGGTGATGAAGAAACTCGGTGCCGTGGGCTTGAATAAGACCACGACGGTAAATCCAGATGCCGCATTCGACGGTGACCCAAACACGTTCTGGACAGTCGGCTCCGCTCGAGATCAAGCCCGGACAAATGCCGAGCTAGCCGTATCGTTCCAAAAACCAGCGATCTTCACGGGCCTCGTCATCATGCCGCGACAAAATCACCGCGAACACGAAGGCGATATTCGCGAATACGCTATCGACGTGAGCGACGACGGCACGACCTGGCGAGAAATAAAACGCGGCAGCCTGATCTCGACATTCGACCCGCAAAGGATCGATCTGGGCGGAACGATTACGACAAAGTTCCTGAGATTTCGCTCACTGTCCGGCTTCGGCACCGACAAGGTCTCGGCACTCGCGGAATTGGCGGTAATTTACACCGGCCCGCCGCTGCCGCCAGACCTAAGCGACACCGAGTATCAGCGAAGCATCTCGGCTTCGCCCGATATTGACGAAGGCGTGATTCCGGCCAAGCCGACACCAACGCCGAAGAATTAAATCGTCACGGAGTGACAAACGATTTTAGCCGTGAGTAAAGCCCACGGAAAAGTGTAAACATGATTTTTGTTACCGCGGGCTGTGCCCACGACTAGATTCGAGCGTCACTCAGCGACAAATTTTTCGCAAAGTAGTTATGTTTATTCGTTCGTTAATCTTCGTTTTCTTCCTGTGCATTCTCGCCGCGAGCTCCGAGGCACAATCGTTTAGCTTCGGCTCGCCCAAGTCGGGCAGCTCGATGGTGGGTGCAGACACGATCTACGACCGGGAGAGAGGTTTTGGTTTCGAACCCGATGCATCGGTCAAATGTGGGGCGGACGGCTGTACTTCGGACAGACCGTTCTATTTTTCGGCCAAGGTTCCGGAAGGCAATTATCGCGTTACGGTCCGGTTCGGCAACGCCGTCTTCGCGACCGCTCCGGTCGTAAAAGCGGAGCTTCGGCGTTTGATGCTCGAATCATTTTCGACCGCTCCGGGCAAGTTCGTGACGAAGAGCTTTGTCGTCAACGTCCGAACGCCCGTGATCGCAGGTTCGACCGGGTCTGTAGCGGGTGGGGATTTGATGGTCAAGCTAAAGGATCGCGAGAAAACCTCGGAACAATGGGCCTGGGATGAAAAATTGACGCTGGAATTCAACGGCACGCAGCCTTCGATCAGCAGCATCGTGATCGAGCCGGTCAATGTTCCGACGGTTTTCCTGCTCGGCGACTCGACCGTTTGCGACCAGCCGGGCGAGCCCTATGCTAGTTGGGGACAGATGATAACGGCGCTTTTTGGCACGAATGCCGCGGTCGCCAATCACGCCGAATCTGGCGAGTCGCTACGCAGTTCGTTCGGTGCAAAGCGTTTGGACAAAGTCGTCAGCCAGATCAAACCCGGCGATTTTCTGCTTATCCAGTACGGCCATAACGACATGAAGGAAAAGGGTGAGGGTGTCGGTGCCTTCACGACCTACAAAGCAAGTTTGAAACAGTTTACCCAAGCCGCGAAAGCCAAAGGTGCGACCGTTATCTTAATAAGCCCGATGCACCGCCGCACGTTCGACCCGACGGGCAAATTTATCACCAATTCTCACGGTGATTTTCCAGAGGCTGTCAGGCAGGCGGCGAAAGAGGAAAACGTCGCGTTCATCGATCTAAATGCGAAAAGCAAGGAACTCTACGAAGCATTTGGCAAGGAAGGTTCGGGCGTTTTGTTCAAAGAAGGCGACGGCACGCATCATAATGCATTTGGTGCGTTTCAGCTAGCAAAGGTCATCGTCCAATGGATCCGCGACCAAAAGCTGCCGCTGGCGAAATATTTGATTAAGGATTGGAAAACGTTTGACGCGCGAAAACCGGATGACGCCAAGGCTTTTGCGGTTCCGGCGAGCCCGGCCGTCGCGAACTTGAAGCCGTTAGGAAGTTGAAGGCCGGGAACGCAGGCGCCCTCGCCTGCAAGCGTCCTGCTTTGAGGACGCTGACGTTCGTGATGATAGTTCAACTTGAAGAGCCGCAAACTCCGTCACGCCGGAGGAACCGGCGTTGGAGCCGAGGGCGGCTGCGTTCCCGGCGTTATCGGCCTTCATGATCTTATGAGCAGATTTTTATTTACCTTTATTTTCGTTCTGATGCTCGGAGCATCGAGCGCAATGCTTGCATCGCCTAGGGCAACATACAATTTCAACTCGGATTGGCGGCTTCTCGTAGGCGATCCAGCTGGCGTCGAGAGGGCCGGCTTCGACGATTCCGCATGGAAAAAAGTCACGCTGCCGCGGCCCTGGAACGAAGACGAGGCATTTCGTAAGGACATCAAGGACCTTTCGACCGACATCGCCTGGTATCGCAAGGCATTCACGCTGCCGCCGAGTGCGGCTGGAAAGAAGGCCTTCATCGAGTTCGAAGGGGTGCGTTTCGCGGGCGAAGTTTACCTGAACGGTAAGTTCATCGGTCGGCATGAGAACGGCGTCACAGCGTTCGGCTTCGACATCACAAACGATCTCGTCAAAGGCGAAAACGTTGTCGCCGTCCGCACCAACAACGCGTGGGATTACCGCGAAAAATCGACCAACAGCACCTATCAGTGGAACGACAAAAACTTTAACGCCAACTACGGCGGCATCCATAAAAACGTCCGTCTCCACGTCACGGAAAAGCTCTACCAAACGCTTCCGCTGTGGGCGAATCTGCAAACGACCGGCGTTTACGTTCATGCGAGCGAAATAGATGTTAAGAATAAAACCGCGAAGGTCACGTTTGAGACGCAGGTTCGCAACGAACACGCTTCCGCGAAAAGTGTCACCTATGAAGTGACCGTCGCGGATCTAAACGGTCGCATCGTCAAGAAAATAAATGGCCTTCGACACAGCGTCGCTGCGGGAGAAACAAAGACCATAACCGCCGCCGACACCCTCACGGGATTGAATTTCTGGAGTTGGGGCTACGGTTACCTTTACACCGTAACAACCGATCTAAAGGTGGACGGAAAGATCGTCGATTCGGTAAAAACCCGAACCGGTTTTCGCAAGACCGAATTCGGCAACGGCCTTTTCAAGCTCAACGACCGCACGCTGCAAGTAAAAGGCTACGCCCAGCGTACTTCGAACGAATGGCCCGCTCTCGGCAGTGCGGTTCCGCCGTGGTTGTCGGATTACAGCAACCGTTTGATGGTCGAGTCGAATGCCAATCTCGTCCGCTGGATGCACATCGCCCCTTGGAAACAGGATGTCGAATCCTGCGACCGCGTCGGCCTCATGCAGGCGATGCCGGCAGGCGATGCCGAACGTGATGTCGATGGCCGCCGTTGGGAACACCGCCGCGAAGTGATGCGTGATTCGATCATTTACTATCGCAACAACCCGTCGATCATCTTTTACGAATCGGGCAACGAGAGCATCTCCGAACCGCACATGGCCGAGATGAAAGCGATCCGCGACCAGTATGATCCGCACGGAGGCCGAGCGATCGGATCGCGTGAGATGCTCGACAGCAAGGTCGCCGAGTGGGGCGGCGAGATGCTTTATATCAACAAAAGTGCGAAACACCCGATGTGGGCGACGGAATATTCCCGTGACGAAGGGCTTCGCAAATACTGGGACGACTATTCGCCGCCGTTCCACAAAGACGGCGACGGCCCGCCGTACAAGGATGCTCCGGCACGCGAATACAACCGCAATCAGGACACGCACGCGATCGAGAACATTGTCCGCTGGTTTGATTATTGGGAATCGCGGCCCGGAACCGGAAAACGCGTCAGTTCAGGCGGTGTGAACATCATCTTCTCAGACACTAACACACACTATCGCGGGGCCGAAAACTACCGCCGCAGCGGCGAGGTCGATGCGATGCGGATCCCAAAAGACGGCTTCTTCGCCCACCGCGTGATGTGGGACGGTTGGGTCGATGTCGAACGGCCACGAACTCATATCATCGGCCACTGGAATTACACTCCCGAAGTGAAAAAGCCGATCTATGTCGTCTCAAGCGGCGAAAAAGTTGAGCTGTTTATTAATGGCAAATCGCTCGGTTTTGGCGAGCAGTCGAGCCGTTTCTTGTTTACTTTCAAGAACGTCGAATGGCAGACCGGCGAGATAAAGGCAGTCAGTTATGACGCGACTGGAAAGTCCGTTTCACAGGACATCAAGCGAACCGCAGGCGAGCCGTTCGCGGTAAAGTTAACGCACATCAAGTCACCAAACGGCCTCGCCGCCGACGGTTCTGACGTTGCCCTTTTCGAAGTCGAAGTCGTTGATAAGCAAGGCAACCGCTGCCCGACCGCTCTGAACACTATCGATTTCACTCTCACCGGCGAAGCCGAATGGCGCGGCGGTATCGCGCAGGGGCCGGACAATTACATCCTCGCCAAAAGCATTCCTGTCGAAGGCGGCGTCAATCGTGTGATGATCCGCTCAACGACAAAAGCGGGCTTAATAAGCCTGAAAGCAACATCAGGCGACCTCGGCCCGGCGGAAGTGCAATTGAGATCGCAGCCCGTCGTTGCCAAAAACGGATTCTCTGAAACGTTCCTGTCCGACGGCCTGCCATCATATCTCGATCGCGGCCCGACACCTTTAACCGAGTCGTTCACGCCGTCGCGACGCACGCTTGAAATTGCATCGGTCACGGCGGGCTCCGATTCTGAAAAAGCGAAGAATACATTCGACGACAACGAACTTTCCGACTGGTCCAGTGACGGCAAAAAGGAGAACGCTTGGATCAGGTACGAACTCGCCCGCCCCCAGCAGATCGATCAGGTCTTGCTTAAGATGATCGGCTGGCGCACGCTGCTCTATCCGCTGAAGATCAGCGTCGATGATCAGGTTGTATTTCTCGGAACAACGCAGCGGTCACTGGGCTATGTGACGATAAACTTCCCGCGAACAACCGGGAAATCGATCAAGATCGAACTCGACGGCGAAGCCGCCAATCGAGACGCACTCGGCAACATCATCGAAATAACCGGCACGCCCGACCCAAATTCCCAGGCCAATCGCGGCGGTAGGACAAAGCTCGGGATCGTTGAGGTGGAGTTTTATGAGGTTTTGGGCAAGAAATAGGTGGCGGGGCGTTTGAATTTTTCACAACGTCAAAAGCGATGTCTGTTGGTCGCCAACGGCGACAAATATTCAAGCCTAGGGTGAAGCCGCTTCGGCGGAACCGTAGGTATAAATAATGTTTTTTTCGCTCCCTGAAGGGGAGCAATAGCACACGAATTTTGTTCGTCCCCTTCAGGGACGGGCCGCGATTGCGGATTCTACCTAGGGTTCCGCTCGAAGACTCGCTTTACCCTAGGCTTTAATGTTTGTCGCCATTGGCGACAGGAATTTGGAGAAAGATCTGTGAGTATTTCCAAGACAACCAGGCGTGAATTCATCGGCTCGATCGCTGCAGCCGGAGTTTTGGCGAAAACGGGAATCGGTAACCCCGAACAACCGCAGGGCAAGATCGACCGTTACGCCCTCGTCTCGCGACACAATCCGGTGATGAGAAAGCTCGATCCGCTCTCGCCGTTGTCGGTCGGGAATGGCGAATTTGCGTTTACCTGCGACATCACCGGCCTGCAAACCTTCCCCGAGGAATACGCCAATGGCATGCCGCTCTGCACGATGTCCCAATGGGGCTGGCACACCAAACTAATGCCGGAACATCTCAAAGGGCAAAAGCTAAAGCTCACCGAATACGAAACCTACGGCCGCAAGGTGGGATACATGACGACCAAAACCGGCCAGGAAGAACTGTTCGACTGGCTTCGCGAAAACCCGCATCGGCTGCATTTGGGGCAGATCGGGTTTGACTTCGGCCCGGGTGCAAGTTCCAAAGACATTACTGAAATTGAACAGCGTCTCGATCTCTGGACCGGGATTATCCACAGCCGCTTCAAGTTTAAAGGAGAATCTGTCTACACACAGACTTGCGTCGATCCGTCTTCGGATACTATTGCGGTGAGAGTGGAGTCTGCACTTCTGGCAGATATGAAACTAGGGGTTAAAATTGCATTTCCCTATGGATCGCAAACGATGCAAGCTGTCGATTGGTCTCAACCGAGTAGTCATAAGAGCGAACTTAAACCGGGAACCTATGAAGCTGAGATTGAAAGAACACTCGATGGTGACGCTTATTTCGTTCGGCTGAACTGGGCCGGTGGCGATAAGATCGAAACGAACGGTCCGCACGAGTTTGTGATTCGTGGGCATAGATATGGTCGTCTGGATCTCTCGATTGCATTTAGTCGCAAACGAAGTAGAAGTACGATACTCGCCGACAAGGCCTTATCAGCCTCTTCCACTTATTGGAAAAACTTCTGGCAAACCGGAGCCGCTGTCGATTTCTCAGGCAGCAAAGACCCGCGAGCCAAAGAACTCGAACGCCGAGTCGTGCTTTCGCAATACGTGACTGCGATCCAATGTTCCGGTTCGCGGCCGCCGCAGGAGACGGGGCTGACTTCGAATAGTTGGTACGGGAAGTATCATCTTGAAATGCACTGGTGGCATGCGGCGCAGTTCGCTCTGTGGAATCGCTTCCCGCTTCTCGACCGCAGTCTGGATTGGTACAACGACGTGCTGCCGAGTGCTAAAGCGAGAGCCAAGGAGCAAGGTTACCGAGGTGCTCGCTGGGCCAAAATGACTGAAACTTCAGGCCGGGACAGCCCTTCACCAGTTGGCACTCTGCTGATCTGGCAACAGCCGCACCCGATCTTTTACGCGGAACTCGCGTATCTGACAAAACCTACAAAAGCGACGCTGGCTCGCTTCAAAGACATCGTCGAAGAAACCGCGACGTGGATGGCCGATTACGCTCATTACGACAAAGAAAAAGACCGCTACGTCCTCGGCCCACCGGCGATCCCGGCACAGGAAAATCACCCGGCACGCGAGACGTGGAATCCGACTTACGAACTCGAATACTGGCATTTCGGCCTCAAAACCGCGCAGAAATGGCGAGAACGCCTAGACCTAACGAGGCATAAAGATTGGGACACGATCATCGCCAAGCTATCAAAGCTCCCCGTCGGCGGTCCCGGTCCGACGCCTCCAAAAGTCCGAGCGACAGCCTCGCCCGCGGCGAATGTCGACCCGATAATGCTCGCACAGCAGCAGAACGATGCGGCGAAAGCGGCGATGACAAAAACCGTCGCCGAGCCGTTTGATCCCGCGACTTCAGTTTACTGGGCTCACGAGAACGCTCCGCAGTCGTTTAGCGTCCGCAATCACGATCACCCTTCGATGCTGGCGGCTCTCGGCGTTCTGAGCGGCGAAAAAGTCGACCGCGAAACCATGCGGCGAACGCTCAAAAAGGTCTTCGAGGTATGGGATTGGCCTTCGACGTGGGGTTGGGATTACCCGATGATAGCGATGACTGCGGCGAGGCTCGGCGAGACAAAACTCGCGATCGACGCACTAATGGTCGACACGCCAAAAAACGGCTATTCGGCCAACGGCCATAATTACCAACGCCCAAACCTGCCTCTCTACCTGCCCGGCAATGGCGGATTGCTCTACGCGATGGCCCTGATGGCCGGCGGGTGGAAAGGTGCTCCGAAGAAGCACGCACCGGGATTCCCGGATGATGGCTCGTGGAGCGTGAAAGTTGAGGGGTTTGATCAGACGATCCTGAGGGAAATTTGATAACGGGATTCACAGAGGGGTCGCCAACGGCGACAAATATTAAAGCCTAGGGTGCAGCCGTTTCGGCGAAACCCTAGGTCTCGAAAGCAAAGATTCCGCTCGCTGAAGGCGAGCAATATCGCAGGCGGATTATTCGTCCCCTTCAGGGACGAATCGTGATCACCGTTTCTACCTAGGGTTCCGCTCGAAGACTCGCTGTACCCTAGGCTTTAATATTTGTCGCCGTTGGCGACCGAAAACTATGAAAAGAGAATTTCTTACGATCCTATTGTTGATACTTTTGGCTGTTCCCGCTTTCGCTCAGTCCGGGAAGCTCCGCCAAATGGAGAAGCTGTCCCGAGGCGTCGTTGCCGTAAATCAGGGCGACGGGAAGGTCTTTGTCAGCTGGCGAATGTTTGGTACCGATCCGGACGGCGTTGCGTTCGATGTCTATCGCGAAACCGCAGGTGCGAAGCCGCTGAAGCTAAACGATAAACCGATCGCCGACGTGACATTCTTTGTAGATGACAAAGCCGACATGACGAAGAACAACGCGTGGTTTGTGCGGCCGGTTTTCGGCAAAAACCAGCAGGCCCCCAGCGCAAAATTCACGCTCCCGGCCAATTCGCCTGTCCGGCAGTACCTTTCCGTTCCCCTGCAAACTCCGGCCGGCTACACGCCGAATGACGCTTCGGTCGGCGATCTGGACGGCGATGGCGAATACGAGATCGTCCTGCATCAGACCGGCCGGGCACGTGATAATTCGCAGGCAGGCATGACCGATCCGCCGATCCTGCAGGCGTACAAGATGGACGGCACTCTGATGTGGGAGATAAATCTCGGCATCAACATTCGCGAAGGTGCCCATTACACACAGTTCATGGTCTACGACCTCGACGGCGACGGACGGGCTGAGATCGCCTGCAAAACGGCTGACGGTACGAAAGACGCCAAAGGTAAGATCATCGGCGACCCGAAAGCGGATTGGCGTTCGCCTGAAGGCACGACGGCGGACGGCATCGCACTTCCGGGCGAGCGTGGATCACGAAATATCACCGGCTACGTTCTCAAAGGACCTGAATATTTGAGCGTCTTCGACGGCAAGACAGGAGCAGAGCTCGCGACCACAAAATACATTCCCGCGAGACATCCCGAAACAGATAACCCGACGACCGAGCAGATGAAAACCGTCTGGGGCGATGGGTACGGCAATAGGATCGACCGCTTTTTAGCGGGCGTAGCGTACCTCGACGGCGAACGTCCCAGCCTGATATTTTCACGTGGGTATTACACCCGCAGCGTCATAGCGGCATGGGATTTTCGCGGCGGAAAGCTCACCAGCCGATGGGTTTTTGACAGTGATTCGAGCGAAGAGAATCGCAAATATCGCGGGCAAGGAAATCATCAGCTAAGCGTCGCGGATGTCGATGCGGATGGACGCGACGAGATCATTTTCGGGGCCATGGTGCTCGACGACGATGGAAAAGGCCTGCATTCGACCGGTCTCGGGCACGGCGATGCCTTACACGTTTCTGATCTCGATCCCGATCGTCCAGGCCTCGAGATATTCGGGATTCAGGAACGCTTTGACGATGCCGGAGCACACTTTCGCGACGCGAAAACCGGTGAAGTGATATGGAAAAAACCTTCGGTGAAAGCCGGCGAAGATGGCGAGGGCCCGGGCCGCGGGCTATCGATCGACATCGATCCGCGCCATCGCGGCCATGAATCATGGGTCGCGGGTGCTCAGATAACAGGACTATTTAACGCAAAAGGCGAAAAGATCTCAGACCGAAATCCTCGTTCATGTAATTTCGGGGTGTTTTGGGATGGCGATCTTCTCAGGGAGCTGCTCAACGGCACGACCGTCTCGAAATGGAACTGGGAAAAGGAAACTACCGACTCCGTTTTCGTCGCCCAGGGAACTGCGTCGAACAACGGAACGAAATCTACACCAGCATTAAGTGCCGACCTTGTCGGAGACTGGCGCGAAGAGGTGATGTTGCGCTCGACCGATAACAAAGAGCTGCGGATCTACACAACAACGATCCCGACCAAGCATCGTTTCTACACATTCATGCATGATCCGCAATATCGATTAGCGATCGCCTGGCAAAACGTCGCCTACAACCAACCGCCGCACACGAGCTTTTTTGTTGGCGAGGGAATGAAGCAACCGCCGAAACCGGTGATAGTAACAAAGGGCAGTAAATGAGTATAACGCGTCGCTGAAGGCGACAAAGATAATAGCCTGGGGTGGAGGCTTTGCGGAACCCCAGGAATATTGCGGATCAGCATTTTGCTCCCTGAAGGGGAGCCACCTGATGCAACGATGTGCGACCCCTTCAGGGTCGAAAGCAAATTCTTTGAACCTAACCTGGGGTTCCGCAAGGCTGCACCCCAGGCTATTATCTACGTCGCCTTCAGCGACATCGGAGTTCATCGCTTTGCGATCGGCGAATTGACGAGGAGTCTTTTCATCTCGGCCACGACGGCCGCGTGCTTAGGATCTTCGGCAAGATTTTTCAGCTCGTGCGGATCCTCCTCGGTCGCGTAGAGCATTTTGCCTTCTTTGCCTTCGTCCCATTCGGCGTAGTGCCATTTGGCGGTGCGGACGGAGCGGCCGGTGATGCCGCGGATCTCGACGATCGCAAACGCCGGGCGATCGAACGCCCCCTTTGGATCTTTGACAAGCTTTGCAAAACTGTCGCCCGAGACTTTATCCGGTTTTGGCAGGCCGCACATTTCGGCAAGCGTAGGATAAAGGTCCACAAGCTCGACCACGCGTTTCGTCGAGTTTGCTTTACCTTTTGGTACGGCGATTATCAGCGGAACTTTCAGGCCTATCTCATATAGCGAGTAAGCCTTGGACCACTTACCTTTCTCTCCGAGGTGATAACCGTGGTCGCCCCAGAAGACGACGATGGTGTTATCTTTCAGCCCGTTCTTTTCGAGAGCTTCCAAGACGCGGCCGACCTGGGCATCCATAAAACTGGTTGACGCCCAATACGCACGCTTCATTTCGCGTGAAAGATCAGGCGGAGATTCGCGGCCGATGAAGATATCTGAGTTTCGCGGCGAGATCGATATCGCCGGAGCATCTGGCAGAGCCTTTGGTGTGGCCCCAAAATCAACCGGAAGCGGGATCTTGTTCACGTCATAAAGGTCAAAGAACTTTCGCGGGGCCGTCGGCGGCGAATGAGGCTTTACTAGGCCGAGGGCGAGGAAAAACGGCTTGTCCTTATGTTTTTCCATCATATCTATCGCCCGCGTGGTTGCACGATAGTCGCCGTGATCTTCGCCGTCGCCTTCGAGGACGACAATGCGATCGGACCGGTTATCTCCGGCAGTTCGCGGGGCAGAGGAAGGAAATGCAGGGTCGGATTGCGATGCCTGGGCAGGACGAAAATTCGGGTTTCCGCGCTCCGTAATGTTCGGATCGGTGGGTTCACCTCCTTCCGTCCAGGAAACCTGATCGTCAATGCCGCCGTGAAATATCTTTCCGCTGCGGAGCGTTATGTAGCCGTTATTCTTAAAATATTGCGGCAGGGTGACAATGTCGGGAAATTTGCGGCGGAAATAGTCGTTGTTGTTCATCACGCCGTTTTGGGTCGGATATTTCCCCGTCAAGAGCGATGCACGCGAAGGATTGCAGACCGGAAATTGAGCATAGGCACGGTCGAAACGCGTGCCGCGAGCGGCGATCTTGTCGATGTTCGGCGTTTTTATGTCCTTGACGCCGTAGGCTCCAAGTTCAGGACGCAGATCATCGGCGGAGATAAAAAGCACGTTGTATTTCGGCTTTTTGGCTTTCGTCTGCGACCTGACGGGCAAAGACGCGGCCGGCAGGAGCGAAGCGAGAACAACGGTCACAAAGAAACGGCGGTAAATATTACTCATAGCCTTTTCGACTTCCTTTATTGTTGGTAAACGGTTAACTGCGGTTAAATAATGATACTCTATTTTCTTCAGCAATGAGAATTTTTCGACAAATTTTTCCGCTATCGCTCACGTTTTTGCTGAGTATTATAGCTTTTTCCGGCTGCGGCACGGCTGAACCGAATATCGCGGCACCGGAAGGAATGATCTATCTAAAGGGCGGAAAGTTCGAGATGGGTACGAGTGACGGAATGCCCTTCGAAGGTCCGGTCCACACGGTGGAATTGTCGCCATTCTTCATCGACGAGCACGAAGTGACGGTCGCCGAGTTTGCAAAGTTCGTCGAGGCGACCGGATACAGGACTGAAGCCGAAAAATTTGGCTGGTCAGGTGTTTTTGACTTCGAGACAGGCGAGTGGACACGTGTCGACGGGGCAAATTGGCGTTTTCCCGAGGGCGGAAAGTCTGAGGCAAAGCCAAATGAGCCTGTTTGTCAGGTTTCGTGGAACGACGCCAACGAATATGCGAAATGGGCTGGAAAGCGGCTTCCTACCGAGGCCGAATTTGAATTTGCGGCCCGCGGCGGGCTCGTCGGAAAAGAGTATGCGTGGGGCGACGAACTAAAACCGGGCGGAAAACCGCTCGCAAACTGGTGGCAAGGAACATTCCCGACGAGAAACCTGCTCGAAGACGGATTTCTGACCCGCGCACCTGTCAAAAGCTTTCCGGCGAACGGTTTTGGAGTTTACGACCTCACCGGAAATGTCTGGGAATGGTGCGCCGACAATTACGCTGACGATACATATCAAAAACGGACCGAGAAACGAGATCCAAAAGGCCCGGAATCGGGCCAAGAACGCGTGATCCGCGGCGGATCGTTTTTATGTGCCGAAAACTTCTGTTCAAACTATCGCGTAGCCGGACGAAGCCGCGCCACGCCCGATTCGGGCCTCAACAACCTCGGTTTCAGATGCGTCCGCGACGCAATAGGTTAAGTAGCATTCTTGATTCTTTCCGACATTAACGTGCCATTTCTCTCAGCTAACGGCCGCAAAGCGGCCGAAGAAAATAGCCATCTCTAAAGACGGCGGTGGAGTCAAGGCGCACTCGTAGGGGCCCTTTGAGAAAGGCTTTGGTTTGAGCGAGTTCTTTGACAAATCAGATT
>LNEI01000016.1 GCA_001464455.1 Acidobacteria bacterium Ga0077534
GATCGCCCCGATCGCAATGGAAAAAGGACTCCGCTTCGCGATCCGCGAAGGCGGCAGAACAGTTGGAGCCGGAACGGTTTCAGAAGTAGTTTTGTAAGATTGGTAGCCAGTGGTCAGCAGCCAGTAGTCAGAATGATTGCTTGCTGCTGGCCACCGACCACCGACCACTGAGGTAAAAATGGCTAAAGGCTCGAGAGACAATATTATTTTGCAGTGCACTGAGTGCAAAGAGCGGAACTACGTAACAACGAAGAACAAGAAGAACACGCCCGGAAGGCTTGAGTTCAACAAGTTCTGCCGTCGCTGCCGCTGCCACCGGCTGCACAGAGAGAACAAGTAAGTGGACAACGAATAGTGAATAGTGAACAGTTCCAGAGCTTTTACTATTCACTGTTAACTGTTCACTATTCACAGGGGTATGGTGTCAATGGTTAGCATGGAGGTCTCCAAAACCTTAGGTGCGGGTTCGAGTCCTGCTACCCCTGCCATATAATTGATTTTTAGGAGAAAGAACGGTGTCAGAAGCAGCAATTGAAGGAAAACAGAAAGAGGGTATCGGCGAATTTGTTCAGAAGACACGTGCCGAGCTCGATAAGACCACGTTTCCTTCATCGGAGGACGTGAAGAATACGACGATCATCGTGATCTTGAACGTATTCTTTTTCGCCGCTTACTTGTTCTTGATCGATCAGGGCTGGGTGTACGTCATTCAGGGATTGACCTGGGTGATCAATCAGATCGCCGGAGTTTAAGGAATTTCACGATGAAGCAGTGGTATTTTATCCACACCTATTCGGGACACGAGAATAAGGTGGTCGAGAGTCTTGGTGCACGCATCCGCGATATGGAGCTTGCCGACCAGATCACCGAAGTGTTGCTGCCGAAGGAAAAAGTCGTCGAAATGCGCGGCAATAAGGAGTATGTTTCGGAGCGGATGTTCTATCCCGGATACGTACTTGTTGAGGTCGATTGTGACGAGAAGGGTAAGATCCCGGATAACGTTTTTCACGCGATCAAATCGACGCCGAAGGTGACTGGTTTTCTTGGCGGAAAGCAGCCAACGCCGCTAACGCAGGCTGAGGTCGACCAGATCATTAACAATATCGAGGTCGCGACCGAGAAGCCGAAGCCGAAGTTTACTTACGATGTCGGCGAGGTCGTCCGAATCAAGTCGGGGCCATTTGCGAGCTTTACAGGTAAGGTCGAGGAAGTAAACGAAGATAAATCGACCCTTAAGGTCTCGATCACGATCTTCGGCCGCTCGACGCCTTACGAACTAAGCTTCCTTGAGGTTGAAAAGGTTACTTTTGCGGAAGAAGAATAGAAGAGGACATTCCCTGAGATTTTGGGATCGTTAATCGAAAGAACATGGCAAAGAAGATAGAAGGTTACATTAAATTGCAGATCCCGGCGGGTAAGGCTAATCCTGCTCCGCCGATCGGGCCTGCTTTGGGTCAGCACGGCGTTAACATTATGGAATTCTGCAAGGCGTTCAACGCCAAGACGCAGAATGACGATCCGGATATGAAGATCCCGGTCGTGATCACCGTGTACGCCGATCGCTCGTTTACATTTGAAACAAAAACACCGCCCGCAGCCGACCTTTTGAGAAAGGCTTCGGGTATTGCAAAGGGTTCTGGCAAGGCAAACAAAGAAAAGGTCGGCTCGATATCGAAAGCAAAGATCGAGGAGATCGCCAGACTGAAAATGGTTGATCTAAACACGTCGAACGTCGAAGCAGCAATGCGTACGATCGAGGGAACGGCTAGATCGATGGGACTTACAATAGAAGGATAAGGCAAAAGGCGAAAGGAAAGAGGCAGAAAAAGTTTTTGCCTTTAACCTTCCGACTTTCTCCTTGGGAGAACGCTCACGCGTTCGTTACTACCTGGAGGTAAAATGAAAAGAGGCAAGAAATACCTTGCCGCACTCGAGAAAGTCGAGGCGGGCAAGAAACACACCCTTGACGAAGCGATCACGAAACTGAAAGAGATCGCCTTCGCAAAATTCGACGAAACAGTAGAACTGACGATGTGGCTCGGCGTTGACCCGCGTAAAGCGGATCAGCTCGTTCGAGGCACCATTGTGCTTCCGCACGGGCTTGGCGGTGCGACCAAAAAGGTCGTTGTCATTGCCCAGGGCGACAAGATCCGCGAGGCCCAGGAAGCCGGTGCGGACGAAGCCGGTGGCGACGAGATACTCGAACGCATCAAAGGCGGCTGGCTCGACTTCGACGCTTTGATCGCGACACCGGACATGATGGGCAAGGTCGGACAGCTCGGTAAGGTCCTCGGCCCACGCGGCCTGATGCCTAACCCAAAGACCGGAACGGTGACCATGGATGTCGCAACCGCGATCCAGGAAACTAAAGCAGGTAAGGTCGAGTATCGTGTTGATAAGACTGGAGTTATCCATTCGCCGGTTGGCAAGATCTCGTTTGACTCGGCGAAGCTCGAGGAAAACACTCGCGTTCTTATCGGCGCCGTCATCAAGGCAAAGCCGACGACCGCGAAGGGCCGTTATCTGAAAAAGATCAATGTAGCAGCGACGATGAGCCCGGGCGTTTTGCTCGATGAGCTGGCGTACGTTTAAGTGAGGAGTCAGAACCGGAAGCGATAGCGTCCGGGGTTTTCCGGGTGGCGAAAAGAACCACCCCGTCAGCCCAAAGCGGCTGACACCCCTCCTTCGCAAGGAGGGGAGCAGGAGGTAAAATGAAATCAAGAGAAACAAAAGCAAAAGATCTGGCCATCCTTACCGAATCGCTGCAGAACTCGACGTCGGCAATGGTCGTTAGTTTTAACGGCGTGACGGTTACCAAGGATCAGGAGTTTCGAAGTCAGCTTCGTGAAGCAGGGGCGAAATATCAGGTCGTAAAGAACACGTTGGCACGTATTGCGGTCAAAGGAACGCAGTTCGAAGATGCTACGGAATCTTTGAAAGGCGTCACGGCAATTGCGTGGACCGACGGCGATCCGGTCGTTCTGTCGAAGGCCGTTTCGAAGTTCATGAAGGAGAATGACAAGATCTACACCTTTAAGACGGGTGTTGTCGATGGCAAGCTTGTCAATCTCGAACAGCTTACGACGATCGCGAATCTGCCTTCGAAGGAAGAGCTTATTTCGAAACTCCTTTTCGTGCTCAATGCACAGGCGCAACGTATCGTTACCGTCATCAACGCGGTTCCGCGTGATCTGGCTGTCGTGATCAAGCAGATCGGCGAACAGGAAGGGCGTTCAGCTGGTACGCCTGCGGTTCAAGAAGCGGCTCCAGTTGAGGAAACTTCGCCCGCGGTCGCGGTTGAGTCAGATGGCGAGGCGGCCCAAGCCCCGGTAGAGCAGGCTGAAGAGGCTCAAGAGTCACGAGAAAATGACCAGGATCCAGGTTCGCCCGAGGGCGAACAGGCTGCAGTCGCAGCGGAAGAAGCTCCGGCAGAAGAGCCGGCGGCCGAAACCGAAGCTCCAGCGGAAGAAACTTCGGAAGAAGAACCTGCTGCATAGGTTTATGCTCGTGCCGAACCGGCACTTAGCTGGTGATCGCGAGCAAAAAGGATTTGAAATTTATAATTTCAAATTTGAGATAGGTGGGTGAAATACCTCGCCGGAAGCCGTACTCAAGGAAAAACGGGCCGCGTGATTTGTCAGGTCACAGTCGGCTTCGGACAGAAACGAAAAGGTGATGCAACCCGTTTCGAATTTGTCCCTGGGTTCTAAGCGGCAAAGACAAACGTTCGTAGTTCGTGGCTTGTTTTTCGTTGCTGGGAGTAGTGCAGCGATCAATGAACAACCAACGACGGACAAGTTATTAAGAACCCTAAATAGGAGATAGATAAATAATCATGGCAACCACTAAAGCAGACGTAGTTGAATTTTTGAAAGGCATGACGCTTCTCGAAGCGTCGGAATTGGTCAAAGAACTCGAAGAAGTGTTCGGCGTTTCCGCAGCAGCGGCAGCGGCTCCAATGATGATGGCGGCTCCGGCAGGCGGCGACGCTCCGGCAGCAGAAGAGAAAGATTCATTTGATGTCATTCTCACCTCGGCCGGCGGCAACAAGATCGCAGTCATCAAAGTCGTTCGCGAGATCGTTGCAGGCCTCGGCCTCAAGGAAGCTAAGGATCTTGTCGATGCTGCTCCGAAAGCCCTCAAAGAAGGCGTTTCGAAGGCAGAAGCTGATGAGATCGCTGTCAAGCTCAAGGACGCGGGTGCGACTGTCGAGCTTAAATAGCCGATCGTTTTTGATGGAAATGGTTGGTCGGAAACGCAATATGCGGTTTCGACCAACCTTTTACCACGAAGCGCGGTCGAAAATAATTATTGCTTTTTTGGCCAATGGCTGATAAGCTACTCTGTTCGCAGCACCAACTTATTTTCTTGGTTTTGCGAATTCGGCCGATGGCCTTTTTAAGGAATTTACCGTGAAAGCGGTGGGTCCCGCTGGTTTTAGACGCGGTTTTAAGGCCGCAAAATTGGAGAGTTGGTGTCCCTTTTTGGCACGCTCGGAACACGGATATAGTAGCAGTAACTGCTCGAAAGCGGTCTGGGTAAGCTTTACCTAGGGCCGCATTTGCCGTCTCTATTTGAAAGGATTACCGCGAAAACCTTGCTACGAGTGCATCGTACCAGCAAGTTTCGCAAAAATCAACAGGTTTTTATATAGCCCGCAATTTTAATAATATGATCAACAATCCTCTACAAAGCAGTTCAACGGGACTTGGGCGACGCACCAGCCAGTCTCCCCAGCGTGTGGATTTTTCGAAAATTTACACGTCGGCTCAGATCCCGAATCTGATCGAGGTCCAGCGCGAATCATACAATCGCTTTCTTCAGATGGACCTTATTCCCGAGGAACGCGATTACGTCGGTTTGCAGTCGGTTTTTGCGTCGATCTTTCCCGTATCGGATTTTCGCGAGACGGCGATGCTCGAATACGTCGAGTATCAGATCGGAAACTGGCAGTGTAAATGCGGCAATCTCGAAGGGCTCGAACATCTCCGTGCAAACTGTAAAAACTGCTCGGCTAAGATCAAGGTCGATCCGTTCAACCCGGCCGAAGTGCTTTGTAATAATTGCGGCACGTTCAACGCCGTCCGCCCAAATCTTTGCAACAACTGCGGTGAACCGGTTGGCCTCAAGCACAAGCATGATCAGCAGGAATGTCAGGAACGCGGCATGTCGTACAGCGTCCCGCTCAAGGTCAAGATCCGCCTAACGGTTTACGACAAGGATCCGGACACCGGCGTTTCGACGATCCGTGACATTAAGGAAGAGGACGTTTTCTTCGGCGAGATCCCGCTGATGACCGACAACGGTACGTTCATCATCAATGGAACGGAGCGCGTGATCGTATCGCAGCTGCACCGTTCGCCGGGCGTTTTCTTTAAGGGCGATCGCGATGAGTATCTCGCAAAGATCATCCCGTACCGCGGTTCGTGGGTCGAGTTTGAGTACGACGCGAAGGGAATTCTCCACGCCCGCCTCGGCAAGCGAAAGATCGTTGCGACAGTTTTCCTCCGTGCACTCGGCCTGTGGCTCAATCCGCAGATCGATATGAAAACGGTCTCGGACAGCATTCTCGAAGAGGTCGTTAAGAACGCGGAATACTCGAACGCGAGCATTCTCAAGCTGTTCTATGTGACCGATAACGTCACGATCGAAAAGGGCAAGCTTTACATTGACGTCAAGCCCGAAGGCGAGACGCACCTCGTCGGCATGCGTGCCGAGGAAGACATTAAGGACAAGAAAGAAGATGTCACCCGAAAGGGTAAGAAGGTGACAAAGTCAGCTTTGGCCGATCTTCGCCGCATGGGTAAAACCCGTGTCGAGGTGGCATCGGCAGATTTCGAAGGCGTTTACGCTCTCGATGATGTTGTTAATACCGAAACCGGTGAGGTTATCGTTGAAGCAAATACCGAGATTGTTGCCGGCAAACTCCAGCAAATCATAGAGGAAGGCGTGTCGGGACTGACGGTATTCTTCCCGAAACGCGACATCATCGGTGAGATCATCTCGGCGACGATCAGAAAAGATCCTATCTCGAAGCCAGTTGACGCGTTGCTGGAAATTTACCGCAAGATGCGTCCGGGCGATCCGCCGACCGTGCCGACCGCTTATCGTTTGCTCGAGGGAATGTTCTTCGACACGCGCCGCTTTGACCTTTCACGCGTCGGCCGTTTGAAGTTCAACATCAAGATGGGCCGTCCTGAAAAGGACCGCATCACCGACCCGCTGCTTCAGGCTGGCGACTTTATTGAGGTCGTCAACTACTTGCTCAAGATGAAGCGCGACAGTGAGCACTACAGCCAGGACGATATCGATCACCTCGGCAACCGCCGTGTTCGTGCTGTTGGTGAGCTGCTCGAAAATCAGTTCCGCATCGGCCTCGAACGAATGGAGCGTGCGATCAAGGAGAAGATGTCCATTCAACAGGACATGTTCACCACGATGCCGCGAGATCTCGTGAACGCTAAGCCGGTCACGGCAGCTGTTCGTGAGTTCTTCGGTTCGTCGCAGCTTTCGCAGTTCATGGACCAGACGAATCCGCTGTCTGAGATCACGCACAAACGCCGCCTGTCGGCGCTCGGGCCAGGTGGTCTTTCGCGTGAACGTGCCGGATTCGAAGTTCGCGACGTTCACCCGACCCACTATGGCCGCATCTGTCCGATCGAGACGCCTGAAGGCCCGAACATCGGCCTGATCTCGTCGCTTTCGTGCTTTGCTCGTATCAACGAATTCGGCTTTATCGAATCACCGTATCGACGTGTGACCGAGGGCCGTGTGGTCGAGTACGTGAGGGTTCAAAACGGCGGCGACACACCCTTCAAGCCAAACGATCACGTGCCGCTCGAGGATGTAGAAGCAGCAAATAAGAAGCTCAAGGCAGGCCAGCAGTCAGCTGTTTTCGAGCCGTGGCCATTCTACCTCACCGCTTGGGAAGAGGATCGCTACATCATCGGTCAGGCAAACATCGAGCTTGATGCCAACGGTAATTTTGTTAACGAGCGAAACGCGGCCCGGCAGAAGGGTGAATTCATCACCGCCGACCGTATGGAGATCGAGTACATGGACGTTTCGCCGAAACAGCTCGTTTCGGTTGCGGCGTCGCTGATCCCGTTCCTCGAAAACGATGATGCTAACCGAGCTCTTATGGGTTCGAACATGCAACGTCAGTCTGTGCCGCTGCTTCGTGCCGATTCGCCATATGTTGGAACCGGTATGGAGAAGATCGCCGCCCGCGACTCGGGTGCGGTTGTCATTGCGAAACGCGACGGCATCGTTGATTTTGTTGATAGCGAACGCATCATCGTCAAAGCTGATCATCAGGTCGACGGTACGATCTCTCGTGAGGTGACGGCGGATATCTATTCGCTCGTTAAATTCAAGCGTTCTAACCAGAACACCTGTATCAACCAGCGGCCGATCGTCGAAGTCGGCGAACGCGTCAAGAAAGGAATGGTCATCGCCGATGGCCCATGTACCGATCGCGGAGAACTCGCCCTAGGGCGAAACGTTCTGGTCGCGTTCATGCCTTGGCGTGGATATAACTTTGAGGACGCCATTTTGGTGTCCGAAAAGCTGGTCAAGGACGATTACTACACATCGATCCACATCGAGGAACTCGAGATCGAGGCTCGCGATACAAAGCTAGGTCCCGAGGAGATCACGCGTGACATCCCGAACATCGGCGAGAACATGCTCCGCGATCTCGACGAAAGCGGTATCATTCGCATCGGAGCTCAGGTCAAGCCGGGTTCGGTTTTGGTTGGTAAAGTCACGCCGAAGGGCGAAACGCAGTTAACCGCGGAAGAGAAACTTCTCCGGGCTATCTTCGGTGAAAAGGCTGGTGACGTTAAAGATGCGTCGCTTACTTCGCCTCCGGGAATTGACGGAACCGTCGTCGACGTCCAGATATTTACGCGTAAGGGCCAAGACAAGGACGAACGTTCACTCGATATCGAAGGAATGGAAGAAGAAAGCTTCCACCGCGATCTTGAGGACGAGATCCGAATTCTTCAAGAGCAGCGTGACGAGCGTATCTATGAGCTTTTCGACGGCCGCAAGCTGACGAAAGATCTCGTGGACGGTAAAGACGTCCTTATTAAGAAGGGCGAAACGCTGACCCGCGAGATCCTTAAGGAGATCGACACCAAGTTCCTTCGCAAGGCGGAAGTTGCCGCTGGTTCGATCGATATTTCGGGCGAGGTCAAGGAATATGAACAGCGTACCGAACGCCAGATAAACATTCTTCGTGATATCTACGACGAAAAGATCACCAAGCTAAAGCAGGGCGACGAATTGCCTCCGGGCGTGATCAAGATGGTCAAGGTCTTTGTCGCGATGAAGCGTAAGCTCAGCGTCGGTGACAAGATGGCCGGACGTCACGGTAACAAGGGCGTTATCGCCCGTATTCTTCCTGAGGAAGATATGCCGTACCTGCCGGATGGAACTCCGGTCGAGATCGTGCTCAATCCGCTCGGCGTGCCTTCGCGTATGAACGTCGGACAGATACTCGAAACGCACCTCGGCTGGGCGGGTAAGGTTCTCGGGCTTCACTTTGCGACACCCGTTTTCGACGGGGCCAGCGAGGTCGAGATCAAAGAGTATATTGGCCAGGCAAACGCCAAGTTCGACGAACTTGGTCTGCCCCCATCGGTCGGCCCCTCGGGTAAAACTCGACTTTATGACGGACTGACAGGCGAACAGTTCGAGCAGAAGGTGACCGTTGGTTACATCTATATGCTCAAACTATCGCACCTTGTGGACGATAAGATCCACGCTCGCTCGATCGGGCCATACTCGCTCATCACGCAGCAGCCGTTGGGCGGTAAAGCTCAGTTCGGCGGCCAGCGTTTCGGAGAGATGGAAGTCTGGGCACTCGAAGCATACGGTGCGGCACATATCCTGCAGGAATTGCTCACATGCAAATCCGACGACGTCGCCGGCCGTTCGAAGATCTATGAAACGATCGTCAAGGGCGTTTCGAACTTCGAACCGGGCATTCCGGAGTCGTTCAACGTTCTGGTCCGCGAGCTTCAATCGCTCTGTCTCGATGTTGAGCTAATTCAGGAAGAAGACATCGATCCGGAAGAGGTTGTCGCAGGGGTCGATGCACTGGTGGGAGTAGATTAGTTCCGGAGTTTCGGAGAGTTGCGAAGTTTCAGAGTTAAAACTTCGCAACTTCGTAACACTGTAACTCTGCCAACTTTATTGGAGATATATGTTTCGATTTAATAACGAAAACAAAACGCAGCTGACGACAAATTACGAAGCGATCCGCATCAGTCTCGCCTCACCGGAAAAGATCCATTCGTGGTCGCATGGTGAGGTCACAAAGCCGGAGACGATCAACTATCGAACGTTCAAACCTGAACGAGACGGCTTATTTTGTGCACGCATCTTCGGGCCCGTTTCGGACTGGGAGTGCTTGTGCGGTAAGTACAAGCGAATGAAGCACCGCGGCGTTATATGCGACAAATGCGGCGTAGAAGTCACGCAGTCCAAGGTTCGCCGCGAACGCCTCGGCCACATCAATCTTGCATCGCCGTGTTCGCACGTCTGGTTCTTTAAGGGCCTTCCGAGCCGAATTGGCCACTTGCTCGATATCACGCTGCGTGATCTCGAGAAGATCCTCTATTTCGAAACTTACATCGTTGTTGACGAAGGTGACGTGCCTGACCTCAAGCAGAAGGATCTGCTTTCCGACGAGCGGTTTCGCGAACTGACCCGTGATTATCCAAACCAGTTCATCGCGAAGATGGGAGCCGAGGCGATCAAAGATCTGCTTGCTCAGATCAACGTAGCCGAACTCGTCGACGAACTCCGCATAAAGATGCGTGAGGAAACGTCGCAGCAGAAAAAGCTGAAGTATTCCAAGCGCTTGAAGGTTTCGAACTCGTTCCTTCGTTCGGGTAACAACCCGCAGTGGATGATCCTGGACGTCATTCCAGTCATTCCACCGGAGCTTCGCCCACTCGTGCCCCTCGACGGCGGACGCTTTGCGACTTCGGATCTTAACGATCTGTACCGCCGGGTTATCAACCGTAACAACCGTCTGAAGAAGCTCATCGAACTTCGAGCTCCTGAAGTTATCGTTCGTAATGAAAAACGAATGCTGCAGGAAGCAGTCGATGCGTTATTCGACAACGGACGCCGCGGCCGCGTGCTGCGTGGTGCGAACAATCGCCCGCTCAAATCGCTTTCGGGCACACTTAAGGGTAAACAGGGACGTTTCCGTCAGAATCTGCTCGGTAAGCGTGTTGATTACTCGGGACGTTCGGTAATCGTTGTCGGCCCCGAGTTAAAGCTTCACCAGTGCGGATTGCCGAAGAAGATGGCCCTTGAGCTGTTTAAGCCATTTATCTACAACAAGTTAGAAAAAGATCAGCACGCTGCGACCATCAAACAGGCCCGCGAAATGGTCGAACGTCAGGAGCCGATCGTCTGGGACATTCTCGAAGAGGTCATTCGCGAGCATCCGGTCCTTCTGAACCGTGCTCCGACGCTTCACCGTCTCGGTATCCAGGCTTTTGAGCCAGTTTTGGTCGAAGGTAAGGCTATTAAAATTCACCCGCTCGTCTGTTCGGCTTTCAACGCCGACTTCGACGGTGACCAGATGGCTGTTCACATTCCGCTGTCGGCAGAGGCTCAGATCGAAGCAAGCGTTTTGATGCTTGCGTCGAACAACCTTCTTTCGCCGGCATCGGGCCAGCCGATCGCGGTTCCTTCGCAGGATATCGTCCTCGGATGTTATTACCTGACACTCGCCCGTGATGAGATGAAGGGCGACGGTAAGGTGTTCGGCTCGATCGAAGAGGTCTTGCTTGCACTCGACGCAGGTGCTGTCGAGACTCAAACGAAGATCAAACTCCGATGGAGAGGCGACCTCGTTGACCTCACCCTCGAGCACAGTCCGCAGGACGTGATGCGGGCGACGGTTCGTGAAAATGTCGACCTTATACTCGATACGACCGTCGGCCGAGCGATCTTTAACGAACGCCTTACGCGTGACGGATTGCCGTATGTAAATGGCGTCTTCAAGAAGAAAGGCCTGCAATCGCTCGTGACATTCTGTCACCTCCGGCTCGGCCATGAGCACACGGTTGCTCTTCTCGACGACCTCAAGTCAATGGGCTTCCTTTACGCGACCAAGGCGGGCGTGTCAATCGGTATTGACGACATGGTTACGCCGGCGTCGAAGAAGGGCATCATCGAAAAGGCACAGAAGGAAGTAGAAAAGCTTCGCCTTCAGTATCAGGAAGCGACCATGACCGACCTTGAGCGTACCAATAAGGTGACCGCAATTTGGTCGGACGTGACCGATCACGTCGCGAAGGAAATGTTCGCGGCGATGAACAAACGCGAAAAGGAACGCAAAGAGCTCAATCCGATCCTCGTCATGGCCGATTCCGGTGCCCGAGGTTCCGAAGCTCAGATCCGTCAGCTCGCCGGTATGCGAGGCCTGATGGCCAAGCCATCGGGCGAGATCATCGAAAACCCGATCCTTGCTAACTTCCGCGAAGGTTTGGACGTTCTGCAGTACTTCATCTCGACGCACGGTGCCCGTAAGGGTCTCGCCGATACGGCATTGAAAACGGCTGACTCGGGGTATCTGACTCGCCGCTTGGTCGACGTCGCTCAGGACGTGATCGTGTCCGAACAGGATTGCGGTACGCTTCGCGGCGTCTGGGCCGAGGCCATCATCCGAAACGGTGAAGAGGTTGAGTCATTACGCGACCGCATCGTCGGCTGTACATCGCTCGATGACATTATCGATCCGGTGGACGGAAACGTGCTCGTCGAAGCAAACCAGGAGATCGACGAAGATCTCGGTGCTCAGGTACAGCTTTCGGGCCTGCAGAAGGTCCGCATTCGTTCAGCCCTGACGTGCGAAACACGTCGCGGCATCTGCGTAAAATGCTACGGTCGAAACCTCGCAACCGGCAACACGGTCGAGATCGGCGAAGCAGTCGGCGTTATCGCCGCACAGTCGATCGGTGAGCCCGGAACGCAGCTGACGATGAGAACGTTCCACGTCGGCGGTACGGCACGTCTCGAACAGGAGACGAAACACGTCGCGGCAATGGACGGCACCGTGAAGTTCGGGCCGGACATGAAGGTCATCAAGAACCGTGGCGGCGAATTTGTTTCGTTGAGACGACAATCTGAGATCGCTCTTGTCGATGAGCGTGGCCGCGAGGTTGCCCATTACAAGATCGTTTACGGAGCCCAGATCCACGTCAAGGACGGCCAGAAGGTAAAGGAAGACGACGTTTTGGTTACGTGGGATCCGTTCACGTTCGCCATCCTTACCGAGGAATCCGGAACCATTAAGTATCAGGATCTCAAGGAAGGCAAGACGGTCGAAGAAGAGATCGATAAGGTCACCGGCCAGAAACGTCTCGTGGTGAAGGATTCTGACGAGAAGAACCAGCCGCGACTAGAGATCCGAAGCGGAAATAAGGTCCAAAAGACCTATCAGATGCCGATCCGGGCTAACCTTATCGTCGAAGATGGTGACGAAGTGAAGGCGGGTGATATCATCGCGAAGATCCCGCGTGAAACGACCAAGACAAAGGATATCGTCGGCGGTCTGCCGCGTGTCGTCGAGCTTTTCGAGGCACGCCGGCCGGGCGAGACGGCGATCATGTCTGAGATCAACGGTGTGGTCAGGTTCGGCCCGATCTCGAAGGGTAAACGTAAACTTATCATCACCGGAGACGACGGCAGCGAACGCGAATACGACATCCCGCGTGGTACTCACATCAACGTGCAGGAAGAAGATCGCGTCCGTTCGGGCGAACCTCTCATGGACGGACCACTCAACCCGCATGACATTCTTCGTGTTCTCGGTACGGGAGCCTTGCAGAATTACATTGTGAATGAGATCCAGGAAGTTTACCGCCTGCAGGGTGTGAACATCAACGATAAGCATATCGAGGTGATCGTTCGCCAGATGCTTAGATGGGTCAAGATCAAAGAGGTTGGCGACACGGAATTCCTGCTCGAAGAACAGGTCGATCGCTTCCGCTACGAGGATGAGAATGCTCGTGTTCGTGAGGAGGGCGGCCAGACAGCGGTCGGTGAACCTCTCTTGCTCGGTATCACGAAAGCCTCGCTTTCGACCGACTCGTTCATCTCGGCAGCCAGCTTCCAGGAGACGACACGCGTCCTTACCGAGGCGGCCATTTCGGGTCGCATTGATTATCTTCGCGGCCTCAAGGAAAACGTCATCATGGGACGTCTCATTCCTGCCGGAACCGGTATGAAATACTACCGCAACGTCAAGGTTGCTTACGATGCTACTGAGAATCGCAAGCAGGAGGACGAATTCGACGAAATGGGTGACTACATCCGCGGCGGCATCGATCTGCCGTTGCCCGCAGCACTCGCGGATGTTGTAAACGACGGATTTGTCGATGACGTGGACGAGGATCTCGATCTTGAGGTTGATGAGGTCGAGGCCGAAGAGGTCTTCGATATCGATGAGGCGATGAAGATCGAACTTGACGACGAAGACGACGACATTTGATCTAAGGACCGGTCAATAAGGCCGGGGAAGTTACTTTGACACATAGAAAAGGCGTGAAGCATTTGCCTCACGCCTTTTTTCTAAAGAAAACGGAAGTTGAAAACTAAAGGGTCGACGGTTTTTCGACCGAACTAGGTGCTTTACGCTTTGGGCCGTCATGTCGGCGGTTCTTGAAGCGTTCCTTCATTTCCGTCCGGCGGGCGTCAAGCTGAGCTCGCTGTTCGGGGGTTAGCACCGCAAGGATCTGTTCGCGAACAGCTTTGCCTTTCGTGCCAGCCTGCTCACGCATGGCCTGCATGCGGGCTTTCTGGTCAGCGGTCAGTTCCTGGCCGGCTTTGCGAGCGTCCCGAATGGCTTTCATCTCGGTGATCGCGGTCTGGTCGGGTCGGTTTGCTTCACGGATCGACTTGATCTGAGCTTTCTGAGCTTCGGTCAGTTCGATACCGCGAAGGCCAAATCCACCGCGTTTGCCGTGGTGACGGCCGCCAAAACCTTTGCGAGCCATTTTGTCGCGCTTGTATGACTTCTCGGCTTTTTCAGGCGATGGAATGACCGTTGTCGTCTCCTGAGCGATGGCGGCCGACGAAAGCAACGCTACGCCAAACATTAATGATAAGAAAGAAAGTGTTTTTGATTTAAGTGCCATTTGAATTTTACCTCTAAATTTTATTCGAAGCTTTCGCTTGTCCCTACTAAGACGATAGCGGAGACCTTTTGGTTGAGGTTTTTTTCGTGGTAATCGGTAAAGAAATGTAAAGCCTCTTCGACAGTTGTCGATTTGCCTTTTACTGCGTGAAAATGCGACATTTAATGGTAATTGTTAGAGTTTCCGGATGAGATTTTTATCTGAAATAAATTCACCTGCTGATCTGCGTCAACTCAAGGTTGAAGACCTGCAGGAAGTTGCTGACGAGGTCAGACAGTTCATAATCGATACATGCTCGCGAATAGGCGGCCACACGGGAGCGAGTCTCGGCGCGGTCGAGCTCGCGGTGGCGATGCACTATGTCTTCGACACGCCTAAAGACAGGCTCGTTTGGGATGTGGGGCATCAGGCGTACGCTCACAAGATCCTTACCGGGCGGCGTGATGAACTTCATACGATCAAACAGGACGGCGGTTTGAGCGGCTTTCTCAAGCGTGATGAGTCGGAATACGACACGTTCGGTGCGGGACATGCTTCGACCTCGATCTCTGCCGCTCTCGGGATGGCTGTCGCGAGGGATACTAAGAAAGAAGATTTTCATGTTTGTGCAATGATCGGCGATTCTTCGCTCGCGGGTGGAATGGCGATGGAAGGCATTAATCAGGCCGGCCACCTGAAATCCCGTCTCATTGTCCTGCTCAATGACAACGGCATGTCTATCGCTCCTGCGGTCGGCAGCCTTAGCGGATATCTAAACCGGATCAAGGAAGCACAGAGCTACCAGCACATAAAGGAAGAGATCGGCGATGCATTGGGCAGCGTTCCGGGCATAGGCAGCTCGCTTCGACGAGCGGCGAAGTCCTTTAAGGATGCGATCGCGGCCGCGGTCCTGCCGGGAGCTCTCGTCAATGAGCTTGGTTTTAAGTACATCGGCTACGTTGATGGTCACGACGTTGCGATGTTGGTCCGTGCCCTCGAAGAAGCTAAGAAGATAGATGATGGGCCTGTGATCGTACATGCTTTGACTACTAAGGGAAAAGGATTTCCAAACCCCGAAAAAAGTTATTACGCCTACCATGCAACGGGGCCCTTCGATCCAAAAACCGGACTTCCGTACCGTTCGAGCAAGGCGAACGCTCCGACCTACACCCAGGTCTTCGGCGATACGATGTGCGAATTGATGGCTAAGGACGACTCGATCGTCGCCCTCACTGCCGCAATGCCTGATGGGACCGGCGTCGATAAGGTGCTCGAAAAGTTCCCGGAACGCTCATATGATGTCGGTATTGCTGAACAGCACGCGATAACGTTTTGTGCCGGCATGGCGTGCGAAGGCCTGAAGCCCGTAGCCGCCATCTACTCGACCTTTTTGCAGCGAGCTTTTGACCAGGTGATCCACGACGTTTGTCTGCAGGATCTTAATGTAACGCTCGCGATGGACCGTGCCGGCATCGTCGGTGCTGATGGGCCAACCCATCACGGGCTGCTGGACATAGCTTATCTCCGCGGTTATCCCAACATTGTCCTAATGGCGCCCAAGGATGAGGCCGAGATGCGGGACATGATGCTCACCGCGATCGAGCACCCGGGCCCGGCAGCGATCCGTTATCCACGCGGTAATGGCTTTGGCGTCGATATCAGCGCCGAGCCGAAGAAGATCGAGATAGGTAAAGCCGAGATCTTGCGGGAAGGCCCGGACGCGGTGATCATTGCCTATGGCTCAATGGTCTATCCTGCCATCGACGCTGCGAAGCTGCTTGAGAAGCAGGGAACTAGCGTGACCGTAGTAAACGCTAGATTCGTCAAGCCGTTCGATGAGGACCTGATCCTCGACCTGGTTCGGTCTTCGCAGCTTATCGTTACGGTTGAAGAAGCTTACCTTGCCGCGGGATTTGGATCTGCGGTGCTCGAACTGCTTGAAGAAAAAGGCGTTTCCGATAAAATAAAGGTTGTTAGAATGGGCGTTCCGGACGAGATCGTTACGCACGGCGACCCTAAGAAACTGCTGGCACAATACGGTCTCGATGCCGATGGCATCGCGGCGGCTGTTAATAAAGCCCTCGACGGACAAGTAGAACAGCCTACAAACACGAGAATCCGAGCAGTAAAATAGAGAGTTTTTATGCCAAAAGAAATTAAAAGTAAGAAAGCCGAACCAAAAAGCAACATGCCGTTGCTGATCATCGGAGCGGTGCTGATCGGGGCCATCATTGGCGGTATCTGGTATTTCAGCTCGCAAAGATCGGCTCCGGCGACCGCAAACACAAACACGAGTACCGCAAACACGGCGACCACGCCAAGGCCGACGAACACGATATCGCCCAACGCTCCGGCGGGTGCGACTCCGCCGAATATGACCGGATCGCAGGCGGCCACGGTCACGCTCGAAGAGTTCGCTGATTTCCAATGCGGAAGTTGTGCTGCGGCCAATCCGATCCTGAGCGAGGTCAAATCGCTTTACGGATCACGCATAAAGTTCATTTTCCGAAATTATCCGCTTTCGATCCCGGCCCACGACAAAGCTTATGAAGCGGCTGTTGCCGCCGAAGCGGCTGGCTTGCAGGGCAAGTTCTGGGACATGCAGAACCTTTTATTTGTGAACCAGCAGGGCTGGACCGCTGCTCCATCGTATAAGCAGATGTGGAAAGGTTATGCCGAGAGGATAGGTATAGACGTAGCGAAATGGGAGGCCGACATGATGGGTATCGCGGCGAAGGGCCGTGTCGATGCTGACCTCGCCCGCGGAAAGGCGATCGGAGTGAATTCTACCCCGAGCCTCTACATTAACGGGATGCTCGTACCGTTTTCGGAGATGGCAGTGCCCAAGCTGAAGGCTATTATCGATGCCGAACTTGCAAAGACCTCGGCATCCCCTGCGGCAAATACGGCAGCCGCCCCGGCGGGAAATACCGCCGGCAACACGAACGCCGCAAAGTAAATGGATCCAGAAGTTTTGGAGGAAGAAGGGCCGCAAAGGCGAAGTGCTTTGATACCGTCGGTCGCGGCTATAGTCGCGATCGTCGGGCTGGCGGATTCGATCTATCTCACGGTCCACCATTTTACCTCGGAGCCGGTTCCGTGTAGCCTGGTCGAGGGTTGCGAGATGGTTCTCAACAGTCAGTGGGCTGAGATCGCAGGCATACCGCTGGCCGCGTTCGGTGCGGCGGCTTACTTCACTGCTTTTTCGCTGGCTGTGCTTACGGCATTCGGCGATAGCAGAATGTGGAAGCTTTTCGGTGCTCAGGTGACACTGATGGCGGGCTTTTCGCTCTGGCTCGTATATGTGCAAGCCTTCTTGATCAAGGCATTTTGCCAGTTTTGTTTGCTGTCGGCGGTTACGTCGATGTTGTTGTTTGTGCTATTTGTTATTTCAGTTTTTGTCGGTCGTTCGAAAAGTCGAACATCGGCATGAATCCAAACTAGGTTCTATCGCGAAATCACTCATGAAGGCCGCAAGCGGGGAGGAACGCTCCGCAATTAGGCAGTGTGATTGAAATAAGATAGCTTAGGGAGATAGACACCGTTCCACCTTAAGAGTTGTTAGTGACTGAAGCCATCTTAAAACGTATAGCAGAGGGAGATAGGAGTGCTGTTCAGGATTGCCTGAAGAAGTATGGCGGACTCGTGTGGTCAATCGCCAGAAAGATGCTCCGAAACCCTGACGACGCGGAGGACGCGGTGCAGGAGATATTTGTTGATATTTGGAAGAACGCCGAACGCTTTGACGAAACGAAATCGTCTGAGACGACGTTCATTGCGATGATCGCTCGCAGGCGGCTCATCGACAAGATCCGGTATTCGACCCGCCGCATTTCCGCCGATTCACTCGATGATGTTTTGCTCGAACCATTTACAAGAGCCGATAAGGACATGCAGGTAAGCCTCGAAGCACAACAAGCTGCTGAGGCAATGAGAACACTTCGGCCGGAGCAGCAGCAGGTTTTGCGACTTTCGATAATACAGGGAATGTCGCACCAAGAGATCGCCGACGCGACAGGGATGCCGTTAGGCACGGTCAAAACCCACGCAAGACGTGGAATATTACAAGTAAGGGAATTTTTAGGCCTCGGAAACACGGGCCTTTCACAGGAGGTAAGAGCATGAACGGAGAACAGCAGGAATTATTCTTCGATCTTCTTACCAAGAAGGCGATCTACGGCCTGGATGATGCCGAACAGCGACAGCTGGATCTTATCGATCCGGGCAATGGCGAGGACGAGCTGTTTTCTCTTGAAATGACGGCCGCCGCCATCAGCATGATCGACCTTCCGGCAGAGCACTCGATGCCTTCCCATCTGGCGGCAAAGATCGAAGAGAGTTCGGAGAAATGGGTTGGAGAGACTTCGTGGCCGCCGGTTTATAAGGAGACGGAGGAAAATCGGTCCACAGGGTGGTTCGGCTGGCTTGGTTGGGGGGCAGCGGTAGCCGCATGTGCGGTCTTGGCCTTTAATATCTACACCACGCGACTTCAACCGCCGCCTCAGGTCGCGGGGCCCATCCCGGTCGAATCGCCGAAAGTCCTGACACCGGCGGAGCAGCGAGAACAGCTTCTTGCTTCTGCTACCGGAGTGATCCAGGCAAATTGGTCGGCGGGCAATGTTAAAGATCTAAAAGAAGTTTCAGGCGATGTAGTTTGGAGCGATGCAAAACAGGTTGGATATATGAGATTCCGTGGGCTCCCGGTCAATGATAAGACCAAGGAAACCTACCAGCTGTGGATCTTTGACAAGACGCAGGACAAGGCAACGCCCATCGACGGCGGCACCTTCGACGTGGCATCAAATGGGGAAGTGATCATTCCGATCGACGCGAAGCTCAAGGCTCTCGAGCCCGGGATGTTCGCGATCACCATTGAAAAACCCGGTGGCGTCGTGGTGTCGAAACGAGAGAAGATAGCGGCTCTCGCGACTGTCGAAAGCAAGACAAGTTAGGTGCGAACTTAATCTGGAATATCAGGGGCAAGGTCAAGTGACCTTGCCCCTCTCTTTATGCGACGTCACCACCTTTGTTGTATATTATTGTATTAATAAATGACCTCAATCTTGTTAATTAAGGAGACCTTTTAATGTCCAGTGACCACGCGCGTATTGCCGAATTGCTCGGCCCTGATGCAGATTCTTTGCTGAACCACGTTTCGACGACGATACCAAAAGAGAACATTCACCTTCCGGGCGGTGATTTTGTCGATCGTGTCATAGCTGCCTCTGATCGCAATCCAAACGTGCTTCGCAGCATGCAGACGCTCTTCAGTACCGGAAGGCTTAGCGGTACGGGCTATCTTTCCATCTTGCCGGTGGATCAAGGCATCGAGCATTCGGCAGGGGCTTCGTTTGCACCGAATCCGATGTATTTTGACCCGGAAAACATTGTTAAGCTCGCCATCGAGGGTGGCTGTAACGCGGTTGCTTCGACTTACGGTGTGCTGGGGATGGTGGCTCGCAAATACGCGCACAAGATACCTTTCGTCGTTAAGATCAACCACAATGAGCTTCTTACATATCCGAATCAGTTCGATCAGGTAATGTTCGGAACGATCGAGCAGGCTCGAAATATGGGAGCGGTTGCCGTCGGGGCAACGATCTATTTCGGCTCTGACCAATCGACCCGTCAGATCACGGAGGTTGCCGAGGCTTTTGCTTACGCTCACGAGCTCGGGATGGCGACGATTCTCTGGTGCTATCTGCGAAATCCGAAGTTCAAAGGCCCGGAGGGCGACATGCACACTGCCGCCGACCTTACCGGACAGGCAAATCATCTCGGCGTTACGATCCAGGCAGATATCATCAAGCAGAAACTGCCCGAGCGTAACGGCGGCTACAACATGCTCAACACCGAGAGCAGCTATGGCAAGACAAATCCGAAGATCTATTCGGAACTTACGAGCGATAACCCGATCGACCTTGTCCGCTACCAAGTAGCCAACTGCTACATGGGTCGCTGCGGCCTTATAAATTCCGGCGGCGAGTCAAAAGGTGCCAGCGACCTGGCCGACGCAGTCCGCACCGCGGTCATCAATAAACGCGGCGGCGGCACGGGCCTCATCTCAGGCCGCAAAGCCTTCCAACGCCCAATGGCCGAAGGCGTCCAATTGCTCAATGCGATCCAGGATGTTTACTTGAACGAATCGATTACCGTAGCTTAGTCGGTTCGCTAAAAACAGAAAGGCCGCGAAAGGTATCCTTCTCGCGGCTTTTCCTTGTTTCGTGTTCACTTACTTGAATGCGACCGTAGAACGATATCGATCCACATATCGGTTTTAATAAAACCGGAGCCCGCTGCCTTAAATTTTTCAGGCAGACCGTCTTTTTTGATGTCGGCGGCTGTTTTGCCGGCTTTCATTGCGTCGGTGATGATCTTTGAGCTTTCGGCTATGATGTCGCGGTATGCTTTTAGGTCGTTAAGCGTTGCGAGCGGGCCGTGGCCGGGGATCAATTTAGCGTCTGCGGGCAGCGTTTTGATCATCGAGTCGAGAGTTATCATCAGGCCCTGCACGCTGCCGCCGCTATCTATATCAACGAATGGAAACCGCCCGACAAAGAAATTATCGCCAAAATGTACGACGTTGGCATTCTTGAAAAACACGACCGTGTCGCCATCGGTGTGGCCGTTGGGATAATGACGGAGCGTGATCTCCTCCCCGTTGAGATGGATCGTCATGCTTTCGGAATAGGTGACTATCGGAAGAGCGTACGACGGATACGGAGCAGTTTTTCGCCCGAAGATGACCGGCGGGTCGAGAAGCCGTTTGCGAACGTTCGCATGTGCAACTATTACTGATCCTTCTTTACCGAAGGCGTCATTGCCCTCGGTGTGGTCGCCGTGCCAGTGAGTATTAAGCACGAACCGCGGCGTCGCGGCTCCTAGCTCTTTCAGTGCGGCGCTGAGCTTTTGGCTTACCGCCTTGTAATCGTCATCGACGATCAGGATGCCCTCGGGCCCGACGACGGCACCAATGTTTCCTCCCTGGCCCTGCAGCATATACACGTTGCCGTTGACCTTTTGAGTTTTGACGGTTATATCCTGCTGCTGCGGGTAGTGAGTATTGTCGCCGTGAGCAAAACCGGCCGTGATAAGCGAGAGAATAATAAGAAAAGAAGCGAAATATCGTTGCATTTTTTTGGATCCTCCGAGTTCCTTAATGATAGCAAAAAAACGCCGGCGGAGGCCCGCACGAAGTAAGGGCTCCCATGGTCGAAGGGTCTCGTGTCAGAAAATCTAGAACCGCCGCATGCGAGCCCTTACTGCGTGCGGGCTTCTGCATCAGATAAACCGGCCACGCAACATTTGGTATTGGCCCGTGAGAAACGGGTTCATCGTTCGTTCGCGGCCGATCGTGGTTTCACGCCCGTGGCCGGAATAGACGATAAAGTCGTCGCCGAGCGACATGATCTGCTCGTTGATCGACTGGATCAACTGCTCATGGCTGCCGCCCGGAAGGTCGGTCCGGCCGACCGAGCCTTCGAAAAGGCAATCGCCGACGAAGATACGTTTTTCGGTTTCCTCGGCCAATACAACGTGTCCGCGAGTATGCCCCGGACAGTGCCTCACGCTGAATCGCAGCTCTCCAACCTCGTAGATCTCGCCGTGCTCCCAGTTTCTCGTCAGTTGCGGCGGATCGTCGTAGTCAAACCCAAGTGCCGCCAGTTGATGCGGGGCGATGCCCATAAGGAGCGGCTGCTGCGGCAGGCCGTAATAAAGATCCTCGTCGTCTTTGTGCAGAATTATCTCGGCCGCAGGAAACGCTTTTGCGAGATCACTCGTTCCGCCGACGTGATCTAGGTGGCCGTGCGTGAGCGTTATCGCCTGAAGCTCAAGGCCGTTGGTCAAAATAAAGTCCGTTAATTCCTGCGACCGCTCGCCCGGATCGATACAGATCGCACTACGCGTCCGCTCACAAGCGACAACACGCGTGTTTTGCTGGAACGGAGTAATGGTGAATGTCTTTATTAACATCAGTATTGCTGGTATTGCCGCCGCCTTCAGGCAACGGTACGGGCAACAACAAACTCTCGCGGCATTAGCCCAAACTTCTGTCCCCCGGAGACAGGCGGTCTAGGACATTCTCAATGTCAAAATTCCCGCTTTTTCTATTCTGCAACACAAAAACGATCGCCTCGCGATACGTTTTAACGTCGGGCTTGCCGTTAAAGCAGGGCATTTCAATGTCGGTCAGATTCAAATACATGGTTAAGCAGCTCAGCAACATCCACAACAGAATTTCCTCTTCGGTGCCGATTGGGTTGTGTTTGATGATCGTTTCGCGGTCTTCGATGATGCCGTCGACGATGCGGGCGAATTCTGATTCTGAAATTCTTGTCATTCAAAAATCCTGGTGGATTTCTTTGCGATCTTTGCCCTTAAGAAAAATTTCAACGCAAAGGCCGCAAAGATCGCAAAGAAGCCGCGAATTAGATTTCCTCTTCGAACATTTTATAATGCGAGAGATCCATTCCAAGCTTCTCGTAAACTTTCTGAGCATGATGGTTGTCGTGTTCGACGTAAAGCCGAAAGCCGCAAACATTGCCGTCAGTCGCCGCTTTCGCTTTTACAAAATCATACATCCGGCTGTACAACCCCTGCCCGCGGCCTTCGGGTAGGATGTAAACGCTCTGGATCCACCAAAACCACGCGTTTCGCCAGTCGCTCCATTCGTAGGTCACCATCAGCCCGCCGACGATGTTCTCGCCGACCTCGGCTACCACGTAAAAGCCTTTTTTGTCGTCGTCGAACACAGCCGCAACTCCCGCCGATATCTTTCCGGGATCAAGCTCTTTACCCTCTGTTTCGAGTGCCATTGCCTGATTAAATCTGACCAGAGCGTCGGCATCTTCGCGGCTGGCAATTCTTATCTTCGTCTCTAATTCGCTCATTTGACTAAGTTGCGTGTTTCATCTAGCCTAGAATGTTTTGTCCGTAGCCCGCAGGCACACCTTATGAAGCTGAGAATACTTTATCACGGCAACTGTTTCGACGGCGTTTCGTCGGCTGCCATCTTTACCAAATTTTATCAGGCAACGGTCGCTCCCGGGGCTGAGGTTTTCTACACACCGACGATGCACCGTGCAGGCAATGCTTTTGACCGCGATCAGTTCGATGGCGATGAAAATGCGATCGTCGATTTCAAATATTGCCCTGACGAGCGATTGACGTGGTGGTTCGACCATCATCAGTCGGCATTTTTGTCGAAAGAGGACGAGCAGCACTTCCTCGCGGACACGTCGGGCAAGAAGTTTCTCGATACCGAGAGCAAATCGTGCGCAAAATTTATCGCCCGGGTGGCGAAGGATAACTTTGGTTTCGAAGACGATTCTCTCGCCGAGCTCATCGAATGGGCAAACATCATCGACGGTGCCTTGTACGAGTCACCGGCCCAGTGCGTCGAGCTGCGTTCGTCGGCCCTAAAACTGATGCAGGTGATCGAAGGCGAGCGAGATCCACTTTTTGTTGAGAAGATAATCCGGATGCTTACCGAAAGATCGCTCGACGACATCGTTGCGAGTGATGAGATACAGGCGAAGCTTGTCCCTATACTCGAGCGGCATTGGAGCACGGTCGAGCTGATAAAAGAACGCTCAAGCTACGACCGCGGCGTCGTGACCTTCGACCTGGTCGACACCGGGATCGACGGGTATAACAAGTTCATCCCGTACTATTTCTTTCCCGAAACGACCTACAATGTTTCGCTAACGCAGAGCGATTTCCGTACAAAGATATCGGTCGGCTCGAACCCATGGTCGCCACGTCCGCGGCTCCACAATATAGCCGAGATCTGCGAAAAATACGGCGGCGGCGGACACGCGGTGGTCGGTGCGGTTTCCCTGAAGCGTGAAGATCTCGAGCTTGGGAAACAATACATGAAAGAGATCGTCCAGCAGTTGAGTTTCGCGGACTAGATCAAAGGGAAAAGCCCTCCGGAAACGAAGGGCTTTTCGCATTGACGTTAGTTGTTCTTAAGAACCCTTCGTATAGACACTCTTTGACGCGCCGCGTGCGCTTTCGCGGGAAACTGTCAGCGTCTTGCCATCAGTACTTAGCTCGTAAGTCGTCGACGTTTTCATATCACCGTTAGGAGTGGGCACAACAGTAGTGATAACTACTTTGCTTCCATTGAGCTCAGCCTTGGTCTTGCTGGTCATGGTTCCGTTCGGGGTCTGACGCTCGGTGCTTACTTCTTTCCCATCGAGGGTGTACGACTGTTCACCGGCTCCCGGCCCCATACCGCCGCCACCGCCCATCCGTCCGCCACCGCCGCCTGCGGGGGCACCCGCGGGAGGAGCGTTACGCTCGGTGGCTGTCGCTACTTTGAACGACGTGCCAGCGTGGGTGATCGTCAAGGTCTGCGATTTGATCATCGCGGCCTGCTGGCCGAGATCGGATTTCGCAATGTCGAGGTTCCATTTTCCGCTGAGATCAGGGCCTTTCTGGGCCGAGACGGTGAAGGCCATAGCCAATACCGCGACTGCCGCGGCCAAAACAACATTCTTTTTCATAAGACTGCTCCTGTGCAATAAAATTTGAACTACCGCTTGTATGACGCAAGTGTACCCCAAACGGTTTTAGCAGAATTGTAAAGAATTGTAAGACTTCTTTAAGTTTCTGAGACCGGCTCGTCCGATCGGTTAAGTTTACTGTTTCTGTAGCCGTAAAGAGCGTAGATCAGCAGCCCGGCCAGCAGCCACAATGAGAACCTTATCCAGTTGGTCACGCCCAGCTCGGTCATCAGGTAAAGACACGAAAGTAGGCCCAGAACCGGTATCAGCGACAGCTTTTTCGTCAAGCTCAGCACGAAAAGCGTGACGGCCACAATGATGAAAAAGATCATCGGGATCTTGTGCGAAAACGCTCCCAGCATTGATTCGCCCTCGGCTGGCGTGAGGGTAAGAAAGTCGCTCAGGAATGTCGGGTTAAAATAATATACCCCCGCAAAAACTCCGATCAGGATCGCCGGCAGCAAAAATTGCGAATTTATATACGGTACATAACGCGTTCCGCTTTCTCTAAACTCTTTGTCCTTGAAGAGCACACCCGCGCACACGACCACGAAGGCAAAAAGCGTCCCGATACTCGCCAGGTCCGTCACTTCGGTTAGGTTCATGAAGAGTGCCGGGATCGCAACCACGACGCCGGTAACGAGCGTTGCAAACCACGGCGTATGAAACTTCGGATGGATCGACGAAAATATCTTGGGCAGCAGTCCGTCGCGGCTCATTGCCATCCAGATACGCGGCTGGCCTATCTGGAAGACCAGGAAAACAGTGGCAAGAGCGATAACGGCACTGACGGCAATAATGCCGGCAACCCACGGAATATCGGCACCCTCGGGGCCAAAGACAAATGCGAGCGGGTCGCCGACGTCGAGCTTGGTATAGCTGACCATTCCGGTCAGGACGAGAGCGATAGCGATGTACAGCACCGTACAAATGACCAGCGATAGAATGATCGCTTTCGGAAGGTCGCGGCTCGGGTTCTTGCACTCCTCGGCCGTCGTCGACAGTGCGTCGAAGCCGATGTACGCAAAGAACACCGCGGAGACGCCTTTCAGTACTCCCTCGATACCGTTCGGGGCAAAGGGCGACCAGTTCTCAGGATTGACATAATTCAGGCCGAGGAAGATCACGAGAAGGATGATGGCGATCTTCAGGATCGTCATCGTCGTCGATGCAAACTTCGATTCGCGGATGCCTATATAGACCAGAGCCGTAATAACGACCACGATCAATAGCGCGGGCAGGTCGGCAACGACCGAGATCGATCCTAGTTTCGGCGCATTGGCCCAGGCGGAATAAGCATCGATCTGGGCACAGCTGACAACGGCGTCTTTAGCCGCGCAGGCAGTTGTCATTGCTTCGACCGTGGCACCGCCTGCGACCGCTTCCTGGACAGCGGCGAAACCGCGCTTTGCGGTCAGGAAATCCATCGTGAAATGAAGCGGAATGTTGATACCGTAGCCTTTCAAAAGCCCCGTGAAATAATCGCTCCACGAGATGGCGACGGCGATATTTCCGATGGCGTATTCGACGATCAGGTCCCACCCGATGATCCAGGCGATGAACTCGCCCATCGACGCGTAAGCATAAGTGTAAGCCGAACCCGCGACTGGTATTCGCGAAGCAAATTCCGCATAGCAAAGAGCGGAAAATCCGCAAGCAAAAGCCGTAAAAACGAAAAGCAATGCAACCGCCGGCCCGCCGTTGTACGATGCCTTGCCGACCATTGCAAATATTCCGGCACCGATGATCGCGGCAATGCCCATCATCGTTAGATCAAAAACGCCGAGCGTTCGACGCAGCCCGCCCTGTGATGTACCGTGGGCATGATCGGCCAGACCGGCGGCGGCATCTGCCTGAAGCTGAGCAATGGATTTCCTTCGAAAAAGCGAGCTTGTCATCTTTATCTCCGTTTATGGGCCACGACCTGCGGCAAACCCAAATTGTTACTGTATTTTCTAGCGAATTCTGAACTAAAACGGGTTGATATGCAAGCAGATACGCGATCTCTGCCTCCATTCCATACCGTTCTGCGTATTCCGTCGTCAAAATCTTAGCTTCCACAGAAAGCACGGAAAAAGACGGAAAGTTGCCGAAAAAACGCTCTTCAAACGAGCTTAGCAAAGTTCTACCGATCGATTTTTCAACTTGAAAAGACATTGCAACTATGATACATTGTGTTGCATCTGAAGGTCACGGCTCTTTTTGGTGGCGAGTTCTTTGAAAATTTGAGGCTTTGGACCGCGTTTGTGCCGTAAATTCGTCAACCCCTCTTCACGACGACGGTCTCTTGAAAAGCGTTCCACTTTTAGCGAAGTAGTTTTGCTGAAATGGAACGATATTTCCCCGTATGTGGCTGCATTCACAACAGTTTACCCGTTCCACTTTCAGCACCGAAGTGGAACGGGGCTGGCAGCCTATTTAACGATGAGACGAGTTGTTTTGTTTTTTTGTGAGTGAGACGAGTTTTAGCCGTATCTTATTGTTCACAATAGACTTAGGCCGCCTCACTTTCAGCAGCGATGTGAGACAGGCAGATCGATCATAAAGCCGGCATTCGGAGGATATGCGGTCTAGTCTGTAAGATGTTCGCATGGAATGGAAAATCTTCGGAACTGCATTTTTGACCCTTTTCCTCGCCGAACTTGGCGACAAGACACAACTCGCCGTGATGACGATGTCTGCTAGTACGGAATCGAAGATCTCGGTCTTTCTAGGTGCGGCCACGGCACTCGTGGTCGTTACTTTGATCGGGGTTCTCGTTGGCGGGGTACTAAATCAATATATCCCGACCGAATGGCTTCAACGCATCGTCGCCGTTGCGTTTATCGTGATCGGGATATTGATGCTCTGGGGTAAGTTGTAGCGGTCGAAACCGAGGCCGCTCGGGCGGCTTATCGTTTTAGGCGGCTGACAAACTTCTGCCGGAATTTCGCAACTTTTGGAGCGACGACTGCGGCGCAGTACGGTTGATTTGGGTTGTTGGCGAAATATTCCTGATGGTAATCCTCAGCGGGCCAAAACTTGTCAAATGCCGTTACCTCGGTCACGATCGGCTTCTCGTAGATGCCTTCGGCAGTGATCTCTGCGATGATCTGCTCAGCGGTTTCACGTTGGGCTTCGCTGTGGTAGAAGATGGCGGAGCGGTACGATGAGCCGATGTCGTTGCCCTGGCGATTTAGCGTGGTAGGGTCGTGAACGGTGAAATACACCCGCAGCAGATCGGCAAATGACAGCTGTTCCGGATCGAATTTGATCTGCACGACCTCGGCATGACCGGTCGTTTCAGAGCAAACTTCCTGATAGGTCGGGTTTTCCTTATGGCCGCCCGAGTAGCCGGAAACGACGTCTTCGACCCCGACTAGATCGTCAAAAACTGCCTCGACGCACCAAAAACATCCCGCCGCAAGTGTTGCTGTTTCTAAACTTGGCATATCGATATTTTATCAAATCGAGCAGCGGCGCGTTAGTCGCTTGAGCACGTTGACTTGGGGCTCTCGGAAATTATAGATTTCGGCAATGCGGCAAATTCACGGTGAGGAAGTTTTTGGTATCGATGTTGACGAGCAAACGCGGTGTTTTCACTACCACAGCGATATTGATGTCATTGCCATCAAGTTTAAGTGCTGCGGTCGTTGGTATCCATGTTTCGAATGTCACAGCGAGTCTGGTCATAGTTCGCAAATATGGCCCGTTGATGACCGAGGCGAAAAGGCGATCCTGTGCGGGAGCTGTGGTTATCAGTTATCGATAAATGAATACTTCGGCTGCAACTCGACTTGTCCAAAATGCAAGCACCAGTTCAACCCGGGCTGCGCTAATCACTATCACCTGTACTTCGAATAGGGTAGAGATCGAGTTGATCGAAGCTTGTAATGCTCTTGTGCGAATGGGCATGGTCAACAGCGGCATTTCCGGGCCTGACCGAAAGTGCAGTCATCAACCCAGCCGCGGCGGCAGCATCAAGTTCGGGCACGACATCCGAGATAAAGAGGATCTCACCGGGCAACCGCGCTAGTTTCTTGGCAATTACCGCGTAGCTTTGATCCTCGCGTTTGTGGCCAATATTGGTATCAAAGTATTCGGATATAAAGGAGGAGAGATCGCCATGATCTGAATATCGAAAGATAAGTTTCTGAGCCAGGACGCTGCCTGATGAGTAGATCGCGATCTGCAACCCGTTGTCGTGCCACGCTTTCAACGCGGGCGGAACGTCCTCGTAAATGGCGGATCTTAGGTCGCCCGCTTCATAACCCTGTTGCCATATTTTGCCCTGGAGAGATTTGAGCGGTGTCGATTTGCGGTCGGAGTCGATAAGGAACTCCAAATAGTCAGAAACCGATGTCGGCGAGCTTTCATCGAATGGCTGCTGATAAGCATCGTCGGCCGAACGTTCTTCCTTCAGCATCCTTAGCTCTTCAGTTATGGAACTCCAGTTAGCCGCAACATATTCGCGGATCCTTTGCTTCGCATACGGAAAAAGCGTTTTGTGGACGAAATCTATCGGCGTGGTCGTGCCTTCGATGTCGAGTAGGATGGCTTTGATCATCATTTGACCAAAAAAGGTCTAGGTTGAAATTTGCGAGTCGGAGATCTACATTCCATTCGGAAAATAGTCGACGCCAAAGCAAAGCGGCTGAAAGCCGGCATCGATTCCTGATTCGGTATAATGCGGAGTCCAGCCTGACATGTCCTGAAACAGCCTGATCGCCCGGACAGTTCGGTCGCCGCAGAGGTTGAACCAATGCCGCGTGCCCTTTGGAACCAGGATCATGTCGCCCGCTTCCATTTCGATCGAAACAACGTCGCCGCCTTCAGGTGCGATGTGGAAAAGCCCGTGGCCTTTGACGATAAACCGCACCTCGTCTTCGTCATGCCAATGCTCGCGGTTGAATTTGTTAAGCATCCCGTCGAGCCCGGGCGTCGTCGGCACGATATTTATAACATCCGCCGTGACGTAACCGCCCCGCTTTTTCAAGGCCTCGATCTCGGTGGCGTATCCAGCGAGGATCTCTTGATCGGCGGCATCTTCAGGTACTTGCTTCAGGTCCCGCCAACATTCGTAATCGATGCCGATGCCTGACAAATATTCAGTTATCTCGCTTGTTTCGTTAAGACGAATACCTTGCTGTGGTACATCTACGATCGCCATAAGAATGCTATCGGGCGAGGCTGTGGCTTCGCCCTATGACCTCAAAAAGAAACTCAAAGATCTCAACGTGGCGCCTCGCTTCCGAAACTGTTTCGCCCCAGGTGTACAGGCCGTGTCGCCGAAGGTAAATGCCGTGGAGGCCCTGGTTTTCGCGGATAACATTTTCTATAACGTGCGAGAGGGCGATGTAGTCCTGCGAATTCTCGACTATCGGAACACGCTCGATATGCTCATGGGTCTCGACCCCGGCAAGCCCCTTCAGCATCTCGTAACCTTCGATCTCGACGTAGCCTTGTTCGAAGTAAACATCGGAAAGTATCGTGCCCCAAACAGAATGTGTATGCAGGATCGAACGTGCCTTCGGCAGATGCCGATAAATAGAGAGGTGCACCATCGTCTCGGCCGATGGCTTGCCAAATCCTTGAAAGATCTCAGCATTTTCGTCGATCTCGAGAAAATTTGTCTCTTCGAGATCCCCCTTCTCGTTACCGCTAGCGGTTATGCAAAGGCGTAACGGCTTGCGGGCGAGCAAAGCGCTAAAGTTTCCGCTTGTTCCCATCACCCAGCCGCGGCGATAGAATTCACGCCCGGCTTCAGCAAGCTGGGCAGCGGGAGTTGGAGGCGTGGGATTTTCTGGCATAGGATCCTTACTTTTTACCGCCATAGTTCGATTCTCGAATATCGATATTGAATACCTGTTAAATCTTTTATTCTTCGTCTTCCCTAAGTTTTTCGAGAACCGATAGATCTTCGAGTGTGGTTACATCACCTGCGACCTTGCCGCCACCCGCGATCTCGCGTAACAGTCGCCGCATTATTTTGCCCGAGCGGGTTTTGGGCAGCATATCGGTAAACCGTATATCGTCCGGCTTAGCCAGCGAGCCGATCTCTTTTGCTACGTGAGCACGAAGTTCATTTTTGAGGTCCTCGCCGCCTGTTCGTCCGCCTTCGAGCGTAACAAATGCCGATATTGCCTGGCCCTTAATATCATCCGGGCGGCCTACGGCCGCGGCCTCTGCAACCGCTTCGTGCGATACAAGTGCCGATTCGATCTCAGCCGTTCCTAGTCGGTGGCCACTGACGTTTATTACGTCATCGACGCGGCCCATTATCCAGAAATATCCGTGCTCATCACGCCGAGCTCCGTCGCCAGCAAAGTAGAAGCCCGGGATCTCAGACCAATAAGCCTGTTTATAACGCTCGTCATCGCCCCAAAGCGTGCGAAGCATCGAAGGCCATGGGTGAGTTGCGACGAGGTAACCGCCCTCGTTAACACCGACCGGCTTTCCGGCTTTGGTCACGACGTCGAGCAGAATGCCTGGGATCGGCCGGGTTGCGGTTCCGGGCGTAGTTGGCGTCGCACCAGGCAAAGGGCTGATCATTATCGACCCAGTTTCGGTCTGCCACCAGGTGTCGACGATCGGGCATTTTTCCTTACCGATAACCTCGTGATACCACATCCATGCTTCCGGATTTATGGGCTCGCCGACTGTTCCGAGCAATCGCAGACTCGAAAGATCGTGCTTGAGCGGATACTGCTCGCCCCATTTTATAAAAGCCCGGATCGCGGTCGGGGCGGTGTAAAAGATAGTGACTTTGTGCCGCTCAATGATATCCCAAAACCGGTCGAAATCAGGGAAATTTGGAGCACCTTCGTACATCATCACCGTCGCACCGTTCGCGAGCGGGCCGTAAACGACGTAGCTGTGCCCGGTTACCCAGCCGATGTCGGCGGTGCACCAATAGACATCTTCATCTTTCAGGTCAAAGACGATCTTCGCGGTGTACGCGGCCTGAGTGAGGTAGCCGCCGGTTGTGTGCAGGATGCCTTTCGGCTTTCCGGTCGTGCCGGAGGTGTAAAGTATGTAAAGTGGATGCTCGCTGTCGAGCGGCTCGGCCGGGCAATCGCCATTGACGGTTTGGCCGAGTTCATGCCACCAGTGATCGCGTCCGGGCTTCATTTTCACTTCCGAACCAGTTCTTCTATAAACGACCACGTGTTTGACCGTTGGACAATGAACAACGGCTTCGTCGACGACCTTTTTGAGTTTGATCTCCGAACCACGCCGATAGCCGCCATCAGCTGTGACGATAACCTTGCACCCGCCATCGATCACGCGGTCGCGGATCGCATCAGCGGAAAATCCGCCAAAGATCACTGTGTGTGTCGCTCCGATCCGTGCACATGCGAGCATGGCGATCGCGAGTTCCGGTACAAGCGGCATGTATAGAGCAACGCGGTCCCCGGTCTCGACTCCCAGCTTTTTCAGAATATTGGCAAAACGACAAACCTCGCCATGAAGCTGTAAATACGTTAGAGTGCGCACCTCGCCGGTTTCACCCTCCCAGACAAATGCCGCTTTGTTCTTCCGCCAGGTCGTCAGATGGCGGTCAAGGCAGTTGTAAGAAATGTTGATCTTGCCGCCGACAAACCATTTGGCGAACGGCTCGTTCCATTCGAGCACCGTGTCCCATTTCTTGAACCATTCAAGGCTCTCGGCCTGCTTCGCCCAAAACGCTTCAGGATCGGCCGCAGCCTCTTCATAGAGCTGTTCGTATTCGGTAAAGCTTTTGATATGAGCGTTTGAGGCGAACTCCGGTGGGGGATAAAAAAGTCGGCTTTCCTGCAGAGTTGATTCAATGGCGATTGCTTCTGACATAGTTTCAAGTATAAGTTATTCGAGAAGCAGGTCGAAAAACAAGCTGGTGATCGGTGTGAAAGGAGTTATTTTTGATGAATCGTAGAGATGTTGTTTCGCTATTGACTAAACCATTTTTGCTCGCGCTATTCATTGGTGCTTTTAGCATTCACTCGCTGGCCGCTTGGCAGAACGTCGGGCGGGTAACTGGCGTTTCGAAGCCAAATGGCAAAAGCGTCGTCCTGACAACCTCGAGCCGGGCAAAGGTTTTGATCGAGTTCATTGAACTAAACGTAGTTCGTGTCCGGGTGGCTCCGACAGGTGTCTTTGAGCGCGATCTTTCGTATGCGATCGACTACGGACGTGACCGCCACTCGCCATTAGTGACGGTGACGCAGACGGCTTCAACCGTGACGCTGACGTCGGCGGCTGGGGTAAAGGTTATCATCGCTAGATCATCATTCGCGGTGCGAGTAACCGACGAAAACGGAGCGACGGTTCTGCAGAACGATCCTGCCAACCCAACAATGTTCCACACGCGTTCGGGTGAGGTTCAGACATCAATGCTACGTCCTAGCGAGGTCGAGACCTATTACGGTTTTGGTGAAAAAGCTTTTCCCGAGATGTCGAGAAACGGCAAGTTCATCGTCAACTGGAACACCGACACATTCGCCTATCCGATCGGAACCGACCCGATCTATCAGACCATTCCGTTTTTCACCGCTCTTTATCGCGGAAAAGCCTACGGTCTGTTTTTCAACAACACCTTCCGGTCGTGGTTTGATATGGGAGCTCGTTCGCCGGAGCGGTATTCGTTCGGGGCAAGCGGCGGTGAACTGGATTATTTCGTGTTCACAGGCGGCAAGGAGCGTTCTCCGAAAAAGGTTCTGGCTGACTATTCGGAGTTGACCGGCAAAACGCCTTTACCTCCGATATGGGCACTCGGCAATCACCAGTCGCGATGGTCGTATTTCCCGGACTCGCGGGTTCGCGAGATAGCTGATGGTTTTCGAAAAAGAAAGATCCCCGCCGATGTTATCTACCTCGATATCGACTACATGGACGAATACCGCGTCTTCACATGGGATAAAAAACGATTTCCCGACCCGCCAAAGCTCATTTCGGATCTCAAGAAAGACGGATTTCAGACGGTTCTTATCATCGATCCAGGTATAAAGGTCGACCCGAACTACTCAGTATATTCTGAAGGTTCAAAGAAAGGCATGTTCATGAAAAACCCGGATGGAACCGAACTACACCGCGACGTCTGGCCGAAGGCAAGTGCATTTCCCGACTTTACCGACCCAAAAGCACGCGATTGGTTCGCCGATCAATACAAAATGCATGTGGACGAGGGCGTAGCCGGGTACTGGAACGACATGAATGAGCCCGGCGTCTTCGTGACAGAGCAGACCGAGCGGCCCGAGATATTTCATCATCCGGAAAAAACATTTCCTTACAACACGCCGCACAAAGGCGATGGCCTGCCCGACACGCATCGGCGTTATCACAACGTTTACGGGATGCAGATGGCGAGATCTACTTTTGAGGGAATCAAGCGTCTGGTGCCGGAGAAGCGTCCATTCGTTTTGACGCGTGCGGGTTTCGCCGGGATCCAACGATTTTCGGCGGTGTGGACAGGCGACAATTACGCGAGTTGGGACCACCTGGCGATGTCGATCCCGATGCTTGCTAACTTGAGCGTTTCGGGTGTGCCGTTTGTTGGCGGGGACGTTGGCGGATTCCAGGACCGCCCCAGCCCCGAACTATACGCACGCTGGATGCAGGCTTCGGCTCTGACGCCGTTTTTCAGGTCGCATTCGGTCGGCTGGGCCGGTGACAAGGAGCCTTGGGAATTCGGTGACGAGGTGACGGCGATCAACCGCTCGTCCGTCGAACTGCGGTATCGGTTTCTGCCTTACCTTTATTCACTTTTCCGTGAGCACGAGCGGTCAGGGGCACCGGTTATGCGGCCTCTTTGGTATGAGTTTTCCGACGATCCAAAAACCTACATCATTTCCGATCAGTACCTTGTTGGCAGCGATCTGATGGTGACTCCGGTCGTGAAGGATGGAATTCGAGCCCGGCACATCTATCTGCCAGCCGGAACCGAATGGGTCAACTGGTGGACCGGCGAAAAGCTCGAGGGCGGCAAGCAGCATTTTGTCCAGACACCGCTCAACAGGTTCCCGATATTTGCCCGAGCGGGTTCGATGTTCCCACTTCAGGATGTCATCCAGCACACTGGCGAAATGCCCAATTCGCCGCTGACGCTCACCGTGATCGCCGGGATAACTCCCGAAAAACCTGCAGTCGCGATGCTGTTTGAAGATGCTGGCGAGGGTTTTGGGTACAGGCAAAACGCCTGGAGCGAAACGCGGTTTGAACATCGTCCCGGCACAGTGACGATCAAGCGAACAGGCGATTTTAAGGGGCAGCGGCTCAAATTTGTCGAAGTCATCGGGATAACCGCGAAACCTAAACAAATGCTCGCAGATGGCCGCGAGACGAACTTTACCTTCGATGAAGCTTCAAAAAGGCTAAAGGCGGAGGTTCCCGAAGGCGTTAAAGAGCTTAGGTTGATCCGATAGATCCTCGGAAGTCTTGCGTCGGTCAAGCCAGTCGATCGATCACTTCAGGTGGGGAAGAACCGCGGCTCGCAGCACGTCGTAACCCTTTCGACTCAGATGCAGTCCGTCGGCAACGAAAAGGTCAGTGGCGGGCTTCGAACCATTTGGGCCTAGCATCTTTTCCGAGATATCTGCGAATCGAACATTCTTCCGCCTGCTTGCTTCCTCGCGGATCAGGTCGTTGCCCCGTTTCATTTCGGGCCAGATCGACCAGCGGAGAATACTGGGCTTCATCGAAATAAAGATGATCCGAGTCTTCGGAAGATTCTTATCGCGGAAATCGACTAGAGCCTTGAAATCGGCGAGAGCGTTTTCCGCCGATTCCTTTGCCTCGATGTCGTTCTCGCCCGAATAAACGACGATCGTTTTGGGCTTGTACGGAAGCAGGATCTGAGGAGAAAAATAAACCAGGTCGTCGAGTCGTGAGCCCCCGAAGCCGCGATTGATAACGTTGTGATCCGGAAAATCCGTCCGCAGCCCAACCCAGAGGCGTATCGTGGAGCTGCCAGCGAAGACTACTGGATCCTTTGGAGGAGTTTGACGACGGTCAATGTCAGCAAACTCCGCCATATCGCGTTCCCATTCCTTTGCCCTCGTGTAGCCACGATCCTGACTCGCGATAGACAGAACAACTGTTACTAGAAAAATACTTGCAAGAAAAAACCTGGTCATAAAGCAGAAACTCGTGAAGTCGATTGTCTTACGACGATAGTAGGCTCGACGCTAACCGTCTTCGGTGCGTCGCCATTAGGCTCTCCACCCAGGCGTTTAAGCAGTGTCCGGGCGGCAAGATTTCCCATCTCAAAAAGCGGCTGACGAATCGTCGTCAAAGCCGGATTATGGAATGCCGCCGCGTAAATATCGTCAAATCCCAGTACAGAAACATCCGCGGGAACACGAAGCCCCATTTCTTCGAGGGCCCGAATGGCTCCGATAGCGGAAATATCGTTAAATGCGAGAACCGCCGTAAATCTCTCGCCGCGAGCCAAAAGCGATCGCATTGCTGAATAGCCGATCTCGGGGGATGGAGAATCTCCCAGCAGCTGCACGGTTAGTTTCGGGTCTAATGAAATGCCGCGCTTTCTGGCGGCTTCATTCATAGTTTCCCACCGGATCGCCGTATCCGAGCTAAAATCCTGTCCCTTGATCGCCGCTATCTGCCGGTGTCCGAGGTTGTAAAGATGCCCGACGGCGAGTTCAGCTGCGTGCTGATGGTTTAGCACGACATTGGTAACGCCGTCCATCTCCTCATGGCCGGAAACATTTACGATCGGCAGAGCAGGCTGGAATCTTATTGGCGTATCGACTGCTATTATTCCTTCGACCTGACGTTCGACCAGAACACGCGGAAGGCGCTCCAGCAGGTCATCGCGATGTAGATGGCTGGCGGTCAGGTAAAAATACTCGGCGGTCGAAAGTGCGGACTCGACCCCGTTCAGCACCATTGCCGAATAGCCGTCGCTAAGCTCCGGTACGAGTACGCCGATCGTATTCGTCTTTTGAACGCGAAGTGATCGGGCGAGATAGTTTGGCCGGTAATTTAACTCGCGAGCCCCGTCAAATATCCTCTTCTTTGTCTCTGCCGGGATCGAGACCGCTTGCGGCGAGTCGTTCAAGACGAGCGACAGAGTCGTCGGCGAGAGCCCGAGATGGAGAGCAAGATCCTTCAAACTCACTGGATCGCCGTTTGGTGGTTGAGTATGTTTTGGTTTTGTGGGCTCTTTTCCGGTTTTCGGCATCGCCAAGATGTTGGCATATTCCTAGCCGTAGTTTCAACTCGATCGACGATTGACGGCCTGTCAAATTGGTCAAACCAATAAATCGGAAGCCTGATCTTCGCGAAAGCGAGGCAAATGCTCAACAAAAACTAAAACCGCAGTTTCCCGTCATTTCGGCATTGCATTCTTTAGTTGACAACAGGAAGTTACAAGGTGCTAAATAAACGTACTAAAACGATTTACTGCACGGTAAACGAATTTCAAAGCACTCGTCGGTTAGTTCTCAAGATCATTCGATTGACTCGAGAATGAGACCAAGATCAAGGAGGACCTTCATGTTTCGATCTCACCTAAGGCTTGTTAGCCTTTTCGCAAGTTTTCTTTTTCTTATTGTATTAGCGACTACGAGCCACGCTCAGTTTAGAGCAGGTGTTCAGGGAACTGTAACGGATGGCGGCGGCGGAACTGTGGCTGGTGCGACTGTGACGCTCACCAACAAAGAAACCAATCAGGCTCAAAAAACTCAGACGAGCAATGAAGGGTTCTACAGGTTTACAAACCTTGCTCCGGGGCTTTATGCCGTTTCCGTCGAGCAGCAGGGGTTTAAGAAACGTGTAGTCGATAACGTTCAGGTCGATGCAGAGTCGATCAAAGGGCAGGATATTGCACTGGAGGCAGGCGTCATCAGCGAGACCGTGACGGTTCAAGCCGAGGATCTGGCTCTCCAAACTGAGGATGCGAACATTCGCAAGACGATCAGTACAGAAGAGGTTCTTCGTCTGCCACAGGCGGGACGCGACCCTTATGAGCTGGCGAGACTTGCACCTGGGGTTTTTGGTGCGGGGGCTCGTAGTGCTGGTGGCGATTCGGTTCTGTTACCAAACACGAGCGGCCCTGGCGGTTCAAACAATTCTATTTTCCAGACTGAGAATGCACAGCCTATATCGGCGAATGGCCAGCGTGTCTCGGCAAACAACTACCAGATTGACGGCACTAGCGTAAATAGCCAAACGTGGGGCGGTGCGGCGGTTATTACGCCGAGCCAGGAAAGTGTTAAGGAAGTTCAAGTTACCTCCAGTACTTACTCGGCAGAAGACGGCCGCAACAGCGGGGCTCAGATCCGCGTTGTTTCTCAGAACGGAACTAATCAGTGGCACGGGAGCGGCTTTTTCAAGATCAATGATCCGTCGCTCAATGCCTTCAACAAGTTTTACGGAGCCGCCGGGGCACCGACGCTGCCAACGCGTGTTGAGCGAAAGTTCAAAACATTTGGCGGTAGTTTTGGTGGTCCGATAGTTAAGGACAAGCTTTTTTTCTTCTTTTCGTACGAAGGTTTAGAAGAGAACAGTTCCAACACGTTCGATGCCCTTATCGATACCGAATCGTTTCGAAGCGGGATCATCGCAGCCCGACCAAATACGGTAACATCGCGGATTTTATCGGCTCCGGGGGTGGCACCTCGCGTGTCTTCGGTCCTGACTCGGACATGTGCAACTGCGGGCATTAACATTCCTTGCCAGGCGGTCGGAAATGGTTTCGACATCGGCTCTATCACAGGAACGTATGGGACGTATGTCCCGCTAGGACTCAATTCCGGCGGTGGATTTGACGGGATCGCAGATCTTCAGTTTGCGCAGCTAACGGCTCCGAAGACTTTCAGCGGTAACCAGTATTTTACGCGGCTTGATTATCAGGCGACTCAGAAAGACAAGATCGCTTTCTCGTCCTTTATCGTTCCCACAACCGCATTTACATCCGACACAAGTGCTCAGGCACGTCCGATGGCCGACATAAATTCCGAGCGTTTAAGCTACGCGGTCGCTTTCATCTACACGCGGAACATATCGTCGACGATGGTGAATGAGGCCCGGTTCAACATAACGAGGTGGGGATATGACGAGACGGAATCAAATCCGCTGGCCGATTTCGGCCTGCCGCGGGTCGAGATCGAAGGGATCTATGGCGACCGCTTGCGTTACGGAGCTCCGCGAAGCCCAAATACGCCGGGTGTGATCACCGAGAAACAGTTTGACATCAGGGACAACCTCACCAAGATCCGGGGCAATCACGTCCTCAAGTTTGGCGGCGAGTATCGTCGCGACCTAAACAATAATGGGGAACCAGGTGGCGCACGTCCACTGTACTCGTTCGTTCGACCCTGGAATTTTGCAAATGGAACGCCGATCTTCCAAACGATCACCGCTGACCAAACGGGTACGCCGGCAACAAACGATACAAAGTTTACGACCAGCGAGTTAGCGTTCTTTGTCCAAAACGACTGGAAGGTGCGGCCTAACTTCACGCTGAACCTGGGCTTGCGTTGGTCGTACTATTCGCCGATAACGGCGAGTGACGGCGCCCTCGGCAACCTCGTTCCGGATGCGAACGGCGGCTTGGCGGGAGCAAAGATCTCAACGGATAAGCTCTTCTACAAGAAAGATCTCAACAATTTTGGCCCGCAAATAGGTTTTGCGTGGAGCCCTCAGTATTTCGCAAATAAACTAGTCATCCGCGGCGGCGGCGGCATCGGTTATGACCGTCTCCCAAATGCTCTCCTCGCTAATGCCCGGCGTAATCCGCCAAATGGATTTAACTTTGGAATTTGTTGCGGTACTTCGACGAGTGATTTTGGAACGCCATTTGTTGGAGGCCAGATCGCGTACGTAGCAAGCACGAACGGCACTATCTCAGGCTATCCGCGTAATCCATTCCTCGGGGGCGGAACAAACGCTACAAATGGGCTTCCCAACAACGGCTCGATCGAAATTTACGCCTCGCCGCAGGAACTGCCGACGGCGTACGTTTATCGATATTCGCTTGAGGCTCAGTACGAATTGCCCCTGAGCATGGTTGCGACTCTCGGCTATCAGGGAAGCGCGAGCCGACATTTTGTGCGGATCCTGCCGCTTCACATCACGGGGCCGTCGACAAATCCGGCGATCTTCGCCGCTTACTACGCCAGCCCTGACGTTAACGCAAATTACAACGCGATGATCGCTCGTTTGCAAGGGCGGTTTATGAAGCAGGTTAGCTTCGACGTTAATTACCGCTTCAGCAAGAGCATCGACACTGTCTCGTTCGAAGGGCCGACAGGGGCGACGAATCAAAGTTTCCCGGTTGATCAGAGCGAAGAGCGCGGGCCGTCGGATTTTGACGTGAAACACAACATCACTGGCTCGGCCTTGTGGGAACTGCCATTCTTCAACAACCGCAGTGACTGGAAAGGTAAGGTTTTTGGCGGATTCCAGATCAACGCGATCATCACGCATCACACGGGATTCCCTTGGACACCGAAAGCATTTGGATGTCTGCTCGGAACGACGACCAATAACTTCTGCGATCCACGTCCGTTAAGCTACACGGGACAGCAGCCTCTCTCGAATTCGAACGATAACTTTCTTTCGGCGGGCGGTATTTTTCCGAATGCTTACATTCCGGGTGCTAACTGTAATGTTGCGCCGGGCTGCAACCGGTACTTCAATACTGTGATCCCATTCAATGCCCCTCCTTTCGCAAACCGACCGGGAATCGGTAGAAATGTATTTCGCGGACCGAAATATACTTCGCTCGACATGGCGTTTGCGAAATCCTTCGGGCTGCCGAACACGGGATTCATGGGCGAAAATGCCAAGGTCGATCTCCGGTTCAATTTCTTCAACATCTTGAACACCTTGAATCTCGCTCCGTTCAATTCGAACTCCGATCCGACTCGCATTGCTCTGGCGTCTTTTGGTAAGGCTACTTCAGCTCTCGCAGGTAGGACTGGGGAGTTTCAGATAAGACTGAGCTTCTGATCATCGAGGGCGGCCGGCATCCGTGTCGCCGTATCTGCTAGCTAAATAGTTGATAAATAACCGCTAAATTGGTCAGTCCAATCTAGCGGTTATTTATCTAGAATTATTGTTAAAAGTAGCCCAATTATCTCTTGACATCTAATTTTGAGCGGTGCTATAAGATTTATACTAAAACGATTTAGTAAAACGATTTACTAGCACTATCCATACTTTGGTCGATTTTGTATCGCGGGTGTGACAAATCGCCCTAAATTGTTTTTTTACGATAGTAAATCAACATCTAGTTTGGCAGTTTTTTGGAGGAATCTATGCGTCGAGCGATATTTAGCTTGGGTAGGAGCTTTGGGCTGGCGGCGGCTGTCGTATTTTTTGCGACGGTTGCTAACGCGCAGTTTGGGTCGGGCGTACAGGGAATCGTCACCGACAGCACGGGGTCGGTAGTTCCGGGGGCGACGGTCACGTTGGTTAACCCGGCAACCAACGCGACGCTGGAAGCGCAGACAAATGACATTGGGCTCTACAGATTTAATAATCTTTCCGGGGGTACATACCGGGTCACCATTTCTAAGAGCGGTTTTAAGAGAAGGCTGGTAGAAAACGTCAACGTTCCGGCCGAATCATCGGTTCGCGTGGACGCAACGCTTGAGGCTGGCGATATTTCGGCTGAGGTGACGATCGACGGCTCTGATGCGGTAACGCTTGAGACGGAAACTCCAAATCTGAGCCGAAACATCTCGACGAAAGAGATCCTCGAGTTGCCGCAGGTCGGTCGAGATCCTTATAACCTTGTTCGCCTAGCACCCGGTGTCTTTGGCGACGGTGCTCGCACTGGTAACGGACAGGCGGCTCGTTTGGGTAACTCGGGCCAGACAGGGCCCGGCGGTTCGAACAATGGTATTTTTGCGGTTGAGAATCAGGTCCAGGTAACCGCGAACGGACAGCGTGTGACGTCAAACAATTTTGAGATCGACGGCGTCAGCGTGAACAGTCAGACCTGGGGCGGAGCCGCAGTCATTACGCCATCTCAGGAGAGCATCTCGGAAGTTCAGGTCACGTCGAGCACGTACTCAGCAGAAGACGGACGAAACTCGGGCGCTCAGGTAAAGGTCATCACGAAATACGGCACAAACTCCTACAGCGGCAGTGCTTTTATCAAAGTGAACGATCCCGGCCTCAATGCCTTCAACCGTTTTCGTGGTATTGCAGGCGTATCTGGCCTAACCGGACTAAATCCTACTCGCGTCAACGATAAGTTCAAGACCTACGGCGGCAGCTTCGGCGGCCGTATCGTTCGCGACAAGCTTTTCTATTTCTTCGCTTACGAAGGAACCCAAAACTCTACGTCCTCCGTGTCCGGCCCAACCTGGGTGGAGACAGCGGCTTATCGTCAGCGACTCGCAACACTTCGTCCAGGAACCGTGTCGGCCGCACTAGTTGGAGCCGGTGCTGATCCACGGATCTCGCAAGTTCTAACGCCGCTATGCAGCCTGCTCAACGCACCCTACAATGCGGGCGGAACCAACTGTCAGGCCGTGTCGGGCGGACTCGACATCGGGTCGATCACTGGAAACTACGGAACCTATGTTCCGGACGCGACTAACGCGGTCGGAGGCGGGCTCGACGGCATCGCTGACCTGCAGTACGTAACACTCGAAAATCGAAACAGCTTCCGCGGAAATCAGTTCGTTGGACGCATCGATTTTCAGATGACCGATAAGGACAAGCTGACGTTCATGTCGAATGCGACCCCGCTGACGTCGTTCGGAACGAACGCCGCAGCTCAGTCGCGTCCTCAGGCTGACGTAAATTCCAATCGTCTTACGTACCTGCTCGGCGGTATTTATACCAGAACGATCTCGAGCACGATGATCAATGAGTTTCGTTTTAACACCACGAAGTGGGGCTTTAACGAGATCGATTCGAATCCGGATGCGGATTTCGGGCTGCCTCGCGTCGAGATCGAAGCCATCTGGGGCGATCGTCTTCGGTTTGGTTTCCCAAGGGCCGAAACGACTCCGGGCTTCTTCAGCCAGCGGCAGTATGATTTCCGGAACGTTCTGACCAAGATCTTTGCGAACCACACCATTAAGATGGGCGGTGAATATCGCCGCGAGGTCAATAACGGTTCCTCGCCAGGCGGGGCACGGCCACTCTACTCGTTTACCCGCATGTGGAATTTTGCAAACGGCACACCGGTTTTTCAGTCGATCAACGCGGATGCGACGGGAACCCCTCAGCCAAATGAAGTGCCGTTCAATACCGCGAATATCGGTGCGTTTATTCAGGACAACTGGAAATTCCGCCCGAATCTGACGCTCAATCTCGGGCTTCGATGGGAATACCTGGCACCAGTCAAAACGAGCGGCGACGATGTAATTGGACGGTTGGTTCGTGGCACAAACGGCCTGGTCGATGCTCGGATAGTTCCTGTTACGTCATTAACTGAACCTGACTACAATAATTTCGCCCCTCAGCTTGGTTTTGCCTGGAGTCCTCGAAAATTTGGAGATAAGCTCGTCGTCCGCGGTGGAGCGGGTGTCGGGTACGACCGTTTGGCGACGGCGCTGTTCAACAATGCAAGATTCGCTCCGCCTAACGCTGCACGCTACAACATCTGCTGTGGAAACAGCGGTAATCCATTCAACGCTACCAATCACAACAATCCTTTAAGCACAGGATTCCGCTCGGGAATCATTCAGTACTCAGGAAGTAGCGATGGATCGATCTATGGCTATCCCCAAAATCCTGCGATCGGCGGGGGGTTTGGTGCGAACGGTGGTCCGAATTTTGGCGCGGTGGAGATATATGGTTCGCCCGCAGAACTTCCAACTGCTTACGTTTATCGCTATTCAATGGAGTTGCAATATGAACTGCCCGGAAAATTCGTAGCGACCGCCGGCTATCAGGGAAGCAAGGGTACGCGATTTGTCCGTATTCTGCCGCTTCATCAGATATATGCTTCGACGATCGCACCGACCTTCAGGCTTGTTTATTTTGCCAGCCCTGACGTGAACACGTCGTACAACGGACTCGTCACCGGACTTCGCCGTAATTTCAGTAAAGGCTTCAGCGTGGCCGCCAACTACAAGTTCTCGAAGAGCCTTGATACGGTCTCGGTCGAAGCTCCGTGTGCGTGTACTAACCAGACCTTTTCTTACGATAACGGTGAAGAGAAAGGGCCGTCGGACTTTGACGTCACCCACTACTTGAACATTTCGGGCACATGGGAGCCGCAGTGGTTCAAGGGCCAGAAAAATCTCTGGGGCGATCTGCTTTCGGGCTGGTCATTCAGCCCGATCGTGACTTGGCGTGGCGGTTTCCCATGGACTCCCGTCATCAATGGCGGTATTCGGCTGTCGACTGAAACAACGGGTATCGGCGTGATCCGACCGCGTCAGTGGTACGGAACCGCCCCGCTCGGCAATTCGAATTCGGATTATCAGGCCGGCGGCCAGTTCCCGGGCAATCTGATCGCTGGAGCAGCGTGTAATAACATCACGACTACGCCAGCGGGATGCAGTCGCTACTTCCTGACGACCGTCAATGGCACAAATCCCGAGAACAACCGTCCGGGAATCGGCCGAAACGTATTTCGCGGGCCACGCTACTTCAACGTCGATCTTTCGATGGCGAAGCGTTTTAGCCTTTCGGGCCTCAACGCGGTAAACAAGGTGCTCGGAGAACGGGCGATCCTTGATCTGAGGTTCAATTTCTTCAACCTGTTCAACAACCTGAATTACACGGGCTTCAACTACAACACTAACAGTACCCGAGTCGAAAATGCTCAGTTCGGCGTACCCACGGGAGCGTTGGCGGGACGTGTCGGAGAATTTCAGGCGAGATTCAGCTTCTAGCCTGGATCGTTCTCTTTTTACATTAATAGCGGGCGTGGATCGTGGTTTACTTTCCACGCCCCTTGTTTTTGAACGAAATGAATTTGATGGCCGATGATAGACTTCCAGCTATGAAGGTTATCGCTAAGGTATTGCTATTTATCGCTGTGATCGCGGCTGTCGAGCACGGCGTCGCTGCACAGACTCAGAAGGGAAGTCTGAGGGTGATGTCGTTTAATATTCGCTTCGACAACCCGGGCGATGGTGTCAATGCCTGGCCAAACCGAAAGCAGAAGGTCGCGGACGTCATACGTTTTCACAAGGCCGATATTGTAGGCGTTCAGGAGGCGCTCGTTACTCAGCTTCGCGATCTGGAAAAGCTTTCGCCGGACTTCGCGTGGTGCGGCGTTGGCCGGAGCGATGGGAAAGAAGGTGGTGAATTCTCGGCGATACTCTATAGAAAGTCGCGTTTTCAAATGATCGAAAATAAGACGTTCTGGTTGTCCGAAACGCCGGATGTACCAGGCAGTAAGAGCTGGGATGCTGCGATCACAAGGATCGTAACCTGGGCAAAACTGAAGGATCGCTCGACTGGAAAGACGTTCTTCGCCATAAACACCCATTTTGACCACGTCGGCCAGCGGTCAAGGGTCGAGAGTGCCTCGCTGATCCTTAAAAAGATCGAGTCGATCGTTGGCAAAGTGCCATTTGTTCTGACCGGGGATTTTAACGTACAGCGTGAAAACGAAGCCTATCGCACGCTCGCAGCCGGAACTGCGGCCGTTAAGATCGCGGATGCGAAGACGGTAAGCCAGAACGGGCACTTTGGCGGCGATTCGACATGGAATGCCTTTAAAGAACTCGAGCCGGGCAGAACGATCGATTACATTTTCGTGCGCGACGGAGTAAAAGTTTTCGAGCATGGTGTTTTATCGGATAGATGGAACGGGCTTTGGGCCTCGGACCACTTGCCAGTCATTGCTGAGATCTCAATTCCTTAAGTGATAGAAAAATGAAACCCTCTAAATTATTTCTTTCGGCCTTTATTACTGTACTTTTTGTTTTTCCGAGCTTTGCTCTCGGACAACGAAGCGGCCCTGCGGTCGAACGGCGTATTAATCAGCTGATCGCGCAGATGACGCTTGCGGAAAAGCTCGGCCAGCTTCAGCAGCTTGACGGCGACTCAAACGGTACGTACCGGCCGGAGCATCTCGAACTAGCCCGTAAAGGCCTGCTCGGCTCAACGCTCAATGTTCGCGGGGCAAAAATGACCAACGAACTTCAGCGAGCGGCTCTCGAATCGCGGTTAAAAATTCCTATTTTGCTGGGTTTTGACGTAATTCATGGCTATCGCACCATTTTCCCCGTGCCGCTAGGCGAAGCGGCGAGTTGGGACCTTAGCTTGATGGAAAAGACTGCTGCCGTCGCGGCGGCTGAGGCTCGTGCCGCCGGTGTGCACTGGACCTTTGCTCCGATGGTCGATATCGCTCGCGATCCGCGTTGGGGACGGATAATCGAAGGTGCGGGCGAGGATGTTTTCCTCGGCTCCAAGATCGCGACAGCCAGAGTACGCGGATTTCAAGGCAGTGATATCAGCGCCAACAATAAGGTGCTCGCGACTGCAAAGCACTGGGTCGGCTATGGTGCTGCCGAGGCCGGACGCGATTACGGAACGACCGATCTTTCGGAACGGGCTCTTCGCGAGCATTATTTCCCGCCGTTCAAGGCCGCGGTCGATGCGGGCGTTGGTTCGTTCATGACTTCGTTCAATGACATCGACGGCCTTCCGGCGACGGGGAATCCGTTCGTGCTGAAGGACGTGCTTCGCGGTGAATGGAAATTCGACGGACTCGTCGTCAGCGATTACACGGCGGTGATGGAACTGATGTTCCACGGCCTCGCCCGCACCGAGGCTGATGCCGCGATGTACGCGTTGAACGCCGGAACGGACATGGAAATGGTCAGCCGTTTCTACAACAAATACGGCGAAGACCTGATCAAGCAAAAGAAAGTCTCGATGGCGACGATCGATGGCGCAGTTCGGCACATCCTGCGGATCAAGTTTCGGCTCGGCCTCTTCGATAATCCGTGGGCAAGCGAAGAGCTTGAGAAGAAAGAGGTTTTCAGCGAAGCAAACCGTCAGGTCGCAAAGCTTGCGGCAGAGAAAAGCTTCGTTTTGCTCAAAAACGAAGAGCAGAATCTGCCGATCAAGAAGACCATCGGCTCGATCGCGGTTATCGGCAATCTTGCGAACAACAAGGCCGAGATGAACAGCAACTGGGCGGGCGACGGCAAGCCGACCGACCCGATAACTGTCGTCGAAACCCTCAAGGAAAAGTATCCGAACGTCAGGATGCGTTACGAGCAGGGATGCGATATTCCCTGTAATTCAGATGCCGGATTTAAGGCCGCGGTCGATGCGGCGAAGGATTCTGATTACACCGTTCTGGTTCTCGGCGAAGGCCAGGGAATGAGCGGTGAGGCTGCTTCGCGAAGCAATATTGACCTGCCCGGTAAGCAGCTAGACCTGATCAAGCAGGTTCATGCGACCGGCAAGCCGTATGCAGTGGTTCTGATCACGGGCCGACCGCTCACGATAAACTGGCTCGCCGAAAACTCGCCTTCTATACTTCTCGCCTGGTTTCCGGGTACGATGGCCGGACCGGCTATCGTCGACACGCTTTTTGGCGATGCGAATCCCGGTGGCAAGCTTCCGGTCACATTTCCGCGAAATGTCGGCCAGATACCGATCTACTACAACCAAAAACGAACGGGCCGGCCTCTGCTCGAGTCTAATAAGTACTCGTCGAAATATCTCGACGTCAGCAACGCTCCGCTCTATCCGTTCGGCTACGGCCTGAGCTATACGAATTTCCGTTTCACACCGGTGAAGCTTAGCAAAACGCAGATATCGCCGACCGAGAATATTACCGTCAGTGTCGAAGTGACTAATGGCGGCCGTGTTGCGGGTGACGAGGTTGTTCAGCTTTATGTGCATGACATGGCGGCGAGCGTCACGCGGCCCATCAAGGAACTGAAAGGCTTTAAGCGAATAACGCTTCAGCCAGGCCAGAAACAAACGGTAGAATTTACACTGACGCCCAAGGACCTGATGTTCCTTGGCCGCGATCTAAAGCCGGTACTCGAACCGGGCGAGTTTCAGGTGATCGTCGGTTCCTCAAGCGATAGCGGCGGCCAGAGCATTTTCGAGGTCGTCGATCCGAAACTCGGCCCGCTCGCTTCGCAGCCGCAGAGTCAGGTGACGCTCGACCCTGCACCTGAAAGGCCGATCCCAACCGCCGCGGTCAAGCCGGAGGATGATGCGTTTCTAGAAGATATGTCGAAGCGGGCGTTTCGATATCTTTGGGACCGCACGAATCCCTCGAACGGTCTGACCCTTGACCGCTCGCCCGCAGATGGCAGCGAAAGAAAGCCCGATCACCGCAGCCACAATGTTGCGAGTATCGCGGCCTCGGGCTTCGCTCTCAGCGGAAACTGCATCGCCGCAGACCGAGGGTGGGTGACTCGCGATCAGGCGAAGGAAAGAACCCGGAATACTCTTGATTTCTTCGCAAACCGGTCTTTCCACGACAAAGGCTGGTTCTATCACTTTGTCGATTACAACACTGGCGAACGAAGGTTTAACAGCGAAATATCCACGATCGATACGGCCCTGTTAATGGGAGGCGTACTCACCGTAAAGCAGTGCTTCAAGGAAGACAAGACCATCGTCGACCTGGCTGACAAGATCTATCGCCGGATCGATTTCAAGTACATGCAGAACGGGCATCCGTATCTGATAAATCATGGTAAGCGTCCCGAGACAGGATTTTTGAACAATTACTGGGCACGTTACAGCGAAGAGGCCATTCTGTACCTTCTGGCGATCGGGTCGCCGACGAACGCGATCCCGGCCAACTCATGGTACGCGTTCGAACGTCCGTGGAATGAATACAAAGGTATCCGCTGGATCGGCTCGACGTCACCGTTGTTTATACATCAGTTCTCGCACGCGTTTGTCGACTTTCGAAACCGCCAGGAGCGTCGTCCTCCGTTCCTGAATTATTTTGATAATTCGATCAACGCAACGCGGGCGCAGCACAAATTTTTTGTCGAGGAGCTGAGCAAGGAATTCCCGAAATATGGCAAGGATATGTGGGGCCTGACCGCGTCGGATTCGCAGAGAGGTTACCTTGCTTGGGGAGCTCCGCCGAGGCATGACCGGACGGACGGCTCGGTCGTGCCGGCCGCTCCCGCAGGTTCGCTGATGTTTACGCCCGATATTACGATCCCGACTCTTCGCAAGATGAAGGACGATCACGGTGACAAGGTTTACGGGCCGTATGGCTTTGCCGATGCGTTTAACCCGCACAATGGATGGGTCGGGCCGGACGTCCTCGGCATCGACCAGGGTATCTCTCTGCTGAGCGCCGAGAACCTTAGGAGCGGGAAGGTCTGGTTCTGGTTCATGCAAAATGATGAGATCAGAAAGGCCTTGCGGCTCGCCATGGTCTATTAGCCAGTTGCATTGCAGAGATGATATATGAAACAATTTAGTGTTTCATATCGTATCAGGCATGCGAAAATGGATTCCCAGATCGCTCATTATCGTTTGGTGCCGACCGTGGTTTTCGCTCAACAATCTGTGGCACACGTGTGGCAATTATTTTTTGCGGAATTGGCGGAATTTAGATAAAAACTGCTGTAAGTGGTTGAAAACACTAAGGCTTATGCGTTCCATTGGTTGCGGAACGCGGGTGGAATGATGGAACCTTTGATAAATCGCATTTAAGCCCAATTACGGCAACAGTTACAGCCAAAATGCGCGTAAGACACTGTAAGGCAACCGGTTCGACTGAGTACACGTTTCCATATTGCAGGCCGGCGTGTTAACGTAGCGCAAACTATCCTATGTCGCTTCTTGAAATGCGAAACATCGTCAAGGAATTTCCTGGCGTCCGGGCACTCGACGGCGTGAGTTTTACGCTCGACCGCGGCGAATTCCATGCGCTTGTCGGCGAGAACGGAGCGGGGAAATCGACGCTGATGAAGGTTTTGTCCGGCGTTTATCCTGAGGGGACGTTCGAGGGCGATATTCTGGTTGATGACCAGCCGAGCCATTTCAAGGGCATTCGGGATTCTGAGGCCGCAGGGATCGCTATCATCTTTCAGGAACTCTCCCTCGTTAAAGAGTTGACCGTCGGCGAGAACATATTCCTCGGAAAAGAGCCTTCAAAGTTTGGTGTCATCAATTGGTCCGAACTTTATCACAAGGCCTCAAATCTGCTCCGCGACCTGCGGCTCCCGATCGATCCGCGGGTAAAGGTCGGCTCGCTCGGCATCGGCCAGCAGCAGCTCGTCGAGATCGCAAAGGCTTTGAGTCAGGACGCGAAGATCTTGGTTCTTGATGAGCCGACCGCAGCCTTGACCGAATCGGAAGTCGAAACGCTTTTTGGAATTCTGCGTGACCTGCTCGCCCGCGGCGTCGGGATGATCTATATCTCGCATAAACTCGACGAAGTTTTTGAGATGAGCGACCGGATCACAGTTTTGCGAGATGGAAAGACGGTGTCGACGCATCAGGCCAAGGAGATAACCAAGGACGGCATCATTGCCGCAATGGTTGGCCGTGAGGTCGGGGATATTTTTCCGATCCCCGACCACAAACTCGGCGAGGTCGCCCTCAAGATAACCGGCCTGACAGCTTTTTCGATCGACAACCCGGACAAGAAATTGGTCGACGGCGTTTCGTTCGAGGTGAAGCAGGGCGAGGTTTTGGGCATCGCCGGTTTGATGGGAGCAGGTCGGAGTGAGCTTTTGATGTCCATCTTTGGTGCGTGGCAGGGCGGGTTTTCACGCTCGATCGAGATCGGCGGTCGGCCGGCTACGATCTCTTCTCCATCCGACGCTATTTCAAAAGGGGTCGGTTTCGTAACCGAGGACCGGAAACGGTTCGGGCTTATCCTTGAGCAAACGATCCTCGATAACATGACGCTCGCCGGATTGCAGAAGATCTCAGGGCGTTTCGTCACGAATCGAACACGCGAGACAATGGCTGCAAAAGGGCCGATGCGGTCGCTAAGAATAAAGGCAAATTCGCCGCTAACCGTTGCCGGAACACTTTCAGGTGGGAACCAGCAAAAGGTCGTGCTCGGCAAATGGCTATTGACCAATCCGAAGGTTCTGTTTTTGGACGAGCCGACACGCGGCATCGATGTTGGTGCGAAGCAGGAGATCTACGCTGAGATCAACAAACTTGCGAAAGAGGGTCTTGCGATCGTCCTCGTATCTTCGGAATTGCCTGAGGTTTTAGGACTGTCTGATCGCATTATCGTTTTGCATGAGGGCCGAATGACCGGCGAATTTACGCGAAGCGAAGCCACGCCGGAGAAGGTAATGTCGGCCGCGACTGGGCATTAAGGAAATTCGCTTTTGAAATTGCCGTCGGCTTTAGCCAACGGTCGGAATGAAGCCAGGGTCGATTGAGACGATCGTTTTTTGGCATAAATTCAATCTGCACATGGAAGAAACCAAAACATCAAGATTTTCCGCCACCGCTTTACGGGCCTATATCATGATCGCCGTCCTCGGCCTGATCTGGGCTTATTTTCATTGGGCGACTGACTCTATTTTCCTCACGCCGCGTAATCTCTCTAACCTGATGACGCAGATGTCCGTGACCGCTATCCTCGCAGTCGGTATGCTCATGGTCATCGTGTCGGGCAACATTGACCTATCGGTGGGATCGGTCCTTGGATTTGCAGGCGGAGTAGCGGCGTATTCGATCACGATGCTGGAGCTTGGGCTGCCGGTCTCGATCGTTGCGGCGATAGCGATCGGAATTGTCATCGGAATTTTCCACGGAGTCCTCACAGCGTATCTAAATATTCCGGCATTCATCGTCACGCTAGGCGGGCTTCTGGCCTGGCGGGGAGCCGTAAAATGGCTTCTCGGCGGCAACACCGTGCCGATCTCGAACGATACATTTAAGGCGATCGGTAATGAGAATCTTCCTGCCATGATCGGATGGGTCCTTGCAGCTCTAGCCATCGCATTTGTCCTGCTGATGGCCTACCGCAAGGCCAGATCCGTAAAAGACTACGGCCTCGGCGAAGCGAATTACACCGGCGAACTTCTCAAGTCTATTATTCCGATCGGCGGGATCATTGCGTTCATTATCGTTATGAACTCGTATCAGGGCGTACCTATTCCAGTCCTGATCCTTGTGGTCGTCGCGCTTTTTGGTGCATTTCTAACCAATTCCACGACGTTCGGCCGCTATCTCTACGCCATTGGCGGAAACGCGGATGCCGCAAGGCTGTCGGGCATAAACAACAAGCTCAATATTCTCAAGGTCTACGGATTGCTCGGAGCCCTGACCGGCGTGGCTGCCCTCATCTTCACCGCACGAGTCGGCAGTGCGGCCCCGGACGCCGGCGTGCTAAAAGAACTCGACGCAATCGCCGCCTGCGTCATCGGCGGAGCAAGTTTGATGGGAGGCCGAGGTACGATCTTCGGAGCATGTCTCGGAGCCCTGATCATGGCCAGCCTCGACAACGGAATGTCGCTCCTGAACGTCCGCGATTTCATGCAGGACATCATCAAAGGCTCGATCCTAGTGGCGGCCGTGGGGTTGGATATGATGGGGAGGAAGCAAAGTTAGAACATCGCGCATCTATATAGTTTTAGCGTATGAAATTCGTAATATTATTTTCATCCTTCCTTTTTACTTGAAGGTGAGGGAAATAATAGCGCTGACCTGAGGTCGAAGGACGCGACTCGATTTCTTACGTCGTTCAAAATTCTCTAGAGGTAAGCGAGCTTTGATTGTACAATCTAAGAATATGAAAACGAATCTCGTTGAATCTAATCCCAAAGTTATGCTGGGTAAGCCGGTAATAGTTGGGACACGAATAACTGTGGAGCTTATTCTCGAAAAGCTCGCGGCGGGCGAGACGGTTGAACAAATTCTCGATGCTCACCCCCGATTGACCCGCGAAGGTATTTCCGCCGCTCTCTTATACGCTGTTAAGAACCTCAAAGGATCGTTTCAGGCCGCATGAACATTCTCGCGGACGAAGGAGTCGACAGACAGATCGTCGATCTTTTGCGGCGCAGCGGACACTCAGTGATCTACATAGCGGAAATTGAGCCGAGCATCGAAGACAATCTGGTTTTTGATCGGGCCAACGATGCGGCCGCGATATTGCTGACGGCAGACAAAGATTTTGGCGAAATAGTTTTTCGCGACAATCGTCTGGTTTCTGATGGCGTGATTCTTATTCGGTTGTCAGGTTTAAGTCCAGACATGAAGGCGACTATTGTGACCGACGCTGTTAGTAAGGGACAGGATGAGTTTATGAATCGGTTTTCCGTTATTTCGCCAGGAAAGATTCGGCACCGCTCAAATGATGCTTAACCCCCAATAAAACTCATCGTCCGCTGCGGCTGGACGAATTCCGCATCATTGATATGGTGGCGCGGTTCTTTTTTCATGACGACATCTTCGATGAATTGAACAAGCTCATCGCGGCTGGCTCCGCTTCTGAGGACGTCTCGTAGGTTGTGTTCGGTGTTTGAAAACAGGCATGTGCGGATCTGGCCGTCGGCGGTTAGGCGGATGCGGGAGCAGGCGCCGCAGAACATTTCGGTAACCGGGGCGATGATGCCGATCTCGCCGGGTGAGTGGTCGGCGAAGGTATATTTCCAGGAGGTGCCGCTTCCACGGTTAGTTTCCTTAAGGACCAGCGGAAATGCGGCGTTTATCGTTTCGCGGATCTCACGTCCGGACACGACATGATCGCGGTTCCAGTCGTGACCGCTGTCGAGCGGCATGAATTCGATGAATCGCATCGCGACCCCGTATTCGCGGGCGAAGCGGGCGAAATCGACCAACTCGTCATCATTGTGACCGCGAACGACAACCGCGTTGAGTTTGACCGGCGAGAAGCCTGACTCTTGGGCTAGATGGATCGATGCGAGTACACGCTCGAGGGCATCGACTCCTGTGATCTTTGAAAATTTATCAGGCCGAAGGCTGTCGAGACTAAACGTAACGCGATCGAGTCCGGCATTTTTTAAGCTCTCTGCGTGGCGGGCGAAATCGTAGCCGTTCGTGGTAAGAGCGATGTCCTGCAAGTGCGGTTTTAACCGTGCAAGCTTTTCGACCAACACCGGAACATCCCGGCGAATCAACGGTTCGCCGCCGGTCAGGCGAATCTTTTGGATGCCGAGTGAGACAAAAATATCCGCGATGTATTCGAGTTCTTCAAAAGAAAGCAGTTTCTCTCGCTTCGCCCAACTCGGTTCTCCGTGCGGAAGGCAGTAAAAGCACCGAAAGTTACACCGATCGGTCAGCGAAATTCGCAGGTCTCGGATAGTCCGGTTGTAAGAGTCGCGAAGCATGCTCTAATGATACAAGAACCGACGGATTAATTCGTCTTACTTAAAGCCCTCTGCTATCACTTTTAGCTGCGAAAGGGCTTTTGCCGCTTCGGGATGAGTGACTCGCGAGAAGATTGAGCGCATTTCTTCTATATCTTTGATAAATTCTGCACGATCTGAAGCCTCGCCCGGACCTTCATAGTTCTTGTCCTTGCGGACGGCATCGTCAGCCAAATACGTTAGCGATTCGATAGCTTGCCGTACGGCGGTTCGGGAGTATTTGCCTTTTGGATAGAGCCTAAGATATTCACCGTATGTCATTCGGAGCACCGAGAAATGACAAGGGACATATCCTTCGCACTCGCCTGGAAGCGGGTTCTCGGCGGCAGTCCACGCTATTTGATCGGCTATTGGTAGATCACGGTATTTCTTTCGCAGATCCCAGAAGCGATCCGAACGAACGTACCATGATCCGGCGGGTTCACTATAGACAATATCCTTGTCGTTTCGTTTAAGAAAAGAACGGTGAGGTTCACGGTTTTGCCTTTGATCGTTCGGGATCTTTCGCAAAGCGCTGCTCAGAAATACGAGCCGCCTGTATTCTTTGGCAGCAGTCGTCTGTGCGTTTTGAGCAAAACCGATTTCTGCCCAGAACAATGTCGTTGCCATTATTAGAAATACGTTTGCCAATAGTCTGGCAGTTGTCACAGATGCCATTTTATCCTCCTTCGAGATACTGCTTTCTAAGAGCACTTGCGTTTCGTTTAAGTCCGCCAAGTTTGGCCCGTTTCATCGCTGAGCGTCGAAATCGTTCGACATATTCCTCGTGCGTCATTGAAAGGAGCCGATCTAGGTCCACTGATGTCTCATCATCTCGCGGTTCAAAACGATCCTCCTTCGAAGGCTTTGCGAATCGATTCCACGGACAGACATCCTGACAGATATCGCATCCGTAGAGCCAACCTTCGAGATTTGACGCGATCTCGGTGGGGATATTCTCGTCGCGAAGTTCGATCGTTGCGTACGAAATACACCGTCGAGAATCAACGACGTAAGGCTGCGTGATCGCATCGGTCGGACAAGCATCGATACAGGCGGTGCAGGTCCCGCAGTGGTCATCAACCGTCTCAGTGTCGTATTCAAGCTCAATGTCGAGGATGATCTCACCCAGGAAAACCCATGAGCCATGGTCAGTCGTGATCACGTTTGAGTGTTTACCGAGCCATCCGACTCCCGCCCGGACGGCCCAGGCTTTTTCCATTATCGGAGTAGTATCAACGCATATCTTGCCATTAGCTTCCGGATTCAGTTCTTTAATTCTTGCCAGAAGCTTAACGAGCTTTTCGCGGACGACGTCGTGATAGTCATCACCCCAAGCATATCGTGAGATCTTGCCTTGAGTTGGATTGGAGCTGTGTTTGTGCGGGGTGAAATAATTTTGAGCGACGACGATCATGGAGAGAGCCCCTGGAAAGATCATCGACGGGTCTGCTCTCTTTGCCGTTTCGCGTTCCAGCCATGCCATTCTGCCGTTATTGCCCGACGTCAGCCAGTCGAGCAGTCTTGGGGTTTCTACGTCAAGCGGCGTTACCGGGACAATGCCTACGCGCCCAAAGCCTAGTTCAACCGCAGTCGTTTTGATTTTTTGGCTAAGCTCACGCATCAAATAGATTATCTAACAAAAAAGGCCGGACGGTGTAATCACCATCCGGCCTAGTTCCAAAGCGAATACTCAACTAGAACGAGATCTTGGCACCAAACTGGAACTGTCTCGGGTCAAACGCCGACGTCGGCTGGCTGTAATACTTCCTGCCGCTGCGTTGACCAAATGCATTTACAACTTGGTAGAAGGGATTGCCCGCCGCTTCGTTAAAGCGATTGAACAGGTTAAACCCTTCCGCGATGAGGTCTAATTTCACTCTCTCGCCGAAACCAATGCGTTTCGTAAGTCGAGCATCCAGCGAAATGTAGCCACGGGTGATTCCAGAGTTGCGCGGCAGGTTTCCATCCGCCGGGAAAACACCCTGGAAGCAGTTGGCATCGACACCAGTTGCACAAAGCGATCCGTCGGCACGCACCGAAGGCCGCTCATTAGTGCTCTGGAAGTCACCGTTGCTGTCACCGACCGCAAGAATATTAAATGGACGACCCGAACTCATCTCAAGGATCGGAGCAAATGAGAAGCCGTGCAGGAAACTCTTGAATCCGCCAGCCGACCGCCAGGCATCTGGGGTCGTTACAACACCGCTGAATACGAAACGGTGACGCTGGTCAAACAGCGAATCCGACCTTTCTGCCCTGAAGTTTCTGTTGTTTTGCGGTTTCAGAAGTGTCTGAAGGTCGGACGAGTCATCGATCGAGTGCGACCATGTGTAAGTCGCCAGGAACTGAACGTTGCTTGAAAAACGACGTTTGAGGTCGACGTTCAAGGCGTTGTAGTATGAGTTTCCGTCAGAAAGCTGAGCACTGACATCGCCAAACGCGGACAGCGGGCCGGTTGAACGTACACTGCCAGCCAACTGAGAGTCGAGAACCGCCTTGGTCACCAATCCTCCCGTAACCGCAGCCGCGAAGAAATAGTTCGGGCCGGACGGGCGGAAGAAGTTTGCAGCGATGGGGCTGACGAATCGAGCTCCCGTCGTGTTATTAACCGCGACCAGTCCGGGAATGACCACCGTGAATAAGGCATTCGAAGTGGTCGGCATCGGGAAGAACGAAGCGGCAGCAACGCTTGTCGGGAAACAGCTCGCAGCGTTTGGAGTCGCGGTTGTGCATCCCGCGAAAGCCGGATTATTTACGGCAAAGCGACGGAAATTCTCGCGAAGATTATCCGTGTTTGGTGAATTGATATCCTGCGGGTGAGCAAGATGACGGGCGTTCACCGTGATGTAGCTTGCAGAGATCGAGGTGTCGCGGCCGATCATACGTTCGATCGACAGATTGCCCTGGAATGCCATCGGGTATTCGAAATCCTTCGAAACGTGGAGGGTAAACGGAAGGATCGGGCCAAACCCGGTGAATCGGCCGGAATCAAATCGCATCCGACCAAACTGATACGATGCCGAAGACGCGACCGCTGGCGTGACCACGTTGCCGCAGATCGCTGGATTTGAACCGTTGACGCCGCAGACCGTTCCGTGGAAAACCTGAAATGCGTTAAAAAGCCCGGTCGGTGACGGACCTCCGATCGGAAGTAGTGTCGCCTGCTGCTGCTGCGATCCGTCAGCGATGTTCGAGTTGAACGAGACCGCGAGAAGCGGGTGGTCAAAGAAGATGCCACCAGCCGCGCGAATCACTGTCTTGCCATCGCCTGCGACGTCATAAGCAAGTCCAATACGAGGAGCGATGTTGTTCTTATCACGTGGGAAACCCTGCGTGATGTTAAGAGCGTCCTGAGCCGCTAGGATGCCGGACTCCGTCAATGAAATGCCCGTCAGAGGGTCGGTAAACGGTGTCGGCTGAAACTGCTCGGTAAACTCATAGTCGTATCTTGCACCGAAGTTCAACGTGAGACGTCGGTTAACCTTCCATGTGTCCTGTGCGAAGAAAGCGATCGGCTTGTTGCTTAGGGTACTTCGAGGATCTCCGAAGCCCTGAATGAACACACTCGGGAAACCAAGGCCGTAAGTCTGGATAGGTGTAAATGCAGGACCGGTACATCCCGCTATCAGACCGCTGCAGGCTTGCTGGCTGAAATTAAAGAGGGCGGGGAAATTGAGTTCAAAGGTGGCGTCGCCGCTTATCCAGTTGAAATCAGCACCAAACTTCATCGTGTGATTTCCTTTTACCCAGCTTAGGTTGTCACGGATCTGAGTTCGACTTTCGACACGATTTACCGGCGAGAACGGGTTTGATCCGATAAAACCGGTGCCCGCGATCTGAAGAGCAACGCTCGGGATCTGCGAATCGAATTTTGCGGTGCGGCTGCCATAGTTGAAATAAAGCTCGTTGACCATATTTCGCGGCAGAACGCTGGTCCACGAGGCTCCGAGCGAGAGGTCTTCCAGATCCTGAATACCAGTTCGTGAGTAATCGTTTTGGCCGAGTGTCTGGTTCTGGGATTCATCCTGAATGCCAGAGATGCGGCTTGGATTAAACCCTACTCGGAAGCTGAACTGATTGTTCGAATTGGCTGCGTGGTCGAGCCGAAGCGAGGAGTATGTGGTCGCGTCAGAGATCGGGAATATTTTCTGAAGTTGAGAAAGCGGACGGAACGCAATTAAGTTTCCATTAGCATCGCGCGTTAGAGGAACCGGGGTTCCTGAAAGGAAAAATCTAGGCCCAATAACCGTTCCGGCTGTGATCGCTCCACCGGGGCTGATCAGCGTGCTTGCACCGTTGAGGGCCGTTTGCGTACCGGCTGAGGCAAGGGTTGCGTAGCTGATCGCGGCAGAGATACGGGCCGGAACCAAAGACGCCAATTCGCCTTGAACGTAGGAAACCTGTGCAGGGGTCAGGCCCGTGTAATTATTAGTGAAAGGCAGAAACGGTGCGCCAATTGATATGTTGCTCGTTGCGCCACCAACGATATCGCCGGTGAAGAATCCCGATTCCTGACGTCGCCGCTGTTCGAACGAGGCGAAGAAATAGGTTTGGCCTTTAGCGATGGGACCGCCGAGGGTAGCACCATACTGGGCTCGAGTGTAGCCGGGCTTTTTATCAGGGTCATTATCGATCAATGGAGCGAACGCATTGCGTGACTGGATCGATTTGTGGCGGATGAAGCCAAACAGGTTTCCGTTGAAATTGTCCGTGCCGCGTTTGGTGACAACGTTTACAATACCACCGGTCGCACGGCCAAATTCTGGCATGTACGAGTTCGTCGTGACCTGAAATTCCTGAACCGCCTCTTGGGAAACAGTAGAACGGGCCGCGTTGACCGAGTTATCGGTGAAATCTGCTCCATCGACCTGAACAAGAGTCGAGCGGCCACGCTGTCCGCCGATGTTGAGGCCAGAGGTTGGAGCCGGGCCAACCGGGCGGCCATTGTCTCGGCCAACGGTCGAGATCGTCAAAGCGAACCCGGTAGCACTTCGTTCGTTGATCGGCAGAGTTGCAATTCGGACCTGCTCGATGGTCGTCGAGATATTTGTCTTCGTAGTTTCGATTAACTGGACATCATCGCCCGAAACATTAACGATCGCACTTGCTTCGCCGACCTCTAATTTGATGGTCAATTCGACGGTCTGGCCGACGGTGAGTTTGATGCCCGAGAGTACACTCTTCTTGAAATTCGCGGCCTCAGCCGTGATCTCATAATCGCCTGGCGGAAGGCTAACAAGTTTATATGAACCTTCAGCATCGGTCGTTGCGGTTCTCGTGATGCCGGTGCCAACACCACGTGCCGTAACCGTTGCCCCCGAAACAACCGCTCCGGTCGGGTCAGTGACGATGCCCGATAGGTCGGCAGCCGCAGCCTGTGACTGTGCCAACCCGGAAATCGCAAAGATCACCACAGCAGCGAATAGGCCGACTAGTTTTGCGGCCTTCGCAAAGATCTCACATGAAGTAACTCTCATTTTTTTCTCCTTGACCAAGTTAAGAAATATCCGGTCTCTGTTTACAACATTGGCGATGCCCGCACGGTGCCTAAAGAGCCATACCGCCCTTGGCAAATGTTGAGCTGACCATCACGCAGGTAGAAAGTCTATTAGTCTTTTTCCGACAGACGTTTAAACAGAACCGAATTGCTTTGAAATTTGTAACCCAAAAACGAATTTTAGGCAAGCAATAACGAGACAATATTACCATTATTCGAGCCATTTAATTGGATTTACCAATTAGTTTACGATATCGGCTTTCAACCTTTGATAGTAGGATGCACCAGGGCGGAATTTGGTAGACTAGCAATTCGCTGATAAATGCCGAGATCCATCCTATGAAGATCATCCAGCTTTCCATCCCCACTCCATTCTATGTTGGTGATGTCAACGTTTACCTGATCAGGGAAGACCCGATCACGCTGATCGACGCGGGCCCGAAAACTGAGGCAGCCGCAGCGGTGCTAAAGGCAAAGCTCGCTCAGAACGGTATCGGCTTTTCAGACATTCGGCGGATCGTTTTGACCCATGCTCATGAGGATCATTGCGGACTTGCAAAACAGATCCGCGATACGGCCAAGAACGCCGAGGTGCTCGTACATGATTGGGAGACCGGCCATTTGTTCGGCAGGCTTGCCCAAGAGGAGCATCGACAGCTGATCCTGCGTTCGGGCGTGCCTGAAAAGGTCTTCGACGATCTTCGGGGGCTTTATGAAGAGGTCAGCTTACTTACCGATGCTCTTGATGACGGTGATTACGTGTCGCTTCGAGATGAGATGGAGCTCGAGTTTGAAAGTGGTTCGCTGCGTGTTCTGCACACGCCCGGCCACACACCGGGGTCTTGTTCATTCCATCGTGAAGCGGATAGGACGCTGATCTGCGGAGATTGCATACTGAAACGCATTACTCCAAACCCGATGCTTGCCCCCGATCCGGTCGATCCTACCCAGCGGTTTAGATCACTCGCCGAGTACCTTGTGAGCCTCGCCCGCCTACGAGCGCTGTCGCCGACGTTGACCTACGGCGGTCATGGCGAACCTGTCACGGACTTTGAAGAGATATTTCACCGGTATGTCCGGGCTATCGACGAGCGGCAGGGCCGCACGGTTAAGCTGGTTAAGCCGAGCGGAACGACAGCTTTCGAGGTAGCGAGGGAACTCTTTGCTTCGTCATTTGATCATGACGTACACCGCTTTCTAGCCCTGTCAGAAGCGATCGCCCATCTCGACTACGCCGAGTCGGAAGGCAAGCTGGCTGTCGAAATGAGTAACGGAGTTGAGTATTATCGCCCTGTTTAAGGTCAGGCTGCCTCGGCTTCCATCGGCCGATGTCCGGCCATGTCGGAAATTACATCAGTGATCTTTGTGATGCCATCGAATCCCGGCAACTGGCGCACGCGTTGGGTAACAGTTTTTTCGAGGCCGTCGATCGCTTCATCCTCGGCAAAGAGCACGGATATGGCATATTCGGTCCGGCTCTTTGCAAGCGAGCCTTGGCCAACCGGGGCCCAGAATCTCTCGATTATCCAGCGGGCCATTTTCTGCGAAAACTCATTCTTTTCGAGCTCAAGCCGGGCAACGCTCCGGTAAAACTGGGCATGAACCGATTCTTCGCGAATAATGCCATTGATAATGTGCGTCAGGACAGGATGATCGGCCAGCTTCATTAGCCGGCGATAGCCGAGAGCAGCCTCCATTTCGTGGATCGCACCGAAGGTCATGTGCGTTGCCGTGAACTTCTTGCCGATCATTTTGGTCAGCAACATCATCAGATAGGCGGTCGCGTTGTAGCTGGTCGATACATCGCGGCGAACCTGGTTCTGCCAGTCGTCATCTGTTTCGTAACCGGCCTCGTTGAGAAAGCGGTTCAGTACTTCGCCATGCGTGATCTCCTCGACGCCCCAGCGTTCCATGAATTTGCTAATGTACGGATCTTTTCCGGTCGGCGTTCGTAGAAGCTCGCGGTGGTACATGTCGGTCAGCGTTTCAACATCGCGCATGTACAGCAGGACAGGAATGAACTTGTCATCGAGCGGATGGTTCTTGACCTCGTTCCACGGGATGGCTCCGATAAACTCGTCCGTCAGCGATCTTTCCTGACGCTCGTACCAATCGAGAACATCTTTGTTCGTTTCAAAATTCATGATCTACGGGCGGTCCAAGTGTCGCTTAATCAGTAAATTCGCAAAACTACTTTACTCGGGTGCGTAAAAACGCAGTTTAGATAATATAATCGAAATTATGCGAAAGTTGTATTTAGTAATTGTCCTCATTATAACCCTTGTGTCAACCGGTTTTGGTCAGGCGAAATCGCTTTTGGTCGAGGGTGAAAAGCGTATCAAAAATGTGAAACAGCTCACCTTCGGCGGCGAGAACGCTGAGGCATATTTTTCGTCTGATGGAAAACAGCTCATCTTCCAGTCAAAACGCGACGGCCGCGGCTGCGACCAGATATACCGAATGAACGTCGACGGTTCGAACGTCAAGATGGTCTCGAACGGCGATGGGCGAACCACGTGTTCGTATTTTTTCAAGGGCAACAAGCGTGTGATCTACGCTTCGACCCACGGTGGTGCGAAGGAATGCCCGCCGAACCCGGATATGTCGCAGGGCTACGTTTGGGCAGTGTTTCCTGATTTCGACCTTTATACATCGAAGCCGGATGGAACTGACATAAAGAAACTTACGAATACGCCCGGTTACGATGCCGAAGCAACGGTATCACCGGACGGCAAGAAGATCATCTTTACGAGCGAACGCAGCGGTGACCTCGAGCTCTATTCAATGGACATCGACGGTACGAACGTCAAACAGCTGACCGATGCCATCGGCTACGATGGCGGCGCATTCTATTCGCCTGACAGCAAAATGATCGTCTATCGCCGTTCAACGCCGAAGACGGAAGCGGAGATCGCCCGGTACAAAAGCCTGCTCGGCCGCCACCTGATCGTGCCGACCACTTTCGAGATCTGGGTGATGAACGCCGATGGCAGCAACAAACGCCAGATAACGAACCTGGCGAGCGGCAGTTTTGCACCGTTCTTTACACCGGACGGCAAGAAGATAATCTTCTGCACCAACTATTTCGCGACCGATCCGCGAAAACGAAACTTTGATCTCGCCCTGATCAACCTCGACGGTACCGGCCTCGAACGCGTTACTTTCAACGAAACCTTCGATGGCTTTCCGATGTTTTCGCCAAATGGCAAGAAACTCGTCTTCGCCTCAAACCGCAACGCCGCGAAAGAGGGCGATACGAATGTGTTTATCGCGGATTGGGTGAAATAGCGAATTGGCGACGCGTGAACCATGAGAAGGTTCGTATATCTCATTCTGATTATCGGATTCTGCGAAACCATCCTGGCCGCGGACTCCTCCGAGCACCATGTGCAGCCGCTGCCGACTATTCCTTTTCGGGATGAATTGGTTAAGCTTGACCATTTTGGTGATGCCACTTGCGAAGAGTTTTTGGCTCGTATGGATAACGCTATCATAAATGCGAATAGTAATCCGAAAAGCCAATTGTTCGTTTTTGTATACGAAGGCCGACAAAGTGAATGGCAGTACGATAGGAAGACGGGAAAATCCGTAACCAGACTAGTTCTGCCGCAAGTCGGACTCGCGAAAGCCCGTATAAACTCGATGGACGCATACCTTGAGTTAAAGAGTAATGCGACAAATTTCGTTTTTGTCGAAGGAGGTCTTCGTGAAAACTTCGAAGTCGAAATTTACGTTGTTCCACCGGACTCTCGGATTCCATCTCCATCTCCATCACTCAAAAGCATCAAGTATCGAAAAGGCAAGCCACAGGGTTTTTGTCTAGGATGCTGCTGAACGTAGCTAACATAAGCTCAGAACATGACAAAATCCAGGATAGTCTTTCTCGCTCTCCTCTTATGTTCTGCATCGGCGATCGGTCAGACCTTGGATAGATCGATAGAAACAATTCAAAAGCGCTACGCTAACATCGCAGAAAAAGCCCGGCTCTGTGAAACAGACGACGATCAGGGCGAGTTCGGCGAGTTGTTCATGAACGAGTTGACTATCAACAGCCGTTCGCACCAATGGCGGGCGGTTGGGATCTATGGTCAGAAATTTAGGTTTTTCTACAAACAGGTCGAGAATGATGAGCGGCGGTTGTATCCGGACCAGCTTGTATTTGTAAAAACCGAACGGAAGAGTTCTGCACGGACTTACAGTGAGGAGTTCCTGTTTTCCGAAACCGGAAATCTTATTTTCTATTTTCAAAGATCAACAAACGACGAGGCTATGCCCGCCGAGCGGCGTGTTTATTTTGCCGGAACCAAGGCGTTGCGCGTAGTCGAAGATTCGAAGACACGTGACCGCCTGACAACCAAGGACGCCGTAATTGTTAAAGACATCATGGCCGCGAGCCGCCGGATCACCGAGATATTCGCCCGCAGCCTAAAGATGTGATCTTTACCGCTCTCAAATGCACTGTGCCGTACAACTGTAATAGAATTGCGTTCATGAAAACTGCATTGATCCTCCTGCTTCTTTGTATGGCCTTCGGGGCATGTGCGAGTAAGCCGGCAAACTCGACCGTCCCCGGAGCGCCTGCGGCCCCGATCAAGGACGGCGATTACAAAGGCTCGGGTACGGTTACGAAGATCAATAATGAAGCGGGTTCTATCGAGATGGACCATGGCGATATTCCCGGGCTGATGCCGGCGATGCGGATGGAGTTTTACGTGTCCGACAAGGCATTGCTCGATGGCATCGGCGTCGGTGACAGCGTCGATTTTACGATCCTGTATAAAGGCGGCACCGAGAAGATAACCAAACTGGTCAAGAAATAGATGCCGATAGAATTTATTAAATTTCATGGCTTCGGCAACGATTACATCGTTATCGAAAGTAAGAAACTCGCTCCTGATACCGACCTGAGCGATCTCGCGATCAATATCTGCAACCGCCATACAGGGGCGGGAGCTGATGGGATCGCTGTGCTTACAGCCGTCGGCAGCGTTGATTCGCCGGCCGACTATTTCTGCGAGATCGTAAACCCGGACGGCAGCATAGCCGGATTTTCTGGTAACGGGACTCGCTGTGCCGTTGCCTACCTGCATTGCCAAGGGCTATGGAAAGAGCCATCGCTGCGGCTCGAAACGCGTAGTGGAATTAAGAATTATCATTTGCTTGAACGCAAAGGCGATGGCGAATTCTGGTTCGAGGCTGAGATCGGTAAACCGAAATTTGCGAGCGACGAGGTGCCGATTCGAAGCAGCGAACGCCGCGATTCCGTGGTCGATGAGCCGATGATCATCGACGGCAAAGAGCTTGCGTTTGCAGGCGTTAACGTCGGAAATCCGGTCGCGTGCGTATTCGTTGACGATTTTGACTTTGACTGGCGATCCATCGGACAGAAGATGGAAGGCCACGAGATCTTTCCGGCTAAAGCGAACATAGTTTTTGTAAAGACCATCGACCGCGAAAATATCGAGATCCGCATCTGGGAGCGGGCCGCAGGCGAGACATCATCGTCCGGCACCTGCTCGAGCGGGGCCGCCGTTTTAGCCGCATTTACGGATAGAACAGGCCGCAGCGTAAACGTCCACGCCGAAGGCGGCACGACACGCGTCCAATGGCGTGACGACGATGAGATCATCATCAACGGCCGAGCTGATCTGGCTTTTAGCGGTGAATGGCCTGCCTGACTCATCTATAGAGCGATAAGCGGCCTGCCCATCAGTGCTTGAACAAGGACCAATACAAAGAAAACAAGATACGCGACCGCGCATAGGCCGGTGAGTAACGAGCTTTTTGCATCAATGACCTTATGCTCTATCAGCCCCGCTAGCGGAAGGACCTGTATCGCATGCAGGCCCGCAAAATGAGCGATCCGCAGATCGCCGGCAGCCGTCGACCAGTTTGTTAAAGGCAGGCCCGGGCCGCCGTCCGGTGCTCCAACCGTGTGGCCGAGGTGCGTTACCATATAGCCGCCTTCGATGCTTCCAAGAATAAAGATGATGAGCCCGAGCCTCATACCCAAAACTATTGACGACGGCAGATCGATCTCAGAACGGAAAAATTGAATGGTTACCGTGACCACCGTGAGCGAGCTGATCACGATGGCGATCCCCATGATGCCAAAGATCATACCGTTGAGAGGATCGCCCACATTGAAATGCGATGTCGTTCCCCGAAGCGCCTGCCCGACGATAGCAATCATCTCGATAGACATGACGACTATCAGTATCCACGAGACGACGCTGGAAAACCGCTCTTGACCCTTGAGATAGTAGAGATATACCGCGATCGTCCATAGAAAGATGGCGATCGAGAGAAAGAACTTCATCGGTTTGATCCAGCGGTTGATGCCGAGGATCTCGGTGCCGTCAACGACAATTAGCACTGCAGTTATCAAACCGAAAATCATTGAAACGATACCGGCTATCATCAGCGGACGCTGTGTTTCGAAAAGCTGTTTGATCATGCCGCCGCCTCCGGTTTGCGAGCCGCAAACTGTCGAATAATTACGTACAGCAGGTATCCGATAGGTCCGAGCAGGAATGTGAACACGAGGCACGGAATTACCAGCAAATGCGAAATTCCATGCTTCTCGGAATCTCGAACCTCCCAACTTCCGACGTACAGGTCAAAGGCGAGGTAATGGATCCACCCTGCGAGCACGGCCCATTCGTTGGTAAACAGCTTCATGACGTTTGCCAGCGAATCAAAACCGCCGTCAGCTTGTCCGAAAAACAGGACGACTATCGAAAGATAAACCGCTGAAAGGCCGAGCGAAACGCCGCCCGAAAGCACGGCGAAACGAGTAAAACGCCAACGCGGAGCAATGGCTAGCAGCAGCCATGAAAGCAGGGCGGTTGTGTTTGCGATCGAGAATATTAGTTCTGGTTTCATAATTCTAGGTATCCTAACTAACACTTAACGGTGTTAACCCAAAGAGCAAAAAATTTTAAGCAGTAAGCCCGCCAACGGTGGTTTCGACCACGGAATCGATCAGGGCCTCACGCTCAACGAAAGGGAATTTCTCGTGCATGATCAGCAGAGACGTAATGCCGTGGATCGATGCCCAGATCGTCTGTGAGATCTTGGCAACGTCGCCCGGGCGGAATATGCCTGCCGCGATGCAGTCAGTCACAGAGCTGCTCAACATTTCAAAAGCCCGCTGGCCCGCCGAGCCCTCATACGAGGACTCGTCGGACCTGAAGATCTTATCCTTTGGAGATATGAAAGCTACTTCGTAGTGGTGCGGGTTGGCGACGCCGAAATGAATATATGCAAAGAGGCCCTTTTTCATAACGTCGAGCGGGTCCTTGCCCGTCCGCCGCGCCGATGCGATCGCGTCGCCAAGTTTGATGAACGCCTCCTCGCAAACCTCGCGGAGCAGTTCCGTTTTGTCGCGGAAGTGCAAGTAGATGGCCGTCGGCGAATAGCCTATCTTCTCAGCGACACGCCGCATCGACAGATGGTCGTAGCCCTCGGCGACAAAGATCTCGCGAGCCGCGTCGATTATCTCTTGCCGCAGGTCTTTGTCCGTGTCAGTCTTCGCTCTGGGCCCCATACTTAACAGTGTTAAGTTAGAAGCTTTCGCGACGGCTGTCAAGTGATCGCTCTTAGTCCCGGTTCTTCAAATATTTTTCCGGGATCTTGTTGTCCGGCGTTTCGGCTTGCCAATAGATATTTAGGACCCACCATCGCTTGCCGTCGTTCATTAGCTGAAAACTATTGATGCCGCGCAAGAACGGCTCTTTGTCGTCCTTTTTCTTAAAAGCATGATAGGTCGAAAAGACCTGCGCGATATTGCCGTACTGATCGACGTGACGGGCTAGCTCGCGTTCGTGAAAACCGTCGCGTTCCAGTACCGGTCCACTTCGGGTCACGTAATCTTCCGGCGTCATAAATCTTGCCGCAAATACGGCTGTCTGGGGGTTCTTGCCCGTGGGGATCAGCTTTGCGTCTTTGTGAAACAGCGAGCGAAAACGGTTCCAATCGCGCTTCTGACCGGCATCGCCTGAGATAACGTCATATACGGCCTTCATTATCGCATCGAGCGAAGCGACGTCTTTCGGATCGGCCTCCGGAGCCGCAGCCGGTGCAGGACTTACGGCCGGGGTCGGCGTCTGGGCCATCAGAGCAGTCGTTGACGCGGCAGCAATTAGAGCGAAGACAAGTAGTTTTTTCATAGTGGTTACTTGTTACGTCCAAAAAACATTTGGGTTTCAGGCTTGAACCAATAAATGAGCAGCGGAATGCAGATCGGCAAAAAACAACAGCTTGTCATGCCGATGCAAATGAGGACGATGCCGACGATCCAGTTGTATGGTTTCGGCGGAAGAAATAGTGCGATCGCAAAGGCGATGAAAAATATCGTCCCAAGTACGGCGTAAAGAGACCCGATGAGCAGGATCTCTGCCTGCTCGTAATGCTTTGCCTCAGGCCGGACAACGATCAGGACGACGCCGAGCACCGCAACAGCGGCATACAACACCGTCAAGATCGAAAGGTAAACCCGGTACCAGAAAAATGTTTTTCTTCCTGTTTCGTTCATAGATCTAATATTGTCAGCACTGATTTCCGCAGTTAAAGCAAAATGAACCGGAACTCGCTGATCGGTTTTCATCTGCCTAATCCGCATTATCTGGGGCTAAATTACCCGTGCGTCCCAGACATTGACCGACGACATCCCCTCACACAAAGACGCAAGACCGCAAAGAAGAAATATCATCGATTCTCTATCTTATCCTGCAATTCCCGCGGCAGAGAAGAGAAAAGATCGAGGCCGGTCTTTTCCTCGATGCTTCGTACCGTCGTTTTGTACTTATCCCATTTTTCGTCTGCGATGCCTTCGACGTTAGGCATATCGACGGCAATGATCTGCGTCTTTGCGGTTATCGTCATCTGTCCGCGTCCCAAAACTGCTATCACTTTCCAGCAATTGGTTGGAACGGTCACTTTCCCCCTGAGCCGTTCTTTCTCGCCGTAAACTCCGGCGATTTGATAGACGTCGTTTCCACGTCGAGCGAGAGCCCGTGCGTGGGATTCGAGTGCGTTCCATGCGAACTGATTGAGATCGCCGGTCTGCGGAACGATGTTGGTCAACAAAAATGTCTCGTTCATCAGCTGCTCGTTCGCAAACCTGTCGGCCGCCGGTAGCATGTGTCCGCGGTCGTAGCCGCTGCCCGAATAATCGTAGTACTGAATGCGCCGAAAGCCATTCGGCAGCGAGCTGTCGGGTTGAAACAAAGGCCTCTCACGCCGTTCGCCCAGGTCATCGGCCGTTGTCTTCCACGCGACCCAATTCGCCGTTCCGCGGCTGTTGTTGTAGGAAAGAGTATGGCTCTGATGTACGACGAGATGATCATCCTCCCCGGCCAAAGCGGATGGCGTCCCAAAAGGCAAATGAGCTATTGGCGGTTGCTGAGATTCGCCTCGCTGGGGCTGCAAGTCCGGCTGCGTCCCAAACTGCCCGCAGGCCGCAAGGGTAACCGCGGAGAAAATGATCAGTGATCTGAAAAGGGCTTTCATCTGGAAAATACAGTCTACCAAAGCTGCGTCCCAAACCGGCGATCGTGCGTTCGCGTTCCTGACTTTGCGATGAGCCGTAGCCCCTCGGTTGCTACGGCTACAACTATGCGTCCCAGGAATTCTAAGCGTTGCGACCATCGAAGGTCACCCGCTACCGCAGGTTTTGCTACTCGTGCATCCCAAGAATTGTCAAAGATCAAGTCAAAGGTCAAAGATCAAAGATCGAAGATCAAAGGTCAAAGATCGAACGCCTAATCCATTATGGCGATGCTCCGGCCTCTATATTTTCAGGCTTCGGGCGGCTGTAGAGAATGGTCACTTCGCACTCGGGGTCGGACATGATCTTGTAGGCGGCTTCGCCGGGCGAGAGCTGGATCATTTTGTCGCCGCGACGGTAGAAGACGGGAGTTTTGGCGACGTAGTCTATGACATCGATGAAGGACATAGTCTGTTCCTTGGGAAAATCTTGTTCTTCATCGGGTTTTACTTCCTTCATTTTTTTCGGCCTCGCCAACAGCCGCGCCGGGTCGATGCAGCAGCTCTCGACAAAGCGAGCACGGGCTTCCGGGTCGTATGGTTTAGTTGTCAGGGTAGTTTCGGGCGTTTCATCTGTCGTTGGTATTTTCATAATAGGCACAAATTACCACTACCGCGATCAAAATGAAATAGCAAACCGCAAGGAATGAAGCAAAATGCATGAAATGACGCAAAATGCGAGAAATATTTTATGAGGGCTCGTTTGGCCTCTGTTACGACCGATTTTCACGCAAAGGCGCAAAGAACTTAAAGAACCGCAAAGGAGAATCGTGAGCGGAGAATCTGGGCGGCGTGAGGACGTCGGGGTAATGCGGTAGAATGTAGTTGTGACTGAGAAACTGCATATCACGGGCATGAGCCGTGCTGAGCTGGAGGAGTTTTTTCTCTCGCTTGGTGAGCCGAAATACCGTTCGACGCAGGTGTTTAAGGCGGTACACGAGCGGCGACTGGTCTCGTTTGAAGAGATCACGGACCTGCCGAAGAAGTTGCGTGCGAAGCTTGAGGAATCCGCCGCTATCTCACGGCTCGCGGTTGAATCGCGTTATGTGTCGACCGACGGCACGCGGCGTTATCTGATGAAAACGGCGGACGGTTATCCGGTCGAGACCGTTTTTATCCCAACCGAGAATCGCGACACGATCTGCTTTTCGTCGCAATCGGGCTGTCCGCTGAAGTGCGATTTTTGCCTGACCGCCAAGCTCGGATTGCTCAGAAACCTGACTGTTGGCGAGATCGTAGAGCAGGTCATCATCGTCTTGAATGACGTTTACGGCGTCGCGGGCGAGACTCCGCATGGCACGAACCTGGTCGGAATGGGAGCAGGCGAGCCGTTTTTGAATTTTGATAATCTGATCGCCGCGCTTGAGATAATGGCTGATGAAGACGGTCTGTTTATCGTTCCGAACCGCGTGACGGTCTCGACGGCGGGCATCGTGCCGCGAATTTACGATCTCGCCAAACTCGAGAACCGCCCGCACCTCGCCATTTCGCTTTCGACCGCAAATGACGAGCTTCGCGATCGCTTGATGCCGATAAATAAGAAGTGGGACCTCGACGAACTGATGACGGCGGCGAAGGAATTTGAGGGGAGTTTGCGGCGGGGCGAGCGATTTACTTTTGAGTACGTAATGCTCGGCGGAGTCAACGACCGCGATAGCGATGCGAACGAACTCGTCCGGCTGCTCGAAAAATATCAGCTAAAAAAGGTCAAGATCAACCTGATACCTCACAACGGCGCCGAGCAGCTCGATTACAACGCTTCAACGGCGGAGCGGGTTTCGAGATTTAAGTCGCTGCTCGAGTCGAACGGGGTTGATGCCTATGTCCGGCAACCGCGGGGCCGCGACATATACGCAGCATGCGGGCAATTGGCCGCTAAAAGCGAGGCGAACTCGGCGGCTATGAATTGAGTCTTGGCACCTGTCTTTGCGACCTGTGCGGCTTTGCGTAAATTTTTTTAACGCAAAGGAGCTAAGATCGCAAAGAAGATCCAAAAACGCTGTCGCTTTCAGTGAGAGCAAAATGTTTCTATGGAACTACTAATTCCCGGTCTAATACTTGTCGCATTGATGGTGTACGCCTCGACGCGGATCAAGAAGACGGCGGCGGCGGCTTTTGAGGCGGAGTCGATCGACACTGACGTCTTTACGATAGAAAAGCCCGAAGGCTTTTTAACCGTACTCAATGGCAATCCTGAATTGCTCTTTGAATCGTACTCGAGAGCTTTCGGCGAGGAGCCGGCTGAGAATATCAAACAAGCACGAATTGAGGTGCGAAAACTGACCGCGACCACGCCGGAGCAGGCTGTGAAAGCGATCGCTGCCTCTTCGAAAGTCACATCGCGGACGACCGAGGTCATAAACGAGCGAAAATATTTGCTGATCGAGACGGAAAAGGTCGAGAAAGGCATCGGTATGGTCGAGTTGTACAAACTGGCGGCAAGCGGCCGCGATACGATCGAGCTGAAGATGATCGCCCTCGAACAAACGTCCGAGGAGATCGCGAGCAAGATCCAAAGCCTGGCTTCGAGCTTTTTTGTGAAATAATTGCAACGGTTTAGGGCATTTTATTCATCAGGAAGTTACGTTATGAGAAATATTCGCTTTTTTAGCTCATTGTTGGTTTTGCTCGCAGCAGTTGCTGTTTCGACGGTCAGTGCTCAGGAAGTCAGCGGGACGATCGCCGACGGTTCCGTCGAACGTGGAAAGAAAGCGCGTGCGTTAGTCGTGCTCGATATTCCTAAGGAACTACACGCAAACTCAAACAAGCCCAAAAGCGAATACCTAATCCCGACGACCGTAAAAGTAACACCCGTAACCGGCCTAAAGATCGGGGCGGTTGAGTATCCCGAAGGCGAGGATAAGAAATTTGGCTTTTCTGAGAATTTTCTGAACGTTTACGAAGGGAAGGTTGAGTTTGGTTTTGATGTTACACCCCTCAAGAATTTTCGCGGGGATAAAGTGTCGATAGATGTTGCTGTGCGGTATCAGGCGTGTAACGACGAGGTTTGTTTTCCACCTAAAACCAAAAGATTGACGCTCACGGCTACTATTAAGTAACGCCGATCACCGACAGCAAACGCCCGGTTTTCCCGTATTTTTGCTTCTCCAACCTGTAAGAAAAGAAAAGATCAGGCCGCTCCATTGTGCAGAATGGGGCGGTATAGATGTTTTTGAGAGGCACGCCGGCGGCGATGAGCTGGTCGCGATTCGCAGCGCGCAGATCGACGAGGGCGTGGCCTTCGCGTGTGGTGGAAAAGTATTTCTCGCTGTCTGCAAAATTCACAGCAAATGCGTCGATCACGTCGGAGCCGATCTCGTAATTGTCACAGCCTGCGGCCGGGCCGATGGCGGCGATCATGTTTGCCGGGTTTGCACCGTAAATTTCGGTTAGTTTTTTCACCGCTTTGCTAACGATCGACTGAACCGTGCCGCGCCATCCGGCGTGGACTGCGGCGAAGGATTTTGTGGCGGTGTCGCCGATCAGGACAGGAACACAGTCGGCGGTCTTAGCACCGGCGAGTACGTTGGGGAGATCTGAAACGACCGCGTCGGCTTTTTCCTCGGAATCGCCGATGTCGTCGATACTTTTTACAACTTTTGTTTGATCGCCGTGGACCTGCCAGACCATCGCTAGCTGGAATTGGCCGTCAAAAGCCTTGAGAAACCGGCGGCGATTTTCGTAGATATTTTCAGCTTCGTCTTCGTTGAAACCAGCAAGATTAAGGCTGTTTTCCGGAAAATCGGACACGCCGCCAAGCCTTGTTGAGAACCCGTTTGTGAAGCCGGCGGCTTCGAGCGGGCTGCACACGAGCACTTTAACTCCGTCGCGTTCTCGCCAATAGAAGCCTGTATCGGTTAATATTTGCTGGTTCGACTCATTTATGATCGTTTCCATCGGCATCGACATTGTAGAAGTTTATCGCATCCGCGACACGCTCGCCAGAACTCCGCGGTTTCGCGAACGGGTCTTTACGCCCGGCGAACAGGCATACTGCGATGCAAAAGGCGTCGCGGCCGATCAGTCGTACGCCGCAAGATTTGCTGCGAAAGAGGCCTTTTTGAAAGCCTTGAAAACCGGGTGGCGTGGGAAGATCACATGGCACGACATAGAAGTCGTATCTGACCCGGACGGCGTTCCTGATCTAATTATCAGGGGCGAAGCTGCCGAGATATTGAAAAAACGCGGTGCCGACCGTGTCCACATTTCGATATCGCACACCGTCGACCATGCTGTTGCTCAGGTTCTGCTTGAAAAGTCTTAACTGCAAGCCAATTGCTTTTTTTTCAATTTAAAGGTTGATAGTTAAAGTTACTTTGTCGGCGTCGGAGACGCTGCGGGTTTCGGCTGCGGCTCGTCCAGCGACAAGAAAACAACGGCTCCGTCGTGGTCCGAGACGCGTTCGGGTCGAGTGCCGTCGTTGCTGAGGATCTTGGGAAAATCAGCATTTGATCTTGCGTAGCCGAACTTCAGAAGCCGCTCCCGCAAAGGCCGATTTATCAGAATGTGGTCGAGACTCTGAGCGAAGCCGTCAAAAGTGTACGAATAGCGTTTTGTGACGTCCGGCAGGAACTCGATGAGGTTAGCGAGACCGGTGTTGAAGCTAGTTTTCGACGGCGTCAGCACGTTTTGGTCCGATTTGCCTTTCAAGATGCCGATCAAGTCATTGAACCCATCGTTGAACTGAAAAGAGTTAAAATCACCGCATAGGATGATGTTCTCAGTCGGAGCGGCCGCTTGGCGGTCGACGACGAATTTCGCAAGCCACTCAGCTTGCAGACGGCGTTTATTCTGAACACGATTGCCGTCTTTGGGATCATCGATCCCGCCGTAGGATTTAAAGTGATTAACGATAACCGTTACTGCTAGAGGCTTTTGAGATCGAGCATCGATCGCTTCCACTCGAATGAGCAGCGGCGGACGATCGTAAAGATTCTGGTTTTCATCGCCTTTCACGTCGAGCTTAACGTCCTTGGCAAGCTGCTGAACCTCAATGACCTTGAGCTTCGTCGACTTTACGAGATAGCCGACGTCGATGCCGCGAGGGTCGTTACCCTCGATCAGGTGGGCCGTATATTTCGGGTCGGGCACGCCGGCTTTCACGTGATCGGCATTTATCGCTTCGGCTAGTTTCTTAAGTCCGGCAAGATTCTCGGCCTCGACGACACCGATAAGATCGGGCGAGCTGAGTACGTTTCGAAACGTGAGCGACAGTTTCGCCAGCCGTCGTTGAAATACCTCTTTAGGAACGGTCGCCTCTCTATCTACATTAGAGGAATTGACCTCATCGTCAAAAAAATTCTCAATGTTCAGCGTGCCGACGGTCAGTTCTCTTTCCCCGGCTGGGCTAAGCGGAGTGAACGCCTTAATATTCTCGATCTTTCGTTCGTACGACGCGTCGACGAGCAGGGTGTAAAACTTTCGCGAATAGTCGATGATGCCGACGACTTCCTTGAGCGTGGCTCCAGCCGGAACGTCGATCGGTTTGCCGCCCGACTGGGCAAGACTGTCGACCCGCAGCGTTTCGGGGTTCATATCGAAAGCGGGCGTCGTCGGAGGCAGTTTGTCGACGATGATCTGCAAAACGCCGAGGCCTGGTTCCCGAAATGGCCTTGGGGTTCCGGGCAGCGTCGCGAAGAAAACCCCATTCGATGTCGATAATCCGCTTCGCTCGTTGGTGAAGCCGCCAGTCGGGCCGACGACCGCGAGATCGGCCTTTACACGCATTCCTTCAAATCGCTCGAGCTGGTCGAGCTTGCCCTTCGGGTCGAGATCGCCGGCCGTCAGAGCGATCGGGGCGGGGAGCGGATTGTCTTTCGAAAGTACTTTGACCGTCGGGCGCGTTATCTCGGTGATCGGGATGAAGTACCGCTCACTCGGCGGGCGGAATTCGACGACAGTGCCATCGACCTGAACGAGGTTGCCGATCGCGACCTGGTTTACGCTGTTCGGACCGTAGACTAGAAGGCCTTCAGACGTTTTTGGATCGCTATCAGCCTTGTCGTCAGGCGTCTGTATAAAAAAGCCGTTCCGTAAGATCGCCGTAACGATCCCAGTCGTTCGAACATTCTCGTTAACAACTGGAGAAACACCTTTGTCGCCCTGGATCTGGGCGATAGTGTATTCCTTCTGAGCGAAAACCGAGCTCGCCGAAAAAACTGCTATCAGAGAGAAAACGATAAAGCTGGAAATTCTGATCTTCATTTATAGAGTGTCGCGACGGCTTTCGATGTATTCCTGGATGTTTCGCGGAACATTTGAAAAGAAGTTGTACCCGGTCAGAGCTTCGACCGAATCGACGGTCACGCGGAAATTCCTCCACGGCGTGCTCGGCGATATTAGGGCATCGTCATTCGGCATTATGACACCGAACACGCGTGTAGAACGATTGACCCTTCGAAGGTCATCGTTGCCGTTTGGAATGACCATTATGACTTTCCAAGTGACCTCCGGGATCACGATGCGGCCCTGAGCAATGGTTCCACGGTTGCCATGTCCGCCGGAGATTATATACAGCTCGTTCCCCTGCTGTATCAGAGATCGCGAATAGTCTTCGAGATTATTCCACGGGCCGGAATTGTTCTCGATAGCCTGCGGGATCATGTTGGTCATCAGGAACGTGGCTGAGTTGTCCGGAATAGACCTTGTCCGGTCACCGGATGGACACATGTGGCCGCGTGACAGACCTGAGCCCGAGTAATCATTGTCCGTGACTCGATACCAGCCCGCAGGAAGTGCCGGATCAGGACGAAAATCATCCTGTCGCTCAGCTGACCCGACCCAGCTTGTGTCCAGCCGCCACGCGACCCAATTGGGGTTTGCGGTGGACCGATTGTACGAGAGCGAGTATTGAGGCTTGAACATCAGGTAATTGTTCTCATTCGCCACGTCGGGCGTCGCTCCTGATGGATTGCCCATTATCAGCGGGTCGTCGCTCGCGAATGGTGCGTTTACCGTGATCGATTGGTTTAGGTTTACCGTTCGAGACTGAGCGTCGTGAGCGACGCTCGTGATGACATAGTTGCCGCCCGCCGTGCCCGCAGGTATCGTGGCAGCGAAAGAGAATACGTTGTCGCCCGGTGTAACGTCGCCGTTTGTCCCGTTGTCATAAAACGGCTGCGTCGCGAGGCCGCCGATCGTGGAGAGATTTCCGTCAACGAAGATGCCGGTGCTCGGCGGAGTCGTCGCCGGAAGCACGGTTACGGTAAACAGGATCGTTCCGCCCGGCACGACGGTGCTCGGGTTGGCCGCTATCGAGGCAAATAGGTTCGCACCGGTCTCGCCGCTGCAGGCGAAAGGCGACGACATCGAATTTCGCGGCGATGAAGGACTGGTTGCCGCGAAATCGTTCGAATTGTTGTTGCTGTCCTGACAGCCGTTATTAATACGCGAACGACTATCGTTTTGCGGCGGTGCGGCGGTGACCGCAGTTTCTATGAACGCGTTTGTTGCGGTTCCCCAGCCAACAGCGTCGACGGGTGTACCGTTCAGCGAGGGGCGCAGAGCCAAACCACCTCCGGCTCCGCCCATTGAGCATGAACAGGTCGATGGATTGTAAGTGATGTCCGCTGTCGCAGCTCCGTCGTAAGCGGTCGCCGCTACGAGATAGTATTGTCCCGGAAGCAAGACAGTGCTCGTGGTCCAAGTGGCAAAAGGACCGACATCGCTCGATCCCGCGGCGGCGCGATAGACGAGCCGGTATCCGTTTAGGTCGACAGGGGTGCTGCCGGTGTTGTGCAGCTCGATAAACTCGTCTTCCGCCGTTCCGCCGCCGGTTTGAAACTGACTAATGACCACCGATCCGGCTCCCGGAGTTGGAGTCGGCGTAGGTGTCGGGGTCGCGGTCCCGGTCGGTGTAGGGCTCGGCGTAGGCGTCGGGCCGCCGGAACACGTGGTCGTGCTCGTTGACGTATTCCGCGGAACAGGTGCTGTGACTACGTCGAAATCTAAATTATTGTTGTCGGTATCGGTACAGCCGGCGGTTTTTCGGACCGAACCCTGCGAAGCTGTTAATGCGGAACCGTTATTGACCGATGTTCCTCCCTCGCCGTTACCCGCACTTCCGTTTCCGGCCGCACCGTATGCGACCCAGTCAACTATCTGAGCGAGTTGGCTTACATTGCAGGGGGACGCCGCTGACCCGCAAACATTTTGAGCGAGCGTCGATACGAGAGCGACTTTGCCGCTCGTTCCGGACAAGGCGAGGTTGACGGTGGTGGCATCAGGCGAGACGGGTAATACTGCCCCCGCACTTCCCGAGTTGCCAAGCTGAACCAAGTAATATTGACCAGGATTCAGCGAGACGTTCGGAAGAGCAAAGGCATTTGATGGCTGACTCGCAAAGTTGCCCGTTGCCGAGCCGTAGTAAAGCGAAAGCCCATTCAGCGACTGCGTCGAGCCCGAGACGTTCTTAAGTTCGACATAGTCGAACAGGTACGTGCCCGTAGAGCCCCCGCCCCCACTGCCTACCTGACTGATAACGACGGTGGTCGAGACCGTCGGCGAGTTTTTGAACTTTTTCTCGTCGTCGCTCTGGGCTAGTGTAGAAAAACCGATCGCAACCCATACGGCAAAAACCGTCAAGATCCCGAGCCTTAAATAAATACTTTTCATCCGGGTCAGCAAAACAAAAAATGACGTGCAATCTTCATTTTTACCATATTTCGATGCCTAAACGAACCTCGCGGGGTGCTTGGGATTATGGTTAACAGCTTGTTCAGACCTTTCTCGTTACGGATGTTGGGGAGTGATCTCCGCGAGTTTCTTTGTAATGAATCTCTTTACCGAATCATTGTCAGACAATTCGAACGCCCGGGCGAGCGACGCAACAGCTAGGACCGATTCGCCCCGGAGATTCTCGTAGTGTGCTTTCGTGATGAAAAAGAGGCTGTAGTTTGAGAGTTCTTTACCTAGATCGAGGAGCCGCTTGTACGCCGCTTCAGTGCCTTCGAGCTCACCAAGAACGATCAGACGGTTTAGCTCGCGGACGGGTGAGAATTGACGCAGTTGAAGCTCATCGTAGCAGGTGAGGATCCGCCGCCAATCGGTCGAAAAGTAAGCGGCAGCGAGAGTGTAGATCGCGGCGATCTCGGCTTCGAGGTGATAATCGGACATGTGATCGCCGCTTGCCGAGAGACGAAAATGATGCAGACCGCGAGCGATCAGGCGTTTATCCCATGCGTCGCGGTCCTGTTCGGCGAGGATGAGGAGTTCGCCATTGTGATCGGAACGCTGCGGCATTCGGGCGGCCTGAAAACAGAACAGAGCCGCTAGTGCGTCGACCTTTGGCGATGTTGTTACAGGATGTTTCGCCAGCAGCGAAATTAAACGGATAGCTTCAAAAACGAGGTCCTTACGCGTCAGAGCCTCACCGGTCGAGGCCCCGTATCCTTCGTTGAACATCAGATACAGAGCTTTCAGCACGCTGTCGACGCGGTCTGGCAATTCAACAGGCGTCGGAATTTCCATCCGTACGCCGCTGTCGCGGAGTTTCGACTTTGCCCGCGTTATGAGCTTCGCGATCGAGTCCTCTTTTGCCAAGAATGCATGAGCGATCTCGCCGACGCTAAAACCGCCGACCGTTTTCAGCGTCAGAGCGACACGGCTATCGGGTGAAATGGCCGGGTGGCAGCAGGCGAAGATCATCTGGAGCTGGTCTTCGTCGATCTCGCTGGCAAAGCTCGCACCGATCAGTTCATTATTTTCTGATCTAAGTTCAAAATTCTCGTCTACATCGATCGATGTTGACTTGCTGCTCCGTCGCAACGAATCGATACAGCGATTCTTAGCCGTACGCATCAGCCAAGCGAACTGATCCACCGGAACACCCGAAAATGGCCAGGTCTTCATCGCCGCTATCAGCGAATCCTGCACGGCGTCTTCGACCGTGTCGATCTTGTCAAAACCAAACGAACGACAAAGAGAAGCGACCATCTGCCCCGAATGATGACGGAACAGATGGTCGATGGTTTCGCTGAGGACTGGGACGCGGTCTGTCATGGCAGCGAGATCATTCTCCCGTCGGCTCAACTTCGCGAAGCTCGACCCAGCCGCCGTATTTCAGGTGCGGGCAATCGCTGGACAGCCGGACGGCTTCGTCGTAATTTTCGGCCTCGATCGTAAAGTAACCGCCGATCACCTCTTTCGCCTCGACGAATGGGCCGTCGGTCACGCGGAATTTGTCGCCGAATCCGTGCAGATGTCGGCCGCCTTCGTCACGGAGCTTTTCTCCGCCGCGGATCTTGCCTTGGGCGGCGAGCTTTGCAGACCAGGCCATGTATTCGGCGATCACCGCCTCGATATCTTCGGGTGACAATTGCGAAACGTCGGACGTTTGTTCGTGAAGCAAAAGCATGTAGTTTGGCATAAATCTATCTCCTTTAATTTCTTTTCATCGTGAAAAGCTCTTCGCGAACGCTGCCGTCTTTCTGCTTGAGAGCGAGATATATCTTTAGGTCTTTATCACCGATCTTCTCGAACGTTAAGCCAGAAAAATTTACTCGGCTGCCCTCTTTGCTGACAAATTTGAAATCGACTGTCTTGTCCTTTTCTTCCCAGCCAACAAAATTCGGGTGGAAATGCTTGAGCTTGAGCACGAGCGATCCTTCCGATTCGGTCAGCCACATCATCTCGTAGAAAACGGGCTTACCGCCGATGATCAGCCGATAGGTTCCCATCATCACACCGCCCTGCGGCTTGCTCCAGACCTCCTCAGAAATCCCGCCGAGACCCGAACCGAGCCACCCGCCGGCGAGCCATTCGACGTCGGCGATCGAGGCCTTTGGCGAAGCTTTGCCTTCCATGAGTTTGAGTGTGTTCTCGGTATGTTTGATCTGGGCGTTAAGTGCAGTTGAAAAGATAGCCACGACGAGGGAAGTGAGGACGAGAGTTTTGCATCGATTCTTCATATATTTGTTCAGCTTTTTGATGAGCTTCACATTATAGACGAACGAGGTAGGCGGAAAAGGACACTGAGGCGAGATTTTTCGGCGAGTCTTCGATACATTACGGCTTTGCGTACGATTTTTAACGCAAAGCCGCAAAGATCGCAAAGAAAAACGCCAAGCCTACTGTGCCGGTCGAGGCGTTGTTGTCGGTCTCGGGGCCTGCATCGGTCGTGGATAGACGACGGGGCTCTTGTTGCCGTTTTTGTCGACTGAGCGGACGCCGAAAAAGTAATTATCTTTTGACATCGCCTTTGCCGTGTAGGTCAGGACGTTGCCGACAGGGATCGTGTTCGTCCACTCAGCGGCCGTCGTGTCACGATAAACGACCTCGTAACCGGCGAGGTCCTGATCGGTATTCGCATCCCATTTGAGCACCGTGTCGTTGGTCAGGCCGCCGGTGATGATGCCGACGTTCTTTGGCTTGCCCGGAGCGAGGGCTAGACTCGCGAGGGCTGTAAGATTAACGCGTGCAACATTTGCAGTATATTCAAAATCGACGTAGTCGATCGTGTCGCCGTAGAATTTACCGTCTACAGTCCGCACATTTTGATGCTGGTGGGTGTAGTCTTCGTCAGGTTCGGTAAATCGGACGGCCGCGAATCCGCGTTCGAGAAACGGGATGTGATCGCCGCCACGGCCGTAGCGGTCACGCCGATAGATCATCCAAGCCCCGAAATTCTTCAGGTAACGGCCCGACTGTTCCTTGATATAGCGTGCAAGTTGCCGCGAAGGCGAGTCATTTTCACCTCCGACGCTGCGGCGGGTGTTTGCTTCCTGCGGAGTTTCGCTTGACGGAACGCCTTCGCTGAAGACGCGGACGCGTTTGCGAAACTGGGAATTCTTCATCGTTATCACGCCGCCGACAATGTCGTTAGTAAACATCGCCTCGATATTCATCTTGGCCTTTTTCGCCTCTTCAGCGTAATGTGCGGCACCGAGCAGCCCTTGCTCCTCGCCGGGAACTGCCATAAATACAATGGTTGCGTCGAATTTATACTTCGACATAACGCGAGCGAGCTCGATCGAAACGGCCGTGCCGGAAGCGTCGTCATTCGCACCGGGAGCGTCGCATTTTCCGTCGGTCGGCGACGTACACATCGAATCATAGTGGCCCGAGACGACGTAGATGCGGCTCGGGTCGGTAGTGCCCGGAAGAATGGCGAAAACGTTTGTGAGCTTCGTCGGTGTGGGGATACGAGCGACCGCTGGCTGCACAAATTCCTGCGTTTGCGGCTGCAGACAAGAGCCGCAATCGGCACTGATCCTACGAAACTCTTCCAAGATCCAGTCGCGGGCCGCACCGATTCCGCGCGTTTTGCTGTCTTGCTCCGAAAGCGTATTTCGCGTACCAAACGACACGAGCTTTCGGATGCTCGCCTCGATATTCTTTGCTGAAATTTCTTTCAGCATCTTTTGTATCTGTGGGTCGAGTTTGTCTTTTTGAGCAAAGACGGGCGTTGAAACAAGGAGACAAAGGGAAAACAGCAAGAAAAATTTTGTTCTCATTGGGTTTATTCTTTAGAGATTTTGACCACAGATTAGCACAGATCGAGATCGTGGGGCACTAGAACTGAACGCTAAACTTGTACCACGTCGATTTTGCGGTGACGCTTTTATCATAATCGTTGTACATCGCGAGATTGTATTTCAAATCAAAAATATCGCCGCGACGAGCTCCCAGATTTAGTGCCTCGTACGGAATGAAGATCTTGAGATCTTTGTAAACCGCGTCAACGTGGCCCGGTTTGAAATTCGTGACCGCGGACACGAACTTTGTCGTCGTTCGGTATTTTGTCTCTGCCCCGGCGGCGAGAGCTTTTCCATCCGTGTCGTTGTAGAAATAGGCGATCATCTTGTACGGGTAATCGAGGGCGTTCTTGATCTTGAAGTTCACGTAGATCATCACGCCATTTCGACCGTCGACCTTTACGCTGTGTACGACCCGCGATGCCACAAACGTTCCCGATGGAGTGGTTACAACTGCCCGCGGCACGGGACCCGCCGCACGTCCACCCTGTGCGGTTACCAGCGACGCCGAAAACAGGAATAGCGTGATCAGAATTAGTGATTTGATTTTCATATTGTTTGATCCAGGCAGAAAAAACACTGCAGGCTCAAACAACGGTCGTGAGAGCGATTTTCAGATGCGCCAGTCGCGCCGTAAGTTCGTTTAGTTAATTCCCAAGGATTGCTCTAAGCGTAACAGAATCAACAGTTTCTGTCGAGCGGCAGAATCATCTGTCGACGAGAGGGAATGCCTGCATACGATTTGCGTCCGATGAGTAAAGAAGGCTCGAGGACTCATCCGTCACAAACTGCGGGTCAGGCTCAGAAACCAGCGCAAATCTAGCATCGCGACCGGTGTGGACATTCACGCCGACGAGCCCTTTTTTGTCGTACGGCCGCGGCAGGTCGGTGTAGAAATACATGTGGTTGGAACGCAATGCCGCGAGCCGCTTCCGACGAAGAAAATAATCCGAAATTCGGTCTGCGTATCGAGCCGGATCAATACGGTCGAAAATGCTCTCTCTTAGCTCGCCACGAGTCGGCGTAAGACTTTGAACTGCCCGTCCCTTCACAATATCAAGGGCATCAAATCCGTTCAGTAATCCGATGTTCAAATTGTCAACACGACTTGCAGTGATTCCAAAAGAATATATGCGCCGATTTACGTAACTTCTGACCCCGTTTCCGGCGAGCGTTGAGAGACTCACCGATCCAAATCGACTCTGTAACCCTGACCATCGAAACGAATTTGCGGCCGTCATCATAGTCATGCCTGTGCGAGCGAACCGCAATGCAGAGGTTGCTACGCCGCCGTATCGGAAATAAATGGCAGCAGCTCTAGCCGCAATCCCCGCGATAACCCGAAACGCACCCCGAGACGGAGCCGTATGACGAACCCGCCAAGTTTCGACCGAGATTTTCCCTGGCGACCCCACAGAAAATGCCGCGATCTCATTTCTTCCACCGATTACAGCATCGCCCGATTCGTTAACCAGCACAAATTGTGCGTTATCGACCTTGTGATCGCGTTTTGCCGCTCGTTTACCGTTCCGAGCGTCAATCATAATAAGGTCGTCCTTGTCCGCGATAAGAATCGTGTTTTGGTCGACAAACTCGAAATTTGTCATCCCTTTGTCGGCACCCTTGTAACGCCAGAGCGTTTTCCCGTTGGTGGTATTAATCGCGGACACGCCGTAGGGGCCTTTTTCTTTCAGTTCGCCGTCCTTTAGTTGTGTGAACTGGCCGCCGGTGCGAACGTAAAGCACGCTTCCAACGAGAGCCATTTCTGCACAAATGCCGAGGTCGTCGGCCTCCCAATCCTGCTTTCCGGTGCGTCGATCGACCGCTCGGATCTTGCCTTTTCCCGAGATGTAAATGTATCGGTCGTCATAAACCGGGTCGGCTTCTGTCAGCGCGAGGCCGTCCTCGTTGATCTTGAATTTCTCGCGTTCCTTCTCCTTTCCCGTGCGGGCGTCGAACGAGGTCGAGCCTTCGTAGAACAGGAAAAGCCGTCCATCAAGCAGCAGCGGAGCACGGTAATTGTCTAGCGTGTAGTCAATATCGCCCAAATTCTCGCCAAAACGTGTTGGCATCATTTCGATGCTTGTATCGAGTTCGCGTTTCCAGAGTTCGTCGCCGGTCGAGAGCTGTAGGACGTGAACCGTCGGCTTTTTCTTGAAATTATCATCCGCTTTCCCACGCGGATGTTTAACCAGCACGACCGCGATCAGATCATTCTCAGGATCGACCGCGAGCTGCATCACGTCGCCCTTGACCTTGTCGCTCTGCCAGATCCGCGAACCTGTGCGCATATCGACAGCCTCAAGACGTGAATTTTTGCCTTCGTCGCGCGAGAAGAGGATCAGGTCGGTGTCGGGAACCGGCGTGACCGATGTCGCGTTGATATTCCCGGTCGATTGTCTCCAGATACGTTCGCCTGTCTGTCCATCGATCGCGTAAAGGCTTCGCTCGGTTCCGGCGAGGATGATGCCGAAATCGGTCGTTTGATAAAAGCGAATTTTCGAATCGAGATTCGATTGCCACGCGGGCTGAGCAACTGAATTTGCCGCGAAAACGCACAGGATGCACAGAAGTAAAGCTAGTGCTTTCATGCGGTTAGTTTAACGCTATTTCGGCATGAGCGAAAGGTTTTATTGGATACGATACGCCCTACCCTTCCACACCAAAACCACAGTACCGCCGAGGTTATCTGCAATGCTTCGCAGGCCGCTGTCGAGTTTTTTGTATTCGTCGGTCCCGCGGCGGAAGTTCACGGTCGCCTGGTTTTTGTAGGCGGAATCGTACCACGCTCCGTTGCGGTTGTTGAACGTCTTGCCGCCGACCGAGCGTGTAACCGGCATGTCAAAGGTCTGATTCTGGATCTGGTTTTGCTGAATGTTAGTCGGGCCAGAGCGGACAGGGCCGCCTTTTGCCGGAGCGGCGGGCAGATCGCGCGTGACCGTTCGAGTCGCGCTCTTTTTCATCGCGTCCGCTCTATCGTCATCTTTTGATTTCTCTTCTTCCTTTTGCGAGCGTTCGGCCAGAACTTCGTCGGAAAGAACCGGAGGCGGCGGAGCGGCTCCCTTGGGCATTGGTCTTGTTTCTACTTCAGCACGAGGTGATTCGCCGCCCGACGCAGGTGTGCTGGCTGAAACTCCGCCGACGAGGCCGGTGTCAGGACGTTCCGCAGGCAGCGTGACTGCTCGTAAATCCTCAGGTTTCGGGGTAGCAAGCGGGGAACTGGCCGCAACATTTGCAGTGGCAGCCGCATTGGCGGCCTTGTTTGCCGATGCGATCTGATCCATCTGATCCTGCAACAGTGGAGCCGCCGCCGCGTTTGCGGACGGTTCTGAGGCAGAAGGGCCGCCGGCCGGACGTTCGTTTTCGGTGATCTGAGCGACACTGGAATTGGCGTCATTCTGACGCTCGCGGATAATCAAAACCGTTAGCACGCCGCCGAAAAGCAGGACAAGCAGGCCCATCGCCATCGCGAGATTGGGCGTTCTAAACAGCTTTTGGTACCACGGAATAGCCACCGCAAGAACTGGCTCAGAAACGACGGAAGCGGCTTTTACGTCCGCTTCGGAAGCAAAAAGCATTGATTGGGAAAGGATCCGTCGACAGCGGTCGCAATCGGCGAAGTGCTCCATGTAGAGCGTTCGCGTCTTGGCCGGCAGCGCATTCTCGACAAACGCCGCGATGGAATCGGCGTCGATGTGCTTCGTCTTTTCGGGCGGTTCATCGCCGACGAGCACACCGCGACCATCCCGCGCACGGCGGAGGATCGCATCCATTTCTTTGTCGAATTCCAGTTCCATTTTAAAAATTAGCCACAGAGTTCACAGAGAGCACAGAGTAAAAAGAAGTATTGTTTGCAAGAACCATGACTTTCATTCAATATCACCTTTCATCTCAGTGATCTCTGTGTCGTCTGTGGCTACGGTTTTCGTAACCCGTCTATAGAACGCCCACACCTACGATATCTTGCACGATCGCCAGTAACAGTAATGCGGCGAACATCGTCTCCAGATTGATCCCGAGGCTCGCCGCCGCGTCGCTGAGGTGACGTTTGACCTCGGTGTCGGTCCATCCGTGCTGCGTTTTCAGACTCTTTTCGACGCCTTTGCGGATCTCGCTTTGCACGCGAGTGAGCTTTCGGCTTGCTGTTGCTTCGTGATAGCCGAAGGTCGCGGCGATGTCTTTTAATTTCAGGCTGTCAAAATAATATAGTTTCAGGATCAAACGATCCTCGGCCTTGAGCCCCGCGATCGCTGAGCTGAGGGCTGCCGAAACGTCAGCCGTTGTCCGGCCTTCGCTATAAAGTTCCTCAGGATTTTCAATATGCGAACCAAAATGCGGCCCGTCGCCATTCGAAGCCTCGTTTGCCAGATTCTCAAACTCCCGGTCTTCCTCGATCTGGACAAATTTCGACACCTTTCTAAACTGATCTACCGCCAACTGCGAAACCACCGCACGCAGCCACCCTGCCAGCGAGCCACGGCCCGAATAATACGCCAGCTTACTCTTCTTATTCCCGTCGGCATCGACGCGAAGCCCATAAAGCTCTGCCCAAATTGAACTTGCAAGATCCTCAGCATCCTCGTTATTCGAAGAGATCTTGCGTGCAGCCGACTTCACCGTCGAATCAAAATTCGCAACCAGGTCTTCCCAAGCCTTCTCATCGCCCTTTTCACAGGCCACGATCAGACAAAGGTCATCCGCCCTGATCTCATGCACAAAATCCTCTATCTCAACATGAGCCGCACCGGGATTATCACGCAGCAAATACTTCTCAACCGTCGCCTCAACCCGCCCCGCGATGTCGTCACCCGTTAGAGCACGCGAATTCCCGGCGCGAGAGATCAAATGCTCTATCGCCTCGCGAACCGTATTTTTGTGCTTCTCAGGAACCGCGCTCATTCGAAAAAGGTGTCACGATTTTAGCACTGTTTTGATGTAAGGTGGAACGAATCGCGTTGTTTGGTGTCTAATTAAGTTGGGATGCGGATGACTCATATTGCCTTGTCGATTTTATTCTTGCTTTGTTGTTTTTCAGCGACAAAAGCGCAGGTTAAGGGGGTCGTCGACCCGTCTGCTGCAAAAATTGGGATTGTTAATGGTAGTGCGAGTTATTTGCCTAACCCGATTTATCCAAAACTACCAATTGACGCATGCGCGAGTGGACCGGTAAGCGTTCAGGTTTTGATTGGAAAGAACGGTCGAGTTAGGAAGGCGGAGGCAATTTCAGGAAACTCATTTTTCCGACCATCCGCGATGAAAGCGGCAAGGCAAGCAAGATTTCGAAACATCGTCGACGGCCCGCCGGTCGAAACTTGGGGAATCCTAATCTACAACTTTCCTCCATCGCCGGGTTGTCAACAAAATAAACCGTCCAACGTTCCCATATGTAACTCCTTAGCAACGTCTCTTCCGAATCCCGACTTCGACCCCAGCTTTGTCAGCGACAACCAAACGGCCGTTTACGTCGATCTTCTAGTCGGGAAAACGGGCGGGGTTATATCGGCTAAGGCGGCTTCGTCTGTGCCGGAAATTCGATCTGCTGCTGAAGCCGCCGCTCTCAATGCAAAGTTTCGAATCACTACAGACCGAGGCATTCCGGTCGAAATCACATGTCGGGTTGTCTACCGGCTACCCTCCGCGAGTAATCCTCAATAGATCGCTCGGTTGCCATCCAGTTTCGCGATCGTTTGTACGCATCGATCTTCCCAGTACGTGCTAGCAGGCTAAGGTACTCTTGTGAGTATGGAAACTTCTTCGCGAGTTCGGATAGTAAAACGTATTCGTCATCGCCCTGCAATCCGGCGGCTTCGAGGTAGATATCTAGCGACCGTTCGACGGCTTGAGCGATGAAAAGCTCGAACGGTTCATAATTTCCGTCGTTTGCAGCGTCGAGAGAGCGGTAATATTTTCGGCGGTCGTTGACGAGAATGATCGCTGGCGGAAAGCCCTCCCGCATCAGGAGCAAATTCATCAAAAGCCTGGCTGTCCGTCCATTCCCGTCGTAGAACGGATGTATCCAAACAAAGCGATGATGAAACCGAGCAGCTAGATCTACGGCGTCGAGTTTTTCCGCGTTTACGCGCAACTCGTTCAGCAGATCGCCAATGAGTTCGCGGATCTTTAAATGATTTGGCGGCACGAAATTAGCTCCGAGTATTCGGACACGGCCAGTTCGATAGCGGCCTGCGAATTCCTTTTCGATGTTGTCGAGAACCAACCGATGGATCTCGAGTATCTCAGCTTCATTAATTGCCGATCTTGTTTTAGCCAGAGTCTCTACAAACTCAATGGCTTTCTGATGGTTGTTGATCTCGAAGTGTTCCGCGAGAGTTTTGCCGCTAACCGTTAGCCCGTGCTCGATCACCATTCGAGTTTCCCGCAGCGAGATCGTGTTTCCCTCGATAGCATTCGAATTGTATGTCCACTCAACCGAAAACTCGGCCCTCAGCCGCTCAAGCGCCGCTTTTGGAAGTGGCCGTTGTTTAGCAAGAGTTTCCTTCTTTTCGAGAATACGTTGTTGAATGTTTGAAAGCATATCGGATAGGTCCAATATTAGACCTATCCGATATATCGTGCAAGCGATTTTATTTTTCCAATGTTAAGAATTGTATTATTATACTTTTTATGGAAATCACCGTTTCAATACCGGATACTTTCGTGCCGCTTCCGTTTGAGAGCGAGGAAATCTCACGGCAGTTGCTTGAGGCATATGCTATTGAGCAATACAGGATGGAGAAAATTAGCGCGGGCAAGCTTCGCGAAATCCTTGATCTGTCAGTAGACGAGGCTAATATCCTTTTAAAAGAGCATAAGGTATCGGTGGACTATACGTTAGACGATCTAGAGGAGGATAGTCGGACTGTTGAGGTGTTTCTAAAAAAGTTTAAATGATTACTATTTCCGACACGACTCCAATTCATTACTTGATCATTTTGGAAAGAGCGGAAATACTGCCGAAAATCTTTGGAGAAATCATTATCCCGGAAGCGGTGGCCGAGGAAATGATGCATCCGAAAGCTCCGCCGGAAGTAAGAAATTGGATTGCTTCTCCGCCAGAGTGGGTGCACATTCGCAGTCCAAGAAACATATACCTGCCTACGTTAAAAGGACTCGGAAAAGGAGAGATCGCCGCGATAGCTCTTGCGATTGAAGAACAGGCCGATGCGGTACTCATGGATGACCGCGAAGCGATTCGAGAAGGTAAAAGCTTAAATCTCAATATTTTTACCACCTTATCGGTGCTTGAGATTGCGGCAATCCAGAACCTCCTGAATTTTGAAGAAGTGCTGGAAGAGTTGAGTGAAACCAGCTTTCGTATGCCTCCGGATGAAATCAAGAAGGAATACCTTCGACGCGAATCGGAAAGAAGGTCTCTACAGTAAAATCACTTCAAATGCTTCCGCAAAAACGACACGATCTTATAACCGTCGTAATAGACCCAAGGTTTTTCGCCCAAAGTGTAGTGTCCGCAGGGAATAGTGACGGAGCTATGTTTGATCTTGTGCTGTTTTAGGGCGTTGATCGTGTCGCGTGACAGGTCGACTGGGAAGCTGAGGTCGTAGAGGGTGTAGATATAGCGTTGGGGACGCGGCGGGAGTCTGGCTAGGCGATCCATGTACGCCATGGGCGAGATGGGCAGCCAGTATTCGCGTAGCTCGTCGAGGGTGACGTTGTCGCCGATGGCTTGTTTGACGTGATAGGTCGAGAGGCCGTGCCAGACGACGTCTGCTGGATAGCCGGAGACGTGGTTAAAGACGGCCGTGTCGATGTCCATATCGTGCGTAAACGCAAAAAAGCCAACGCATGAACCGATACTGGTGCCGACGATGCCGATCTTTTCGTAACCCTGCTGCTTCAACCAACGCACCGCCGAACGCGTATCGACGACTGCCTGACGCAGTGATTGCAGCGTCCGGCCTACATTCGGAGCGACGAGATAATCAGCACGTTCCAACTCCGGCGGCATGCGTTCCTCGTGATAGGGAAGCGTTAATCTAAGGGCGGAAAAGCCCACTTTATTAAATATTTTGCAGAGGTCGTAATACGTTCCGGCCTTTGCATTCCAATGCGGCAGGACTAGGACGGCGGATTTTTTGTTGGTTGCATGCGGAAAGTATTTGGCGTAAGCCGTGTTGTTTTCGGGCGAAACGGTTTTGATGCCGCTGGTCCAGGTCAGCTTAGTCAGCTTGTCTTCACCATTTGAGATCTCAAATTTGAAATCTAAAATTTCTGGATTGATGAAAAAATCTTCGCTGTGCTCGACCGTGTTTTTGGAATATTGGCTAAACAGCTTTCGCGGGTCGTCGCCGTTTGGGTGATCGGTGATGTATTCCGTGCCCCATTCGAATTCGCGCACAATTCGGTTATCGTCACGCATAGCGTGCTGACGTTCCTGATTGTGCATGTAGCGTTTGAGCATATAGGAACGCGGACATCCTTGTCCGCGTGTGTAAAATGAAGCGACTGGCGGACAAGGATGTCCGCGTTCCGTCATGCGGCGGCAGCTTTGGCTTTGTTGACTATCTTTTCGTAGAAAGCGATGTATTGCGGAATGATCTTCGATGTTGCATATCGTTGAACCGCCAACTCACGGCCGCGTTCGCCGAATGAGCGTCTTAGATCTTCGTCATTTAACAGCCGTAGCGTGTCAACGCTCATTTTTTCCACATCGCCGACATCGCTGAGGAAGCCGGATTCGCCTTCGTTGACGACCTCGGGGATCCCGCCGATACGGGTGGCGATCACGGGGACTTCGCATGCCTGGGCTTCGAGAGCTGCGAGGCCGAAGGATTCAAGTTCGGAGGGCAGCAGGAAAATATCCGCGACTCCGAGATAGTCGGCAATGTTTGCCTGTTTGCCGACAAAGGTCGTGTGTTCTTTTACGCCGAGCTGTTCCGCACGGTAATAAACCGCCGAACGTTCCGGGCCGTCGCCGACCATGATGAGTTTTGCGTCAGTCCCTGCCGCACGAACCTTTGCGAGGATCTCGACGCAGTCATTGGGGCGTTTTACGTGACGGAAATTAGATACGTGGACGAGCAACCGTTCGCCGTTTGGAGCGAGTTCGCCACGAAGAGGCGAATCGGGAAGCCGCATGTAATGCTTCTCGCAGATAAAATTTGGAATGACCTCGACGTCGTCAAAATCGAAGGTTTCGATCGTCGCTTGTTTCAAAAATTTTGAAACCGCGGTTACGCCATCCGATTGCTGTAATCCGTAACGCGTGATCGGCAGGTAGCTACGATCTGCACCGACGAGCGTTATGTCGGTTCCGTGTAGCGTAGTGATCACAGGCACGTAGCGCTTTTGCTTGATGGACTCGCGGGCGAGTATCGCTGAGATCGAATGCGGTATCGCGTAGTGAACGTGGAGCAGATCGAGCTTTTCGGCACGGGCTACGGTTGCCATTTTCGTGGCTAGGGCAAGGTCGTATGGTTGATGTTCGAACAGCGCGTACGACATCATTTCGACCTCATGAAAGTGAATGCGTTCGTTCAGTTCGGTCAACCGCGTCGGCAGAACGGACGAAATAAAATGCACGTTGTGCCCGCGTTCGGCGAGATCGCGGCCAAGTTCGGAGCCAACGATCCCACTGCCGCCGTATGTCGGATAAACTGTGATGCCGATGTTCATAGAGCCCCAATCTCGCTAAGCGTCCTCAGCAAACGATAATCGTAACAGTTTCTGTTACAAGACTCTACTAAGGACTTTCAGCGTTTTTTCCTGACAAGATAAACCACACCACTGTGATCATCAGTTAGCAGAAACGAATTTGCATCAAGCTTCATGATGTCGCATGGGCGGCCATTGACAGTTCCGCGGCGGAGAAAGCCGGTGAGGAAATCCTCTAGCGGCTTGCCCTTGCGCATGATGACGACCTTGTACCCGTGGCCGATGGATTTGTTAGTAGAGCCGTGGAGCGACACGAGAAACGCGTCTTTTATCGAGGGATCGGCATCTTCGTCGTTAAAATAGTCAAAACCTAGAGCCGATGAGCGGGCCGGGAAGTAGGCATACGGCACGGCGACATCCGAGCATTGGCCGCGGCGTTTGATTTTTGGATCGGCAAATAGTTTGCCGTTTGCGGAATGGCAATACGGCCAGCCGTAATCCGAGCCTTCCTTTAACGCATAAAATGTTTCGTCAGGTCGTTGGAGGCCGAGATGGTCGCTTCCTTGATTAGTGGCGAAGACAAAATTGCCGATAGGCCGCAGGCCGACCGCGTTTCGCAGACCGCGGGCGAACTCTTTTTGATCCGATCCATCGGGGTTCATCGAGATGATGCTCGCTCGCACTCTTTCCTTTTCGACGCATGAATTACAACTAGAGCCGACCGAAACATAGAGTTTGCCATCGGGTGAAAACGATATCGTCCGTGTCAGGTGCCAGCCGCCGTATTTGTAGCTCAGTCCATAATCGGGAAAGGTAGCGAGGACCTGCGGTTTTGTATCGGTCGGTTTGGTTTCGCCGGCGGTGAATTTTCGGCGTGTCAGCTGATGCGTTTCGGCGAGGTAGAACCAGTCCTGGCCGTCCGGGTCGCGATAGAATTGGACGCTGTTCGGATTTCTCAAATTGGTTAGGTAAGGAATCGCCTTCGCAAATTTGCCCGATTCTGCGTTCCAGCCATCGAGTATGTACACCGTGCCGCGTTTGTTATCGGCGAGATTGTACATGTCTGTCACGAACACTCGCCCGTCCGGAGCCTTCGCGAAGAACCGCACGCGTTTCAGCCCTTCAATTGCCGGGATGATCTCGAAATCAGAAGCTATATTGAGAGAGAATGATCTTCCGGATTTGAGCGTGATCTTGACCGGCGAGAGAGTCGGGGAGGCGACGGCCGTCGATGCGAATACTATCGACAGGATAAAAGAGGCAAAGGTTAAGAACTTCATCTGTGGTATATTGCGTCAAAACGATCTGGTTAGTACTGACAATAATATGAATATCGAAAAATTCCGTATCGCTGAAGGATCGAAAGTTGATCTAGCAAGCCATCGTACCGATTTCACCGCCGATTATACCGACAAACAGCAGGCCGTGGAAGACCTGCAGAAGAATGTCGATCGGTTGCGGACCCTGCAGGATGTGCTTTATGCAGAGAATAAACACACCTTGCTACTGATCTTTCAGGCGATGGATGCGGCGGGCAAGGACGGGGCGATCGAGCACGTGATGTCTGGCGTCAATCCACAAGGATGTCACGTTATCTCGTTCAAACAGCCCTCGAGCGAGGAACTCGATCATGATTATCTGTGGCGGTGCCAAAAAAATCTGCCTGGCCGCGGAATGATAGGCATTTTTAATCGCTCGCATTACGAAGAGGTGCTGGTCGTCCGAGTGCATCCGGAATACCTGAAATATCAGCAGCTTCCGGATTTTACGCTTAACGACAAAGACATATGGAAAAAGCGTTTCAAGCACATTCGAGACTGGGAGCAGCACCTCACCGAAAATGGAACGCACGTTATCAAATTCTTCCTTAACGTCTCAAAAGATGAGCAAAAAGCCCGTTTTCTTTCGAGGATCGAAGAAGAAGATAAGAATTGGAAATTTTCAATGGGCGACGTAAAGGAGCGCGGGCATTGGGACGATTATATGAAATGCTACGAGGACGCGATCGAAGAAACATCGACCGAAAGATCGCCGTGGTATATCGTCCCCGCCGATAAGAAATGGTTCACCCGGTTAGCGGTATCTGAGATCGTTGTGAAGAAACTGGAATCGATGGATCTGAAATATCCGACCCTTACCGACGAACACAAAGCGGAGCTTTTGGAAGCGAAGAAGATGCTTGAATCCGAAGCTCCTGCGTAAGCGGGCGGCACGAACGTTGGGATCTAACGAGGTTAACTTCAACCTTATTTTGCCGCGCACCTACGTAGGCGGTTCTGACCTAAGGTACGATCCGCATGATCCGATCATCATCAGCGGCCGGCGAGCCGCGGCCATCGCGGTTTGAGGTTGAGAAATAGATGAAGCCGTCCGGGCCTTCGCCCATTTCGCGGATGCGGCCGAAGGTGCTCGTAAGCAGGTCTTCCTGCGAGACGACCTTGCTGCCATCGAGCGTAACGCGAACAATTTTGGCACTACGCAAACAACCGAAGAAGAAATTGCCCTTGAACGCCGGAAGTTGTGTGCTGTTGTAGAACATGCCGCTAGCGGGCGCACACGCAGGCGAGTATTCGAGGAGTGGCGAGACCATACCCTCGCGTTTTTCGTTGTGATGTATTTCAGCCCAGCCTAGGTTCGTGCCTCTTTCAACCAAGTTGAATTCGTCGCCGCCCGAACCCTTTCCCTCGAAAAAGCTCGGGCCGTGCTCGGTCTGAAACATCGCTCCGGTTCCGGGCTGCCAGGCGAGGCCCTGGGCGTTTCGGTGGCCGTATGACCAGATCTCAGGCCGCGCGTCTTTTTGACCGATAAATGGATTATCCGTAGGAACCGTGCCGTCGTCATTTAGCCGCAGCGTTTTGCCCGCAAGCGAATCGAGTTTCTGGGCGAGATCCCAGTCGATGGCATCGCCGGTCGTAATGTACAGCTTGGCATCGGGTCCAAAGCGGGCACGCATTCCCGCGTGATTTGCGGCTCCTGGAATGTTTTCGATGATAACCTTTGGTTCTGTGAGCGTTTTGTCGGCGAATTTGTATCGAACCACTTTTACTCGCTTTCCGTCGCTATTGTAGGAATAGGCTAGATAGAGAAAACTATTCTCAGCGAACTGTGGATGCAGCGAGATATCCATTAAGCCGCTTTCGCCCGATGGTTCGACATCGGGAACGACAAAGACTGGCTCTGGGCGCAACTTCCCATTTTCAACGATGCGAACACGACCCTTCCGTTCTGTGAAGAGCATGTCCTTGTTCGGAAGCCAGGCAAAGGCCCAAGGGACCTCGACGCCAGAGACAAAGGTCTCGACCCTGAATTTTGTCTGTTTATCCTGAGTTTCAAAAACCCTGTTTTCGAATCCACCGGCCGGGGTCGAGTTGGAACACGCCGAAGCGATCACTGAAAAGGCAAATATCAGAAAGCTAGATGTTCTTAACACGAACTTTTCCACACAAAAGATTGTAGTCTTTCGATAAGACGCGTGCCACATTAGATCTATTTCAAATTATTTTTCCTGGCCCCCGAAAGGAGGCGAAGGCTCGGGCGAGCATCAGACGTCACGCGATTGCGGCCAGCCCGTTTTGCTTTATAGAGGTTTGAATCGGCTCGCTCGAGCAGAGTCTCAAGTGAATCGCCGTCTTGCAGGACGGCAACTCCAAAGCTTGAAGTTATCTTGATCCTGGTCTTGCCATGTGCGACGACCATTTCTTCGATCTCGCTTCGGAACGATTCGGCAACGGAATGAGCAGTCGACAGGTCCGTATGTGTGAGGATCAAGGCGAATTCCTCGCCGCCGATCCGGGCGATCTGGTCGTGCTGTCGCGTCATTTTTTGCAGGATCTGCCCCACTTCCATTAGAACTCGATCGCCCACCGTGTGACCATGTGTATCATTTATATGTTTGAAATGGTCAAGGTCGATAAGAACGAGCGACACCGGCATGTTGTATCGGCGACTCCGTTTGATCTCGGCAGTTGCGAACTCTTCAAAGCTGCGCTTGTTACCTAGGCCGGTCAGAAAATCAGTCGTAGCCCGTTCGAGGAGTTCAGCCTCCTTTTCCCGCAGTTCTTCATGCATTCGCTCACTATTGAGAACCATGTAGTTGAAACCCCAGACTACGGCGAAAACGAGAAATATCATGAATGAGACCGATTGGATCCAGTCCGGAGAATACAGGTCGGCGAAGACCGCCATTGCGATCATCCGTACAAGCATTAGGATCGCGAACAGTAGAAAGCTGCGGCCGACGGTTCGGTAGACCACGTTTTTCATTAACCCCGGTTTCTCGGTAAATGCCTTGTAGCTAAGGAACGACAAGAGTGAAACAACGAGGGACGCCGAGATGATCCGCAGTCCGAAATCCGGTGATATATATGTGTGGTAGATCTGCGCCCCAAAGTAAATAGCCATGATCCCGATCGGGATCGAACTGTTCGGCTTCAATCCAAGGAACCTACGGTTGCCCTCTAAAGCTAGCGCGGTTGTCGCGACTCCGAGAGTGTTTCCGATCACGACGGTAAGCACTTCGGGACCGATGCCGCGGAAGCTTAGAAGTAAGAATGCAATTGTCCCGGCGACGTTCGAAAAGACCCAATACTGCGTTCCCGGATAGTTCTTCTGAGCTCTCCAGACAAAGAACATCACGCTGGCCATTAGTCCCGTGACCAGCATTAGCGAGAACGCAAGCGTATTTGGATCAAGAAAAAAGTTCGACATTGAACAGCTTTGTGAAGGAGCCCACGTATTGTGGAGAGCGGCATTGCGAGGGAAACCCGCCTCATTATCGTAACACGAATCATCAAAATGTGGAACAACAAAATTTAACACGCCGCATGATCGAGATGCGTATTGTATAATCGCTTCAAATGAAAAAAATAAGGTGGGGAATCATCGGTGCCGGTGACATCGTCAAAAAGAGGATCGTAACAGCGATCAGAATCGACGCAAGTTCCGACTTGATCGCAGTTGCCCGACGCGACGGACACCTCGTTGAACCGTTTGCAAAAGAGAACGGTATTCCGCGTTGGTATTCCAACCATCTGGAACTGCTTGCAGATCGGGACATTGATGCCGTTTACATTGCATCACCCGTTTTTCTGCATTTGAGCCATACTATGGATGCGGCGAGGGCTGGAAAGCACGTGCTTTGCGAAAAGCCGATGGCGATGACTGCTGGTGAGTGTGACACGATGATAGACGAGTGCACGAATGCCGCAGTGAAACTCGGTATCGCATACTATCGGCGGTTTTATCCGGTGATCGATCGCGTCAGGCGGGCATTACGATCGGGCGAGATCGGGAAGCCGGTTTTTGCTCAGGTTAATACGTTTGAGGCGTTCGACCCGGGTCCGGAACACCCGCGGCGTTGGTTCATTCAAAAAGATAAAAGCGGCGGCGGGCCCATGATGGATTTCGGCTGCCATCGGATCGAGATACTCGTCGACCTATTTGGACCGGTTGCGGAGATCCGGAGTGTGAACACAAATGCGCATTTTGACAGGGAGGTCGAGGACACATCTTCCACAATTTTCGGTTTCGCTGACGGAGTATGCGCATCTTTGACGGTGACCCATGCAGCAAAAGCATCGGTGGATTCGTTCGACATTTATGGAACGGAGGGCTCGATCCGCATCGCTTCTCTAAACAGCGGCGAAATAGCTATTTCAAACTCAAACGGGGAGGCGGCGGAGGTGCATCCGCCAGCGGCCAATTTCCACGTTCCGTTAATTCAGGATTTTACGACGGCGCTCATAGGTGGTCGAGCTCCGGCGGTCTCTGGTGAAGCCGGGAGAGAAGTTGCCCGGATCGTGGATGAAATTTATGGCCGCTAAATGAAAAAACGGTGCAGCTCTTGGCAGGAGCTGCACCCAGAGGAGGATCAATGAAGATCCAGAGGAACTTTTAGAAGCCCGACGTCTCAGTGATAGTTAAGTAAAGACGCTTTGAGACCGTTTCAGTCGCGAGTTTTTCCGACTGTTTCTTTGTCTTGATGATCTCGGTAATGCCTGACTGGCCTTTTACAGCGATGCCTGTCAGGTAGGTGGTGTTGCCGACGGTGTCGAAAATGAGCTGGGTCGAGCCTGCGTCCTTATTCGACCTGGCTGTCATCGTATCGAAGATCATCGCTCCGCCTTTTTCGCCGCGAATGATAAGAAGAGAAGGTGAATCAGCCGTTGTCGGCGTCCTCTCGATCGTATAGATGCCCGCATCGAACGACTCGTCTTTGAGTGTGAATGCTGTCGGAACACTTACTCTGATCGAAGTGCCCTCAGCGATCTGTGCATTCGCCGCAGAAAAACCACCGAGAACGAGAACTGAGGCGGCGAGGAATAATTTGCTTGTAAGATTGAACATTATTAAGAGTCTCCAAATAAGATTTATTAACGCCGCGGATGTTACCCCTTGTTATCGGTCTGGATTAAAATGATGCGACCGTAGTTATCTTTCAACTTCCGGCGATAAATACTTTGCCCGAATTCCGCGTACACCTAAGAATACGAAGGATTTTGCCGTTTGGATGTCAGTTTTCCGGCTGGTTATGTAAAGTTATGTAAATAAACCGTATTCCGTACGTAATGGAATGTAAATTCGGCGTGAAATTGGGGCCTGTGCTAATCTGACAGTTCTTTTTATGAAGCTTAAGTGGCGTTTTGGTGTAATTGCAGGTTTGTTTTTGGCGGTTTTCTCCCTTTACCCCCAGCTAAAGATGGTCTACCTTCGCGGAGCGGAGTGGCAAGGCCATTATGCATACAACGACATTGACGAGGTAGCGTATGCTGGATACCTCAAAGCTCTGATCGATGGGAGACCGCGAAAGAACGATCCATATACCGGCCGCGATGATTCAAAAGAAAGTCCACAGCCTGAGTCTTTGTTCTCAATTCAGTTCGCCGGGCCTTATACCGTAGCGATACCGGCACGCATTCTAGGAATCGGTGCGCCTTGGGCTATGACGATCACCGGGGCAGTAGCGGCTTTTTTAACCGCTCTTGCTGTTTTTTGGCTGCTCGGCATGATAACGGGCGACTCGATCTTCGCGATGGCCGGAACTCTCGTGGTGTTGGCCGGAGGTGCTCTTTTTGCGGGCGAAGGGGCTATCGGCGAGGTGCTAGGCGGCGGGTTTTCTTATCCGTATTTTCCGGGTTTTCGACGCTATATTCCTGCGATAGCATTTCCTGCCTTTTTTCTTTTGATCGGATTGATATGGAGAATGGTCGGCGATGCCGGCAAGCCGGAGAGTTCCTCGGGAGACGAGGCCGCCGATCTTCATCATACTAAAACTAACGTTCGGATAATTCTTCCGCTCGCGATCGTCGCGTTTGCTTATACGGTCTATTCCTATTTTTATGTCTGGACGACCGCCGCAGCATGGCTGGGATCTCTCGGCCTGGTGTGGCTGGCACTAAGGCCGAAGGGATACGGAAGTGATGTCAAGCGGTTGTTTCTCCTTGCGGCCGCCTGTCTCGCGGTGCTCGCTCCGTACGCGTGGATGTTATCGAGACGCTCGGTCATGATGGACAATGTGCAGTTGCTTGTTCGTACGCGAGATCTCGATCTTTTTCGTGTTCCGGAACTTATCGGCTTTTTCGTGATCTTCGTGATAGGCCTGGGGATCGCGATGAAGATGTTTCGATTACGCGACCGCGCTACGCTCTTCGCCATTTCTCTTGCTCTGACACCGGCCATCGTTTTCAATCAACAATTGATCACCGGACATTCGCTGCAGCCGATCCACTACCAAGTGTTTATCGGGAATTACGTTGCCGGACTTGCCGTCGTCGTTGTATTTGGATTGATCTGGCGGACGGGAGAAGGTCGTGACAAAGTGGGTTCAAAGCTCGCTCTTGTATTGTTGGCGTTGATCGCCGCCGGTTGGGGATTTGTCGAATGCCACTATACCGTTCGGGTACTTGACGAAGTGAATGTTCTCCGTGATGAGGCGATGCCGGTCGGAAACCGACTTACCGCACTCGCCGCAAACGACCCGAACAAGCATAAGCAGGTCGTTCTGCATTTGGGGATCGCGGAGGGCGATGATCTGCCGACGATCGCTCCTCAGTCGGTACTCTGGGCGAGGCATCAGCACGTTTTTCCGGGCGTCGAATGGCAGGAGAGCAAGGAGCGTTACTATCAGCAGCTTCTTTATCAAGGTGTAGGTGAAAAGCAGCTAGCCGAGGGGATGAAGAAGGGCGAGGATTTTGTTTCGATGATCTCGCTGTTCGGTTGGGGCCGGCACACCGACCGCCTGAACTCGGATTACAAGCCATTGACCTTTGGTGAGATCGACGAGGAGGCACGGCTTTATGCGGAATACGCCGCGGCCTTTGATGCCCGGCGGCCGGATGTCCCGAAGCTCGATTACCTGGTCACTCCGGCTGAACTTGAATCCCATCTTGCTGATCTGGACCGCTGGTATGAACGGCTTGATCGGGAGCAGTTCGGAAAGTATGTGTTGTTCAAACTTCGGCTTAGATAGGCTCTTGTTGTAGTGACCCGCATAAAAAAAGACCGCCAAAAGGCGGTCTGAAATTAATAATTACGATTTGATATAAAAGCTAGGCGGCCAAAAGGTCGTTAGACGTTTCGGCAAAGACACGCCTTCCGTTGAGAGCATCGTCGATGATCTCACGAACGGCCGAAGCATCAGGATTGACATCCATCCGGGCACAAGCCCTCAGGTGTCGGATAATTCCTTCTGCCGCGATCTCAACGGCGTCGCCGGTAAGCTTAGAAAAACGGCGAGCCTGGATATGGTCAATTTGCAAGACCCTGTCTTGGAGGGTCATCGGTCTAGCTGCTGCCACGTGTGTTCTCCTTGTTTCTTGTTTTACCCTCGCGGGTTAGAGTCGCAGTGCCATATCTGGCACGACCCTGACGAAAGAGCGTGAAACAACGTGCTCTCCCGGCATAAAATTAGCTGATCTCTCCAGCCCAAAATAGATGCTGAAAACATACTAACCGCGGCCTTCGAATCAACTGTAACGATACTGTAACAGATAAATTCTGGCATGTCACTACTTTTTTTCGCCAAAATCGCAAAAAAATGCAAAAAATAAGACCGGTAAACCACAAGATTTACCGGTCGAATATTTTAGAGCCACATTATGCTGTGTACTAGGCAACAGCGTCTTTCATGGCTTTACCGATCGTGAACTTTACGGTCGTTTTGGCAGGGATCTTGATCACTGCACCCGTTGCCGGATTACGTCCTTCGCGAGCCTTTCGGTCGGTCTTCTTTAGTTTGCCGAAGCCAGGAAGCGTGAATTCGCCATTCTTTTTGACTTCGCTGGTGGCGAGAGCTGCAAGAGCGTCGAACATTGCTTTAACATCAGATTTCTTGGCACCGGTCGATTCAGCCAAGCTACTGATGATCTCAGTTTGTGTCATACGAGCCATAATTGTTAAGTAACCTCCAGTTGGTTGTTTTCAAAATAAATTTTAGTAAATCTTTCACGCTCGTGGAACTTGCGTAAAAACCAGGGGGAAAACCAATCGAGACGGAAAAAAAATGGTCGGGGCAGCAGGATTCGAACTTGCGACCTCTCGCTCCCAAAGCGAGCGCACTACCAGGCTGTGCTATGCCCCGTCATCTCGGTTGAGAAACGATTCCAAGACACGAATTCTATGCATCCAGACTCGGTTGGTCAAGTCGAAGCGCGTTAAAATCCCGTAAAAACGGGATAATTTGACGAAATGCGGCCGCGCGATGGCTTATCTCGTGTTTTATCGCCGAATTCAGCTCGCCAAACGTCAGTTCAAACCCATCCGGTTCGAAGATCGGGTCGTAGCCAAAACCGCCTAAACCGCGGGGCTGACGAGCTATCTGGCCACTGCAAAAACCGTCTGCCTCGAAAATGATCTCGCCAGACGGCTCAGCGATCGCGACCGAGCATACGAACTGGGCCGAGCGGTCAGCATTGCCCGTTTCTTCCAGTTCGGTCAGGATGAGCTGCATTTTTTCATTGAAACCAAGCTGATCTCCACCGTACCGGGCCGAATAAACGCCCGGCCGCCCGGCGAGTGCCAGGACCTCGAGCCCCGAATCATCAGCGAGAGCGACCCTGCCCGACTGCTGAGCATAGCCGGCTGCCTTTAGCCGTGCATTTTCCCGAAAAGTTTCGCCTGTTTCCGGCACCTCAGTGTACGAGGGCAAATCGTCTAATCCCATAACCGTCACATCAACGCCGGCGAGCATCGAACGCATTTCACCGACTTTTCCCTTGTTATTGGTCGCGAGCAGAAGTTCTTTCATCTCGTTCGTTGTTACTTTTCTATTGCCAAGCCCATCAAATAAAGGTTATAACTAATTGTGCGGTTCCCCCGCCGTATCCCAAAAGTCGCCTGCTCCGAAGAGGAAATTCCCCATTTTGTCAGCCGTGTTTGCAGAGAACCAAGTGGAAGTACATTCCGACAATGATATCGCCGAGATGGTGTCGTCTCGCGGCGGAGCTTTGTCTGACGAGGTCCGGTCGGTCCAGGTCGAACTCGGCATCTGGCTCTCCGGCGTAGAGAGTTTTCTCGCTGCTGGCCATCACTCTTTCCTTAGCCAAAAGGACATGCGAGCGGCGGCTGATTCTGCAAAAGAGTTTAGGCTTCTCAACTCTGTGCTCCAACGATGCACGATGTTGAATGCCCGTCTTCTTGGGCTTTCGAACGAGCCTGGTAATTCCCTTGACCGCGACGAGCTCCGCGAACTCGCGTCTGCTCTTCGTGAATCGCTGCTGTTGTCCGAAGGGCTGATCGGCTCTAGTTCGCTCGGCTCGGGCGAGTGGAAAGCGTGGACCGGAATGCTTTCTGCCCGCTTTAGCTCAACGCCAGCCTTTCGCGAGCTGATCCTGATCGCCGAAGGCGCCGGCCGGTCAAACCTTCCGGGTATACTCAAAGATCTTACCCTAAATCGCGGCTTCCTCAGTCCTGAACAAGCCGAACTCGCTCTCGTATTGCCGCGATTCGGTGTCATCCTTCAATGGCTCAGCGTGGTCGGCAGAATGCTCGACGCGGATGAACCGCTCAAGCCGGCACTTGTCATCTTTTCGCGGGTCAACGAACAGATATTCGAGCTTACCAACTATATCAACAACCGGCTCGAGCGTTTTCCGAACGAAGAAGCGGAGCTTTTTGGTTCGCTTGATGCCGCGTCGTATACCGCGTCGATCGAACTCAAGAAAGTCTACACGCAGGAACTCGCCGGTGTTGCCCAGATGCGGCCATCGCCGTCGATCTACGCTCGAATGGAAACTGCTCATTCGCTTCTCAAAGAAGGATTTCAGCAGATCCTGGCTGGTTTTGCCCGCACGCTCGATCCCGACACCGACATCTTTGAGCTGTTTCCGACGTTTCATATCAAGCTTGAACAGTCGATCGCCCTCCGACGCGAACTCTGGGACGCTACCCGAGTCGTCCAGGCCGCCGAAGCGAAACCGGAAAAAGCCGAGATCGAGAAGATGCACGCCGAACTTCGCGGCTTCCTGAGCGGAACGGTCAAGTTTCTCTTTTACAAGGACACCGAAACGGTCGAGCGATTTGCCGAGGAGATATTTATCACCAAGCAAAACAAAGATCTCGTGCCGCTGCTTCATAGATTTGGTGCCTACCTCGAAACACTTTTTGGCCAGGTAAACCTGCGAGCCGTGCTCGAAAAATACCCTTTCGACCCGAACGGCGACATTTAGCGATCGTCTCGCATCCCTCCTGAAAGTGAGACGGGTTAACTGCTGTTATTACAGCTATTTACGTCGAAAAATCGTCTCACTTGCAAAAAAACACAACACCGTCTCGCCTGAGATGGCCTTATAAACCGTTCCACTTGCGTGCTGAAAGTGGAACGGGTAACTTATTCTGTAACAACGAGATACGCAGAAAAATCGTTCCACTTGGCGATATACTAATAGGCGTAAGTGGAACGTGTCCGCAACTGGAGCTTTCTCGATCTAGCCGCTTAATTTTCAAAGATCGTCACTGGAAGACGTGGCTTGCAGCATTCACGTACGGAGAAGTGTCGCACAGATGCAACAATTTGTCAAGTTGGGAATGCAAATAACTTGCCGGTAAGATCTGATACCGGCGTGTTCGCATCTTGCGTCTTTGCGTGAAACGATAGCTTGCCTCACGTAGAGACGCTAAGGACACAAAGAAGACGCAAAGGAAGACCGAAAGCACTCTACTGGCCCCGCAAGGTAGCGAGAGGCTTGCGGAAAAGTACGTCAAAGCTTGCGGCGACGCCTACAAGCATAACGAGCAACGCGGTTATAAGCACTCCCAGACCTGCGATCACCGGGTCAAATACCCAATCGATCCGCATCAGGAAGGTCGAGACCACGTAGGAAAGGATGACTCCGAACCCGCTTGCGATGATGCCGGCGAGAAGCCCGAGAAGGCCGTATTCGGCAAAGAGGATCGTTGCCAGCGTTCGTCGTCTCGCCCCGAGTGTTTTCAGAATGGCGTTCTCGTAGATCCGCTGCGATTTTGTCAGGGCGACCGAGCCGATAAGGATCAGGATCCCGCTGAGCAGAACGAAGCTGCCGACGAATGAGATCGCTATGACGAAATTATTTACCAGCTTATTGACCGCCGCGATAATGTCGGCGACGTCGAATATCTGAACGTTTGGAAATTTATCGAGCACCTCACGCTGCAGGCGTTGGCGTTCGGTCGCCGGAACGTGGTTGAGCGTTGTGGCCGCGAAGCTCTGCGGTGCTTTTTCCAGCGCTCCCGGCTTGAAAACGAAGACGAACGCGGTCCGGGCGTTGCGGACGTCGATCTTGCGAATGTTTGCGACGCGGGCTGTTATCTTTCGCCCCGAAATGTCGAAGGTTATGGAATCGCCCGGTACGACCTTCAACGTGGTCGCCATTCTTTCCTCGACCGAGACCTCGGGCGTCTCGTCCGTTTCGCCCGGCTGCCACCATGATCCGTCGATGATGGTTTCGTTCTCTTCGTATTTTTCGCGATAGGTGATCGCAAATTCACGGCCGATCTGTCCCTGATTCTGGCGGACCTCACGCTGTTGATAGTCGATCGGTTCGCCGTTTACGAACGAGATACGGGCGCGGACTGTTGCTGTTTGCTCAGGCTTTTCACCGGTTCGTTCCTCGATCATTCGGGCGAGATCGGCGATCTGACTTTTCTGAATATCGACAAAGATCAGGCTTGGCAGCCGACGGTTTCTCGAGAAATCGAACTCGCGAACCAGATTTACCTGCATTATCTGCACCGTTATTACGACAAATGCCCCGAGCCCGACCGCGAGCAGGATGATGCGGGTTTGATTGCCCGGCCGGTAAAGCGAGTTGATCGCCTGTCGGAACGAAAACGAACTTAGGCCCTTAAATTTCTTGAGTACCCAGGTCAAGACAGTCGCGGACAGGTATAAAACAATCCCTGTCGCGGCCAAGCCGCCGAGGAAATAAAGGCCGACGCGGAGCGAACCCGCCTGCCAAACTGCCACGGCGAGCAGGCCGGCGAGGCTGAACGCCCCGAACAGCCATTTGGTCCAGTCGAGCCGCGAGAGATTTGCGTTGTTTTCGTCACGCAGCAGCAGTTTAGGCTTGATGGTCCTGATCTGCAGCAGCGGAAGTGCTGAGAATAGCACCGAAATGAGTACGCCGAGTACGACGCCCTGAACCGCCGTCGAGAGGCCGACCGCGAAGCTCATTTTTTCAGGCAGAGCGTCGGCAAATTGCTGTTTGGCAAGCAGCAGCCCGCCCTGCGCAAGCAGAACACCGAACAAACTGCCGACAATACCGAGCGTGAGGATCTGCAGCAGATAGACCGTTATAACTTTATTTCCGCTCGCACCGAGGCATTTGAGGACGGCGACGGTCTTTCGCTTTTGTTCGACGAAAGCCCTCGCCACGTTCCAGACACCGACACCGCCGAGCACGAGTATCAACAGGCCGGTAAGGGCGAGATAATTCTCGGTTCGATCAAATTGCTCGCCGAGATTCTCCTGCTGTTCCCGGTATGAATTTACCTGAACTGTCGTGCCTGTGAGGGCGGTTCTGAGTTCGCGAACGACATCGGTCGGGTTGTCGGATGTCCGATAGAGAATGCGGCGGCGGACACGGCTGGCGTTTTGAGCGATGCCGGCTTCCTCAAATGCCTTTTTCTCGACAAAGATCCGCGACCCGAGCCGAAAGCCGCTCGTTCCGCCCGGTTCTTCGGCAAACGCTCCGCGTATCTCAAACTCGCCCTCGCCGATCTTTAGCTTATCGCCGATCTTGACGTTTAATTCCTCGAGCAGGATCTCGGCGATGACGACGCCTTTGTTTTCGAGCAGCTTGAAGTCGAATGGCTGTCCGTCGGACATCGTGAAAGTACCGACGAGCGGGAACGGCGGCTCGATCCCTTTTAACTCGATAAATTCGAGCGCGGTATTTGCCGGATCAGAAGGCCTCGCCATCGACGAGGTGGTTATAACCTCGTTCCTCGCCTCGATGGTCGGGTAACGAGCGATCACGGCCTCGATCTTGGCAATGTCGGCCGGTGAGAAATCGTTCGTCGTGCTTACTTCGAGGTCTGCGGTCATGAGCGCCCGCGCGTCATTACCTACTACCTTGGTCAGATTTTGGATCAGCGAACGCAGAGCAACGACCGACCCGACGCCGAGCGCGATGCACAGGAAAAAGAACAATAGCCGCTGCCATGATGAGCGGATCTCGCGTCGGGTTAGGTTGAGAATAAAAGTCATGAGTCTTGAGCGTCGGGAGTCTTGGGAGTCAACCTCTCAGGTGCTTGCTAAAGCCCATGATTATTCGAGAAGTTTCTTCCAGCATTTTGTAAACGGCATCGAACTGAGTTTGGTCGAGATATTTGAGATCGAGAGCCATGTAAAGATGGGATTGAGTTTCTGCAACGGAGCCGTGGGCGTAGTTCAAAAAATTTGCAAACTCTTTATCCGACCTACGACCGAATCCCTCGGCAATATTCGCCATGATCGAAACGCTCGATCTGCGGACTTGGTCTCGCAGCCCAAAATCCTTGGAAAACACGCCCTGTCCGGTTATCTCATAAATCGCAAACGTTGCCTTTCTTGCTTTCTGCCAAGCCAGAACATCCTCGAATCTTTCAATAGTTGCCATCTGTCTTGACTCCTTAAACTCCCGACTCCCGAGACTCATCACTCCTGACTCGTCCATCGGCGAGCACGATCCGTCGCTGGGCTTTATCAGCGAGCACGTTGTCGTGCGTAACTAACACGAGACTCACTTTATTCCTCGCGTGGAGATCTTTCATCAGGTCGAAGATGTGCTGGCCGTTCTTTGAGTCGAGATTTCCGGTCGGTTCGTCGGCGAGCAGGATCTTCGGCGAATTGGCGAAGGCCCGAGCGATGGCGATCCGCTGCTGTTCACCGCCGGAGAGTTCGGCGGGGTAATGATGACCGCGGTTGGTCAGGTCGACCTGTTCTAATAGCTCGTTTGCCCGTTCCCGGACGTTCGAAAGGCCGAGGATCTCCATCGGGATCAGGATATTTTCGTAGGCTGTCAGGCTCGGGATGAGGTGAAACGACTGGAAGATGAAGCCGATCTTCTCGCTGCGAATGCGGGCGAGGCCATCCTCGGTCATCGCCGTAACTTCGTCTTCGTCGATAAAAACCGAACCCGAACTAGGAGCATCAAGCCCCGCGATCAAACCAAGCAGCGTCGATTTGCCGCTGCCGGAAGCTCCTGTGACCGCGACAAACTCGCCGTCAGGCACGTCGAAAGAGACATCGTCGAGAATGGTCAGGTCATCAGTGCCGGAGCGGACGGTTTTTGTAACGTTTTGGAGTCGGATCATAAAAGGTCAAAGGGTTAAAAGGGAAAACGTGAAAAAGGGCGACTTGGTCAAGGGCTTTTCCCCTCTTTCTCTTTTTCCCCTTTTCGTTTTCTCCGCCTGTCTCTACTTCTCATCTTAGCTTGCGAAAAATTCGCCAACAAGTTCCAATAAATTTGCATCTTATCGGCGACGGGTTTCGTTAGTTAGTCCGACATGAAGATGCGTCTTTTAATGCGAATTTTAGCCACCATTTGTTTCACCTTTCTGATCGTTTCCGCCTTCGGCTGTGCGGCGGCAAAACCTTCGGCCAATTCGGCTAGTCGGGCAAATCGCCCGATCGCGACCCCGCAGGCCGTTTCCGCCAAGCCTAAGATAATTGCATTCGGCGACAGTCTGACGGCCGGATTCGGTCTGGCGGAAAAAGAATCGTATCCCTACCTGCTTCAGGAGAAGTTGAAGGCTGACGGATTTGATTACGAGGTCGTGAATGCAGGCGTTTCAGGCGACACCAGCCTCGGCGGGCTCGAACGGGCTGACTGGGTTTTAGAGCAGGACAATGCAAAGATCTTGATACTTGAGCTCGGGGCGAACGACCTGCTCCGCGGCGTACCGGTTGCCAGCATGAAGGCAAATCTCGACAAGATCATCCAGAAAGCTAAAGCTAAAAATATCAAGGTGCTGCTCTGCGGGATGCTTGCCCCGCCGACGATGGGTGCGCAGTATCAACGCGATTTCGTAAAGGCGTTTCCCGATCTAGCGACCGAGCACAAGGTCGAATTCCTTCCGTTTCTTCTCGACAACGTCGCCACCGTCAAAGACCTTAACCAGGCCGATGGCATCCACCCAAACCCGCAAGGAACAAAAATAATGACCGAGAACGTCTACCAGGCTCTAAAGCCCATGCTCGAAAAGTGAATCTAAACAGCTTTCGATTCCGAAAAGTAGAGTTTATGAGATCATCCGTATTCATTTTCGCCGCGGTCGTTTTTTGTGCGAGTTTTTCCTTTGGACAGTCGACCCCATATGTTCGGCCCGACGCCGAAAAAAGGTTTAAGAGATTTGTGAACGACACCGTCGGCCCATTTGCGTGGGTCGGTATGGCCGCCGGTGCGGGCGTCGCGACCGCAACTGATACACCAGAAGAATGGGAGAGCAATTCGAAGGGTTTCGGTAAGCGGCTTGCGTCGAATTTTGGCCGAAATGTCATCCGCAACACCGTCACTTACAGCCTCGACGAAGCGCTGAAGCTTGACAGCCATTTCTACCGAAGCGAGAAGAAGGGGGTCGGTTCCCGCGTCGGAAATGCCTTGCTGTCCACCGTCACCGCCCGCAAAACGAACGGGAAGCGGACGGTCGGCGTTCCCCGTATCGTTGGCACTTACACCGCAAACGTCATCGCCCGCGAGACCTGGTTCCCGCCGCGGTACGACTGGAAAGACGGCTTGCGGAGCGGAACGGCTTCACTCGGTGTTAATGCGGTTTTTAATCTCGTCAAAGAGTTCGTGTTCAAAAGGTAACCTGCCGTATTCTAATCCCTAGCAGATATGCTGCTGGCCGTTGCCAACCACCGCAGCTATTTGCGGCAGACTTTCGTGAATTGTATTCCGAGGGGAAATGTCTTTTACTGCGCGATCTAATTTGTTTCGCGAATCATTCTCGCTGGCGTGGGATTCCGTTCGTGCGAATCGAACGCGATCCGTCCTCACTATCCTTGGGGTAACAGTCGGCGTAGCTGTCGTAGTTATCGTGGCTGCGTTGTTGCAGGGCGCCCAGACCTTCGTTGTAAATTCGGTCGCCGCCTTTGCTCCCAATGTTCTTCGGATCGAAAAAGCCTCTTTTCAGGATTTCGGTGCAGATGGGCAGGCATTTGTCGAGGCCCAGGCAAAGCGGCCTGATCTGTATGTCGAGGATCTCGAGTATCTCACCGAAAGATTGGGCGACGAGATCGAAGTCGGAGCGCAGGGAGATGCTGTCTTGCCCGTGCGACGCGTTGGAAAGACGCTGGTTGGGGTTTCCATTCAAGGCGTCACGCCAAACATCACGGACCTTTCAAATCTAAAGATCGCCTACGGCCGAAGCCTGACCTCGACCGATGACGTCTTCAGACGCAGTGTCTGTATCATTGGCCAGGATCTGGTTGATGAGTTATTTCCGACGACGGGTGCGATCGGCAACGATATACAGATCGGCCAGGTCCGGTATCAGGTGGTCGGCGTGGCGGAACCGCGGGGTTCCGTATTTGGATCGTCACAGGATGGTTTTGTTCAGATACCGCTTGGCACGTTTACGCGGGTTTTCGGTGCCAGGTCTCGTTCGCTCGCAATTCTGGCCAAGGCAAAAGACACCGAGAAAATGACGCTCGACGAGGTTGAGGAACGCGTGCGGGTGGCAATTCGCATTCGCCGAAAGACGGTTGGAACTGACAAAGAGGATGACTTTAGCGTCGTTACTGCGAAGAGTATTCAGGCATTTTCGGCTAATTTGACGGGCATTGTTGGTACGATCGTTTTTCCGCTGACGGCGATCGCACTTTTTGTTGGCGGAATCGTCGTTATGAACATGATGCTCGCCTCGGTGACTGAAAGGACGCGTGAGATCGGCATTAGAATGGCGGTTGGGGCGAGACGCAGAGACATCCTCATTCAGGTTCTGATCGAAACGACCACGTTGACGGTCATTGGCGGTATTTGGGGCATCCTTGCGGCGGGCGGTATTGTCTGGGTTCTGGCGTGGGCAACACAGCTACCGCTGACGCTACCACTCTGGGCAGTGGCAGCAGCCATCGGGGTATCATGTGCGGTCGGCATTATTTTTGGTGTAGTTCCGGCACGTCAAGCTGCGGCGCTCGACCCGATCGAGGCGCTTCGGTCGGAGTGATGTCGAGAGACGACGTCTAATTGAGCAACGGTGAATATCCAACGCATAACTGACACCTGGCAAACGGTCATTGACTCGATCCGCAGCAACAAGCTGCGTTCCGGGCTTACATTGACTGGGGTCATAGTTGGTACTGCGGTCGTGGCGTTGGTAGGTGCAGTGCTTACCGGCCTATCGCAAAGGGTTCAAGAGGCGTCCGACAAGAGTGCACCGAATGTTATCTATTTCACCAAGCAGGCACGGATCGGCCCTTCGCTTCAGCAGCCGACGGCGGAGGAACGACAGCGAAAGGACTTCACGCTCGAAGACGCGATCGCCGTTTCAGAACTCAGTTCGCCGCAAGCTGTTTCTCCTCAAAAGGTTCGCGGCAGCTATGGGCCGTCAGCGAATATTCCCAAAGTGACCGCCCGTTCGCGCGAAGGCATTAATCCGCTGATCCTCGGCGTATGGGAAAACTATCCGGCTGTGATAAACATACCTATCGAGAAAGGCCGGTTCTTCACGGAGGGCGAGAGACGCTCAAGGGCTTCGGTCGCTGTCATCGGCTTTGGCATTGCTAAACAGATATTCGAGGAACTCGACCCTCTCGGGCAAGATGTTAAGATCGACGGGAAATTATTTCGCGTGATCGGCGTACTCGGCCAATCGACGGGCGAGGGCGTGATCGGTAGCGACGAGCTCGACGAGCGCACTATTTACATCCCGTTCGAGACCGCCGAAAAATTCTATCCCGAGATCGAAGAGACGCTGATCGCGGTTCGGGCCCCGACTGGTCGCGTCGATGAGGTGACTGATGAGGTGACGTTTCTGCTGCGGCAGCGGCGCGGACTGAAGTCGTCTGATGCAAATAATTTCGGTGTGAATCGTTCGGAACAGGTCTTCGAACTCGTCGATGATGTTATAAGTGGGCTTGGGGTCGTGGTAGTGCCGATCGCTCTCGCTAGTTTATTTGTCGGCGGTGTCGGCGTTATGAACATCATGCTGGTTTCGGTCAAGGAACGCACTCCGGAGATCGGGATCCGTCGGGCACTCGGGGCGACGCGGGGCGGCATCCTGACCCAGTTCCTTCTCGAGGCTATAACGCTCACTGGGCTGGGCGGTATTATTGGAATAGCGGCGGGGCTCTTTCTTGCGTTTGCCGTTCGGACTATCATTAGTTTTCCGGCCGCTGTTCCATTCTGGGCTATTGCTGCGGGATTCGGTGCTTCGGTAATGGTAGGTTTGATCGCGGGATTTTATCCTGCGCTCAAGGCTTCGCGGCTCGACCCTGCCGAGGCGATGCGTCGAAATTAGGTAGATCTTATGAACGTCACACATCTGGAATGCGCCCTGTGCGGGCTGAGGCACGAGGCTAATGTCCTGCAAAATCTTTGCATCACGTGCGGAAAACCGCTTCTTGTCCGCTACGATCTCGAAACTGCCGGGAAAACGCTCACGCGAGAATCTCTCTCTACGCGAACGTCGACTTTATGGCGTTACGCTGAGGTTCTGCCGGTTCGATCGCCCGAGAATATAGTAAGTCTCGGCGAAGGCTGGACACCTTTGTTCAAGACAGATACGCTCGCGGGCCGTTTGCCCGTAAAACTTGATCTCTACATCAAGGACGAGGGCCAGAATCCAACGCAAAGTTTTAAGGCTCGCGGAATGACCGCTGCTATTTCGATGGCGAAGGAATTGGGCGTGAAGAAGGTGGCTGTGCCTTCGGCCGGAAATGCTGCAGGTGCGCTTGCGGCATATGCGGCGAAGGCCGGGATGGAGGCATTTATTTTCATGCCCGCCGATACGCCGCGTGCGAACATTGTCGAATGTCAGCAGACAGGTGCGAACGTGACGCTGGTTGACGGGCTGATCACAGACTGCGGAAAGATCGTGGCTGAGCGGAAAGAGGCGGAAGGATGGTTTGACGTTTCGACACTCAAAGAGCCGTATCGGGTCGAAGGGAAAAAGACGATGGGGTATGAGCTCGCGGAGCAATTCGACTGGAATTTGCCGGATGTGATCATGTACCCGACAGGCGGCGGCACGGGCTTGATCGGAATGTGGAAAGCCTTTGATGAGATGGAACAGATGGGCTGGATCGGTTCGAAACGGCCGCGGATGGTCAGCCTCCAGTCGGCGACCTGCGCGCCGATCGTTCGCGCATTTGAGAACGGCGAGCGGTTTGCTGACGAATTCGAAAATGCTTCAACCGTGGCCTCAGGGCTGCGTGTGCCGAAGGCGATAGGTGACTTTCTCATTCTCGATGCCGTTCGAGCCTCTGGCGGAACCGCGATCTCGGTAACTGACGCGGAACTTGTCGAGGCGGTCGGCGAGATCGGAGCGGCGGAGGGTATCTTCACGGCTCCTGAAGGCTCCGCCTGCTTGCCGGCACTGCGGAAATTGATCGACATTGGTTACGTGAGCGCGGGCGAATCGGTCGTCATTTTCAACACCGGTGCGGGTGTTAAGTATCTAGAAGCGTTCGAATAACTGCGACCGCCGTTGCGGAAGCCCGCACGAAGTAAGGGCTCTCGTAAAAAAGATCCATCAAGCCGTGAATGAACAACGTCTTCACGGTGTCGATGAGCCAAAGATGCATCTCGGAGTGCTTACCTCGTGCGGGCCCCTGAATACGGGCCACAGTCTTTTCTTTGATTCAAAGGCCGGCCTTCGTACGGGCTTCCGCCTCAGGACCAGAGTTTGCCGCGGATACGCGCTCGGATTCGACCGGCACGGCACGCTTCGCTACAATGTTGCGTTGCAGTTATGAACAGCTTAGTTTTCTCAAACATGCTCCATCGCCCCGCCAGGACGGCGGTGAGCGTCATCGGTATAGGGATCGGCATTCTGCTGATCGTTTTCACCGTGGGGCTGGCGAACGGCAGCCTGCGCGAGCGGGCGGAGCGGGATAAAAATGTCGGGGCTGAGATAATGTTCATGGCCGAGGGCAGCTTCGGGATGAGCGGCATCGAGCCGCGGCTTCAAGCTGCCGTTCGTTCGGAGGTCGAAAAGGTCGAGGGCGTCGAATCCGCAGTGCCGTTCATTCAAAAGAGCGTACCGGCGACCGACGGCTTGACAGGGAACCGGCTGCTGGACGGGATCGATTTTGATGATTACGCTGCGATGGCGGGGCTTCAGATAGTTCAGGGCCGCAAATTTACCGATGGTGCTGACGAGATCATGTCCGATTCGGCATGGCTCGCTCGGCGAAACATGAAGATCGGCGACAAGTTTCCGCTCTATGAGCGTGACTTCACCGTCGTCGGCACTTACGAGCCAAGCGCCGGTGCTCGCATCAAGATCCCGATGTCGACGATGCAAAAGCAGCTCGGCACCGAGGGCAAGGTCTCTGCGTTTCTGGTTAAGGTCAAGCCCGGCTACACATCCGAAACCGTCGGTACAAATCTCTCGCAGCAACTTCCCGCTAGCCAGATCATCCGCACAAGCGAACTCGAAGAACTTTATATGCAGGGTGTTCCGGCGCTGAACGTCTTTCTCGACGTCGTGATCGGCGTAGCGGCGGTGATCAGCGGGCTTATCATTCTGCTAACGATGTACACGACCGTGACGGAACGCACGCGGCAGATCGGCGTTTTGAAATCGCTCGGAATGTCGAATTTCGGCATCGGCTGGACGATCGTACAGGAAGCGATACTGATCAGCTTTGCCGGGGTGATCTTTGGAGTGCTGGCAACGTATGTTCTGAAATTAGTGTTGGCAAAATGGACGACTCTGACGGTCGCTATCGATCCGCAGATGGTTCTGACGATCGTGGTCATCGGTGTCGCGAGCGGCATCGTAGGGGCTTTGTATCCCGGACTTCGGGCCGCCCGTTTGGATGCGGTCGAGGCCTTAAATTACGACTAATTACCTTGCGGCCAGTTCTCGAAGTGCGGCGGCATCGGTGTCGCTAAGACTATAGACCCTTGCGGCGGTTACGTTACTTAGCTTTATCTCGTCAGTCATTCTTCCCGAACCAGTCAGATAAGCGATATAGGCAGAGTTGCTGAAATATCGCCTTCCTTCGGCGAGGACGACGAAATCATCTGCCGCTAGTGTTGCGAAGGCGGTTTTGTCGGATAGGGATATTATCCTCAGGTCGCCTCGGCCAGCCTTTCCGGCGTAATACTCAAATAATCCAGGAGTTTCACAGGCGATCATGGCATTGGGGCGGGCGGTCGTGGCAATACTCTTAACGATCTCAGCCGTTGCGGCGTCGTAGAACTCGTCATGCGGAAAATAACTTCCTGCTGCTGCGGGGCCGCCGCCGATCGTATTTGTAAACAACCTAAAATGCGGTGTCGCCGACAGGGAATTGGTAAGTTGCGTCGCAACAACCGCGATCAGTAGGCAGGCTTGAACAACCATTCCGGCGGATCCGCCGATCTTCTCCGCGGTCCACTTCGCCGTAAAATAAAAGCCGGTTGCCGCGATCACGAGGATAAGCGGCTCGACAAAGGTGAAATAACGAGTGAATTTCCCGCCTAAAAATGTGAAAGGCAGGAACCACATGAACGCCCAGAAAAATATTAAAAACCGCCCGTCGCCCATTCGCCGCAGAAACATCAGCGGCAGGCCGATGACAAATAGCACAAGGATCGGGAGCGAGCTCTTGACCGCCATGAAAACGTAAAAAAACGTCCACGGAACGCCATTCAGCCAGGCGCTCATTTTATTTGTATAGAGGTTGCCGAGATACTCGTAACTGTCGTGGCCGATACGGCTCTCGCTCGAAAATTTGAGCATTTCCCGCCACGTCTCAGGCAGCAGGATCGTTGGGTTTAAGACCAAAAACGCGAACCCCATAACAATGAAAAACTTGAGCCAACGGGCCGGTTCCATTCGCCATTTTGTTGCCTTGATGTATTGAAAAACGATGTAGTACGCGCCGACTATCGACAGCAGGTGCGGGTAGTATTTTGATGCCATCAGTCCCGCAAAACCAGCGGCGGCGGCCCACGCGTACCATGTCCAGTTGGTATCGCCAAGCTCTGCCCGCGTCTGCCCGCGTACCCAGAAATACATCGTCAGCAGGAAGAAAAAGAGAACAAGGCTGTCCTCTTTTGCGACACGGTCAAATCCGATAGCTACGGGCTCGAGCGTCCAAAAGATCGCGGAGACAAGGCCGATGCTCCGCCCGAAGAGCTCCGAAATAAGCAGAAAGAGCAATAGAGCGGTAAATGTACCGAAAAGAGCGACCGGGAATCTGAGAGCGGCTTCCTCCGCGATCTGAGAGCCGGTTATCGACGATATCCTTTCTGATGCGACGATACTCGCGGTTTGCAGGCCTTTCATCAGGAAAGGGTGTTCGCCGTTTTTCCCTGAAAGGCCGTTTTCGCGGTATTCGCGGACCGTATCGAGCTTATTCAACTCGTCCTCGCCGAGGCTTTCCGTACCGAGCCCGCCGACGCGAAGCCCAAATCCCACGACCATAAAAACAGCCAGAATGACGGCGCACATCGTCTTGCTGCGGGCAAAGAACAGATCGTCGGAGAACAATTCGGGAAAAATCCCGGCTGTGGTTATTCGTAGTTGATCAGTGGGCAAATCTCTAAAACACGCTCCCAAAAGACGCCGCAAAATACGCAGCTAACACCAACTCTGGAGGTTATCCGATTGGCCTGATCGGTGTCAAAACGGATGCGGGGCCGAGACTTTTGTGTTACCATCGTATGAAGTTTTGCCCTGAGATCGGGGATATCTGTCGAGAATGACATTGAAGATCATCGCTGGAATCTTGCTCTTGACGTGGCTTATCCTTGTTCTGATGGGCAAAGGCGGATTTGTTCACATTTTGCTTCTGAATGGCCTCGGCGTTGCGGCTGTTGAAGCGATGACCATCGTGCGAACTCGCATGACGGAGAGAACTTAGAACGAACTTTTTGATTGATCAGGGCATCAGACCACTGAATAGCCCAAAAGGTTAGAAAGGAAATGCTCCCCCGCAGAACCGCTACGCCATGTTCTCATGACGCCGATTTTCGCTACAAAAACAAGTTCGTCCATACGAAGCCTTGCCGGGCTTTTTCTAGTTTGGTCAATACTGCTTTCGAGTCTGGGTAGTGGCCTTTCCGCGCAGACGCGGGAACAGACTCTTCCGGAGCCGGGCGCGAAAAGTAGCGAAAGCGCCTTCCGGGCAGAGACCGTGAAGGTCGCGGGCGGGTCAGAGATCGTGACGATATTCGCCAGACGAACCTATTTCGACGGGCCGATGCAGGGGCCGGTAAGTGATATTCCAATGGTCAGCGTGCTTCGCGATACGCTCGGCGATGATATTCCCGAGAACGACCGCCTGCGCTACGTCTGGATGCTGACCCATACCAGGGCGACGTTCGGACAGAAACTCTCGGCCCTTGTGCCGTTCCTCTACACGCGAACCTTTAATAAGAACGAGATCGGCACTGACCCGCCGCCGGCGATCCTCGATCTGAACTCATCGGATAAGAAGCTTTGGAACGGTGTCTTTTGGGAGGTTTTTAAACGGCTCCTATTTAATGACGTGGGGCTCGGGATCAAGGCCTCAGCTCTGCAATATCGTCAGAACGATGCCGATTACCGCCGCTCGGGCATAGCAGCCGCAGCTGCGCTTCTGTCGCTTTATCAGGAGATCGAGGGCGAGAAAGTCCTGTCGGAAAGGGAGCTCAAGGATATTCAGGCGAGACTTTTTCTCACTGAGAAACCCTTTGGCATGTTGATGCAGAGCGAGAATTTGGGGCGGGTCTATGATGGCGAAACGTCGAAGACCCGCGATTATCGCGGGCGGAACTGGGAATTATTGCGGCAGTATTCCGAAGCTCAAGGATTGTATTTTGATCCGCTTTTGATGCCGGACGGTTCGGCGAGACACGCGATGGTTTGGGTTGCGGTCTCCGATCTAAAGGCGAATAAGGGCCGGAAATTTGAGAAACGATTCCTGAACTTTAAGAATCCCTGGACGGACAGCAGTCTGCTCGATTGGAAAGGACACTCCGAAGTACGTTGGTACGACGCGGATGATCGCGAGGTCGATGCCGACACGCCGAATGCGCATCCAAAGACGCTGATCCCCCTCGCTCTCTATGGCTTGGACCATCCGAAGGTGCCGGCGATCCTTATCGATTTTCGCAACAACGGCAACCCGAAAACCCGTGAGATATCGCGTCGCATCTTAAATGATGTAACCGGTAACGTTTTTTCGATGTCGCAGTTAAGTGGAATGCCGTTCTTCCTCGGACGATTTGTTTATGATTTCGTCACCGGTCGTCGCGGTGCGGATCTCAATCAGGCATCGCGGCTGCGTTCGTATGCGCAGCTTAAGCTTCTGATCTCGCTCGACGAATCGCTCGACCCGGAATTCAAAAATGAGATCGCGGACCGGGTGGAGTCTGCAACGCTGAATCCGCTCCAGAACGATGCCGACGTCGAACTGCGGCTCGCGAAGGCGCAGTATGAAAACCTAATGGCATACGCCGCCGACCCAAACGGCTTGCCCAAGAAGATCGACAATGATCGGCGCGAGGAGATGTCTAAACTAAAGCACTCGGGCAAGGTCAGGGCACTGCATGCTCTCGGCCATTTATTCTCGTTCGGACGTTATACACATCGCGAAAAGGCCACACCCGAGCTCGTCGCTCAAATGGACACGCGTCGACAGCTCGAGTTTCACGAGAGATTTTTGCGCGAAGTTGCCTTTACGTCGGCAGATCCGGCGATCGACAGCGAGAGCGAACAACTAAAGCGATCGCTCGATTTTGTTTCTCGTAACGGGGCAACGGCCCAGGAAAAGACGACTCGAGCATTAGCGAAGATATTTGCCATCAGCAAGGACGAAGATATTCAAACTCTCTGCGTAACCGGCCTGTACCGGATAAACAACTCCTCGGCGAAAAAGGAGCTGCTTGCCATCTACAATAATTCCGTGCTGCCGGACCGCTGGCGAAGCATATCCGGGCGCTATTTGAGGCGAGCCCTCGAGGAGCGACAACGTATATCGGTTCGCGATGCGAAATTGATCGCGAACATTGCGGCTAATTGACGGCTCCTCTCGATAGAAATCAGGAATAATGAAGTTTTTGGGCTACTTTAGGATATCTTGTGCCGTCGCACTGATACTGGCTTCCGCTGCGATAGTATCGTGGGCACAGGGCGTTAAGCGCGTGGTGATCGTGAAGATCGACGGGCTTCCGACCCACTATGTTGACAGGTTTGTGCGAGAAAGGGACCCTGCGACCGGTAAGTCGGTCTTACCGTGGTTTGAAGAGGTTTTTTATCGTAACGGTACGCGTATTCCCAATTTTTACACGCGTGGAATGAGTCTTTCAGGCCCCGCGTGGGGTCAGCTAGATACCGGGCAACGGCTGCAATTAAAAGGAAATGTCGAATTTGACCGCTTTACACTGCATGCCTACGACTACTTGAATTTTATTCCCTACTACATTGAATACGGCCGCAAGCGGAAGGCCGACATGCCCGCAATGGAGGTAATGGATCAGCTTGAGATACCGATCCTCGCAGACGCGTTCAACTATGAGAAACGGTACACAAGTCAGCAGCTGTATCAACGCGGCAATAACTGGGAAGTGCTTGCAAGCGGCTTCGTAAAACTCTATCCGGGTAATGCCCGTGATTTTATTGACGAGTGGACGATGGGGCTAAATTTCCGGCACGTGACGGTGGGGCAGGCGGAGCGCGACATCCTAGGGAAGCTTCAAAAACGTGATCATATTGATTACTTCGACTATTACGACGTCGCCTTTGATCACGCATCGCACCATAACAACGACACCAAGACGAGACTTGACGCTCTAAAGGGTGTCGATAAGGTGATCGGCAGAATATGGGTTGCTATCCAGAATTCGCCGAGGGCCGATGAAACGGCACTGATCGTTGTTTCGGATCACGGCGTTAATTCGGAGGAGAACGTCTACAGTCAGGGCTTCAATCTGGTCAAGCTTCTTGCAAGCCGGGCCGGTGGTGGGCATCACGTTGTAACGAAACGTAGACTGATGCTCGATTACTCGGTTAAGGGCATATATCCCTTGGTACCTCTTATAAAGACAAACTCGGAGGACTCATTTTATTTAAGGGGCCAGTCCAGCGAGTACCCAACGGCTCTTTTTGACTTTGATGGCAATGAAAGGTCGTCCGTTCATTTGCGTAACAGCGACCTTAATCTGATTCATATCCTTTTGCAGCAGGTTCGCGACGGAAGACTGTCTAGTGAGGTGAGAGATGCGGCGACCGAGGCATTGTTTGAGACCATCGACCGGAACCGGGCCAAATGGACTCGCGATCTTCGTGAGATCGACACTGAACTCGGTGCTCTGAAGCGTCACGCGGAGAGCGAGAAGGGGCTTGTCGATCAATTGCCCAAGAAATTTTCGCCCGAGGAGTTGGGCCTTGGCATCGATAAAGCTGCCGTAAGAAAGCTCGCCCTGAACCAGATCGACCACAAGACAGTCGCCGAGTTCGGACAGTACGCCGCGACTCTTCGGAATCTGCTCGATCTAAAGAGGCCTTCGTTCGATGCAAAGAAGGTAGAGATCAAAGATGTTATCGCTCCAGGTGCTATGGGCGATTCGAACTCACTGTATCAGCTTCAAAATTACATTGCCGGTGTGGGCAGAGACGGCCTGGTGCTGCGGCCCGATAAGAAATTAGACGTAGACCGGAGCTTTGTTCGCGTTAATTACTTTGAGCTCTTGCACAGTCAGCGAGTCAGAAACAACGTCCAACCCGACGTCACGAATCGGCCGATTGATTTTGTTGCTGTCAAGATACCGCTTTCGAGCATTGCTGACGAACTCCGGCCGTCGGACCGGCCGACAGAGGATCCGATCTGGATCTACGGCAGCGAAGAAAAACAGGCACTTATCCTCGTACGCGACGATGGAGCAGGGCGTCGTTACAAGTACCTTCCCGTTGCCGGCTTGAAACAAGATGATAGCGGCCGAACCAGTTTCCGAGATCAGGAAATAAGCTCGGGATTTCCGCTCAAGTATTTTGAAGACGAGGCATTTGCCGTACCGGTTTCGAACCGCATCAACTGGCTGTCAGAATGGCACCGCGAGAGCGAATGGCTCGCGGCCGTTCACAAGACAATGTATTCCAATGCTCTGATCGGGCTCAACGAGCAGTTGACCAGCCACCCTGTTTTTCCCGACGACGGAACTGGATTGACAGAGGATGCGAAGCTGATCAGGGCGTTTCGCCAGCGTCAGCGTCACCTCGCCGAGGCTGACTTGTTGATCTTGGCCAACGATCACTGGAATTTTGACGTGCGCGGCTTCAATCCCGGCGGCAATCATGGTTCGTTTTTCCGTGTCTCAACAAATTCGACATTTATGCTGGCCGGCGGGCGAAAAACTGGCATTCCGCGAGGTTTGGCAGTTGAGAGGCCGTACGATAGCCTTAGTTTTGTCCCGACGGTTCTGCGGCTGATGGGAAAGATCGATGACAACAACGAGCCCAATGCGGAACTGCGAGCACGAGGGTTCCGCCGCTTTCCCGGCCAGGTTGTGACGGAGGTCATGGAAGCCGCAAAATAGCTATCAATCGTCTGTTCGAGCGATGTGCCGGGCTCCGCGGGCGGCTCCTCTCCAAACCAGAATTATAAGGCCGACAGTCGTTGAAAAAAGGATCGCTCCACGTCGAACGAGTGCGAGGGCCACGCCCGTCGCGACGGTGAAGCCGAGCATTTCAAGGATAACGCCATTCCCACCCTCGTAAACACCGATCGTTCCCGGAACAAAACTAAATACTACGTTGATCACCTTGGTCAGGCTCTCAGTAATGAAAGCAGTCGAAACTGAGGCAGGAAAACCCAGGAACTTGAGAGCAAGATACACCTCAGCCACACTGAACACGTGAACGCAGAGACTAATTCCAAAGACCTTAAAGAAGTCGGCCTTTCGGTTGTGATAGAACTGAAAGACGTTGTTCTCGACATCAAGAATGCCCTGTTTTTTGTTGACCAGGAATTTTGGAACCTTGTCTCTACGTGCCAATTTCGTGATAAGCCACGAAAGCGGTGTAATGCGATGCCTGATCGCCAGCACGAGTATTGAAAAACCCACTACAGAAAATATCACTATCAACAGCAGAGCATTCGCAACGCCGGCCCCTCCCGAGCCAAACCCGACCACAAGCGTAGCGACGCCGATCAAGATCACCAGGATAACCGAAAGGTAATATAGGATGTTGTCGATGATCACGGCCGAGGCTCCGTGGGTGAGCGGCAGGTTCCTTTTGAGCAAGATCGCCTTTGTTGCATCGCCAAGGAAAGGCCCGGCAAACGAGAAGAAGTTTACGGCTTCACCGCCGAAACGCGCCGCTACGACGCTCCAGTAACCTGTCGCACGATGTTCAGGCTCGATAGCGAGAAACAGGCTTGCGGCACGGCACAAATGGCGGATAACGTTAAGCGATAGTATTGCGAGAAACCCCCACCCAACTGCGGATAGGGAATCAAGTATCTTTGCGTAGCCGATCCGGTAGATCAAGATAGCGAGCAGGGTCAATCCGGCCAAAAACGTAGCGGCTTGGATCCAGATCAGGACCTTTGTTTTGTTTGACCTCGAACTTCTGACGGGAGCGTCAGCGGGAGTAAGTTCGGAGTTAAGATAATTCTCGCTTTGCATATAACCACGAACAATTGTCGTGCAACATAGATAAGTATAACGGTTCTGAGCGGTTCGGCATAAGTTGCCCCAAGCTGGAAAAACTCGTCTTTTGGGCGTTTCAATCTAAATCGTGTGTTTTACTAGATCATCGTGTTTATGACGGCTAATTGGTTAAAAGGGTTGGCAAGACTTACGGCGGCTCTCTGTCTGCTTGCTGTGGTGACGGTTGCTACGACGGCTCAGAAGCGTTTTTACATAGCTCCGGACGACCATACGGACTATTTCTGGATCGCTGACGATGTCGCTTATCGTCAGGCATTCCTGACGATGATCGACTATTACCTGAATAAAATGGATGCCACCCAATCGAATCCGCCTGATACGCAGATGCGTTGGAACTGCGACGGCAGCCTTTGGATGTGGGAGTACGAGCGAAACAGGACGCCGCAAGAGTTCGAGCGATTTCTGTCGCGTATCCGCGACGGACGAATGAGCGTTGCTCTCAATCCGCTGGTGCAGGTGCAGGGCGGAGCTCCGGCTGAGAGCGTCCTTCGCGGCCTTTATTACCCCGGCCTCATCGAACGGAGACACAACGTGAAGTTCCCGCTTGCGATGGCGATGGAGAACCAGACGATGCCGCTCGGACTGACATCGCTCTGGGCCGGAGCCGGAGCGAAATACAGTTGGAAAGGCGTCTGCAACTGTGCGACCGAGATACCAAACCTCAATAACCGTGACCGCGAGATATATTACAGCGGCGGGCTGGACGGAAGCCGCGTTTTGATGAAGTGGCAGTCCGTGCTGACGAACAACCAGATGTTCGGCGGATACGCCGAGGCATTTAATCCGATGCAGACTATCCAGTTTGCCGAAAATAATGCGAATTTTCTCGCCCGCTATCCGTTTCCGGTCATCGGAGCGTTTGGCAGCGGCTGGGATGAGCTGCAGTACCTCAGCGACGAGTTTGTCACGGTTGCACAGCAGAATTCGAATGCGAACCGGCGGATCATCGTTTCGAATCAGGAAGATTTCTTCCGAGATTTTGAGACGAATCACGGTGCGGGGCTTGAAACGTATGCGGCGGCCTTCGGGAACGACTGGGATGTCTATGTCGCTTCGATGCCGGAAGTTTCTGCTCGTATCAAGCGGGCTACCGAAAAACTGCGAAGCGCCGAGGCTATCGCGACCTTGGTCTCGCTCGAAGATCCGACGTTCATGGCGTCGCGAGTCGCGGACCGCGACCAGGCGATGATGAATCTCGGCCTGTATTTCGAGCACGACTGGACCGCCGATGGCCCGGTCGGAAGAACCGCACGTGCAAACTGGAGCCGCTCGGTCGAAAAGCAGGTGACTGCTTACGTGGACAAACTGCTCTACGACGCAAAAGCGCAGCTTGGGCGGCGTATTTCCCGGAGCGGAAATGAACTGCGATTTTTCGTATTCAATCCGCTGAGCTGGACGCGTACTGATTTTGCCGACGTTCCGCTTCCGACCTTTATGCGGAAGGCTAAAGCGGTCGATGTCTCGACCGGGCAAGAAGTGCCGTCGCAGATCGTTCGACAGGGAGCGAAAACCGTTCTTCGGGTACTCGCGGCCAATATTCCGTCGGTCGGCTACAAAGTTTTCGAGATCCGCAATGGGCTCGACATAAGTAGCTCCCCAGCGGCGACGGTCATTGGTTCGACGATGGAGAACGAATTCTATCGACTTACGCTCGCCCCTGACGGTGCGATCACCAGCCTGATCGACAAGACTCGCGGCAATCGCGAGGTCGTCCGTTCGATCGAAGGGCGGGTCGTTAACGACCTCGGCGGCAATCGCACGGGAAACGTTCGCGTCGAGGAATCCGGCCCTGTCAGCGTGACCTTGCTCGCGAGTTCGACAAGCCCGGTTCGGCACACCACGCGTGTAACGCTCTATCGCGGGTCGAACCGCATCGACATCTCGAACGAGATCACTGAAAACTTCAGCGGAGTCAGGACCTGGAATTACTCGTTCGATATCAACACCCCGGATCTTTGGCACGAAGAGGTCGGAGCCGTGATCCGTGCCAAACTGATGAGCAATGGCGGACATTACGCACCGCGAAACGCCCGTTACGATTGGCTGACGATGAATCACTTCGCCGATATGAGCGATCCGACGGGCTTTGGGGTCACCGTATCGAATTGGGATAACCTCTTCATGCGTTTTGGCGAAAGCACGGTGACCAATCTGGATACGACGCAGCCGCAGCTCAGAATTCTCGCCGGCGGCCAGGTCGACGGGCCTTCCCTTGGTATCCGCGATCAAGGAGGCGACAGCTATTTCCTGCAGCGATTTGCCCTGTCCACGCATTCCAGCTACAACCAAACCTCGGCGATGAAGATGTCACTCGAACACCAGAACCCCTTCGTCACCGGCAGGATCGAAGGGAGCGGCATCCGCGAAAGGTCATATCCCGGTGATACATTCTCGTTCCTGACCATCAGTGATCCGAATGTGCTCTTGTGGGCTCTAAAGCCCGCCGAAGACGGCATCGACGACGGGATCGTTGCTCGGGTCTGGAATCAGGGAAGCCTGGTCAGCTCGTACCAGCTTTCGCTCTCGCGGCCGATCGTCTCTGCCCAGCAAACCACCCACATCGAAACCCCCATAATGGCCGCCCCCGTTTTCTCAGGAGCACTAAATACAACCATCAACCAGCAACAGATACAGACGCATTTGCTGAAGGTCACGCCATAATGTCATTCAGCTTTTTAAGTCCGCTCGCGAGATCCTTGCCGAAATGCACTCGTAAAGCTCGCCGGCCTCGATCGACAAGCACCTGAAAATCCCCGCGTGCCTGGGCGGCTTTTACTACGCCGAAGGTGTACTTCTGGCCGGGTACGGGAAGGTCGATCGCGTCGTCCGATGTTATTTGCAGAAATACGCCGTTGTTGGCCCCGCCCTTGTATGCCTGGCCGGTTGAGTGAAGAAAACGCGGGCCGAAGCCGAGACAGGTAGCTGCACCCGTACGGTTTAGGATCGATATGCGGATCACGGAAAGTTGTTTCTCCGTTTCCTCATTCATTTCAACGTACCCGAGCAATCCGAAATAGTCACCTGTTTTGATATTTTCGACGTGAGCATTGAGCAGGTTAGCGAGTGACACCTCGCCGACTGCTGAAAGGAGTTCCGCCGCGTATTTCTCGCCGGTAAAGAACGACACGCCGTCTTCTGAATAGAACGATTTCTCCTCGGGCAGTGAACCCGTTCGTTCGTATTCGTCGGTTATTTTGCGGGCCTCGATCTTGGCAGACTCGACGTCGGGCTGGTCGAAAGGGTTGATGCCCATGACCGCTCCGGCGACGGCGGTAGCAAATTCCCAGCGGAAAAATTCCTGACCGAGATCGCCGATAGAATTCAGCTCGATCCGCACGGCCGGGTGCCCGGCTGCGGTCACCGAGTCGTATTGCTCGTCAAGGCCACTGTTTCCCGCGACGGAGACAAATGCGAATATGCGATCGTCGCCGTATTTATCAGCGGGCAGAGCCGGCTCGCGGTCGACTGGGATGATCGCAACGCCATTTTTACCGGTCGATTCGGCGACGAGCTGTTCGAGCCAAGCCCCTACATCGCGGATCTCGGCGGTCGTGAATATCGTCAGCTTATCGCGGCCGCTTGCGTGACAGGCACCAAGGATCAGGCCGAGGTGGGCGGCGTCGTTCGCTGCCGGATCTTCGTTGCGGCACGCGTCGACCATTTTCGCGGCGCTTTGCAGAAAGGCTTCAACATCGATGCCCATCGCCGCGGCGGCGGTCATTCCAAATGCCGAAAGTGCCGAAAAGCGGCCGCCGATCTCGGGTTTGCCGTAGATGATGTGGCGAAATCCGTCGGCTTTGGCGACCTGCTCCATCCTGGAGCCAGGATCGGTGATCGCGATGAACTGCCGGCCGGCATTTTCGCCGCCCACTTTTTGCGAAAGCCGATCGAAGAAATACTGCTTGAAGCAGTTGGGTTCAAGTGTTGAGCCGGACTTGCTTGCGACGATGAAGAGCGTCTTTTCGAGGTCGAGTTTGTCTTCGACGGCCTTGACCTGAGCAGGAACGGTCGAGTCGAGGATGTGAAAATTCGGTTTGCCGAATGTCATCGCCAAAACCTCTGGACACAGCGACGATCCGCCCATTCCCATTAGCAGAACATCCGTAAAGCCAGCCGAAGCTATATCAGCTTGCAAGTCGCGATAGCTTTCGACGAGCGCAAGTTGTTCCTCGACGACGTGTAGCCATCCGAGCCATTGCGCCTCGTCGGCGTTGGTCCAGACCGAAGCGTCCTTTGCCCAAAGTCTCGACACTTTGCCCTCGGACCGCCAATCGTCGATCTTGGCTTTTACGGAATCCCCGATCGCCGTAGGAAGATGGTATTCGAACGTGTTTATACTCATTCAACAATTCTCACGCAAACCGAAATGCAAATCAATGGGTGGGACGCAGCAACAGGCGGCAACTGAGATAAGTCTATTAAATCCAATGAAATACCGAAATCATTACGCCCTTCGTCCCAGAAGTGTCCCACGGGTGTCCCACGCCTTTCGTGGGACAAATAACTTCTGTGATATGAACAGTTTACCGCCGTAAATCGGCTGAAAATCATGACTTTTCAAAAACTTTTTCTAGCCATTGTTTCACAGATCCAAAATCGCCTTTTTGACCCTCCATCAAACCTGCTACCACGCTAGTTGTCATTTACGCCGATTATCATCAAGGCGAATGTGCAACGCGGTTGCAAGGATAGCACAAACTTCAGGATAAGTCAAGCGAAAATGTGCCTCAGGGAAAACTGCCTCGTGGGCAAGATGGAGTCCACGCAGAGTTCACTGAGAAGACGCAGATTCCGCGGAGACGGGCCGTGTTCGGGGGGGTAAGAGGAAACCCGTGAGCATTTCTGTTAAAATCCGGGTCATGAGATATGCAAGCTTGATCGCGGGTTTAGTGTTGGTTTTGTCCGTTCATGTTTCTGGCCAGTCGTGTGCGGATAGGGCGAAAGAGGTTGCTCCGGTGATGACGAACGCGGTCGGGTTCGAGCATTCGAAGAATCTCGAGATCGCGGCGCGGAATTATGTCGCGGAGTCCACCGCCGATAATCTGATCTGGTATGCGCGGCGAAAGGGTTATCTTGGCAAATACAAGGACGCGATCGATTCGCTGACGATCGGGATGACCAAGTTTCCGAATGACGCACGGCTCTACCGCCATCGTGGGCATCGGTATCTGACACTTCGATGTTTTGACGATGCGATCAAAGACTTTGAAAAAGCCGCGAAGTTGGTGAAAGGAAAACCCGATGAGATCGAACCGGACGGTATGCCCAACCCGAGGAATATTCCGACCAGTACGCTGCAATCGAACATCTGGTACCACCTCGGACTCGCTTACTACGTGAAAGGCAATTTTAAGAAAGCCATCGATGCCTACAAAGAGGCGATGAAGGTCTCGAAGAATAATGACATGCTGGCTGCGACGACGCACTGGTACTATATGACGCTGCGGCGAAGTCAGAAGCCGGTCGACGCGGGACGGCTGCTCGAACCGATCAATGGCGATTTTGAGGTGATCGAGAATGAAGATTATCTAAAACTCCTCCGCCTCTATCGCGGCGAAGTTAAGCCTGAGATGCTGGTCGAGGCTCTAGGAGAGCAAGCAGAAACGCTCGGTAACGCATCGCTCGGATACGGCCTCGGAGCGTGGTATCTCTACAACGGCGACAGCGTTCGGGCGAAGAATATTTTCCGCAAGATCACAAGCGGAAACCAATGGGCCAGCTTCGGCTACATCGCGGCCGAGGCTGAGCTGAATCGATAGGATTTCAATTTCAAATTCCCGAAAAGATCGATCTTGAACAAGTCGCCGGGCACCGGTAAAAAGATCTCTACTATGTTAAGACTCTTAGTTTCGCTATCTGCCGCGATCATTTTTGCGGGATCTGCTTTCAGCCAGAACGCTGCTCAGCTGCTCGCTCAGTGCTCTGCCGAATATGGCGCGGGAAGATTTTCCGAGGCGGTGTCGCGATGTACCGAGGTTTTGAAGGCCAGTCCGGGTTCGGTCGCGGCGTTGCAGATCCGAGCCGCGGCGAATGAGAAACGTGCATGGTATAGCGCAGCGATAGCGGACTATTCGACGCTGATCCGCCTGACCAATGGTTCACCGGTCTATCTATTTTTCCGGGCGGAGCTTCATCGCAAAACGATCGCTCATCAAAAAGCGATCGCGGATTACACCGACCTGGTAACGCGTGAACCTAACGGGTCTCTTGCAGCAAAGGCTTTTTTCGGGCGCGGCCTCTCGAACGACCAGATCGGCCGGAAAGATCAGGCTCAGGATGATTATCGAAGGGCAGTAGGACTTGATCCGCAGTTGAGCGAGGCTCGGGCAAAGATCGTCTACCCGTTTGGCGATATGACCATTACCGAGGCGGCGGATAACATCATACCCGGCATACCGCCATCGGCAACGCCGTCAACGCGAGCCTCACAGCCAAAAGTCGTGCCGATGCCAGCTCCGGCTACCCGGAATCGGCCAGTAACACCGCTGCCGCTAACCGTCGCTAAGACGCCGCCGGCTAAGAAATTGCTACCCGAACGGCAGCCGACGAAGCCCGAAGATGAGCGGTTCGAACAGGTCGTAACGTGGCGGGAGAGACGCGTGAAACCAACTCCTGACGATATCGTTTGGGCGTCAGCGTATATTTTTCAACAAGTAAATTACTGGAAGAATCGAGACACGGGCGATGCGCAGACCGCCGAGGCTATCGGCCGCCTATATAGCGAACATAGCCGAGTTCGGCTTGCTCTTTCCGATTTCAAGGGTGCAGTTGCAGACCTGACGACATGTCTGCAGTACGCTCCGGGGAATTTGTACTGTATGGTCTATCGCGTTTACGCAAACCTAAACGCTCGAAACGATGCGGCGGCGCTAGCGGAGGCGAACAGGATCGTCGAATTGGAGCCGAAATGGCCGTTCGGTTTCATGGCACGGGCGAAGGTCCATTGCCTGATGGGCAACAAGTTGCTGGCGGCAGCCGACGAGAAAAGATCGCTTTCGTTCGGCGGAGCCGTCGCTGAACCCTGCAAGTAAGCCGAGGCTGAGTTTTCACGGTAGAGCCAGCGAGACGGTTATTGCTGTTTGACATCCACTTTGTCAGTAATTATCCATTTTTGAGGATCGATCTCGACCTTGCTTGGCTTACGGGGCAGCTTGATCTGAAACGCCGTTTTCGGCCCGAAAGCGGCGATCGAACCGTTTGCGACCGCATCTCCGCCAAAACCGAACGAGATTGGTACCGGCATGAACCATTTATCGTCGACCCCTTCCTGAAATACATTCCCTGCGATCATAACCGATCCATCGGGATTGTTCGTGAACGAATACTCGACCCGATAGGACGGCATTTCCGTGCCCTGTACCCATTGCCTGAAAAACCAGTCGAGATTTTTCATCTGATACTTTTGCCCTATCGGCGAGCGGGCAAAGTATTCGCCCGCGACCTGTCGAAAATCGTCGGTCGACGCCGACTTGTTGCGGTAACGGTCGGTAAAGTCCCGCATCATTGCCTTGAACGCCTTGTCATCGCCGGTGGCCGGATCGCTCAGTAGGTAATGGACCATTCTGAGGACCAGCGCACCCTTGCTGTAAATGAGAGCCTGATAAGCACCGATGGTCTTGGTCGTCGAAACTCTGTGCCCCAGAACCAGCGGCCCGACGTCATTGAGCCTTCCGGTTCCAACACCGGTGATCGTTCGCGGCGGTTGCTTCAGCGAACTACGCATCTCGTCGAGCAGCTCACGGCCGGAACCCTTTCCGTCTCGCAGAGACGTGTACATCAGGCCCGAGTATTCGGCAAACCCCTCGCTCAGCCATTGATCGCGGTACGATCGCCACGAAACGATATTTCCCCACCACTGATGAGCAGTTTCGTGCGAGATGAATGCAAAGGTATATTTGCTGCTCCGGTCCGTCGGCGGGATCATGAGCATCGAGGGAAACCCCTGTCCGAAACCGTATGGGTGAAATGTCGCACTATAGCTGTCGTACGGATACGCTCCGAACAGCGCATTAAAATACCGGACGCTATTGTTAAGCTCGGCGAGGATAAAGTCCTCTTTGATCGCCGCGACTGCACCTGAGATCGAGTTGAACTCCAACGGTATCGCCTTGTCGGAATTTTCGAATTTGACCGTCTCGGAATGTCGCTGCCAGGGGCCGAGGGCGAACGTTATAAGCGCGACAGGGTGCGACATCGAGTATTTTGTCTGTCGAACATTCTTGTCCTCAGGAAAGTCCGTTTCAGCGGTCCGGACGCCGATGCTTGCTACCTTAAGGTTTTTAGGGTGCAGATAAGTCAGTGAATAGGTAGAGCGGTCTAGATAGCCGTGACGCGGGTACCAGGCTTGATTACTTCGCGGGTATGAAGTGCCGTTGATGCCTTCGCCCTGACGCAGGAAATCGCCTTCGGCATCTATCTCAAGTTCGAGTGACTGGCCCTTGGCGGCTGGCTTTGGTAGGAACACGGTAAATCCGCCTTCTCTTTCTTCCTGTACATGCTCGATGGTGGCTCCACCCAAGCGCACGGCCTGCACCCGCATCTGTTTTTTCTGACGGTCTTCGGCGGACAGCGATTCTCCGATAGAGAAAGATATCGCGGTGAGGTCATTCGACAGCGGCAGCATCCGCATGCGTGTACGGATAGACAATTTGTCCTTTGGCGAGCGGAGGTCGACGGTCATGTCGTGATGCTCGACGTCAACCTGATCGTGTGCGTCGGAGTACGCTGCCACCCCTTTGGCATAATCGTCCTCGCCGTAAAACGCCATCAAGACCTCAGGGCCATACATCCCTTCGCGATAGAGCAGTCCTCTCTCACCGCCGTTGATAGTGAAGTACAAAGTCGGCAGGCGGTAGTGAGGATCGAAAATATATTCGAGATCGTCGATCTTTCCGCCATCGAAATAGGCGTAGAAAAATCCCCGATCTTCTCGGTTTACAACGGACATCATGAGGCGCGAAGCAAGGTTTGCTCCGGTTGCCCTGAGCAAGCGGTCATTGATCTCGCCAGCAAGTTTTACGGCTTGCGGCGGAGCCTGGCCCTTTTGTATCTGCGACCCGATCAATGCGGCGGTGTCGTCAGTAAAGCGCAGCGTCGCCGTCGAAAAATCTGTGGTGACCGAATCGGCTTTGATCAGTCGCCGCAGGTTTGCCCGCTCGAAATCACTCGGCGGCACCTCGGCTTTCATAGTTCCATTGCCGACAAAGATGGCTCCGGTTATCTTGCCGTCGATGGGCGCCGCCAGATGAAACGTGCCGTTAAAGGTCATTACGACGCGGTCACGCTTGATCGTGAGATCGGACACAGTGACGGTATCGCCGCCCAGTTCGAAGGCCTTTAGCTTGTTGTAGAGTGCTAGCCCGGATGACTGAGCGTGGGTGAGCGACGAAGCAAGGATAATGAAAAAGATCGCGGCAAGTGAGCGGACGAAAACTGCGGAAGAAAACATTTCGTATAACCTCTTTTGCTAAATGTTACTACAGACGAAAGCCGCGAAGCTATTGTTTTTTCTAAGGATCCGCAAGCGAGTCGGCTTTCGCTAAAACTTGGTTCGATGGTAACCTGACCTCCGAGGCTTATTAACATGAAAAAGTTCTTCAGATCCGTACTCGTCGCGGTGTCTTTAGCGGCTACGATTGCTGCTCAGCACGCTGATCACAAAGCACCCGAAACGTCACCTGCTGCAAAGCCCATCGAACTCGTAAAGACCGATGCGATCAGCCATCGGAAGGTGGCGACGTCGAATAAGCAGGCACAGGCCTTTTTTGACCAGGGATTGACGCTGTATTACGCGTTCAATGACGGTGATGCTGTTCGGTCATTTCGGCGGGCGGCGGAGCTTGATCCGAAGCTGGCGATGGCCCATTGGGGAATTGCTCTCGCGGCGTATCCGCGTGGGACGGGCGGCGGAAATCCTGGCGATGCGAAACGAATGAAAGAGGCACGCGATGCCTTAAAGATGGCGATGTCGCTGCCTGCTCCGCCATCAGATCGGGTCTACATCGAGGCGCTCGCAAAACTGCTGCCCGACGAAGCCGGTTACAACAGAAAGAACGCCGAGGATGCCTATCGCGAGGCGATGAAGCCGATCTACGAGGCTTCGCCGCGGGATGCGGACGCTGCCGCTCTTTATGCGCTGAGCATATTTTACTCGGCCGGGTATTCGAACTGGACTCGGGATGGCGAGCCGGTCGGACGATGGCCCGAGATGCTGGCCGTGATCGAGGCCGGACTGAAGATTCATCCGAAACACGTCGGCCTGACGCACACATATATTCACGGAGTCGAAGAATCGTGGCAGCCTGAGCGGGCGTTGGCGGCGGCCGATACCCTTCGCGGGCAAAAGATATTTATTCCGTCGTTTGGCCATCTTGTTCACATGCCCGCACATATCTATGTGCGAACGGGGAATTTCCAAAAGTCGGTCGAATCCAATGAAGAAACGGCCACGATGCCGACCGACACTCTGTCGGAGGAATTCAAGATCTGGCATTACAATCATGTGCTGAATTTCCTGCTGTTTTCGTACGCGATGCAGGGGAATTCCAAGATGGTGTCGAACACGCTCGACAGGAAGTTTGGGTTTTATACCCCTCGATACTCTGACCAGCGGCCGCGGTATTGGGTCAGGTTCAAGCGTTGGAATGACATTTTAACGGCTCCCGCTCCACCGGACGACAGTCGTCCCGAGACAAAAAGGGCCTGGACGTGGGCACGAGCCATGGCTTTGGCTGCGACCGGCGATGTTGCGAAAGCCGAGGCCGAAAGGTCGAAAGATCGAACCGACCCGAATCCATTGCGAAAAATAGATGACGCACGTATCGACGCGGCGATAGCTCGTAGCAAGGGCGAGAAGGCGAAGGAGATCGATCATTTAATGGATGCGGTCGATGCCGAAGACACCCTGCCATATTCCGAACCCCCGCTGTCGATCTCGCCCGTTAGGGAAAACCTCGGCGGGGCGTTGCTCAGAAATGGGGAGTACGTTCAAGCTGAAAAGGCGTTTCGCGAAGACCTTCGCCGAAATCCGGGTAGCGGACGTTCGCTGTTTGGCCTCGCGACCGCTCTTGAGAAACAAGGCAGGACTGCGGAAGCGGAGAAGGTGCGAAAACAGTTTGTCGAAGCGTGGAAATATGCTGACATCAAACTTACGATCGAGGATCTTTGATCTTGGTGGTGGGGTCAGTAATTCTTTAGTTTAATAACGCTTATGATCAGATCTCGCATTTTAAGATCACTGGGAATATTCGCGGTCGCTTTCGTCGTTTCTACCTCTGTCTACGGGCAGGTTATGAACGCTGTCGAACTCGCTTCGCATGCCCGGGCGGCGGCACGTTCGTTATCGGACAACGGCGAATATGAAGCGGCATTAAAGCTGCTAAATTCACTCGAGGCCGGTAGATATGAAGTCGGTGACGCCGCGATGCAGACGGCGGCGGCTAAGATACAGGGCGTACTTACCGACAAGGGGCGTATCCTTATAAAACTCGGCCGATACACCGATGCGGATGCCGAGTTTTACCGGGCATTTGACGCAAACCTAGCTCTAGCAGAAAAAGATCTCAAGTATGTGCAGCAAAACGGCACGGGTGAAACGCCTGCCGCAGGCACGCGGTTGTGGGACGCATTTGTCTCCGCCTCAGGATCGGTGACCCGGGCCAAGGCCGTCATCGACCTCCGCGACGCTACGTTCATATTGTCGGGAGTCGCGCCAAAGCCCTTCGACGCCGCGAGAGTGGCAAAGTACGAGTCGTTGAAAAAGGGCGTGGCGAGGTTTATGCCGTGATCGAAACGTTTAAGAGACGTGAATTTAAAAAAAGGTGAGAAATATGAATCCAGCCGAGCAGAGATCTGAGTTGAAAAGCGCTATCGAGAAGCACAAAGAATTTCTTTTTCCCGCAGTCACCAATTACTATCAGCAACCGATCGAACTCGTTCGAGGCGAGGGTGAGAAGGTTTGGGATCACGAGGGCAACGAGTATCTCGACTGCTTCGGCGGGGTGCTGACCGTTTCGCTTGGCCACGCAAATCCGCGAATAAACAAGGCTTGGATCGATCAGGTCAACGCGATCGCTCACACATCGACGCTTTACGCCAACGGGCCGCAGAGCGATCTGGCTGAAAAACTTGCTGAGATCACGCCGGGCAAGTTGAAGAAGTCGTTCTTTTCGAACAGCGGTACCGAGGCGGACGATACCGCGATCCTGGCCGCGAAACTTGCGACGGGGAATCAAGAGATCATCGTATTGCGGCATAGCTACGCGGGACGTTCGGCGACAGCTCTGTCGTCAGTCGGGCATAAGACCTGGCGGCCGATCGCTTCGCAGGTTCCGGGCATAGTTCACGCTCCGGCGCCCTACTGCTACCGATGTCCGCTTAAGCTCGAATATCCGACGTGCGGGGTCGCCTGCGCGGATGATGTCGAGGACATCATCAATACGACGACGACCGGAAACATTGCGGCGTTCATGGCCGAAACGATCCTCGGCGTTGGCGGGTTTATTATTCCGCCGCCCGAGTATTTTTCACGCGTTGCCGAGATCGCAAGGCGTCACGGCGGCCTGTTCATCTCCGACGAGGTCCAAGCCGCGTGGGGCCGAACGGGCGACAAATGGTTCGGCATTGAGCATTGGGGTGTCGAACCGGACATCATCACCTCGGCAAAAGGCATGGGCAACGGCGTGCCGATCGGCTGGACGATCGCAACGCCCGAGGTTGCCGACGCTTTTCCCGGTCTGACCTTCTCAACCTTTGGCGGCAATCCCGTCTCATCCGCAGTCGGCCTCGCCGTGATCAAAGTCATCGAAGAAGACAACCTCCTATCAAACGCCCGCGTTGTCGGCGACTATCTGCTCCAGCGAATGCTCGGGCTCCAGGAAAAGCACGCCATCATCGGCGACGTCCGAGGCAAAGGCCTTATGCTCGGCATCGAACTCGTCAAAGACCGCAAAACAAAAGAGCCAAACCCAGAAGCCGTTTTACGCGTATTTGAAGAAACAAAGCGACAAGGGGTTCTGATCGGCAAAGGCGGGCTGTATGGCAACGTCATTCGCACGGGAATGATGCTAAATACGACGACGGATACGGTGGACCGGCTGGTCGATGCACTCGATAGAGGCCTGACGTCGATATGATTCAAGAAATGCACCACAGAGGCACAGAGGGCGCTGAGAGAAATCGGCTTTGGAAATTTTTGTACAGGTGTGTTGTTGTTGAAAGAACCTCCATGTTCTCTGTGCCTCTGTGGTGATAAATCCTAAGACGCTATGTTCGAAGCCTTATTTGATGAGTCGATTGAGGAACTGAACCGATTGAGTGAGGCGATAATCGGGTGCTCTATATTATGAGAAAACTGCTCAATTTTATCGGAGTTACAGTGGTGACAGCGGGGTTGTCCCTTGCCCAGGTTCCTGACAAGGAAAAGGCTGTTGCGGGTGCGGAGCGGGCTTTTGACAAGGTCGCGAAAGCGGTGACGATGCCGGCTCCGGGATGTGCGGTCGGGGTTTCGCTGAATGGCGAAGCGGTTTTCGAAAAAGCGTTTGGACTTGCTGAGATGGAGCATAATGTTCCGAACACGCCGCAGACGATTTTCGAATCCGGGTCCGTGGCGAAACAATTCACGGCTTCGGCTCTTGTTTTGCTTCAGCAGGACGGGAAGCTGAACATTGATGATCCGGTTAAGAAATATATATCCGAGTTGCCGGATTATGGTTCGCCGTTGACGATCCGGCACATGCTCAATCACACGTCTGGACTTCGCGACTGGTTCGCGGTTCGTGCGTTGAGCGGGGAAGGTGCGGGTCAGCATATTGTTACGCAGCAGATGATCTTCGACACAGCGGTTCGGCAGAAAGGGCTGGATTTTAAGCCCGGTGCTGAGTATTCGTACTCCAACAGCGGCTATCAACTCGCAGCAATGATCGTCGAACGTGTGTCGAAGCAGAAGTTTGCTGATTTTGTCGCCGAGCGCATTTTGAAACCCGTCGGGATGAAAAACACGGGCTATCGTGACGATTTCCAGCGGATAACACCTGGTCGGGCACAGGCGTATTCGAAGAGCGGCGACGGCCCTTGGCGGTTGAATATGCCGATGATGACTGCCCATGGCGGTGGCGGAATGCTGACTACGGTTAGCGACTGGCTTAAATGGAACGCAGTGCTCGACGCCAAAACGTGGAACGCGAGTCTCGTCGATTCGCTCGAAACGCAGGGCGTCCTGAACAGCGGGCAAAAGATCAGCTACGCACTCGGCCTGAGCGTCGGTTCGTACAAAGGCAGCAAGCAGATCGCCCATAGCGGAGCGACCGCCGGGTATCGAACATTTCTCGTTCGCTATCCAGAAAAAAGGCTTTCAATCGCAGTGCTTTGTAATGGGACAGCGCCGGATTCGACCGGATTGGCGAACAGTATTGCCGACGAGATACTCGGGCCGTTTCCTGCTCCTCCCGCCGCGACAAATGTTGGAACGCTTTCAGTTCAACAGCCTGAGAAATACGTCGGCATCTGGAAGAACGAGAGAAACAGGACAGCGACACGAATAAGCGTGGCGAATGGAGAACTGCGTTTTGGCAGTGCTCCGGTGCGCGAGATGCCGGACGGTTCAATGATGGTCGGAGCGACCAAGATCGTGTTCAGGAACGATAGTTCCGGAAAACCAGTCTCGTTCGATTCAACTGCGAACAGCGACACCATTCGCTTTACCGCAGTGTCCGAATGGCAGCCCGCGGCGGCTGATCTGCCCGCATTTGGCGGAGATTGGTACAGCGATGATGCCGAGGCAAAGGCCAAAATTTTCGTCGAGGATCAGAGGGTGTACCTGTTGCTCAAGAATTCGCCGAGAATGGAGATCAAGCCGCTCTACAAGGATGCCTTCACTGACGGTTCAGGCCAGATGATCTGGTTTGACCGCGACAGCGCGGGCAAGGTTGTCGGCATGCACATCGGCGGTGGACGAATGCGCGATATGCCATTTGTTCGACTTAAATAAGGGACTAATACTATGAAATTCAGGATCGTCTTCGGGGTTTTCTCGCTTGCCGTATGCTCTCTCGGGTTGGTCGCTCAGGTGCCTGACAAGGCAAAGGTCATCGCAGGTGCGGAGCGGGCTTTTGAAAAGACCGCGAAAACTAATCCGATGCCCGCTCCGGGCTGTGCGGTCGGCGTTTCGCTGAATGGCGAGAGCGTTTTTGAGAAGGCATTTGGGATGGCCGAAATGGAGCATGGTATCGCCAATACGCCGCAGACGATCTTTGAATCAGGGTCCGTTGCTAAGCAATTTACTGCGGCGGCGCTCATTTTGCTTCAGCAGGACGGGAAGCTCAATATCGACGATCCTGTCCGTAAATACATCCCCGAATTGCCTGAATATGAAAAACCGGTAACGATACGTCACATCCTGACGCATACAGCGGGTTTGCGTGATTGGGGATCGGTGATGGCCTTGACGGGCGTGGGGCGTGGTGACCGTGTGGTTAGTCAGGCTATCGCCCTGGATGTCATCTATCGGCAGAAATATCTCGATTTCGCTCCGGGAGCCGAGTATTCATATTCGAACAGCGGTTATCAACTCGCGGCGGAGATCGTCGAGCGTGTGTCGAAGCAAAAGTTTGGCGAATTTGTCGGGGGGCGGATATTTAAACCGCTCGGGATGACAAAAAGCTCCTGGCGCGACAATTATCAGCGAATTGTGCCGGGACGTGCTCAGGGCTACGCGAAAGCCGGGTCGACCGCTCCGTGGATGTTGAACATGCCGTTCATGAACGTCGTCGGCAACGGCGGTATGCTGACGACCGTCGGCGATTGGTTGAAATGGAACGCCGCCCTCGATGCGAAGACCTTCGGCGAGCCTTTTGTGAAAGCTCTCGAAACGCAAGCTATCCTGAATGACGGCCGCAAGATCAGTTATGCTCTCGGTGTCGTGGTAGATAACTACAATGGAATCAAGGAAGTAACGCATAGTGGCGGAACTGCGGGATATCAGACATATCTCGCTAGATTCCCTGAGAAGAAAGTATCCGTGGCCGCTCTTTGTAACGGGTTTCCGCCTTCATCGGGCGAGATCGTTTATAGCGTGGTTGATGAGATATTTGGACCGTTTCCCGAGCCCGCTAAGGTGGATGGTGTGTCCGTACCTGAGGATCGGCTTAAAAAATACGCGGGCATCTGGAAAAACGATGTTACCAGGAACGTAAACCCGATCACGCTCGACAAAGGCGAGCTAAAGCTTGGCAACACGGCGTTAAAACCTGTGGCTGACGGATCTTTCATGCTCGGGGACCGCAAGATGAAATTTGTCGACGGCAGTCCGGCGACTGCGGTCATTAACAACCCAGACGGTTCCGTCACTCGCCTTACTCTCGTAACCGACTGGACGCCATCCGCTGCTGACCTAGCCATTTTCGCAGGTGATTGGTGCAGTGAAGAAGCTCAGGCTACGATGACCTTTTCGGTTGAAGGCGACAAGGCGTTTATCGTTCAGCGACCGATCACACGTCTCGCGCTCAGGCCGATCTACAAAGACCATTTCGCGACCCAGGGCTTCGTGGTCTGGGTCACCCGTGATGCAAAAGGCAACATAGCCAAACTTCACGTGGGCGGCTCACGCATGCGGGACATGATGTTTGAGCGGGTCAAGAAGTGATTCACCGCGTAGACACCCTAGCCCAGGGTTCTCTGTGACTCTGTGGTGAATATTTCTTATGGAAGACCCGACAAAACTAGGCACGTCCGGTAACGAGAACCGGACCGAGATCAAGGGCAACACGACCGGTGGAACACTGAAGGGGGATTTTGTCGCGGGCACTGTTCTCGCGAGCCGCTATCGCATCATCAGCCTTGTCGGCAAAGGCGGGATGGGTGAGGTCTATAAGGCTGAGGATATTAAGCTCTCGCAGACGGTCGCACTCAAGTTCCTACCAGACCATTACCAAAACGACAGCGAGGCTCTCGAACGCTTTCACGGCGAGGTCCGCAACGCCCGGCAGGTTTCGCATGTGAATGTGTGCCGGGTTTTCGATATCGGCGAGATCGACGGGCGGCATTTTTTGTCCATGGAGTTTGTCGATGGGGATGACCTGTCTGAGCTGTTGACCCGCGTCGGACGATTTACGCACGAAAGGGCGATCGAGATCTCGCGGCAGCTTTGCGTCGGGATGGAGGCGATACACAAGGCGGGAATTCTCCACCGCGATTTTAAACCGGCGAACATCATCATCGACAAAAAAGGGGTCGTCCGCATCACGGATTTCGGCATCGCGGGGATCGAATCTGAGATCGCGAAAGACGGCATTCGAGCCGGGACGCCTGCCTACATGGCTCCCGAACAGATCAGCGGAAAGGAAATCTCAACTCGCAGCGATATTTACGCTCTCGGGCTGGTGATCTACGAGATATTCACCGGCAAACAGGCATTCATCGCGGACACGTTCCACGAGATGCTCAAAAAGCAGCAGACCGAGACGCCCACGAACCCATCCCAGATCGTCAAAGGCATCGATCCGCTGGTCGAAAGCGTGATCGATCAGTGCCTGGCAAAAAATCCAAACGACAGGCCGCAAACGGCTTTGCACGTGGCTATGGCATTGCCGGGCGGCAATCCGATGCAGATCGCTCTCGATGCCGGTCAGACGCCGAGTCCTGAAATGGTCGCGGCCTCGCCGAAGAAAGGCTCGCTTCGCCCGGGGGTTGCTTTTGCGATGCTCGCCGTGGTCATTTTTTGCATTGGCTTTGGCACGTTGACGGCGAAGTACACTCAGATGTACGGCTATATTCCGCTCGATAAATCGGGCGAGGTCCTGCAGGAGCGCGGCCGCGAACTGGTCGAGAAATACGGTTATCGCCAGAGCGATTCTTATTCCAGCTTTAACGGAAACTACGAGTTTCTGAATCATACCGAAAAAAAAGAGCAGTCGCCTAACCGATGGGAGCAACTTGCGACGGGGCAGCCTGCGGGCGTGTACTTTTGGTATCGGGCCAGTCCCTGGTCACTAGTTCCCAGCGGAGACTGGGAGGTGTCCGAGCAGAATCCACCGCAAACCGAGTCGGGTATGGCACGGCTCCGTCTCGATACAAAAGGGCGGCTGATGTATTTTAGCGGCGTTCCGCCCAGAGTTGATGAGCCAGCGGCACAGAAAGGAGAGGTTGACTGGGCCGGCGTTTTCAGGGATGCGGGGTTTGACCTCGCGGCTTTTGAACCGGTCGAGCCGCAGTGGACGCCGCCGGATGCATTTGACGATCGGCGTGCATTCTCCGGCACGTATCCCGATAACAGCGGGGTCGCGATCCGCGTCGAAGCCGCGGCCTATCGCGGCAAACTTGTCAGCTTTGAGATCGTAGAACCATGGACCAAGCCGCCGGGGCAATCGCCCAGCGGCCCTCAAGGTGCCGCAGAAATGAGCGTGATCGTCGTAATGTTTTCGCTGTATTTCGGAGTTCTTTTCATCAGCGGATGGCTGGCTGTCAAGAATGTTCGAGCAGGCCGCAGCGATGTCAGGGGCGCATTTCGCATAATGCTATTCCTCTTCGTTGTGCGTATGCTCTTCTGGGCATTTACTACGCACCACGTCGCAGGCTTCGAAGAGACCAATTTGATCATCACCGGACTCCAAAGCGCTCTCTATTGGTCGGTCTTCCCGGGCTTGATGTATCTCGCCTTTGAACCGTACATGCGTAAGAGCGTGCCCGAACGCGTCATTTCGTGGAACCGGCTGCTTGCCGGCGATTGGCGCGACCCGCTGGTCGGGCGTGATGTGCTGATCGGGGCTGTTGCAGGTTCGGTCCTTATTTTGGCAGATAGACTGTTGACGTATCTCGTTCCTTTTTGGCTGGGCGAACCGACCAGGGCTCCGTCCATTCGGATATCGGCCCTCGCAGGCGTAAGTGGGTTTCCCGGAAATCTCCTGGAGCAGCTTAGCCTTGGCCTATTCGCGGCCTTTATTGTTTCATTTCTGATATTGTTCTCTGGCCTGCTGCTGAGGCGAAAGTGGCTCGGAACGGCGGTGGTACTGTTGATATTTTCGGGCATTATGCTGGTAGATTCAGTAACCTATGGCGGTGGCACGCCGCGAATTGTTTCGGACCTGCTTTTTGCGGCTGTCGTGATCCTGTTGCCGGCTCGATTCGGCGTGCTCGCTATGATCACTTTCTGGCTGTTCTTGTTTGATGGAGCCCTTCCATTTGGGACATGGTACACAGGCGGCTACGCTGCATGGGTACTGACCCTGCTCGGCCTCGCCGTTTTCGGCTTCTACACCTCGACCGCCGGGCAGAAGCTATGGCAAGGTAAACTCCTCGGGGACGGGGATTGAGCGAGGTGCATCCATCGCAGGCTTCGCCTGCCTTTCATCGCTTCATATATGCGATCTTGGGTTAGAATATAGCTATGAGAACGCCCGAAGAAAAGCTGCTAAATCCGCGTCCGGGAAGCAAGATCGCCGAGGCTGCTCGATACGGACTCGATTTAACGCTTGTCGTAAGTAATTTGCGGCGTTCTCCTCAGCAGCGATTAGAAAATCTTCAGGGTGCGATGGACAGCGTCGAGAAATTGCGGCTGGCGATGGAAGCGGCGAAAGCAAAAAAGCGAGTGGAAAGTAAATGATCGACATCGAAAAGGCGATAGTTGCGATGGCTTCGAACGATGTAGATTTCGTCGTCATCGGCGGTGTTGCTCTTTCTATACATGCAACGGCATATATCACGTTCGACATCGATTTTGCTTATTCAAGATCGAAGGAAAATTTGATAAAGATCGCCCAAGCTTTCGCACCATACGAGCCGAGGCCTCGAGGCTTTCCAAAAGAATTACCGTTTATTTGGGATGCGTCGACTTTATCGAACGGATCTGTCTTTACTCTGGAGACTTCAATCGGCGATATCGATCTCCTGTCAGAGGTAAAAGGGCTTGGCGATTTTGCCGATGTCCGGGCGAGTTCTGAAAAGTTTGAACTCTGGGGCTTTAACGTAAACGTGCTGTCGATTGACGGGCTTATCGCGGCAAAGACCGCAGCGGGGCGTGAAAAGGATATTCCTGGATTGAAGCATCTTGAAGCTCTTCGGGAGGCTGTTTCGGCTGATGAGAATTAGTGCCGTTCCTACTTGTTTACTGTTTGTTCTTATAGGGCTTTCTGGTTGTTATCTGGTTCCCGGAACGCCTGATGCGGCTTTTCATGAATTTCAAACCACTGAGCACAAGGAGTCTTTCATAGTTGCACCGCTTTGTACTGCGGGAGAATTGGTCGTTCCCCTGGTAATAGAGAAAATAAAAGATCGGAATCTTGAGCGAAGAATATATGCTATTGGATTTCTTGGAACCACTGAGAGCCGGTCCGGAGCCGATGCACTTGAAACAATCGCCCGGGATGAGACGGAAAGTGAGAGCGTGCGTCATATAGCTCTTCAGTCGTTATTCATGGCAGACGAGAATAGAGGTCTGCAGGCAGCAAAGGAGTTTCAGGCTCGAACTGGTTATGTCGGTAGAATGGCAAAGGAGATTCTCGCAATCGACAATCATTCCTTGTACAGAAACCAGAGCTCGCCCTGTAACATCACCGATTAATCAAATTTTATGAAAACTCTTGTTAAAAACGGTCGAATTATAACCGCAGTGGACGATTACACGGCAGACATTTTCATAGACGGCGAGACAGTGACGACTATCGGCAAAACGCTCGATATGGAGGCGGATGTGGTTATCGACGCCGCAGGCAAGCTTGTGATTCCCGGCGGGATCGATCCGCATACGCATATGGAGCTGCCGTTTGGGGGGACTTCGTCGAGCGATGATTTCTTTACCGGGACGCGGGCGGCGGCGTTTGGGGGGACGACGACGATCATTGATTTCGCGGTGCAGACGAAGGGCGAATCGATGACCTCGGGCGTTGACGCATGGCACAAAAAGGCCGAGGGCAAGACGGTGATCGACTACGGGTTTCATCTCATCACGACTGAGTTTGAGGACGGCGATGAGAAAGAAATGTACAAGCTGATGGACGAGGGTATTACGTCGTTCAAGCTGTTCATGGCGTATCCGGGCGTGTTTTTGGCGGACGACGCGACGATCTTTCGTGCGATGTCGGCGGCAGGCAAACGCGGCGGGCTGATCTGTATGCATGCGGAGAACGGCATTGTCATCAACGAGATCATCAAACGTTTTCTTGCCGACGGGCGAACAGCTCCGAAGTATCACGCTCTGACGAGGCCGACCATCGCTGAGGCCGAGGGGGTTCATCGGGCCATCGCTATTGCGGAAATGGCCGAGTCGCCGGTTTACATTGTTCACCTCTCTTGCACCGATGCATTGAATCAGGTGCGACAGGCAAGGGATCGCGGAATCTCAGCCTTTGCGGAGACTTGCCCGCAGTATTTGTTTCATTCTATCGACGATTACGGCGACGGCTGGGAAGGGGCGAAATACGTAATGACGCCTCCGCTGCGTGAGAAACACAATTGTGCGGAGCTCTGGAAAGGCCTCAAGATGGACGACCTGCAAGTCATTTCGACCGACCATTGCCCGTTCTGTATGAAAGAGCAAAAGGAACTCGGGCTCGGCGATTTCACCAAGATCCCGAACGGAGCTCCCGGCGTAGAAAATCGCCTCGCCCTGATCTACAACGGCGGCGTTGTCGAAAATCGTATTTCGCTCAACCGCTTTGTCGAACTAACATCAACTGCCGCAGCGAAAATGTTCGGTATGTTTCCGAAAAAAGGAACTATCGCGGTGGGCTCGGACGCCGACATCGTCATCTTTGATCCGAACGGCGAAACAACATTCGGCGTCGAAAACGAACACATGAACGTCGATTACTCTTCCTACGAAGGCTGGAATATCAAGGGTAAAGTCGAGACCGTTCTGTCACGCGGTCGCGTGGTTATTCAGAACGGTGAACACGCCGGAAAACAAGGCGACGGTCAATTCATCAAACGCGGAACCTGTGTTAACTTGTAGCAACTGAGGCGACTAGAAAACATGGGCGAAGGAATAGAGATCGGCTCTTCGATCGGGCACTATCGGATTGTTTCCAAGATCGGAGCGGGTGGAATGGGCGAGGTTTACCTTGCCCACGACGCACGCCTCGATCGTAATGTGGCTGTCAAAATGCTGCCGGCGGATTTCGCAAACGACGAGGACCGTCTGCGCCGGTTCGAGCAGGAAGCTAAGGCAACGTCCGCGCTAAATCACCCAAACATTCTGACCGTTTACGACATCGGCGAACACGACGGCTCGCCGTTCATCGTCGCCGAACTGCTTGATGGAATGGAACTGCGCGAGCGTCTAGACGAGGGATCTATCCCGCTCAGAAAAGTCACAGACTACGCCCAGCAGATCGTCAGCGGATTATCAGCGGCGCATGAGAAAGGGATCGTTCACCGCGATCTGAAGCCGGAGAATCTCTTCATCACAAAAGACGACCGCGTTAAGATACTCGATTTTGGCCTCGCGAAGCTGTCAGAACCGGGAGCGACAGCGACTGGATCAGAGGATCACACTCGAAAAGCCCTCACTAACCCCGGCGTCGTGATGGGTACGGTCGGATATATGTCGCCCGAGCAGGTTCGGGGGCAGATGACCGATCATCGTTCGGATATTTTCTCGTTTGGTTTGATCCTTTACGAAATGATCACGGGCAGGCGGGCGTTTCAGGAGGAATCGCTGGCTGAGACGATGTCGGCGATCGTCAAGGAAGAGCCGCCGGAGATGACCGAGTCGAACCCGAACATCAGCCCGTCACTTGAGCGGATCGTGCGGCGTTGTCTGGAAAAGAAACCCGAGCGTCGGTTTCACTCGGCACATGATCTTGGGTTCGCATTGGAGTCGCTGTCTGCACCGACGAGTTCGTCGGGCGCCAATATGACGACGACGGTCAGTGCGATCGGTCTTGAAACTGAGCGTTCGACTTGGAGCTCCCGCATTCCATGGATGGTTGCGGCTGCTGCGGTTTTGATAGCATTGGTGATCCCCACTGTGATGTATATTCGGCGGCCGTCGCCGGATGAGCGGCCGGTGAGCTTCATTGTAGCTCCGCCGGCATCCTCAGCTAATTTGGGCAGCCCGGTTATTTCCCCCGATGGACGTACGCTCGCCTTTGCAGCGATCGTTGACGGCAAGTCGAATATTTACGTTCGGGAACTCGGGTCGTTGACAGAACAAAGCCTTAACGGTACCGAAGATGCTTCTTCTTCGATGTTTTGGGCGCCGGACAGCCGAACCATTGCGTTTTTTGCGAATGGCAAACTAAAAAAGGTCGACATAGCCGGCGGGCCTGCACAAGTGATCTGCAATGCTCCGGACGCAGTGGCCGGGACCTGGAACCGCGACGGTGTGATATTGGTCGGCTCGTCCAACCGCGGCATTCGACGGGTATCGGCGGCGGGCGGCGAGTTGACCGAACTGCTTCCGCTTGATGAGTCGCGCAAAGAAATTCGACACATGTTTCCCCGCTTCCTCCCGGATGGTCGTCACTTTCTCTATAGGAGCAACAGTAGCAGCCCGAGCGATCCACCAGAGATATTTGTCGCTTCGATCGACGGGAAAGAGCGAAAGCCGCTATTCAAGAATTACTCTGACTTTTACTACGCTGCTCCGGGATATTTGTTGTTTTCCCGCGATACGACGGTAATGGCACAGCCGTTTGACGCCTCCAGGCTGGAGCTCACCGGAGATCCCGTGCCGGTCCTGGAGAACGTGAATTTCACTACGTTCGCTGGCCGCTCGTTCTTTTCGGTATCCGAAAACGGGACCATTGTGTGCCTGAGTGGGAGTAGTAGCGGGAATCGCCAATTAACGTGGTATGACCGGGAGGGAAAGGAGATCTCGAAGGTTGGCCAACCGGGGAATTACATGGACTTAGTTCTCTCACCTGACGGTAAACAAGCTGCTGCCTCACGAATTGTTGACGGTAACGCGGATATTTGGGTTATCGACCTCGAGCGGGGGCTGCCGACACGATTTACCTTTAATGCGGCAGCGGATGATGACCCGGCATGGTCAGCCGATGGCGGCAGCATTCTTTTTACTTCGAACAGGGACAATGACATACGAAAGCTCTATCGAAAGCTGGCGAGCGGTGCGGGAAATGAGGAGCTGATAAGCGACACCGTTAGGGTCCATAACACTGGGATCGATTGGTCGCCCGACGGCAAAAATATCCTGTTTGCGAGCCGTGGCGAGAAGACGGGCTTTGATATCTGGGTATTGCCTCTCGGCGGAGATGCAAAACCCTATCCTTTGCTGCAGTCCGAGTTTACTGAAGAACACGTGCGTTTTTCGCCGGACGGGCGTTTCTTTGCCTACAAGTCGAACGAGAGCGGACAAGAAGAGGTTTACGTTCAGAACTTCCCGCCCGCAGGGGGGAAATGGCAGGTTTCGACAGGCGGCGGTTCTCAGCCTCACTGGCGGCGGGATGGTCAGGAACTCTATTATGTCGCCCCTGATAGAAAACTTATGGTCGTCAGCGTAAAGCCCGGCGAAAGTTTTCAAAATGGAACGCCAGCCGTTTTGTTTCAGACCGAGGTATCCAGCTTTGCTAATTCCAATCGTTATGCCGTTACGGCAGACGGGCAACGGTTTCTCGTCAACTCACCCGTCGATGCAAACACACTGAATCCGTACACCGTGATCCTTAACTGGACCTCGACGCTGAAGAAATAACTATGACCTTGCCAACAGGAACAAAGCTCGGAAGATACGAGGTCCGCTCGCTCATCGGCGTCGGCGGAATGGGTGAGGTCTATCGGGCCAGCGACCCAAAGATCGGGCGTGACGTTTCGATCAAAGTCCTGCCGGCCGATATCTCGGCGGACAAGGAACGCGTCGCCCGTTTTGAGCAGGAAGCTCAGGCCGCCGGTGCTTTGAATCATCCGAATAGCGCAGTGAGTGTGTGAAGATCTGATCTGATTGCTGAGACTAGTTTAGTAATTTTCGTCTTGAAAAAGTTCATCTCAAATTTCAGCTGGTATTCGATATTGGGCATTTTTGTAGTGCCGTTTTCGATAGTTTCACATGAGCTAGGGCATTACCTTGCCTACGTTGGCTTTGGGGTCGAGGGAGTCATTTTGCGTTCGGCCTCGGTTGCGGCAGATAAATCGGTATTGAGCTCCGGCCAGATCGCTTTCGCAACTGCTATCGGGCCGCTGATCACATACGTTACGATCTTGTCAGCAGGTGTTTTACTCAGATATCGATATTTGGCATTTTTGATCTTGCTGGGACTGGCAGCACCGCTCGGCCGTATTGTGAATTTTGTTTATATTTTTTTGCGAGCCGCCGGTTATCAGCCAAATCCTAATTTTGACGAATTTAACTTTGCCCGGGCCGTCGGATTTGACCCGCTCTTGGTCGCGATCCCCACGGGGATTGCCGTCATCGCGACTTTAATATATTTTAGCCGTGAGGCGTGGAAGCAAGGTGGGTTTAAGGAGTTCGCGGCCGCTAGTATAGGTTGTGGCTGTTGGGCTTGCTGTCTGGTTTTTTATCGGGCCGCTTTTGTTGCCGTGATCGTGGCCAGAAAATTGGCAGTGATCTCAGGCTAAAGGAGTAATTTATGAAATATTCAGTTATCAGTTGCATCGTATTTTTTCTGTTGTCTTTGGCGGTCAGTGTCGAGAATGCGGCGGCAAAACCCGTCACTAAGGAAGAGCGCAAGGCTGGGGTCAAATACTTGAAGCACACCCAAAAACTTTTCCTCGATTCGGTCAAAGGGCTAAGTGAGGAGCAGTTGAAATGGAAGGCGGCTCCGGACAAATGGTCTGTGTTTGAGGTTTCAGAACACATTGCGCTGGCCGAGTCGTTTATCTTTGATCTGATCGCAGGTCAGATAATGAAAGCGCCGGCGAATTCAGGCAAAACATCGGATATCACTATGGAGCAGATCATGACAATGGTTCCGGACCGAACCAACAAATTTCAGGCTCCCGAGCCGATCCGCCCTGATAAGGCGCCTTGGATGTCGATGACTGATGCTATGGCTGAGTTCAAACAGAGGCGTGCGACGACGATCAGTTTCATGGAAAAAGGCAACGACGACATGCGTGAGCGGTTTTTCATGAACCCGGCATTTCAGAAAGAGATCGACGCTTATCTTTGGATCGCCTTTCTTTCGGCGCATACCGAACGGCACGTTAAGCAGATACTCGAAGTAAAAGCGAATCCCGGATTTCCGAAAAAATAGCTTTACGACAACCCAAAATAGGCGCTTCCACGCGTTAAATGTTAAAGTGCTGAAAGTCATAATCTGATCATTCGCAAAAATCAGGAGGAACTTTTCATGCAGCTTCGACGTGGATGTACGCTCTTTGTCCGCCAACTCTTTTGTCTGGGTGTTTTGGCGACATTATTTGTGTCCGGCATTCCGGCACAAGACAAGAGCGCGAAGCCGGAAACGGACAATAGGATCCAAAAGGCAAATTATGAGCTGGCCTCGCGGTGGACGTCCGCGAAGGTTGGCAAAATGCTTTTTGACACAGCGGTCACGCCGCGTTGGCTCGAGACGGGTGATAAATTTTGGTACAGCTACGAGACCAACTCAGGGAAGCGGTTTGTTTTGGTCGATCCGGTAAGGAAGACCAAGACGCCGGTGTTCGATGCCGCAAAAATGGCCGCGTTATTGACCACGTTGACCCGCATCCCGTATGACTCGCTTCACCTGCCGATCACTACGATCCACTTTATAAAGAACGACACAGCGATAAGACTTGACGTTTCGGTTCCACGCGATGCCGTCATACCGGGGCTGAAGGCGGAAACGCCTCCAGCAAGAACGGCGGCCGGAGCTGGTGCGGGCCAGACCGGCGAACAGGCTGCCGGGGCGACACCTGCGGGCGGCCGAAACAGGACGATCTATTTTGAATACGATCTGGCAAGCGCACAGTTAAAGCTTTTGCCAGATTACACACCTCCGCAAAAGGCACGATGGGCTTCGGTCTCGCCAGACGAAAAGACGATCATATTCGCACGCGGCCAGAATCTCTTCATGATGGACGCGGAAAATTACGCCAAGGCGCTCAAGAAAGACGACGATCCCAGCATCGTCGAAACTCAGCTTACGACGGAAGGCGAAGAGTTCTATGGCTACGCCCGACGCCTGACCGAGGCTGAAAAAGGCCCATATCGATTTAGCGAAAAAAACAAAACACCCCGCGTGCCGTCGATCCGCGTGATCTGGTCAAAAGATTCGAAAAAGATCTCGCTCGTTAAGGTTGACCAGCGAAAGGTTGCCGATCTATGGGTAATAAATTCGCTCGCTAATCCGCGTCCTAAGCTCGAAACCTATCGCTACGGCATGCCGGGCGAGGCAAATCAGCCTCAGTCTGAGATCGAGGTTTTTGATCTGGCAACGAAGGCACGGGTTAAGGTGAAGAGCGACCAGTTTAAGGACCAGACGGTGTCGATCTATACAGCTCCGATCACGAATATCGAACGCGAACGAGCCCGAGCTGTTCAGATCGATCGATCGGGCGATCAACAGGACCAACAGCAGCAACAGCAGGGCGGCGGGCCACAGGCCGCAGGCATCGAGCCTAAATGGCTCAGCGACACGGGCGATAAGCTTTACTTCAACCGGACCAGTCGGGACATGCACCGCGTGGACGTCTGCGTCGCTGACACGACAACCGGCGAGGTCAAGGTGCTGATCGAGGAGCGTCTGAACACGTATATTGAATTCAAACCGCTTGTGCTGATCAACAACGGCCAGGAGCTGGTTCACTGGTCGGAGCGAGATGGCTGGGGCCATTACTATTTGTTCGATGGCAACGGAAGGCTCAAGAATCAGATAACTTCGGGCGAGTTTTACGCGGATGCAGTCGAAAGCATTGATGAAAAGACACGCACACTTTACCTGACGGCGAATGGCCGAGAAGCCGGCGAGGACCCATATTACGAACATGCCTACCGCGTCGGCCTCGATGGCAGCGGGATGAAACTGCTTGATCCGGGCGACGCTTCGCACACCGTGTCGATGTCAGATTCGGGCAAGTACTTTGTCAACAATTCGTCGCGGGTGAATACTGCTCCGGAAGCGGTGCTTTACGACAATTTGGGTACCAGATTGATGTCGCTCGAAACAACGGATCTGTCCGCTATGATGGAATCCGGTTACAAGTTCCCCGAGCCGTTCAAGGTTAAGGCTGACGACGGTATGACCGACCTTTTCGGCGTAATGTACAAGCCGTTTGACTTCGACCCGAACAAGAAATATCCGATCATCGCGTTCGTTTATCCCGGACCGCAAACCGAGAGCGTAACTAAAACATTTACGCCCCGAAACGACCGCATGACGCTCGCCCAGCTCGGTTTTATCGTCATCGAAGTTGGTAATCGCGGCGGCCATCCGCAGCGGTCGAAGTGGTATCACAATTACGGTTACGGAAATCTTCGCGATTATGGACTTGCGGATAAAAAGGTCGCGATCGAGCAGCTCGCTCGCCGAATGCCGTTCATTGACATTGATAAGGTTGGTATCTACGGGCATTCGGGTGGTGGATTTATGTCCACCGCAGCGATGCTTGTCTATCCTGACTTTTTCAAGGTGGCTGTCTCGTCGGCGGGCAATCACGAGAACAATATCTACAACCGTGCGTGGAGCGAGAAACACGACGGCGTCAAAGAGGTCACGGACAAGGACGGCAATATCAAGTTCGAGTACGACATCGATAAAAACTCCGACCTTGCCAAGAATCTAAAGGGCCGACTGCTGCTTGCGACCGGGGATATGGACGACAACGTGCATCCCGCGAACACGCTGCGAATGGCCGACGCGCTGATCAGAGCGAACAAGCGCTTCGATACGATCATATTTCCGGGAAAGCGCCACGGCTTCGGCGATGCGAATAACTACTTTTTCTGGATCCGGGCCGATTATTTTGCCAAACACCTGATCGGCGACTACTCGTCGAGCGTCGACATGGTCGAGTTGAATAGGGAAAGGGAGCAGTCCGGCGATAAGGGCACCGCTCGCAGGCCGTAAACTCGATGGAGAATGAATCGATCAAATCCGTTTGGTTGTCGCCGCTGGTTCTCGACCAGGGCTTCAGTGTCCAATTTCGCGACGACCACGTCCATATTCAGCTTGGCAAGGATTTCAAAGTAGATCAGGAACGTCGCGCTGCATTGTGGAACGTTATCCGCGAAGCGTGTGAAAAGCATGGTTCGCGGCGGGTGCTGGTTGAGGGCTTTCTGCCTTCGGGTGAGCGTGAGACTTCGGACGTAATAGATGCGGGTAAGAAGACCGCCGCTGTTCCAAAACTCTGGCTCGCATTCGCCATTCCCGATTTTCAACCGACTGCACAAACCGAACTATACGAGGTCATCGCAGCGTCGCAAGGCGTGCGGGTCAAGTTTTTCACGAGCAACGAGCGGGCTTTGAGTTGGCTGAGAAATAATACGGAGGCGTAAGCAGACGTTGACTAGATGATCTTCTCGGATCAAACACTGTCCCAGAAACTCGAACGAACCGAAGCACGTGTTAACGCGGATTTTGTCGAAACACGTGCAAGGCTCGATCCGGCTTGCGGGGCTGCCTGGATAGAGGTCGGCGGAGCGTACGCGATGTTTGACGGTGTCGAATCACCGCTGACTCAGACGTTTGGGTTGGGGTTGTTTGACGAAACGACGCCGGAGCATCTCGATGAGATCGAGGCGTTTTTTCGTAAACGCGAAGCTCCGATCTTCCACGAGGTCAGCCCGATGGCCGATCCATCATTGATGGGTTTGCTGAGCGAGCGCGGTTATCGCCCCATCGAACTGACGAGCGTTATGTATCGCGAGCTCGAGACTTCCATCCAGAAACGTGACCGAATGCCGGGCTTAACAACACGTGTAATTGACGCGGAAGAAGTTGAGCTGTGGGCGAGAACATCTGCCGACGCGTGGACAGCCGAGCATAAAGAGCTTGGCGAATTTATGTTCAACTTCGGTTCGGTCAGCGCCTCTTGTAGCGGTTCGTACCCCTACATTGCCGAACTCCATGGCCAGGCGATCGCGACGGGAATGCTGTTCATTTACGACAGGATATCAATGTTAGCCGGAGCGAGCACGATCGTTAGTGGCCGCAATCGCGGTGCACAGACCGCGCTTCTTGAAGACCGCCTCGAACTCGCCGCCGCACGGGGATGTGATCTCGCTATAATGGGTGCCGCTCCCGGCAGCCAATCACAGAAGAACGCCCAGAAAAACGGCTTCCACATCGCATATACCCGCACTAAATGGCAATTAATAGGTTAGAATAGAGTACGAAAATCCGTACCTACAACCTATGAAACGATGCCCAGAATGCCGACGGGATTATTTCGACGATACGCTGCTGTATTGTCTCGATGACGGCAATGCTCTTCTCGAAGGGCCAGCGACGGCTTCGTCGGGTGACGATCCGGCAACGGCTATTCTGCACTCGATGGCTGCGCCGGGCGAGGCTCCGACTCGTGCGCAGATTCAGATGACAGACCAGACGGCGGTCTTGCCGACAAGCACGGGGGACATTTTTCCGCAGCCTCGTGGATTTGATAAGCGATTGCTCCTTGCTCCAATCGCGCTTGTGGCCATTATCCTCGGCGGATTCTTTGGTTACCGATATTTCAATGCCGCTGACTCCGAACAGGTGAATTCGATCGCGGTGCTCCCCTTTGAAAACCGCAGTGGGGATGCCGACACCGATTATCTTTCGGACGGGCTGGCGGATTCTTTGATCTATCGTCTTTCGCAGTTGCCGAATTTGAAGGTCAGCCCGACGAGCTCGGTCATGCGGTACAAGGGCAAGGAAACGGATGTTGCGAAGATAGCTAAGGAACTCGAGGTCGACGCGGTGATGTCGGGGCGTTTGTCACAGCGCGGCGATGACCTGTCGATAAGTGTGCAGTTGATCGACGCACGGACAAAAAAGCTGATCTGGGCGGAGCAGTATGACCGTAAAATGGCCGATCTGCTGGCGACTCAGCGTGAGATCGCGACGACCATCACGCAAAAGCTTGAACTGAAACTGTCGGGCAATGAAACGGGCATAAGCAAAAAATACACAGACAATAATGAGGCCTACCAGCTTTACTTGCGCGGACGCCACAGCTTTGCCAAGCGGACAAAGGAAGACATGCTCCGCTCTATCGAATTCTTCAAACAGGCTGTCAAGCTCGATCCAAAATTCGCATTGGCATATGCTCGGCTCTCCGAAGTCTATGGCACGATGCCGGCCTATCCCTACCTTTCTCCAAAGGAGGCCTTTCCTGAAGCAAAAGCCGCGGCCGAAAAAGCATTGGAAATTGACCCGACGCTCTCCGAGGCCCACACTTTTCTCGCTTATGTACAGGTCATCTATGACTGGAACTGGGCTGAGGGCGAACGATCGTTCAAACGAGCACTCGAACTCGATCCGAACAATTTTTCGGCCCATTTTCGTTACGGACAGATATATCTGCTCTCGACGGGCAGAATTGACGAAGGCATCAGCGAGATCAAACAAGGACTCAAAGCAGAACCCTTGGATGTGAATATGGGGGTTACTGTCGCCTGGGCGGAGCTTATACGAGGACAAAATGAGGAAGCTCTTGAGGTGGCGCGTAAAATTCACGATCTTGAACCGAACCACCTACTTTCGCGATGGATGCTTGCATCGGTCCTCACCGAAATGCGCAGGCACGATGAGGCAATAGCTATATGTGAGAAATGGCTGCAAGATGATCCAAATAGCCAAATGGCCATTCGTGATGCGGGATTTGCCTATGCCAAAGCCGGACGCCGCGACAAAGCGGAGGAAATGATCGCCCGGTATCGGGAACTCGCAAAAACTGAATGGGTGGCGGCGGCCCGAATCGCTGCGATCTATGGCGCTTTGGGTGAGAAGGACGAAGCGTTCGCTGAGCTGGAAAAGGCATTAGAGGCACGTGATTGGGAAATGCATCGGCTCAACGTCGAGTTATATATGCGGCCCCTGCGTGATGATCCGCGATTTAAGGCAATCCTCACACGCCTAAATCTACCGGAATAGAATTTTATGAAACGATGCCCAGAATGTAGACGCGATTATTACGACGACACTCTGCTTTATTGTCTAGACGATGGCAATGCTCTGCTCGAAGGGCCGGCAAGTCTCTCTGGTGCGAGCGATGGACCGCAGACCGCGATCCTGCACTCGACCGCTGCTCCGGGCGAGGCTCCGACTCGTGCGCAGATTCAGATGACAGACCAGACGGCGGTCTTGCCGACAAGAACGGGGGACATTTTTCCGCAGCCTCGTGGATTTGATAAGCGATTGCTGGCACTACCGGTCCTCCTCGCGATCATCGTTCTTGGCGGATTTCTTGGTTATCGATATTTCAAACCTGCCAGTGGCGGGCCGATCAATTCAATTGCCGTTTTGCCTTTTCAGAACAGGAGCGGTGATCCGAATTCGGAGTATCTTTCGGATGGCTTGGCCGAATCGTTGATCTATCGGCTTTCGCAATTGCCGGAACTGAAGGTCAGCCCGACGAGTTCGGTTATTCAGTACAAAGGCAAAGATACCAAGGTTGCGACCATTGCGAGCGAATTGGGTGTCGATGCGGTGATGACGGGGCGGCTGGCGCAGATCGGCGACAATTTGACGATCAGCGTTGAGCTGGTCGATGTGCGAAACAACAAACTGCTTTGGGGCGAGCAGTATGAACGCAAGATGTCGGAACTGTTGGCCACGCAGCGTGAGATCGCGGCGACGATAACGCAAAAGCTGCAGTTAAAGCTTTCCGGCGAAGAGACCGGCCTCACAAAGAAGTACACAAATAACAACGAAGCGTACCAGCTTTATCTGAAAGGCCGCTTTGCCTGGAATAAGCGGAACGCCGAGTCACTCAAACAAGCGGTGGAGTTTTACAAGCAAGCGATCGAAAAAGACCCCGGTTTTGCCCTCGCCTATTCAGGCCTCGCTGAAACGTATGTGTTGTTTCCGACTTATCTGGCGGGCGTGCCAAAGGAGAGCATGCCGAAGGCAAAAGTGGCGGCCCTGCGGGCTCTGGAATTGGACGATTCGTTGGCGGAGGCCCACGCTGCACTTGGACGCTGTTTGAATGATTACGAGTTTGATTCTGCCGGTGGCGAGAAGGAGCTTCGCAGGGCTATCGAACTGAATCCAAAATACGCGACCGCCCACTCATGGCTCGGACTTGTTCTTTCGTGGCAAAAGCGGTTTGATGAGGCGATCGCTGAAGCAAAGATCGCGAGTGACCTAGATCCGTTATCGCTAATTTCAAGCGCCGAGGTCGGAAACACGTTTGCTGCTGCTGGGCGATATGATGAGGCGGTCGCCCAATTGAACGAAACTCTAAAACTCGATCCGAATTTCTCCGCCGCTCATTTTTATTTGGGCCGGGTGTATTTATATAAGGGCATGGAACAAGAAGCTATTGCCCAATTTCGCAAAGCAGCTACACCGGCCGAACGTCAGCGGGTAATGGGCTACCTGGCTGTTGCCCTGATCAGATCAGGTCAGCGGGCTGAGGCACTGGAGATCCTCGGCGAGCTTAAGGCTGAGGCGGCAGATGGGAATGTTCCGGCTTTCTCGGTAGCTCAGGTTTATGCTGCACTCGGCGACAAGGAAGAGGCTTTGACCTGGATGGAAAGAACCATTGCCGATCGTTGGCATTTATCCTATCGATTTGCGCTCAATTCGGACTTTGACGCCCTCCGCGGCGACCCGCGATTTAAGGCGATCCTGAAACGAGCGAATCTGCCGGAGTAGAAAAATAGAAATGAAAACCGGAACAATAATCAATCACTACAAGATCATCTCTGCGGTCGGTAAAGGCGGAATGGGTGAGGTATATCAAGCGCAAGATTCAAAACTTGGGCGCAAGGTTGCGCTAAAGATACTGCCGTCCGAGTTTGCTGAGGACCAAGCTCGAATGAGCAGATTTGTGCAGGAGGCTCAAGCAGCGGCCGCACTGAACCACCCGCACATCGCGCACGTTTATGAAATTGGCGAAGCGGACAATATTCACTATATCGCAATGGAGTTTGTCGATGGCATAACCCTGCGCGATGCGATGCACAAAAATAGGACCGACCTGAAACGGCTTTTGAAATACCTCGCCCAATCTGCCGAGGGTTTGGCAAAGGCACATGCTGCGGGTATCGTCCATCGCGACCTGAAGCCGGAAAACATCATGGTCTCGCGTGATGGATATGCAAAGATACTCGATTTTGGGCTGGCCAAGTTGGTTGAATCGAAGGAGTTTAAGCCGCTCGCCGAAACGCCGGAAACCGAGCCTGACACCGCCATCATCAATCAGCATTCAGAGCCGGGGATGATCATGGGCACGGTCGGCTATATGTCGCCAGAGCAGGCTGAGGGCAAGATCCATGAAATAGACAACCGTTCGGACATTTTCTCTTTCGGCTGCATTCTTTTTGAGGCCGTAACGGGAGAGCAGCCATTTAAGGGCGTTTCGGTGATTAAGTCCCTGCACAAGATCATCTATGAACCCGCTCCGCCGATAAAGGATCTTTGCCCTGCGGCTCCCAGCGACTTGCAACGCATCGTGCGCCGCTGCCTGGCTAAGGACCCTGAGGAACGCTATCAGTCGATCAAGGATGTGGCCATCGAATTAAAAGAAATCAGGCGTGAAATGGAAGGGGGAGCCGAGCTTGACGCCACCGCTGCGCCAAACCGTAGCGAAACACTTTTGATGCATGCTACGGAAAGTGCGGACAGCCAGCCGACCCAGATAGTCAGCACACAACCGCCTGCGGCACCGACACAAATATCCAGTGCGGAATATCTGATCTCTGGGATCAGGCAGAACAGAAAGATGGCGTTTCTTGCGCTCGGTGTGGTTGGGCTGATCGGCGTTGCCGTTGCGTTTGGGCTTTATCGTATGATGAGCGGAACCAATACAACTACCGGGCCGCTATTTGAGAAAACAAAGATCACCAAACTTACAAAGAATGGGCGGGTGATCCATACGGCTATCTCGCCGGATGGCAAATATATCGCCCACGTCAAAAGCGATGCCGGAAAACAGACTCTGCTGGTTAGACAGGCTAGCGCAAATAACGACATTGTCGCAGTACCGGAAGGGCCTGCTGAATATTGGGGTATCACTTTTACCCCAGACAGCAACGATCTTTTCTATATAACGCGTGAGCTAAATCAGGCCAGCGTCCTTTACCGGATACCGGCACTTGGCGGCACTCCGCAAAAACTGATGGAGCGTTTAGACAGCGCCGTCTCTTTTTCGCCTGACGGCAAACAAGTTGCCTTTGTGCGCGGAGAGTTTCCTGAAAAGAATGAGAGCGTATTGATGGTGGCAAACTCGGATGGTACCGGGGAAAAGGTATTAGCCTCGCGCAAATTGCCGGAACGATTCTATCCAATTTATTTTACAGGTCCGTCATGGTCACCCGATGGAAAAACCATTGCCGTATCGCTTAGCGGGTTTGAGAATGGAAGCAAATTTAAGGTCCTCGGCGTAAATGTAAGCGACGGTAAAGAACGCGATCTCACACGGGAAAGCTGGGAATACATTGGAAAAGTCGGGTGGTTAAAGGACGGCCAGGACATTTTGATGATCGCTCGCGAAGAGGCATCTGCTTATAGACAGGTGTGGAAAATTTCACTTACGGGCGGCAAACCGCGACAGATCACTAGTGGGTTTACGGAGCATCGCAGCCTTAGTCTTACGAGTGATTCAACCCGCTTCGTTACGGCGCTGTCCGACCGTATGGCAAGCGTATGGGTCGCGCCCGTTTCGAACATCGACCAGGCACAACAGATATCAACCGCGGCCTCGGAAGGCATCATCGACACAAGCTGGACGCCGGATGGCAGGCTGGTCTATTCACTTGATATCAGGGGAGGAAAATCTGATATGGGCATCATGAATGCCGACGGCAGCCAGCAAAAGCCATTGATATCAAATGCGGGACTCAACATCTCGCCGCAGGTTTCGGCAAGTGGAAAGTACGTAGTCTATGGTTCAACACAAAGTGGGGCATACAGGATCTGGATCGCCGCGATTGACGGCAGCAACTCTAAACAACTTACGGATCGCGGTAGAGATGACCACCCCGTTATTACCCCGGATGAACGGTGGGTGGTCTATGCTTCTTTTGGTCCGGAAACGCGGGGGCTGTGGAAAGTTTCGGTCGATGGCGGCGCACCGATCCGCCTGACGGAGGGCTATTATAACAAGCCTGTCGTTTCACCCGACGGCAAGTCAATTGCCGCACTTTTTCTGGAGTCTGCCAGTTCACCGGATGCGCGTCCCGATAAGATCGCTATTCTCCCGATCGAAGGCGGGGTGCCGCTAAAGACTTTTAGTATTCAGGATAGTCCTACGGCCGGAACCTTTGTCAGATGGTCACGAGACGGAAGATCGATCGTTTACAATCAGGTAAAAGACAACATTGCAAACCTCTGGAGCCAACCGATAGCAGGCGGGAAGCCAAGTCAGATCTCTAATCTTAAAGAGGGCTATATTTACTCGTTTTCATTTTCGACTGACGGCAAGCAGATCGCCATTTCACGCGGAAACTATACTCGCGATGCAGTATTGGTGACCAGCGGGGATTAACGATCCGCTCTGGAAAAATTATGAAACGATGCCCTGAATGCGGTCGCGAATACGACAATACGATGATGTTCTGTCTCGATGACGGAACGGAGTTGCTCTATGGCCCGGCGAGGTCAGTACCACCTGCGGTTTCGGGTGGGGCTTTGTCCTCTGACGACGAGCCACAAACCGCGATCTTGCACTCGACAGCCGCCCCGGGTGAAGCTCCGACTCGTGCGCAGATTCATACTACTGAGCAGACTGCTGTTTTGCCTCGTGGAGCGGAGGCGGAGCCTCGGGAATCTTTGGGTGGCCGGTCCGAGAAGCATAGCTTCTCCGCAAATAGAGCGGCGAAGCCGCTGGTGGTAGTCGTCGCAGCCGTGATTCTTCTTGTCGGAGGGTTCTTTGGCTATCGATATTTTTCATCGGCCAATTCGAAACAGATCGAATCGATCGCCGTCATGCCGTTTCTCAATGAGAGCGGCAATTCCGACGTTGAGTATCTGTCAGATGGCCTGACTGAGACGATCATCAAGAACCTTTCACAGTTAGCAAACCTGAAAGTTAAGCCGCGTTCGTCCGTGTTTCGTTACAAGGGCCGTGAGGCTGATATGCAGGTTATTGGTCGCGAGCTACAGGTACAAGCCATTTTAACCGGCCGGGTTATTCAGCGTGGACCGGACATTTCTCTTTTTGTGGAGCTGATAGACATTGGGTCGGACAGGGTGGTATGGAGCGAGCAATACAGCCGAAGACAAACCGACCTGGTTTCCCTCGAGCACGATGTCGCCCGCGACGTCACGGGCAAACTGAGCCTCAAATTATCAGGTGCCGAGGAGCAAAAGCTGCTGAAGAAATATACGTTAAATCCCGAGGCATATCAGCTATATCTCCGAGGTCGACATGAATGGAACAAGTTTTCACTCGAAGGTCTAACGAGAAGCATCACTTTTTTCGAACGCGCCATCCAGATAGACCCGAACTATGCTCTGGCTTACTCGGGGCTTGCGGATTCGTATGTAAATTTAGGCGTCGACTTCGTATCACCGAAAGAGACGATGCCCAAGGCAAGGAACGCGGCTCTAAAAGCCATTTCATTGGACGATTCGCTCGCGGAGGCTCATAGTTCGCTAGGGTCTTATAAGCTGTTCTACGAATGGGACACGCAGGGAGCCGAGCAAGATTATCGTAAGGCGATAGCTCTTGACCCCAATTACGCGAACGCACGTCATTTCTATAGCCATTGCCTTCAGTTCTCGGGCCGGGAAGCCGAAGCATTAGTCGAGATGAAAATGGCGGTGGAGTTAGAGCCACTTTCTACCCTGAACAACGCAGAGCTTGGCTGGGCCTACTACCTCGCCCGAAAGTACGACATGTCCATTGAGCAATCCCAGAAGACGCTCGATCTGGACCCAGGATTTGCCTACGGCCATTTTGTGCTCGGACTGGCGTACAACGCAAAAGGTATGTATCCGGAAGCACGTACCTCGCTTGAGAAGGGGCTAGTGTTGGCACCGGATTGGCTTGAGATGCAAGGTTTGTTGGCGTACACCAATGCCGCCGAAGGGGAACGTACGAAAGCCCAGGACATTCTATCGAAAGCTCTAAAGGCGTCTGAAGGCCGCTATATAAATGAGGTCATCGTCGCGTCGGTATACTCGGCACTTAATGATCAAGAGCAGGCCATGGTTTGGTTGGAACGGGGGTATCAGAACCGGTGTTCGTGGATGAAATGGATCGGGATCGAGCCGGCGCTGGATAAACTACGCCCAGACCCAAGGTTTCAAGCTTTGGCCCGGCGGGTAGGAACCTGATCGCGGACGCTTATTGCCTGGTGCTGATGCGCAGGGATGGACGCGGGCAACCGCGGTAATATTATGAAACGATGTCCTGAATGTAGGCGGGATTATTACGACGATACACTGCTGTACTGTCTCGACGATGGCAATGCCCTGCTCGAAGGGCCGGCTGTGTCGGTACCACCTGCGGTAGCGGGTGGGGCTTTGTCCGGTGACGACGAACCGGCGACGGCGATCTTGCACTCGACGGCTGCTCCAGGCGAGGCTCCGACCCGGGCGCAGATACAGATGACAGACCAGACGGCGGTCTTGCCGACTGGCACGGGCGATGTTAGAGCGAACAGGAGTTTTGATAAACGGCTGCTGTTTGCTCCAGTGGTTATCGCGGTCATCATACTCGGAGGATTCTTTGGCTATCGGTATATCACTCAGGCAAAACAGATCGACTCGATCGCTGTGATGCCGTTTGTCAACGAGAGCAACAATGAAGATGTCGAATATTTGAGCGATGGAATGACCGAGACGCTCATCAATAGTCTGTCGAAAATTCCAAATCTGAATGTTAAGCCGCGCTCATCCGTCTTTCGGTACAAAGGTAAAGAGACCAGTCAGCAGACTATCGCCAAAGAGTTGAACGTCCAAGCCATTTTGAGCGGGCGTGTGGTTCAGCGTGGTGAGCAGCTGATCTTGAGTTTGGAACTCGTCGATCCACAAAGAGACGTCTTGCTTTGGTCTGAGCAGTATACACGCAAACAATCAGACCTTATTTCGTTACAAAGCGAGATCGCCCGCGATGTTTCTACTAAACTGCGATCGAAATTGTCAGGTGCCGACGTTGCCAGAGTTGAAAAAAGCTATACCGCCGATCCTGAAGCCTACCAACTTTATTTGAAAGGCCGCTATGCATGGAATAAGCGAACCGGTCCCGCGATCAAGCAGGCATCTGAACTTTTCAGACAGGCAATTGAGAGGGACCCGAACTATGCACTCGCCTATTCAGGATTAGCTGAGGCCTACGTTATTTTTTCGAGCTATGGCGTGGCATTGGCGAACGACAGCATGCCGCAGGCAAAGGCGTCGGCTTTACGGGCGTTAGAACTGGACGAAAGCCTTGCGGAAGCTCACACCGCCCTCGCTGAGTATCTTGTCCACTATGAATGTGACCGCGTCGGGTCGGAACGTGAGTTTCGTCGTGCGATCGAGCTAAATCCGAAGTATCCGACTGCCCGTCAGTGGCTGGGGAATTTGCTCGCGTCCGTCAAGCGGTTTGATGATGGCCTGATCGAGCTGAAACGTGCCGAGGAACTTGATCCGCTTTCGGCAATCATTGCCTTAAATGTAGGAGATACGTTAGTCGCCGGTCGGCGTTACGATGAAGGAATAGCCGCTTATAAACGTGTGCTTTCTACCAATCCCGATTTTGCATTAGGGCACTCGACTCTGGGATTGGTCTACGGCCTAAAAGGTATGTATCGCGAGGCATTAGACGAAACGCGCAGAGCTTTCGAATTGGATCCTGACCCGTCAACAAAAGGATACATAGGACTATGGTTGGCACGATCAGGCGACCGTGACGGTGCGAGGAAATTGCTCGAAGAGATGAAGCAGGATTCTACCTCCCGTTACGTTCAGAGTTTTTCGATCGGTATGATACATATCGGGCTTGGCGAAAAAGCTAACGCATTAGACTGGCTTGAAAAAGAGGTTGCGGAACGCGGCGCAGCCACCCGTTACTACGCTACAGCGGGCGAGCTCGACGATCTGCGATCCGAGCCGAGATTCAAAGCAATGCTGAAACAGCTAAATTTGCCGGAATAGAATGTTATGAAACGATGCCCTGAATGTGGTCGGGATTACAATGACGATTCGATGAGCTTCTGTCTGGATGACGGCTCCGAACTGCTCTTTGGCCCGGCATCCGGGTCAGAACCGGGAGCGATAGCGACTGGGTTCCCCGGCGACGAGCCGCAAACCGCGATATTGCACTCGACCGCTGCTCCTGGCGAAGCTCCGACTCGTGCACAGATCCTTACTACGGAACAGACTGCTGTTTTGCCTCGCGGAGTGGAGACGGAGCCTCGGGAGAGTTTAAGTGGGCTTTCGGAAAAGCACAGCTTTTCCGTACATCGAGCGGCAAAGCCGCTGATCGCGGTTGCCGTCGCAGTTGTTGTTTTGATCGGCGGATTCTTCGGCTACAAATATTTCGCTCCAACGAAACAAATCGAATCGATCGCCGTGATGCCGTTTGTGAATGAGAGCGGGAATTCGGATGTTGAGTACTTGAGCGATGGAATGACGGAGACGCTAATAAGTAGTTTGTCGAATATTCCTAATTTGTCGGTCAAGGCAAGAAGCACGGTCTTTTATTACAAGGGCAAAGAGGCTTCGCCGAAGAAGATCGGGGAAGAATTGAAGGTGCAAGCGGTCTTACTGGGCAGAGTTTCCCAACGCGGCGATGATCTGAAATTGAGCCTGGAACTCGTCAACACCGAGACTCAAGACGTCATCTGGAGCGAGCAGTATAATCGCAAACAATCCGACCTCGTTTCATTGCAGAGCGAGATCGCCAAAACCGTTTCGGATAAACTTCATTCGAAACTAACGGCGACCGAACAGGAGCGAGTCAGCAAAACTAACACGACCAGCTCCGAGGCACAGCAGCTTTACCTAAAAGGGCGTTTTCATTGGAACAAACGAAAGACCGAAGACTTTCAAAAAGCCAGAGAGTATTTCCAGCAAGCGATCGCTGCTGACCCGAGGTACGCACTCGCATACGCAGGACTCTCCGACACTTTGGCATTGATGCCCTATTACGGTGCATTCAGGCCAAGCGAATATATGCCGCTTGCAAAACAGGCGGTACAAAAAGCCCTCGAAATTGACCCAAATCTAGCAGAAGCACATGCTTCGCTCGGTCAGATCTTGACCAACTATGATTATGATCTCAAAGGTGCTGAGAGAGAGCTAAAGAGAGCGATCGAACTCAACCCAAAGTATCCGTCTGCTTATCAGTGGCTTGCAGAGGTATACCATTTTTCGGGAAATGGCGACCAAGCGCTATCGGAGATAAATAAAGCTATTGAACTTGACCCGTTGTCGATGGTCATAAATAACCAAAAAGGTAGAGTGATTGAACTTGGAGGCAAGCGGGACGAAGCAATTGCTCAGTTTAAGAAAACCATTGAGTTGTTTCCGGACGCACCGAGTCCTCGCAATAACCTCGCCGACGTTTATGAAGCCAAGGGCATGTATTCCGAGGCCGTTGAGCAACGCCTTATCCAGATCAAACTACTCTTTGGCGTTAGCCCGGAAAACCTTAAAGACCTCCAGCTAGCTTATGAAAAAGACGGTTATAAGGGCTTTGTGCAAAAGCAAATAGACATTCAACTGGACAGTCAGAGATCAAGTCTGGAGAAGGATAAAAATGCTTATCTACCGGCCTTTCGAATTGCGGAAACCTATGCCCGTGGTCAGGACAAAGATAAAACGTTTGAATACCTAAACAAAGCGTATGATCAACGCGAACCACAGATCGCAGAACTCAAAATTCGATTACCATTTGTTTTTCTGCGAGACGACCCGCGATTTAAGGAATTGGTCAGGAAAGTTGGATTTCCAGAATAGAATTTAGCCTATGAAACGATGCCCTGAATGCGGGAGAGACTACAACGACGATTCGATGAGCTTCTGTCTCGACGACGGCTCCGAATTGCTCTTCGGCCCGGCCGTGTCAGTACCACCTGCGGTAGCGGGTGGGGCTTTGTCTGGCGACTACGAACCGGCTACGGCGATCCTGCACTCGACGGCTGCTCCGGGCGAAACTCCGACTCGTGCTCAGATTCTGACTACACAGGAGACGGCGATTTTGCCGCGTGGAGCGGAGGCGGAGCCTCGGGGATCTTTGGGTGGCCTCCCGGAGAAGCAGAGCTTCTCCGCAAATAGGGCGGCCAAGCCGCTGACGGCGTTGGTTGTGGCGGTTTTAATTCTCGTTGGCGGGTTCTTTGGTTATCGATATATCGGCATTGGCGGATCGGGGGCGATCAATTCCATCGCCGTGATGCCGTTTGAGAATAGGAATTCGGATGCCGACACGGATTATTTGTCTGACGGTTTGGCGGAATCGGTGATCTTTCGGCTGACGCAGATCCCTGATCTGCGTGTCAGCCCGACGAGTTCGGTGATGCGTTACAAGGGGAAGGAGACTGATATTGCCAAGATCGCCTCCGAACTTGGCGTAGATGCGGTGATGACCGGACGCCTCACCAAGCGGGGCGACAATCTGAATATCACGGTCGAGCTGGTGGATGCCCGAACCAACAAGTCGCTGTGGGGCGAACAGTATGAACGGAAGCTTTCGGAATTGCTGACCACCCAACGCGAGATGGTCGCCGAGATCGTGGGCAAACTGCAGCTAAAACTGTCGGGTGAAAGCGAGCAAAAGCTGGCGAAAAAATACACCAACAATGACGAGGCCTATCAGCTTTATCTTAGGGGCCAGTATCATCTAGCCAAACGAACAAAAGACGACATTTACAAGGCCATTGATTACTACGAGCAGTCGATAAAGCTTGATCCCAACTTTGCCCTGGCCTACGCTGGTCTGAGCTATGCATACCAATTAGGGATGGGAAATTCCTTCTTTTTATTTTCCATGGAAGAGGGTCTAAAGAGGGCAAAGGATGCCGCCGTCAGGGCGGCAGTGATAGACCCGAATCTGGCCGAGGCACGCACAGTCATCGGAATATCGCTTTCGAAGGAATTGAAATGGCCCGAAGCTGAGCGTGAATACAGGAAGGCTCTAGAGATCGATCCAAAAAACGCAGGCTCACATTACCAGTACGGCATTTTCCTCCAGTACTTCGGCCGCACCGGTGACTCGATCCGTGAGATCAAAACTGCCGTCGAATTGGATCCCCAATCTTTGATAATGCAGGCAAACCTCGCCGGGGCGCATCTCTTTGACAGGCAAAGCGAATTGGGATTGGACTTGGCAAAGAAAGCTTTCGACCTAGATCCTAACTTTATTTTGTGCCGGTCTTGGCTTGCTTATGCCTACTGTGTGAATAAGAAATATGCCGAAGCGATCGAGCTTATAGACGCAGCGCCTCGAGACGAGGTTTCTCAGCGATTATTTGCTCGTCTTCGTGGATACGCCTTAGCAAAAAGCGGACGCCGTAGTGAGGCTGAATCGATTCTCGCAAAATACAGTTCAGATCCGACTTTCTCAGACTCGTCAAATGCCGCCACGATTTTTGGAGCACTTGGCGACAAGGACAAGGCATTTGCCGCGCTAGAGAAAGGTTTTGCCGCGAAAGAGCAATTGTCGCGAATAAAGGTCGATCCGCTTTTCGACGATCTCCGTGACGACCCGCGATTTAAGGATCTCCTGAGACGGATGAATCTGACGGAGTAGAACCTTATGAAAAAGCCTGGAGCAGAGACAAAGATAAGACGATCGAATATCTGAACAAAGCGTATGACGAGCGTGAAAGACAGTTGCTCCTGCTAAAGATCGATAAAACCTGGACTTTGTGCGAGACGACCCGCGTTTTAGGGAATGGTTAAACGAGTCGGGATCCCGGAATAGGCTTTTTGTTTTTGCTGTCGCGGAGGGAGGCGAGTTTGAATGAATGATGAAAATAGAGAATTTGTCGAACTGAGCGAAGACGTCTCCGCGTCGCCTTTGTGGAATCACGATCTTGCTCCGACGACGATCGAGCAGCGGACGTGGTCGACTTGGAACATCGCGGCTCTGTGGATCGGGATGAGCGTGGTCATCACGACCTATACGCTCGCAGGCGGATTTATCGAGGCAGGGATGTCGTGGTGGCAGGCGATGATGACGATCCTACTGGGTAACTGCATCGTGCTGATCCCGATGGTCTTGAATGCTCACGCCGGGACGAAATACGGCGTGTCGTTTCCAGTATTGGCGAGGGCTTCGTTTGGTACGAAGGGGGCGAATATTCCGGCAATCCTGCGGGCGATAGTTGCTTGCGGTTGGTTCGGCATTCAGACTTGGATCGGCGGACAGGCACTTCATGCTCTATTCTCCACATTAATTCCGGCGTGGCATCAGTTTGGTGCGGACATAGCGACAAACGGCGAAATTGCCGGACGTTTCGCGGGCCATAATCTAACCGAATGGATTTCGTTCCTAATTTTCTGGGCTATACAGGTTGTAATTATTTCCAAGGGCATCGATGGCATCAAGTATCTCGAATCGTGGACCGCTCCTTTGCTGTTGCTCGGCGGCCTCGTATTACTTGTGTGGGCTACAAATGCCGCCGGTGGACTGGGAAATGTGCTGTCGGGCGTGAGTGTTCTGCAAAAGCAACAGGCCGATTTTTGGACGATCTTTCCCGGGGCGTTGACGGCATCGGTCGGTTATTGGGCGACGCTGAGTTTGAATATTCCGGATTTTACGCGTTACGCGAAGAGCCAGAAGTCGCAGCTCGTTGGACAGGCGTTGGGGCTGCCGACGACGATGACGGCGTTTGCTTTTATCGGCGTTGCGGTGACCAGTGCGACTGTGATCATTTATGGCGAAGCGATCCCGGATCCGGTAAAACTCATTCAAAAATTCGACAGTACGTTCGTGATTCTGTTTGCAATGATCGTCATTTTTGCCGCGCAGCTTTCAACAAACATGGCTGCGAACGTCGTGTCGCCATCGAACGATTTTTCGAATCTCAATCCGAAAAAGATCTCTTACGTGGCGGGCGGATTGATAACCGCCGTCATCGGTATCGTGATGATGCCGTGGCAACTGATGTCTTCGATGGGTGCGTACATATTTACTTGGCTGATCGGTTATTCGGGGCTGATGGGCGCGATAGGTGGAATCTTGATCTGTGACTATTTTGTTATCCGGAAAAAGCATCTGGAACTGGCCGAACTCTTCAAAACCGATGGCATATATTCGTACGGCAGCGGCTTTAATTGGAGGGCGATAGTCGCACTAGTTCTAGCTATTGCTCCCGTCGTTCCAGGCTTTTTGCGAGCAGCCGCGACGCCGGGTGGTCAGGTCGCCAACCCTGGCATTCTCGACACGCTTTATATTTATGCATGGTTCGTGACCTTTGGGATCGCGTTTTTGGTGTATCTTATTCTTACAAAATTGAATCCCGACAGAGGTAGTAAGTGAAATACGGACGAATAAAGAATTTTTATAACGGAAAGTTTGTTGAGAGCTTGGGTGTTCAGACCGACGAGGTGGTTTCGCCGATCGACGGCTCTCAACTCTCCTCGATCCCGATGTCGACAGCGGAGGAACTGAACGCTGCCGTCGCGTCGGCAAAGGCAGCTTTTCCCGCGTGGAGCGGTACGCCGATAAAGGAGCGTGTTCAGGTATTTTTTAGGTATCGAGCCTTGCTCGAATCTCACTTGGACGAGTTAGCTTATCTCGTGTCTGAAGAGAACGGCAAAACGTGGGACGAGGCAAAGGCGGAGGTAGAAAAATCTATTGAGTTGACAGAATTTGCATGCTCGATGCCGCAGCTTGTGAGCGGTGAGATCCTTGAGGTGTCAAAGGGTGTTGAGTGCCGGACGGATCATTTCCCGCTCGGTGTTGTTGCGTCGATCGTGCCGTTCAACTTCCCGCTGATGGTGCCGAACTGGACGATGCCGAATGCACTTGTGCTCGGCAACACGATGATAATGAAGCCGAGCGAACTCGTGCCGTTATCGTGCCAGCGAATGGCGGAATTGCTTAAAGAGGCCGGATTGCCTGATGGGGTTTTTAACATCATTAACGGCGGCAAAGAGATCGTCGAGGGCATCTGTGCTCATCCGGATATTGAGGCAGTCAGCTTTGTTGGTTCGACCAAGGTTGCCAAGCTTGTTTATCAACAAAGCACGCATAATCTCAAACGTTGCGTTGCCCTCGGCGGTGCGAAAAATCATCTCTTTGTTCTGCCCGATGCCAATCCGGCGATGACGGCAAGCAACGTTACGGCGTCGATGTCTGGCTGTGCAGGGCAGCGATGTATGGCAGCATCAGCGATGCTGGCAGTTGGGAATGTCGATCCGATAATCGCGTCTATTTGTGACGAGGCCCGTAAGGTCATGCCGGGCAAGAACCTGGGTGCGGTTATCTCGAAAGCCGCAAAGGATCGGATCGAAGATTACATCTCGCAGGCCGAGCGTGACGGAGCAAAGATCCTTGTTGACGGCCGTGGAGCTATGGTTGAAGGCAAAGAAGGCGGCACGTACGTCGGGCCCACCGTCATCGACTACGTAACGCCGGACATGTCGGTAGCGACCGAAGAAATATTCGGCCCGGTTATCTCGATCATGCGAACAGAGACAGTCGATGAGGCCTTAAAGATCGAGAATGCCAATCCGTATGGCAACGCCGCCTCGGTTTTTACTCAGAGCGGAGGCACTGCCCGTTACATCATGGAACACGCGTCTGCCGGTATGATCGGCGTCAACATCGGCGTGCCCGTGCCGCGTGAACCGTTTTCGTTTGGCGGGTGGAACGATTCGCGTTTCGGGGCGAATGACATCACGGGAAAGAGCTCGATCGAATTTTGGACGAAGATCAAAAAGACCACGACTAAGTGGAATCCCGAGGCGGGCGTTAATTGGATGAGCTGACGGTTTGGAACTCAAACATGAATGAACTAAAGGTCAATACGAGTAAATTGCAAATGGTGTTAGTCATTGGCCTTGGGCTGTTTTTTGTCCCGATCGGCATTTGGATGTTGGTGTCGGGGGTAACCGGAGGCAAGGTGGTTCCGCTAGGTATTGGCTCGATGCTGCTCGTGCTTTTTGCAGTACTGCTATTTATTATCGTCAGAGCCTATCGACGCAGTGTCGGTTATTTTTCAGCCCGAGGGGTCGGACGGAATGATGGAGCGGAGATACCTTGGTCGATGCTGAGTCGCACGGTAGATAAGATGGCTACGCGCGACAACGGCCAACCTATGCTTTGGAGAACCGAGATACAATTCAACGACGGCACGAGCCTTTGGCTAATACCCTCCAAAATATCTAATTGGCAGGAAGTTCGTGCGTATGTGCAGGCATTGCCGTGTGAGCATACGGTTGAAGCGGCGTGAGCCAGGCTATGATGACGAAGACTAACTGGCTAAAGAGCGCGATCATCTTTTGTTTTGTAGTGATAGCACTGCTTGGAGGTCGCCTATCCACTGCGCAGAAGGCGCAGGTAGAAACCGCGGGGCAAAAATTTAAGAGCATCAAGGTGCTCAACGACATGCCTGCCGACCAGATGGGTAAGGTGATGAACATGTTTTCGGCGAGCCTCGGCGTCGACTGCAAATTCTGCCACACATCGAACGACGGGGACTATGAAAAAGAGGGGATCGAGCACAAGGAAACAGCGCGGAAGATGATCAAGATGGTCTTCGACCTTAATAAGTCGCAGTTCAATGGCCGGCCCGAGATCAATTGCAACACATGTCATCAAGGTATTTCGCACCCGCAGCCGAGCTTTCCGCTGGGGGAAGCGAAACCAGCCGCCCGTCGGCCATCGCAGCCCGAAAAAGGCCCGACCGCCGATGCGATCGTCGCTAAATACGAAGCCGCGATCGGGGGCCGGTCCAACATCGACAAAGCGGCCTCGCGTAAGATCACATCAAAGCGGGTTGAGCCCGACGGGAAAACGTCCGAGCCTGAGACGATCTGGCTAAAGGCGGGCAAATATCGTGCGGATCTTGCGTACGGGAAATACGTCGTGACCGAGCTGTTTGACGGAACTATCGGCCGGAAGTTTGGTAACGGAAGCCCAATAGAACTTAAGGCCGACGAGGCAGAGCAGATAAAACGCGAGGCGGAATTAATGTCCGGCGTTCCGCTCAAAACGATATATCCCCGATTGGAATTCCGTACGGTCGAGCGGATCGATGGAAAGGAAGTCAATTACTTCATTGGAACGACGACAGGCAATGTGCGTGAACGACTGTATTTCGATGTGGCCAGCGGGCTGCTGGTGAGGCGGACGGTTTCGACGCCGACAGTATTTGGCGGATTTCTCTATCAAGTCGATTATGCCGACTATAAAGATATCGGCGGCGTGAATTTGCCGACGACCATTCATTACGCAGTTCCGAATATGAGTTGGACACGCAGGATATCTAACGTAAGTACTTCGGATGTTGATGATGCTATATTTGTTTTACCCGTAAAGAAATAAAAGGAAAGGACAACCAAATGGCGCGAATTGTGAAAGGCGGTTTGATACAGGCCCATAATCAAAAAGAGGCTGATGCACCGATCGACGAGATCAAGAAAGCGAATATCGATCACCAGATGAAGTTTGTCGAGGAAGCGGCACGGCAGGGTGTGAAGGTGTTGTGTTTTCAAGAGATCTTTACCACGCCTTATTTCTGTGCCGAACAGACTACGCGTTGGTACGATGCGGTTGAGAGCATCCCCGATGGCCCGACTGTTAAGCTGATGCAGGACGTGGCGAAGCAATTTGGCATGGTGCTCGTCGTGCCGATATATGAGGAAGAGCAGACGGGAATTTACTACAATTCTGCAGCCGTCATCGATGCGGACGGGAAATATTTAGGGAAATATCGCAAGACGCACATACCGCACGTTGCACCGGGATTTTGGGAGAAGTTCTACTTTCGGCCGGGCAATCTCGGGTATCCGTGCTTTGATACGGCGGTCGGCCGGATCGGCGTTTACATTTGTTACGATCGGCATTTTCCGGAAGGAGCTCGCTGCCTCGGTTTGAACGGGGCCGAGATAATTTTCAATCCATCGGCTACTGTTGCCGGCCTTAGTGAATATCTCTGGCGACTAGAACAGCCAGCTCACGCGGTGGCGAACGGCTACTTTGTCGGAGCGATAAACCGCGTAGGCACTGAAGCCCCGTGGAATATCGGAGAATTCTACGGCCAAAGCTATTTCTGCGATCCGCGAGGCCAGATGCTTGCGGTCGGAACTCGGGATCAGGACGAGCTAATAGTTGCCGATCTGGAAATGGACAAGATCCGCGAGGTAAGAAACACGTGGCAGTTTTTCCGAGACCGTAGGCCAGATACTTATGGGCAGATCGTGGCAGATTGATCTTATGTTGTTAGTAAGTTTCCCCGGAAAAATTCGATTATTCGCGATCATTCTGATCGCGGCAGTCGCGGTTTCTGCTCAGTCGGAAACCGTGATCGAAAAGAATCTGCTCGGCCACCTGGAAACGATCTCGAAAAATGCTGGCAGGACAGAACTGCTCGACAACGAGAACAAACTGCTGAAGCAGAAACTGCTCAGGTATGCCAAAAGCCCTGCATCGCTGCGGTATCAGTTTCAGGGGCTCGCTGGAAAGCTGTACATAACGACATCGAAGGATGGTAAGTTCCGCATCTACTCGTGGGATACGAATACCGGCGGGACGATGAAATTCTTCGATGGCGTTTATCAGTACAAGACAAAACGCGGTAGGGTTTCCGCGAAAGCATTTCCGCAATCACAGGGATCTGCCCGAGGATTTTACTATCAGATCTTCCAGCTCGATGCAGCAGGGAAAACGATTTATCTGGCGAACTCAACCAGCATTTTATCCACTTCGCAAACCCGTCAGGATCTCGAAATTTACGCGATCGAAGGCGAGCGGCTTAATGACGATATCCGATTGATCAGGACATCGACGGCATTTCGAAATTCAGTTGGGTTCGATTACGATTTTTTCTCGGTGGTCGATCGTCGAGAGCGGCCGGTGAAGTTGTTTTGGTGGGATGAAGCGAAGAAACAGTTTCGATTTCCGGTTGTCTTGAAAGACGAAAAATTTCCAAACGGCGGCCGAGTCACAAACCGGTTTATTACCTATCGATTTAATGGGAAAGCATTTGTGCGTGTCAGTGACCGTTAGGTTTTTTGCAGATTTCAGGAGGTTAGGTTAATGCGTTCTCTTGCGAGAGTGATCTTGTTATCGATCATCATTTTGGGGACCGGAAGTATGCTTCACGGTCGGTCGGCTTCGCCAATGGCCGATGCCTGGGAATTGGGGAGTAAGCTGAGCCTCGCGGGGGCCGTGCTCGCACAGGGAAATCAGGCTATAGCTGACCGGCAATTCGCCGCAGCTAATACCGCTGCTACGGCGTTAGGTATTAGATTACCCCCGTTGCCGAAGCCGAAAGGCAATAAGGTCGAAGACACAGCGACCGTCCTTAACTACCTTCTGAATTCGACCGGCAGTCCTATCATGGCGCTTTTGACTCGAAATTTCAGTGCTGAGCACAGCCATGTGTTCGAAGCCGCTCTGAAATCGAATATTTTGCTAATGCTATACGCTCCCGGCGACTCGACATCGGCCACGGTCGCATCGGTATTGCGGGATCGTGCGGCGAAATCGAACGTAGTGACCATAATGGCCGCACAGTTGGTCGTGCTGATCGATCGGAAAGCGACGTTCGACGCCGTAAAGAACGAAGTTTTTGCAATGAACGACAAGGCTCCGAGCATAGTGGCACGCATCGATCTCGCTCGCCAGGGCGAGTCGAAGTATCAGGCCAATGATTTCACCGGCTCGGCCGATGCTTTTACCAAAGCTCTGGGCATCGATCCAACATCGGCCGAGTATTATTTTGGCCGCGCCAGGGCATACGGAAAACTGAGCAAGAACGTCGAGGCTATCGCGGATTATACTAAAGCGATCCAGATCGAAAAGACGGCTGGTAATCGGGCGTCAAACCTTGTCGTGATGCATCACAATCGAGGGTTGCTCTATGGAATGACAAAGCAAAACGCAGTAGCCTTAGCCGATCTGACCGAGGCTATCCGTTTGAAACCGGATTACGCCAGTGCTTATCGCGTGCGGGGCTTGGTCCATCGTCAAATGGGAAACGCAAAGGCCGCAGCGGCGGATCTAGCGAAGGCGGAACAACTGCAGCCCGGCATAACGAAATAAGGCGGCTTAGTTACCACGCATTTATACTTTGGCCGACGAAGTGTCGTTGCGTGGAAGGCAAACAGTGAATTCCTGACCGGTAGAATAGGATCGCAGGTAGTTTTCTAGGACGCAATAGTGAAATTGGTGTAACATTCGATTCATGTCAGGATACTGTACTCCGCTGGACATCACTCAGATCGAGCAAAATTTTGCCGACATCAATCCCGCGATGTCGACACCCGAAGCAATGCAGGAAGCGAACCGCTGCCTTTATTGTTTCGATGCTCCGTGCACGCGGGCATGTCCAACGCATATTGACGTGCCCTCTTTCATTAAGAAGATCGCGAGCGGTAATGTAACAGGGGCCGCAAGGGTCATCTTTGATGCCAATCCTATCGGAGCCTCGTGTGCACGGGTTTGTCCGGTCGAGGTGCTTTGCGAGGGCGCTTGTGTCGAGAAAACACTGATCAATAAGCCTATCGAGATCGGACGTCTGCAGCGATATGCGACGGACCACGTGTTTCGCAGCGGGAAGCAGCTTTTTACAAAAGGAGAGCCGAACGGCAGGTCGGTGGGGATCATTGGTTCCGGTCCGGCGGGCCTTTCGTGCGCGAGCTATCTGGCCCGCCTCGGATATGCCGTGACTGTATACGAACGTCGCGAACAGCCGGGCGGGCTCGATACCTACGGAATGGCGGAGTACAAGATGAGCAAAAGCGTCTCGCTTGCCGAGGTCGAGCAGGTCGCAGAGATGGGCGTTAGATTTTTGACCAGAACTCAAGTTGGTGAAGGCGGTGGCCCGAATGAGATCGCGTTCGAAGAACTGAAAGCCAAACACGACGCTATCTTTCTCGCCACGGGCCTCGGATCGACTAACAAGTTGAACATTCCTGGCGAGAACCTTGCAGGCGTCATCGATGCTCTTGCGTTTATCGAGCAGGTCAAAACGCGTGACTGGCAAAATATCGAACTTGGCAAGAATGTCATTGTTATTGGTGCCGGCAATACTGCTGTTGACGCCGTTACGCAGGCAAAACGGCTGGGAGCCGAAAAGGTGACGATGCTTTATCGCCGAAGCGAAAGAGACGCTCCGGCCTACGAGTACGAAATGGAACTCGCCCGGAAAGACGGCATCGAGTTCATGTGGCATACAACGCCGGTCGAGATAATAGGTAATTCCCGTGTTAGTGGCATACGAGTCAGGCAGGGCGATCGGGAGCAAGTTGTCGATTGCGATATGGTGATAAAGGCTATCGGGCAGACCAAGATGACATCGTTTTTCGCCGACGTTTGCGGCGTAGACATCGATGAGAAGGGCCGTGTGGCTGTCAATGAGAAGATGCAGACATCTGACTCGAAAGTGTTCGCTGGCGGCGATTGTGTCAATGGCGGTGCAGAAGCGGTCGATGCATCGCAGATGGGTAAGCTGGGGGCGATGGGTATCCACGATGCTTTGACGGGGGAAGTGATCGAGTTTGCAGGAGCGATACTGCGTGACCCGCCGAAAGCTCCGGTCGATCCAAACCCGCATTGAGGAAATATGAAGAAGAGCAAACGAATAATTCTTGCGATAGCACCGGTTTTAGGTGCCACTTTAGCGTGCGGCGGAAGCGACGGGCCGCAGGACCGTGACGTTTACGCGACCAAAGAAGAGTGCGTCAAGGATTGGAGCGAGGGCGACCTGTGCGAAAAGATGGACGAGAACGATGAGCGTGCTTATCGCGGAACCTCGGGCGGTTATTTCTGGGGACCGGTCTACTATCGCGGCAATCGTTCGGTTAACTATAACGGCCGAACCATAAGCGGATCGAATAGCGGCAAGGCGATGAAGCCATTTACTCTAAGTTCCTCATCATCAACCGCTTCGCGAAGCAGCAAGAGCTCGCCGAGCTATAGCGGATTCAGCGGAAGCCGGTCTTCGGGCCCGAGCAGCAGCAGTTAATGCAGAGAAAGTTGTTTCCGGGGCGGCCGAATGCCGTCGAACGTCACGAGGAGATCGGCTTTCGCTACCACGACGAAAAGTCGACCGACGGCGAACCTTACTGGACAGAAACGGCTGCTTACGAATTTACATTGGCTGAGGTAGAAGCCATCGAGGAAGCGACCGAGGAACTACATTATCTATGTCTCGCCCTTGTCGATGACATTGTCGGTTCGGGTGATTATCCTGATGAGTTTTGCTTGACCGATGTTGGCAAAACGCTCATCGAGCAGTCGTGGCGGGAACGACGTGCGGCGGTTTACGGTCGATTTGATCTGCTCTTTGAATCTGTAGAGCGAATAAAGCTTTACGAATACAACGCCGACACGCCGACCTCGCTTCTCGAAGCCTCGGTCGCTCAATGGCTGTGGGTCGAAGAAACGCCGGTGCCGAACCACGACCAGTTCAACAGCATTCACGAGAAGCTGGTCGAGCGATGGCGGTACGCACTGAGAGAACCGGGCGATGTTTTGCATCTTTTCGCAATGCGTGAGGCACCGGCTGAGGATTGGGGAAATGTTTCGTACATGGCCGACGTTGCTCTCCAGGCCGGATGGGAGATTTTTGTTGACGACATGGAAAATGTCGGACATGACGAATACGGCTTTGTTGATATTAACGGCGATCCGATCCGGTACGCATTCAAACTGTATCCGTGGGAATGGATGATGGAGGACCCGTTCGGGGAATTTGTTGTAGAGTCGGATACGCAATGGTTTGAGCCGCCCTGGAAGATGCTGTTGTCAAACAAAGCGATCCTGCCGCTTCTGTGGGCTAAAGAGCCGGATCATCCGAACCTTTTGCCGGCGTTTTTCGAAGAAGTAAACGGTTTCGTCAAAAAGCCGATACTCGGCCGCGAGGGAGCGGCGATATACCGAGACGGCCGCTTGATGGAAGGTTCGCGTCAGGTTGTGGAATACGAGACGACGTTTGTTTATCAGGAATTCGCCCCGCTGCCGGATTTTGACGGTCGCCATCCCGTGATCGGGTCGTGGATGATAGGGAATCAGGCGGCGGGAATGGGCATTCGCGAAGACCGGACACTTATCAGCGGCAACGGATCGCATTTCGTTCCGCATTATTTTGTCGAGGAGAATCTATGAAATACATAACACTGGACGCGTTTCTAAACTTTCTGCTCTACGCATTTTCAAGCATCGGCTTGCTGGGGATATTTGGATTGCTGTACCAACTGACCACACCGTATCACGAAATGTCGCAGATCCGCGAAGGCAAAACGGCCCCCGCGATCGCTATGGGCGGAGCACTTCTTGGGTTTACGTTTCCGCTCCTGTCGGTTTCTTATCACGGCACCAACTACATAGATTTCCTGATCTGGGCTGGAGTCGCAGGATCGATTCAGATCGTCACGTTCAAGATCTTGTACTGGATCATCCCGATGCAGATCGAGGAAAACAACTGCGCCATCGCCACGCTTTATGCCTTTCTTGCTGTCTGTGTGGGGCTGATAAACGCCTTCTCGCTGATCCCTGCTTGAGCTGCTTAACGAGGCGGTGTTGCCGAAAGACATTGGTCGGAAGTAAAATTATCAAAACTTTCCCCTAAACAGCCCTGAAGAATCGCTCTTATGGAAAACGAAACTAGCGTATCAACCGTTTCGGAGTCAACAGGTTTCTTTAACCGTGCTCTAAACATCATCGAAACGGTCGGCAACAAACTGCCTGATCCGGCGGTACTTTTTCTTGTCCTGATGGTTGTCGTCTGGGTTGCTTCGGCGATCCTTTCTACGATGACTTTTGCCGAGATCGACCCGCGAAGCGGAAAGCCATTGGTTATTAATAACCAGCTTTCCGGCACCGCGATCGCCGCCTTTCTTTCGACGATGGTGACTACGTTTACTTCGTTTCCGCCGCTCGGGGTCGTGCTGGTCGCATTGTTGGGCGTCGGCGTGGCTGAACACACAGGTTTTATCAACGCGGCTCTCAAGGCCCTTTTGAATTTTACCGCTCCGTTCCTGCTCACGCCGATGGTCGTATTCGTCGCGATCATTAGCCACACGGCTGTTGATGCGGGTTATGTCCTTGTCATTCCGCTCGGCGGCGTTATCTTTTACACAGCAGGCAGGCATCCGTTGGCTGGAATTGCAGCAGCCTTTGCGGGGGTCTCGGGCGGATTCAGCGCTAACTTTATCCCTTCGAGCCTCGACCCGCTTCTCGCAGGCTTGACCCAATCGGGAGCGCAGATAATCGATGCCTCGCGTATCGTCAATCCGCTTTCGAACTGGTATTTCACAGCTGCGTCGACGATCCTTCTAGTGCTCCTCGGATGGTTCATCACGGACAAGATCGTTGAGCCACGGCTAAAGAAAACGGCAGAGATCGACGGTGATCCGGCTGACATGCCGGCGATGGAAACTCTCGGGCCGAAAGAGAAAAAGGGCCTGATCGCAGGTCTTGCGGCGATGTTGATCGGGATCGGCATTCTCGTTGCTCTCGCCCTTCCGGCCAATTCGATGTTCCGCTCGGCTCCCGGTTTTCAGGTGACGACGGAATCGGTCGACAAGATGAAGGCCGCCGGTTTACCCGAAGATGTCGCGGCAAAACTCGGGCCGATCCTTGGCCAGGAGTTATTCGGCAAAACGGCTTTTGACAATGCTCTGAAAACCCGACTCGGTGAAGAAAACGCCAAGAAATATGGCGAGCTGGTTACGCAGAATGCTGTACAGGTTGCACCGCAACTAACAGCAAATTCGGCTCCGCTGATGCTGTCGATCGTGCCGCTGATATTCCTGCTGTTCATCATCCCGGGCATCGTCTACGGCTATGTCGCCGGAACGGTTAAATCGCACAAAGATGTGATAGCCGGAATGAGCAAGTCGATGAGCACAATGGGTTATTACATCGTGCTGGCATTTTTTGCCTCGTTGTTCATTGCGGCGTTTGGCAATTCCAACATCGGTGCTTTGCTAGCGCTCAAAGGGGCAAATGGCCTCCAAGCCCTCGCCCTGCCGCCGCAGGTAACGATCATTGGCATCATTTTCCTTACCGCTTTGGTCAACCTGCTGATCGGATCAGCGTCGGCTAAATGGGCGCTGCTCGCCCCGATCTTCGTGCCGCTCCTAATGCAACTCGGCCTCTCGCCGGAGTTAGCTCAAGCCGCGTATCGCATCGGAGACTCGACAACGAATATCATCACGCCGCTCATGCCGTACTTTCCGCTCGTAGTGGTCTTTGCACAACGATATGTGAAAAATACCGGCATCGGTACAATGATCTCGCTGATGATCCCGTATACGGTGATCTTCCTGGTTGTTTGGATCGCATTTTTGCTTATCTACTGGGCTCTGGGCATTCCGCTCGGGCTTCAGGCTCCGTATACGTATCCGTAAAAATTATGGCTGATCTGACAACAAATTTTGCAGGCATAAGATCGCCAAATCCATTCTGGCTCGCTAGTGCTCCGCCGACGAATATGGGGTCGATGGTGGAGCGAGCTTTTGACGCGGGTTGGGGCGGGGCGGTTTGGAAGACGCTTGGCGAGCCGATCACTAATGTTTCTTCGCGGCTGGCCGGGCTTGATCAGGGACCGATGCGGCTTTTGGGGTTGAATAATATAGAGCTTATTACCGACCGCCCGCTCGAGATGAACCTGCGTGAGGTTTACGAATGTAAGAAGAAATATCCGAACAACGCGGTGATCGTTTCGCTGATGGTCGAGTCAAAACGCGAGGCGTGGCATGAGATTGTCAAGCGTTCGCAGGACACGGGCTGCGACGGGTTTGAGCTGAATTTCGGCTGTCCGCATGGCATGTCGGAACGCGGGATGGGCTCGGCGATGGGCCAGGTGCCGGAATATACATGCATGGTCACGGAATGGGTCAAGGAAATTTCCGAGATCCCGGTCATCGTCAAGCTAACGCCGAATGTATCTCACATAGTTCCGCCGGGCCGTGCTGCTCAAAAGGGCGGGGCCGACGCGGTCTCGTTGATCAACACGATCAACTCGGTAATGGGTGTCGATATCGACACACTGATCCCGTATCCAAACGTCAACGGCAAAGCTGCTCACGGCGGTTATTGCGGAACTGCTGTCAAACCGATCGCCCTCAACATGGTTTCGGAACTCGCACGCGATGCCGAGTTTAACATTCCGATCTCAGGCATCGGCGGCATCAGCACTTGGCGCGATGCGGTCGAATTTATGCTGCTCGGTGCCGGAAATGTCCAGGTCTGCACGGCGGTAATGCATTACGGCTACCGCATCGTCGAAGACATGATCGACGGCCTGAACACCTACCTCGACACAAAAGGCTACGCATCCGTCAATGACATCGTTGGTTTGTCCGTAAACCGCGTGACTGACTGGAGCGATCTCGACCTGAACTACGTCGTCAAAGCCCACGTTAACGAAGAACACTGCATCCGCTGCAATCTCTGCTACGTCGCCTGCGAAGACGGCGCCCACCAATCTTTTGAATTCGTTGAATCAAACGGCCATCGCTATCCCCGCGTGATCGAAGCCGAATGCGTCGGCTGCAACCTCTGCGCCCTCATCTGCCCAGCCCCCGGAGCGATAACGATGGAACGCCGCGATGACGGCGCGAACCCGCAGACGTGGCGGGAGAGAACGGCGATTTAAGTAGTACGTTGTGTTTGTCGTAGCTATGCGTAGATAAATCTCACTCGTTCCGTCGAATTCGTGCGTGAAGCTTTTTTAGCAAATCTTCCGAGGCGAACACAATTAGGATGGTCATCAAAATTAAGAATACCGCTATGGCGTGCTCTCGAAGTTTTGCGACTAGCTCGTTCGCGGCGGGAAACGCTAGAGTGATAAGCCATATCAATATTGCGGCCACCAGGAGTTTAGCTGTAAGGAGAAGTATTTTTCGCAGCTTTGTTTCCCGCGTAGATTCTCTTTCCCGAACCAGTCCATTTACTAGTTTTGCGACCGATGTGGTCTTTGCGAGATTGTTCTCGTGAAAAAACGCTTTTGGGGTCTTTTTGTAATTGCTGTATCCGTAGTTACTCAGACGGTCTTTCAATAAATCAACTTTGCGTAAATATACTGAAGTACGCTCTCCGTCTTTCGTTTTCCTATTTTGTCCGAATTGCAGGATCGTGTCGTCGGACACATCCGAACAGTTTGTTTCGATGAGGAAGACTTCCTTAACCTGCTTTTCATCGCTTTTCTCTCCGTATTTGGCGTTCTTGAGCCGAGCCAAGACGTCTGAAAAGAACTTTTCCTTATTAGCACTGATATCAATCAACCCGTACCAATGTGCCGTTTCTTTTTGCATCTGTTGATGGCTGTAACTTGCCAAAATATTGAAACCGAAACCGTCAACGAGAATCTCTGTAAATGTTGCAATGGCTCCGTAAACATCCTCATGAAAAATGTCGATGAAGGCGACGGATTGATTCGGATCGAAGAAAAGCAACTTAATATACTTTTCTTCGGTATCCGAAAACATAGTGTAGTGAAAGGCCTCTTTCAGCTTAAGGGCAGACGTGATTCTAGGCTCCAATCTGATTTGAGCATTGTTTATTCGGATTTTTTGATTGCTCGAGTTTTGAAACTGTGAGTCGGGGAACCCGGTCACTAGGGAACGAGCGGTTGTATTTGAGTGAGACTCTAAGAATGAAAGTTCGCGGATGCTAATATTTGCGTTTTGAAATGGCAACGTACCGCTTGAGGCATGCTTCAGTTGACGTAATTCGTTTTCAATCTCTTTGATTGCTTCTTCTGGTATTCGATCTCCAAAATTATAGCCCTTCGGGTGGTGCAATATAAACATGCTGAGATCCACGATAAGGGAAATATTAAACCCCGCACCAATTTGAGTAGTAATTGCTTCTTCAATATTTACATTTATTTTCAAGTCCCTGAGCTTCGACGCGATGGTGTAGATTATCCCGGGACTGTCGGAAGCATCGACTGTGATTTTTCGAATGTGGTGCCATATTTCCGGCTTTATGGGAGTTAGAACTAGTTCGCCTATTTCGAACTTACCCGCTGAATACGTTCGGAAAAGATAATAGACTTCGGTTCCATTGAAGAAGGAAATACTAGTGCGATGATATATAGGAACGCGAATCTCCAATTCCGGACGTAACTTGTCCTTCTTAATTCCACTGATGAATTTCATTAAATGAGTTGGGACCGATCAAACGGTTCCGCTAATGATACGCCACGCAGCGAAGATTATCTACTTCGAACTTGTACATCGTCATAAAAAAGGCTTAAAGACGGAGTGCGTCGGGTTACTAAACTTCGAAGGTTTAGAATACGAAGATAGCTTCCTCTGGTGAGTGTTGCTTTCTGGCGGCGGTTTCACCGCCGCGATTCGTTGTTGAAACGAGTCCAGAGGCTTCACCTCTGGCTATTTTCTGTTGGCGGCGTTGCCGCCCAAAATGCCACGGAAACCCCATGAGCGATCAATCTAAACGGTGCCTCTTGCGGTAGCGTTTTCTGCAATGTGTCCCAAAGCCTCCACAAACTTATTAAACCCTGCGAACCGCTCATCCTTGGTAAATCCTCTGACGTATCTTGCGTAGATCTGCTGGGCGATGACGGCGATCTTGAAGGTGCCGAAGGTGTAGTAGAAGAGCATGTCCGGCAGTTTGCGTCCCAAGATTTCTTCGTACATTTCGACGAGTTCGGCCCGTGAAATATTTTCCATCAGCACTCGCGGGTTGAAGGGCATATTTAGCATTTCCTCGCCTGCGTCGTTATCCATCCAGTAGCCGAGCGTGGTGCCCAGGTCCATTAGCGGGTCGCCGATGGTGACCATTTCCCAATCGAGCACGGCGGTTATGCGTCCCAGATCGTTTGGGTCGAGCATGACGTTGTCGAATTTGTAATCGTTGTGGATCAGCGACGCGCCCGATTCCGGCGGGATGTTCGCGTTTAGCCAGATGATCGATTTTTCGAGTGCGTCGTGATCGTGGGTCTTGGCGGCGAAGTAGCGTTTCGTCCAGCCTTCGACCTGTCGGCGGTTGTAGCCTTCGATGCGTCCCAAAGTTTCGAGGCCCGCTTTTGGGAGATCTAGGGTGTGGAGTTTCACTAGGTTGTTGATGAAAGTTTGGCAGATGCTCCGACGCGCTGTTTGTGAGGTTTCGAGGTCGTGCGGCTTGACTGCCCCACCCGCTACAGAAGCCGGTACTGACGCGTCTTGCGTCCCAGAACTGATTGTTGAATCTGGCGCGTCGGAGCCCTTACTATGTGCGGGCTTCTGCATCGATGCGGGATCGTGCGTCCCAGGAATGCGGCCGCGGATGATCAGGCCGTGGCGGCGCTCCATTAGGTAGAATTCGGAACCGATGACCGCGTCGTTGTCGCAGAATAGCAGCGGCTTTGGTGCGGGTGCGTAGACTTTCGACAGTTTAGTTAGCACGTCGAATTCGCGACGCATGTCGTGGGCCGACTTGACTGTGTTGCCAAACGGCGGTCGGCGGAGCACGTATTCTTGCGTCTCAGGGTGCGGGTTGGGCGTATCGCCATTGCTTACGAGCGTGCTTTCGTATTTGGTTCGCACAGGGCACTCGTCCGCACCTTCACGATCCCCGGTCACTACCGTTCCCGGTACTGACTCGGGGCGTCCGATCCGCACGAGGTACGTCAGATTTGAGCTGCCGCCGGGGAATTGTTCGATCTCGATCTGGCCGTGCGTTCCAAGCTCGCCTTCCAGGAAAGCACGCAGCCGTTCGATATCGATCTCTTCACCCTTTCTTACCAGTTTCGTTTCACCCATATCATCGCCCGCCGTCCCCCGCCAATAGCAAACCGATAATGCCAGAAGATAACCCGCTTCCGCAAACGCCTGAAAACACCACGATCTCGCCCCCGAAAGACCGCCGCTGAACCTATAGATAAAATGCCAAATATCCACTCTGTGAGAAAGTGTCTCACAAATAAAACAAAATGTCAAGTCCCGAAATCACTTTTTCTGCCCGATTTCTTACATTTAGCATCTCGTGGTAATTTTACAGTCATGAATTTCGAAAATTCGGCCAGATCGGCCGAGGTCGCGGGGCGACTTTCGGCTTTTATGGATGAGTTTATTTATCCGAACGAGGCCGCGTACGCGGCTGAGATCGGAACGGGTGATCGCTGGGCTCCGCTTGAGCTGGTGGAACGGCTGAAGAGTGAAGCGAAGGCGGCGGGGCTTTGGAATCTGTTTCTTCCATCGGAGTCGGGTTTATCGAATCTCGAATATGCCCCGCTCGCCGAGATCATGGGCCGCGTGACTTGGGCAAGCGAGGTTTTTAACTGCTCGGCTCCGGATACGGGGAACATGGAGGTGCTGCATCTTTATGGCACTGATGAGCAGAAAGCGAAATGGCTGCGCCCGTTGTTGGACGGTGAGATTCGCTCGTGTTTCTCGATGACCGAGCCAAACGTGGCTTCGTCGGATGCGACGAATATTCAGTCGTCGATCGTCAGCGACGGCGACGATTATGTCTTAAACGGCGAGAAATGGTGGTCGACCGGCGGCGGTGACGCGCGGTGTAAGCTGTCGATATTTATGGGCAAAACTGACGAGTCTGCCGCGAAGCATTTGCAGCAGTCGATGATCCTAGTCCCGATGGACACGCCCGGCGTTATCGTTCAGCGGCAGCTCGATGTGTTTGGTTTCGACGATGCTCCGAACGGGCATTCACAGATATCGTTTATTAATGTACGCGTTCCAAAATCAAACATCCTACTCGGCGAAGGCCGTGGCTTTGAGATAGCGCAGGGAAGGCTCGGGCCGGGGCGTGTGCATCATTGTATGCGGCTGATCGGCGTGGCTGAGCGTTCGTTGGAGTTGATGTGTGCCAGGGCGAAAAGGCGCGTTGCGTTTGGCAAGCCCGTCGCTGACCAAGGCGTCGTCCGTCAGTGGATCGCCGAAGCTCGCTGTGCCATCGACCAGGCACGGTTGCTCGTTCTCAAAACCGCCTGGATCATGGACACCGCCGGCAACAAAGCCGCCCGCCGCGAGATCGCCATGATAAAAGCCGTCGCCCCAAAGATGGCGCTCAAGATCATCGACCGAGCCATCCAGGTTCACGGCGGAGGCGGCGTTTCGCAGGATTATCCGCTGACTCAGGCTTGGATTTATGCGCGATCGCTGCGTTTAGCCGACGGGCCCGACGAGGTTCATTTAGAGTCGGTGGCTCGGATGGAGATCTCGCGGTAAAAACAATAATAGCTGGTAGCTAGTAGCAATTTAGCTATAAAAACATATGCCAAGTATCGAAGAATCGATCCACCCGCCTGAGACGATCAGTGAAGGGGAAGCTAAGTTTGAGGCTTTTCGGAAGAAGCTTGGGTATTTTCTTGCCCCGGCGGTTTTTCTGGCGATCTTCTTTTTTCCATTTGACGATCTGAAGCCCGAGGCACATCGGCTTGCGGCGATCATGGCGGCTGTTATCGTGCTTTGGCTGTGTGAAACGCTGCCGATGACGGCGACGGCACTGCTGGGAGCGGCTGCGGCGGTTGTCCTGCAGGTGGCGGATGCGAAGTCGGTTTTTGCACCGTTTGCCGACCCGCTGATATTTCTGTTTATCGGTTCGTTTATTCTGGCGAGGGCTCTGTTTGTCAGAAATCTGGACAAACGCGTCGCTTTTGCGGTGCTCTCGCTCAAGATAATTGGCGGGCGGCCTTCGCGGATATTATTTGCGTTTGGCGCCGTAACGGCGTTTATGTCCGGCTGGATGTCGAACACGGCGACGACGGCGATGATGTTCGCTATCGGCCTGTCGATCATCTCGTTTCTGATGCGGCAGGAGAAAGAGACTGGCATCAAGATAAACCCGAGCTACGCGACCGCACTGATGCTGATGACTTCCTTTTCGGCGTCGATCGGCGGCGTCGCGACACCGATCGGGACTCCGCCGAATGTTATCGGTATCGGTTTTATCCGCAGTCTCGCGGGGACGGACATTTCGTTTTTCAAATGGATGCTGATCGGCGTGCCGGTCGTTATCATTTTGTTTCTGTTCCTTTGGCTGTACCTAAATTACCTTGCTCCGGCCGGCGTCAAGGTGATTGCTGGCAGCGGGGAGATGATCGATGCCGAGCGCAAGAAGCTCGGTCCGTGGACGCGCGGTCAACGCTCTGTCGCAATTGCATTTGCGGTAACTGTAGTTTTTTGGATCGTGCCGGGAATTGTCGCACTAATTCTGGGCGAGCAGAGTCAGCAGTATAAAGTCCTCAACGGCCGCCTTCCCGAATCGGTAGGAGCTCTTCTCGGGGCGATGCTACTGTTTATTCTTCCCGGTGACGAGCCGGGCGAAAAAGCGATAAGTTGGGACGACGCGGTCAAGATCGACTGGGGGGTTGTTTTCCTATACGGAGGCGGCTTTGCTCTTGGCGTTCTTTCATTCCAAACCGGCCTTGCTGAGGCGGTTGGCCGAGGCCTGACTGAGATACTTCCATTCTCGGGCGGTTTTGGACTGCTCGTTGCGTCGGTAATAGTTGCGGTCATCGTTTCCGAGACCACCTCGAATACGGCATCGGCGAACATGGTGGTACCGGTCGTCATTGCCATCGCTCAGTCGCAAGGCGCCGATCCGTTTATTCCCGCCTTAGGAGCGACGCTCGCGGCGAGCCTCGGATTTATGCTTCCGGTCTCGACTCCGTGCAATGCGATCGTCTACGGTTCGGGCTATATTCCGCTAATGAAGATGGTTCGGTACGGAATATTGCTCGATATTGTCGGAGCAATCGTGATAATTGCACTGGTCTGGACACTCGGCGGATTTCTTCGTTAAGACCCCGATCGAAGCCCTTTTTTTACCCTAAAACTCTTTACTTCGATCACTCTGAACGACCCACATCGTTCAGAGTGAAGTATTTTCTTTCATTCTGCGTTAAACAGTGCAAAAAAGTGTTGACAGATATTTTGCATTACTGTAATTTTTATAGAGTGATGGTCATATCCACCATCGCACCTTCGCCACCAGGAACGGCAAAGTTTTCTGAAGTTAGGTTCCGTGAGGTCGCATCCGCGATCGAAAACATCCGACAAATGTGGGTTTTAGGCAAATCTCTAGTGTCCTGCCGACTGTGAACATTCCTTACTTTTCGGTCTATCGGCTGGTGGCAAAACCTTCAGAATCAAAACACGCATTTGATCGGTTGGGAACAAAAGAAAACTTTTCGAAGAAAGACAGCTTCGGTCGCGAAGCTAACTCAAGGAGCAAAAAATAATGTTCGGTAAAAAGAAAAGCGTTGCCGGTTTGGACATCGGTTCCAGCTCGATCAAGATGGTCGAACTCGAAGGCAAGCTGAATAACTTAAATCTAGTAAGCCTCGGATTCGAGAATCTGCCGGGCGACACGATCATCGACGGTCAGATCATGGAGCTGAACGTCGTTTCCGACGTTATCCAGAGTGTTTGCAACAACCATCAGGTCACGGCGACGAATGTCGTTACCGGCGTTAGCGGACACTCGGTCATTCTTAAGAACATTGTGCTTCCGCCGATGACCCGCGAAGAACTTGAAGAATCGATCGACTGGCACGCTGAGGAACATATCCCATACGATCTCGCTGATGTCAGCCTCGATTATCAGGTGACCGCCGAAACGCCTGACTCGACACACGTCCTGATCGCAGCTTGCAAACGCGAGCGCATCGACAATATCAAACAGGCGATCCAGTTGGCCGGAAAGACACCGGTCGTGATCGATGTTGACACTTTTGCCCTTCAGAACTGCTACGAAGTCAATTACAACCCGACAGACGATCAGGTCGTGACGCTCCTTAATATAGGTGCTTCCACGATGAACGTGAACATCGTCAAGGGAACGCGTTCGCTCTTTACGCGTGACATTACTGTTGGCGGCAGCCAGTTCACCGACGTGCTTCAGAGAAGCCTCGGACTCAATTTTCAGCAGGCCGAAGCCGTTAAACGCGGCGTGGTCGATGCGGTTGACGGCATCGAGGAAAAGTCAATCGAGCCGCTAATGAACAACGTGACCGAGGTCGTAGCGATGGAGATCCAGAAAACGTTCGATTTCTATCGGGCAACGACCGAGGACAATGAAACGGTTGTGCAAAAGATACTTATTTCGGGCGGCGGATCGAAGCTGGTTGGCCTTGCCCAGGAGCTTTCGCATCGGCTGGAACTGCCAGTCGAGATCTTAGACCCGTTTCGCAACATTAAGGTCGATGGAAAGAAATTCGACCCCGACTATCTTGCTGAGATCGTGCCCGAAATGGCCGTAGCCGTCGGTTTGGCAGTAAGGGGAGTGTAACCAACATGATCAAGATCAACCTACTCAATTCCGTAACCGAGAGACAGAACGGCACCGTCGTTGCGGTGGATCGCACCATCTCAAGCCCGAATTCACGCCTGGCGCTCATGTCGGTCGTCGTAATGGTACTGCTTGCCGCGGTAGTCGGATGGGACGTTATTAGTTCGCAGATGGCAAAGACCGAGGCCGAACGCCAGCTCGCCGAGCAGAAGACGATCGAAGCCGAACTGGCCGTCGTTATTGCCGAGCAGAAAGAGCTTGAAGGCAAGATCGCCGGCATCGATGCCCGAATCGAGGCGATCAAAAAACTGAGAGCCTCACAGGCCGGGCCGCAGGCGGTACTCGACGCGATGCGTGAACGCATCGCGATGTTCCCGGGCCTATATCTGGAGAGCATCGAACAAGGAAAAGACGGTATCGTCGTTTCGGGAAGTTCCCCGGATGAAGCCCAGGTGACCCAGTTCGGCCGCAGCTTGGAATTCTCGAATGGCCTCTTCACAAATCTTAGTATCGAAACGACTCGAAACGAGATCACCAACGAGAACGCCCCAGAGCCCAAACCTGGCGAAAATGGCGAGCGTCCGAAGGTGGCGATCGTGAATTTCAAGGTTCGCACTGCATACACGCCTGAGAAAGCGGCGGGCGCCAACAACGGTACAAACCCGACGACAGCCTCGGCATCCGGGCCGGCCGCCGGCGGAGCTCCGCAAGGTGCACCACCGCAAGTCGCAAAGAACTGATCGGCAGATAAGCAAAATTAAAGGAAAACGAAATGTTAGAGAAAATCAAAAATCTAAAGTGGCACTTCCAGTTGATGTTGCTCGTCACCGTTGCGGCCCTGCTCTATACGTCTGTGTGGTATTTCTACACGGCCGACATTCGCACCGAAACGGCAGCCATCTCGGACCAGGTAGCGCAGCTGCAGGCAAAAAATGAAGCGGCTCGTGTCGCGACGCAGCGAATAAATGAGTTTCGTGCTCTTTACGCCAGCAAGTCGGAGGAATATGAAGAACTGAAGGTTCTCCTGCCTGAACAGCGAGAGATCACTAACGTTCTTCAGGGCCTGCAGGACACCGCGAACAGCTCCCGCCTGACGGTCATGCGTTTCAACCCGCGTGATGAAACGAATCAGGATTCGATCATGGCCAAGCCGGTCGAGGTCGAGGTGGACAGTAATTTTACAAATCTGCGAGCCTTCTTTGACGCCATGGCCAAGCTGCCGCGTATCGTTTCGATCACTGATTTCAAGATAAATCAGCTGCCGAAGCAGACGGACGCGAAGACGATCCGGGCACAGTTTCTGCTGACCGCGTATTATGCCGGGCCAAATGACCTGAATCCGAAACCGCCGGTTCCTGGAGCACCCGGAGCACCTGCGGTGCCCGGACAGCCCGCGGTTCCAGGAGCAGCACCAGCTGCGGCTGGTCCACGTCCGCCGGCAGTTCAGACCGCTGCCCCTCCCGCAGCTGCACCCGCCAAATAAGGTTCGATCCCACAAGAGTTAACCAAAGAGAAAAGCCATGATCAACATATCGACACTCAAACGCTTTGTCAGCATCGCTGCGTTCGCCGCTGCGTTAGTCACAGTAAGCGGGACCTTTTCGGAGATCAGTGCCCAGCGTGACCCGTTTCAAAAGCCGGGCTTTATGAAGCCAAAGGCTCCGGCACCGCCGCCGAAACCGAAGCCGGTCAAGGTCGTTAAGCCAGCCTTTGTTTACACGCCGCCGACTGTTGAGGCTCGGATCGAGTATTTCAAGCGGATGCGTGAAGAGGCCGCCGCTAACGGGCAGCCGCTGCCGAAGGTCACGAGCGTGCTGACGCTGAACGAAATGTCAGTTTCAGGCATCTTCAAAACGCCGCGTGGCTACGCAGCGATCGTCGAAGCAATGCCGATCAAGCTTTCATACACGATATACCCGGGCGAAAAATTCTTTGACGGCCAGTTGGTCGCCGTTGATGAAAACCGACTTGTCTTTAGAAAGGTGACAAAGGTCGGTGAAGGGAAGTTCGTGGCATCGGTCGAGAACAAGCCCATCAAGTCTTTGAGTTCCAAGGGCGAGCCTGCCGCCACTACGGCTGCCGCACCGCCGCCGGCCGAGAAGCCGGTCGAGACAGCGAGCACGGCCGGCCAGCCGGTCAAGCCCCCGACAAATCCATTCCTTTCGCCGGTCGACGAGATGAACTCGCAGCCTGCGGAGCAGCCGAAAGAGCCGGTCAAATCGGCAAAGAAGCCGGCCAAAACTGCTAAGAAGAACTAGCGATCCCATATTCCCACAGTTTCGATTCTTTCAAAAAAGAAACGATTGACCCAGATACGGAGGAAACAATGAAATCCCTTTTCAAAACACGCGTCGCGGCCCTCAAGGTCGTTGCCGCTATTGCAATAGTCACGAGTTTTGCTCTCTCGATCGCGGCTCAACGAGTTGATCCGCAGTCGCAGGGTAAAATGTACGGCGATCCAGGATTCGTCGGCGAAGTCATCGACCTAAACGTTGTGAATGCCGACGTCCGAGAGATCCTCAACTATATAACCGACCAGTACGGTATCAATTTCGTGATCGACAAATCGGTCAAGGAAACGCCGGTGACGGTCAAGGTCAAAGACGTTCCATGGAACATCGCCCTCGACTCGATCCTGCAGGCACAGGAGCTTGGCGTTCAGGTGAACGGCAACATTCTCCGCGTTGCCGGTGCCGGAGTTCTCGCTAGCGAGGGAGCACTTCTTCGCGAGCGTCAGAACAACCAGATCGACACCTCGCCGCTCGTAACCGAGCTGATCCGTTTGAACTATGCAACGGCAGCCGGCTCGCAGGGGCCGGGGCAGACAACCAGCGGAACCTCAGCCGGAGCCGGTTCGCAGTCCGGTGGTCCGAGCAACGCGATGTCGTCAGGATCAGGCGCCGGGGCAGCATCGACCACAGGTGGTGATGGCCTGCTCCCGATCATCCGAAGAAGGCTTTCGCGTCGTGGTTCGATCGAGATCGACTCGCGTAGCAACTCGCTGATCATCACGGACGTTCCTGCTAACGTCGCAGCGGTCAAGCAGTTGATCGCCATACTCGACCAGCCCGAGCCGCAGGTTGAGATCGAAGCTCGGATCGTCGTTGCTTCAAGATCTTTTAGCCGCGACATCGGTGTTCAGTTGACAGCTCTGTTAACCGGAGCCCGTGGAAGCGGTCTCGGCGGCGGCACCCTGCCAAACACGCCGACTGGGGTTCCAAACACAGGCTTGATCCCAAATCCGACGATTAGTAACGACCTCTATTCGAGGATCGCGAATACGGCGATCGGCCTGACGACCGGCGTTTTCGGTACAGCTCAGATAAGCGCAATGATCAGTGCCGGTGAGCAGAAAGGCCAGGTCAAGGTGATCGCTACCCCGCGAGTAACCGCTCTAAACAATCGACCTGCCGAGATCAAGAATTCGACGCAGATCCCAGTTGTGACCATTCAGCCCGGCAGCGGCAGCGGACAAGGCGGTGGCAACGCGGTCATCGCTACGACCGAGTATGTCGAAGTTCCGCTTCGCCTCTCGATCACCCCGCAGATCACCGATCTGGGAACGGTCATTCTTAATGTGGTCGCAGAAAACAGCTCGGCAACGAGTGCTGCTATTGGTGCTGCTCCGGCGATCAACACGCAGAGCATGAGCACTCAGGTAACAGTTCCGGATGGCGGAACAACGGTCGTCGGCGGCGTACTTTTTGATGACGAACGTGAGAATCAGGACCGTACTCCTGGGTTAGCCAGCATCCCTATCCTTGGTAACCTGTTCAAGAGGAAAGGCGTTATCCGCAATACGAACGAGATCCTGTTCTTTATAACCCCGCGTATCACGCGTCCTGACTACAATGCTCAGGTGCAGCCGGGAACGGCACCTCGCGGCGGAGTTATCTCGCAGCCTGTCCCCATGGGCAACCCGACCTCAAACTCGCTGCCGACCCCGGCCGCGACACCTGGACCGGTAATTCTTCAGGCTCCAGGACTCGGAGTCCCGGAATCGCCTGCAGGACCGATCAAGCCGAAAGAATAGCCCTTAGCTTTGTTTCTTCCGAATGGAAAGCCCGACCGATGTTCACACATCGGCCGGGCTTTTTTCTTGATGGAGATAGCTAGTTTATTCGGGCTTGCCCGTCTATATGGAGGATGTTTGAAAAGTTTCTCAGTCGCGGAAGATGCGAGCCGCAACTGCTTTAAGAGCGATTCTTCGGTCTTGTTCCGTTCTTTTCTGTGCATTCCGTGGTCAAGATCCTAAGAAGCGGACCACTGAAAACACGGAACGACACGGAACCAGTACAGAGCGGGGGCGACCCGCCGATCTCAATGCTCCCGATCCATACGGAGAAGTAAACTTCTCCGCAAATAGAGCTGCAAGCGGCAATGGCCTGATATAGATCTCTGAGATTATCCAAAAAACTGGATTGCGATCGGTCGCCAAGGGATGTGCCGACCTATTGTTCGAGGCTTTATTCAAGCCCAACAAAATCGATGTCGGTCAAATTCCCGGTCGGTGTCAAAATCCTCGGGGCGAAGCGGTATCGTTTTGACTGAACGCTAATAGTGTATTCAGCTTCGCTCGGCACTCCGGCAAAGCTGTAGATGCCGAAAGAACTCGTTGTTGCAAAAGTTTGACCGCCATTTGGGCTGGTCAGGATCACTTTTGCATTACGAAGGGCCAGTCCGCTCGGCGTGGTGACACGGCCGCCGATCGACACAGGTGCGGTCGCGGGGACCGAGAATGTCGTATCGGAATAGATATAATCTCCGCCCGTCCCGCCATCGCTATTGGCGGCATTTGCCGTCGCGTAAAAATCAACCCTCCCGGCAGGCTGCATCGGGGCTGTCCAGGTAAAATCCCACGAATTGAAGCCAAACTGGCCGTTCGTGAGGCCGGCGGATGTATGTTCGGCATATTCGCGGAGCAGATTTTCGCCGACTACGCCTTGCAGTATCTGAACTCGTTTCTCACTCTGCACCGGAACGCTGAAAACGCCCACTTTTTGCCCCGTGGAATCGATCGCAGTCAACTGGAATCCATAGATCACAGCACTCGCCTGTTCAGTTCTGACGGTAATGGTGACCGGTTGGCCCGGCGTGTAATTGGAAGGAACTCCAATGATATCAACAAATCCGTCGCCTTCGTTCAACGTATAATCGGCATGACAAACCGTGCAGTTCGACTCGCCAGGCGCATTGGTGAAGGTCGGAGACGGGCCGAAAGCAGAGGCGGCCGCCTTTTCCCGCGTACCAACGAGCGACAAAACAGTGAAGAGCGTTACGACAAGACCGATGGCAAAAAGCTTGATAATGGCCGTCCGGCCGGTAACGATCCTGTTCATATCAACCACCTCGTTCGAAATACTGAGCAAATGCGTGACCTTTTGACGCCGGTCAGACAAAAAAAGTCTTGATAAATTGTGACTTGTTTCAGGATATTGCCTGTGTGCACACCAAGTCAAGCTACATAAAAAACAAAGTTTAACATCTACTCAAGTCCGATCAAGTCCAGACCCGTCACACTATCGGTAATATTCAAGATCCGCGGGGCGTAGCGGAATCGCTTCGAAGCGACACTGACCGTATAGGTCTGCCCAACGGCTATCTGATCGAAGCTGAACAGCCCGAACGAACCGGTCGTGAAACGTCGCTGAGCAAGGTTTCCGTCCGTCAACGTAACGACGGCGTTTCTGAGAGCGATGCCCGAAGATGTAAGCACTCGGCCGGATATCGAGACTGGTGCAGGCGACGCCTCGCAGGCGAAGTTGGTCACAAATCCGGCTCCGGTCATGCTGATACTATCGATACGCCAGCCGGGATCAGGGCCGGAGCCAGCTGTGTTATCATCGGCCCCGAACCGCCATCGGAGTCTCGCGACCTTGCCGTTGGCAGCGGCGGGAAGCTGAACTATTGTCGTTAGATACCCATTTGAGTTACCGGTCCAGCCGGGACGGCTTGCGATCGGATTGTTGCGGCCGCCGCCGAGTGACCGGTTGTAGCCGTTTTGAAGAAATGTTCCGCCGGCGTCAAGAATATCCTGGTACGGTCCTCCAGCGATAGAAATTTCGAGCACGCCTCCATCCCAGTCGCGTTCGGTGTTATAGCTGTTTCTGAAACTTAGCGTTGCCGTTGCCGAGGTAACCGAGACCGGTGGAGCTGTCAGATCAGTGCCGCCGCCGACGGTCGTCGGGTTGCGGGCATACATCACATTGGGCGAAGAATCGGCAGAAGTTCCTATATTTTCAAAGTTTATACCGTCCTGAACCGCCACCGCGGTCCAGCCATTAGGAAGTGCTGGAGCGGTAACAGCATCAAAATTCTCCGAGGTTGCGGTTGCCGTCGGGCGACCGACAAAGATCGAACGCGTAAAAGTCGCCGGGCCGAGACTGCTCTGGACATTGATCGTGATGGAGATCACGCTGCCGCACGGCGTGCCGGTTGGGATCGTGTAACCGATCTGGCGGGTTGCACTCGAGATGCCGGACAAAGTGCCGTAATCACCGCTCGCACCGCCTACAATCTGAGCGGAAACCCCGGTTGCGGTACGCCCGGTGGAATTCGTCAGCGGTACTGCGATCGAGACGGATTCGCCTGGTTCCGGGTAGCCATCCGAATCGCCGGGTGCGTCGCTGACGGTGATCGTGGGTGACTGAGCGATGTTTGGGAGGTCAAACGATTCGGTTACGCGAACCGTACCTGTACCACCGAGGCTAATGCCGCCAAGGGCGTCGACACTCGCTCCGGCGCCAATGCCGCGAACCGCAAAGCCCGCCCAGGCATCAGCAAGGTCGGCCTCGGTTCCGCTTGCAAAGATCGCGGCGATGATCGCATCGCGTTCGCTGATTGGCGTCGGCCCGAGCGGGGCGAGTTTCATGCCGTCCGTTACGAACTGCAAAATACGACGGTTGCCGACTTCCCAACCGAGCCGCTGGATCATGCGGGCCCTGATCTCCCACAGTGCGCTCGACCAAACCTCACCAATGGCGTGTACCTGATCGGCCGTCCCATTGAATCGCGGGTTGAAAGCTCCGTCTGCAATGTCGATCTTGGTTGAGTCGATATCCTGAAAAGTAAGCGGATTGTGCGGCCGGCCTTCCGGACCGCCGACCGCGGTCATTATCGCCTTGGGGAAGCGACGGATGCCGTAATAGTAGTTGTTAAATCCAACAGTTTGATACAGATAGGTATCATAGCCGCCGATGGTGTAAATTCCGTCGATCGGGTCCGTGGGTTCGCTCAGCAGGCAATGGGCATAAAAATCAGACCATCCCTCACCCATGCCGCGGGCTATATCGAGCGTGAGTCCTGTGCTGTTTCCATGGAGTCGATTCGAGAGTCCGTGGACGAGCTCGTGAATGATCACGTCAGCGTCGAGCGAGCCGTCGATGTCGGGGTTAGGGCTCTGCCAGATGTACATCTGCATCTGTGGGCGTTGCCCGTCGGCGGGCGTGCTGAAGTTGGCGTTATTTATCCCGCTGCAATCCTGTGCCTGCGCCGAAATGCGGTCGCCGCCGAGCCCACCGCGGCCGAAATTGTCATGCTGAAAGTTCCTGGCAGCTTCGGTAAACCCTAGACGATACATCTCGCCGTGAAATACGTTGCTAATATAAAAGAGCTGCGTCGTTACGGCTCGCTGAAAGTTGGTCGGAACGGCATTGGTTCCTTCTTCGAGACATTCCTGCGGATTTTGGCCCGTCGGCAGAGGAGGATCGCCGGAATTGTCAGCCGGGTTTGTCGGGATCGCTGGATTTATCGGGAAATCAAAAACGCGATTCGGCGAACCAACCGGAATGCTGCTAGGGTCGATCGCGTTCGCATCAAGATCGCCAAAATTTGGAGCTTCACGGTCAAGGCCGGCCTGAACGTTATTGCCGTCAAGCGTATTATTTCCATCAGTTATCCAGCCAAGGTTGTTAAAGGCGTAAGGCGGCTCGTTCCCAATGCGCGTAACGAGCGTACGTGGGATCGCCATGCCCTGCTGGCCATTCGGCGACGACGGCCCCGGCGTCATCGGGAAAGGGCTGTCGGCGATATTTACCATCGCGTTCGGATTTGCGTAAACGCGGTACGTGACCGGCTGTGTTTGATGCTCGGTCAGATTCTTTCTCCAGAGCATCGTGCCCGAGGTCGCGTCGACGACGACGTAGTACGATTCGGAACGGCCCGGGATTAGTACTCGCCACGCGGGAACTACCACACCCGGTTCGGTTGGGAAGTAAATTTTTTCCGCCTTCGGGACGAAATCGCCCTCGCCAAAAGCCACTTTCTTATCATCCGAACGCTTGCTGTCGGGCGCGAGATCCGCAACCGCTAAACCCAAATTATCGATGTGCCTCGCCGCCCCTCGGACCGCAGTCAGCGGATCGCCGAAATCCGTTGAGACCGAAGCCTCGTCTATGTCAGGAGCCAGGTTGTTGATAACGCGGATGATCTCGCCAGCCTGCGTGAAGCCTGCTTTTACCTCGCCTCGGAAAACAGGAATGCCATGGATCTCCTGATTGAGCTCAACGAACGACAATTTTCCGTCGGGATTTGTGTAGTTCGAAAAGACTTTTAGTTTTTGGATCGACGCCGGGTCGGAGCCGATAAGTTCTTTGTTATCTAAGAGAAAACTCTTCAGGCTCGAGGTCCGGTCAGATGAAGCTGATCGCGAAAGAAAGGCCTTACCTTGTTTGACGTCAGGGGCGATCACTTCGGGTGTCTTGAGTTCATGGCTGTATTCGACCTTGAGCGTAGGGACCTTTTCTCGCAGACGATCTTCGCCGCGGGCCATTTTGTCTCGAATATCTGCGACGTCGTATGCCATTTTGCCGGCGTTCGTGCGGTAAGAAACAATAGTTTCCATCGCGTGCTTGTCGAGACGTATGTCGTAGTTTGGCAGCGAAGTCTTGCGGGACTTCGGAGCGTGAACCGCTTCGACGGGTGAATTCGATAGCCAAGATCCGCCCAAAGCGATCGCTGCGATCACGACAAATAGGATAAGCTTTCGCCCGTTGCGGAGAATAAAACCAGCTTGCATTTAACCAACCCCTTTCAAGTTACTGCCCTTTTGATGCAAAAAGTCCGGGAACGGTTTCGAACTCTCTGCTTAAACAACTTAAGATAATTATTGCAAATGACGTTTCCGTGCGAAAGCCCCCAGGTTACGGAACTGTTGTTGTAATTACGCAAATGACCGCTGAGAAAGCACAGTCCGCTACAACAGATTTCGACAGCTCGCTATTCGGGCCGGACGGGCCTATCGCGCGTCTGCACGACAGTTACGAGTATCGCGAGGGACAGGTCCGGATGGCCGAGGCGATCGCGCGGTCGTTTGTCGACAAAAAGCACCTGATCGTCGAAGCGGGAACGGGAACGGGCAAAACACTCGCGTACTTGATACCGGCAATAAACGAGTCGATCCGCACAAAAAAACGCATCATAGTTTCGACAGGAACAAAAAATCTGCAGGAACAGTTGATGGAAAAGGACATTCCGCTGCTCCAGAAGATCTTCCCAAAGAAATTTTCAGCAGCCTACATGAAGGGCCGTTCGAACTATGCGTGTCTCTATCGAATTCATAAAAGTCACGATCAGCCGGTGCTTGACGGGGTCGGAGATGTGGAATATTTCCGAGAGGTGGTCGAGTGGTCGCGCGATTCGAAGACGGGTGACCGAGCCGAGCTGACCTTCCTGCCCGAGAATCTCTCATTCTGGCCTCGAATGAATGCCAAGGCAGAAACGTGCATCGGTCAAAAATGTCCTGATTATGAGCCGTGTTTTATAACTAAAATGCGTACTGCGGCGGACAATGCAGACATCGTCATCGTCAATCATCACCTGTTTTTCGCAGATCTAAACGTTCGCGGCAATCAGTTTGGAAAGGTCCTGCCGGATTACGGCGCGGTCATTTTTGATGAGGCCCATTTGATCGAAGACATAGCGGCCGACTATTTCGGGTTTCAGGTTTCGAATTACCGTGTTGACGAACTGGTGCATGATGCCGGGTCGCTGCCGATCACGGACGCGATCTTCAACACGACGATAATGAGAGCGTCGGCACGCATCGCCGACCTTTCGGAGCAGTTTTGGTCACGGTTTACGCAGGCTCGCGGGCAGGAAGGACGATTTCCGCTGACGCCCGATGCGTTCTGGCTCCGCGGCCATGACGGTGAGCAACGGCCAAGTGCTCTCGGTGATATTTACGCTGCTCTCGATGACGCTCTCGGACGGCTGGAGTCCGATATCGACGTTTATTCCGATAAGATCCCCGAGGCGGACAGTGTCGTTAAGCGGATCCGCCAAACGCGGTTTGACCTCGGATTTATCGTTAAGCAGTCGGACAATAATTTTGTCTACTGGCTCGAACGTCGGGGTCGCGGCACGTATTTACAGGCGTCGCCGGTCGACGTTTCCGAGCTTCTGCGAGAAAAGCTGTTCAACAAGATCGACACCTGTATCCTGACCTCAGCTACTCTTTCGACGAACGGTGGGTTTAATTTTATCCGTGACCGCCTTGGTCTCGCGGCTGGGAAAACAAACTCGCTCGAAGCTCCCTCGTCATTCGATTACGAGGATCAGGCACTCCTTTATTTGCCAAAATCGATGCCCGATCCGCGTTCGCCTGAGTTTACGCAGATGGCGGCTGCCGAGATCGTAAAGATACTCCACTCAACGAATGGCCGGGCATTCGTTCTTTGCACAAGCAATTCGTCGATGACTGCCTTATTTGAACTCGTATCCTCGCGCGTAGCCTACCCGTGCCTGCTTCAAGGGACGATGTCGAAAACCGGGCTGACCGACAAGTTTCGCTCGACACAAAATGCGGTGCTTTTCGCGACATCGAGCTTCTGGCAGGGAGTCGATGTACGAGGCGAGCAGCTTTCCTGCGTAATTATCGACAAACTTCCATTCGCCGTTCCGACCGACCCGCTCGTGCAGGCCCGAAGCAAATTTATCGACGAAAACGGCGGCCGCTCTTTTTTTGACTATAGTGTTCCCCAAGCCATAATTTCATTAAAACAGGGAATCGGCCGCCTCATCCGCAGCCGAACGGATCGAGGTGTAATAGCCATCCTGGATCCTCGTCTTCGAACCAAGGGCTACGGACGCGACTTCCTCGCGAGTCTCCCGAGAATGAGGATCACAGGCGAGATAGCGGACGTAAAGACGGCCCTTGAGAGCCGACGCAGTGATTGACGTCTGCTTCTGCAGTAGCTTCTGATTTCCCATTTTCGCATCCCGTCTTTATACTTAGAGGAGACGAATGATTGTGACGAATTCCATAAGTGCCCGTTTTTTAACGGGCTTCTTCGTTTTCACGACGGTTTTTCTGCTTTTGACGTGGTGCACCCCGGCCGCTGCGCAATCTCCAGCTTCAAACTCGAACGCGGCAACCCCAACCCCAACCCCAGCGGCGACGCCGATACCGCCATCGGCAATACTTGCTCAGGAAGAAATGGTAACGGCTCGTCTGAAGGCGATACAGGACTCTCTTCGCGAGACTCCTCAAAATATTGCGATCCGTGCGGCAGTGCCGCAATTGACGACCGAGCTGGAGGCCCTTTATACAAAGACCAACACAATTCTGGCTGGGCGTCCCAATTTGGATGAAGTAAATGGTTTGGAGGCCGAGTGGCGAACTCCGGCCAACAGAGTTAACGGTTGGAGGGCGAGCCTTTCCCGTCAGGTGACCGATCTCGACAAGATCGTCGAGGAACTTCGAGTGATGAAGGCCCTTTGGCAGCGATCGCTCGGGGCTCTAACGGCGTCGCCCGCCACGAACGTAAACGCGGAGGCGGAACCGACGGAAAGAGTGCCTGAAGAGCTGCTGCAGCGTGTTCGCGATACGATCGGTACGATCGAAACGACCCAAAAGGCGAGCGAGGATCGCAGATCAGAACTCCTCACATTGCAATCACGTGTTGGCGACTTTGATGTACGCATTGCGGCGGCTCAAACTGCCATTAAGGATCGACGGACGATCTTACTTTCGACATTGTTCGCTCGCGAAGAACCGGCTATTTGGGGGCTTCGCTCTGATCCCCAAGCGGGAAGTATCTCCAACCAGATCGCGGATACGATGACGGAACGGACGATCGCTTTTCGCGATTATGCCGCCGCAAATAGCGAAAGATTTATTTTGCATGCCGTTGTTCTTTTGATCTTCATTGCTGCGTTTACCTGGGTGCGAGGCCGTATTTCCGCATTTGCTGAACAAGATTCAAAGGTTCAAAAAGCTTCAAATATTTTTAGACATCCGATCGCCGCCGGGTTTGTTCTTTCTATATTTCTGTCGGGCGTGATCTATCCGCAGGCTCCTAAGCTACTTACGATCTTTTTAGGGGCCGCGGCAATGATCCCCGTCGTAGTCATTCTCCGGCGGATCGTCGACAGGCTGATCTTTCACATTGTCTGCGTGCTCGTTGGATTTTATTTCTTCGACCGCGTGCGCGAGATACTGGACGGAATAGCGATCCTGTCGCGAATACTCTTTTTGGCAGAAATGCTAGCAGCGGTTTTGCTATTAGTTATTCTTTACAGGTCGAAACGGCTCGCCGGGCGCATAACTGCCGGGAATTGGGGCCTTTTTAAGACGCTCCAACGAATAGCTCCATTTGCCATTGCTATCTTTGCAGCTGCTTTCGTCGCAAACTTGGTAGGGGCTGTAAACCTGTCAAACATCATCGGGAATGGCGTACTTCGCAGTATTTATGCGGCCCTGATCATTTATACCGCCGCCCAGGTGCTCGACGGGCTGACGATCTTTGCCCTCAGGGTACGTCCTTTGTCCGAGCTCGGAATGGTTAAGACGAAACGAAAGGTGATCAGAAGCCGTGTTCGGCAGGTCATCCGGTGGTTCGGCGTGATCTTCTGGATCCTCATCGCACTTACCCTATTCTCGATCCGTGACCTGGTTTTTTCGTTCTTAACGGATGTTCTTTCAGCCGAACTCAAGCTTGGTTCGATAACTCTCACGCTCGGTCACGTTGTTGCGTTTATTATTGCGATCTGGCTCGCAATTATGGCATCTCGTCTTATTCGGTTTGTCCTTGAAGAGGATGTGTTCCCTCGCGTTGATGTCGGTACTGGGGTGTCCTACGCTATCTCGACGATGGTCCACTACGTCGTTCTGACCTTGGGGTTGCTCATCGCGATAGCCGCACTCGGTTTTGAACTATCTCAATTTGCGATCATCGCCGGAGCAGTGGGAATTGGCGTCGGTTTTGGATTGCAGAACATCATCAACAATTTTGTGTCCGGTGTCATTCTGCTTTTTGAGCGTCCTGTAAAGGTTGGCGATACCGTGCAGATCGGTGAACAGATAGGAACTTTAAGCCAGATCGGCCTGCGTGCGAGCGTACTTAGAAAAGTCGACGGTTCAGACGTGATAGTCCCTAATAGTCAGCTGATATCAGAAGAAGTTGTGAACTGGACAATGTCGGATGAAAAGCGACGCCTCGACGTTCCGGTCGGCGTCGCCTACGGAACGGAACCTGAAAAGGTGCTTGAACTTCTAAGGTCCGTCGCAAATGCGAATGAGGATATACTAGTAGATCCGCCGCCCCGTGCGTTATTCCTCGCATTCGGCGAAAGCTCACTGGATTTTGAACTTCGTGCCTGGACGGAAAACTCCGACAATTGGGTGACTATCCGGAGTGACCTTGTAACCGCCGTCAGTAATGCCCTGTCCGATGCGGGAATAGAGATACCATTCCCACAACGCGATCTTCATGTTCGAAATGTTGATAGCGGGATCGCTAAAGACATTTCTGAAAAGAACGCGCCGCTCGCCGAATGATATCTGCACCTGAACGGTAAGGGCGTTTTACTCCAAGTTTAATGATAGAATTTTGCTTCGTGTACAACAGATAGTTGGAACATTTCTATGCCAGGATTTTTTGAAGTCATGATCGAACGCAACTTTTCGTCCGCGCATCAACTGCGCGGATACAAAGGGAAGTGCGAGAACCTTCATGGCCATAACTACAAGATCGAGATATTTGCACAGGGCGAGGAACTGAATAATATCGGGTTGCTGATCGATTTTGGCGACTTGAAATCGGCGGCGGACGAGATCGTAAAGTACCTTGATCATCGAAATCTAAACGAACTGCCGCCTTTTGACGAGGAACTGAACCCATCTGCAGAGAATCTGGCACGATATTTCCACGAATATCTAAATTCCAGGATCACCGACGAACGAGTACGTGTTTACAAGGTTCGCTGCTACGAAACCCCGACCAGCGTAGCTACGTACCAATCCGAGTAAGGTGATCAGCAAAAACGTCCCGTGGTAGTAGTATTCGCGGGGCATTAAACTTCTCTATCTTCGAATAAAAATTTAATAGTGTTCGGTGTGCCGGAACGACTCCATCGCTTGAAGGATAAAAAGCAAAAACAACGGGCCGAGATCCTCAAGATAAGCCGTAAAGTACACCGTACAACCGGGGCTTTATTGTTCGTTTTTTTCTTCGCCGTCTCGGTAACTGGCCTCTTGCTTGGTTGGAAGAAAAACAGCGGAGGCGTGCTGCTTGCAAAGACTTACGCGGGCAAATCGACCGATCAGAAAAACTGGATGCCGATGCACCTGCTGCAGGAGCGAGCCCTTCAATATGCGCGGGAACATATATCTGATGATTATCAGGCAAAAGTAGACCGCATCGACGTTAGGCCCGACAAGGGGATTGTAAAGTTCGTTTTCGTCGAAGACTATTGGGGCCTTCAGATCGATGCGACCACGGGTGAGTTGCTGCACGTGGAACGTAGAACAGCCGATCTGATCGAGAATATACATGACGGCTCGGTGCTGGATTATCTTGCGGGTACCGACGGCATTTTCAAGCTGATCTATACGAGCATAATGGGCTTGGCGCTTACCTTGTTTACAATTACGGGCTTTTGGCTTTGGTATGGCCCGAAGAATTTTAAGAAGCACCGGGACGCGGGACTTGGGGCTGATGTTTAGAACTTTGTTTTATAGTCTCCTCTGCCTATTCGGTGCGGCTGGCCAGCTGCTTGGTCAAACATCAGGATCGATCGCAGGCACAGTAAAGGATGCGGCAGGGGCCGCGATCCGAGGAGCAGAAGTTCGCGTTCTAAACGCTCAGCAGGTAGCGATCAAAGTTACTCAGACCAACGATCAGGGGCGCTTTACTTTTGAGAGGCTTGCGGCAGGCAGCTTTATCATCCGGGTTTCTCGGGTTAACTTCAGCAATGGCAACGAGGTCGTGAGGGTCGTAGATGGTTCGAATGTTGAGATCGAAATCGTACTTTCCGTGAACCAGTTGGCCGAACAGGTAACGGTTACGGCCGAAACCGGCCTGGTTGGCGAGAAGGACAGGATACCCCAACAGTTAAACCTAGTTTCGACCGATGCCATCGCTCAGCGAACGACGAATGTTCTCGCCCAGATCGCTGATGAAGAATCGGGCATATCCGTGCAACGGACGAGCCCAACGGTTGGTTCGGTCCTCGTCCGTGGGCTGACGGAGGTCGGGGTTTACGTCGACGGGATACGGTACACGAACTCAACCCAGCGCGGCGGCATTAACACCTTTTTCAATCTGAACGAACCGAGCTCTCTGCAGTCGGTAGAGGTCCAGCGAAGCCCAAATACAGCACAATTTGGATCCGACGGACTCGGCGGGAACGTGCAGCTCGTATCGCGTCAGCCCGGATTCGGATTCAACCCGGCGAAACTGCAAGGCGAGATAAACACTAACTTCGGATCGAGCGATCTATCGTTTGGCAGCAACGTTCTGCTTAGCTATGGAGCGAAGCGGTACGGCGTGTTGGCTAATATAGCTGGACGTCGCGTAAATACGCTTCGTCCGGGCGGCGGAGTCGAAAGCCATTCGGCGATAACTCGCTTTCTCGGCCTGCCCTCCGACATCATCGGATCTGAAAGGCTGCCTGACACGGCTTTTACTCAATATGGTGGAACTTTTCATGCAAATTTTGCACCGCGAGACGATCAGAATTTTAGCTTTCGCTACCAACGCAGTCAGCAGGACGGCGGCAAGCGCTACGACCAACTCTTGGGCGGCGACGGCAATCTCATAGCAGATCTACGCAATCTGATGCTGGATTTCGGATATGTTCGATATTTCAAACAGGGTTTTGGATTTTTCGACAATCTATCGACAAGCGTTTCTTACAACAGTCAGCGTGAAGAGCGTATTAACCAAGGCGGGCAAGGAAATCCGCTCGCAGCGATCACTCATGACCGAGAACGCACGTCGACCTATGGATTCGCCTTTTTCGTTGACAAGCAAACATCGCGTAGCCGATTTTTGCTCGGTGGCGACTACTACAACGACAGGGTCAACGCGCCGTCATTCAGCACCGAACCCGACACCGGTGTAGTCACAATAGTTCGTCCGCGTGTGCCGAACGGTGCTAGGTACAAGCTTGCCGGCGTTTATGTGCAGGACGTTCTCGATCTAGTCAAGGAGCGGCTGCGGCTGAGTGGTTCGCTTCGATACAATGTGGCCTCTTACCGCTCACGGGCGGCTGACGCTCCTGTGGTAGGCGGCATATCGCTTTTCCCGGATGACTCAGCTCGATTTGATGATTTTTCAGGACGCATCGGAATGACAGCGACTATCCTGAACGGGCTGAATTTCGCGGTCAACTATTCTCGTGGCTTCCGAGCGCCGAATATCACGAGTCTCGGAGGCCTTGGCCTGGTCGGCGTTGGATTTCAGGTTTCCACTGCGGATGTTGCGGGGCTGGGGGCGACTGTCGGAACAACCGCAGACTCGACTGCCGTTTCGACCGGTATTGCGGTAGCACCTCTGCGATCGGAGATCAGCGATAATGTCGATTTCAGCCTTAGATATAGAAACAGCCGCATCGAATTTGACGTCACAGGCTTCACGGTCGACTATTGCGACAGCATTGTTCGCCAGACTTTGATCCTTCCACAAGGAGCGGTTGGACTAAGGCTGGGGAGTCAAACGGTAGCCAGTCAAAATGCTAGCGGAGCGGTGTTTGTCCCCGCCTCGACCTCGCCAGTACTTGTCCAGGCAAACTTTAGCGACACGCGGATGAAGGGAGCGGAGTTTAACTTTGCTTATCGCCTCACAGGCAGTTGGACGGTCGCGGGCAATAACTCCTACGTTTTCTCAGCGGACAGATCGACCGGTTTGCCCCCAAATCTTGGCGGAGGCGGTATGCCGCCGCCGTTCGGGTTTCTGCGGCTTCGGTATCAACCGGCGGGCAAGCGTTTTTGGGTTGAGGCATACGCAAACGCCGCTGGGCGGCAAGATCGCCTATCGACCCTCGACCTTGGCGACCGCCGTACCGGCGGAGCCAGAACTCGGGCTCAGATACAGAACTTCTTTCGTCGCGGAGCCTGTATGCGTGGGCTGACGACGCCGGGACCGGGGGGCTGCGGTTCGGCGGGCGGCATTTTGGTCGCGACTGGCGAGACGCTTGCTCAGGTGCAGAATCGGGTGCTTCCGATCGGGTCGGTGATCAACGGCGTCCTGGTGGCGAATAACGATACGGCTGTGCCGCTTTTCGCGGCGATCCCCGGTTATGGCCTCATCAACATTCGCGGCGGCTACCGTTTCGGAGAACGCCACGAACTGAACCTGGACCTCGAAAACATCGCGGATAAAGGCCACCGCGCTCCGGGTTGGGGCATTGACGGGCCTGGGCGGAATCTGACGATCAGATATCGGTTGCGGTTCTAGGAAAAGGCAGGAGTTAAAAGGCAAAAGGCAAAAGCATCTCGTTTTGCCTTTCGCCTTTTGCCTTTTAACTTAAGAAATGGTCGGGGCGAGAGGATTCGAACCTCCGACCTCACGGTCCCGAACCGTGCGCGCTACCAGACTGCGCTACGCCCCGTTGGCTGAACTCCTGAGTGTAGATCACGGTGGCGGGATAGTCAAGACTGTGCGACTTTACGTTAAAGAACGCTAGTGCTTAATTCTTAACAAATAACCGTATCACTACAAATCCAGCTACAAAAAGGACTAAGAACAGCACCGTAAGTATCTCGAAATACTTGTCTATAAACTTCTTGATCGGTGCTCCAAAAAAGTAAAACAGTCCCGCAACCAGGAAGAATCTCGCCGACCGGCCTATCACCGATGCGAGCACTAGGGTTGTCAGCGGAACCTCAAAAGTGCCGGCAGCGATCGTGAAAACCTTATATGGTATCGGTGTAAATGCCGCTGACAGGATAGCGACGAACGCATGCTCGCTGTAAAGCTGCTTGACGTTTTCGTAGTGGCCCCCGGCTCCGTAAAACTGGATGATCGGCTGCCCGATGGTCTCAAAAAATGCCCAGCCGATGTAGTAACCGAAGATACCGCCGAGAACCGATCCGATCGAGCAAACAAGTGCATATCGAAACGCCTTTTTCGGGACGATCACCGCCATTGCGATGAGCAAAACGTCTGGCGGGATCGGGAAAAAGGACGATTCTGTAAAGGCGATTAGAAAAAGCACCCACTCGGCGTGCGGTTTATCAGCGTAGCCCTCGACCCATGCTTTCAGCCTTCGTAGATAGTCGAATATCTTCTTCAAAACAAAATAACTCCTGAAATTTATTTGATCCCGCTATTTTATCCAGCCGTGTTCGCCTATGAGGGGAACGAATGAACACGGTCCAAAGTTCTCTTGAGTATAACCTTTCTCGGTACGAGTTACGCGAATCAGTTCCTGCGAACGTTGATCGGTTCCAACCGGGATTATCATTCGCCCGCCGGGTTTTAGCTGTCTGACGAGCGGCACGGGGATCTCCGGCCCGCCGGCCGCGACCAGCATTGCGTCATAAGGTTGATACGCATCCCAGCCATTTGTGCCGTCGCCGGACTTGAGAGAAAAATTGCGATAGCCCAGGTATCGGAGCCGTTGTTCCGCTTCACGGGCAAGCCCGTCGATGCGTTCGATGGCGAAGACCTTACGTGCTAGTTCGCACAGGATCGCTGTTTGATAACCCGAACCTGCCCCGATCTCAAGCACCTTCTCCGTTCCGTCCAATTCGAGCAGCTCGGTCATGCGGGCGACGATAAACGGCTGAGAAATGGTCTGATCAAATGCGATCGGCAGGGCATTATCTTTGTACGCCTGCGACTCGATCGCCTCGGGGACGAAGAGATGGCGATGAATCCGCATCATCGCCTCCAGCACGCGTTCGTCGCGGATCTTATAGTGCTCTCGAAGCCGCTCGACCATGTTGCGGCGAGGCAGCGTGTATCGATCGGTAAGATTTGGCTGTGCGGCGCCCTGCATTTAGTTAGTGTTCCAATTCTTGAGCAGTTCGATAGCCGTGTGGTTGGTCAGGTCGCTTCGCATCGGCGTTATCGAGACGTAGCCTTCATCGATCGCCTCGAAATCCGTGCCGCCTTCGGCATGGAAACCCGACCGAACCTCGCCGATCCAGTAATAGAGCTTGCCACGCGGATCGAGATGTTCGGTGATATTCGGCCGTGCATCCTTAAAGCCCTGTTTGGTAATGCGAAACCCTTTCGGCACGCCTTTCGGAACGTTAACGTTTAGCAAGGTCCACATCGGTATGCCGTCCGCCAGAGCTTTGCGGGTCACCTCGACGGCGACCTTTACCGATTCGTCAAAGATCTGCTCACGCGTCACCGCGAGACTGAATGCGAGGCCGGGAACACCGAGGATCGTCGCTTCCATCGCACCGGCGACCGTGCCGGAATAGGTTGCGTCATCGCCGAGATTGGCTCCGTGATTGATGCCCGAGCAGCAGATGTGCGGCATCTCATCCTTCGGCAGGATCTGATTGAGGGCGAGCGTGACGCAGTCGGTCGGCGTGCCATCAACGGTCCAATGCCGTTCGCTCCGCTGGCGGATGCGAAGGGGGCGAGCGAGCGTCAAACTATGCGAGGCTCCGCTCATTTCGGACTCGGGAGCGACGACATAAACATCGCCGATCTCTTTCAAACCTTCTTCAAGCGATACAATGCCGTCGGCGTGGTAACCGTCGTCGTTGGTCAGTAGTATTCGGGGTCTGGTCATCACTGGGTTGCGAAGTTCTGAAAGTTGCGAAGTTGCAAAGTTTCCGAGGTTTCGAAGTTCGAACCAAGGGTTGACAAAAAATCAGAGTACCGAGGCGACGAAGCCCAATAAACTTCGCAACTTAGGTACTCTGAAACTTAGTCAACTCTATTACCTGTTCTGTCCCATCGGCGGACGCGAAGCTCCCGCTCCGTTACCTGATCCGGTGCCACCACCCATTGGACGCTGCTGACGGAAACGTCGGCGGTTACGCTTGCGAGCGTTGACCGATTTCAGCTTCGCCTTCTGACTGGGCGGGATGAAGTGAGCGTGTTTTTTGAGATCCTTGATGATCTCTTCACTGATAACCTTTCTCTTGAATCGACGTAATGCTGATTCAATAGATTCGTTGTTGTTTACGCTAATATATGCCATTTATTTGCTCACCTCCTTTTCGGCGAAAATTTTGCTCGTAAGAGCAAACAAGTATTAAAACCGACAAGGCTCCGAAATGCAAATTTCCCGAAGCCGATCCGCCCGAACTCCTGTATTCTACCGAGTGATCCGTGCATGCCAATATTCACCCGCGAACAACGCTAAACCATTGCCAGTACTTAGCTTGGGAAACTTACGTCACAGGCAGTGTCCCGAGTGTCCCACGGGTGTACCACGCCTCTCGTGGGACAAATAACTCACTTAATATCAACAGTTTACGGAGAAAAAATGCCCGAAAAACGTAACTTTTCAAAAACTTTTTGTATGACATTGTCCTACAGGTGCAAATCGACTGACTTTTGTGAGCCGACCCGTGACAAAGCCGAAACGATACGACACTCTCGCGTGTGAGCCATCTTGCGACGGTTGTCAAAGAACATGCTGCATACGGTTTCGTGAAACAAAACGCAACAATATCGCAACAATAGCACACTTACAGCGGATAGTCAAGTGGCGACGGTGCTTAAAAAAATGACGAGACCATTAACCGGTCTCGTCATCGAATTCCCCATTCGGGATATAGCTAGCCGCCAGTATTTACATACTGGATACAGTCACCTTGATTTGTAAACGGCGTCCCGTCTGCCCGCGTCAGGTTTTGCCATCCGCCATTTTTACACTCGTCCTTCGTCAGGGGTACCCGGTATTTCACATTGTACATAATGCTGGAAACAGTGGGGTTGCCAGCATTGTCAGTCGCGACCACGGTGAAGTACTTCGTGCCAACGGTAGAAGTGTCGATAGAAGCTCCATTTGCGACGGTTCCGGTGCAGGAAAAAATTCCAGACAGGCCGTCGGAACAGGTATAGCTGGCGTTGATGACATCGTTGATGAAGTAATCTACGGCACCTGGTGTGACGATCGACACGCTCGGGGCTGTTTTGTCGATCTTGATGGTGACGGTCTTGGTCACCTCGACATTCCCGACCACATCGGTCGCAAAGTACGAGATCGTCGTTTCGCCCTCGGCCGAGATGTTGAAGTTCGCGTTGCTCGCGTCAACCGTGACCGGAGCAAACGCACCAGCGCCCGTTGCGGTGTAGGTAATAGAAGCTACACCACTGCCGCCAGGGTTGTCCTCACCTGTCAGTTCAACCGCGACGTCGGCGTTGTTCCATCCGGCACCGTTTGGTAACGTGGATGTGGAGGCGGCCGTTGTTGGTGCGGTCGTGTCCGGCGGCACACTGCAGCCGCCGAGATGGACAATGATCCTATTCGAGAATCCTGATTGGTTAGCGACCGCGATATCGAGCGTACCGTCGTTGTTGAAATCGGCGAGGGTAGCTCGTTCTGAATTGAAATCAATGAAAATACCTACGAGGGGCGTGAAAAAACCGTTTCCGTCGCCAAGGTATAGATTCAGTGCGTTGGAGTTTACTGGGACGGCAACGATGTCATGATTGCCGTCATTGTTGAGATCTCCGAGATAAAGGTTTAACGGAGTATCGTTCGTAGGTACCGCGGCAGCGGCAGTGAATGCTCCGGACCCATCGCCTAGCAATATTGAGATCGTGTCGTCGTCGCGATTACCCACCACGAGGTCTACAAACGTATCTCCGTTCAGGTCAGCCGCTCGGATCGAACCTGGCCCCAAGCCTGCCGGCACATCGGCCGCTGCGGAGAATGTTCCGCCAGGACCACCGAGCCTGATGGAGACAGAATTCCCGAAGTAATTTGCAGATGCCAGATCGATAAAGCCGTCGTTGTTCAGGTCGGCCGCCGTCGCGGCGGCTGTGAAACTTCCGGCCGGAACAAAGACCGGAGATGCGAATGTGCCGTCACCGTTGCCGTAGGTGATCGTGATGCTGTTTGATACTGGGTTCACGGAGAGAAGATCAAGTTTTCCGTCGAGGTTAACGTCGAAAGCCTCAAAGCTGGACGGAAAAACGGATCCTGTGTTGTACGCTGTCGGGCCTGAGAAGTTTCCGTTTCCGTCTCCCAACCAGATTCGGACAAAGCCACTATCGTTGCTCATGACAGCGAGATCGAGGTTGTTGTCGGCATTGTAGTCGCCGACCGCAATACCCCACGGTATTCCTACGTTTGCCAAGTCAGTAGAGCCGGAGAATCCACCTGCTCCGTCGCCGAGTCGCACCGAAACAAGAGTTGTCGTTGCGTTCGAAAAAACCAGGTCCTGGTGGCCGTCCTCGTCAAAATCGCCAGTTGCGAGGCCCGCTTGGAAGGTGCCGGGTGCGGGCACCGATGGCATTTGCGTAAATGTAGGTGTTCCGAGGCACGGCGAGACAGGGGGTGAGGCGATCGTATTTGACCAATTCGAAAAGACGATCAATACGAGGACAAGGGAGAGCAGAGCAATTAGTGAATTTATCTTTTTCATTTCATGTTCCTCCAAATTCCATTTGGGATTTCCACGGGTATTTTATAGGGTCGTCATCGTGTAATTTTGGACTTCCGTAAAGCTATGCATTTTCGCATCAGAATCTTTCATAAACCGAAAGATGTATTCGTGACCGCGTGTTCTCCGCCGATGCGTTTTAGTTTTGTTCCTTTGGGACAAGACTAGTTAGGTCGATAAGGCATTGTAAATACGCAATTTTACGTATTTTCGCCTTTGGGATTGACTGGCAAAATCGTTTCGATGTTTAATAGGAAAACTCAAAAAGAATTTAAGCGTTCAGCGATTTGGAGTCTCTATCATGCGATTAAGGGACCGGCATTGGCGAAGCTTACTGGATGCGATAGCTAATCTGTACTCGGACGTTTCACTTGAAACGCTGCCCGAGCGAGCGTTGGGGTCTATCGGGCAGCTGTTGCCGGGTGAAATAATTGCGTTCGATTCGTTTACGGACGATGGCGTTCATACGGGAGATATCTGGCACGATCCGCCGGGTACGATATCGCCGGAACTTTATGCGGTTTTCGGAGAACTTGCTTCGGAGCATCCATTCTCGCCGTATGTTTTCTCGAGATCTCATCGGCACGCGATGATGACCTCAGATTATGTCTCACTGTCGGACTTCAAGAACGGAGCGATATTCAATGAGTTTTACAGACATTTTCCGGTCCATCATCAATTACTTGTACCCATAACAACCGGGCCAGGCACACTAGTCACCTGCACTACCAACCGTAGAGGAAAGAATTTTACTGAGGAAGAGCGGCTAATGCTCAACCTAATCGCACCGCACATGGGAAATGCGATACACAACAGCAGGAAAATGCGGGAGCTAACCTCTACGGTTGAGGACCTTAGCAATGCTCTTGAAACTCGCTCCTGCGGGATAGTGAGTTTGGATAAAGAACTAAAGATCGTTTACATTAGCCACTTTTGTACCAAACTAATCGAAAAGTACATTGGAAAGGGTACGAGTGACGGTGAATCTCTTCCCGATTTTCTGATCAGCTGGATACGGCAGAACGATCCGCTCTCTCATAACGGTATTCCTCGAGTACCCTCGGCATTAAAGCTTGAACTTCCTAATTCGACCCTGTCCGTCACGATCATGTTTGACGAAAAAAACGATGAACGGTTCCTGATACTTGAGGAATCCAGAGAAGCGGCACCGAGCGACTTCCATATACTAGGACTAACAAAACGGCAGGCTGAGATACTCTTTTGGCTAAGTCGCGGTAAAACGGACAGAGACATCGGTGAGATACTTTGCATCAGCCATCGCACTGTCCATAAACACCTCGAAGCCATCTATACGCACCTCGGCGTCGAAACCAGAACGGCCGCTATGCAGATCGCACTTAGTACCATCAGGAACTGAATGAAATCGAAAAACTCGATAATTGAACATTAATGAGTCTCGGGCACAGAGAATGGAATCAGTTACTTCAGGCCGTCAAAGAAGTCTACTTCGAAGTTGATCCGTCTGCCACTGTTTCACGCAGTCTCAGTTCGGCCCGTCGTCTTTTTGGTTCGGAGATTACTGCTTTCGATTTTTTCTCGGAGAGCGGGGTTCATACTGGGGAATATTCTTATGCTCCGGACGGCTTTGTCACTGCGTCGGAATTCGCCATCTTCGCCGAGCTTGCCCACGATCATCCCTTTGCAAAATTAGTTTTTGGCGAACGCATGTTGGGCGTGCACTCGATTTCAGACCTTCTTTCACTCGAACAATTCAAGAAAACTCCAATTTACAACGAATATTACCGCATTTATGGAATCGATCACCAAATCGTTGCGGCCTTCTCCACTCAGCCGAACGAAATTCTAACTTGTGCGTATAGCAGGTGTGGGGGAGACTTTACCAGTACAGAACGTGAAATGCTCAGTTTACTAGTACCGCATGTAACTAATGCAATTCGCAACAGTCGAAAGATGCAAGAACTGAACGCGACGGTCGATGATCTCAGTTTCGCGCTGGAAACACGTTCTTGTGGTGTCGTCAGTCTTGATCGTGAGTTGAAGATCCTCTACATCAGCCATTTTTGCACGACCCTAATCGAGAAGTACCTCGGCAATGGTTCACTCGATGGTGGAACACTGCCCGAGCTTCTTCTTGGTTGGATCAGACAGAACGATCCGACGATCCAAAATGGAATCCCTCGTGTCCCATCTACCCTAAAGCTTGATCTTCCAAATTCAACATTGTCCGTCACGATAATGTTCGATGAAAAGCGCGACGAACGGTTCCTGATACTGGAGGAGTCGAGAGAATCCGGGCCGAGCGACTTCCAGATATTAGGACTAACAAAACGGCAGGCTGAGATACTCTTTTGGCTCAGTCGCGGCAAAACGGACAGAGATATCGGGGAGATTCTTTGCATCAGCCATCGCACTGTCCATAAACACCTCGAAGCCATCTATACGCACCTGGGCGTCGAAACCAGAACCGCCGCTATGCAGATCGCTCTTAGCGCCGTAAAGTCTTAGCACTTCAAACCTTTGTTTTCCAACAGATAAGCTTAACTTCCGATCGTCCATCTTTTATTCCGTCTGTGCTCGTACTGTCGTAGCTGATCCTTAAACCCGTAAAATACTGAACGATCCATGAAGGCATCGGTTCTTCGAGTCGAGTCTCTTCACAAATGAAGTGCAGAGACCCGTTGCGTAAGTGATCCTCTTTTCGTCGATTATCCGCCTTTGAGATTGAGGCCTTTTTGCGGGCGATTAAAAAAATGACGGGAAACGGATCGATGGGAAGTCAATATCTGGGCACAGGTTTCACTAAGCGAGTTTTTTCACTTTTCTCACTTGCTCTGGTTCTAGCCGGGGTATTTACGGCGAGCGCTCAGAGCAAGCGTCGGGCGCCGCCCGCTGCGACACCAACGGCGGTCAGAAAGGCCGTTCCGGCGGGGGATCAAAAAGCTGTGGGAAGCAAGATCACAACGGTTGACGCCGGCCGGAAGATGGGCGATGCGTATCGGACGGGTGTACTTCCGGTCGCGGCTCCAGTTCCGGCCGGTACTATCGAGGGGCAAGCTGCCCTGCTTGCTGACGCCGTCAGCCGTCGCGATGAACATTCGACTGCGGCCCTGATAGCCGCGTTGAAGGCGGCTGGTTATGGTGTGCGCGATGCGGACGGAAACGTCGACTACCAAAGAAGCGGCTGGCAAGGCATGGCTTTCGACGCGTGGGAGGTAGCGGCAATGGCTCGCAGCTTCGGCAACGGCGTTGGGATCGGGCTGGGAAAGTTCGGCGACGGTCTTGAACTCATCGTACCCGAATGGAAAAAAGAAACGAACGCCGCTGACATCGTCCGGAGTATTAGAGCGGCAACGCAGAGCGAACATGCACCGCTCAGGTTCTGGGCGCATTTCATCATCGAACTCGGGCGGCGAGCTGATGCTCCGTATGATCTGCTCAACGACGCCCAGGTCAAACACGCGCGGCTGGACGTCGTGCAAATCTCCCTGATAATGACGCGCCTAGCCGCTGATCTGAATTTCGCCGCGAAACGCCGGGAACTACAGTCGCAGCAAGCGGAGATCCCTGAGCCGCGAGTATTGGGTGGTTCGTCATCCCATGTCATCCGAGCGAACTATCGCGGCCCCTATCTCCTGGAGGCCGCAGATCTAAGCATAGTGGGTGAAATGCGACGACCGAATACTGCTGATGATCCAAAATCTCCGTGTACTACGAACGAGATGGAGAGCTTGATCCTGGATCTGAACGCCACGGGAATGGGCCTCGGCTTTGGTCAGTTCACCGGATATCTCGAAAGTAAAGGCGTGATCTCTTCCAAGCCGGGTGCTATTCTCGGCGGAGCTAACGCACTTTTGATAGCACTGAAGCTGATAGCCACTTATGCCGCGCTCGACAGCGAAATATCGATCGATGGCGAACAAATGCTGACGCGGACGAAAACAACTCAGGACGGCGAGCGCAAAACGCTTACGGCGAAAGTAAAGATAGACCTCGGCAAATGGCAGGCCATGAATTGCGTCCGCCCGGCTCTTAACGCTGCTGGACTGGATTTTAGCGTCCCCAGTAACGGAGCCCTGGCGGGAACCCGTGTCGATTGGAACCTGATCGAAGGCGGAGTCGCGGATTCGGCAGCCGGCAACATCTGGCATACGGTAAAAAGTATTCCAAGTATAATAAAAGACGGAACAATGGATAACGGCGACGCGATCGTCTTTCTTGACACGCAGGCTGGTATCAAGCCAGCCGAAAAAAAACACTACAATTACACCGACTCTAACGGCGAATCGAAGATCGATGCGGTCGGAATGCGGCAGGTGCGGAATATGTCCGGAGAAAAGCTCCGTCCGGTCATGAAGCAGATGTCGGTCAATCTCGACATGCAGATCAAGACGATGAGGCTTAGCGATGCGACTGGAGCTGCCGGAACTGCAAATGACCTGGCGGGAAATGCGATCGCTTTTTTCACCAAGGACATTCCAGGGTTCATTTACGGTACGACTGCCGAGACGATATATCGCTCAAATCTGGGTTCGTCAAAGATCGTGACCATTCCTGTGAAAGACTGGCTGCCCTGCGACGGCGGCTGGAGCGGAACGATCACGAGAACGACAACTTATCGAAAAGAAGACCCGCCGGTTGTCAACGGTTCAAAATCGTCATCCGGCTATAAAGAGTGGACCGAAAAACTGGAGATCAACGTCACCGGCAAGCAGGACCCGGATGACGGCATCCTGACCAATGGATTTCTCGCGAAGGGGAAGATCAAATACGACGAGACTGTTTTCAGGAAGGAAAACGACCAGAAGTTCGAATGTTCGGAATTGAGTGGAAGCGGCCAAGGCCGTACAACGAGGTACGGCAAAAGAGATTATTACAATAAGCGGACCGGAAAGGCCGACCAGTCCGCCGACACAACGGTTTACGTAATGGCCTATACGGACTACGCCTATCTGGATTTCAGCGTTCCAGATATCATAGGCGAAGGGTTTTACGATGAGAAAACGGACACACCTTGCCCGACCGCAAATCGCAACGGCACACGTGCCGGAAAAAACGACTACCCAATGCAGCGCATCGCTCACGACGTGACCGAGTTCAAGGTCGAATACGATGCCAAAAATCCCGGTGTGCTGAAAGGCACTAAAAGCATAAACAATTCTGACGGCAGCGTTTCGGTAATTACCTGGGACCTCGCTCGATGTCTCGCGTGATCGGCGACTGATGCCATCGCAGGTCTAGGCGTAATAATAAAAGCCCCGTCGGACGCAGCACCCTGCGTCCGATTTGGTTTGTTTTTCAGAACGAATAGGCTAAACTTCCGTTGTTCCAATTTGCTCATCTATGCTCTTTCTTTCGCAATCGGCGTGCGTTTATGGTATCGATGCGTTGATCGTCGATATCGAGGTGAATCTGCAGCCGGTGAAGAATGAGGTGGAGTCGACGCCACCGTTTACTATTGTGGGGCTGCCGGATACGGCTATTCGCGAGTCGAAGGAGCGGGTTCGGGCGGCGATCACTAACAGCAAGTACTTTTTTCCATTTCACAAGACGACGATAAATCTCGCTCCGGCCGACGTTAAGAAGGAAGGTGCGGCGTTTGACCTGCCGATGGCCTTGGGGATCTTGGGTGCGAACGGCGACCTGGCGATCGAGAGCGTGGACGGGATATTGAGCGTTGGAGAATTGTCGCTTGACGGGCGTGTGCGGCCGGTTCGAGGGGCTTTGTCGATCGTTTTGAAGGCACGTGAGATCGGGATAAAGCATGTTCTTTTGCCCGAAGAGAACGCTCCGGAAGCAGCCGTCGTGAGCGGCATAAACGTTTATCCGGTTGCCGACCTGCGGACGGCGGCGGAGCTTTCGCACGAGTTGATGACCGGAAAGCCGACGCGCGTGCCGCCGATGAAGCTCGACCTGTCGGAGCTAAAGGCCCGCGAGAATCGATACAACGCTGACTTTAATGAGGTCCGAGGCCAGCAAACGGCGAAGCGGGCTCTCGAGGTGGCAAGTGCGGGTGGGCACAATATTTTGTTTATCGGCCCGCCGGGTTCGGGTAAAACGATGCTGGCAAAGCGTCTTCCGACGATCCTGCCGCCGCTGGAATTTGAAGAGGCGATCGAGATCACGAAGATACATTCGGTCGCGGGACTCACTGGAAAGTCAGGTTTGATCGTTGAGCGGCCGTTCAAATCGCCGCATCATACCGTTTCGCAGGCCGGGCTGATCGGCGGCGGTTCGATACCGAAGCCGGGCGACGTTTCGCTTGCTCATCTCGGCGTTCTGTTTCTGGACGAACTGCCGGAGTTTGACCGCAGCGTGCTCGAGGTTTTGCGTCAGCCGATGGAAGACAAGACGGTGACCATCTCGCGGGCGGCAACTTCGCTGACATTTCCTTCGAATTTTACGCTCGTGGCGTCGATGAATCCGTGCCCGTGCGGTTATTTTGGATCGTCACGAGAGTGTAAATGTTCGCCGATGCAGATACAGCGGTATGTCGGCAAGATCTCGGGGCCGCTGATGGACAGGATCGACATTCATATTGATGTGCCGGCCGTGAAATTCAACGAGCTGCGGGCGAAGAACGTTGAGGAATGCGACAGTTCGGCGACGATCAGGGAACGTGTAAATAGGGCACGCGAGGTGCAGATCGCACGGCTCGGCAGTGAGGGGGTTTATTCGAATTCTGCGATGTCTCCGAAGCAGATACGAAAATATTGCGAACTTGATGCTCAGAGCGAAGAGTTATTGGAACGGGCGATGTCGAGGCAGGGGCTTTCGGCCCGTGCTCATGACCGTATTCTAAAAGTATCGCGAACCATCGCCGACCTAGACGGCAGCGAAAATATCCAGCCGGGGCATATCAGTGAGGCGATAAATTATCGTTCGCTGGATAGGAATTATTGGGCGTGAGAAGAGAAATCGAAACAACGGATCGACGCGAGTTAACGCGGAAACGCGAAAGAAGTTGGAAGTCGGTCGCTTCCTGGCAGATCTTATCCTGATCCGTGCTAATCTGACTAAATCCGTTATTAATTGATCTATGGCGAATCCTCTACTCGAAATGAAAGGCATAGGTAAGCGGTTTCCTGGCGTGATCGCTTTGGATCGGGTGGACTTCGCTATCGGGCCGGGCGAGGTTGTGGCTCTGGCCGGTGAAAATGGGGCGGGGAAGTCGACGCTGATGAAGATCCTCGGCGGCGTTTACCAGCCGGACGACGGGCAGATATTTGTAGACGGCAAAAAGGTCGCGATCAAGTCCGTGTCGGATGCGAGTGTTCATGGGATCGGGTTTGTGCACCAGGAACTGAATGTGCTCGTTAACCTAACCGCCGCCGAGAACGTCTACCTCGGCCGTGAACCGCTAAAGTTCGGTTTTCTAGTCGACCGTGCAAAACTCAACGCCGACGCCGAAGTTTACCTAAAACGCCTCGGGCTCAACATCTCGGGAAAGACACGATTGAGCGAACTCTCGATCGCCCAGCAGCAGATGGTCGAGCTGGCTAAAGCTCTCTCACTCAACGCCCGCATCCTGATAATGGATGAACCAACGTCCAGCCTGACGCTGACCGAGACGGAGCGTCTGCTTGCGGTCATAAAGGATCTGCGGGAACATGGCGTTTCGATCATATATATTTCGCACCGTTTGGCCGAAATAAAGGAGATAGCGGATCGCGTCGTCGTGCTTCGCGACGGCAAAAATGCGGGCGTTCTCGAACACGATGAAATAAACCACGACGCGATCGTCAAATTGATGGTCGGACGCGATATTGAGCGGACGAATCGTGGTCAGAATGCCGATGGCGACAGCGAGACCATTGCTGTAAATGATCTGAGAACAAGGCGTTACCCTAAGAGGTCGGTTTCGTTCGATGTGCGAAAGGGAGAGATATTGGGTTTTGCGGGGCTGGTCGGAGCGGGACGTTCGGATGCGGCGCAGGCGATTTTTGGCGTGGACACGCCGCTTTCGGGTTCGGTGAACATCGACGGCAAGAACGTGAAGATAACCTCAGCCACCGATGCGATCAGGAATGGGATCTTTTTAATACCGGAAGATCGTCGAAATTCGGGGCTAATATTGGATATACCAATTCGCGAGAATGTGACTTTGCCCGCATTGCGTCGATATTCATCAGCGGGACTTGTAAACAAAACTGCCGAGACGGTTAAGGCAAAGGAGATGTGCCAGCGGCTGAACGTGAAGGCTCCCTCGGTCGAATCGAAGGCCGCAAATCTAAGCGGCGGGAATCAGCAGAAGGTCGTGCTTGCAAAATGGCTCTCGCTCGAACCGAAGCTCTTGATATTCGACGAGCCGACCCGCGGGATCGATGTCGGAGCGAAATCAGAGATCTATCAATTGATGCGCGACCTCGCCGCGAGCGGTGTTGCGATCGTCATGATCTCAAGCGATATGGAAGAGGTCCTCGGCGAAAGCGACCGCGTCGCCGTCATGCACGAAGGAGCGATAACAGGAATTCTGGATCGCGCCGACGCGAACGAGGAAGCGGTTATGCGGTTGGCGGTCGGGCATTAGAATGAAGAATCTTTAACGCAAAGACGCTAAGGGGCAAAGACGCAAAGGAAGCCCGAGGCAGTTTCCTAAACAAACATGATTTCTTAACTTTGCGTCTTTGCCGCTTCGCGTCTTTACGTCAAATAAACGAAACAGATGAGAAAAGAACTAGGAACATTCGTACTGCTCGTCGTGCTTTGCATCGTGCTGGCGATCATGAATCCGAGCTTCGTTTCGGGCGTCAATCTGCAGAATCTGGCGCGGCTGATCGGCATCTACGGGATCTTCAGCATCGGCCTTGGCTTGGTCGTGATAACGGGCGGTATCGATCTCTCGGTCGGGTCCGTCTTCGCGTTACTCGGCGTGCTGCTGTCGATCTTTCTGGTCGAATGGCAGCTGCCGGCAGCGGTAGCGGTGCTTTTGGTCATCGGGATAACGACCTCGTTAGGTGTTTTCAACGGTTTTCTCATTACAAAGGTAAAGATCCAGCCGTTTATCGTGACGCTGTGCGGGCTTTTGTTTTATCGTGGTCTCGCGAGATTTGTGGCGAGCGACGAGACGAAAGGCTTTGGGGCCGCGAGCGGATTTGAGACTCTGCAAAGTATGGCGACGGGCAGTGTCGCCGGGATTCCGACACCGTTTATTATCCTAGTCGCGATCAGCATTGTTGCCTGGGTCGTGCTGCACCGCTCAATTTTTGGGCGCTATCTATTTGCGGTCGGCAGGAACGAGACGGCCGCGAGATATTCTGGGATAAATTCAGACATCGTTGTGGCTGGAGCCTATGTTCTGTGTGCTTTGCTGACCTCGATCGCTGGGATCTTACTCGCTTTTTATACCAATTCGATCTCGCCCTCATCGCACGGCAATTTCTACGAACTTTACGGCATCGCCGCGGCGGTCCTGGGCGGCTGCAGCCTGCGTGGCGGCGAAGGTTCGATCATCGGTATTTTGATCGGCACGGCTTTGCTGCAAGTGCTGCAAAATCTGGTAAATCTGCTCGGTATTCCGAGTTCACTTAATTTTGCCGTCATGGGAGCGGTTATTTTGATCGGGGTTGTGGCGGATCAGCTACTGAGACAACGACAGGCGGCCCGTATTGCGACGTAGCCTGGTGGGCGACGCTAAATGGAACGCCGATGAAACGGATACGACGGATTTGCGCAGATCCGCCGGGAAGATCTAACCAGTCCTTATCCGTGTCGATCTGTCTGATCCGTCCTATCCTTGTACTATTTTAGTGCCCGATACGAGGCTCTGTTTAGTGGTAGAAGAAACCAAAACTGGAATTTGGGAACAGCGTTGGCATCCGCTTCGTGAGGAGTGGGTGATCGTTGCGGCTCACCGGCAAAACAGGCCTTGGAGCGGTGAGATGCTTGGTTCCTCGATGCGAGAGACGCCTAAATACGTAGACGATTGTTATTTGTGCCCAGGAAACGAGCGTGTTGGTGGGCATCGAAATGATGATTACGAGGGAGTTTTCGTCTTCGATAACGACTTGCCCAGCGTGGGACAAAGTGCTCCGACCGAACTCGAAAAGCCCGTCGGCATTTATCGAAATCGCCCGGCAAATGGCCTCGCCCGCGTCATTTGTTATAGCCCTAACCACAGCCTGTCGCTCGCGGAAATGGAAACATCCGATATCGAGAACGTCATCTCAGCATGGCAGCAAGAATACCGCGACCTGGGCGGTCGCGATGGTGTGGATCATGTACTGATATTCGAAAATAAAGGCGAAGCGGTCGGAGTTTCAAATCCGCACCCGCACGGCCAAATATACGCGACGAACTTTGTTTTCAAGACCATCGAGACGGAAGCGAAGGCTGGCGAAAGGCATTTGAGAGAAACGGGCCGCGTTCTGTTTGCCGATATTATCGATGCCGAGCAGAAAGACCGCAGGCGTGTGATCTTTGAAAACGAGCACGCTATCGCGTTCATGCCGTATTTCGCACGCTACGCTTACGAAGTTTATGTCGCCCCGAAACGCGCTTGCCCGAGCGTCGCGGACATGAATTCAGAAGAAGTCGGAGATTTTGGGGAAGCTTTGAAAGCTGTCCTCGTAAGGTACGACAATCTTTGGAAAATGCCGTTTCCGTATGTAATGCCTCTGCATAACGCGCCGACGGACGGAGGCGACTATCGCGGTTTTCACTTTCATATCGAATTTCATCCGCCGCTGCGAAAGCCGAACCTGCTGAAGTATCTCGCGGGGCCAGAGATCGGCGGCGGGAATTTTTTGAGCGACACTTCGCCGGAAGAAAAAGCGACCGAACTTAAGGCCCAAAGTCCCACACATTTCCGCTTCAGTTAAACGCTTAACGTGTGGCATAATCACGGTTAGCAAGATGAAGATAGACGACTTTCTCCCGGTTCTAAAAAGGCTTCACGAGGGCATCCGTGACGCTGTTATTGAGGCCTGCGAAGGGAGGGCGATCGAAAGCCTTTCATCGGTAGCCCGCGAAGAGGACGGCGACACCATCTACGCCGTCGATCAGGTCAGCGAGGAGCTGATCGTCGAATTCTTTGAAAACGAGATCGCGGATCGAACAACAGTCATTCTGATCGCGGAGGGGCTGGAAACGGGGAAAGTAGTTTTGCCTCGCGGCATGGATGAAGAGCACGCAGAATGGCGGGTTATTGTGGATCCGATCGACGGAACGCGAGGGTTGATGTTCCAGAAGCGAAGTGCCTGGATACTGACCGGCGTCGCTCCGAATAGAGGAATGGAGACCGGCCTCGCCGATATCGAATTTGCGATCCAAACCGAGATACCGCTCGTCAAGCAGCATCTTTCGGACACGCTCTGGGCATTTCGCGGGAGAGGGTTTTCGGCAGAGCGATACGACCGAACGACGCACGCGACAAGACCGATAACGCTGAGGCCATCGAAAGATCCGTCTATCGCTCATGGATTCGCGACCATTTCGCGGTTCATTCCGGGAACCGGAACCGCGGCTGCGGAAATATATGAAGCCGTCATTCGCTCCGCTCTCGGCGAGGTACAGCGTGGCAAGGCTCAGTGTTTTGAGGATCAATATATTTCAACAGGCGGCCAGCTATATGAGTTGATCGCGGGCCACGATCGTTTTATAGCCGACCTGCGGCCAATATGTGCGGCGGCGGATTCAAATCTCGGACTTTGCTGTCATCCCTACGATCTTTGCACCGAACTGATAGCCCGCGAGGCGGGTGTGATCGTGACGGATGAGAGGAGCGATGGCTTGAACCCGAAACTCGGTGTCGAGCCGGATGTGGCGTGGGCAGGCTATGCAAATGAAGCGATCCGCGATCAGGTCGAGCCGCATCTGCGGCGAGAGATCTTTGCGAGGCTAGGGCGAAAATGAACGAGCAGCTGGGCCTCGACAAGTTTACCGAAAAGCTTCGACGTGAGGTTGGTTTTTTCGACGCTGACCGGCCGGTCTTTATCGCCCGTGCACCGGGAAGGCTCGATGTGATGGGCGGAATAGCCGATTATTCCGGCTCGCTCGTGCTTGAGATGCCTATAGCGGAAGCCGCGTTTGCAGCGGTTCAGCGTGCGGACGACTATCACGTTCGGATCATAAGTCTGGGTAAAGGCAGACATGTCCGCAGCGAGTTTTCGATGTCGATCGCCGATCTTTTTGAGGACGGGGAAGCGATCGGATATGATGCGGCGAAGTCTTATTTTCGTCGTGCTCCGGCACGACGCTGGGCCGGGTATATCGCAGGGGCGTTTGTCGTGTTGGGGCGGGAAAAAGGATTCCATTTAAGCAATGGGGGCCGCATTTTGATCGACTCGGTCGTACCGCCCGGAAAAGGCGTCAGCTCTTCGGCGGCGATCGAGGTCGCGACGATGATGGCGATCGCGGCGGCCTTTGACCTGGAGATCGACGCTCGTGAGATCGCCATATTGTGCCAAAAGGTCGAGAATTTGGTTGTCGGGGCACCCTGCGGGATCATGGATCAGATGACTTCGGCCGCCGGAAGCGAAGGAAAGCTGCTAGCGATGGTCTGCCAGCCGGCTGAACTTCGCGAGAGCGTCGAGATACCCGGAGAGATTGCTTTTTGGGGCATCGATTCGGGAATCAAGCATTCGGTAGGACGCGGCGATTATGGGTCGGTGCGGACCGGAGCTTTTATGGGCTATCGGATTATCGCTGATGTAGCGGGATTCGCGGCGAGAACGGTCGCAGACGGCCGAGTCGAGATCGACGACCCGGAATGGAACGGCTATCTTGCGAATCTTCATCCGGCTGATTTCGAAAGGCGTTTCGCGACACGTTTGCCGCGAAATATCGGCGGGGTGGAATTTCTGCAGCGGTATGGCGGGATAACCGACGCGGTGACAACTGTTGACCCGAAACGGAGTTATGCGGTCTATCACCCGACGAAGCATCCGATTTACGAGAATGCCCGGGTCGCCCGATTTGCAGAGCTCTTAGTGGACGACTCGGTCGATGTGGGGGCACTCGGGCAGATGATGTATGCGTCGCATGAGAGTTATTCGGCCTGCGGCCTTGGCAGCGATGGGACCGACCGGATAGTTGAGATGGTGCAAGAATCTCCTAACCTGTTCGGAGCAAAGATCACAGGCGGCGGAAGCGGCGGGACCGTTGCTATCTTGGGACGCACGGGGGCGGAGGCTGAGGTTCAACGAATTGCGGACGAATATGGCGATAGGGCGGGCCGCAACGCTTATATTTTCTCCGGTTCGTCGATGGGAGCGAGCGAATTCGGCGTTCGGGAAGTAGTTTTTTAGCGTATGGCGATTTTGGTTACAGGTGGTGCGGGATATATCGGAAGTGCGACCGTCGAACGGCTTCGAGAGATCGACCGCGACGTGGTCGTGCTTGATAGTCTTGTTTACGGCCATCGGGAAGCGGTCGACAGTGACGTGCCTTTTTATGAAGGCAACGTGGGCAACCGCGAATTGGTCGAATCGATCATTCGAGATCACAAGATCGACGCGTGCGTGCATTTTGCGGCGTATGCTTATGTGGGTGAATCCGTGGTCGACCCCGCGAAGTACTTTGCCAACAATACTTTCCAGACGAATGCATTGCTCGCGACTTTGATCGATTCTGGGGTCAAGCGGTTTGTTTTCTCATCCACATGTGCGACCTATGGTGATCCGGTCCGGATCCCGATCGATGAAACACACCTGCAAAAGCCCGTCAATCCATACGGCTGGTCAAAGTTTATGACCGAGCGCATCTTGGAATCGTACGACGCGGCTTACGGTCTGAAGTTCGTTGCGCTCCGCTATTTTAATGCTTCGGGAGCGACCGAAAAATGCGGTGAGCATCATGATCCTGAGACGCATTTGATACCCCTTATTTTGAACGTTGCGAATGGTGAACAGCCGTGGGTTTCGGTTTTTGGGAATGATTATGAGACGGCGGACGGCACTTGCGTTCGCGATTATATCCACGTTGCCGACCTTGCCGATGCTCACGTTCGGGCGTTAGATCATCTGGAAAATGGCGGCGAGTCGACGCATGTCAATCTTGGAAACGGCGTCGGATTTTCGGTACTCGAAGTCATCGAAGCCGCTCGACGAGTGACAGGAAAACCGATCGAGGCATTGATAGCCCCTCGCCGTCCGGGCGACCCGTCGCATTTGATCGCGGAAGCGACGAAGGCTCTTGAAGTGCTCGGATGGAAACCGCAATTTACCGATATAGAAGGAATCATAAAGTCCGCGTGGGACTGGAAATTGGCTAATCCGAACGGGTACGAGTAAGCACGGCTTTGCGTTTTCTCTGCGGTCTTGGCGTCTTTGCGTTAAAGCATTTTCTCAACGCAAAGACGCAAAGTTCGCAAAATGAAGCCGCAAAGAAGAATCGAGTTTCGACTAAATTGAGAGTGATGAAGCATGTTAAATAACTACCAACCGAAACCAGAACACAAATTCACATTCGGCCTGTGGACGGTCGGGAATCGCGGGGCTGACCCGTTTGGGACGCAGGTTCGTGAGAAGAAGACGCCGGTTGAGCTCGTTGAGCTTTTGGCTGAGGTCGGGGCTTATGGGGTGAATTTCCATGACAATGATCTGGTTCCCATCGACGCGACTGCGAGCGAGCGGAATCAGATCGTCAGCGATTTCAAAAAAGCCTGCAGCAACAATGGCATTAAAGTTCCCATGGCGACGGTAAATCTATTTTACGAGCCAGTTTTCCGCGATGGTGCATTTACCGCAAATGATGCAAGGGTTCGTCATTACGCTATCCAGAAAACGATGCGAGCGATGGAACTTGGTGCCGAGTTTGGTGCCGAGATATTTGTGCTCTGGGGAGGCCGCGAAGGTGTGGAAACCGATGCTTGCCGGCGTCCAGATGAGGCGATCAAGCGGCTTCGTGAGGCGATAAATTATCTTTGCGAATACAATATCGCTCAGAATTTCGGTTACAAGTTCGCGATGGAAGCCAAACCGAACGAACCGCGTGCCGACATCTACATGCCCACCACGACGGCATACATGGCTTTTATCGAAACGCTAGATCATAAGGAAATGGTCGGCGTAAATCCCGAAGTCGCCCACGAACAAATGCCCGGCCTCTCGATGTATCACGCGGTCGCTCAGGCTTGGGAAGCGGGCAAACTATTTCACATTGATCTCAACGATCAGTATCCCGGACGTTACGATCAGGATCTGCGGTTTGGTTCGGTTTCTGTCAAACAGATGTTCTGGATGGTGAAGTTCCTCGAGGATGTCGGATATGAGGGGATGAGACATTTTGACGCTCATGCCTATCGCACCGAGGACTACGAGGGCGTCAAAGACTTCGCACGGGGATGTATGCGGACGTATTTGATCCTCAAAGAGAAAGGCGAACGCTGGAACGCGGACAGCGAGATACAGGCGATCCTTGCGGAAATAGAAGAGACTAACAAGGGATCTCTCGGGTCGTTTGAAAACCTTCTCGCGACCGAATTCGACCGTCACGAGCTTGCGTCAAAAGGATTGCAGTACGAGCGGCTTGATCAATTGACGATGGATGTTATTTTCGGGGTTCGATAGAACGTTTTTCGTCGATTGCGAGACCATCGTGGTTCTGATAGAATTTCGAAAACTCTCCAGTTAACCGATTATCCATAGCTTTTTACGGCGTGGCGTGAACTATAACTAAACCTGAGGTACAAGATGAAAAGTTTTAAGGTCGTTTTGTCGTCGATGATCATTGCGCTGATATTTTCTTCGGCGGTCGTTAAAGGTCAGAGCGAGTATTTTGGAAACTGGCCCGCCGGTTCTTCGCCAAAAGAGCTTGGAAAGCGGCTCGCTGAGAACTGGGCAAAACGCGGTTTTGAATTTGAGACCGGCCGCCGTCAGTTTCTGATCTATCCCGAGGTTTGCACATGGTACGGAGCCTTGAACGTCGCAGAATATTCCAAAGATAAAGACCTGCAAGCCCGCTTAAAGACAAAATTCGACCGCTTTCTCACGACCGAAGGGGCAAAAAATATCTCGCCCGCCGAACACGTCGATTATCGCGTTATCGGGATCGTGCCGCTTGAGATCTTTCAGCAGACGAAAGAGAAGCGTTACCTAGATTTTGGCAAAGATCTGGCTGACAAACAGTGGATGAAGCCAACGCCCGACGGCATTACTCACGAGGCCCGCTACTGGATCGACGACATGTACATGATAACCGCCGTCCAGATGCAGGCATTTCGTTCGACGAAAGACAAGATCTACCTCGAGCGAGCGGCGAAGACGATGGTCGCCTATCTCGACAAACTCCAGCAGCCCAACGGCCTTTTCTATCACGCGCCGGACTCTTTATTCTTCTGGGGAAGAGGAAATGGATGGCAGGCGGCGGGAATGACAGAGCTTTTATTGGAACTGCCGAAGGATCATCCGCTTCGGCCCCGCATCGTCAAAGGTTACGACCTGATGATGAACTCGCTTCTTAAATATCAGGCAGAAAACGGCCTGTGGCGGCAATTGATGGATATGCCGGAATCCTGGGTCGAGACCTCTGGGACAGGAATGTTCGCCTTTGCGTTTATCACCGGCGTGAAAAAAGGCTGGCTCGACAAAAAGAAATTCGGCCCCGCCGCGAGAAAAGCCTGGCTCGGTCTCGCCAAACACATCAACGCCGACGGCAACGTAACCGAAGTCTGCGTCGGGACAAATAAAGGTTTCTCGGTCCAATATTACATGGACCGGGCCCGAGCCACCGGCGACCTCCACGGCCAAGCCGCCGCCCTCTGGAGCGCCATGGCCCTGCTTCGCTAGGAAACAATAGCCACGAAAATACACTAAAAAAACACGAAATAGGCCGATGATATTACTGGCGTTTTTCGTGCTTTAGTGTATTCTCGTGGCTAACGAACTCCTATTTCGAGCAGGGTGAATTTGATAGTGTGCCTTGTTTGTCGAAGCGGTATTCGTATTCTTTGGCGTAGGTGGTCACGTTTTGCTTGATCTTGTTAAAGACAAAGCAGTTATATTCCTCGTTGCTGATGCGTTCCTTTAGATACATCATTGCGTTGACCTCGCTCCAGTATTCGCGGCTTTCCCAGATCTCGACCGGCGTGCCGCCCATTTGTTTGGCGAGGTCGACGAGCTTTTGATCTGTTGTATCACGCCCGTTTTTTAGAAAGATGGATGTGTAGACCGGCATCAGGGAATTCTGAAGCTGCATGAATGAGCGATTGGCGGTGGCGGTTTGGTTTACGTGGCCAAACTCGTGCGACATCTTGGCCGCGGCAAGGATGCGGCCGCTGATCGAGTAAGAAGTTTCGCCGGAAGACAGGGAATTCATCACCGGATAATAGATCGGGTTCGGGTAACCCTCGTTCAGTTCGTCGCCGAGCGTTATCGTGGCCCCGACGAAATTTCCAGCTTCGTCCCACAGATATTTGTCCGTGCCGGCACCTTTTCCTTTTTTGTTTGTAACCGTTATCGTCAGCAGAAAGTTTTTGTTGGTGGCGTATTTGTCCCACTGAGCACGCCCGAATTCGGTCGCCAGCAGCTCGGCTTTCCAGCGGTCGTAGCGGAGGCGATATTTTGCGGGAATATCTTCTTTGATGCCGCCGTCGACCGGGGTTTTGACGGTGATCATTTTCTTGTCAGTGTCAGAATGATAGCCGCCGTGGGCCAATATTTCCGTTGCTCCGGCAGCAAAAAACACGGATGCTAAAACCAAAAACGAAACGAGACGACGCGGTTCCATCAATAAAAGCCCTCCAATCTTGCAGTGTCAAAATCCAGAGATAAGTTGTCTAAGTCTTGAGCCTCAAAAATAGCCTAAGACTGCGAAAGTGTCAAGATTTTCTTGGGCGCGTGTAACAGAGAGCTTTACAGTTCCCTGGCCGTGAAACGGCGAAAGATCATAGCCAGATGCGAAGCTTCTGGTTGATCATTTTGAGAATTTCGGTGCGGTAAAACTGCACCAGCCTAATTCTGCCGCGTCTTCAACGCGTCGGCGGCGTCAAGTGCTCAACCAGAAGCTTCGCATCTGATGTTAAAAAGACGGCTTCTCCTGACTTGGATTAGAATCAAGTCGACAAAAACAGATTCGATCTTTGACAGGAGAAACCGTAATGACATT
>LNEI01000017.1 GCA_001464455.1 Acidobacteria bacterium Ga0077534
GATAGCCGCCGTCAAGGTCGTCTTTCCATGGTCCACGTGACCGATCGTTCCAATATTTACGTGCGGCTTACTGCGATCGAATTTCTCTTTGCTCATCTGATGTTTATTCCTCTCTAAAAATAGCTAACAGCTGAGAGCTAACAGCTATCAGCCATATTAATTACAAAAACTGGAGCCCAAGCCGGGATTTGAACCCGGGACCTCATCCTTACCAAGGATGCGCTCTACCCCTGAGCTACTTGGGCCGGTACTCCAAAAAATGGAGCGGAAGACGAGACTCGAACTCGCAACATTCAGCTTGGAAGGCTGACGCTCTACCATTGAGCTACTTCCGCGAGATAAAGGTTAAAAAGTCAAAAGATATGCACGCCGCCGTATCTATCCCTTCTTCTCACCGTTATCCTTTCAAAATGGTGCATGGGGTAGGATTTGAACCTACGTAGGAAATTAATCCGACGGGTTTACAGCCCGTTGCCTTTGACCGCTCGACCACCCATGCGTGGTATCTTTGATGCTTCAACCGACTTTTTGAGCCAATTAGCAAATTTCTTATGATAGCGAAAGCCTGTATAGCGCGCAAGTTCCGCGCGCTAGGTTTTTCGTCGCTACTTCGATCTCGGGTGAAACTTCTCGTATTTCCTCTTCAATTCCGGACTCGTAATGTGAGTATATATCTGCGTCGTCGAAATATCAGCATGCCCGAGCATCTGCTGGACCGAGCGAATATCCGCACTATTTTGGATCAAATGCGTAGCAAACGAATGCCTAAGCGTGTGCGGAGAAACGCCTTCAAATCCGCACTTCTTGGCGTAGCCGACGATCGCCAAATAGATCGTCTGGCGATCGATCGGCCCGCCGGAAGCATTTACGAACAAGCGATCCCCACCCGCAATGTCTTTCGATCTCCGCAGGGCGAGATAAGATCGAAGCCACTCGATCGCACTCGCCCCAACCGGGACGCGCCGCGTCTTATTCCCTTTACCGGTAGTCGTAACGATGCCGCCCTCAAGATCAACGTCACCGATCCGCAGCGTCGCCGCCTCAGAAACACGCAGTCCTGAAGCATACATCAGCTCTAATATTGCCCGGTCTCGCAGGCCGTATTCAACAGAAGTATCGGGCGTCGCGAGGAGTCTTTCGATCTCGTTTCTATTAAGAAATCGCGGTAAGTATTGCCCTTTCTGCGGGCTAACGAGATCTTCAGCGGGATTTTTAACGATGTGTCCTTCGAACATCAGAAACTTGTAAAATCCTCTAACCGAACTGATCAACCGGCGCTTTGAATTTTCAGAAAGCGGCTCCGTGCCAAGGTCGATCAGCCATTCTCGTAGATCCGTTCGCGAGACCGCGATCATCTCGATCCCGTTCTTGTCCGTCCAAACCTTAAGCCGGCCGAGGTCCGTCGCGTAACTCTCGATAGAGTTAGCCGACAGGCCTTTCTCGACCCTGCAGTAGGTCAGGTATTCGTGGATGAGGTTGCGGTTCGCCATCGGCAGGTTAAACCGTCACTTTCCGGCTCGACGCGACGGCGATCTGATGTAGTGTTTCAGGCGCTATATCCGCGCCGTTTGGCCAAGACACGGTCCAACCGTCGAGCGAAAACTGCTTAAAGTAGTCGCTCTCCTTCAAAGGCTCGAAAAAGGGATATTTCTCGATCCACGGAGAAAAATCTACCTCCGCGCTCACACCATCACTGAATACAAGAGCGAGAATCTTGTCCCGAACAAAATCTGCCTTTATAACGACAACTTCCATGATCATGTTAGTGGATCAATACGCCTGAAAGCCCGGCCCTGCTGCATTTCATTCCAATTCGACTCTAATTCGTCCGAATGAAGATCGACCCACTCCCTAACCAATCGAGTAGCCGTCCTCGAACCCAAATCACCCCGCAACACATTCCCGCGAAAATCAAAAACCGCTTTTCCACCCTGATACTCCGCATGAAAATGTGGCGGGTTATGTTCGTCGTAGAACATTTTAATAACAATGCCAAAGAACAAAGATATGGTCGGCATACGATCAAAAACTAAAAAGTATTATAGCAGTCGAGCGTCAATCCATATGCGAAAAATAAACTGGCTTCGGACAGTCGGCGTTGACCGCTATACTTTGGCCGGCTTGAGCGAGCAGCCGATGATGACGTGATCGGGACAAACTCCACGATCGTAGATCAGATTCTTCGCCGATCTTTGCCAACTGCTCGGTAAGCTTTCGCTTGACGGTGCATTGGTCTTCGAAAGTCATTTCGGGCAAAGCCTCGATCAAGATTGGCGTTGCGTCGCCGCGGAGGTCGGCATTGTAGCGGGCGTCGAATTCACGCCCTTGTCGCATTAGGGCGATGTTGGTGCGGGCGATGAATTCGTCTGGGTTGAGAACGTGTGCGGCACCAATGACAAAGAATGCCGACCACAACGCTCCCCATGCAAAATATTGGCGATATCCGCGAAGCACCGTCGCCGAAAACCAGATAAATACGATCGCCAGCCAGGACATAAAAATCAGCGGGTAAAGCCGAACCGTTGTCATTCCGTACCCCAGACTTCCGGTCAGAAGAACGAGACGTTGGACCGCCGATGCCATGATGACAAACAAAAGAACGATCTGAATTCCGGCCAGAACTTTGAAGATCAGCTGCGCGGGCTTTGCGTCCTTTCGAATAAGCCACTGACCGAAGAGCAGGATCGGCAGTACGAGAGCCGCGACTGCGACCAGTTCGCCAAAACCACTTCGAGCGTATTCCGCTAGTTTGAAATCCGGCGTGCTTTGGACAAGGTCCATACCGCCGAATAGATACGGGATCTGAACTACAACAAAACTGAGGAAGAGAAGATTCACGAGCCCAAGCACGATCGATACCTCGACCGTTCCAAGCGTGAAACCGACGGGAAGCAGCGAACTGTCAAATTTGGCCCAGTCCCAGAACTTCGGCTCGGGCTGTTTTGCCGAATCTGCGGGAACCTCCGTCGGGTCGGCTTGGTGTGGAGGGTCTGAGATGTTTATGTGCTCGAGAAGTGAAATATTATTCGGAATGTGAGGCGAAGTCTCGGTTGGTGGCGTCGCTGTTGGCTCGGCCTGTGGTATCGGCGATGACTTTGCCGGATCGAAAACATCGACGTCGTATATCAGAACGCTGCGCAAAAATCCTGCTGAGAGCCATGCAAGCACGGACGTCAGGATAATGTGTGAGACGATGACATCCGGCTCAACATTAAATACGCGCTGAACCCACCCCGCGTATACCGCATCCGCCGCAACGAACAGCGCACCGAAGATCAAAAGGATCGGCGTCACGATCGCGATGCCGCGAAGCACGGAAAATAGGTGTCGCGTAAAGCCGTTCTTCGGCAGATTGCCCCACTCGATGTCATTAAAAAGCAGCAAGAATGGAGAGAAGAATGAACCGAACGCACTGAGCAGAAACGCTACGCCGTATTGGAAAATGCCTGCGACCCGTGCGGCCAAACCCATTCGCGGCAAAAAGAGGATCGCAAGTATCGAAATGATAGCGAAGGTATCGATCGTCTTTAACTCGATCGAATCACGCCACGCAAACATCGACGCAAAAAAGATCAAAGCCCCGAACAAAGACATCGTCTGCCGAGTCAAAAAATCCGGAGCATGCCGCCGAAGAAGCATGTACATACCAGCAACGAACGCGAGATTAAACAAAGTCGCGTTTATCCCCCAGGGCCCGACCCGCAGCAAAACATTGCCCAGCAAGCCAAGGATCAAGGCAACCTGGATCACTTCTAAACCGATTTTCGTGCGTATGTTCATAAATTTGCTAGAAGCCAAAGATCTCTATTTTTCGCGAAACTGCAGGAAATGCGCTGTTGACTATCCATGGGATCGTAAATCCCGTGATCGCACACAACGCGGTCACGAAATTTAGTGTCGCGGTGTCGTAATATTCCGACGCCGCACGCCTCGCCCTTACGGCGTTTCGCAGGAAGACGATCGAGGTAAGAAACGGTGAAAATCCCAGAAGCCCAACTAAAAATATTGTGCCTAGGATACTAATTGGAATCAGCGGAACTGCGATCAAGGCCGCTACAATTCCGGCCACGAAGAACAGGCCCGCGAGCGGCGCATTGAGCGATCTTAGCCGCTCGCCCCAAAGCAGCCACGCGGCCAGGCCCATTATCGCGGTCCCACTGAGCAGGTAGGCAAATATCCTGTAGTGAGGAAGAATGCCTTCTTCGTAGCGGAAAACGATAGGATCGAAAAAGAAACAGATCCTCGGTAGGAAAATACCAAAGCCCCAGTCGAATTTTCGTTGCTTCAACGTCGTTACCCTGCCGAACTGGCGACGCCAGAACCCCGGTTCGATCGCACCTTCATTGTACTTTTCAACCGTCGCAAGAGGCTTGCCTTGTGGACGTTCCAAGGGCATAGGCCCAATGAAATCAGGCTCTTCGAATGCGTAATATGTCCGACCACTAACTTCCAGATATTTCGCTTCCATATTGCTTGTCAGAACCGCCTGCGTTAGCGGGCGGCAATGTCCTCACGTCGTCTTCAAGTCCCGCGTCGATTAATCCCTGTCCCTGTTGCCGCCCGCTTACGCAGGCGGTTCTGACAGCTCTAGGCCAGCGGTCTTTGGAGTGCCTTTTTGAAAAACCAGCGGCTGGCCACCGCGAGTAACAAAAACATCCCCGGGAATCCGATCGCCGCAAGCATCGTTGCGCCCGTCCGATACATTTCGCCGTTTTCCGCCGTCACGACCAGGTAAACGAGCCTAACCGTCAAATACCCGAAAAACGCCGCCGGGATGCCAAACGTCAGCCCGCAGAGGGCGAAAAGGTATTTGTTTGTGAGGGCTGTCGAGTTGAACATGCTCTTTTGACGCCGCCGACCGCGTTTTGTTCCCGAATTTTATCGCGTTCCTTTCATCGCCTTGATCAAAGCTTCCATATGATCGAGATACCTCGTCAGAGCCGCCCGGCCTTCTTTTGTGATCGCGTATTCAGTCAGCGGCATGCGGCCTTTGAAGGATTTTTCGCAGGTGATATAGCCCGCTTCCTCGAGTTTCCGGGCGTGAACGCTGATGTTGCCGTCTGTGGTGTCGAGCAGCTTTTTCAGGTCTGAGAAGCTGAGTTTCTGATTCGCCGCCAAAGCGCTGACGATGCCGAGGCGCATGCGTTCGTGGATGACCTTGTCCAGGTCGTTCGAAACCGTCTCAGCCGCTTTTTCGACACGAAGTGCAGCGGGGCCGTCGTATTCCTCTTTATGTTTTACTGCAAGATTTTTAGCCATGTTATTTCGTGTTGCCGCGGGAACGCTCTCCACCGGTTATGTTTCTGCCTTAGCTTCCGGCGAACGGAGTCCCGATGATGCCGACAGCCAGTTCTGCCCAGACAAAGGCAAGGGCGAAAAGGATCGCGACGCAAGCCGCAATGCGGTATTCAAATTTCGTGATAACACGCAACGCGACCTCGATCGCAAATCCTGCTCCTAGCAACATTACTGCTGCCGCGATGAAATCTATCGCCGTCCAATTAACGCCCTCCGCACCCATTTTCATGGCCGCGTATGGGATCAGCAGCAGTGCTCCAACAAAAAGTACTATTCCGATAAGTCGTATGTTTTGAAATGTCATATTTTCCTCTGCGATCAACAAAAGTGTCATCCGCCGTATTTCTTCGCGATCACCGCTCCAAATATCAAATGCACGACGCCAAAGCTCGCGGCCATCATGATGTTTCCGTTGCTAGGCGGTATCGCAAACGCGATCGCACCAAGCCCAATGAAGCACCAGCCCATGACCGGAACGGCCTTGACCGAAAAAGCCCCGCCGCACACAACTGCCGCCCCGTACGTCACCATGCAGACGGGTGCGAGGATGTAAAACTCCTCGTTCTTTATCATCCCGAGCACGATGATCGCTCCGGCGATAAAAGGCGGTGCAAAACCGAGAGCGAATTTCTTTGCCGGGGCTGAGGCGAGCGACTGGCCCGCGATCTTTGACTTCTGCCACATCGCGAGAAGCCCTATGGCGAAGGCGAGAGCGGCTTCGACAAGCCACGTGATCAGCGAATCGCGAAGCGATGGCTGGATGCTTGCGATGTACGCGGCGACCAGAGCCGTCACGCCCATCAGCATTCCGCCATAGCCCGGCACGGCCGTGAAATGCGTCGAACGCTCCATCGTCTCGCGGATAAATGCCAGATTGTCGATCGCCCGATCGCCAATATTCACCGGCCCCGCAACCTTTTCGTCGTCCCGCCGAACTGCCTTTAGGTTCGCCATAGTAAAACTAATATATGTCAAGTTAATTCGTATGTCAAGTACTTTATATTACAAAGTATTTATTTCTTAAAAAGCTCCGAAATTGCGTTCGGAGCTTTAGATCGATCCTGCTCTCAAATAAGACCGTGTGCTGTATCAATGGCCGGCGTCATCGATACTGATTTTCCCTTTGAACGTTCGGAACAGAAACGTAAAGTATCCGATCGCGATCACGATGCCGATCGACCACCAGATGAGCCCGACGCTTAGCCCGTATGCTCCGGCTTTGGCGTTGTGAACCGTCAGGCTGTATTGCGGATCGAGTGCGGGTAGGACATTTGGATATAGCCCGTAAACGGCTCCACCGAGCATCAGGGTGAGATAGGCACCGGATGCGATGAATGCCTTTTTGTCTTCGCCCTTGGCGTTGAACAGCTTCATCATAACAAGCGAGGCGCCGACGCCGACGGGAATGATCCAACCAACCGGCAGTGCGTAATAATTATCGAGGATCTGCGGGCGGACGTTCATCACGGCCACGAGGCTCGCGATCGTAACGAGTACGAGGGCGAACCAGGCGTAGCTGACGATCTTTCGGGAGCGAGCGTTCATTTCGCCTTCGGTCTTGACGGCAAGATAGGCGGCTCCATGGATCGCGAGAGCAACGAAAGAAACGACGCCCGCGAGCACCGTAAACCAATCAAGAATTCCCGTCTCGCCGGTTGTTCCCCAGTGGGTGAAGAGCGGTTCGAAGAAGTACCCTGTTTCATTAAGCGGAACGCCGCGGATAACGTTGCCGAGTGCGGCCCCGAAAAAGATCGCGAGCAGAATGCTGGCCAGTGAGAATGTAAAATCCCAGAATTTCGTCCATAGTGGATTATCGAGCTGATGCCGCAGCTCGATCCCGGCGGCTCGCATGATCAAAAGCCAAAGAACCATTATTAGCGGCAGATAAAATCCACTAAACCCGGCCGCGTAAAGTGCCGGAAACGCGAAATACAAAGTCCCGCCGGTTGCGAGCAACCAGACCTCATTCCCGTCCCAAACCGGACCGACCGCCCGAATAACGACTTCTCGCTCCTTTTCGTTCCGCCCGACAAAGTGATGAACGATCCCGGCACCGATATCAAACCCATCCAGGACGACGTAGCAAACCAGCATAAATGCGACTATCATGAACCAAACTGTTTCCATATCGTCCTCCTATTTGATCGCTCCAAGTTCGTCCGCACCGTGTTCGATCCGGCGTAACATTAGGAAAATGTAGAGCAGCGACAGAACCGTGTACATCCCCGCGAATCCGAGCAGCGTGAACAGCACATTCCCGCCCGAGACCATCGGCGAATGGCCGTGTTCGGTACGCATCAGCCCGTAAACGAGCCACGGCTGACGGCCGAGTTCGGCGACCATCCAGCCGACCGTGTTCGCGATGAACGGGAATGGGAAACTGAGCATCAGCATCCACAGGAGCCAATTGGCATCGAACAGCCACCCTCGCCAAAGCCAGATCGCTGAAATCACCATCAAAGCAATGAATATCGTCCCGAGCCCGACCATGATGTGAAAGCTGTAGTAGAGCAGCGGAATATTTGTCGGATGCTGGTCTTCGGGAAACTGATCGAGCCCCTTAACCTCGGCGTCCCAACGCTGATAGGTGATAAAGCTAAGCGCGTTTGGAATATGGATCGCATTGTCGAGCCGCTTTTTCTCCATATCGGGCTGCCCGATCAGCACGAGCGGAGCTCCTTCCTTTGTTTCAAATAGTCCTTCCATCGCGGCGAGGGTGACGGGTTGATACTTCGCGACCATTCGGCCCTGAAGATCGCCTGATGGGAACAGCATCCAAATCGACGAAATACAGCCCGCGATCACACCTGCCTTGAGGAACATCTTGCCGTATTCGATCTGCTTCTTGCTGAGCACATAAAATGCCCCAAGCGCTGCGACTGCAAATGATCCGGTCACGACCGCACCACCCATGTTGTGCATATATTGGTAAATGGTCCATTCATTGAATACCAGCGACCAAAAGCTCGTCAGATGTACGCTGCCGTCAGCCGCGTACTCATAGCCGACCGGCCGCTGCATCCAGGCGTTTGTAGCGATAATAAACCAACCCGACAGCCACGTTCCGACAGCCAGCAGAACCGCTGATAGCCAATGCAACGTCTGACCGAGGCGCTTCTCGCCGAACAGAAACAACCCGATGAACGAAGATTCCAGAAAGAAGGCGAACATCCCTTCCATCGCGAGTGTCTGACCGATAACACCTCCGGCAAATTTTGAGAACGCCGCCCAATTGGTCCCAAACTGAAATTCCATTGGAATCCCCGTGACGACGCCAAATAAAAACGAAATCCCAAAGATCTTGCCCCAGAATCGAGCTGTTTGATTCCAGCGGTCGTCCTTTTTCCAGATCGCCATCGTCTTAAAAATAACGATCAGCGGCGCGAGGCCCATTGTTAATTGCGGAAATAAATAGTGATATGTGATCGTAAACGCAAACTGAATACGATCTAATGTGTTTGCTTCCATTAGAATTCTCTCCCAAGCGTCGAGCGAACGTACTTCTACTCTGTCACTCTGTTCGCAATCTTAGTGCCAATGGGTAGCCGCTTAAACTAGGGCATTGCGGGGTAAGTGATCTGATAAGCGCTCGATTTATCGCACTCGGAATGCGAATTTTTCCGCACGGGTGGTTTACTTCTTGCTTTTTGGAGAGGGATTGTTCACTACGTCACCGTAGTTTTCGAGCGGTGGGGCTGACGGGTCGGCGATGCTGTAGGTGAGGCGTTTGCCTTGCATTTGAAAGACATTGCCGTTCCATTTATAGATGGTACGTGTGTAACTGGTCGGACAGCAGAGTTGCTGTTCATCGCCGGTGATCTTGCCAGTTTCGGTTTGACCAAGGACGAAGCGGTCCTGGCCGTAGAGTTCGACGAGGAGCATGCCGTTTTCAGGCCGTAGATCTTTAAGTCCGCCATCGGCGCGGTCCCCGGTCCTAAATGGCCATATCAACGCGGGTTCATCGTTTTTCCATGTGAAGACGTAAACGAGCTGCGGTATGGCCGAACCGCCGGTTTCGATCTTCAAAACAACGACGGCTTCGTCCTCGCCATCGCCGGTCACGTCAAAATACTTGGTGCTGACGTACGACATGCCAATACGCCGCTGCGACCGGGCCTCGGCCCTTTCGTCGTCCGGCATGTCGTCGCTCAACGCCCGCGATACAGGCGCCACACGGCCGTTAACAAGTGTGATGTCGGTAGTGCCATCCGGATTTTGCCAGCCTCTCGGTAGTTCAAACGTATAGTTGCGAAAATCGAACTTGCCGATAGGTGAAGCGGTTGTGCGAAAACGCTCGTCGGTGATCGCGGTCTGCAGATTGGGGACACCTGGCGTAGGAGTTGGCGACGGAGCTTCGGGTGTCGGCAACGCGGCAACCGGCGGAGCGGTATTCTGAACTGAGTCGACGCGGGAACCGCAGCCGGAAAGCCCGACTGCGGTGACCAGATACAAAAATACAATTACCCGGCGAAAATACATCAAGTAAAACTATTTCTTTTGCACTCTCCCAAAGTACTCGTTTATGCCCGCGTCAGGCTGCGGTACTTTATACGATGCGGCTGATCGGCATCGTGGCCGAGACGGCGTTTGCGGTCGGCCTCGTACTCGCTGTAGTTCCCGTCAAAATACTCGACATGGCTGTCGCCCTCGAACGCCAGGATGTGCGTGGCGATGCGGTCTAAAAACCAGCGGTCGTGAGATATTACGACCGCGCAGCCGCCAAAGTTTTCGAGCGACTCCTCGAGTGCACGCATCGTGTTGACGTCGATATCGTTGGTCGGCTCGTCGAGCAGCAGAACGTTCGCACCCGATTTCAACATCTTGGCAAGATGGACACGGTTGCGTTCCCCACCCGAGAGCTGCCCAACAAATTTTTGCTGGTCCGCTCCCGAAAAATTGAACTTTGAGACGTAAGTGCGGGCGTTCATTATCCGGTTTCCGAGCGTCACGTTATCCAATCCATCCGAGATCTCGTCAAACACATTCTTCTCTGCGTTGAGGCTGTCACGCGACTGATCGACATAGCCCAACTTGACCGTTTCGCCGACCCTGAAGGTTCCGGCGTCCGGCGTTTCCTGTCCTGTGATAAGTCGAAAGAGCGTTGTTTTACCTGCTCCGTTTGGGCCGATAACCCCCACGATGCCGCCTTTCGGCAGTGAGAATTCGAGGTTTTCAAACAGAACTGTGTCGCCGTAGCCCTTTGAGACCCCGTGAGCCTCAATGACAATATCGCCGAGCCTCGGGCCGGGCGGGATGTAGATCTCAAGTGTGTCAGCACGCTCTTCCGACTTGGTCGCGACCAGTTCTTCGTAGTCGCGGATACGGGCTTTCGATTTGGCGTGGCGGCCCTTCGTTCCCATTCTGATCCACTCAAGCTCGCGATCGAGGGTTTTTTGCAGTTTGTCTTCGCTACGCGATTCCTGGGCAAGCCTAGCACTCTTCTGCTCAAGCCACGAGGAATAATTGCCTTCGTACGGAATGCCGCGGCCGTGGTCGAGTTCGAGTATCCAACCAGCAACGTTATCGAGGAAATAGCGATCGTGCGTCACCGCGATGATCGTGCCTTCATATTTCTGTAAATGAAGCTCAAGCCATCCGACCGTCTCTGCGTCAAGGTGGTTCGTCGGCTCATCGAGCAGCAGAATGTCCGGCTTTTGCAGTAGCAAACGGCACAGGGCAACACGGCGCTTCTCACCACCGCTTAAGTTTTTGATGATCGTATCCGGCGGCGGGCAACGAAGAGCGTCCATTGCCATCTCAAGCCGCGAATCGAGATCCCAAGCATCCGCGTGGTCAAGCTTCTCCTGCACAACGCCTTGCCGTTCAATGAGAGAGCTCATCTCGTCGTCATCCATCGGCTCGGCAAATTTCGCGTTGATCTCTTCGAATTCCTTCAAAAGATCGACGGTCGACTGCACAGCTTCCTCGACGATCTGCTGCACGGTCTTAGTCTCGTCAAGCTTCGGTTCCTGCTCAAGATAACCGACCGAGTAGCCCTTAGAAAACACGACCTCACCATTAAAATCCTTGTCTGTCCCCGCAATAATGCGAAGCAAACTAGATTTACCCGCGCCGTTGAGCCCCAGCACACCGATCTTCGCCCCGTAAAAAAACGACATATAAATGTCCTTGAGGACAGGCTTTTTGTCGTAAAACTTCGATACATTGACCATCGAAAAGATGATCTTGTTTGGTTCTGCCATGATTAAAAAATTTTCTTAAAATTGTCCCGGAGAGTTATGTCGACGGGAGGGCGTCTGGATCTTCCAATCCTGACTGAATGTCCATGCTGGTATGCATAACGCGCCAAACGTCGATGCTGTGCTCTGTTTCCACATAGAAGATCAAATATGGAAAACGCTTCATAGGCCAGTAACGCATCCCTTCCAAACTTGTTTCGTAACCATATCTGGGAGATCCGGTTCCAGGAAATTGCGAGATCAAAGATATTGCATTGTCAAAGTCGAGCAGGAAGTCCACAACAACGTCGGTTCCGGCGGTTGATAAGAAATGCTCGCAGGCTTGATCCAAATCTTCCTCAGCCTGGATGCGCGGGATCACAGGCTTACTCATTTCTTTTTCGCCTTGAACCGCTGACGCATCTCCTCAAAATAGTTCGCATCCCATACAGTCTCACTAACTGGTGAGTCACCACCCGCGAGAAGCAATTCTCGAATGCGAACGCGGTCTTTCTCCTTACGCAACAATTCTCGAACGTACTCGCTGCTGCTTGTGTAATCACCCTCGGAGACCTGCGAGTCGACGAAGGTTCTTAGCGTTTCGGGTAGTGAGATATTCATCGTGCTCATATACCAAAAATAGCATCTATGGCAAAGTTTGCCAAACGAGATCGTTCAAGTGCTTCAACACTAGTCGGGCTTCTTTTCTCGCAATTCATTCACAATCGCTAGGGTAGTTTCGTACTCCCCACCAAATTTAATCATCGTCAGATCACTGAATTTATATTTCGTGGTGCTCATCCAATAAGCATCTGTATCAATCTCGTTTAGCAGGAAACTATTCTTCTTAATTTCCTCTAGCTTCCCTACGTAGCATTCATCTTTGTGTAAACGCTCCGTTTCAACGACAAAGAATGGGAAACTATCGCTAACGCTTCGCACGATTTCTTCCCAGCCATCGATTGTAATTTGAGGCAAAGGTTTCGGGATAATCTTCTTTGCACGAATCACTTCGTTCAAAAAATCATCACTATCGTTATACACTGCGTGACTTTTTACATCCTTGTTCGGAAATACACAATAGCCATCTAAGATAAAAAGATCTCGGTCAAGAATATGGACGAGTGTAAAGTCGTCATTGAAATCCACTACAAAACCATACAGAAGGTGTTTGTCTAGCGGCTTTCTATTGAATGCGACCAGCCACCCATTTTTAATGATTTCATCGATGGGAGGCGACTTTTTCTTTTTCATTAATTAACCTTAGACAACCGAATCGACAATTTCTCTACCCGATCCCGCCTAACCTCAAACCCGATCCCGGACTGTTCTGGTGCGGTGATCGTTCCCTGTGCCGAAACCTCGACTGCGGGCTCAATGATGTCTTCGTGCCAGTATCTTTTCGACGCTGAGACGTCGCCGGGCATGGTGTAGCCTGCCAAAGTCGATATCGCGATGTTGTGGGCTCGGCCGATGCCGGATTCGAGCATGCCGCCGCACCAGACGGGCATTCCGGCTTCGCGGCAGATCTGTTCGATCTGTTTTGATTGGGTGTGGCCGCCGACTCGTCCGTTCTTAAGGTTGATGATCTTTCCTGATTTTAGCTCGATCGCCTTGCGGGCATCCTCGGGTGATTTTATCGGTTCGTCGAGACAGATCGGCGTCGCGATCTGAGCCTGGAGCTTGGCATGGTCGATGATGTCGTCGTGCGGCAGCGGCTGTTCGAGCATCATCAGGTTGAATTCGTCTAGGCTCTTGAGCAGGTCTATGTCGGCGAGGGTGTATGCGGAATTCGCGTCGCCCATCAGCAGAATATCGCCGAATTCAGCTCGAACCGCCTTGATCACGTCATAATCCCACGACGGCGAGATCTTTATCTTGATGCGTTTGTAACCAGCCTCGACCTCGACTCGGATCTTTTCCAAAAGCTGTGCGACATTATCCTGAATGCCGATCGAAACGCCGCATTCGATGGTTTGATTGACCCCGCCGAGATGCCGCCAGAGCGGAACGCCGAGTTTTTTGGCTTCTAGATCCCAACACGCGGTTTCGATCCCAGCCTTCGCCATGCGGTGGCCGCGAACCCATTTCATCAGATCCCAAACGTCGGCCGCCGAGCCAACCTCTTTGCCCACAACCATCGGAGCAAGGATCTTCTCTGCCGTCTCCCACGCCGAATCTGTCCATTCGTCGGAGTACCCCGGCGATTCGCCACAAGTCACTTCACCCCAACCCTCAGCACCGTCAGCGTCTTCGACACGAACGAGAATTATTCGCCGCTCATACGTGCGACCGAAACTGGTCTCAAAAAAATGAACGAGCGGGAGGTTGATCTCGGTGAGTTCGATGGATTTGATCTTGAGCATTTAGGAAAGCCGCCTTCGTCATGAAAACAAACAATCAGTATAGCCAAAGTTCGTTCACGCGTAAAAGCGACGCCCTTATGGTACAACCTCAAACTGCAAAAACTGCATTGCGATCTGCTGTTTTTTCTTGGCCAGCGGGTCGGTAACAATTACCTGCAGAATGTAGTCGCCAGCCTGCATCTGCTCGCCGATCGCGATAGCCCCGGACGAACTGATCCGCTGCAGATCCGTCTGCCCCTCGAGGATGACGGGTTTCTCTTTGCCATCAAGGAAGATCTTTCCGTCGCGGAACACCCGGATCCGAGCGGTCAATTGCGGCCGTTTGGCAGCATCGAGGACCGCGTTGTATATCTCAAAACCGTATCTCAGAACAGAGTTTTTCCTCACGCGGCGAAGAGCTGTGTCGGACATCGGGTCCGTGCCGACAGGAAGCGGTGAATTCTGCTCGTTCGCACGTCGCCATTGATCAGGGGTCAAGTTCTCGAGCACGATGCTGGATGTCGTCAGCCGTTTCTTTTTGAGGTCTGGCACCTCGATGAATTGGCTTGCCGAGCCTGTCCGTCCGCCCACCGAATCGCGGATCGCTACACGATATTGATATGCCCCCGGCTTCTTGACCGGAAACACGAAATGATAGATGAACCCGTCGGCGATGATCTTTTTGTATGCCTCGGGCTTGAGCGTCAGCGTGTAGCCTTTGGCTAACTGGTCGATCGGCTGGCCGTTATCGCCAAAGCTCATCGCTAGAACATCGAACGTCGTAGTTTTCGAACCGTTCGGGGCATCGGAAAATTTCAGGTCCTTCGCGTCGATGTGGAGCAGCGAGCGGACATATGCCGGATTCTTTGCGTCCGAACCGAACAGAGCATTCAGCCGCAGATTGATCCCGCTGACGGCGAAAGGCGAGACGAGAGCGAGTTCGAGCTGCCCGACGGGCGTTGTCGCAACCGGGCCATTCTGCACCGGACGGTCGGCGACATTAAAGAAACCGCTCCGATAACGGGCTTTTGCGTCTTTGCGAAGCACCTTGATATCGATATCGTTGAATTTCCGTGTCGCAGGGTCGAAAGTATCCGTGTCCGGTTCGTATTCAACGAGGTAGTAGCTCTGGTCTTCGAGTATCCTGCGAACGCCGCCGCTGATGTCGTTGTTGTTCTTGATGTCAAAGCCGCCCGTCTCACCTGCGAGATAGCTAAGCCCGTCCTGCGTGTCGCTCAACTGCCTGTTGCGGGCCGAAAGTGCCGCGGACATTGCGGCTCCAGTGCCGGATGGCCTGTCGGCCGCGGTAAAGCCGGTGTACGCGAGCCCGCGAGGGTCGACCGTGTAAAACACAACCGACGAACGATTCGCGGTGTCTACCAAAACGCGAAGAAAATCGAGCACTTGTCCCGCTTCCTGAAATCCCGACTCCGACTGCTCAAACAGCTTGAACCCATCCGAAAAAAGGATCACCGATTTCCGGCCCGGCAGTTCGCTCATCCCCTGAACGATATATCTCAATGCCCCGAGCGTTCCGGTCGCAAAAACGTTTGCACGAAAATCGTTCAATGCCTGTGCGGGATCCTGAGCGGCGGGCTCATCGGGTTCAGCCTCTTCCTCCTCGCCCGCTGTCAGAGGAGGCTCGATCGGCGCAAACGCACTGATCCCGCCGCTGCCGAGCGGGTTCCATTTCACTTTTTCGATCGATGCATAAAGTAGCCGCTTGTCGGCGGTGAATTGCTGCAGAGCTCCGATGCCCGCTCCGGTTCGGATGATCGCGACGAGGTCGCCCTCCTCCATCTGCTCGTCGACGAACTTCTTCAAGGCTCGCCGTGTCTGGTAGGCGCTTTCGAACGAAAGCGACAGGTCATCCACGACCAGCCCGATCGTCCGCCGAATGCTCTCCGGTCGCAGAACGCTCGGCGGCACGGGCACGACCTCTTTCCCCGCCTCCCTGACCGGATCCTTCTTCGGAGCGACCGTTACAAATCTCAGGTTCGTTATCCGCTGCTTCTGGCCGTTCTCGTAGATCTCGATCTCATCTTGTTTGAGATCAGCGATCGGCTTACCCTTCGCATCTGTCACCGAGACGTCGAGCCGGATAAGACTGGTCGAGATCTTTACGACATCATTATCAACAGGAGGCGTTGGTAAAGGTGCCGGTATCTGTGAAAGCACCGGAAGTGCCAACGCCAGGACAAAGAAAAATGGGAGCGATATCTTCTGCATATTCCTCTGCACTATTGAACCACTTCAAACTGGATGTGCTGAGCCGTGACCTGTTCTTTTTTCTTCGCGAGCTGATCGGTGACGATCACCTGAAGAATATAATCTCCCGGCAGCATTTGTTCGCTCAGGCTTAAGGCCCCCGAGAGCTGCACTCGCTTCATGTCCGTTTGTCCGTTCAGATCAACGGGTATCTGCTTGCCGTCGAGGACGAGTTGCCCATCGCGAAAGACCCGTATCCTCGATTGCAACGAAGGCTTACGAGCCGAATCGAGTTTTGCATTGTAAACCTCGAAACCGTATTGGAGAACGGTTCCCAGCTTGATCGTCCGGAGTGCGGTGTCCGTCTGCAATGTCGATCTTGCTATTCCGGCGTTCGCATCAAAAAGCTTTGCCCAATCCGCCGTGGAATGGCTTTCGATAAGTATGCTCGAAGCCGTAAGACGCCCTTTCTTCACATCCGGGATCTGAATGAACTGATTCGCGGAGCCGATCTTGCCGCTCTGCGTATCGCGGATCGCGACCCGGTATTGGTAAGGCCCCGCCTTTTTCACGGGGAACATGAAAAAGTAAACAAACCCATCGCTGAGGATCTTTTGATAACCCTCGGGGCGGACGGAAAGCGTATAAGTTTTGCGAATTTGATCGGCAGCAATACCCTTCTCATTGAAACTCGCCGCCCAGACATCAAACACAGCCTTTTTTGATCCGTCAGTCTCGTCTGTGAACTTGATATCCTTCGCCTCAACATGCAGCAGCGAGCTAACGTATGCTCCGTCCTGTGAATTTCCAAATAGTGCGTTCAGCTTGAGGGATAGATCGTTCACGACAAAAGGCGACATCAGAGCCCGCCTGAGTTGGAACATCGGCTCACCAGCTTCGATCCCGGGCTGCTTTGCGATCATTTCTTCGGCAAGGTTTAAGAAGCCGCTGCGATACCTCGCTGTCAAGCCTTTTCTTACAACCTTAATCTCGATCTTATTAAATTTGCGTTTCGCGGCATCAAAAGTTTCCGAGTCCGGTTCGTAGGCGATCAGATAGTAGCTCTGGTCTTCCAAAACTCTTTTGATGCCGCCGCCGAGATCATTGGTATTCATTACCGCAAATCCACCTGTTTCTTTCGCAAGAATGTCCATTCCCCGCCGCGTTTCAAACAGCTGGCCGTTGCGCTGAGTCATGACATTCGCCATCCGTTGGGGACTCGGAGCAATGCTCCCAAATGACGCGGTTGGCGTTGACATCTGATCGGCAGCAGTAATTCCCGTATACACAACCGCACGAACGTCAACCGGGTAAAAAACGACCGAAGCACGGTTGGCCATCTCTACTACCTTTCCAATTTCGCTATCGAGTCTGGCCGCTTCAGATAATGCTGCGGGATCGAAAGGCCATCCTTCCGAAAATAGGATCACCGATTTTCGGCCCGGTAGCTCAGTCATTCCTCCAACGACGTATTGCAACGCTGCCATAGTGCCCGTAGCCTTATCCCTTACGTTCACTTCACCAAATCCTTCTGGAGCCCCTGCGCTAACTGACGTGCCTTCACCCTGGCCTTCTGCTCTTACCAACTGGTCAAACGTTGGTCGAATGGGCGCAAATTGCGAAGGCGCCGCGCTCGGGTTCCACTTGACTTGTTCAATAGCGGCATAGAGCAGATTTTTGTCCGATGTAAACTGCTGCAAAGTGCCCGTACCCGCACCGGTTCGGACGATAGCAACAAAGTCGCCCTCGACCATCTGCTCGTCAACGAATTTTCTTAACGCCCGACGAGTGTACGGCGCATTCTCAAACGCCAAGAAAAGATCATCCACAACCAGAGCGATCGTCCGCCGTACTTGCTCGGGCTTCACGTTGGTTATCGGAAGCGGAACTGGCTCTCTGCCGGCAACAATTTTAGCAGCCTCCTTCGACTCTTTTGTTTCATTCTGCGCTACCGGCCGGGCTGCGGAAACGAATGAAAAATTGGTTATCGGCTGCTTTTTACCGTTCTCGTAGATCTCGATCTCGTCAGGGCGAAGGTCCTTGACGACTCTCCCGCGATCGTCAACAACTGTGACATCGAGCTGGACCAGGGTGGTTGAGATCTTGACGACATCCGGATCCACGGGCACCGGAGTTTTCGCGGGAGTCGGAGATGCCTGCTGTGCAAGTGCGTTTACGGACAAGAAACAAATGGTTGAGAGTAAAACAAAGCACTCGGCGAGAATGACGAATTTCCTGTGGAAGTTGATCTTATTTGAGAGCATCATGATTAAACCTTCTGACCGGTGTCCGCAGTTACTGCACCACCTCAAACTGCACATACTGACTAGTGACGGTCTTTTTCTTTGAGCCGGACTGTTCTAAAACCACTATTTGCAGCACATAGTCGCCGGGCTGCAGATTTTCACCGAGTTCGATCGCGTCGTTGTGCAGGTACGTACCTGCCGGCGTCGAGATTGAAACCGTGTCGACCCTCGTCTCCTGCGACTGAAAGACGAGCTTCTGATCGTGAAAAACACGCGTCTGGATCTGCAGATCCGCCGGCTTCTTTCGAATATTGAGCAGTTCTACGCCAAACCGTAAGACAGTTCCCCGCTCAAATGTTCTAACCGCCGTCGCAAATCGGGAAGCAGTACCATCCTGAGCCCCACTGGTCTTCGTCAGGTCTTGCTTTGCCACATTCTCAAGGACGATCCCTGACATTGTTATTCCATCTTTCTTTAGATTGGGAACTTCGATGAATTGGTTGGCTGACCCGACCTCAGTACTTTCGCGGTCCATCAGCGCAACGCGAAGCTGGTACGCGCCGGGCTGTTTGATCGGGAAAATGAAACTATACGCGATGCCGTCTTTCTTGACCCGCTCTAGCTGATCGGCTTTGACCAGAGTCGACCCGGTCGCGTTATTTTTGTCGACGGGCACGCCGTTGTCACCGTATGTGATCGCCAAAATATCAAAATTCGCCTGAAAGTCACCATTGGGGAGTTTTTTGAAGACCAGATCTGCCGCATTGATGTGCAGGAATGAATGCACAAAATAACCTGACTTCGGCGAATGTCCAAAGAGTGCATTGAGTTTAACGTTCACACCGTTCATCCCGAACGGCGACGTCAACGCTCGCATTATCTTTGTCGGGTAATTGAGATCGACAACGATCCGCTTCTCTTCCTCACCAACGAAAAATCCGCTGCGGTGCCGAACGGATGCTCCTTTTCGCGTGACTTTGACGTCGATCTTATTGAATTTGCGTTTGTCCGCGTCGAATGTCTCGTCGTCGGGTTGGTATTCGACCAGATAGTAACTTTGATCTTCAAGTACCTTTTGAACACCGGCACTGAGGTCGTTTCTGTTCGTATAAGCAAAACCGCCGGTTTCCTCCGCAAGGTAGTAAAGCCCCTGTTGGCTGTCAAACAGCGCGGTTGCCCGATCGCTGATCCGGGAGCCGAGCGACTGCTGGACATTGTCATTTTGAGTGTTCGGGTCGTATAAGGCGTCTCGTGCGGTGAAGCCCGTGTATTCCAGCCCCCGAGCGTCCATCGGATAAAAGATGACGGATTTTTGATTTGCCTCGGCTGTGAGCTTTTTGAGAAATTCCAAAATTCGCGCTGCCGCAAAGCTCCCGCCTTCCATCCGGTTGAAGATCCTCATCCCGTCCGAAAACATGATGACCGACTTTCTGCCGGGAAGTTCGCCCATCCCGTTTACGATATATTTGAGAGCACCGAGCGTTCCGGCCGTAAAGACACTCTCGCGAAAATCCGAGACTCCTTCCTGAAATTCTCTCTCTACTTTCAGGTCCTCCTTGTCCGGCATTAGCTCGCTGCCATCGCCCCCGCGTCGAAGCATCTCCTGCATTGTCGGCTCGATCGGATCGAACGAGCCGAATCGCCCCATGCCCCGCGGATTCCACTTGACCCGCTCGATCGCCGCGTACAATTGACGCCGGTCCGAAGTAAACTGCTGCAATGCCCCGATGCCGGCACCGGTGCGAATTATGGCGACCAGATCCCCCTCTTCCATCTGCTCATCGACGAACTTCTTCAACGCCCGCCGTGTGTAGGCAGCACTCTCGAACGAAAGCGAAAGGTCGTCCACCACGAGGCCGATCGTCCGCCTGATATTCTCGGGGCGCAAAACACGCGGAGGTACGGGGATCGCATCTTTTGCGGAGTCCTTTGCTTCCGGCTTCTTCGGCGCAACCGAAATAAATCTAAGGCCCGTTATCTGCTGCTTTTTCCCATTCTCAAAGATATCCACCTCATCCGCCCGCAGATCGCTGACAGCCTTGCCTTTCGAGTCATGAACCGAAACGTCGAGCCGAATAAGGCTGGTCGAAATGCGAACCACGTCGTTGTTGGGCGGCGTTGGGTTGGGCGACTGCGACCAAATCGGCAAAACACAAAACATTGCAAATAAAAGTTGGAATAGTATCTTTTTCATACGCGCCGTTCAGCCAATCTCAGGCTTATTGACCGACTAACTCAAACTGTGTTGCCTGTGTCGACATCTTCTTCGAACCCTTGCTTAGTTCGTCTGTGACAATGACTTGGATAATGTAGTCTCCCGGCAGCATGTCCTTTCCTAGCTCAAAGCTGCCCATTGCTGTGATCGTCTCGATCCCGTCGCTCGGAATTACCGCTGGCTGGCTCTCAAATATCACCTTATCTTCGTAAAAGACCCTGAATTGCTGGATCAGTTTCAAAGGTTTTCCCAGTTTGTCCTTACCTCGATAGATGCTGTAGCCAAAACGCACCAGTGATCCCGCCGTAAATCGTCGAAGCGAGGTATCGAGATGCGGATCGGCGTCATACGCCACCTGCTTACTTTCCACTATCGCCTTTTGCCAAATATTCAGGGGAACAGTCTCAAAGATAAGGCCCGACAAGGTCAATCGGTCACTGTGAAGTTTCGGTATCTCGATAAACTGCCCTGCCGATCCGACTTTCTTCGTGACCGAATCATAGATCGCGACGCGAACCTGATAACCGCCGGGATTTTTGACCGGGAAAGCAAAGTTGTAGACAAATCCCTTTTTCTGGACCCGTTGATAGGCCGATTCCTGAAGTTTGATCTTGTACCGCTTGGCAAATTCATCGATCGATGTCCCTCGATTGCCGAACGCTACTCCGACGATGTCAAAGTCGGCCAGGTAAGTTCCGTCGGCCTCTTTTGTAAACGTCAGATCACCCGCATTTATATGAAGATAAGACTTTACGTTAAGGCTATTTTTTTCACCGGCAACAAAAAAGGCGTTCAGGTGAAGCGGAATATCGTTTACCGCAAACGGCGAGGTCAGTGCCTTGATTATCGACTCCGTAGCGGTCAACGTCGGCTTCGCCATTTCTCGACTGTCAACACCGAAGAAGCCACTGCGATATCGCACCTTTGCATCCGGACGTTTTACCTTGATCTCCAGGCTGTTATACCGGTTGCGTTTTGGATCAAAGGTTTCCTCATCAGGCTGGTAGCCGATCAAGTAGTAGCTCTGATCGTCGAGGATCTTGTCTATGCCTTTGTTAATGGCGTTGCTGTTGACGATCGAAAACCCGCCTGTCTCACGTGACAAATAGGCTGGACCTTCCTGTCCATCCCAGACTTCCTTATCGCGACCCGCGACCATCGCCGAGACCTGATCGCTCCCCATATCAAAGGTATTGTCTTCACCCATTAGTCCGGGTGCGATCAGTCCCTTTGCTTCGATGGTATAGATCACCACGGAGCTTCGATTGGCAAGATCAGTAAGGCGCCGGACCGAATTAAGGATTGCGTTCCTTGCCGAGCCGCTGGGCGAGGAAAGCCCGTTCCGACTACGCGGGAAAAGTACAAACCCGTCGGTCAATAAGACGACCGATTTCCGACCGGGCAGATCGCGTATTCCGTCAATAATTTGATACATGGACGTTAATGAGGCGTTCACCATCATGTCGTCCCGGAATCCTTCTCCCTGGGTTTCACCGGCGCTCACCCAGGGCCGTATAGCGTTCACTGTTCCGATCTTGCCGGAACCGGAAAGATTGAATCGCGAATTTTCGACGGCAGCCATTAACTGTCTCTTGTTGGTCGTGAGCTGCTGGAGAATTCCGACCCCGCCGCCGGTTCGAACGATACCGACAAGATCGCCGTCCTGGACCTGCTCCTTGACGAATTTCTTTAAGGCAGACTTCACCCAATAGGCGCTTGTGAACGACAACGTCAGGTCGTCTATCACGATCGCGATCGTTCGCCGCACGTTCTCTGGCTTTGCCTCAGAATTAACCTCCGGAGCAGCAGGAAGATTCCTATCTTTTTTGACCGGTTGCTCTGCTTTCCTTGTCAAGTTAGAGATAAACGAGAAATTAGAAATGTCCTGCTTCTTTCCATTCTCGAATATCTCGATCTCATCGGGCCGAAGATCGGTGATGACCTTGCCCTTTTTGTCGGTCACCGTCACGTCGAGTTGGATGAGGTTCGTCGATATACGGACGACATCGCGAGCGTCAGGCGGCGTCGGCTTAGGTGCGACTTGGGCATCCTGGGTTAACGCAGAAACTGAAACAAGAAATAGGAGCGAGAAAGTGGCCGCAAATGTCCTCATACTTCAAAAAACTCCGGACGGTTTGATAGGTTTTGCTATCATAGTATTAATCAGGCTTCTTTGAAAGCACTTTTGCCGGACAATCCAAACCGTCCAGACCGAATCTAACCCTCTAAGATGAATCAAAGTTTTACAAAATTTCCAGTTTCACTAGTTTGGATCGCGATCCTTTTTATTGTCGGCTGCTCGGCGCAGCAGACCGAGGAGCAGGCTCTGCAATCGCTCAGGCAGATGACAAGCAGCGGAAAGCTTCCGGCTGAAAGCGTCGTCGCCGATATCGAATCGAGGTTTGCCAATCGCAAGGCCGGTGCATTGGCCAAACTGCTTCGGGCGAGGATCCGAATGGATGAGAATGATCACACCGGGGCGGCGGCAATACTCAATTCCGATGTTTTCAAGCCGCGGACAAAGGTAGAAGACCATGCTTTATGGCTTCGCGGCAAGGCCCTTCAGCTAGGCGGCAGCCACCCCGAAGCGCTTGCAGTGCTGGGCCAATTGATCAAGGATCATCCGGATTCGATCCGTATCCGCGAAGCCAAGCTACTCTGGGCATCCATGGCAGTTGCAGCGGGCAAGGCGGTCGAGGTGCCGCCGATGCTGGTCGATCTCGCCAGCCAAAATGACGGTGACGCACTGCTTCTGACCGCCAAGGCTTATTCTGCTCAGAATTCACAGGCGGAGGCGATCCAATATTTTCGCCGAGCATACTTCTTCGGAGCCGGGACCAATGCGGCAAAAGAAGCGGAGCTGAGATTGCAATCGCTCGGTCAGCCGCTGGTTCCGCAAAATTCTGACGAGCAGCTTGCAAGGGCGGAAAAACTCCTTGCGTCGGGCTCGTTTGTCGATTCGGCAGCCGCTTTTTCAGCACTTTCGTCATCGTTTCCTGCAGCGATGACCCCGACGGTTCAAGCCAAATGGATAAAGACCCTCGCGTCGGCCGGTAAAATGGCCGAAGGCCAGTCGATCCTTGCCGCGATACCTACTTCCGCAGCGAACGAGCGTGAACAGGCGTATCGCGACCTGGTCATGGGCTATGCCAAAGCAAGACAATGGGTCCCGCTTCGCTCAACCGTAGATGCGATGAAGGCCGCTTTTCCGAACGGAAAACTCGTGCCAAAGACAATGATCGATGCCGGACTCGCCGCTCGGGACGGAAAGAACCGCACTGACGAAGGTTATTACTTCAACTCCGCCCTCGCGGCATTCCCGAACGCACCCGAAGTCGCACTCGCACAATTTGAAGCCGCCTGGTTCCAGCATGAACAGGGAAACTTTACGGTCTCGTCGCAGATGTTCATCGAGCATCTCGCTAAATACGCCGACAAGGATAATACGAACCGCGGAAAGGCAGGATATTGGGCCGCACGAGACAGCGAGCGAGCGGGTAAGATCGCGGACGCGTGCACACTCTACGACGCAACCGCCTATCGCTATTCGGCGAACTGGTACGGATACCTTGCAGTGGGCCGGCTATCAACGCTCAGATCGCAAGGCCAATGTTCTGGTAACACTGCCCCGTCTGCATCAGTTGCCAAGGCTGCTGCCACGTTGAAATCAGTAACCGTCGTTCCAGAAACCGCCGGAGAGAAAGAACTAGAACGAGCCGCTAAGAGCGATGACCTTTCGATCATTGGTCTTTTCGATTGGGCGATGGAGGAGCTGAACGAGGCGAAAAAGACTGCCGGAAACAGTCCGAAGGTAAATACCGCTCTCGCACGCCACTATCGCTGGAAAGGCGATAATACAAACGCACTGATCGTGATGATGCGAAGCTATCCCGATTACGCGCAGATGTTCCCTGAGGAAATGGACCGCGAAACGTGGGCTTTCTTTTATCCGCTGAGCAATTGGCAGGAGATCAAATATTGGGCGGGCCAGCGTCGTCTCGATCCGTATCAGGTCGCTGGACTTATTCGGCAGGAATCGGTCTTCACACCTGCGGCAAAGTCACCGGCAAACGCTCACGGCCTGATGCAGCTGCTCGTTCCGACCGCACAGTCGGTCGCCCGAAAATACGTATCCAAAACAGCTTCGGTATCAGCAACCGCTCTGTATCAACCGCCGCTGAATATCGAGCTCGGCACGGCGTATATGCGCGACCAGCTCGACAAATTTGGCCGCATCGAATACATGGCCGTCGCCTACAACGCCGGCCCCGGCCGCGTGCCGCAATGGCGTGCGACGCTGCCCGCCGAGATCGACGAATTTGTCGAAAAGATCCCGTTCAAGGAAACCAAGGGTTATGTCCAGGGCATTATCCGCAACACCGCCCAGTACCGACGCCTATACGACGAAAACGGCAACTTCAAACCAAATGTCGGCACACGCCCGCTCCGCAGCGAGATCGAGTCAAAACCCCGCGATCAATTTTTGGCTGAGAACCCCGAAGCCGTAGTTGACGACGACGCAAAATAATCGATGTCCGAATGGGGCGGCTACATTCTCGAAGATTACCAGTTCGAATTCGAGCGGGGGGCGCGGATTCTGGATGTGGGTTGCGGCTCGGGCGATCAGTTGATCGAGCTTCAAGCTGACGGTACACGAGTTTTCGGCATCGATATCGACCTCGGATCGCTCGCCGAATGCCGCAGACGCGGACTGAACGTCACTGCCGGCCAAGCCGAAAAACTCCCATTTGCCGATGCCAGTTTTGACGGAATTCTGTGTAAGGTCGCCCTTTCGTACACTGATGACCGCCAGACCATTGCGGAGTTCGCCCGCATCCTAAAACCCGGCGGAACTGCGTACATAATTACCCACGGCGCTGGCTACTATCTCAAATACCTGTTCAAGGGCAAGGCACTTGCCACGCGCTTCTACGGTCTCCGCTCGGTTGTAAATACAACATTTTTCTCCGTGACCGGAAAACGTTTGCCCGGCTTTCTCGGAGACACCATTTACCAGTCGGAAAGCCGGCTTAGGAGGATGTATGAGGCGAATGGACTAGACCTGATCTCAGCACGGTCGAGCCGTGGCTCATTTAGACGCCCAGTGTTTATCTATCACAAACTACAGCGTTAACACGTAGAGGATACACCGTTTATTTTTCTTCTTCTGGAAGATCATTCAGCAATGATATAATCAGGTTTCCGTTTTCTTGAACTAGGTAGCATCTTTTCCGAACAGGGGGATTTCCTTATGACCAAGCTTAGCGTCAATCGTAAGCAATATGAGGTCGATGATGATCTGGACACGCCGCTTTTGTGGGTTATACGTGACAGCATCGGTTTGACCGGGACGAAATATGGGTGCGGCGTCGCTCAGTGCGGCTCGTGTACGATCCATGTCGACGGCCATGCAAAACGCTCGTGCGTGACACCGATGAAAGCAGCCGTCGGCAAAGAGATCACGACGATCGAGGGCGTTTCCCCGGATTCGACCCATGCTCTGCAAAAGGCTTGGATCGCTGCCGACGTTCCGCAATGCGGTTATTGCCAGTCCGGCCAGATCATGTCCGCCGCGATCCTGCTAAAGGAAAACAAACGTCCGACCGACGCCGATATCGATTCCGCCATGTCCGGCATCATTTGCCGCTGCGGGACGTATCCACGCATCCGCGAAGCCATAAAACAGGCCGCGATCAACGGAGGTGGAAAATGACACCAAAAACTGAATTAGACAGACGTTCTTTTTTGAAAGCCACGCTGCTCACGGGCGGTGCTTTGCTGATCGGCACAAATCTGCCGTTCACATCGCGTGCCGAAGAAAGATTTGGCATTGAGGCCGAACCGGCAGCTGAGTTTCACCCAAACGCCTTTATAAAAATAGCTCCTGACGGCAAAGTCACAGTCGTTGTCGGCCAAGCCGAGATGGGCCAGGGCGTGCTGACTTCCCTGCCGATGATCGTTGCCGACGAGCTTGAGGTCGATTGGAAGGATGTCACGTTCGAACACGGCCCTCCGGGAGCCGCTTTCATCAACCCCGCACTCGGCGGCCAGATCACGGGCGGAAGCGCGAGCATCCGCGGCTTGTTCGATCCGCTTAGAAAAGCAGCCGCCGCGACCCGCGAAATGCTCGTCACCGCCGCAGCTCAGCAATGGAGTGTTCCAGTCGAGCAATTGAGAGTGCGAAACGGCGAGGTCTTTCATCCGACTTCGCGACGCACGGCAAAATACGGCACTTTGCTCGCCGCCGCATCGAAAGTCACTCCACCAACCGCTCCTAAGCTTAAGGACGCTAAAGATTTCAAATTCATCGGCAAAAACGTCAAACGTCTCGACACGCCTGAAAAGGTCAACGGCTCAGGCATCTTCGGCATGGACATAAAAGTGCCGGGAATGCTGACCGCGACGATCATGCGTTCCCCGGTGATCGGCGGCAAGGTCAAAACCTTTGACGATTCGGCAGCAAAAGCCGTGAAGGGCGTTCGCCACGTTGTCCAGCTCGAAAGCGGCATCGCCATCGTTGCTGACAACTACTGGTCCGCCAAAAAAGGCCGCGACGCTCTGAATGTCGTGTGGGATGAAGGCAAAATGGCTTCCGTTTCTAGCGACAAGCTTTACCAAGCCGATGTCGCAGCCGCCGCGACCGCCAAGGGCATCGAAGCCAAAAAGATCGGCGACATCGCCGCCGGCAAAGCCAAGGCCGCAAAAACCATCGAATCCGTTTACTGGGCACCTTTCCTAGCTCACGCAACGATGGAGCCGATGAATGCGACCGCCGACGTCAAAGCCGACCGCTGCGAGGTTTGGAGCGGTATTCAGGCCCAGATGGTCGTTCAGCAAATGGTCGCGAAGGAACTTAGCATGCCGCCGGAAAAAGTAACGGTCAATAACACGCTGCTCGGCGGCGGTTTTGGCAGACGGCTCGGCGAATACGTGATAGACGCCGTCAAGCTTTCGAAATCTGTCGGCAAACCGGTCAAGGTCGTCTGGACCCGCGAGGACGATATGCACGGCGATTTTTATCGTCCGTCGGCTTACAACAAAATGTCTGCAGGAATTGATGCGGCTGGAAAGCCTGTCTTCTGGCAACACCGCATCGTCAGCCCGTCGATCATGGCGACGCTCGGGCCGGGACTTTTCGGTTTTGCCCCGCCGCCTGATCGCCTTGATGACACTTCAACGGAAGGTGCAAGCAATTTGCCGTACGATATGCAGAATTTGTACGTCGACTGGGTTCGAACCGATCCGGGCGTTCCCGTCGGTTTCTGGCGTTCGGTCGGCAGTTCGCACACAGCTTTTTCGACCGAGTGTTTTCTCGACGAACTAGCCTTTGAGGCGAAAAAAGATCCACTTGCATTTCGTCTTTCACTTCTCGAGAAGCATCCGCGGCATGCGGGCGTATTGAAGCTGGCGGCTGAGAAGGCAGGTTGGTACAAGCCGGCACCTAAGGGCATTTTCCGCGGCATCGCGGTTCACGAAAGCTTCGCCAGCTACGTCGCCCAGGTGGCTGAGGTTTCGGTGGATAAAAAGACCGGCAAGGTAAAAGTCCACCGCATCGTCTGTGCGATCGATTGCGGCCAGGTCGTCAACCCCGACACCGTCGCCGCCCAGATGGAAAGCTGCATCATATTCGGGCTGACCGCTGCATTTTACGGTGAGATAACAGTCAAGAACGGCCGTATCGAGCAGCGTAATTTTTACGACTATAAGATGCTCCGAATGAACGAAACGCCGAAGATCGAGACCTACATCGTCCCGAGCACAGAAAAACACGGCGGCGTCGGTGAACCCGGCACACCGCCGACGGCTCCGGCTGTCGTCAACGCGATCTTCGCCGCGACGGGCAAACGTGTGCGTAGCTTGCCAATCAAACCAGCCGATCTTAGGGAGGTGGCGTAAAATGAGCATTTTTTCGAATAAAACATTTGCAAAACTAGGCGTCGTCGCCGTCGCTTGTCTTACGCTGGCCGGCTTTGCTTTATCGGAGCGTCTTGAGGTCTCTCCAGTTGAAGGCTCCGTGGTCAACGAGGCTGAGATCGCCGCCTCTGCCGATCCGGCAAAAGCGAAAGCTGCTTTTAACGAAGCCGTAAAGGTATTCTTTTCAGCAAGATGTGCCAATTGTCATCCGGCTGGCGACATACCGACGCAGGGCGATGAGATGACCCCGCACGCGCAGGGCGTGACCCGCGGCAAGGACGGCAAAGGCGTTTACGGCATGACCTGCACGACCTGTCATCAGGATTCGAATCTCGAAGGCGAACATATGCCGCCCGGCGTTCCGAACTGGCACATGCCGCCTGCGAACCAGAAGATGGTCTTTCAAGGACTGACCGCTCGCCAACTCTGCATACAGCTCAAAGACCCAAAGCGGAACGGCGGCCGCAAGACCCCGAAAGAAGCCATCCACCATCTCGAAGGAGATCCGCTCGTAACGTGGGCATGGACTCCGGGCAATGGCCGCTCGGTACCGCCAATGAGCTACGAAGATTTTATGAAGGCGATGAACACCTGGGTCGAAAACGGAGCAGCGTGTCCTGAATAGTCGGCTGCTCATCTTCCTGTCGCTGAAGGCGACAAAGATAATAGCCTGGGGTGAAGCGAGGCTTTGCGAGCGAAACCCCAGGTACTGTTGTAAAAAGAATTCCGACGCTGAAGGCGTCGAACATCTCGTGGCCGGTGTGGCTCCCCTTCAGGGAGCAAAGACCGGACTAAACCGTTTCCTGGGGTTTCGCAAAGCCTTCACCCCAAGCTATTATCTGCGTCGCCTTCAGCGACAAGAGTTTCATTCAAATGAATCGCAGCCTGCGTAATTTCCAACCTTGAAAGAAATAAAAGAGATCCTAAAACACGTATCGGCCCTCGCGGACGGCGAAAAAGCGATCCTCGCTACCGTCGTCGACGTTCGTGGTTCGGGATACCGCTTGCCCGGAGCTCGAATGCTGATGCTCGAGAACGGCGATACCTTCGGCACCGTTTCGGGCGGTTGTCTTGAGGCCGATGTACTCGAGCGTGCGAAGAAAATACTAAAAAGCGGCCAGTCCGAGGTTTTTACCTACGACACTACCGGCGACGAAGACTCCGTCTTCAGCATGAACATGGGCTGCCGCGGCGTTGTCGAGATCCTCCTGGAACCGATCGGCAAGGACAGCGCACTGATCGCCAAAATGCGAGCCGCATATCAAAACCGCGAGCCGTCCGACGAGTTTGAAATACCCATCGCCGTCATGCTCTTCGGAGCCGGAGCCGACGCCGTTCCTTTCGTCCGCATCGCGAGCGAACTCGGCTGGCAAGTCACGGTTCACGATCATCGCCCGGCATTTCTGACCAAAGAAAGATTTCCCGACGCTCAAGATCTCGTCCACCAGATAGTTGATGAACCGCCGCAAATTCACGCTGATGACCGCACCGCCGGCGTGATCATGACCCACAATTACGCCCGCGACCGGTTCATTCTGCCGGAATTGCTCGCGTCCGACGCCTTCTACGTCGGAGCCCTCGGCCCGAAACGGCGTACCGAGCAGCTTCTCGAAGAGATCGCCACTACGGGCCGCACATTCTCCGAAGAAAAACTCGCCCGCCTCTTCGCCCCTGTCGGCCTCGACATCGGTGCCGACACGCCCGAGAGTATCGCTCTCTCAATAGTCGGCGAGATCCAAAGCGTCCTAAAGAACCGCAAAGGCACCAGCCTGCGATATCGCGTAGGCTCGATCTATGACCGCAGATGAATCATCGAAAATTGGCGGTTTATTGCTCGCCGCAGGCGGTTCGAGCCGTCTCGGACAGCCAAAACAGCTTATCGAGTTTCGCGGAAAGACTTTACTCCGCCGCGCCGCTGAAACGCTTGTCGATTCCGGTTGCGACCCGGTGTTGGTCATTCTTGGTGCGGAATTCGAGCGTTCACAAGCAGAGGTTGGCGACCTGCCGTTAAAGATCTGCGTCAATCCCGAATGGCAAACCGGAATGAGCTCATCACTGACGGCCGGCCTACGAGCGATTATCGAATTAGAGCCCGAACTAACCGCTGTCGTTGTCACATTATGCGACCAGCCGTATATTTCGACCGTAGACATCGATAGCCTTATATCTGAGTACAAGCACGAAAAAGCTTCAGTAATAGCCGCCGAGTACAGCGGCAGAACAGGCGTTCCAGCTCTTTTCCCTCGCGAGCTGTTCGGTGAACTCTTAAGTCTGAAAGGCGATAAGGGTGCCCGGCACATACTTCGCGGCCTCGAGAATGTTAACGCCGTAAAAATGCCCCATGCGGCCTTAGATATTGATACGCCTGACGACCTGCTCGAGATCCGCGAATGATCCTGAATCAGTTTCGGTCTAAGTGTGTTTAGTATTAAGCTGATGAGAGCGTTTTTTGCATCTGGGCTCGGGGCAAAGACCGTCAAACCTAGGAATGACATAAACCGTGAAGATCGTATTGATCCTAATTGGGCTGACCGCTATGGCGACAACGTTACTACCGTTGTCTCGAAGCGATGCGTGGTGGGTGCGCGTTTTTGACTTTCCGCGGATGCAGATCTACGTGGTAACACTCGCCACTTTCGTTCTCTACGCAATTTTTGCTGTTGATCCGGGGCTCCTCAGCATCATTTTCCTCGTCGCATTGGCGGGCTGTCTGGCTTATCAGAGCTACATGATGTACCCGTACACTCGGTTTGCGGGCAAACAGGTGCAGGCAACCGTCCGAGCTAACGATGACTCAACCATTGGCCTGCTGTTCGCCAACGTGTTGCAAGAGAACCGCAACGCGAATGAGCTGATAAAGATCATTCGCGACGCCGATCCGGACGTCATTCTCACTGTCGAGACCGATCAGTGGTGGAAGGAAAAACTGAGCGAACTTGAGCAGACTTACCCGCACACGGTCATGCAGCCGCAGGACGACACGTACGGCATGATCCTTTATTCGCGGCTCGAGCTGATCGATGCCGAGATAAAATTCATGATCGAGGAAAACGTTCCTTCGATTCACGGGCGCGTCCGGCTCAGATCCGGACTCGAGGTTGAGATCCGTTGTTTACATCCGCCCCCGCCGGTCCCGACCTTTAATGACAGCTCAACCGAACGTGATGTCGAACTGCTGATAGTCGGAAAGGAGATCAAAAAGCTCGATCGCCCTGCTGTTGTCTTCGGCGACCTGAACGATGTCGCATGGTCGCGGACCAACTACCTATTCCAGGATATTAGCGGCCTCCTTGACCCGCGTGTAGGCCGCGGTTTTTACAACACCTTCCATGCGAAATATCCGTTCATGAGGTTTCCCCTCGACCACTGCTTCCACTCGAATCACTTCAGGCTAGTCGATTTCCGGCGGCTCGCCTACTACGGCTCAGATCATTTTCCGGTCTACATAAAACTAAGCTACGAACCCGATGCCGAGGTCGAACAGGAAGAACTCGAAGCGACCGTTTCCCAACAAAAAGAGGCCCAGGAAAAGATCGATGAAAAACTAGCCGAGACTTAGGCGACTCCATACCCGGTTGCCCGGCGATAAACTGCAGACAACGATCGTCAAATCTAAGGGGTTGGTACTTAGCCCATTTCTTTAGCTCTACGGGCTTGACTCTTTGTCTTTTCTATGATACGCTGTGCAATCGATGTTGATATTTGAAAATTAGAAGATCCTCAATCGAATCCTTCTTGCTCAGAATTCGGTCACGGAAGGCGTCTCACTTGCCGGCAATTACTTTTTTCGCAGTGAGACGATTTTTCGTTGTAACTTATTTGTTTAAGACTATTTAGGCCGTCTCACTTTCAGCAAGCAGGTGAGACGGCTTGGGGAAAAGAGGATTTGTTTAGGACCTAGTTAGATCGTTCCACTTCCGCTTTGGCATTTTCGCAAGTGGAACGATTTTTCGCTGTAAGTATCTTCTTTTACAACAATTAGCCGTTCCACTTGTCGCACGTAAGTGGAACGGTACTAAAGGTTTTTGACGATGTAGTCAGTCATCATCGAATACATGTGATGCACCTGACGAGGTTCGGTCACGCCGTGGCGTTGGGTTGGGTAGAGCATCAGGTCAAACTGCTTTCCTGCTTTTTGCAGTTCGTACACAAACTGCGTCGTGTTCTGCATGTGCACGTTATCGTCCATCATGCCGTGGATGATCATGAGGCGGCCGTGTAGGTCTTTAGCGGCTCCGGTTATCGAGTTTTTGTCGTAGCCCGCACGGTTATTCTGCGGCGTCTGCATATAGCGTTCGGTATAGATCGAGTCGTAGAGACGCCAATCGGTCACCAGGCCTCCGGCGATGCCCATCTTGAACGACTTGCTCCGCGTCATCACGTAAGCAGTCATCGAACCGCCGTAGCTCCAGCCGTGAAGGCCGATGCGCGAATCGTCGACGTAGGGCAGCGAACGAAGGTAGTTTAGCCCATCTTCGATATCGCGGAGCTCGAGTTCGTACATGCGTTTGTATATCGGCCAAACCGATTCCTGGCCTTTGCCGCTTGCCGAGCGGTTGTCGCAGACCCAGACGATGTAGCCTTTTTGAGCAAGCATCTGGAACCACATCCCGCGATTCCCTCCCCAGCGATTGGCCACCGACGGAGCGTGCGGGCCCGCGTAGGTGAACTGGAACACGGGGTATTTCTTCGACGGGTCGAAATTCGGCGGCTTGATCATCATCGCCTCCATTTCAAATCCGTCCCGGGTTTTAACGTTAAGGAATTCCGGCGTGCTGTAGCGATAGTCCTGCAGCGTCGCGGTCCGGTTCTCATTGATGACCCGCTCCAGCGATCCGTCGGCACGGAAAAGCCGCGTTTGCGTCGGGGTTACGACGTTGCTCCAGTTCGATACGTAGTGCGTGAATCCTTTGTTAAACGCCGCCGCGTGCCAGCCGTCGCCCTTGGAGAGTCGCTGCACCTCGCCCCCCGTAAGCTGGACGCGATAGATATTTTCGGCAATATGGCTGTCCCGTGTGCCCGAAAAATAGACCCAGCCGGAGTTTTTGTCGACGCCGTAGACGGTACGGACTTCCCACTTTCCGCTGGTCAATTGCCGGACAAGATTGCCTTCGCCGTCGTAAAGATAAAGGTGCTTCCAGCCGTTTCGCGACGATTCCCAAAGCCACATGCCGTTAGCGGCGGCCGTGTCGACGAAAACGGGATTATCATTTACTTCGACGGAGGCCGGAGTGGTTTCGGTCAGGATCTTTGAAAATTTACCGGTTGCGACGCTCGCCGAATTTAGGTCGAGAAAGGTCTGTTCGCGGTTTAGTGCTTGGAACAAGACATTCTTGCTATCCGGCGACCACGCGACGCGAGCGATAAGAAGGTCGTCAGGCTTATAGGTCGCTGTATCGACGTATTTTACGGCATCGCCGAGTCTCACGAGTGACGAAGGCAACCGCCCGCCGATCTTCGGGATACGCGCGGCATTCGGTAGGACCGGAGTTTTGCCAACATCTGCAATTCCGACCTTTACGAGCGGGTTCGGGTCACCGGCCTGCGGATAGCTCGACACCTCGAGGGTCTGATCGGTCGGGATATCGTTGACTAAGGTGAACTTCGGTACCGGAGACTCATCCAACCGCAAAAACGCGATGTAACGCGAATCCGGCGACCACCAGTAACCCCGTTTCTGCCCGCGGCCATAAAGCTCTTCCTCGTAAACCCAGTCGAGGTAACCGTTGTAGATCGGCTTGTCACCTTCCTTGCCGTCGCGGGTCAGCTGCTTTTCGCTTCCCTTCGCATCGACGACGAAGAGATTATTCCCGCGAACAAAACTGATCAGTTTGCCGTCGGGGCTAAAATCTTGTTCTTTCTCTTCGTCACGGTTGTTCGTTAGCCGCTTTATCGAGCGAGTCGCCAGTTCGTAGAGCCAGAGATCGCTGGAATTGTTTATGATTATCGCCGTCTCATCGGCATTGAATTGCAAAAACGGCGAATTTGCCAAAGCCGTAGCGTCCGCCGCTTTAACCCCAACCCTTTGCAACGCCGCCGACAACGAATCGCTGTCAAAGTAAGGAACCGCCTGCGAAGTGATCGCATCCACCCGCATCAACTTCCCACCGATCACCTGCTTGAACGAGGCCCCATCGGCAGCCCACTGCACCGAAACCGGAGCCCCCGCAAACCGTACCCGCCGAGCAGGATCAGGGCTGAAGATGTCGTCGATCGTTAGCAGCTTATCCTGACCGAGGACGACTGATGAAAGGAGAAAGAAAGCGATGAGAACGAACTGTAGCTTTTTCATATATTGAAAGAAATGAACAGGATTCACACGGATTTGACGGACGAGCACGGATACTCGAACAGTTTATAGGATTTTCTTATCCGTGTTAATCCGCCGAATCCGCGTTCATCTGTGTTCCATTCTTTCTACGCCTTTGGGTGAGATCGATCGTAAACCTCGATCATTTTTTCCATCGAAACCTGTGTATAGATTTGGGTTGTCGACAGCCGGGCGTGGCCAAGCAACTCCTGAATATCACGCAGGTCGGCTCCCTGGTCGAGCAGATGAGTGGCGAAAGTGTGTCGCAGTGAATGCGGTGAGATGTTATGTATGTCGGCGCATTGTTTGATGTATTTGTCGATCATGCGGCCGACGCTGCGAGTGGTGAGGCGTTCGCCGCGGCGGTGGAGAAATAGGGCATCAGTTCGCTTTGTTTCGGGTGCGGCGGCGAGGAAAATCGGCCGAGTTTGATCGAGATAGAGCATTACGGACTGTAGAGCCGGCTCGCCAAACGGGACGATCCGCTGTTTCTTTCTTTTACCCGTCACCCATACGAGCTTTTCGCGAAAATCGACATCCGAGATATTTATCCCGACCAGTTCGCCGACACGGATTCCGGTCGCATACAAGAATTCGATGATCGCACGGTCGCGCCGGCCAAGGTCCGTGTTGATATCGGGCGTTTCGATAAAACGAACGGCATCCTCGATCGACAAGTGATTCGGCAGTTTTCGCTCGATCTTTGGCGTGGCTACCTGTTTTGCCGGATTCGATTCGAGCTTTCCTTCGCGGACGAGAAACTGGAAAAACGTTCGAAGGCTGGCCAATTTTCTCGCTATCGAAGTCTTTTTATGATCCTCGTGAAGTACAGCTATCCATTCGCGAATCGTCAGCCTGTCGATCTCAGCCACGGGAATATCCGCCCGCTTTTCGACGCGAAACAGGTGCATCTTAAACTGCCCTAGATCGCTTAAGTAGTTCCGCAGCGTATGCTCCGAAAGGCCGCGTTCGTATCTGAGGTGCTGTAAGAATTGGGTGATGTTGGCGTCAAGCGTCATTTCCTGCCAACATAATAACCTTTTCGAGCCCGGACGGTCATCCCGGTTCGGTTCTTGACGTTGACCGTGATAGTGCGAAACTCGGTGCTTGTCTCCGCCTCGCTGTCGGGGTAGTAGCTGAGCACGTACTGCTGCGAAAGTTCTGCCGCGATGCGGTCAAATGCCTGGGTCAGTTCGTCGTCATCAATGGGCGAATACACCGCACCACCGGTTTGCTGGGCGAGTTCGATCATCCTTCGCTCGGCCGTCAACGCACGAATGTTGGCGTTGCCGCCGCGGACTCCGGTGCGTTTGTAGTTCTCAAACTCCTTTGTTTTCACGACATAAACCTGACAGTCGTTACTCTGAAGGGCCTTTACGACACCTTCGAGCGTGGTTTTGAGATCGCTGTAGGTATCCTCGCCGTCTGAAACGATCACGACAACGCGCCGACCGTTGGCGGATTTCAGATACTCGGCGACCTCGACGATGCCATCGAGTAATGCCGTCGCCCCTTTGGGTGGAGGGAACATCTCTATCGACTGCGTTAATGCCGAAACATCCGACGTCAGCGACTGCTCTAGTTTTGTGTAGTCGGCAACTGAGAATAACGCCGCCTTGTCTTTGTCCGGACGGATAACGCGACGAAAAAAGCGGACCGCGGCGTTTTTTTCAAACTCGCGAGCAACCGTAACGCTCGAGGAATTATCAAAAAGCATCGCCAGACGGATCGGGGCGTCGCTCCGTGTGAGTTCGCCAATCTCGACCACTTTCCCGTCTATTTTTAGCTCGAAATCCGAGAGCCGAAGGTTCGAGATCGCTCGACCATTCGAGTCGGTCACTGAAACAGGGATCGGTATCAGAACGGACTCGACCTTGATCGTCTCATCGTCCGTCGATGGTTTGGGCGTCGTATTTAGAATGGGTTTATCGGTCGAGTTCGTCGGCTGGGTCGGCATGTAGACGACGGACGGGCCCGGGATGTTCTTTGGCGTAGGGGTCGCAGTGGGTTTCGTTCGGCCGGACTGCGCGGCGGCTGTCGTCACAAAAAACATGACGAGAAGGAGAATAATATTTGCCGGTCTGATCAGCATTCTTCGCCTATTGGATTACGAAACCGCGTAAAAATATGCCCCGGTCAAAATTAAACTGCGATCAACTTTACGCCTGCAAACAATAGCACTACCGCCAGCACACGGCGAAGCGTGATCGAATCGAACTTCCTGCTGCCCAGCGTCGACCCGATAAAGCCTCCGACAATTGCAGCCGCGATCCAAAACCAGACCTCGGAAGGAAGTCCGCCGAGTGCCCCGCGAGAATATTGACCGACCAACCCGGCGGCCGAGTTCACAAAGATAAACAGAACCGAAACTCCCGCTGCCACACGCGTTTCGGCCCATCGCATTAGCAGCAAAATAGGCGTCAAAAAGATCCCGCCGCCTACCCCCACCAACCCCGAAAGCAGCCCGATGATCGCTCCGATCAGTAGACAGGCGATGATCGGCGGTTCTTTGACTACATCGTCATTTTTGAGCTTGATCGCTAAGCGAACCGCAGCAAGCACCAAAACGGCACCGAGAACGATCTTATAGATATTTGTCGGAAGATTGATCATTCCTCCGACCACGGCCATCGGGATCGACGCCGCCGCAAAAGGCAAAAATATTCGCCACGAAAAGTGGCCAGCCCTGTAAAACTGCACCGTCCCGATCGAGGCAACAAAAAGATTCAGGATCAATGCCGTCGGTCGCGTCACCTCCGGAGCCACCGCCAAAAACGCCATCACCGCCAAATACCCCGAAGCCCCGCCATGTCCAACCGACGAATACATGACGGCCACGAGGAAGATGGCAAAGATTATTAGGATCGCGGTTGATTCCATTGTCAGACTATTTCTGGTCGCCAACGGCGACAAACATTAAAGCCTAGGGTGCAATGAGCGGTAGCGAATGGAACCCTAGGAAAGATGCGACGATTCGCCGTCCCTGAAGGGGACGAACATGACTGCAATGTTGCTCCCTTTCAGGGAGCGAAAAACTTGGCCGATCCTACCTAGGGTTACGCGGAAACCGCTTCACCCTAGGCTTTAATGTTTGTCGCCGTTGGCGACAATCGAGTCAAAATCATCCTCACGCGTGCGGCGATTTCGAATCCAAATAACGATGAACGGAAGCAAAAATGCAAAGCCGCCGAACAGGAAAACCACGTGAGCGACATAGCTCATTCGAGTGTCCTGACATGTGGGACATGGCGTCGGGTTTTCCATGTCGATACCGTCGCATAGAAAATGATGCTGACGATTATCAAAGAGATAACAATTCCCTGGCAACAGGACTTGCGAAATCCCTAAACAAACGATCAACAGGAATACTGCGACAAACCCCGCAATTACTAACTCTTTATCTGTTGATTCCCGCATTTCGCATTCAAACGTCGCTAACTTCAATCCCCAACTCCTTCAACTGCGAACCATCGACCTCGCCCGGCGAATCCATCATTAGGTCCTGGGCCGATGCGGTTTTGGGGAACGCCATGACGTCGCGGATGTTTTCGGTGCCGCAGAGGATCATGCAGGTGCGTTCGATGCCGGCGGCGAAACCGCCGTGCGGAGGCGTGCCGAACTCCAATGCGTCGAGGAAAAACCCGAACTGCGTCCTCGCTGATTCGAGCGACATGCCGAGAGCCTTGAAGTTCAACGCCTGAACATCCTTCTGGTGAATACGGATCGACCCGCCCGCACATTCGTAGCCATTGATAACGGCATCGTAAGCCTTTGCACGAACCTCGCCGAGCAGATGATGCTGGCTTTCGTCGTTAACCGCGGTCGTGAATTTCTCAAGATCCTCGTCCATCGGCGAAGTAAACGGATGATGCGCCGCCGTGTAGCGATCGGTCTCTTCGTCGTGCTCGAACATCGGAAATTCGGTGACGATCAGCGGTTTATAGGCTGTGCGGTCGATCAGATTTTCGCGTTTGGCGACCTCGATGCGAAGAGCTCCAAGGGAAGCCGCAACGACCGATCTACGTCCGGCGACGATGAGGACGAGATCACCAATGACAGCGCCCGACGCAGTGACAAGCTGACCGATCTTTTCCTCGCCAAGAACCTTGAGTAACGACGATGTCGTCTCTTCGCCAACCTTTATCCACGCCAGAGCTCCCGCTCCGTAACGTTTTACAAAATCCTGTAGATCGTCGAGCTGTTTACGCGAATATTCTGCCTTGCCCTTGGCGACTATGCATTTGATCTCGCCGCCGGACCGCAGGCTGCCAGCCTGCGAGTTTTCAGGAGCGAGCACCGCCGCAAACGGAGCAAAATCCGTATCCCGCAGGTCATCCGAAAGATCAACCAACTCCATCTCAAACCGCATATCCGGTTTGTCCGAGCCGTATCGGCGCATCGCTTCCGCGTGCGTCATTCGCGGCCACGCGACGGGCAATTCGATGCCACCGACCTTTGCAAAGACGTGATTGAACATACCCTGCATCTCGCGGTACGCCATTTCCTGGTGGGCAAACGACATCTCCATATCGAGCTGCGTAAATTCCGGCTGGCGGTCTGCCCGGAGGTCTTCGTCGCGGAAGCAGCGTGCGATCTGGTAATACTTATCAAAGCCCGAGATCATCGTCAGCTGCTTCAGGATCTGAGGAGATTGCGGCAGAGCAAAGAATTTGCCTGTGTGAATACGCGAAGGCACCACAAAATCGCGTGCCCCCTCAGGCGTCGATTTGAGCAATATCGGCGTTTCGATCTCGATAAATCCTCGGGTATCAAAATACTCGCGTATCGCCGCAACCGCCTTGGCCCGTGTGCGAATATTATGCTGCAACTGCGGCCTTCGGAGATCGAGATAGCGGTATTTCAGACGCGTGTCTTCGGCCGCGAGATTTTCGCTGCCCGCGACCTCGAGCTGAAATGGCAGTACATTGGCGTCGTTCAGAAGGAGAATCTCGCTAACCTTGACCTCGATCTCACCCGTCGGAAGCTTCGCGTTTTTCGCACCTTCGTCGCGTCGAACGACCTCGCCTTTGACAGCGATCACGAATTCGCCGCGCAGATTCTTCGCCTTTGCATGAGCGTCTTTCGCCGTCTCTTCGCTCACGACAACTTGCGTCACACCATCACGGTCACGCAGATCGATAAACGTAAAAACGCCAAAATCACGCTTCTTCGCCACCCAACCCATGAGAACCACAGATTCGCCGACATTCTCGACACGCAGTTCCCCGCAAGTGTTTGTTCTCTCTAAAGTTCCAAGTACGTCTAACATAATAATTAAGATATCTTTGCCCACGAATTTGTCGGAACCGCCTGCGTCAGCGGGCGGCATTCAACGCTCCGCGAAATCAACTCCACCCGCGTAAGCACGTTCGCGAAAATCCATCTGCGCCCGCTCACGCAGGCGGCTCTGACAAAATAAAAACGCCTTTCGATTTGCGACAAACGAAAGGCGGAGCGTCGATCAAACTAACACTCTCGCCTACGTATTATTATCGTCGTTAAACCGAACTGCGTTCATGCCAAATCTGAATGATACTGGATAGCCGTCCGTTATCGCAAATTGCCGAACACCATCAATACTTTCTGTTGAAATCGGCAACAAAAGTTCTTGCTTCGACCTCGGTGTCGAAAATGTATAGACCGACATCGGCAAATCTCGCCGCGGAACCGTTCTGCGGAACATACCTGCGCTCAGCTTGATTCAAAAAGTAGGTAATGCGGTTGGCATTGGGGGGAATCTTGAATACCCCGTGCGTAGTTACCCAAACATCGGGTTTTCCGGGTCGGCAAAGCATATTCTGCAAATAATCCTCTATTTTCTTTTCGCTGTGCATGTAGCCATAGAGATACGGCAGGCCCGTTATGACACCGTCCGGCTCCACCCGCTCGCTGGAGCATCGACCTATAAACAAAACGAATTTGCCACTCGACCCTTTCGGCAAAGATACATCCTGGGAAAAAGAACCCTGGTTTCGAAGAACGAAAATTGTTTGCACACCGTCCATCTCCGTCACCGTCTCACCGCTCTTGTTCCACTTCTCGGCAAGGTAGTTGCTCCCGCTCTGGGCAACTACCGTTGTAGCCGCCAAGAACGCAATCGCTAATATTAATAACAACGGTGATCCACTCATCAGAATAGAGTCCCCCCACTTCAGATTTTGCTTAGGATTATATGCGATTTTCTTTTCGATGCAATAGAATTCTCTGATCAAAAATAGAATCTTGCAAAGAAATAAAGTATGGGTCCCCCGAATAACAAACTATCGAGCCTATCGAGAACGCCCCCATGGCCGGGGATGATCGAGCCTGCATCTTTTGAGCCGGAGCCGCGTTTCATCGCGCTTTCGCAGAGATCGCCGAGGACTCCAAAGGCGGCGAGGACCATTGCTAGTGGGATCGAGTAAAGGAATGGCAGTTCGGGGAAGAAAGTCGCGGTTGCGAGAGCCGCGAAGCCTGCGGCTGCGATGAGGCCGCCGATGAGGCCTTCGACGGTTTTGCCCGGTGAGATTCCGGGGGCGAGTTTGTGTTTGCCAAGTACACGTCCGGCGAAATAGGCTCCGGCGTCAGAGCCGAAGATAATTAAGAAAAAGTATGAAAGCAGATCGGTTGAAAGTTCAGGTTTTGTCTCAAACCCGACTCGCATTGCGACCAGAAAGCCCCCAAGAAACGCGACGTAGAGCACGCCCAGCATCGTCACGCCGACGCCGGTGAGCATCTTCGAAAAATCTTTCTGAAATCGAAAAGTCTGCGTGATCAGCAGCAGTATCAAGATTCCCGCAAGCGTTGCGATCAGCAATTCCGGCGCTTTCGCGGGAGCGTCAAAGACAAACCCGATAAACAACGCCGCCATGCTGAGATATCCGATCCCCGCATCTGCCTTTAGCTCGAGTTTCTTGGTAAGGGAATAAAACTCAAACAACCCCGCCGCGATCGCCACTCCCGCGATCGCCACAAACAACCAAACCGCCTCACGCCACCACAGCGGCAGAATGATCGCCGCTATAACGATCGGTAGGGCAATGGCGGCTGTTACGATGCGTGTTTTCATAAAGGTGGGCGGTGGTCAGTCGTCAGTCGCCGGACCTACCGACCATTGACCACCGACCATTGATCACTACTTCACGCCCCCAAACCGCCGATCCCGCTTCTGATAATCGAGTATCGCCTCGAAAATATGTGGCCTTCGAAAGTCGGGAAATAGCGTCGGGGTGACGTATATCTCGCTGTACGCGAGCTGCCAGAGGAGGAAGTTCGAGATGCGAAATTCGCCGCTTGTACGGATCATTAGATCAACTTCGGGCAAGCCGTGCGTGTAGAGGTTCCTCTCTATGTCTTCTTCGGACAATTGCTCTACGTTGTCTCCCCGTTCCAGCACCTGCGCGGCGGCCCGACGGGCGGCTTCGACTATCTCGGCACGGCCACCGTAATTCAACGCAACGCTCATCGTCATTCCGGTGTTCTCACGAGTAGTTTCCTCTGCCCGATGTATCTCAGTCTGGACGTCCTCAAAAAGGCCTTCGATGTGCCCGATCGCTTGAAATTTGATGTTATGACTGTGAACCTCAGCGAGATCGGTGCGGATATAGCGTTTGAGCATCGTCATCAGCCCTCGGATCTCGGCACGCGGGCGTTTCCAGTTCTCGGTCGAGAAGGCGTACAGTGTTACCGCCTTGATCTCGAGCCTGCGGCACGTGTCGATGATCGCCCTGACTGATTCCGCACCCGCACGGTGTCCGAAAATGCGCGGCCTTCCCTTCGCCTGCGCCCAGCGGCCGTTCCCGTCCATGATTACTGCGATATGAGCAGGTATGCGCTTGGAATCGATCGCCGCGAAAAGCTCGGCGTCGATGGATTTTGGTTTGATGACGCCTTCGAAACCCTTGAGCATAAAAGTCAGAACCGCCTGCGTAAGCGGGCGATGCGCAAATTAAAAACGAGACCAGACACCGTAACGCAATAATTGCTCGCGTTGAAATTATTTTGCTTACGAATTTCGCTCTGAATGTCGTATGCCGCCCGCTTACGCAGGCGGTTCTGACAGAACCCGCACGATCGCATCCCGATTTATCGGCCCGTAAATATGCGGATATATCTCGCGATTTGTCGACGGCTCTTTGATCATCCGCGACATCAGCCGGTCTGATTCGATCTCGAGGATCACCAGTTCCGGCTCGGATGGGTAGTATCTTTCGATCACCCCCGGCAACTGATCCTCAAAGCTGCAATGGATAAAGCCTTCGCTTGCCAGACTCGCATGCCGATACAGGCCGCCGTCAAACGCCGCCCATATTTCCGGTAAAACTATGTGGTAAATGAGCATGGTCAGATTCCGGAAGAAAAACTAACCACCGATAAATGCAGATAAAGAATCTGATTATCCGTGTCCATCTGCGTTCATCTCAGGTTAAAAATTCTCTTCCCTGCTTAGTCGTATTCAACCTTGTGCAGCGTCAAGCCTTGAGCGTTCGCGGTCTTGCCGGCTAGGTTGCGGTCGCCTGATACTATTGCCGTCTGAATTGTATCACTATCTTTTTCGCCGCGCCCGACCTCGAGCATTGTGCCAACGATCGAGCGAACCATGTATCGCAAAAAGCCCGTCGCAGTGATGCGAAACTCGATCAACGCCCCTTGCGCCGCAGGGTCCCAACGAGATTCCACGGTGAAATCAAGTACGGTCCGAACGCGGCTATCGCCGTCCGATTTCGCCGACGCAAAGGCGGTCCAGTCATGCTCGCCCAGGAAAAAACGGGCCGTCTCGTTCATACGACCGACATCGAGCGGTTTCTGCTCATGGTGGGCAAATCTTCGCCAAAACGGCGACATAACGGGTGCATTGACGACCCGGTAAATGTACGTCTTTCGCTTCGCCGAAAAGCGAGCGTGAAACTCGTCCGGGGCCTTTTCAGCCTTCATTATCCGGATATCACGCCAAAGATTGCCGTTGATCGCGTGTTTGAGCCGGTCTGGTGTGAATTTGCTGTGCAGGTGGACATTCGCGACCTGCCCCTCGGCATGAACCCCCGCATCAGTTCGCCCCGAACCGCTAACCGAAACCTCGCGATCAGCCAGCATCCCGATGACTCGCTCCAGTTCGCCCTGGATCGTCCGGTCGTTTTCCTGCACCTGCCAACCGTGAAAATCGGTGCCGTCGTATTGGATAAGAAGTTTGTAATTCATCGAACTCTTTTATTTGACCAGAGCATCTATCGCCATCGCAAATCGCTCTGGAGCTGATTCATCCATCCGCAAGTATAGTGCGGGCTCGATGAGTTCAAGTTCCATCAACGCGAATTCGTCATCTATGTGGCGAACAAGGTCTACCCGTGCGTAGAGCAAACGCTGTCCGATCGCATCGATTGCCTTTTGAGCTGCCCCTCGCAGCCCCGCATCCGCTTCGATCCGCGTAATAAGTCCGCCGTGTTCCTCTTGTACTCTGAAATCACCGGGCTTCGGCGCCTTCAAGATCGTATGGCTAAGTTCTCCATTGAAAAAGAAAAGTGAGTACTCGCCTTCGTCAACGATCGTCTTCAGGAAGGGCTGTACCAGAAACGGAAGCTCGGCAAACACCTCGATCAATGCGGGGTCAAACTTTTTAAGCCTAAATGTATTCTGAGCCGTAGCACTCACCGTTGGCTTGACGATGAGCTCATCGGTCTCAAAGGAAGCAAGCCACGAAGCAAAATTCCCCGCCGTATATTCGGCATCCCATATCGTCGGAACGATCCGAACGTTGCTCTGCTCGATGTCCCTCAGGTATCGCTTGTCAAGATTCCATTTGACGATATCGAGCGGATTCTCAAGCCGAGCTTTCGACTCATCGATCCCTTGCAGGAACTCAATGAACTCGCAGGGATGTTTCTGATAATCCCAGGTGGTTCGGATAACTGCCAGATCGAACAAATCCCAATTCGCGGCTCGGTCACGCCAGGATCTCGTTTCGACGCTCCATCCGAGCGACTTCATCGGACCGATCGCGAGATCGTCATCGCTCACGTAGCCGGCCATGTCGTCCATTGATAGGAAACAACACCGCTTCATCTCTGGATCGCCCGACTACCCGGTTTTATCGCCTCGATACCTTCCGCGCATAAGGGGCATTCGTGGGGCGGATAGCTCTTCGCATCCATTTCAAGCAGTGAAACCCGGGGAACCCCAACATCAGCAATGCCGTTTGAGCGGTCAATTATCGAAGCGGCCGCGACGACCTTTGCCCCATTTTCTTCGAGCGCGGCGATGCATTCGCGGGTCGAGCCTCCCGTAGTGATAACGTCCTCGACGACGAGCACTCGCTCGCCAGGCGTCAGCGAGAATCCCCGCCTCACGGTCATGATACCCGATTGTCGCTCAGTCCAGATGAACGGCAGATCCAGAATCTGAGCGGTCGCAAAACCTATAACAAGACCGCCGATCGCTGGTGCGGCAACCGTACCGACCTTCTCACTCTCGAGCAACGGAGAAAGTTTCTCAACCAGCATCGCTGCAAACCGCTCGGCGTGTTCAGGGACGCGTAAAGCGAGTGCGCACTGCAGATAGCGTGGGCTGTGCAGCCCGCTTGAGAGCACAAAATGCCCGTCAAGAAGGGCTCCCGTATCTTTGAAATGCTCAATTATGTCCATTGAAAATAGACTAACCTAAACACGCCTGCCAACTCAATAATCCCTCGGGATTCTGTTAAACTAGCGGCGTGACACCGTTTCCAAATCTCATCTGCGATTCCCTGCTCATCAGCGAAACCGTAACACTGCTGCGTTCATTCGGCGGCCGGGCGTCGGCTGTTAGCATTGTTGATTTCGTGATGAAGATCCGCAAGCCCGATCGTCAGCTTGCTCGAATGTTGGTTTCGGATCTCATCTCGACCGACCCGCGGCTATCGCTCGACGGTGACACCGTTGTGCTTCGCGATTCGGCATACGAGGGCCGCGAGTTACGCGAGACAGAATTTGTGGTTTTCGATCTGGAGACGACCGGGGCCAAAGCTCCACCGTGTCGTGTGACCGAGATCGGTGCGTGGCGTGTCAAGAATGGCAAGGTTCTCGACGAGTTTCACACGCTGGTAAACCCCGAAACGCCGATCCCGCCCTTTATCTCGTCGCTAACGGGGATCAGTGACGAGATGGTTCGGTACGCTCCGGTCTTTGCTGAGATCGCGGAGGATTTTCTTGGTTTTATCGGCGATTCGGTCCTGGTGGCGCATAATTCGGGCTTCGATATGCGGTTTTTGAATCACGAGATCAGCCGCGTCTATGGCAAGTATCGCCTGGCAAATCCGTGCCTTTGTACCGTACAGCTATCGCGAAAACTGCTGCCGGACATCTTGAATCACAAGCTAAAAACTGTTGCCCAGCATTATGAAATAGACCTCGTCGACCACCACCGGGCCAGCGCCGATGCCTTCGCGACGGCCCACATTTTTGTGAATCTGCTCAATAGGTTAAACGAAGACGGCGTAAACGATCTCGCCGCGATTCGCGGCCTGGGCTCGCGAAAGCATCGGTACGTACGATAAGCCACTGTTGACTTGTGTCTGTTCCGTGCCTTTCAGTGCTATCCGTGGTTAATATTCGATCTCGACCACTGAATACACGGAAACCGACACGGATGAAAAATGCCCTCGCCGGGCATCCACATCTTAGCCAACTTCAAATTATGTTAGACGAAAGAATGCCTGAGGGCGTCAACAAACAGCAGCTAGACATCCGGCCGACTCCGCGTGAGGAAATGAACCTCTTCCCGCTAGATGCTTTCCCTTATGAATACGTAGGTAAAGAGATCTGGGTCGAGTTCGATATGCCGGAATTTACCGCGATCTGTCCGTTCTCCGATTTTCCCGATTTTGGAGTTATCCGGCTCAAGTATGTTCCGAACAAACTCTGTGTTGAGCTAAAAAGCCTGAAGCTCTATATCAACTCGTTCCGCGACGTTAAGATCTTTCACGAACACGTCGTCAACCTGATCCTCGAAGATTTCGTCGCCGCCTGCGACCCGCTAAAGGTCGAGATCGAAGGCGATTACAATGTGCGGGGAAACATCAAGACGGTCGTGAGAGCGAGCTATAGGAAAGGGAATATCGAATAACGAATAGTGAATATCGAGTAACGAATGATTCGTCTTTGCTCCCAAATCGATATTCGTTATTCACTATTCGTTATTCGTTACTCGACCTTGATTCAGGCGTATCTACGGGAAATACCTCGTCCGAGTAGGCGATTGTATTCGGCGTTGACCACTTCGTAGCATTCGCAGACGGCGTTTTCCAGGCCTGGGCGATCGATTATCGTCATTGTCCCACGAACGCTTTTGATCAGTTTTCGAGCTACGAGTTTCTGCGCGGCCAGCGTTACGCCCTCGCGACGAACGCCCAGCATATTTGAGATCAGATCGTGCGTCATCACGAGTTTATCTGATTCGAGTCGGTCATGGCTAAGCAAAAGCCAGCGGCAAAGCTGCTGTTCGACAGTATGCAGCCGGTTGCAGACGGCCGTTTGCGATATCTGAGCGATCAACGCCTGCGTGTAGCGGAGCAGTATTTTTTGAAACGGCCCTCCAAGTGTGAATTCTGCTTTCAGATCCTTCGCTCTCATCCGATAGCTGTCGCCTGCACTCTGAACGATCGCCCGGCTGGTTGTCGTGTCACCGCCCATGAACAACTCGATCCCGAGTATTCCGTCGTTCCCGACCACTCCGATCTCGGCGGTTGCACCGTTTTCCATAATGCAAAGTAGCGAGACGATGGCGGTTGTCGGAAAATAGACATACTCCATCTCGTCACCCGATTCATGCATTACCTGCCCAAGATCAAGATCAACGGACTCCAACTTGGACACAACTCTGTCGAGCTCCGGATCAGCCAGGGATGCCAGCAAATAGTTCTTTTGTGTGTGAATTTCTTGCTTAACTTGCGCCATGACTTCGACCTCCGCTAAATCGACGAACAGAGCCCACTACCAAGAGGGCTCCGCCGTCAGCTAAAAAATAGCACAGGTAAATTATTTATGTGTGCGGAAACGCACAAAGTTCAAAGTTGTTTAGCGCGAAGCGAGAAAGGCTCGCCGCGGAGGGATGTTTGCCCTCCGATCATGCATTCGGTGGCGAAATTATCCGATAACAAGTACAAGCCAGCTTTTCCAGTTCGCTCTTTTGAAGTATCGAAAGGTTGCCACGAACGTAGCTAACAAGGCCCCGGTGCTGAAAGTCCGACGCCGCCTTGTTTACGGCCTCGCGGCGGACGCCGATCATGTTGGAGAGAAACTCCTGCGTGATCTGAAACTCATCCGATCTCATGCGGTCGCGGGTCATCAATAGCCACCTAGCCATCCGCGCCTCGATCGGATGATAACGGTTGCAGGCGGCCGATTGCGAGATCTGCGTCATCAGTGAGTGCGTGAACTTCTTAAGGATACGCTGGAGGTCGACACTCCTTTCAGATTCAAAGATAAAGTCCTTCGAAGTCATTCGCGTCGCAAACCCCGCTCCTTGAACAACGGCAAGATTATCCGAGGTAGCTACGCCCAGAAAGACGGGGATCCCGATCATCCCTTCGTTACCGACAATGCCAACTTCAAGACTTGAGTTTGACCCAACCACGGCAAGTAGTGAGATGATGCCGCTCTCGGGAAAGTAGACATGTTCGATCACATCTCCCGCGCCGTAGATCTCCTCGTGGTAGACGAGCTCGCAGCGCTCGAGCATCGGTAGCATTTGCAGAAAGTTTTCGTTCGGCAAACTTGCGAGCAAGGCGTTCTTTGATCTTGTTGTTTTAGGCATGTGATCATTTCGAATCTAGTATTCAAACCACCGATACATCGCCAGATTCGGTCCCGACGTTGTAAGCGCTTTTCAACTCTAGCCAAACCAACCATCGAAGTTGGTGCTATATCGCACTTTGGAGACTGATTTTCGGACCCTAATTATGATGTGGAAATCACTTAGGTGCTACAACGCACATACACTGCCTTCAAGACCCTTTATTGTTAGGGCATCTCGAAGTAATAAGACGATAGGCTGAATGCCCTTACCATCCCTGCATTCACATGACACACCTGTGCCACAGCTCGTCTAGGGACTCGAGGGGGCCACTTCTTGTCTACAATTGGGGCGGAGGTCGGTTTTACGTGAAGGGCGGTGATAAAAACCGTCATCGCCCCTCACCTAATCAATTGCACTGGAAGACCTGAGCGTATACCGGAGAGTCGGAATGAAAATTGTCCATTTTTCGCTGTATTACTTTAAGCTCCAATTTACGGTTGCCATCGGTCTGCATTGTACCTCGCTGCCAATGAGCATCAACTGGCGCTGGCGATTTTGGCAGCAGCGGCGACTTGCCCGACATAGGGGCCGGTAAAAGGATATCGAGGCAAAGACGATGTGGCTTTCAGATCTCACTAATTATCACTCCCCATACAAAGCCGCGAAGGTAGCTGATGACCGTGCCGACTGGTACCGCAGCTTCGTGATCGCGTTAGCTTTTAAGATTACGGCTTCGAGCGAAGAGGCAGATGCCGCGGCGAATGAGATCTTTGCAGACATTCAGCGACATGCAAACCGTTCCGGAACAATTGCATCGCCCGTGGACAAAGTTGTCTCATTGGTTGCCCGTCGCCGCCTGATGAGGTATTTGCAAACGCACTGAGGGTTGTGTGCAACCGCACAGACGTCCGCTCTTAGAAGCATTAATCTCATTAAAGTCTGTGCGATCCAGATTTTAGGCCACTTATTTGTTCGGATCGATCTCGCAGGACTGATCAAGGGGAAAATGCAGCTTCAAAACTGCATCAACTGTTGGCACGTGATGCTGCCATTTTGGAGAATGTCCGGGTCTTACGATACCACGGCATTCTCTTTTTTTTGATCGCGAAACCCTTTTTTGCAGATCATGGAAAAAACTGTGTTTTTGTAAGCAAGCAAACATAAAATTCCCGTCAATCTGGCTATCCTGAAATTGACCCTGCAAACAGACGTTACCGATGTTTGCGAGAATCCTAAGACACGCAAACTTGAGCATTGCGTAACTGCTGGCAGGGTACTTTTTAGACAGGAATGCGGCATTCGCCGCATTTATATGGCAAGTGATGGTGCCATATGATTTGCCCGGGAACGAAAGTTTCCGGGCATTTTTCGTTGCGATCGCCTTCAGTGTGCAGCGGCGGAAAGAGTTCTGGTCATCCTCGTACAGGCAGCTTCGACAAGTCCGATTATCTCGGTCTCAGCCGGAACTCGGCGGCGGGATTCGGCATTAGAAAGCTCCGAAATAATTAGAAATCGCGATTTTTCCAGCAGTGTTTGCTCGCGAAACGACAATTTTTTCTCATGGCTGAGAAACGTCAGCATTTTCATCACCTCAGCCGTCTGAAAGATGTCGCCGGAACGCAATTTCTCGCTAAAATCCTTCGAACGAGCCTTCCAGTCGCCCGAGTACGGTTCAAAATCCTCGGCAAGCATATCTATCAGCCGCCGGCACTGCGACGGGCTTATAAGCGGCCTCAAGCCGATGCTGTCGGCGTTCTGCTCCGGCACGAAGATCGTCGAGTGGTCGTGCAAGACCCTCAGCGTAAAGCCGCTGATGGTGATCGAACCGATATTGTGCTGCTTAAACTCTTCGACGAGGCAGACGCCTTGGTTGGGATAAACTATCTTCTGACCTATCAATAATTGCATTTGTCCTCTCCATCCAAGAAAGAAAAGAGAAAATGACGCGATGCGTGGCGAACTAAATCATTGTCCGGGCGCAGGGTTGGTCAATCTGTGAATAGCAACAGTATAGCATACGAGCAACATGAGATAAATAGAAAATATTTCGCACAGCCCTTGTCACAAACGCCCTGCTCACGGTGTTCTCCCTATGAAAAGCAAATCTTGCAGCAAAATATTCGGAGGCTTAAATGCAAAAATATCTCGTCGCTCCATCGTTAAATCTTCTCTCGATCGCATTCATAATCATCGTCATCGGCAAGCTCGTGATCATCGCCCAATCGTCCGCAACTGGCGAGTGGAAGGCCGACGCCAGGCCTGACAAGGCCGGACGCGAAGGCAAAATTCAGCTTGATCTCAGCCGCACAACCAACGGCGATCGCAAGAACCAGTTCGGTTCCAGTTTCGAATACTCAGAACTCCAGGGCCTGACTCGGGAGCAGGCTCAGAATGGCCGCGTTTCTTTCCGGCTAGTTCGCGAAGCTGGCAGGATCAACTTCGACGGCTCATTCACCGACGGCAAAGGCAGCGGCACGTTCCGCTTCGACCCCGACAGCGGCTACGTCAGTGCGATGAGATCCCGCGGGTTCGATTTCGAAAGATCGAGGCACAAGAACGACGACAGCGTCGAAGGCCGCCTGCTCTCAGCTGCAATGATCAACGTCACGACTGCTCTCGCCGACGATCTGAAGTCGGTCGGTTTCGGCGATCTCGATGTCGACGACCTTTTCAAGGCCGCGATCTTCAAGGTCGATTCGAAATTCATGGCAGAGATGAAAGCGACGGGCTATCCAAATCTCGGAATGGAAGAACTGGTGAAAGCCCGTATCTTCAAGATCGACGCCAATTTTGTCCGCAAACTCGCTGAGATGGGCCTCGCGACCAATGATTTTGAACAGGTCGTAAAGTTCAGTATCTTCAAGGTAACGCCCGAATACCTCGCAGAAATGCGTGCCGCGGGCTTCGACAAACTCAACCCGGAAGAGATCGTTAAATTCCGCATCTTCAATGTCACGCCCGAATTGCTGACCGACCTCAAAGCCGAAGGCTACGGCAATCTATCAGCCGAACAGGTCGTAAAGTTCCGCATTTTCAACATCGACAAGGACTTTATCCGCAGAGCGAAGGCCGAAAACCCAAATGCGACGATCGAAGACCTCGTAAAAATGAAGATCGGCGTCCACAAGTTGAAAAATACCTACTAAGGTTCACCCTAATAACCACTTCCTCCTCACTCACTCCGGCTGTCCGCTTTCACGCGGCCAGCCGATTTTTTGTTGGCTCCAACCGGGCAGCGTCGAGGTTCACCAGATCACTCGAATTGCTTTCGGAATTCCTCGAACGTAGCCTTTAGCTCATCGACCTCGCCGCGAAGAGTCGTGACTTCTTCTTCCAGCTTTTGGATACGTTCGGCGTCGACTGAGCCATGCGTACGCTGGGCGGTGACGGTGGCGGCGAAAGCTTCGACGTCGATCTCGCCGCAGAGCAGGTGGGCGAAGCGGGCTTCTTTTTGGCCGGGAAGGACGGGAAGCTTCATTACGAGCGGGTCATCACGGCGCATCAGGCCGTCGAGGGTTTCCTGGACCTCGCCAAGGTTTGGAAAATCGTAGAGACGCTCGGTACGTGTTCGCAGTTCACCGAGTGTCTGCGGGCCGCGGAGCAGCATGATGTCGATGACGGCTGTTTCCTTCGGGTCGAGCTCATAAACGCTCGGCAGCATGTGCTTGTACTTCGGCACCCGGCTCGTCGAGCCGTAAAAGACGTAGACCAGATTGCGGTCACGCAGGTTATCGAGTGCCCCCGTTACTATAGTCTCTGAATAAGAAACCACCGGGTCGCGGCTGCTTTTCTGATTGCAGGCGTTGACCAGTGCGTTCAAGGTCATCGGGTAATATTCCGGCGTAGTCAGTTGTTTTTCGACAAGCGACCCGAGTATGCGGGCTTCGATCTCATTTATCTTTTCAGGCATGATCTGCGGTTTTCGTTAACATTGGTATTGTAACTTACAATTAACGTAAGTGGATATTCTGATAGCCCGAACTGAAACCGAAATTGACCATGCCTTCGAGCGGCTCGTCGGCTGTTCGACCGTTGGATGCGACACCGAAACCTCCGGTCTCGGAGCGCGTACGGCGAGGCTGTTCTCGGTCCAGTTTTCGGACGGCGAGTTTAACGTTCTCGTGCCGATCAGCGAGGGTGTAACCCTCGGAAAACTCGCCGCGATCCTCGAAAACCAAGCGATCACGAAGGTCTTTCACAACGCCAAGTTCGACCTGGATTTTCTCGGCGAAAATGGCTATACGACGATAAATATCTTCGACACCATGGTCGCCGAAAAGGTTCTGACCCGCGGAGCTGGCCAGTCCTCGTCTCTTGCCGAAACTCTGTATCGACATTTCGCCGTAGATCTCGACAAATCGCAGCGGGCGAAATTTAACCGCAAATGGGACGGCATTTGGACCGATGAACTGGTCAGCTACGCTCTATCCGATGTTATCTACCTTCCGCAACTGATGGCCACGCAGTGCGAATGGATGGAGCGTCTCGGTCTGACAAACGAGTTTGCGACCCAAATGGCCCGCATTACACAGCTTCCCGCAGCAGATTCCGCTCGGTATGAAGACGGTGATGCTCGCCGTGATAGATCGTAAAATAGAGCATCTCGCGGATGGTCAGCTTGCCCAGCAGCGGGTGCGGCAGAACGAGCTTGTCGAGCTTGGCTTCGTCAAACTTTGCGATGTTTTTGCAGAGCTTTTCGACCTGAGCTCGAAGCTCGCCGAGCAGTTCGCCTTTTCGATCGAACGCAACAGGCTTTGGCACGAAATCGGCCGGGGCTTTCCCGCCATCAGCCAGGCCTTGTTTGTAACGAGCGACCAGGTCGTCGTAGCTCAACGACTCGTGATCGGCAGTTCCGAACATCGCTTTCAGGGCAAACTCCGGTGCCATCAGCCCCTTGTTGAGCGGTGCGACCGATTTGCAGAGATGTTCTGTTTGCTGACCGGCGGTCCATTTATCTCCAACCGCAGCGAACGTAAAATCCGCTTCCGAAAGGCCGCCAACAAACTCAGCAAACGCCTCGTAGTTAGTTTTGATTTGGTCGATGATCTGTGATTTGTCCATAAACTACCAACGGTGATAAGCCGGATGGCCTTCCTTAACAGCGACAAAAGTGCCCCGGCACGTGTCGCAGACCTTGCCGCCGGCGATGAGTTCAGCTTCGACGGTTGCCCGGTCATCTGAAGATTCGACGACGCGAGCTTTCAACGTGATCGGGCCGTCGACCGGCGTCGGCCTGAGTAGTTTTACATGAAAGTCCGCCGTGACCGTACAGGGAGTTTTTGTCTCGCCCCGTTTCTTCATGAGGTGATACGCGGCCGCCCAGTTTGAATGACAATCGAGCAAAGCACCGATAATGCCGCCGTTCAAGATACCCGGAAAAGCCTGGTGATGCGGCTCCGCATGCCACTCGGCGACAAACTCGTCGCCCTGGGCAAACGTGTTGATATGCAGCCCTTTATCATTTGCGGGGCCGCAGCCGAAACAAATGCTATTTGGCGAGTACTTCTGCTGGAGTGACATTTGGTCTTGCATCATGTTTTACTGTTACAGATTTTCTCCGAAAGACTCAACTTAAGGAAAACACTATTTTGCCATGCTATCTCTACTGGCTATCGGCGTAATTGCCTGGCTCGTTTTCGGTTACTTCGCTTACGGCCGATGGGTTTCCCGTCAGTTCAAACTCGATGACAGCCGCGAGACGCCGGCCAACAAGGTGAACGACGGCGAAGATTTTGTACCGACCCAGCCGTTCTATCTATTTGGCCAGCACTTTTCGGCCATCGCGGCGGCCGGGCCGATCGCGGGGCCGATCATCGCGTGTCTCGCCTTTGGCTGGCTTCCCTGCCTGCTTTGGATCGCTCTGGGCGTCGTCCTGATCGGTGCGGTCCATGACTTTTCCGCTCTTACATCGTCGGTACGCCACGGAGCTCAGTCGATAGCCGAGATCACCCGTGACAAACTTGGCGGTAAAGCGGGCCGGGCGCTGATGGGTTTCATCTGGATCGCCCTCGTCTATGTTGCCGTAGCCTTTACCGATATCACGGCCGGAACCTTTGTCGCAGGCGATGAATCGCTGGTCGGCGAAACACGCTTTAACCCCGGCGGTGCCGTCGCGATGGCGAGCGTGCTGTATCTAGGCCTCTCGATATTACTCGGTCTCGTCGAACGCTTTCTAAAGCCGCCGCTTTGGCTTGCTACGATCATCTTTGTTCCCGCAACATTCGCCCTCGCATACGTCGGCACGATGTTTTCGAACGTGCTCGTCTTTGGCCATCAGACGTGGGCCGTGCTCATCATCGCTTACTGCGTTGTCGCCTCGCTCCTGCCCGTTTGGGCGCTGCTGCAGCCTCGCGGATATCTCGGCGGCTTTGTTTTGTATGCCGCGATCCTCGTCGGCGTCATCGGCATCTTCTTTGGCGGCTACGAGATACAACAGCCTTCGTTCAAATCGTTCGATGTCGGCGGTATGACCGGAATGCTGTTTCCCTTCCTCTTTGTCACGATCGCCTGCGGAGCCTGCTCGGGTTTTCACGGCCTTGTATGCTCGGGAACCACCTCGAAGCAGATCGACAAGGAATCGCACACCCGGCCGATCGGCTACGGAGCCATGTTGGCCGAGGGCTTTGTCGCCTTTATCGCTCTAGTTACCGTCATGGTCGCCGTTGGCGATTCGCTGGTCGGGCCCGACGGTAAAAACCTTCCCGCGGGCAAGATCTACGGCAACGGCATCGGCAACTTTCTCGCCCTGGTCATCGGGCAGGAGAATCTAAAATTCGCGATCACGTTTGGCGCGATGGCGTTCTCCACCTTTGTCTTCGATACGCTCGATGTCACCATGCGGCTCGGCCGCTATCTGGTGCAGGAGCTTATCGGCATTCCCGGAAAGCTCGGAGCCATCATCGGTACTCTGATAACCGTTGCGGTTCCATTCGCGCTCATATTTCTGGCAAAGCCAGGCAGCTACATCGAATTCTGGACGCTCTTCGGTGCGTCCAACCAACTGCTCGCCGCGCTAACGCTGCTCTCGATCACCGTTTGGCTTTACAAGGCCCGAAAGCGGATCGCGTTCACGCTGCTGCCGATGTTGTTCGTCCTGTCGATCACGCTATGGGCTTTGGCAACGTTGGTCTACAGCAACTTCCAGGCAACGACCGGATTTGACATCAAGCTGATCAACGGCATTATGTCGCTCGCGTTGATAGTACTCGCGATCTTTCTAGTGATCACCGGGCTGATGAAACTTCGTCGCGATGACGATGATGATGCTGTCGCGGGCGAATTAGCAGAGGCCAGCTAAGATTGCCGATCTCGCGTGAGCGGAACGTGTTCGAGGGCCCTGGTCGTATGGTCAGTGACGCTGGGTACCGGGCCTCGATGTTCAGCAAGAACCCTCGCGTCTGATCGCGGCTCATCAAGCTGCGCAGTGATCCTCGAGACCAACTCAGCCGGACTAGGCTTCACGTCGCTTTCGACAGGACTTCTTCTGCCGCCCACCATTTGAGCGCTGTATTTAAGGATTAGCCAGCAAACAGTAACTAGAGCTGCCAGATAAAAGGCCGCGATCGGTACGAAGGCTTCCATCGGGACTCCCCTTTGCAAAAGGACCACAGCGACAAAAATAAAACCCACGAAACCAAAACCGCCGACATAGCTGATCGATCCGGCGAGATTTTCTCCGACGGAAAGCTCACCGCTCTTTGGAACGCGGTTGCCGCATCGGTTGCAGAAATTTAGAGTTGCTTCCAGCTGTGTGCCGCAGCCTGAACAGTACATCTGATCCTCCCAGGGTTATGATTGCGAAGGCTTGATCTTGTCCTCGAGCCAGTTTGTAAGGTCGTCGATGGATTCGATGTGGATCGGTTTACCCTTCCACGCTTTCACCACGAATACGATCAGCAGCACCGTAGAAACAAGCTGAAAGACCACATTCCCGATCTCGGCAACGTCCGTCAGGTTTCCTATAAAGCCAAGAACTGCGCTTACGATGAGCACCGCGATATGTGCCGCGAGGCCCTGAGCGGCATGGAACCTCACCTTTGCCTCGCTCTTAGGCACAAGAAATAGGATCAGAAGGCCGGCGATCATTCCGATATACCACGGAATGTACGGCAACGCGGTCATTACGTTCTCAGGCAGGCCAAACTTCTCGACCTTTCGCGAAAGAGACTGGTTGACGTTTGCCAGGCCAACGGTTTGATATTGGTTTGGCTGCTGAGTTGAGAAACCCGCCATCCTCGCATTGTCGAGCACCCGAGTCACTTCCTCGTCGGGCGATGGCGGAGGAGCGAACTGCCGGGTCTCGCCGCCAGAATAAGGCAGAGCCTGAGTCTCGCCCTGCACGGCTGCAGTACGTGCTTTCTCAGGAAACTCGGGATCGAGTGGATTTGTATCGTACTTGGTTGCCATCTCTGTTGATAATCTTACGATAAATTCTCCCTGATAGTTCGGAAAAATCACTCTGCGGCTACGCAGCTTTCTCTGAGCCGGCCATAAAGGTATCCCAGTCCTCTAAAGCTCTCTCCACCTGCACCATGTGCCGTTCACGCTTTCGCCGATATTTCTTCCGAAGTTCGGGCGGCAGCGGTTCTAGTAGGCCGAAGGTAATGTTTACCGGCTGGAAGTTCTTTGTTTCAACGTTAGAGACGTAACGGCATAATGCGCCGATCGCTGAGGTCTGCGGAGCGGTGATCAGGGGTTGACCGCGCAGAGTGCGAACCGCATTTTTCCCGGCGATCCAACCCGTCGCGACCGATTCGACATAGCCCTCTACACCGGTGATCTGGCCGGCGAAGAAAAGTTGCGGGTTTGATCGCGTTTCGAGCGACTCGTTCAAGATCTTCGGGCTATTGATGAACGTGTTGCGATGGATCTGGCCGAACTGCAGGAACTCGGCGTTTTCGAGCCCGGGAATAAGCCTCAGCACGCGTTCCTGTTCGCCGTAGCGAAGATGATTCTGAAATCCGACCATTCCGAAGGCGTCGGCCATGAGATTTTCCTGTCGGAGCTGGACACATGCGTACGGTTCCTCACCGGTTTTCGGGTGGCGAAGGCCCTTCGGCTTCATCGGCCCAAACCGAAGGGTCTCGGGGCCGCGTCGTGCTATCTCCTCGATCGGCAGACAGCTTTCGAACCAGTGTGTATCCTCAAAACGTTTCAACGGTACAGACTTAGCGTTCAAAACTGCGTCGATAAATATCTCGTATTGCTCGCGGTCCATCGGGCAGTTGATATAGTCGTCGCCGCCCTTGTCATAACGAGCCGCCTTAAACGCGATCGACATATCGATCGAATCCGCCGCAATTATAGGAGCGATAGCGTCGTAAAAATAAAGCTGATCGTCACCCGTAAACTTCATGATCTCAGCGGTCAAAGCATCCGATGTCAGCGGCCCGGTCGCGATAATCGTCGGAGCGCTGCCCCTCTTGTCCGCAAGGCCGCGTTTTTCAGCGGCCTGATCGTGGTCGATAGCGTTGGGACTGGATGCCGAAGCGGCATCCATGCGGACAGGAGTGTCCGCGCTCCAATCGAATGTCCTCACTTCTTCGCGGACGATCTCGATGTTCGGATGATCCTCGATGCGTTCGGTGATCATCTCGGCAAACTTGATCCGATCGACTGACAAGGCGGCTCCGGCCGGGACACGCGTTTTCTCTGCCACGTCGAGTACCAGCGAACCGCCCCGGCGTAGTTCTTCCTTGAGCAAGTACGGAGCCGAACCGGGTTCGTCGGTTTTAAGCGAGTTCGAGCAAACGATCTCGGCTAACTGATCAGTGCGATGAGCCGGCGTCTGTACGACGGGCCGCATTTCGTACAAGCGTACCGACGCCCCAAGTTCCGCCGCCTGCCAAGCCGCCTCAACCCCGGCGAGTCCCCCGCCGATCACATTTATTGGGTCACCCATTCTATGTACAAAAGCCCCCTCGGTTTGAATCCATTCTCCACCATTTTGAGGTGCGGTTACAGGCGACTACCTGGATCCTGTCCAACTATAGTGGCCTCGGAATCTGTTTCCCCTCTCCCGATCAGACAGTCTGACCATTTCTCGCCAGTGGTAATCGTCCGAACGCACCAAACTAAGACTTCAAAAGTCTTACAATAATTTTGGCTGTAACTGTTGCGCTCATTACGCTTAACCCCATTTTTCGCACTGTCCCATTGTCCCAGCAGTATCCCAAGCCTATCATGGGACAAGCAACTTCAGTCGTATCAACAATTTACAACCAAAAAATCACCGAAAATCGCAAATTTTCAAAAAACTTTTAGGCAAAAGCTAACTCGTGCTGAAGAAAATTGGCCGCTTCGACAAGCCAGATCGGTACTACGAATTATATCGAAGGAATGTTGCATATATATTCTTACGTTTTATTACTGCAACTAACTGCTGAAATATACGAGTCTATTCGGTTGCGTCCAGCTCTTCTTCAAGCAGCTGACGCTCGTAGAGATCGGCGTATTCGCCGTCTAGCCTGAGGAGTTCAGCGTGGGTACCGCGTTCGATTATTTGGCCTTCGTGCATGACGCAGATAAGGTCGGCGTCTTTGATGGTGGAGATGCGGTGCGAGACGATGAGCGTGGTGCGGTCTTCGCGAACGCTGCGCAGGTTGTGGAGGATCGTTTCTTCGGTATAGGTATCGACAGCCGATAAAGAATCGTCCAGGATCAGGATCTTAGGGTCACGCATCACCGCACGAGCTATCGCTGTGCGTTGCTTTTGTCCACCGGAAAGCGTAATGCCGCGTTCACCGACCAGTTGTTCGTATTTGTTTGGAAATTCTTCTATGTCGCCGGCTAGTCCGGCGACGCGGGCGGCGTCGACGACAGTCATCTTCCGGCTCCCCTCCTTACGAAGGAGGGGTGCTGTTGAGTTCGACGCCAAACGCAATATTCTCTGCCAGCGTGTCGCTAAAAAGAAACGTCTCCTGCGGCACAAATCCGATGGCACGGCGCAGCTGAGCAAGCGGGAATTCGCGCACCGGTTTTCCGTCGATAAGGACCGAGCCTGGCGGTGCGTCCATGAGCCTCGGGACGAGGCTGACTAGTGTCGATTTGCCGCTGCCGGTCTTGCCGACAAATGCAACGGTCTGGCCGGGTTGTATGGTCAGATTGATGTCTTCTAACACTGCGCGAGCATCGGGTTTGTCGGTACCACCTGCGGTAGCGGGTGGGGCATCAGGCGTGGCTAGCGAAGCCCCACCCGCTACCGCAGGTGGTACTGACGCGTATTCAAAGACTAAGTCGCGAAATTCGATCTTGCCCTCGATCGGTGGTTGTTCCTCTGTTCCGGGAGCGTCTTTTATCGACGGGATCGCTTCGAGGATGGCTAGAAAGCGCTTGAGTGAAGCGGTTCCTCGCTGCCACAGGTTGACGACAAAGCCGAGGGCGATGAGGTACCAGATCATTCGCTGCAGATATAGGATAAATGCTGTAAAATCACCCGCGGTTATTTCGCCGCGAACCGCCATCGGGACACCGACAGCGACGATGATCACAAAGCCGAGGCCGATGAAAAAGAAAAGCAGCGGCCGCATCGCAGCCGAGAATTTCACGAGCCGCAGATTCTGCGCGGCATATTCGCGATTCAGCACCTGAAACTGCTCTATCTCGGCGTCTTCCTGAGCGTACGCACGAACGACGCGAACGCCCGTCAAATTCTCTTGAGCCCGCGCCGTAATGTCGGAAAAATATTCCTGGATCTTCTCAAAACGCTTGTGTATCTGTGCTCCCAGAAACTTAACGGTCAGGCTGACGAGAGGCATCGGGATGAGCAGCAGGAGCGTGAGCTTGACCGAAATGTTGAGCATTATCGGCAGCGAGATCGCGAGCGCAAATATCGCCTGAAAGCTGTAAAGGATCATCGGTCCGACGATCTGTCGGACAGCACCGAGGTCATTTGTCGCACGTGCCATCAGATCGCCAACGCGGTTGCGATGAAAATACTCGAGCGGCTGATCGATAAGCGACGCATAAAAATCCTGCCGCATATCAAACTCGACATGCCGCGATGCGTTGATCAGCAACCGTCGCTGTAGAAAAAGAAATATCCCGCTAATCAGACTGATGCCGAGTATCACGAGCGGATAATAGATGACCTTCTCACGCGTGATCTCCGCCCCAAGATCATCGACCGCCTGCCCGACCAGATATGGAATGAAAAGTCCAAAACTCATCGAAACCGCGATGCAAAGGATACCGAGCGCGACGGTTCCCTTGTACGGGGCGAGATATTTGGCGAATTTCTTAAGGTGTTCCATTTTAGTTTTGGAAGTTTGGGAAGTTTGGGAAGTCCCTAGGCTTCCCCGACTTCCTGGCCTTCCTAAACTTCCTAGACTTCCTAAACTTCCTAAACTTCCTAAACTTTCGTATACGTCGAGAGCGCGGTGGCGATCAGTACCCCTTCTTCATTATGCACTTCGGCTGAGACGGTGAATATGCGCTTTCCGGCTCGAACGACCTTCGCGGTGCAGGCAAATTTCCCATTAAGGTGCGGCCGCAGATAGTGGACCGTCAGGTCGATCGTGGCTGTCGGCGTGTTTGGTTCCAGGCGTGTTCGCACGGCGTATGCCATCGCCGTATCGATCAGCGTCGCCGTCACGCCGCCGTGCAGAATCCCGCCCGGGTGCCGCAGGTCGTCGCGCATCTCGATCTCGATAACCGCTACGTCAAGCTGCATATCGATGAGCCGCATTCCGATCAGCTTTGCAAACGGCAAATTATGCAAGACGGCTGCTGCGGCTTCTCGTTGTTCGTCGGTTATAACGGTGTCGTTTCGTTCACTCATTTCTCGTTTTCTTTCCGGCCAGCCGATACTCGGCAAGGCTAACCTGCCTGTATCCGGCAGGGATCGCAAGGATGCCTTCATCGAGCGCGAATTTTAGTCCCCTGATCTCATAAACAAACGGCGGGACTTCGGAACCTGCGGGCGGGACGAGTTCCTCACGCGTCACCATGCCCGTCGCGTCGTCCACCGAAACGACGATCTCACCCATGTTCCCCTTATTCGCGATTCGATACCGCGTGACGCCATTCGCAGCGTCGACCTTTTCGAATTTCCGATACTCATTGCCCTTAAAAAATCTGTCGGTCAGTCCGGCGACGGTTTCGCCGCTTGTTTCGGCCACCGTGTAGATCTTGCGTTTGTGGTCGATCGAATAGACCGCATCGAGTCGCATCCGGGTTCGCGAAGGCTCGCCGTTTTCGGGAAGATCGATCCGCCATCGCTCGCCATCACGGGCAACAAACCATCTTTTGTCGACGCCGTCGCCGGTCGCGACTATCTCTGCCTGGTAAACAGCAGGCTCTTTGATCGCAAATGGAAATTCGCCGGGAGTTTCTGCGGCGATGGGAGCTATCTGGTTAGAATTTCCCGAGGAACCGCCGCAAGCCATCGTGACGATCGCACAAAAAAACGTCGTTAGGAAGTATTTTCGTGGATTTGACAAAAGCATTCGGGTGGCTAAATTTTAACATATCGATTTGGGTGGACAATAACGACAAAAATTTAAGACGATGGCAGCGGCGATTCGTACTCGGAGCGGCACTGATCGCTCCGATCTCACCTTTTTTGCTGCTTCAGGGCCAGATCGTCAGGTGGAAAGTCGGCATTTTGCCGGATGCCGAGGGCGACAGATCTGGCAGATATGGCGAAGGTGACGATGCCGCAAAGCTCTTTATCATCGGCGAATCGACCGTCGCCGGACTCGGAGCGCGCAATCACGAACTCGCTCTCGCCGGCCAGTTTGCAAGATTTCTAGGTGAACACATCGGGCGGCCCGTCGACTGGAAAGTGGTCGGGAAAAACGGAGTCACGGCGAGGCGAACGATGGACGAACTACTGCCTCAGATGCCTGACGAGAAATTTGACTACATCCTCGTCGGCCTTGGCGGCAACGACGTGATGAAGCTCTCGAGCCCGGTAAAATGGCGACGCGATATGACCGAACTGCTCGGAATCCTGCGGGAAAAGAGCCCGGACGCGGTTATTTTTATTACGAACTGCCCGATGATAGTCCATTCCCCGATCATGCCGCCGCCGATCAAGACCATCCTGTGGAACCTCTCAAAGATGCACAACGAGAATATCAAGGAATTCACCCGCGACATGGATCGCGTCTTCTACTATCCGCAGCCGGTCGATGTTCCGCTCGAGGGCTTTTTCGCGGACGGCCTGCATCCCTCCGAACAGGGCTATCGCGATTGGGCCGAGGCGATGATCCGGCACTTCGCGGCAAACCATAAATGGTAAATGCAAACGAGTTACTTGAGATCCTTGCGAGCCGTCACGAATGGCTGTTGGTTCGCGGTACAGGTCGTTCGTTTCCGCTTCTGCATCATGAACTCGAGGTGATCGAAGACGGCGAAAAGGTCCATTTCGGATTTCTCGACGAAAATGGCTTTCACTCGTGGCGGCTCAACGGCTTTAAGCCGGATGCGAACGAGATCGAGATCGATGTTGCAGGCTCGTTCGGAAAGAATCGCGAAACGCTGCGGCTGATCCCTAGGACACCAGCAGCCGAGTTGTCAGCAGAGATCGAGATCGCGCGTCTGAAGAGGGCGAACGAGATAGCCGGTCTTATCCCGCAAACTTTCCCAGCAGCTAAGCTCGTCCGCGTCACCCTCAACGAACCCGGCGGACGTCTCGCCCAGATCGTTTTCGACCGCGAAGACAAGGCTCCATGTGCCGCGATCGCGGACGTGACAAACGCAATGACGGTCGAGTCGCTCTTTACCGCGGCGATGCTTTGGCTCGAAAAACTTGGCGAGCGGAAGAAAAAGCCTATCCTCGACCTTTGGATCGTCTGCGAAAAACGGCCCGCCCGTTTGGCTCGAAAACTGCTCGCCCTTTTTAGCGATCGTTGGAAGGCAAAGATAACCATCGTCGAGATCGACCGGAAAAGCGATCCGCCGCGGCTGATCCTGCATCAGGCATGGCGGCTAAGCGAACTTTGGCGGGAAAAAGCCCCGAAACTCGTGCTCCCAGTGAACCCATCGCCGAGCGTCGTCGCCGGGAACATCCTACAAATGTCGCCCGCAAATACCGATCTCGTCTACTCGCGAAACGGCGAAACCATTCGCTTTTGCGGTCTGCCCTTTGCGAGGGTCAGAAGGATCATGGGGATCGACAAGGCCTGGCTTGGCGTTGGCCGTGAGCGGCGGCCCGCAAACAACGAAAACTGGCCCGAGTTAGAAACCCTTGTTGCCAGCCTCGAACAGCACCGCTGTCCCGCACCGGCCAACAAGCGACACGAATACTATCGCACCGCGTCCGAAGCGTGGCTCGAATCGATCCTTCGCCGCGACATTACTCAGCTCGACGCCAACCTCGTCCTTTCGCCGATCTACAACCAATTTCGCTCGTCAACCGACAAGATCGACCTGCTCGCCCTGCGCCGCGACGGCCGCCTCGTCATCATCGAACTAAAAACCCAACCCGACCGCGAAATGGTCTTTCAGGCCGTCGATTACTGGCGAAAAATAGAACTCCAACGCCGCCGCGGCCTCCTCGCCGCCGCCAACCTTTTCGAAGGCCGTGAGATCTCAGACAGACCTGCGATCCTCTACCTTTCCGCTCCTGCGTGGAGCTTTCATCGGGATTTTGAGTATTTTGCGAGAGCCGTATCACCGGAGATCGAGCTGTGGCGATTTGAACTGCATGAAAACTGGCGGGAAAAGGTTAAAGTCGTTGCGAGACAGACATATGCAGAAGCCCTCACGAAGTAAGGGCTCTTTCTTGTTAGAAAGCCCTTTCGATGGGCGTTGAGAGCCCTTACTTCGTGCGGGCTTCTGCAGTGGTCAGGCCGGATTCACATACCGATATCCGACGCCACGCACCGTCTGTACGATCTTCGGATTGTTCGGTTCGTCTTCGAGGTGTTTGCGGAGGCGGACGATGAAGTTGTCGATGGCTCGGGTGTCGGTGTCTTCCTGTAGCTGCCAGACGTCTTCGAGGATCTCTTTGCGAGAGACGGCACGGCCTTCGTTGTCGATGAGGTATTGGAGCAGTTTGGTCTCCATCAGGGTAAGCGGGATCAGCTCGGTGCCATTGCGGAGTTCGAGATTTTCGAAGTCTATGGTGCGGCTGTTGACGGATATCTGCCGGCCGGTTTTTGCGGCTTTGGCTTCGTGCCGCGTCCATCGACGGCGGCGGAGCAGGCCGTTGAGACGGGCAATAAATATGTTGAGGTCAAAAGGTTTGGGCAGATAATCGTCTGCTCCTGCTTCAAAGCCAAGCAGCACATCCTCGGGCCGCCCACGAGCGGTGAGCATCAGTATCGGCGTATAATCGAGCCGTTCACGCAAGGTTTTCGCAACCTCAAATCCGTCAACAGTCGGCAGCATCACGTCCAAGACGATCGCATCAAAGGTCTCGCTTTCGAGCACCTCAAGTGCCGGAGCTCCGTCCCCGACGACCTTGACCTCGTGCCCTTCGGCCTCAATGTTGAACCGCAGACCATCAGCCAGGTGCTGTTCGTCTTCGACAATTAGAACTTTCATAAAATGGGTGATCGTTGACGGTAGTTCGTTGTTCGCTGTTCGTTTTTCGTTGATCAGCTTATCGGCAATTGGACAAAAAATGTCGTCCCTTTCCCCTCGCCTTTGCTTTGGGCTCGGACGCGGCCGCCGTGTTTGGCTATTACGGAACGCACGATCGCGAGGCCGAGGCCGGTTCCTTTGACAGTTCCGGTGGCGTTATTTGGAACGCGGTAAAAGCGTTTAAATACGCGTTTTAGATCAGTTCTGGCCATTCCGATACCGTGATCGCGGATGTAAACTTCGGCCTTGTTCCCTCTCGACGTTTTCAGTCTGACCGAGACGCGTGGATCAGCGCCCGAATATTTCACCGCGTTGTCGAGCAAATTTGCGAAGGCGGTCTGCAGTTCGCTTCGGTCGCCGACTACTCTTATCGGGTCAGCCGGCTTTGAAAACTTGATCGCGCCCTCATCGAGGTGTTTTCTTGAACGCACTATTCCGATAGTTTCCTTGAGCAGATCACCAATATCGATCTCGGCCAGATTCATTGCCCGCTGCTTCTCGCTCGTGCGGCTCGCCTGCAATATCTGCTCGACCGTGCTGAGCAGACGCTCGTTGTCGTCGAGCATGATGTCGTAAAACTCGAGCTGTTTTTCTCGCGTCAGATCTCTTGCTTTCAGTGTCTCAAGGTAAAGCTTGATCGAGGCGATCGGCGTTTTGAGTTCGTGCGTCACCGAGTTTAGGAATGCGTCGTGCTGTTCGTTTCGGCGGATCTCGCGAACCAGAAAGACCGTATTGAGGATGATCCCGGTTATGATCAGCAAAAAGAAAAGAACGCCGAAGATCAGTAACGCGACCTGACGAAGGTTTAAGAAGATCCAGCTGATGTTCAGAGCGATCGCCAGCGCCGAAAGGCTGATGCCCAGAATGAGAAAAAATATCGCTGTGCCTCGGCGCCGCATATACCACTGAAGTTAAAAGGTGAAAAGGCAAAAGGCAAAAGCGGTTCACGGTTTCCCGCTCAGCCATTTTCGCCTTTCGCCTTTTTCCTATTGCCTTTCTTTACGCTGCCTGCCGAATCTCTTGGGGCGCTTCCGACTCGGTCTCGAGATCGTACGCGTAAACATTGTCGATCAACCCAAGCTTCTTGAGGGCCAAAAGCTGGATCCAGTTGAGGTCGACCTCGCGCCACGTCAGACCATGTCGTGCCGAACGCGGGAAAGCGTGGTGATTATTGTGCCAGCCTTCGCCCCAGGTCACTGCGGCGACGAGAGCGTTGTTTCGCGAATCGTCACGCAGGTCGAAACGGCGGCTGCCCCACAGATGCGTTACAGAATCGACCATCCACGTGAAATGCCAGCTGACGACAATGCGAGCAACAACTGCCCAGATGACCATCGACCAACCGCCGATCGCGAACAAAGCTGCCGCGAGGACAACGGTCGAAACCCAGTACCATTTGTCGATGAACCGCAGAAATGGGTCTTTCATCAGATCCGGCGAATATCGCTGGCGAACCGCCTGCGGCTGATTCTGTGCCGTTCCCTGGAATATCCATCCCATGTGCGACCAAAAAATGCCGTTACGCGGGCTGTGCGGATCTTTGTCAGTATCGGTAAATGCGTGATGCAAACGGTGCGTCGTCACCCACGAGATCGGGCCGCTCTGCAGGCCGAGCGTTCCGCACACTGCGAGGAATCGCATCATCCATTTCGACGTGGTAAAACCACGATGGGTCAGCAAACGGTGATAACCGATGCCGATACCCCAGCTCGAGGCTATGACCCAGAGGACGAGCGTCGCCGCCAGATTCTGCCAGCTAAAAGTAAAAAGGGCCGCTAGCGCCACAATATGAAAGGCGGAAACGGCGATGATCGTGTGCCAGTTGTATTTCCCGGCTCGCGAAGCCTCAAATTCGATAACGTTTTGCATTGTAGACAACAAACCTCTTTGACAGATTATTTATGGAAGCCGTGATGGGATCTCCCTACAACAATTAGCCTAACAGGTTTGTTTTGTATTGATTGTAAGACTTTTGTAATGCTTTATCCTGACCGTTCGGGCTTTGAAAATGGAGGCGTTTGTCTCTAAAGTAGTGTTGCGTAATTGGGTGTCTAATGGCGAGAAAAAGTAATGCTCAGATATGGGTCGAATATTCGTTTGCGCGTTCGATCTGGGCGGTGGTCGGATGGCTGCCCGGGAGTGCGGCGATAGGCTTTGGCCGGGCTGTCGCTTGGCTCGGTTATCACCTGTTCGGGAAGCTCCGGCGGGTCGGGCATCGAAGCCTTAGATTCGCCTATCCTGACAAACCGGAAGCCGAGCGAGAGCAGATCCTAAAAGATTCGTTTGCCAGCCTTGGACGAACGTTGGGAGTGGTCGGCGGGTTTGGGCGGGTGACTCAGGCGAATATTCGTGACCTGATCGATCTTGAACTTGACCCTGAATTTACCGAGCGATTCGAAAAGGCGAGGGCCGAGAAACGCGGAATGATCGTGCTCACGGGTCATGTCGGGAATTGGGAATTGTTTGCTCTCGCGTTTTCGATGTTCTTCGGGCCGGCAAATCTGCTGTCGCGAAAGATGGACAATCCTAAGATCGATGCGATGGTCGAACGGATGAGATCGAGCTTTGGGAACCGCCAGATCGATAAAACAAATGCGGCCGCTCCGATCCTCAAGGCCCTGCGAAACGGAGAGTGTGTCGGCATTCTCGCAGATGTTAACACGCACCCGAAAGAGGGCGTTTTCGTGCCATTTTTTGGCGTCGATGCCTGCACTACCGCTGGCGTAGCGATGCTTGCACTCAGGGCGAATGCACTGATCGTTCCGATGTTCGCAGTTTGGGATAAAACTGCGGGGCGGTACAAGATGATCAACGAAACGATAATCGACCCGCAAGAAACCGGCGACCGAAAAGCTGACATCTTAAGAATAACCGCCGAATTCACCACCGCCATCGAGCGAGTCGTTCGCAAGTATCCTGAGCAATGGATATGGATCCATCGACGTTGGAAAACCCGGCCGCCGGGCGAGACGGAACTATATGACAACATCTGACGCAAAAGTCTGCGAGTCGTGCGGAGAACCTTTTGGCTGCGGTGCGAAACTTGACGGATGCTGGTGTGCCGAAGTGGAACTGGACCCAGTTGTGTTAGACAAATTGAAGACCATTTACAACGACTGCCTTTGTCCGCGGTGCCTCGAAGCTCTGGCAAAGGCCGATAAAACTGAACCTAATGAGATCCTGTAAACGCAACTTTCTTCTGTTTCTGGTTGTTCTGATCCTTCCGGTTGTCGTATTCGGACAGCAGCGACTTTTTGTCGTTGGCGGCGGAACGCGGCCGCCTGAGGGTGTCAAGAAGTTTGTCGAATGGTCAGGTGCGGGAAAAGCGAAAATACTCGCTATCACCTGGGCCAGCGGGGTTCCGGAGGAGAGTTTTGCGGCCCTTAAAAAGAACTTTACCGAAGCCGGAGCCGGTTCGGTCGAACACGCTGCGACGCGTCCACTCGACTCGACAGAGCGTTCGCAGTTCATCGAACAGCTTCGAACCGCGACGGCCGTCTTCTTTTCAGGCGGCGACCAGAACCGCATCATGGACGTGCTAGCCGATGCAGAGTTGCTGAAGCTCATTCGCGAAAAATACGCCAAGGGAGCGCCTTTCGGCGGTACCAGTGCCGGTGCGGCCGTCATTTCGGACCCGATGATGACGGGCGAAGCGGACCTCAAGATCCTCGACGGAAAAAAGGTTGGTGTGCGAAAAGGCCTCGGGCTGCTGCCTTTCGTCATGTTCGACCAGCATTTTTTGGTACGGCAGAGACACAACCGGCTTTTTGGATTTGTGATCGAGAATCCAAACTACTTAGGTGTTGGGATAGACGAGGACAACGCCGTCTTAGTCAGCGATAACCGAAACATCGAGGTAGTTGGCCCGACACAGGTTATGTTCGTAGACGCGAAGGAGCGGAAAGGAGCAATGATGGTCAATTTTCTCAAGGCCGGAGAGCGATTTGACCTCAGGAAACGAAAAGCGATAAATAAATAAAAAAATATAAAGATACCGCGAATAATGTTCTCTCGCCTTAACTGTTTGGAGACTTTATCTAAATTTAGAGGTTTGGAATGAAAAGAGCTTTTATTTTCGTTTTTGTATTGTCCTTTCTCGTCGGTCATGTCGCAGTCGCTCAACAGCCCGCACCTCCGCAGAAAACGCTAAATAGCGATCCAAACCTGGCCCAGATCGTCTCGTCGGACATCGACCTTTTCTGGAAGGCGTATGACAAGGCAAAGCCCGAGAACAATATAAATATTTTCCGTGATGAATACCTGCGAAAGGGCAGCCTTGGGCTCAAGGATTTTACGTTAACCAGGATCGAGTCCGCGTGTAACCTTGTCGCAACTATCGAGGCAAGGCCGAAATACTACGCTTCCTTGCGTGAGGTTTCTCAAAAGGCGGGTGCATTCAAAGAGCCGATGAGGGCGGCATTTCGCAAGCTCAAGAGCATTTATCCCGACGCGGTCTTCCCGGATGTATATCTGCTAATAGGCCGAATGAACTCGGGCGGAACATTCACCCAAAATGCGTTACTCATCGGCGTCGAAATGTACGGCATGACGCCTACGACGCCAAAAGATGAGTTAACTGATTGGCACAAGCAGGTGCTCAAGCCGATCGACGAGATCCCGTACATCGTCGCTCACGAACTAATCCACTATCAGCAGAAGTATCCTGCGGGCGAAAGATCACTTCTCGGGGCCGCGATCGGCGAGGGAAGCGCAGATTTTATCGCTGAGTTGATCGCAGGAAATCATATAAATAAACACCTTCACTCATTCGGTGACCCGAAAGAACGTGAATTGTGGCAGGAATTTAAGCAGTCGATGGCGGCAAACGACACGTCTCTGTGGCTATACAACGGGAATAAAGTGAAAGATCGCCCCGCCGATCTGGGCTATTATATAGGCTACAAGATCGCGGAGGCGTATTACAAAAATGCCTCGGATAAGCATCAAGCGGTTCGCGACATTCTCGAGATCAAGGACTTCAACGCGTTTCTCGCGGCCAGCAAATATGAGACAAAATTCGCCGCGAACTAGCTTCCCCAGGTAACGAACATCGCGATAGCCGCCGCGAACATTACCGCGGCGGCGAGCCATCCGACGATATTAGTGAAAATGCCGTTGGTTCGCTTACCCATCACCCTTTTGTTGTTGGCAACAAGCATAACAACGACCAGCAGCGGCGGGGCGACCACGCCATTTATCACGGCCGTCCAAAACAAAGCGCTTATCGGGTTGATCCCGGCAAAATCGATGAGCACGCCAACGAGGGTTGAGGCCGCGATAACGCCGTAAAATTTCTTGGCATGACGAGGCTTTTCGTCGAGTCCTGAAGGCCAGCCAAATGTTTCAGCGACAGCGTACGCCGCCGAACCAGTCAAAACCGGGATCGCCAGCAAACCCGCTCCGATGAGTCCAATTCCGAACAGAACCGTGGCGAAATTCCCGGCAAGCGGACGCAGGGCTTGAGCCGCCTCGGTCGCGGATTGAATGTTTGTCTGCCCCGTAACATGAAGCGTCGCTCCAGCCGAGACTATCACGAAGTAGAATACGACATTACAAAAGAGCATTCCGACGACGGTATCAATTTTCTCTTTTTTTATTTCGACATCGGTGGCACCACGACGGGCATTAACATCCTTACGTCCTTCGCTTTTTTCTTCCTCGACCTCTTCGCTTGCCTCCCAAAAGAATAGGTAAGGCGAGATCGTCGTGCCGAGGATGGCGACGATGGTTGTTATGTATTCGCTGGTAAATGAGATCTGCGGCAGGAATGTAGCCTTGGCAACGGCGTACCAATCCGGTTTGGCAAGAAAAGCGGCGATCACATACGCAAAAAGCGAAAGCGTCAGCCACTTAAAGATCTTCATGATCAGCCGATACGAGCCCCAGATCTGAAGCACCACTATCGCGATCGCGATAGGAATCACCATCGCCGCGATCGGAATGGGCACAAACATATTGATCGCCGCTGCGATCGCCGCAATGTCGGCCCCCGCGTTGATCGTATTCGCAATTACGAGGCCGATCACGACCGGATAAAGCAGATTTTTCGAATAGTATCGCTTTAAGACCCCCGCAAGCCCCCGCCCGCTGCACATCCCGATCTTCGCGCAGATATGCTGGACCACGATCATCAAGGGCAGGGTCATGATCGCAGTCCAAAGCGTCGCATACCCCAAGGCCGCTCCCGCCTGAGAATACGTCCCGATCCCGGACGGATCATCATCCGAAGCACCAGTGATCAAGCCCGGGCCGAGCCGGTTTAGAAAGTTCTTTATCGGGTTGTTCTTGGAACGCATCTACCTTGCTAGGATAGCAGGAGCAAGCAATATTAGACTTACAACAGACGGAGCGAGCGTTTAATCGAGCTAAAGATCTCAACTTTGCGGCGATCAACTGCTCGCCGCCGCGATCTTGCCAGTAACAGCAAATTCTCCGCCTGTTAAGCTTTCTGACACTTCCCACAATCGGGCTGCGATCTCGGTATCGTGCGATAGCGCGTTCGAAGACACTTTGACAGGGTAGCCGCAGATCTCCATTAGCCCACTTGGACCAAAATAATCAGAACCTTGTGTGTGAGGGTCGATGGCTGCCCGTAGGGTTGGCAAAGCACCCATCGAAACATCCTGGGCGAAAATGTAGTTTCCCAAACGTGCAAGGAGCGTGTTTCGCTGTAATTCGGTCGCGGTCCAACCCGGATGAGCGGCGTTTGCTATAAGCGACATTCCGGCAGCCTTCGCCCGACGGTCGAGTTCGTACGTGAAGTAGAGATTGGCGATCTTACTCATTCCATAAGCCCCCCAGGCTGAATAGCCGCGTTTTGACCAATCCAGGTCATCGAATGCGATCTTTCCGATCCTGTGAGCACCGCTCGATACGTTCACAACACGTGCCTCTACCGTTTGAGCCAGAAGGGCGAACAATTGACTTGTAAGAGCAAAATGTCCCAAGTGGTTTGTTCCGAATTGCAGTTCAAAACCGTCTACCGTTTTTGAGTATGGCGGGATCATCACGCCGGCGTTATTTATCAACCTGTCGAGTCGCGAAAACCGGCCCTTGAATTCGTCGGCAAAACTTTTGACCGATGCGAGATCCGCAAGGTCCAGCTTCATCACCTTTATAATGGCATTTTTGTTTTGGGCGACTATTTTTGCCTCAGCTGCGTTACCCTTATCGAGATCACGCACGGCAATGATCACTTCCGCATTTTTGTTCGCCAAAACGCGGGCAGCCTCATACCCGATCCCGCTGCTCGAACCCGTTACTATAACAACCTTTCCTTTCTGGTCGGCGATATCCTTGTCATTCCAGTTTTCGTGTTTCATTTCTATTGCTCCTTATTTATAATTGAATGTTCATTTATTTATACGATCCAAAAAGATCACCGGGTTATTGCTGACCAGGTAACGTCAAAGGCAGTCTTGAGCGTTTTCTCATCTAACACTACCTCGCCGCAATTGTGCTGCTTTGCCAAAGCCATGACCGGGGCAAACGCAAAGGCCGCGAAGAGTTCCATAGAAATATTCCTAAAGACCTTTTCCCGGATACCGCGTTCGAACCATGCTAAGAGCGGCAGAAAGTAACTCATGCCTTCCTCTTTGCGCACACGATCGACGATCGGCGAATTGGCAAATTGTTCGGTAAACGAGAATTTGACCGAGTTATCGAGCGTGTAATTGAAAAAGTTGTACCAGATCACTTTGAACGCCTCGGCGACCGAAAGCTCCGGGCTCAGCCCGTTCGCAAGAGCAGAGGCCATTTCGCGTTTGACGTGCGAATAGGTCTTATTCAGCATGTCTTCCTTGTTCTCGAAGTAGACGTAGATCGTCGCTGGTGAGACCCCGGCAGCCTTTGCGATCTTCGACATAGACGTATCGGCAAACCCATTGGCTGTGATCAGCCTGATAGCCGCATCGAAGATCGCCTGTTCTTTTTTACCGTCTCTTCTTCTCACATTTCTATACTGAATGAACGTTCGTTTATTGTCAAGAGAATTTCTTCACGTCAGAGTCTGAAATGTGTTACCTTTTGACGATCTATCAAATCCAAGTAGAAGAGAGATTACCGAAATGCGAAGGATTGCATTGTTGACTATCGCGGTTTCTGTCCTTATTGGTTGTTCCCAACCGGCGTCGTTTCCGAGCGGTACATGGATCGACCTTTCGCACGATTTTTCTGAGGACACCATTTACTGGGTAACGGCCGAACCGTTCAAGCGGACGACCGTTGCCGAGGGCAAGACCGATAAGGGCTTTTACTACTCCGCCACAATTTTTCAGGGGCTGAACATGGGGGAACGCATCTAGATGCTCCTATCCACTTTGCCGAGGGCAAGAAGACCGTAGATCAGATCGACGTGGAAAACCTCATCGGCGAAGGCGTAAAGATCGACGTCTCGGCGAAAGCGTCTGCCGACCGCGACTACCTGATCACTGTCGACGATATTAGGGCCTGGGAAACTGCCAACGGCAAAATGCCCGAATGGTGCATCATTCTGTTTCAAACCGGCTTCGCATTGCGTTGGCCCAATAAGAAAACGTATCTCGGTACCGATCAGAAAGGTCCCGACGCGGTCAAGGACCTGCACTTCCCCGGCCTTCACCCCGACGCCGCAAAATGGCTGGTCGAGAATCGAAAGATCAAAGCCGTCGGCATCGATACGGCAAGTATCGACTACGGCCAATCAACTGATTTTGCTGCACACGTCGCATTAATGACCAATAATATTCCTGCGCTCGAAAATGTCGCAGATATGAGCAAACTGCCTGCAAAGGGCTTTCATGTCTTCGCTATGCCTATGAAGATTAAAGGCGGCAGCGGAGGGCCGCTCAGGATCGCCGCTATAATTCCTAGTCAGTAATAAAATATTGCTTTCCTTCGAGGCTTGATGTATAAAGTTACGCTATCCGATATACCTTTGTGCATGATGTACTCACAACGGGTGGGAGCAGCGGTCGATGCTGCTCAACTTGATAGGGAGAAATATTATGGCTCGACGCCTACGTCTGCTTTCTACGGTAATCGCAACTGTTGCGATCTCGCTTGCACTCTCGGCCTCCTCGAATAGCCAAACACCTGAACCAGGCTGGTATTCCAACAAACTTCTTGAACCTGAGATCGAGAGAGCAGTCTCAGCAGCCATACCGCGAATGCCATTTAGGCAGGAAACTGCTGCAAATGCCATCGTCGCTCCTCTGAGATACCGCTACACAAATCAGAACGCTCCCGCCGGTACCCCCTTTGTGCCGGGATCGCGTACTATATTTACCGCCGAGTGGACGATCAATGTACACACCAGTAACGGACGCCAGTACGTTATTCCGCCCGACCGGCTGGAGAGCGTGTTCAAGCAGAAATCGAACCCTTGCGGGATCTTAAAGATCGTACCGGGCTTGCCCCCGTTTGGGCCCGCGTCGTGCGCGGCGATGAAGGGTGAGGGCTTCGCCAGGCCCGGCGAACTTGGCTCGACTGCGATCTGGCGGCTTAAGCCTGGATACCCGATCTCGGATGAGAATTTCGATTATCTTAGCAAGGGGAATCCAAAGACCCGAGCATTCCCGGGTGGATTTAGCATTGTGGGCGACCGAGGTGTTGTTACCACCTTCTCCTATGTCCCTCCGCCGCCGACAATGGAAACGGGCAGGACCTACGAGATAAGTCTAACTGGCGATAGTGTAACCCCGGATGATGATCCCGCCTGTGCTCCCGCTGGAATGATATTTTTGGATGCTCCGACCAAGAGTGTTCATGACGGCAAGCTTATCGGGTCAAAACGCGAAAACAGCAGCTTCTACGTCATACCGCGATGCAAGAACCCACAATGGGTAAATGGTAATCCCGCCGGACCCCAAAGCTGGGCGCATTATGATCGATTGACATTTGTATTTAAGCCATCCAGTGGCAGCAAGAAGTTTTCTGTGTTTTTTATCCCGATGATCGGCGTTCGGGCAGTTGCCGCAGAATTTCAATACGAACCGGAGGATCGTGTCGGTGATAGTGAAACCGGAGGTGAGTTCACGGGAAAAGGAACGGTCTACAAACTCGGCGGCTGCGCTGATATATCCGTCAACGTCGAGCTCAGTACAAGAACACCTAAGGGAGCTGTTGTTTCGTCAACCAGCGACGCGATCAAGGCGAGCGGTGAAACGGCTAAGAAGTATGCGGTCGACATAATGGCCGAACTGATCTCGGCGATCGAACCCCTATGCAAAAGAACGTCTGTGACCCCGCCCTATCCGTTCGAGGAACCTGCCGCCATCATTCGAACGAAGTGGCCACCGGACGAGGTGATCATTGAGCCTCGATGGCCGCCCACGCCCGTCGGAATGCGCAGGTTAGTTGAGTATTACAATTATGCCCACGACGACAGTGTTACGATCTCATCGCCGGGTGCAATTGGAAGCGCAGTTTCCGCTGGGTACAAATTTGTCGGAGACGCTGGTGGTTACGTCTATTCAAACCAGATTCCAGGGACCATTCCGCTCAAGCTCTTCCACGGTGCGGGCCGGAACGATTACTTTACGACGTCAACTACCGAAGGTGAGCGCACTGCCATCGCAGCGGGCTATCGCCTGATCGGTATCGAGGGTTACGTCTTCGCATCGTCGCAGCCGATGACCGTGCCGCTTAAGCTCTTTTGGAGCAACGCCCGGGTTGACAACTACACGACGGCCACGCCGGACGGCGAAAAGGCCGCATTGCAAAGCGGGTATTTATTCGGCCGCGTCGAAGGGTATATTCCCAAGGCACTGCCGACAGCTCCGCAGGGTTGCGGGCTCGGGCGAATTTGGGAGATCAAGGACAGTGTCTCAGTAAGCCGCTGGGAGCGGCGCGGAACGCAGAACATTTTTGATTCAAGGAGCGCGTTGAATTCTGGGTTAAAAATTGACGGTGTTGTGACTGTCAACCTGGCCGGTAGCCAGGTAAACGCTCAGCGAAGCCACGCAAATTGGGGCACTTGCAACTACACAGGCACCCTTGGGGCTGACGGTTCGTCAGTTTCTGGTACTTACTATTGTCCGGACGGGGTTCGTCACAACTGGACCGGCACGATCATGTGTAACTGAGGGACGTTCCTATCTCGCTTTTCGGGCCTGCGACTGCACCGCCGTGATCGCTACGGCGTCGACGATGTCTTCGGCTTTGCAGCCACGTGATAGGTCATTGCAAGGGCGGTCGAGGCCTTGGAGGATGGGGCCGATGGCTGTGCCGCCGGTTAGGCGTTCGGTTAGTTTGTAGGCGATGTTGCCGGCGTTTAGATCGGGGAAGATGAGGACGTTTGCTCGGCCGGCGACGGGTGAACCGGGAGATTTCGATTCGCCGACTGACGGGACCAGAGCGGCATCGGCCTGGAGTTCGCCGTCGATGGCGAGTTCCGGCATTCGAGCCTTTACGGTCTTTGTCGCTTCGACGACCTTGTCGATCAGGGCGTGTTTCGCGCTTCCTTTTGTAGAGAATGACAGCATCGCCACGCGCGGTTCTACTTCGAGCAAGGCTCGGCATGAATCGGCGGACGCCATCGCTATTTCAGCAAGTTCATTAACATCCGGATTGATCACCACGCCGCAGTCCGAATAGATCATTGCCCCTTTTGCCCCAAAATTCTTCTCCGGGACGACCATCAGAAAGAAGCTGGAAACCGTTCGGAATCCGGGCCTCACGCCAATACACCGCAGAGCCGCAGCGACCGTATGGGCGGTCGTGTTCGTTGCTCCGGCAACCGAACCATCAGCTTTTCCTTCCCTAACCATTATGTTTCCGAAATAAAGCGGGTACTTAACCGTCTGCTCGGCTTCCTCGAGAGTCACTCCTTTTGCACGACGAAGCTGGTGATAGAGCGTGGCGTACTTGCCAAAGTCATTTGAGCGACGATGATCGACGATCGAGACGCCGTTAAGGTTCGAACCGGTTTCGGCGGCGACCGAACGGATCTTTTCCTCATTTCCAAGCAGGATGATCTTCGCGATGCCCTCGGCGGCACAGATCGAGGCGGCTTTGACCGTGCGAGGATCTTCGCCTTCGGGGAGAACGATGTGTTGAATATCGGCGGCGGCTCTTTGGCGAATTCGTTGAAGGATCATTTGGATTTAGGTCGCCAACGGCGACAAATATTAAAGCCTAGGGTGTAGCCTTGCGAAACCCTAGGTTATCGATGCGCTTCCCGAACCGACGCTGAAGGCGTCGAACCAATCGGGCCGCGTATATTCGTCCCCTTCAGGGACAGAACCAGCTCTGAGCGATTCTACCTAGGGTTCCGCAAGGCTCCACCCTAGGCTTTAATATTGGTCGCCGTTGGCGACGATGAGTATGCGCCACTTGAACCACTGTACAAACACCAACGATACGCGCTCAAACACCCAAATTTACCATACAACCAAACGTCGCCAAACTTGCTCAAAGATGGTCGATTCTCTAGACTTTGGAAATGCCGAAAGAAATGGAAAAAACGGACAGAAGAAAAATGCGTCGCGAAAAATCGGAACTAAAGAGCCGCATGCACGGTTTCCTGATGTTTTTGCCGAATATGGTGATGCTGCTCGGCAGGCTTTTGAAGGATGCTCGGGTTCCGACGGCGGAGAAGGCCCTGTTTGTTGCGGCCATCGTCTATGTCATCTCGCCGCTTGATTTCATCCCGGACGTTCTTCCATTTATCGGGCAGGTCGACGACATGTATGTCGTTGCACTGACGCTGCTTAGGCTGTTGAATCGGACCGATGCCTCGGTCGTTCGCGAGCATTGGTCTGGCGGCGGAGATATCGTCGCCCTAGCCGATTCGATCGCGAACATCGCTCCGAAATTCCTCCCGAAACGAGTTTCCCGCGTGCTGACTTCTCGCGTTGAACTCGCCCCGGCGGGTAAGATCCTTCGCGGCATTTCGAAGAAAGACCAGGCCCTCGTACGGGAAATTGCGGCTGACGAAATTCCCGGAGTTGACGCCCGTTCGCGGATGGCGAATTAGCTCACGAAAATAATTTCGCCTCCGGCCGCAAATAGTTGATTTTTATCTGGATAACGGCACGCTTTGTAACTGTATTCTCCCAAAGCTCGTAGTACACACTTACTTGATATAAAGTGTCGCCATTAACCGGTTCTTCGTTATGATATCTTTATCTTACGAGGGATCGGCAGAAGAATTCTATGTTTGAACGCTACACGGAGAGGTCTCGCAGGGTGATCTTTTTCGCCCGATACGAAGCTCTCCAATACGGTTCGCAGGTTATCGCACCTGAGCACATTCTGCTCGGGCTGATGCGCGAGGACAAAACTCTCTCGGCACGCTTCTTCCCGTTCAGGCATGTGCTCACGGTCGATTCGATCAGACGCGATGTCGAGGAACGCATCGTCCTGCGTGACCGCATCCCGCAATCGTCCGAACTCCACCTCTCGGCCGCTACAAAGCAGATTCTTTTTTACGCAAACGACGAGAGCCGTCAACTTAGGAATCGACACATCGGCCCCGAGCATTTGCTCCTTGGCATTGTTCGCGAAGAAAAGAGCATCGCTGCCGAGATACTTTTTGGTTACGGGCTGCGGCTGAGTGACGTTCGCGACGAGATGTCGCGGCAGAGCGGAGTTCCGGGCGTGCTGACGACCAGCAAGGAAAACAGTAAAACACCGAGCCTCGCCGAATTCACTAGAGATCTCACAGTCGATGCCGCCGAGGGTCGTCTCGATCCGCTGATCGGCCGTGAGGACGAACTTGAAAGGATAATTGAGATACTTTGCCGCCGAACAAAAAATAATCCAGTCCTGATCGGTGAGTCTGGCGTGGGCAAGACCGCCATCGTCGAAGGGCTGGCCCAGCGGATCGTCGACCGAAATGTGCCGACCTTTCTCGAGAACAAACGCATCCTCTCGCTCGACCTTTCGCTTATAGTCGCCGGGACAAAATACCGCGGCCAGTTCGAGGAACGCCTTAAAAAGGTGATGGCAGAACTGCGAGAGAGCGACGAGAATATTGTTTTTATCGATGAGCTGCACACGCTTGTCGGAGCGGGTTCGGCCGAGGGAACGCTGGATGCCGCAAACATTCTCAAGCCGGCACTCTCGCGAGGCGAGATACAGTGTATCGGCGCAACAACGCCGGCTGAATACCGCAAGACCATCGAGCGCGACCGTGCCCTTGAGCGGCGTTTCCAGTCCGTCAAGATAGAACCGCCAAACGAAGCGGACGCGATCAAGATCATCCAGGGTGTGGTCGAACGCTACGAGGCTTTTCACCAGTTGCGTTACGCGAAAGATGCCCTCACCGCGGCCGTTACTCAATCAAATCGCTACATCCCCGACCGGTTTTTGCCAGATAAAGCTATTGATGTACTGGACGAAGCCGGTGCTCGGGCAAAGCTTCGGTATCAGAACGAGAATCGCAGCGAGCCTTCTTGGAAAGAGACAGTTGAGAATTGGAAACGTGCCGCCGCGAACGAAGATCAGTTGATCTCGCTCGAATTGCGGTCGCTCGAAGATTCATTTTTTGCTGTCGAGGTGACAAAGGACGATGTTGACGAGGTGATCGCCCGCTGGACCGGTGTTCCGGTAACATCAGTCAAGCAAAAAGAGGCGGAAAAGCTGCTCTCGATCGAGACCGCACTCCACGAACGCATCGTTTCGCAGCGTCCGGCGATCTCGGCTCTGGCGAGAGCGATCCGCAGATCGCGTGCCGGCCTCAAGAATCCCGCACGGCCGGTTGGTTCGTTCCTGTTCCTTGGCCCGACCGGCGTGGGTAAAACCGAGGTTGCACGCTCTATAGCCGAGTATCTTTTCGGGACCGAACGTTCGCTGATCCGCTTTGATATGAGCGAATTCATGGAGAAGCACTCAGTTTCGAAGTTCATCGGTTCGCCTCCGGGCTACGTCGGCCATGAGGAAGGTGGGCAGCTTACCGAAAAACTTCGCCGCTCGCCATATTCGGTCGTTTTGTTTGACGAGGTCGAAAAGGCACACCCTGACCTGTTTAATATTTTGCTGCAGGTTTTTGAGGACGGTATTTTGACTGATGCTCTCGGCCAGACGGTCGATTGCAAGCAGGCGATCTTTATCATGACCTCGAATCTCGGTGCCCGGACCATCCAGAAACGTGCGTCGCTCGGCTTTCAGGCAAACGCGGCAGCGACGCGGGCACAGATCGAGGAGCAGGTGATGTCGCAGGTCAAGCAAACCTTTGCTCCCGAATTCATCAACCGGCTTGACGAAATAATCCTCTTCGATGAGCTCAATGATGAAGATCTTTTCCAGATACTCGACCTGCAAATGGCCCGGCTCAACAAGATCGTCGAGGGCCGTAAACTAAACATCATCCTCTTGCCTGAAGCCAGAAAGTGGCTTATCGAAAAAACCTGTGCCGACCGCAGTTACGGAGCTCGCCCGCTAAAACGCGCTTTGCAAAAATACGTCGAGGACGAACTGTCAGAGGCACTGATCCAGGGCAGCGTTCTAGAGGAAAGCACCGTTGAAGTTTATCCGAGCGGCGACTCTCTGGCATTTCGTGAAGTTCGAGCGAAGAAGGTGCAGAAAGAACTTACTCAGAAAGCCTAACTGGACCGCGGGCATCCTGCCCGCCCGTAACCAGCCCCAGTCTTGACATAGACCAATAGTCGCGGTTATAAAAACACGCGGGCAGGATGCCCGCGCTCCAATTGTTATGAGAGGTTGGCATTCTAGAGGCTATCTGCCGCACTATGACGGTGGCGAGATAACTCAGTTCATTACTGTTCACCTCGGCGATGCTCTTCCCAAAATGGTCGTGGATGCCTGGAAAGCGGAACTCGCTCATGAGACTGACGAGGAGAGAAAAAAGCAGCTATATTGGCGAGCCGAAAAATACATCGATCGTGGTTACGGAGAGTGCTATCTGCGACTGGCCTCGGTCGCTAATATTGTTCGTGACGCTTTAAGACATTTCGACGGAGTAAGGTATAAGCTGATTGCGTGGGTTATCATGCCCAACCACATCCACTTCCTCCTTCGGCCAATGGCCGAAGTTGAACTTGAGGATATTATTCACTCGATAAAGTCCTATACAGCATTGAGAGCAAATCGGATCTTAGGCCGTACTGGAAAATTCTGGCAGGAAGAGTACTTCGACCGGTACATCCGCGATCTCGATCATTTTGAGAATGTGGTGAGTTACATTGAGTGGAATCCCGTCAAGGCCGGGCTTTGTACCAAGCCAGAAGATTGGCCTTTCAGCAGCCGGACCGCAGGTACCCTTCCCGCGAGTCACTGAACCTCTAACGGCTTTTCGAAGCGATAAATGCGGGCAGGATGCCCGCGCTCCAGTTTTGCTTTCACACTTTTCCTTGTATAATTCGAAAGTTTGCAGATGAGCTTCGTTTGGGCAACCTGCGGTAGTCGGCACGAATCAAAAGACGTGAGCAATTTCCGACTTTGAAATGCCATAGATGAGCACATAACCTCTGTTTTTGCAGAGCTTTACATGGCATGAGCGGGCTCGCTGGCGGGCTTTTGATTTTGCATTATTAGGGAAGTTTCGCATTTATGAATACTCTTCGCGCACTCGGATCGTTGGTCCTGGTGACGGCATTGTTGGCGTTTACCGCCATCGCCGGCACTGATGGAAGTGCGAAAAAGGACGTCGTCTCGACGAGCAAAACGCAGCAGATCGTTGAGAGCGTCGATATCCAGGGGAACCGCCGTCTTCGTGACGACGACCTTCTTTATTTTACGAAAGTTCGTGCCGGAGACGTTTACGATCCGGCTGCTCTCGAGCGTGACCTTCAGGAACTGCTCGCTTTGAACTTCTTTGATAAAACGAAGACCCGCGTGCTCGTCGAGGACGGCATCCGCGGCGGCGTCAACGTGATATTCGAGGTGAGCGAGCTTCCGATCATCCGCGACCTACAGTTCAAGGGCGCCAAAGCGATCACCGAGGCCGACATTCTTAAGGAATTCCGCGAAAAACGCGTCGGCATCTCGAAAGAAGCCATCTACGACCCTGTAAAATCTCGCGGTGCCATCCGAACGCTACGCGAAATGCTCGCTTCGAAAGGCTATCCGAATGCGACCGTCAATGTTCAGGAAGAGGTAGTTTCAGCCACATCGGTCGCTATTATCTTCGACATCGTTCAGGGCGCTCGCTCACGTATCGTTGACATCGACTTCGACGGAAACCAGAAATTCTCGGATGGGGAACTGCGCGATGCTTTGACGCTCGTTAAAGAGACTGGCATCGTCTCCCGTTTCAAGAGCATGGACATACTCGACCTGCGTAAGCTCGAGTATGACCTGCAGAAAAACGTTAGGGCATACATGTGGTCGAAAGGGTATTTCCAGGCCCGCATCGGTGACCCTGAGGTCGAAGGCCTCGGCTATAAACGTACAGGTTTTCCCATCGTCAAAGCATTTCCGATCCCGCTTTTGACCTCGATGGACGATACGCTCCGCATCAAGATCCCTGTGACCGAGGGCAAGGTCTTTCGCGTCGGCGAACTCAAAGTCGAGGGCAACTCGATCTTCTCCGAACAGCTCATTCTTGCTTTTGTCGGTCTAAAAAAAGGTGAGATCGCTGACGGTAAACGTCTGCAGGATGCGGTCTACGAAGATCTAAAAAAGGAATACGGAAAACAAGGTTTTGTTCAGTACACTGCGGAATTTGATCCTCAGTTCAAGGACAATCCGGCTATTCCGGAAGAAGGCATCGTTGATATTACGATCACGATCGAAGAAGGAAAACAGTTCACGCTTCGCCGGCTGGAGTTTACCGGCAATACCTTTACCCGGGACAAGGTGATGCGTCGTGAATTCCTCATCAACGAGGGCGACATCTATAACCAGCAGTATCTAGAGATCTCGACTGCCAGACTCAATCAGACACAGTATTTTGACCCAATCGACAAGGATCAGGACGTCGAGATCCGTACGGACGAAGAAAAAGGTGACGTCGACCTGATCGTCAAGGTCAAGGAAAAAGGCCGTCAGCAGATCTCGTTCAACGGTGGATTGTCGGGTATCGGTGGTTCGTTCTTCGGCCTCGAATACTCGACCAATAACCTCGCCGGAACCGGTGAGATCCTGTCGTTCAACGTCGGCGCGGGTAACCGTCAGCAGAGCCTACAATTCACCTATCAGCAGCCGTATTTCCGCGAACGACCGGTTTCGGTCGGGTTCTCGGTATTTGCGAGCCGTTACCGATTCTTCGGTGAAGGGACTTTCCTGACGCAGAATCAGGACATTCTAAACGACCTATTTGACCCATTCGGCACCGTCACGACGGACGAAAGCAACCTGTTCACGCAGACGACCTACGGTGCAAACGTTTTCGCGACGGCACCGCTGTCGGAGTTATTTTTCAAGAAACGGCGGTTCACGCAGTTTTCACGTGTCGGTCTGACCTATCAGTTCTCGGCGACCAGCATTGAAGACCCTGAGGTCAATCAGAATGCCGACCCGGCTGCACGGATCCCGGTCATCTATCGCCAGCCAAATATCATCACCAGCCGCATAACGGGCACTTTTGTTTACGATACGCGTCAGCCGTCGGCCAACGGCATCGATACGGTCGGCGGATCATCGCTTTCGTTCTCAGTTGCTTTTGCGGGCCTAGGCGGCGATGTTCGAACCTATCAGCCGAACATCACTTATTCGCAGTTTATTCCGGTAAGGAACCGTGCTTCGAAGAATCCGCACGTCCTCGCGTTCCGCCTGCAAGCTGGAACGATCGGAACCTGGTCCATAAAAGACACGATCCGCAACGCCAACTCGATCTCATTCGTCGGCGGTGTTCCGGCCTATGAGCGATATTATCTCGGCAGCGAGAACGATATCCGCGGCTACAATTCGCGTTCGATCGGGCCGGTTGCTCCGTTCGATACGTACGTTACCAGCCGCAACGTGCAGTTGACCACGAATGCCACTGGCACAGCCGAGACAGATACAGGCATCATCAATCCGCAGATCGTCGAAGAGATCAGACAGCTCGGCCTGGTTACGGGGATCGGCGGCGCCAACCCCGCTTTGTTCTCGCGTAACTTCCGCTTTATCGGCGGTGATACGCAGTTGCTGGCTAACGTCGAATATCGCCTGCCGATCTTTGGCCCCGCGACGATGGCCATTTTCGCTGATGTTGGCTCGGTCTTTAACCTTAGAAAATCTGGCCAGCAGGTCATCAATAGTGAATTCCTGCCGGACGAATCGTTCATCGGAGCAGGCCGTCTGACGGCCCTCGGCCTTATCAATACGCCGGTGCTCGAAAGCAGCTTCGGCAGTATCTTGTACTATCGCGGCCGCGTAATGACAAAGACGGATTACATCAACGAATTCTGCCGCGGCAACCGTTTCGGCTGTCCGACCGCCCTTTCGCCGCAGGTACAGCAGCTTTATCTTCGCGGCGAGGTTCAGCAGAATTCGCTTCTGGACGTCGACGCCGCCAAGTTCAACAAGCTTAAGGATTTCAAAGCAAGTCTCGGTGTTGAGCTCCGGGTTCAGGTGCCGATCGTCAACGTTCCGTTCCGCCTGATCTATTATTACAACCCTAACGCCAAGATCGGCTTTACCGAAGAGCTTCCGGGCATCTTCCTGCCGGGCAAGCGAAATGGGTTCAGATTTACTGTCGGACGTACGTTCTAAAGTTGATTGACATCATTTCGATGTTTAATTACTATTCTCGTTTCTTTTTTGAAACCGGAAGCAACAGTTTTGGTAGAATTTGTTTCAAAGAAATATAAGATTAGAGGGGCGATTAGGTCTTTCTGTCAGAAATAAGGAGTTCCATAGGATAATGAAAAGATTTTATACGTTTGCCCTCACGCTAGTTTTCACAGCAGTTTTTGCTGTCTCGGCGTTTGCTCAGGCCGGTGCGCAGCCGACCAAGATCGGCTGGATCGACACCGGTGCTTTTGCTGATGAAAAAGAAGGCGTAACCAAGTACATCAATGCTCTCAAGGCACTCGATACTGAAATGAAGCCGAGCCAGACTGCTCTTCAGACGCTTCAGTCGAGGATCCAGACCATTGCTGCCGATCTCAACAAGCCAGTTCCGGCAAATGTCCCTGTCGACCAGCGTGCTCTTCTTGCAAAGCAGGAAGAGGGCCAGAGCCTTCAGCGTGAGTTTGAATTCAAGAAAAAAGAATACGATGCCAAGGTCGAGAAACGCAGTTCCGAGGTTCTCGGCCCGGTATCCGCTGACATCAGCCGGGCTATCCAGGATTTTGCTAAGACCAAAGGCTACGCAGTCGTGCTCGACATAGCTGCTCTTGCTCAGGCTAATGCTATTCTGGCTCTCGACCCTGGCTCGAACATCACGAAGGAATTTATCACCTTCTACAATGCTCGTCCGGCCACGGCCGCGACCGCCGCAACCCCTAAATAGTTTGCGGATCAAAGTTGGGTAAACTACCGGAAAGGCCAGAAGACGTCGAGTCTTTCTGGCCTTCTCGATCTAAAGTTGGAGATCAGTCTTTATGAATTTGAGGATCAATCTATTCGCGTTAATAATTGTTTTCGCTGCTGTCGCAGGAGTTCAGGCACAGGCCGCCGCGTCGAAGATAGTCGTCGTAGACACCGCCGCGTTCTTTAATGAACAAGGGGGTATTACGAAGATCATCGCCGCGTCAAAAACCCTCAACACAGATCTTGCAACGGAACGCTCGAAGGTTCAGGCGATCGTTCAGCGGATCGAGGCGTTGACAAAGGAACTCGAAACTATCCGCGGTAATGCCGGGCGCGGCGTGCCCGTTGACGAGCGATCATTTCAAAACAAAGTAGCCGAGCTTGAGAGCTTGAAGCGTGAAGGAAAGTACGAGGAAGACAAATTCAATGCCCTTGCGCGAAAACGCCAGAGCGAGATCGTCGGACCGGTCTATTCGGATGTTCTGCGAGTTTTGAGCGAATACGTCAAAACAAAGGACTACGGCATAATCTTTGACGTTGCCAAGGACCAGGGCGGGATGGTGTTATTCGCCTCTGAAAAATTTGATATCACTAAGGATTTCATCACTTTTTATAACACCAGGCCCGTTACAACGATAACCTCGGTCCCAAAACCGTAGCGCCTGACCTCAACCCTTATCAGCCGGCGAAATTGCGTTTTGTCGGCTTTTTTGTTCTCATTTCGTGTATGATCACACTCGATTCGGTAGCTATACAAAAGATACTTCCTCATCGCTACCCATTTCTGCTGGTTGACCGCATCATCGAACTCGAGCCGCGCGTTCGGATCGTCGGCATTAAGCAGGTAACTGTTAACGAAAACTTTTTTCAGGGACATTTCCCAGGGGCTCCGGTCATGCCGGGCGTATTGCAGATCGAAGCTCTTGCTCAGACAGGTGCGATACTCGGCCTGCGGGAATTTGAGAATCTTGAGGACAAGATCCCTTTCTTTGGCGGCCTGGACAATTGCAGATTTCGCCGTCCGGTCTTCCCGGGCGACACGCTGCGGCTCGAGGTGACCACGATCCGAACGGGCAGTCGTGTACAAAAGATGCACGGTGTCGCTTCGGTAGATGGGCAAGTAACTGCCGAGGCTGATATTCTGTCGATATTCGCGGACCGCTCGGAGGCAGGGCAAGGGTAAAAAACTATGGATCCTTCACAGATGACATTTATGAACTGGGTCCTGCTCGGGGCCGGGCTGGGTTTCGTCGTTGGACTGGCTCCGCTGATCTCAGGATTTGTAAAAAGCAACGTCAAGACCGGAGCCATCGGTTTTGTCGCGTCTATCGCGGCCGGTGCCATTCTCGGGCTTCTCCTGGCCATACCGGTTGCCGCTGTTTTCACGTGGCTGATCTTTCGCAAACCTCAGCAGCCGTCCGAACCTACCGCTCTTTGATCAAATGACCTTTGTTCACGAAACCGCTATTATCAGCTCAAAGGCCACGATCGGAAACGGCTGCCATATCGGGCCATTTTGCACTATCGGCGATGACGTCGTTCTGGGCGATGGTGTCCGGCTGGAATCTCATGTGGTCGTCGACGGGGTGACCACTGTCGGCGACGAAACTCGCGTTTTCCCGTTTGTCTCTATCGGCCTTGGCCCACAGGACCTAAAATACGCCGGCGAACCAACGCGAACGGAGATCGGTAAGCGGAATCAGATCCGTGAATTTGTCACCATTCACCGTGGCACCGAGGGCGGTGGTGGCGTGACCCGAGTTGGCGACGACAACCTTTTGATGGCTCAGGCTCATGTAGCTCACGATTGTCAGCTAGGCAGCGAGATCATCATGGCTAATGCCGCAACGCTTGCCGGCCACGTTGAGATCGCGGACCGAGCCAGTGTCGGGGCATATTCGGGCGTTCACCAGTTCTGCCGTGTCGGCGTCGAGGCTTTTATTGGCGGCTACTCGGTGGTGGTCAAGGATGCGATGCCATACGCCACGATACAGGGCAACCACGCCAAATGCTACGGCCTGAATCGCGTCGGAGCAAAACGCCGCGGCTACTCGAAAGAAACCATCGATCATCTCAACCACGCGTTCCATCTGCTGCTTTCCGCAAAACTCAACACGACCCAGGCCGTCGAAAAGATCCGCGAAGAGATAATCGGCTGTCGCGAGGTCGATCTGCTCGTCGATTTTATCGAAACCTCCAAACGCGGCGTCGTCAAGTGAGCATTATCATTCCAGCCCGACAAAATCAATTCCGGTCAGGTTCCCATTGATCTCTAACGATCTTGGAGTAAAGCGATATCGTTTAGTACTCACGGTCATCGTGTACGTCCGGCCTGCCGGGACGTTGCTAAAGGTATAAACTCCGAATGAGCTTGTCGTCGCGACCGTTCGAACGCCCTCAGGACTGATCATCGCAACTGAAGCGTTTCGTAATGCCGAACCTGTCGGCGTGAAAACGCGACCGGTGACCGTTGCAAATGTCTGCTGTACTGTCGCAGTAAGTTCCACGTCGTCAAGAAGGAAACTGTCGCTGCCAGCCGCTCCGCCTGGCCGACTGTAGTTAAAGCTCAACATTCTCGGCTGGCCGTTGGCAAACGCAGATAGGTTGACCGTCTTGAGCGAGTAAACCGCTTCTGCGGCTGCCGGCTCGGTGAACGTTTGAACGACGGTTCCGTCGATCGTTACCGTCATTGTGGAACTCGAAGGGGCAGCGACCGAAGCCGCCCGCATATAAAACGTAAGCGTCGCCGTACTGCCTGCCGGAATTGTCACGGTCTGCGATGCAGTGCCCGCTTCTGCGTTAGCTCCGCTGCCGGTCCCGTCGAACCACACCCAGCCGCTTCCTGATCTCGGAGCGGTTCCCGACCCGCAAATGCTTGTTCCAAAGCAGAGCGAACTGCCGAAGGCCGTCGATGTGGAGGTCCAATGCGGATTGGCCCCGGTCGCTGCTGCCGTAAGCTCATAACCTCCGTCGCGAACGATCGGCGTCGGACTCGGTGTAGCTGTTGGCGTGGGCGAGGCAGTCGGCGTTGGCGTTGGCGTTGGCGTGGGTGTCGGCGTCGGTGTTGGTGTCGGCGTTGGCGTTGGTGTTGGTGTTGGTGTTGGCGTTGGCGTTGGCGTCGGCGTCGGTGTTGGGGTCGGTGTCGGTGTTGCGGCAGGGCATGTAAAGATAAGCGTAAACGCCCTGACGGAACCCGTATCGCTGCCCGCGTTATCGCTGACGTTTAGCGTCCAGTTCCCTACCGTGCTTTGGCCATCAAATGCCGAAAATGGATTATTTGGCGAAAAGTTCCCGGACGGAAACGCCGCATTGTCCCCAGCACCACACTGGCTCTCGATCGATGGAAAGCCCCCGTCATCGTCTAGCAGAACGGCCGCGAGGTTATTGCTGTTACAGCCGTTCGCCGAGGCCGGAACTCCCGGACGGTCGATCATCGTCACCGACGTTCCCGCGGGCGACGTGAGCTTTATGAGCAGATCACCGATCCATGAATGGTTCAGCCCGACGGTCGTCGAGACGGGATCAGCACTCGGTGTCCCGTCAAACCGGAAGTTCATGTCTGTGATCGTGCAGGCTGTCGATACGTTCGTGACAATATTGACCCCGGCGGCCGCGTTGTCGGGTATAGTCACCGCCGGCCCCGTGTAGTTAATTATCACGCTGCCCCCCGGCGATGGCGTTGGTGTCGGTGTCGGCCCGACTGTGGGAGTGGGCGAAGGTGTCGGGGTTGCGTTGCCAGATTGCTGCGTGATCGTGTGCGTTGCCGATCCGGCGACTCCGGCGACGTCGATAGTTCCGGTACGCGGCGCCCCCGTTGTGTTCGCGGCTATGCTGTAGTTTATCGTTCCGTTCCCACTTCCCGAGGAGCCCGAGGTTACGGTGATCCAGTCGGGGAAAGCCGATGACGTCCAGTCGCAGCCATTGCCTGCGATGACATTCACAGTGCTCGTTGCTGCCGCTGATGAGAATGTCCGATCGGTCGGATTCACCGCAAATGAACAACCTGGCGTAAAGCCGTTGTAAAGCCTCGCAATGTAGTCCGCCCCGACACGATTGATGGATCTAAAGTCGCCACCCAACAACACGCGGCCATCGGTCTGTAAATGTACATCATGGATCTGGCCCGAGTCTCCCCACTCAATATTCGACAGCGGCTTGAACGTCGGATCGAGCGTGCCGTCAGTGTTAAGGCGCGCGATACCTTTATACGCCTGGCCATTCAGGCGGAGAAAGATTCCGCCGATGATAACTTTTCCGTTTGTTTGGACCGCAGCATCGGCGATAAGGCTTCCTTGCCCGCTTTGAAAGGCTAGTTCCTGGAATGATGTGTCGAGCGTTCCGTTCGAATTTAGCCGAGCAATGCTCTGCCTCGGAGCACCGGCGACCATGCCGAAACTACCAATTATTATTATCTTTCCGTCAGGGTCGCGGAATGATTTTGTCAGCGTCGAGTTCGCATTGGCTATTGTAAATGTCGGATCGATGGTGCCATTACTGTTGTAGCGAACCAGTCCGCTATTGCCGCCTGAGCTTCCGCACGCCAGCATTTGCCCCCCTGGCAAAAGGTCTATCGTCCCGGGCGAGCAGAACTGTACTCCGCGGTTGAAGCTCGCATCGAGCGTACCGTTAGCATTGAGGCGGGCCATATTGTTCCGCTCCTGGCCGTCCACCAACGAAAAGTGGCCACCTATCATTATCTGATTGTCGGCTTGAACTGAGATCGCCGACACATGGCTGACGCTGCTGCCGCCGACGGTGGCATTAAATGATGTATCAAGGGCTCCGTTCGGATGGAGCCGAGCAATAAGACGGCGGGGATTACCGCCAACTAGCTGAAAGTCGCCGCCTATCAGGATCTTGCCATCGGCGGGCTGAATGGCGAGAGCTGTCACACCGAGGAAGTTAATATTAGAGATTGCGGGATCGTTGAAGGTCGGGTCGATCTTCCCGTCCTGATTTATCCGTACCAAATGGCCTCGCGTGACACCGCCGGCCGAAGTGATCTGACGCATGCCGACAAGTATCTTGCCGTCCGGCTGCGTAATTACTACCCTGACACCGGCTCCACTTATCGCGGGTCCGAGTGAAATATCCTCGGGGAACAGATCCAGCGACGAGTCAGTGTTCAGTCGAACGAGGCTGTTGCGCGTTTGCCCGCGTACGCTAGCAAAATTGCCCCCGGCAAAAACTTTATCGTTCGGCTGGATCGCGAGGGCGTCTATATTTCCGTTAGGAATATTTGGAACATAGGTCGGGTCAAATGCGCCGTTCTGGCTCAGCCGCACTAGTCCTCCGCTGCTGGCACCGACCACAACTCTGCCATCGGTCTGAACGACAATATCGTTTACCGAACCAAACGTAGTTCCGGAGACGAGGAATGATGTATCATCGCTTCCGTTTTCGTTGATCCTTTTGATCCAACCCGATATCACGCCGCCGACCAGGAATTGGCCGTTGGGAAGTCTAATGGCGTGGTTCAGTCCGGAGCCGATATCAGCGGTAAACGTTGGGTCGATCGTGCCGTTGTCATTGAGTCGCACGAAACCCGAGCCCTGAGGGCCGAGCTGAAAGGAGCCGCCGATGTACAAGCGGCCGAGTGGGTCAACGACGAGGGTGCCGATCGTCTCGGTTATGAAGAGAGGTGACGTAAAGGTTGTATCGCGAGCACCAGTAGCCGTCAGACGGCCCATGTTACGGCTGGGCGTATTGTTGATGTTCGCAAACGGGCCGCCGATAACGATCCTATCTCCCTGTATCGCCACCTCGTTCACCGTCGCACTTACGATCGGGTCCTGGAAGGATGTGTCGAGATTTCCATCCGGATTGAGACGGGCCACTCGGCTGCGCGTTTGCCCTCCGACCTCGGTAAAGGAACCGACAATTACGATCTTCCCGTCCTGCTGAAGAGCGACGCCGTAGACATCGCCATTCACGCTGGGATGAAATGCGTAGTCGGGCGAGCCATCGGCATTAAGTCGTGCGATGCCGCGCTGCAGTCGGCTGGCGAATGAAATAAATTCTCCGACAACGACTGCCTTTCCATCAGGTTGGAGCACTATGTCCTTGACGTAAGAATATTGGCCGCCAGTTCCATCTGCTACGCCGCCGATCAGGCGACTGACAAGATCCGGATCGAGATCGCCATCAGCTGGAGTTGGTGTCGGAGTTGGCGTTACCGTAGGGGCGGCATCGTCATTTGTGATCGTTCCGAGACCCTGATTGTCAGCGATCGTCGCTCCGCCGGTCGGATTTGCAAGATTGACGAAAAACGTTTCGCTCGGTTCGAACGTCGTATCGCCGCTGACGTTGACCGTGATCTGTTTGGTTGTCTCGTTCGGATTAAAAGTTATCGTGCCGTTGGCAGCCGCGTAGTCGATCCCGGCGGTTGCGGTTCCGTCTGCGGTCGCGAATGTCGCGGTTACGGCCTGTGGATTTGCCTGTGAGAGCGTGGCGGTGAAGTTGAAGGCTGTTGTGCCGGTATTTCCTTCGCTCAAGGTAACGTCATTGATCGAGATGGACGGAGCACCGGCGGCGGGCATTGATATCTGATACAGGCCGCGCCCGTGCGTTGCTATACGCAGCTTGCGGCCAGGGGCGACCGCCATGTCGAAGACCGCTACTCGCGGCAGATCGGTTCCAAATGGTGTCCAGGTGGCTCCACTATTGGTAGACATGAAAACACCTATATCCGTACCGGCGAATATTGAACTCGAATTCGTCGGATCGATCGCAAAGGCATTTACCGGGACCTGTGGAAGCGATCCCGATGCCGGAACCCAGGTGGGTGATCCACTGTTGAGATTGGCCGTTCGCCAGACACTGTTTACGCCAAAAGCAGATAATGTGACGTAGGCAATATTCGCGTTATTCGGGTCGATTACGGCTCTTCCGATAAAGGCATTTGGGACTGCATTCGACGGATCGAGGTTGGTTAAGGTCGCTGACCCGGTGGTCGTACCCCAAATAGCTCCGTTACTCAGGCCGACGATGCGTACGTTATCATTCTGCCGCGATATACCGATAGCACTTATCGGGTCGCCTGCCGAAATGGGGGCTTGGCTAACGATCGTGTGCGTAAGCCCTGTGTCCGATGAACGATAGAGACGGTCCGTTCCATAGTAGACCGTGTTCGGGTTACCGGGCCCGCGAGCTAGCGGGGCATAAAACAAAGTCGATCCGCCGCACGTTATGCCATTTCCCGCGTTGCCTTCACCCTGGCATCCACGAAAACTCCAGTTCCCGTCGCTCGCCGCTAAAGTCGACGAAACCGTTCCATACCCCTGCAGGCCTTCGACATTGAAATACGTGTGGTACATCCGCACATTGGTCGTATCGGTCGCATTTTGATCGATGAGGGAATAGCCGCCGTCGCCGAAATCGATCCGCCTCCATGTACCGTCCGGACGGTAATGGTTGGTTCCATTGTCTTGGGTGCCGCCGATAGTAAAATTCGGATCGGTAGGATGGACGGCGAGCCCCATGAACTGCGTCGCGCTAAACTGCGAATTGTTCAGGATCGTCCATGAATTACCAGCGTTGATCGATTTATAGATGCCGCCGTCAGTTCCGAAATAGAGAGTTGATGGCTGGGACCGAGCGACCGCGATCACGTGGGAATCAGCATGCAGGCCGACCTCACTCCGCGTGAAGCTCTCTCCGCCGTCCGAAGAATGTGCGAAAATGAGTGTTGGATCTCCTCCGAGATAAACCCTGTTCGGGTCGTTCGGGTCAACTGCGATCGCGATGTCGTAAAAACACTGTCCGCCACAAAAGTTGTTATCGATCTGCTGCGTCCACGTCACGCCTTCGTCCGTTGACCGCAAGACGCGGCCGCCGCCATTTCCTGTCGCGGCATAGATCGTAGGGTTTGGAGCTCCAGCCGACCGCTGAATCGCAAACTCAGTATTCGTCGTAGTTACACCGCCGGAGAAGGTCTGACGATTCGTGAAGGTCGGATTGGCCGAAAGTGCATTCGACGAGACGATTATTCCGCCTCCGTTCGTGTTTAGATTTGCGACCAGCAGATTCGGATTCTGCGGATCGAGCACCATATCGTGCACGCTGAATTGCGGACCGATCGGGGCAAACGTCGGGTTGGGTGATGTGGCGTTCGAAGAGCGATAGATACCCGGATTGGGGATCGTGCCGAAACTCGTATAGTAACCACCGAGGCCGGCGACACCATCAGTAGAAGCAACAAAAATGGTCGCCGGATCTGTCGGATGAACGAGGATCTGTCCTACGGCGTTTCCGCTGAATATATCCGCACCCGCAGCATTCCTATTGAGAGGGCCGGAAACAACCGGCGAAACCCCGCTCGCGCTATCTATCCGGTATACGCCAACTCCAAAAAACCCGTGGCCATTGTTATTACCTTCGCCAGTTCCGACATAGATCGTGTCCGGCTGTGACGGAGCTATTGCGATGGCCCCGACAGCCAGGCTGAGCGCGCTGTCGAGCAGCGGCGTCCAGTTCGCGCCTCCATTAGTTGACCGATACAGCCCGCCTTGAGCCGTGCCGACGTACACTATGTCCGCGTTCGTCGGGTGGACGGCAATGGAGATGACCCGTCCGCTCACAGGGGTCGAGATGCCTGTTGTCTGGCCGTTAGGGATCGGTGCCGGGCCGATCGCTTGCCAGGCTTCGAGCAGCGCGTCCGATTCGGGGCTAAGGAGTCGTGAACGCTCCAGCATCTCCATTTCGGCCAAAGCCCGCTGCCGAGCCGCCGGATCCACCGGCTTATCTTTTTCTACGCCGCGCTTCAGAGCGAAATATCGAGCCCGTCTGCTTTTGAACTCCTCTTTGCTTAGCCCCGAGCTAAACTTTCGCGGCATATCCGGATCGTCTTCATCGCTCTGAGCGAAAGACGTTGCGTATGGAAATGAAAATGCCAGTATCAATCCCAGCAAAGCGAAGATGATCGCGCCGACCAAGAATTTTGATCTCATAAATTTAGGCTCGCAGACGAAGTTTTTGGATTCCGTCACATATGCGATTTCTACTCGAAAAGTGGCTCATAATAATTTTCCAGCATCCAAGATCGGCGGTGCGTATCGCTTGCGAAAAAGGATAAAGCCGCCTATTCTGGTTGTTCTCTTCCCAGAACAGAAAGTTCCACCTTGGAGCAATGCTCTGAGCTAAATGTCTACAGCGATCACAAAACTACTTAACGAGTCGCGCACCGATGAGGAATCGGCCTTAGATGAGGTGCTGCCGCTTGTCTATGCAGAGATGCGGCGGCTTGCGGGCGCGTATCTTAGCCGCGAACGTGTTGGGCACACATTACAACCAACGGCTCTCGTACATGAGGTGTATCTCAAGCTCGCCGGACAGGGACCGGTCGCATGGCAAAACAGGGCACATTTCTTTGGCGCGGCATCGACGTTGATGCGCGAGATACTGATAGACCACGCACGTTCAAAGAAAAGGAAGAAACGAGGCAGTGGAATGCGCACGTATATTGAGATCGATGCAGCCATCGGCGTGAACGATGATAACCAACTCGACGTACTGGCCGTAGACGAAGCATTGAACGAACTCGAACGCCTCGACGAACGCCAGGCCAAGATAGTCGAAATGAAATTTTTTGCGGGAATGACGATCGAAGAGATCGCAGAGGTTCTGGACATTTCGCCGGCGACTATAAAGCGCGACTGGACATCCGCAAAGCTTTTGCTTACTCGCATGCTCGATCCGTCAAGTTAGTATGACCCCTGAAAGATGGAAGCAGATCAGGGAGATCCTGGAACCAGCGGCAGAAATGCCGACTGGGCCTCGTTTGTCATTTGTAAAGCAAAAATGCGGACAAGACGTAGAACTGCGTACCGAGATCGAAGGCCTGCTCAGCGCCTCTGAACGTGCCGACGCTTTCGAGAAACAGCCGATCGCGGCGGTCACGAATGACACAGCCTCGTCGCTCCTAGGCGAAACGATCGGCAATTATCGGATCACCGGTGAACTCGGAAGCGGCGGCATGGGCTCGGTCTTTCTCGCTGTTCGGTCTGACGGCTCGTTTGAGCAGAAGGTAGCTCTCAAATTGATCAAACGTGGAATGGATTCGGATGCGATCCTTAAGCGATTTTCAACTGAGCGGCAGATCCTCGCTTCACTGGACCATCCCAACATCGCACATCTTATCGATGGCGGAACCACGAGCGACGGCCGGCCATATTTCGTGATGGAATACGTTTCCGGCAAGACCATCATCGATTACATCCGCGATCATTCGCTTGGGCTTTCAGAGCGGCTCGACCTCTTCCGCGAGGTCTGCTCCGCCGTGGCATACGCACATCAGAACCTGGTTATCCATCGCGACCTTAAACCCTCGAATATTCTGGTGAACACGGCGGGCGTTCCGAAGCTGCTTGATTTTGGCATCGCAAAACTGCTTAGGTCGGACACAGTAGCCGAGACCGCTACACGCCATGCCGTTTTTACGCCAGAATACGCGTCGCCCGAACAGATCCGCGGAGAAAACCTAACGACTGCGACCGATATTTACTCGTTAGGAGCAATTCTTTACGAAGCTCTGACCGGCGTTCGTCCCTTCGCATTCGAAGACAAGAATCTGGGTCAAATAGTTCAAACCGCGACCAGTGCAGCGGCCGTCCGGCCTTCTGACAATCGTACCCCAGGAAACGAGACTGAGGCGCACCCCTTTCCCCTTACTCATCTGCGAGGTGATCTCGATAACATCGTCCTCAAAGCTCTCAGTAAAGAGCCTGAGCGTCGTTATTCATCGGTTGAGCAGTTTGCCGAGGATATTCGTCGCCATCTTCGCGGCTTGCCGGTGGTTGCCCGTCAGGCCACCTGGCGATACAGAGCTCACACATTTACACGACGAAATCCCGTTCTGGTCGGAGCGGTTGCTTTAGTTTTTTTGACACTGATCGCTGGCATCACCGCCACAACTATCCTCGCGCACCGAGCCGAAGCGGAGCGGCAAAAGGCAGAACGCCGATTCAATGATGTCCGGGCGATCACCAACTCGCTCATTTTTGAGGTAAACGAAAAGATCGACGAGAGTCCTATCAAAGCAAGAGAGCTGCTCGTTACGCGCACCATCGAATACCTCGACAAACTAGCGTCGGAAGCAGGGGAGGATACCGGTCTGCAGGCGGAGCTTGCAGCAGCATACGAAAAGATCGGAGACGTTCAGGCATTTCATTACGGTTCAGGGATCGGGGACACAGCGGGATCCATCGAGAATCATCAAAAGGCTCTCGCGATGAGGGCGGCCCTGGACCTTAAGGAGCCTGAAAACCTGCAGCATAAGCTTGCCTTCGCAAGCAGCCTTCTGAAGATCGCCGATCTGTCGACTACCGCCGGACGAACGAGCGCGGCTCTCGAAAAGTATGAACTTGCTGTCGCTACGATGGAGGGTGCTAAAGCTCTGGCCCCTGCCGACACTCAGGTCAAACGTGAGCTTGCTAAAGCGTACGCAAAATTCGGTCAGGGTATCTTGCGATCGGGCTCGATATCTAAAGCACTGGCGAACTACGAAAAGGCTGTCGACCTAATGGTCGGCCTGACGGCTTCCGGAACCGCCGACGCTCGCCTGCTACACAGCGTTTCGGTCTACAAAAGCTATGCGGGCTACGCAAAACTTGAAATGGGATCGGTCGATGACGCCTTGATCGATTTTAATGAATCACTGCAGATCGATAAGCAAATATGGGAAACCGACCGTGAAAGCCGTGAGCATATGCGAAATCTGGCAAGTGCCGAGCAGTGGGTAGGATACGCTCTAAGATCCTCGCAGCGGTTCGACGAGAGTCGTGAGCACCTTCTACAATCAATGAACTTACAACAACGGCTTCACGAGCTAGATAGATCTAACGTCGGCGACATGAACTCGCTCGCAGATGCTCATTTGGAGTTGGGCTGGACGGCCTCAGAAGCAGGAAAGACCCAAATCGCCGTCGAGCACTTCGAAACCGCGATCTCGCTATACGGTAAAGTTGCTGAAAACGATCCAAATAACCTGAGCTCTCGCCGTCAGTTATCCTTTACCCGACGTCACCTCGGCGATGCTCTCGCAAAACGAGGCGAACGCGATTCGGCGGTCCAGAGATTTACCGCTGCTCTGCGGGAAACTGACGAGCTAATTCAAAGGGATCAACAAAACACCGAGTTTCGCTACGACAAGGCGATATGCCTCTCTCGCCTCGCCGAATACGGTTCGGGTTCACCGGAAGGTTTGAACGAAGCCAGGTCGATCCTAGAGGGTCTCGTAAAGGAATCGCCCGAACGGAAACGGCTCAGCGATGACCTACTGCATATTCGCAGGCTGCTGGAAGGTCGGGTAGATCGCTCAACGGCACGTTATCAGGGATTGCGTCGTCGTTCGAGTTCGTCGAGAACATCCGCCAAAGAAAGGTCCTTCGCCCTTAGCAATATCATGTAATGAAAAAGAAGATCGGCGGCCTCGGACGTAAACCTTCCGCGATCGTCATCCTTCGCTTCGATCACAAGTTCGACTGCTTCCTCACCGACCTTTTGCGCGATCTTGTTGATCCCTTTTTCGAACAGGCTAGCGATATAAGAACCTTCCGTTTTTTCACTCCGCCTTTTGTCGATCACATTCTGAAGCTCTATCAACTGGTCGGTCGTTTGCTGTTTTGGGTTAGTTTCAGCAAAACAAGTAGCCGAACCGGTGTGACAAACCGGGCCCGCCGGCCGAGCAGCTATGAGCAGAGTATCTTCATCACAGTCGGCTTCGATAGATACGACGTCGAGAAAATTCCCGCTCGTCTCGCCCTTGGTCCAAAGCTGCTGCCGCGAACGTGAGTAAAATGTCACGCGGCCCGTATCTCGGGTTTGGCTGAACGCCTCTTCGCTCATAAAACCAAGCATCAAGACAGCCCGCGTATCCGCATCCTGAACGATCGCCGGGATCAATCCATCTGCGTATTTTTGGTAATTCAAATTCATATCCGCACCTCGATCCCGCGCATTTCGAGGAATGCCTTTAATTCCGGAATGGCGATCTCGCCGTAGTGAAACACGCTCGCCGCCAGAGCCGCGTCGGCATTGCCGATCGCGAAAACATCCGCAAAATCGTCCATCGTCCCCGCTCCGCCCGAGGCGATCACAGGAACACGAACTGCGTTTGAGATATCACGCGTCAGCCCGATCTCAAAACCATCTTTTGTTCCGTCAGCATTCATCGAGGTGAGCAGAATCTCGCCAGCGCCGAGTTCAACGCCACGCATTGCCCATTCAACCGCATCAAGATCGGTCGCAACTCTACCGCCATTTAGAAAGACCTTCCAGCCATCGTCTGTCTCTTTCGCATCTATAGCGAGAACCACACATTGCGAACCAAAATTTGTCGCCGCGTGACTCAAGATCGTCGAATCTTTCACGGCCGCCGTGTTTATCGAAACTTTGTCTGCTCCGCAATCCAGCAACGCCCCAATGTCTTCGACCGTCGAGATGCCGCCGCCGACCGTGAACGGAATATTTATCTCGGCCGCGACCCGCCGGACGATCTCGGCAAACGTCTTTCGCCGCTCGTTCGTCGCCGAGATATCGAGCAGAACAAGTTCGTCGGCACCTTCAGTCGAATATCTCGCTGCTAACTCCACCGGATCACCGGCGTCCCTAAGCCCGAGGAAATTTGTACCTTTGACAGTTCGTCCGTCCTTTACGTCAAGGCATGGAACGATGCGTTTAGCCAGCATATTTGGCGAGATCCTCCAATTTTATATTCTGCTCGTAAAGGGCCTTTCCGACGATCACGCCTGAGCAGCCGATTCGGTCGAGTTCGTCGATATCAGCGATAGACGTGACGCCGCCGCTCGCGATCAGATCGATCTCTTGGATCGCCGCCCTGATCTGCCGATAAAGCTTAAACGCGGGCCCTTTCATCGCTCCGTCGCTCGCTATGTCGGTTACGAAAGCATTGGTCACGCCCCTTTCGCCGAAGTTACGCAGAAATGCGAGAACAGGTATCGAGGTGTCCGTCTGCCAACCATCAACCGCAACTCTACCGCCCCGTGAATCCGCACCTAGCAGGAGCTTTTCGCCGCCGAATTTGTCGACCCATGAAAGAAAAAGCTCCGGCTGTTTTACCGCAACGCTTCCAACAGTCGCGATCGCCGCTCCGGTCTCAAAAACCGCCGCGACATCAGATTCCGTTTTCAAACCACCGCTAAAATCGATATTGAGTTTCGTTCCGCTCGCGACCTTTTTCAACACGTGCAGATTCGCCGGTGCTCCTGTTCGGGCACCGTCAAGGTCGACCATGTGCAGCCGCCGCAAACCCGCATCTTCGAAACGTTTAGCAGTCTCGAGCGGGTCGTCGGAATAGATAGTTTTTCGCGCAAAATCACCCTGGGTAAGCCGCACGCACTTTCCGCCGATCAGATCCATCGCTGGAATTATTTCGATCATATTTAGTTAGTGAATAGTTAACAGTGAATAGTTGATTTAGATCTTTAGAAAATTCGTTAAGATCCTTTCTCCGACCGCTCCCGATTTTTCGGGGTGAAACTGAATCGCATGAAAATTATCCCGCCCGATCGCAGCACTGAATTTTTGCCCGTATTCGCACGTCGCAGTCGTGCTATCGCCCGTTTCAACATAGTAGCCGTGGACGAAATAAACGCGTTCGCCATCGGCGACGCCCTCAAATAGTGGTGAATTGAGTTCAGTGATCCGATTCCATCCCGTGTGCGGTATTTTCAATGTGTCGAACTCAAATCGACAAACGCGATATGGCACGATGCCTAGGCATTCCGTATCATTTTCCTGGGAGGTTTCGCACATTAGCTGCATCCCAAGGCAAATGCCCAAAACCGGCTGCGTGAGCGAAAGGATAACCTCATCGAGACCGCGTTCCCGCAGGTATTTCATCGCCGTCGAAGCCTCGCCGACACCGGGGAAGATAACCTTGTCCGCTGCTCGTAGATCGTCCGCGTCGTCAGTCACCACTGGCTCAACACCGAGGCGGACCAATGCGTTCGCGACAGAAGCCGTATTTCCGGCATTGTATTTAACTATTGCAACTCTCACAAAACTCCTTTGGTCGTCGGCAACGTAGTTCCCTCGCGGCGAACCGCCATTTTGATCGCTTTCGCAAAGGCCTTGAATATCGCCTCGATCTTGTGGTGCTCGATCATGCCTGTCGCGACGATATTCAGATTGCACAAAGCCTTGTCCGAGAATGACTTAAAGAAATGAAAGAACATCTCGGTCGGCATCTCGCCGATCATCTCGCGTTTGAATTCTGCATCCCAGACGATCCAATTCCGCCCACCAAAATCGATCGCCACCTGTGCCATACAATCATCCATCGGCAAACAAAACCCGTAACGCCCCATCCCGCGTTTATCTGCAAGGGCCAGCGAAAATGCCTCGCCCAGCGTGATCGCAACGTCCTCGATCGTGTGATGCTCGTCAATATGCAGATCGCCGTTCGCGGAAATATTCAGATCAAGCTCACCGTGCCGGGCAAGCTGTTCGAGCATGTGATCGAAAAAGCAAATTCCCGTCGAGATCGACGAATTCCCGCTGCCATCGAGGTTCAATTCGACGGTAATATCGGTCTCTTTTGTTTTGCGAGTATGAGTGACGCTCCGTTGTGGTGTTCGCAGCAGATCATAGATCTCGCGCCAGTCGTCGACCGCAAATGCATCATCACCTTCGAGCGGAAACGATGGGTTCCGGATATAGATCGCCTTTGACCCAAGATTTCTCGCAAGTTGGACATCCGTTGGCCGGTCACCGATCACGTACGAATTTGCGAGATCGTAATCGCCCGTCAAATACTTCGTTAGCATCGCGGTTCCTGGTTTCCGCGTTGGTGCATTTTCGTGAGGAAAAGTACGGTCGACGAATACATCCGCAAATTCGATCCCCTCGTCAGCCAACGTCTGAATAACAAAATTCTGTGCCGGGTGAAAAGCCGTCTCCGGAAAACTCTCAGTCCCAAGCCCGTCCTGATTCGTCACCATCACGAGTACATAATCGGTCTCATGAGCGATCTTCCCAAGATTCGTGATCACACCTGGTAGAAACCGCAGTTTCTCCAACAAATCGACCTGAAAGTCATCCGGCTCACGTATCAACGTCCCATCTCGGTCGATGAAAAGTACTTTTTTCATAAGTTTGATAAATCTAGCTAATAGCTAGTTGGCTAACAGCTATTAGCTATTCTTCTTGCGGCCCATGCTGCCAAATCGGCTCAATGCCGAGATCAACCGGACGTTTTCCTCACTGGTGCCCACGGTTATCCGCAAGCATCCCTCACAAAGTTCGACATTACTCCGGTCGCGAACCACGATCTTTTCCTCGATAAGATAGCGGTAGGTCGCCTTGGCATCATCGACCTTAACGAGAAGAAAATTTGCGTCAGATGGGTATATCTTTTGTACGAAGTTGAGAGCCGATAACGATGCTTCGAGACTCTTCCTTTCTAGTTTCGCAGAAGTTATCCATCTAGTTACGGTCGATTCACTTTCCAGAGCGTCGATCACCGCCCGCTGAGCCAGGCCGCTGACGTTGTACGGCGGCTTTACGCGGTTCATCAGATCGATGATCTCGCTACTCGCAAACGCGAGCCCGACACGAACACCTGCCATTCCCCAAGCCTTAGAGAACGTCTGCAAGACGACGAGATTCGGGAAAGAGCCGAGTTCTGCGATCATCGATGGTTCATCGGCAAAATCGATATACGCCTCGTCAACAACGACGATTCCCGTGAATTGTCGAGCGATCTCAAGGATTGATTCGCGGCTCATCAGATTGCCAGTCGGATTGTTTGGCGAGCAGATGAAGATCAGTTTTGTGGCGTCAGAAATGCCCGCTAGGGTCGCCGGTACATCGAGCCGAAAGTCATCCGTTAACCGAACCTCACGCACGGCCACGTCATTTATATCCGCAGAAACCCGATACATCCCGTAAGTCGGCGGACAAGTTATCACTTCATCTTGTCCCGGTTCGCAGAAAATTCGGAACAGCAGGTCGATCGCCTCGTCGCTGCCGTTTCCGACAAATATCTGCGGCGGCGAAACGCCCTTTATCGCCGCGATCCGATCTTTTAGCTCACGTTGCAACGGATCGGGATAGCGATTCAAACCAAACCCCGCAGGCGAGCCAAATGCGTTCTCGTTGGCGTCGAGAAACACCTCCGCCGAGCCTTCGAATTCTGACCTAGCCGACGAATATGGTTTTAGATTCCTAATGTTCTTACGCACCAGGCTTTGCAGATCAAAAGTCATCGCGGCCTCCGCCCCATTCTCGTCTGATCGCGACGGCGTTTTTGTGGGCATCCAGACCTTCCGCTGCTGCCATTGTCTCGATCGTCGGGCCGAGGTTTTGAATGCCTTCGGCGGTCAAACGCTGAAACGTGATGCTTTTAGTAAAACTCGCGACCGACACGCCGCTGTACGCCCGAGCCGCACCACCGGTGGGCAGCGTGTGATTCGTCCCCGAAGCGTAATCACCCGCACTCTCGCACGAGTAGTTTCCGATGAATACGGAACCCGCGTTGATGATGGATTCGGCGACCTCGTCCGCATCTTGCGTGGCGATTATAAGGTGCTCGGCCGCATATTCGTTAAGAAGTTCTATTCCGTCTTCGATCGTTGCCACCAAGATCGCTTTCGAATTCTGAATAGCAGCTGCAGCCGTCGACTTGCGCGGTAGCAATTCGATCTGCCGATCAACCTCGGCGAGCGCTTCATTGATCACGGTTTCCGACGTCGAAACAAGAACAACCTGACTGTCCGGCCCATGCTCAGCCTGCGAAAGCAAATCAGCGGCAACGAAAGCAGGAATGCAGCTTTCATCAGCCAAAACAGCAACTTCCGAAGGCCCGGCCGGCATGTCGATGGCGACGCCTGCACGCAAAACCTGAAGCTTCGCCTCCGTCACAAACTGATTCCCCGGCCCAAATATCTTATAAACCGAAGGCACCGTCTCCGTCCCATACGCCAAAGCCCCGATCGCCTGTGCGCCACCGATCTTGAAAACTTTGGTTGCGCCGCAAAGCCTCGCGGCGTAGAGCGTTGTCGCGTCGATCTTCCCCTCACTGTTAGGCGGCGATGTGACAACAATCTCCCGGCAACCCGCGAGTTTTGCCGGGATCACGAGCATGAGCACAGTCGAAAAAAGCGGAGCACTGCCGGCGGGAACATAAAGCCCGACCTTTTCGATCGCAACATTCTTTTTCCAGCAAAAAACGCCCGGCGTTGTCTCGATGACGGTTCGTTCGGTAGTACCTACGACGTGAAACTTCTCGATATTAGCTTTCGCGACCGCAATGGCATCCTTGAGTTCCTGCGAAACAAGTGATTCTGCCTCGAGAAATTCGTCATCGGTGACCAAAAAATCGTCAAGCTCAACCTTGTCAAAATGCCTCGCACAATGACGCAAAGCCGAATCGCCGTGTTGACGAACATCTTTCAGAATATTTGCGACCGTGCGCTCGAGAAAAACGGTGTCGATCGTCGGGCGTTTGAGCATCGCGGACCACGTTTCTTTTGATGGATATTTGATAATTTGCATATTCGTTACCTGATCATCTGATCGATAGAGAGCACCAGAATTCCCTCAGCTCCCGCTCCTTTCAAAGCGTCAACGACCTCCCAAAAGTCCGTTTCGCTCACAACCGAATGCAGCGAAACCCAGCCTTCATCAGCAAGCGGAACCATCGACGGGCTTCGCATTCCGGGCAGAAGGCGTTTGATGTCGTCGACTTTTTCAACCGGAGCGTTTAGCAGGATGTATTTGTTTTGAGCCGCAGCCTTTACACTGCGGATGCGGAATAGAAGTTTGTCGAGAATTGCCTGTTGTTCAGAGCCGAGATCACGCCGCTTGATCAGAACCGCCTCGGACAGCATTACCGTTTCGACTTCACGCAAGCCGTTGGAGAACAAGGTGCTTCCCGAACTCACCAGATCGCAAACCGCATCCGCCAAACCGATCGACGGAGCGATCTCGACCGAGCCGCTGATCTCGTGAATGTCTGCAGAAACACCGCGTGATGTGAAATATTCGCGGAGAATGTTTGGATAGCTCGTCGCGATCTTCATGCCCGCGAGTTGTGACAGTTCGGAGTATTCAAAGCCTTTCGGCACAGCAAGCGACAAACGGCAGCGGCCAAAGCCCAGCTTTTCGATAGTCTCAACGGCTTTTGGGTTTTCAGCGATCACGTTCTCGCCGACAATGCCTATATCGGCGACGCCATCCGCGACGTAATCCGGAATATCGTCATCCCGCAGAAAAAATATCTCGAGCGGAAAATCCGCCGCCTCAGCCCGTAGCTTTCCCAGCCCGTTCGAAAAGCCTATGCCGCATTTTCTAAGCAGCTCGGTTGAGCCATCCGACAATCTTCCTGATTTTTGTAAAGCTATCTTTAATTTCATATCTAAAAACGACAAAGCGACGCCCATCGAGACTTGTTTCGAAGTTTCGCGGCGTTTGGATTAAAACTAATTTACGATTTTGTTAGAACGAAGATCAGTTCACGCGGCGATGTGTCGCGTGATGATGGTGGAGATGGAAATGTGAACTAGCAGTAAACATCTTCTCTACTATTAGAAACACAGTCGAAATTCTTTTGCAAGCGTTCGTCAATTAAGTCGCCTCGATGAACCGCAGCTCAGTAAATGGTCCTTTCGCTTCGACCACCTGAGGGGTAAATGAGTAACTGCGGCTATTTACGACGATCGTGTACGATCCTTCCGCCAGATCCTCAAACAAAAATGTTCCAAAAGTTCCGGTCAGATATACCTTTTCTGTCCCGTCCGGCTTCTTCAGCACAACCTTGGCGTGTCGTAAACCTCGCCAATCCATGTCCAGAACTCTGCCAACGATCGCACTTTTACGTTCACCGATGTTGATCACTGCAGTTTGATAGTCCGTCTTTAACATTCGCCCATCCGTCGCAGCGGTTCCCTGTTGCGTGGGCGTGGGGCTGAAGGTAAAAGAGTGCGACCCTGGCCGCGCATCATCCGCCACTCGGAAAACAGCCGTCACGACCTGCCTCGTCCCCTTTTCAAAAGGCTTGATCGCATCTACCAGCAGCCCGAATTTCCCTTTGGCAGTCTGTTCGGCGTTGACCGCGAGATTAGCCGCTTCCGGCTTATCGATGCCTAGAGTTGACGAAACATACTTAAAGACGGTCGGGTCAAAATTTATCGTAAACGAGACAGCGTTGACATTTCCATCCGAAACGAGCTCGAATGCGAGCGTCATGTCGCGTCCGGGCACAACCGGCGTCAAGGCCCTCGCTCGCATCGTCGCCTCGGCCTTCTCAATGGCCGCCTTCGGCGCATTATTCTGAAATGCCGCCCGGATGTGGTAAGCATCGACGTTAAAAAAAATGCTGATGACCAGCAGCGAAAGTGCGATCTTTTTCTGTCTCATACTCCGATCCGCCTTTGTCTGGGCTAAATTATATTCGCGACTCGTCCAAATACCAAGATAGACCGGATGGGCATCGAGGTCGAAGGACTCGCGTCGAACGTGATAAAATATAAGCTTATGCAAGAGCACTCCGAGGAGGAGATCCTTCACGATTTTGGCCGCCGCATCCAGAGATGCTACGGCTGTTTTATCGCCTATCACCTAAAAGACATGTATCTCGGCGAAGACGTAACCTTCTTTTGCGAACACTGCAAAGACGAGATGATGTTCCATTTTGACGAGTTTTCAAAACTTCTCGATCTTAGCAAACTAAACGAAGTAACCGGCGAGCATCACCATTGACCCGCAAACGAAGTGTCAGAATCCAGTAACAGCAAACCTACCCTGACAGGCCTCGCTCGTCGCCTCGGCCAGTTGCCGACCGACAAAAAGCGGGCGGCTCTTGAGACTAGCGCGGCTCTGGCTGGTGTTTCGCTGAGGGTTTCTCGCGAGTTTGTCGAGGCTGTTCCGAGGGCGGCAAAGATCTTGTCGGCGGAGGATATTCGCCTGTGGGGCGAGCTCGGGCGGCGGTTAGCGATGGGAAATGCCGAAACGGGGGCTAAGTTCTTTGCAAGCGGCGTGAAAGAGGTCGCGACGATCCCGGCCGATGTTCGCCCGTTGGTTTTTGAGATCTGCACGCGTCAGTTGGTCCTATCCAGCTCGATCGCCCTGGAAACATTTGACCTGATCCCGCAGATCGCGGCAAAGATCGGCGACGATGCCTTGCTTTCGGCCGTTTTGAAATTGGCAGCCGAAATTTCGCAGCGTTCGGCACGGCACAGTTCCGAATTTCTCGAAAAAACACCACCGCTCGCCGATGTGCTGGCCCGTTTTGATACTGACAAGACCGCAGTCGCTGAAAGCGTCATCGCACTTGCCGCCCAGTTTGCCACCCGCACGGGCGGAATGACCGCCGACCTCTGGGCAAATCTGCCTGAGGCCCTCGCGAATCTCGATGCCGATAAAGCTCGGCTGCTGATGCAGCGATCGGCCGAGTTTCTCGAGTTCGGCGGCAGCGTCACGCTGCATTTCGTCTCGTCGGGTTCAGACGTCCTGGCGTCGTCCCCAACGACGTTTGAAGATTGGGTCACGCTCGCCCGCTCGATAGCGGTTCACGGAAATGCGGTGTTGATATCGTTTCTGCGAGCGACCCCGAAGTTTTTTGCCGCATTCGCAAAACGCCGCGGCACGCTGCCCGCGGATATAAACCTCGTCATTCAACTGACGAAACGCATCGCCGAAACCGACGCTGAAAGCGCTTTGGCTGCGTTCAAATCGAGTTCTGCGGCACTCTCGAAAGTTTCGATCAAACAATTCGAAGAGTGGGTCGAGCAGGGCATCGCCGCAGGCGAACACGAGTCGTCAAAATCTCGACGCAGCTATTTCGCCCTCGAAACTCGAGCCTCGAACGAACGCCTGCAGCAGACCCGCCTCGGCCTGCCGCTCGAACGTGTGCAGTCGATCCTTCGGATGTATGTCGAAGCGTTGACGGGAAAGGAGATCGAGATCGCTCCGCTCACGGCGATGCCGCAGGAATCGCGCATCGGCGACGGAAAAGCCATTTACCTGCCCTCAACAGTCGCCGAATTCGATAACGACGAAGCCGATTTCCGTCTATACAAAGTCCTCGCCGCCCACGGTGCGGGCCAGATCGAGTTTGGCACCTTCGACCAGGACACCAAGGCTCTAAAGGCCGCCTACGCTGAGATCACTGAGCTATTCTCCGCCACCGCCGACCAGCTCGACGCGTTCTCGCTAGCCGGCTATATCGAGGACGTCCAGAAAGGCGAATCGGCCAATGGAAGCGACAGCAAAGATCAAAGGCCAAAGATCAAAGCCTTACCAAAAGGCTCCGACTACCGCGCCGTCCTAAAATCGTTCCCCGAACCCTCGCTCGCCCGAAAGATCTTCGGCACGATGGAGAACGCCCGGATCGATGCTTGCCTGCGACAGACCTATCGCGGCCTAGTAAAAGACCTCGACCTGATGCGTTCGACCATGCGGGCGAATAGGCCATACATCTTTGACCTTCCGATGTATCAGGTGCCATTCGAACTGCTCTTCCAGATCACCCTCTGCGGCGGTGCCACCGACGACGCACGACGATTTTATGGGCAAGTTGTCTCTGAGATCGAGACGGTGTTGGAGAGGTTTCTTAGTCCCAGGCCCCAAGTCCCAGGCCGACATGGGGCTTTGGACATGGGACTTCCGTCTGTAGCCGATTCCCTAATGGCGACGAGCCGTGTTTACACGCTATTTCAAAACATCTCGCCCGAGCAGGATCAGCAGACAGAGTCGGAGAACACCGAGGAGAACAGCGAATTCGCCTACGACGACAAGGATGCCTCCGAGTCAGTGACCGAGGACAAGGTCAAACGCGAGCAACAGGCTCAGGATATTCGCGACCTCTTCAACGCCTGGAACAGCCTCGACGACGAGGACGAACCCGACGATCTACAAGGCTCCGAGTCGTGGTCGCAAAACGAAATGCCCGAGCAGGCTCTCGAAGCCGACGACGTCGCCTTTGCATACGACGAATGGGACCGCGAGCTGAACGATTACCGCGTCGGCTGGAGCCGCGTGATCGAAAAAAAGGTCAAGCAGGGCGACCGCACGTTTGTCGAACTGACGCGTTCGCGTTATCGCGGCGTCATTTCGTCGATCCGCCATCAGTTTCAGCTAATGAAACCGGAAAATCTGACCCGCATCAACCGCGAGATCGATGGCGAAGACTACGACCTCAACGCCCTCGTCGATTTCGTGGTCGACCGCAAAGCTGACGGCCTGCAAGCCGAGAACATATACACAAAACGGTTGCGCAAACAACGCGATGTGGCGGTTTCGTTGCTCCTCGATCAATCGTCCTCGACCGCTCGAACGATCACCCGAAATCCTCTGCAGCCGTACACACATCCCGGCCGCCGCATCATCGAGATCGAAAAAGAAGGCCTCGTCCTGATGAGCGAAGCCCTCGAAGCCGTCGGCGATGTCTATTCGATCTACGGCTTCACGAGCGAAGGCCGGCGGAACGTTAAATTCTATGTCGTAAAGGACTTCGGTGAAAAATACTCCGACGAGACCGAACGCCGCATCGGCGGCATCACATTTCAAAACAACACCCGCCTCGGCGCCGCGATCCGCCACGCCGCGCACAAACTGCTGCGCCAGGAAAGCCGTACAAAGCTCCTCATCATCCTCACCGACGGCCGCCCCTACGACCACGACTACGGCGACGCCCGCTACGCCCGCGAAGACGTCCGCGAAGCCCTAACCGAAACCAAAATGATGGGCATCACCCCATTCTGCATAACCATCGACCGCGAATCCGAATCCGAACTAAAAGACCTCTACGGCAACGTCGGCTACACGATCATCGACGACGTCCTCTCATTGCCCGAGCGGATGCCGAATATTTATCGGAGATTGACCAGTTGATAACTTGCCCCAGCAGAACGGTTGACTGATAACTTGACTTATACTTGACCTACGACGAGCAGAATCATCCGCTTTTCAATTTATATGAACATCGTCTCGCTCGAAAATGTCTCTAAAAACTATGGCTTCAAGCCGCTTTTTGAGAATGTAACGCTTGGTCTTGAGGACCGTGACAAGATCGGCATCATCGGGGCGAACGGCTCGGGGAAAAGTACGCTTCTGCGGATAATTGCGGGTGTCGAGGTGCCCGATACGGGCCGTGTGGTCACGGCTAAAGGCCAGACGCTCGCATTCCTGTCGCAAAATCCGCCATACGACGAAAACCTGACGGTGCTTGAGACGATCTTCGCGTCGAGCAGCGGCGTGATGCAGACGATCAGGGATTATGAGGCGGTTTGTCACGATGTGGCGGCAGGTGCTCATGACGACGCTACGATGGAGCGGATGTCCGACCTCCAGCACGAACTCGAGATGAACGGCGGTTGGGACATCGAGGCAAACGCCCGTGCTGTCCTGACCAAACTCGAGATCACCGACACCGCCGCCAAGATGGGCACGCTCTCCGGCGGCCAGCGAAAACGCGTCGCTCTCGCTCACGAACTGATCTTCAAACCCGACATCCTGATTCTCGACGAGCCGACCAATCACCTCGATGCCGACACGATCGAATGGCTCGAGAATTACCTCGCCCGTTATACCGGAGCCCTTTTGCTGGTCACGCACGACCGCTATTTTCTCGATCGCGTGACGGACCGCATCTTTGAGGTAGATCGCGGGACGGTGCAGAGTTTTGCGGGCAATTACGCTTATTATCTTGAGAAAAAAGCCGAGCAGGACACGCTTCGCGAGGTCGAGGGGCACAAGCGCGAGCAGCTGATCAAAAAAGAACTCGCCTGGCTCCGCCGCGGTGCCAAAGCCCGCACACGCAAATCAAAACACCGCATCGAAGCCGCACACACGCTTATGGCCGTTCCAAAAGAACAGGCAAAAGGCGAGGTGGATATCGCAATCGGTTCAAAACGCTTGGGTTCGAAGGTAGTCGAGATCAACGACATCTCGAAATCGTACGGCGAAAACCGCTTGATCGATCATTTCACGTACCTGCTAAAACGCGACGACCGCATCGGCATTATCGGTGCAAATGGTTCCGGCAAAACGACTTTGCTCGATATGCTCACCCGCCGCATCGAGCCGGACAGCGGCGAGATCGAGATTGGCCAGACGGTACACATCGGCTATTACGACCAGGAAAGCCGCGAGCTGAACGACGACCAGCGTGTCATCGACTACATTCGCGACGTCGCAGAATACGTCACCACCAACGAGGGCATTCAGATCACCGCCGGCAAAATGCTTGAGCGTTTCCTCTTCGCTCCCGCCGCACAGTACGCTGTGATCGGCAATCTCTCGGGCGGCGAACGCCGTCGACTTTACCTGCTGCGGATCCTGATGGGCTCGCCCAACGTCCTGCTCCTCGACGAGCCGACCAACGACCTAGACATCCCGACGCTCATCGCTCTCGAACAGTACCTAGACGAATTCGCCGGTGCCCTGATCGTCGTCAGCCACGACCGTTATTTCCTCGACCGCACGGTTGAAAATATCTTCAAATTCGAACCCGGCGGCCACGTCCGCGAATACGCTGGTGACTACTCCGCGTATCTCGAAGCCCTCGAACGCCAGGAATCCGAACGCAAGGCGGAAGCCTCAGCCCCTGTCAGAACCGGGAACGATAGTGACCGGGGCCCTAAGACGACGTTTACGACCCCGACCGAAAAAGAAAAGCCCAAAAAACTCACCTTCAACGAAAAACGCGAGTTCGAAACCCTCGAAAAACGCATCGCCCAAACCGAATCCCGCCTCCCCGAGATCGAACGCGAAATGGTCACCGCCGCCAGCGACGCAGGCCGCGTCCACGAGCTTTTCACCGAACAGCAGCAGCTAGACACCCAGCTCGAAACCGACATGGAACGCTGGGCTCAGCTAGCGGAACGATCAGAGTATTAGGCAAGGATTTACGCTTCTCAATTTCAGGATTGACACTGCAGATCTTAAAGCCTATCCTCTCCAAGACATTGACGAATTAAAGCACGGCCAGCCATCACACTCCGAGAGAGCTTCGCGTCATTGGCCCGTCCTGATTAGGAGAAAACAAAATGAAACAAGTCGTCAATATTCGACTAACACTGGCGCTGCTTTTCGCGGCATTACTTTTCACCTCGGCACCTATGTCCGCTGATGCGGCACCCGTTCCGATGCAGTTCATGACAACGAATACCGTTGATTCGACGTTCGTGCCGATCTTCGGCGAATACGATTTTGACCTCTACAATCGCACAAGCGGCTGGGTGCTCAATGGCTTCTACACGCAGGAAGACGGCAAATGGAGCAAGAACTGGCTGACGTACAAGCTGCCCGTTGGCAAATCCTTCCGAATGCTGTGGTCTACCGCCAGCGACAAAGGCGATTGCGTAGTGCCCTTCAAAGTAACTTGGGACGATTATGACAAGCCCGAGGTCTACCGTCTCGACTGGTGCAAAGGCATCAAAAGCGTCTACCTGAAGGATGATACCTTCACCGTGGATTACAAAAAGTAAGTCTCGCAACATGTCACGAGAACGCGGCTGCTTCCTCTTTATGAAGAAGCAGCCTATTTTATGTCCCGGTCATGACGTACACTTGAAACCTTGATTGGTCAGGAGCGAAATTGAAGATTGAAGAACTTGGTTATCAGCAGACGCCGCTTGGCGATCTTACACTTCGGCGTCGGCCTGAGCCGCTTGCGGATAACCGCGAGGTCTTTGAGGTCAAACTGGGTAACGAATATCTGATGTCGAGCCTCTTTACCGAAGCCGAACAGCAGCTCGCCACCCTCGGCCTCGCTCCTCTTGCGGGAGAACTCGATGTGGTGATCGGCGGCCTAGGCCTCGGCTACACCGCAGCCGAAGCACTGAAAAATAAGAATCTCGCGAGCCTGCTCGTCATCGACCTTTTCCAAGCCGTGATCGATTGGCATCGCGAAGGCTTAGTTCCGCTAGGTGCAGATCTCCGCGATGACCCGCGATGTGAGCTCCGCCAAGGCGATTTCTTCGCTCTCGCCCACACCGGCTTCGATACCGCTAACCCCGGCCGCAAGTTCGACGCCGTGCTCCTTGACATCGATCATTCACCAAACCGCTTCCTCGACGCCACCAACGAAACCTTCTACACAACCAAAGGCCTGACCGCCGTCCGCGACCAGCTAAAGCCCAAGGGCACCTTCGCCCTCTGGTCTGACGACCCGGCAAACCCTGACTTCACCGCCCATCTGAAAGCAATCTTCGGCGAGGCCTCCGCCCAAAACATCGAGTTCCCAAATCCATACTCGGGTTCGATATCGGTCAATTCCGTATATGTCGCACAAAGCAGGTAGAAATGAACTCACAATTGACCGCCGGCTTCCAGCCGACTGACAACGCCTAGAAACCAAAAAAAGGGCTGCTGCTGCCGACAACCCTTGTGATCCTAGAGATTATGGTGGCTGGAGAGTGACTTGAACACTCGACCTCGGGGTTATGAATCCGTTGAAATCAAGTTTGGAAATCAGTTGGATAGTTGAAATTTCCTAATCAAATCAACCATTTACGCCGTGTGTAAGAGCTTTCAACTATTCAACTTTATCTTCTTCCTATCGACTTTTGGTAACGTATTGGCGACGGCTTTATTATTCTGACGAATCACGTCAAGAGTGGAAGTCGATTACCATCTTCAAAATCAGAACGGACACTGCTGTATCCCGATGCCTTGGCAAAGTCTTCGGTATCTCGCCGTCGTCGCACCAACCCTTTTACCCTCTGCCGTCGTCGTCCGAATAACTGTACCAATACGACACTTTGCCTGACTTCGCATTCGTCAGCGGGATCGAACACCCGAATACACCGTCATACATTCTTCCACCTGCTGGCCACATCTCACGCCCCCACGCTCCGCATGCCCGGCGTCCATCAACCGTTTCCGTTCCTTGAACCGCTCGTCCAAAACGCCTCGACAAAGGCGCCGCCGCCTCATCCGAATACGCATCCACATCCGACAGCCACGACGCCCGCCTAAGTTCGGGAACGTTCTTTTCCCCAAAAAACTCCGCTAGCTACTCGTAGGTTATTTGGTTGTTGAAGCGGATTAAGAAGATACTCTTTTCATTTGACATACTATTTGCACTTGTAATTGGTGTTTGCGCTAATAGCAAAGCAACCTAGCTATGCAACGCCGATAGCCCACGAAAGCTCTAAAAATGCTACCTACTGATCTACGATACTGGATCTGACTGGTAACCTAATCCGAATCGAAGAAAGTCGGTGACTTCAATGAGGTTGTTGGTCTAGCAACCAAGCGCGGTTCTTGTTTGTACAGGTCGGTGTGCCGACTCCATCTTAGTGCACTAAATCCGTGGATCAAGGAGTGTCCAACCCAGCGAGAATCAACAACCTCCCTCTCGTACATTGTCGGTAAATTACAAAGTAATATTTTACCTAGGAACTTATACCAATTGTGCTCCGGTATTAACTGATAATAGTATCCGTGAAACGAGTTCCCACTTCGATAGAGCGAGACGGATTCCGAAAACTCATTATCGACAGTAGAAAGTCGGTCTATGATTCTTGCAGCTGACTTCGTGTTAATGAAGTCGATCATTGGGATATGATAGACGGATTTCTCTCCTTTCAGTCGAACCCTGGAGTGCAGGGCCAATTCTTGATCATCCAATAGCAAGTCTTTTTGGTAGTCTAACCATGCGGGCGATAGCTCATGAGATGGGACCTGAAAGACCTCTCTCGAAAGTGTCTCTCCGTAAGCTTTGTAAACGTATCGACTAAATTCGAGCGTCATACCGGGTCGACGAGAGAGCAGGTGTGACTTCAATCTAATAATTGGATGACTCGGCTTCATTTGTTTTGAACCAGACGAATTCCACTCAAAAGCTGGAACTGTTCCAAAGCATATCGATCAGTCATACCCGAAATGTAATCAACAACTAGATGGGTCCGAAAATACCATTCGGGCCATTCGGAACGATTGGAAAATTCTTCCAATTGATCCAGATAAACAAGAACATGCTTGTCGGGTAATCGATTAAACAGCCGCCATTCAACGTCCAAATTCATCCCATTAAGAATTTTGGGGTCGTCTTCACTTTTGACTATCCTTTCAAAATTCTCCGTTGAGCAGTTCAGCAAAGGACGAAACCTTTCCAGCAATCCCCGCACAATCTGGTTCCCAGCCAACTCCATATTCTCGGATTCGGGGGACCGAAACAATTTCTTTCTGGCGACAGTCTTTAGAGAATCAAACGCTTTTGATTCGAGGCTATCCTTCTTAAAAAGTGATGCTTTCTCTCCCTTCAATAGGTCGTCTAGGTTCTCAACAGCCAGTTTGGCCGCCGATTTTATCGCCTCTTGAGTGTATTTGATCTTAAAAAAGAAAAAATCGCTTTCGTTACAGAAATCGCCCACAGGAATTCTACCAAATGGGAAGTCAACTCCCGAGCCCGCTTCTTTCTCCCATTCGATTCTCAAATCTCTGAAAAATTCATCCTCACGGATGACTCCCTTCTCGATACCATCCTCAATATCGCTGATGCAATAAGCAATATCGTCAGCCGCTTCCATAATGTATGCGAGGATGTAGCGAGACCGAACGGGTATACCAATGGAGCCCTTGATCTGGTCAATAATATGCCGTTCACACTCGAAATAGCCCGCCTTCTTCGTCAGACCCGACCCCTTCAATTCACTTGGGGATCTGACATATTTAATAAATGAGAGAATAGTTGTGTAGGTGAGATTGCACCCATATTCATCACGATCACGTTTAAGTCGCAACAATATTCGAAGACCTTGTGGATTCCCATCAAATTCAAGAAAGTCCTGAGCCAGGGACCGCATTCTGCTCGAAGGAGTCGTAGTCTGGGATGCCCTAAATACGGTCTCCCAGTTTTCATTGAACCAGTTCTTAATTGCGCTTTCACCAAAGTGTCCGAAAGGCGGATTACCGATGTCATGAGCGAGGCAGGCGCATTCAACAGCATAAATAATTGGCAGTTGAAGTGTGTGTTCGATCACTTCAGAATCAATTAATTCCTGCGTCATTTCATAGGCGATGAGCCTGCCAACGTTCGACACTTCAATGGAGTGGCTTATTCGGTTGCGCACCGCTGCGTTACTCTCAAGTGAAAATACTTGAGCTTTCTGGGCAAGCCTTCGAAATGCGGGCGAATATACGATCCTCGAACGATCGCTCGCTAGTTCCCTTGCTAGATTCCGCCCGCTTTCCGTAGTTGCTTTTCGGCGAGTTGAAACAACTATCTCCTCAAGATTCATATCCTAACTCCATAATTCTCGTTTACCCAGTCGCAGAATCGCACTCCTGATCCAGTTTCGCTACTTTAAGAACGCTACAAGGCAGAAGGATGTGAAAGATCGTAATGGGCGAGTTTAAGTTCCTAGTGTGTTGACTCGTCCATTCGTGAGGCAGTTCTTCCAAAACGGAAATCTCGGACAATCCTACCGTAATGTTTAGTTCCGCATCCTCGGCAAACCTTGTTTCAATTTGTTTCTGCCAATATGGTATGTCGTTAGTCTGCACATATCCCAACATTCCAGCTTCGGTGCAATCACGGGCGTATTTCCCCCCGTCGTCAATGAAACAACGGAGCCCGCCCTTTCCGCAATAGACACTTGCCGGATGTGAAGTACTGTTTAGTCGTTTCGCCTCACATGCAAAAAGTGACGATTTAGGACGCTCTCTCCTCTGGAAGACTAAATCGATATACAAAAACCCATTCTCTACTGTGTAAGGGTCATCTTCATGAACAGCGTAAATGTCAAAACGAGATGGAGTTGCGATATCCTCTAGCCTGTTTTGGATGGCTACGCGAATTTCGTGGGTTATTTCACGTTCAAGCGCTGGGCTGCCAGAACACACGCTAGAATCATGGTATCCCCATGCGATGAGTCGGTGAACATCGGTCAGGAAATCATACTGTTCAAACGTGTGGGACATTTCTAGCTCCGATGGGAATCTTGACTATTAAGATACGGCTTCTCCATTACTACCTCCGAGAAAATCTCCCCCGCGTCGATAACAGCCTGCCGAGGTGTCCAGTCTACTAGCCTGGGTCCTTTACAAACATGAACTCGAGACATCTCGTAGATTCGTAGTCCTTTTTGTACGTAAATCCACTGATTCCATTCGCTCCTGAGCCTATCGCGTAATCTCATAAACGGCTGGTCGAACTCACGTTGCGAAATCACCTCGACACCCTGCGTTTCATCAGATCCTACAAGACTTACAGTGCATATAGCGAGATCATCGCTATGACGCAACTTCACGGTATGACGCACCGTGCTATCGTGATTAAACTGATCCAACTCAAATTTCAAACAGAGACCGTATTGACGATACTCTTCGTGTGTCGGTTTTCGTAAAGCTTTCCGCGCAACTTTGCCTTTTGCAAGTTCGAGCTTAATTTTTACGAAGTCCTCAACGAGCTCTTTCAGATAATGAGGAAGTTGGAACACATGGCCGATCTTCTTATCAATATACTCCCTTATCACGTCCAAAGAATGAACACGATCACGTTCCCAAGCGGCTACGGTCTTGTGAACTTGTGCCAATGCCTTAATCTGCCTTGTCGTAAATTTCGGCACAGGGACGTCAAGTAAATCGCTTAGGGTTAGAGTATTTCTGTCGATGCCCCATGATGCACTAAGAAAAAAGAGCGAATAGCGACATACACTGCTGTTGAGATAAACCGATAAGGCACGAAGATGGTCGGAATCGCGCTCCGGAGCAGCCAACCCAACCGGTTTGTTCGTAACTACGAAGTCCAAGTCGCTGAAGGCTGCATATGATATCCCAAGCACAAGATGAGGCGCATGAATGAGCGCAAGCCCTTTCTTTCCGCCTCGCCTTCTTAGATTAAGCAACTCATCCGGGATAGGTTCTAAATCATCAACTGAAACCTGGAAACGAGCGTCTTGGTCAATAAGGTGTTGAGGGTTGAATCTCGGAAGCCCTCGCAAGTACGGAGCTTCCTCTGTCTTCTTCTTCAACTGATCTGGCTCATTATCCGCAAGCTTTAATTCGACGCCCCGACTTAAACTCCAACCCATATCCTCGGACAATTTACTTAAGCTAATAGGAAAAACTCTCTTAAGTCGTGCCAACGTTCTTTTGTCTCGCTGGTTGCCCCACATCGCAAGTTTCCAAGTCAAGGTGTTTGACAGCGAAGATGCCTCACTTTCAATACGGCTTATTTCGTCTTCGTTTATCGTAATCATCCATGCCTTCTTTTTTTCAGGATATTGGCCAAAGGATGAACGAATAAAGGCTTGATTTGCCACTAAAGGGGCATAGTGAACAATCGTTTGGTTTGAATCTCGTTGTTCAGACAATGTGTAGATGATTGAATAGGCAGGTGCCTCTGCTCTTCGTTCGAACAAGATATACGCAAGATTACAGAAATTAGTAATTCGAAAAACCTCGTTGCTTTCAAAAAAGGCTTTGCGATACTTTTCAGAATCGTGATTCGTCAGACTAGTAGCATGCAAAATCAAACCTATAACACCGTCAGGTTTGCAGAAATCCCTGACTTTCCAACTAAACGCTTCTCCGGCTCGAAAATGAGCCACGGGTTTATCGCTGTTTTCTCTTATCCATTCGAGGATATGGGGTTGATCAGGCGAATCTCTTTCGATCTTCGTCCAAGGTGGATTACCAATAATCCAGTCAAAATCTAGATTCCTTTGAGCAAACAGTGATTCTTTATCGAAAAAATCGCAGTGAAAGATTTGCTGGTTATGCAGGGTTGGAAACTCGAAGTCCTTGTGTTGGTTAAGTTCCTTTGGTTCAATATAATCCAGCATCGTCAGAACCAGACTTAACTCGGCAACGTAACAAGCATCAAGATCTTTCTCGACCCCGAAAACACTCTCTCTTAATATATTCCGAAGTCGTGTGCGAGAAATCTTGCCTCCGGCCGCTAATAACTCCTTTTCGATCAAGAAGCGATACGCCTGGACCAGAAAAATTCCCGAACCACAGCTGGAATCTAGCACTCTCATGCCTTTTTCCAAGGGCTTAACAAACTCAACTTCTCGTAAAAGGTAGTCCGCCAAAGGCTCGGGTGTATATACAGCCCCCGTCGCCTCTCCAGTTCCCTTGGCCTTCAAAAACTGCTCGTAAATTGCAGATAGCGTCTCTACCGGAATGAACGAGAAATCATAGGCCTTAAAATCGAGGTGTAGCTGATCCGTTTCAATATCGTCGCCGCCAAAAACAGAGGCTACCGTGCTAACGATTTCATCTGAAATAAGACTTATTGAGTTGGCTGGAAGTGGGAATATATCCCCTTTAAAGTAGTCCTCGATGGCGCGGCTTAAGAGAAGGAGGCCCTCCTTTGTTGCCTCACGCCCAAGGACCTGGGAAATACTAAGGTTCTGTCCTTTGAGCCAACGATCATCAAGAATATTTCGATCCCGAAGATATCGTATATAAATATACTTTCCAATCAGAGAATGAACCAGCGGTAACGAAACCTCATCTGAAAGGTTCAGACGATGAATAAGACCCTTCTCTAAGGCCGATAAGTTCTTGAGCAAACGCCGGTCAACACGTCGGCTCGAATCAATCGCACCAGAACGTTCGCGCCAAATTCGCCCGCTATCAATTGATTCAGCATTGAATGGAGTCAGTCGGGTCGCTGAGCTTGGATCAAGATCCTCAAAAAGATTCGATATTAGGTCAATTGTATCAAGCAAACCAACAGATTTGTCGTCATCGTCGAAATCAAATCCCGTATAAACATGGACCCTGCTTTGTAACAGAACCATCAAGAACGGAGCATTGCCTAAATTCCATATCTTTTTGTGAATCGCATGTGCTTCGTCGCTATTATTTGCGTCCGCTACGTACACAACTACGTCGGGAGGTAGAACGTTCTGAGTTTCGGGACTGCGACGAAAGGTATATAAACCTTTTATTTGAGCTTGCGATGCCGATCGAAGCAGATGCGATTCGATATGTTGAGGGTGAACGTGTTGCGTAGCATCTTGACTGATCGCAAAATAATTTTCACTTTCAGTATAGCTTAGCGTCGTTAGTAGGTTCTCTAAATCTATTATTTACGACTAGATAAGATGCAAAATAGTATTTTTTTCTGTACCTTTCTGACGTGACAAGATTGACTTCAAATCCGTCGTGCAACTCTGCGAAGGCAGGATAAAAACGTGAACTAAAAAGAGAGTTTAAAACAAGCTTTCGGCGGCACCTAATGGTGGAAATCGGATTGTTAGTCAAGGTATAGTTTGCTAAAAACGCCAAGACTATATTCTCCTTCATCCCGATCATCTGGACGGCCAGGCTGAAAGCGTCGACCGGGTCGTCGTGTGGGGCGTTTGGGAAGTGGCAGACTTCGTCGACGAAATCGTTTATCCACGCTCCCGCAACCAGGACGCCCTTTCCAGCCTCACCACGGTTGGCCCAGGCGAGGAAATCTCTCGACACTTCGTCATCCCCCGGGCGGCTACCACTGGACCTCAAGCAGGAGAAAGTTAGACGAACGTCCTCAGTCTGAGGTGGTTTGGTTCCAAGTCACAAACTTGAAAACGGTTCTTTTTTGACGGTCACGCTCGAATACCGCCCTTGCCTAAGCCAGTGGTAAACGATAGCGCAGGCTACCCTTGTCGCAGGTTGAGGAAGCGTTTAGCAACCGAAACCCGAAGCGGCCGGAAAAGCTGGTTTAGCTTTTCCGGGTTGCCCAAAGGCGGCTGCCTGGGCAAAAGCAGAGTCGCCTCGTCTCGCCCTCATCAAATTACTTTGATGAGGTATCGGTAAGGTGAGAATTAGTGGCTACTAATTCTTGGCGAGACGGCGAGGCGACAAGGGTAGCCTGCGGTAAGCTGGCAAGGGCGGTGCCGGTAAATAAAGGGTAATGTGAGTTCTAGTTACACATACTATAAGGTCGTATCGTATGTGCGAGTTCGGGTTAGTAACTGGTTTTCTGGTAACAAAAAAGAGCGGGGTTTCCTGCTCTTTTTTCGGTTGGGTTCAGATGGTTTTTATGAAATCAAGTTCGGTTCCTGCCAATCCTCAAGCTTAGCTTCGATCTCTGGGTCATGGCTACATGGGTGGACCACTCTATAATTCCCGTCTTCGGGATGTTTGATGTTCCGTCTGCCGTTCTCATTGCAGAGCTGACAGCTAGCTATTCGTATTTCGTCTTTCCGACGACGGTCGTCGTCCTCGGCCTTCTTTCTAGCTCGTCGGTTTTCGAGGTCGAGGTCTCTGAGGTGGTTCTGGAAGCTGTCGGGTAACCCGTAATTCTGTTCGATCGCATTTATTAAAAAGCCTGCCTTGTTTTTTATGTCGTCTCCTCGCCACTCGAAGGCTTGAATCTGGAGATCCACGTGGTTGGTTGGGAACTTTTTCAGGAGCGAGTACGCTTTCGATTCTGTGATCGTGAAATCGCTGGTCATTTGGTTTAGCAGTACTCTCTGTTCCCCTACCAAATGAGTGACTAGCGTTGTCAGGGCTGTTTCAGTCCTTGCACTGCTTTCCAGATTCGCTCTAGCATCAAAATTCGGGGTCTCTTTAACGACTTTTACCTCTAAGTGGGGGTTGGTAGCGGTCGGGGTTGAAACGTCGCTTGTAGGGGCAAATTTCGCGAATTCGGATTCCTTCACAGAAACGTAGTCGTTGCTTTTCAACTTCTTGCGGTTCGCGATGTGACTTTGTACCCGGTCGATCGATGCTTTGGCAGAGACGCCAACGAAATATCGAATCGAAAAATCTAGTTCCTGATCAGGCTCCTTCACTTTTCGATATTCAACCTTTTTGAGAAAACCGGATTGAAGATGATCGTGGACAACTCGGTTCATCTGAGCGGTCACACGCTTCAAGTTGTTGAATCGTTTGAGGGTGTGATGGTGTTTTACGTACCACGAATATCTGATCTCAAAAAACGGTGCTTTGTATTTTAGAGTTCCGTAGATCTTTCCGGCGAGCAATTCGTACCAACGCCGTGCAATCGGTTTAACGGAAAACATATATTCGTTGTCAATCAATCGGTGTTGCTGTGCTTGAAGTTGTTGCATCTGAACTTCGATCGGATCGAGACGAATATAAACTTGATCTTCAAGATCGAATTCAAACTTTTGATTTTTAAGTTCGTCTTCGGTTAGGTGCTGCTCCCCTATTGCGTAAACTGACATGCGAGAAAACCGAGCTTTGATCTGTAAGAATTTTTCTTTGCCTTCATCATCGATCTCGCCGGTTGGAAACCAAAGATCGGCAACGCATCCGGCGAATGCGATTTGTGTTAGACACTTGATCAGCTCTCTTGCTTGATGACCGCCGACACTCCAACCAACCATTCTCAAACAGTGACGCATACCACCGAGCGGAATGATCTGCGGTATCGATCCGTTTTCTTTTCGGCTTGCATCGATCGCGGGTTTGATAAGCATATACCAGACTTCGTGCGCTTCTACTCCGGCGTGACCGACTTCATCGTTCGTGTTGTGATAAACTTGCCAGCTTATTGGATGACCCGCCTGATCGACGCCTTCAAACTTTACTGACTTGGGAATATCTTTTCGTCGATATGTCAGATTGAAAAACGGCAAGTCGGTTGTCGTCTTGGGTACGAAAGTTACCTTGTGCTGTTCTGGTTTTAGTGGGATTAATTCGACGGACATTTTTATCTTCTTTGTCTTAAATTTGTTTCAAAAAAATCTTAAAGAAATTTTCGCAACAACATTTTTTTGGTTTCGGCTTCTCGCTCGGTCCGACGCCAGTCGATTCGAAGGCCGCCGCATTGCTCACCCTTACTTGTTGTTGTTCTCATTTTTATTCTTCTTAGTTCTGTACTCGCGTTTTGCCTTTGTTTACGGTGTCGATAGTAGCTTTTGGACACAACTGACTACACAGCCGGGCACTACTCACTACACGCTCAGGACACGGCTCGCTACACAGCAAGGACACTACTCACTACACAGCAAGAACCCGACTGGCTACACGGTTCAAAAGGGGATTTCTAGATCGATTTCTTGTCTTTATTTCGGAGTGTGGAAAACCTGATTGGTAAATTTATTATAACACGCCGCGAGCAAATTTCTTTTTCGTGTCGGAGCACGGGGGAGACGAAGCGATGTTACGAAGCAAGAAATTGTTTCAAGAAAACTTCGTGAGCGGAACGGACTTTGTCGATTTATTTTTTTCATTTCTTGTCGGCTCGATCCGAGTTCTGTTTCGATTTTTTATTCTTCAAACTTCCATTTTTTGAAATAGGGGAGTCCAAAAAAAGTTTTGCCCAACGGCACAGCCTAAAAACTTTTTCGGCCACCCTCAGACAATCAAAAAATTATCCTAAACGCATCGCCAGCGAGTAGGGCGAAGACCGCTGATCGCGTCCGGTTCAATAGCGTGTTGGGCGAACGCTTTACCCAGAGGTTGTAGCCCTACCGTGAGCCTTTGGTTAGAACCGGGGAAGGTTGTCGTCCGAGAGTGGTTACTTCAATTTTAGCATTCGGCCAAAACCAACCCGGCAAAACTCTTCACACGATCTCGCATTCTTGCTACGCTGAACTCACTCACAAAAACAGATAGGAGGAATTTGATCTATGAAAAAACTAGACGTCGCGGAGCTGCGCTCAAAAATCGATTTGGATAATTTGTACGTCGACTTTAGCATTCTTCGATCCGCGATCAGCGTGTCGACGGTTGCAAAAGATTCGGGTGTTGAACTGTCAGTGCCGACGTTCGAAGGCGACTGTCGAGGAACGTGTCCGAAATGCAAAAAAGAAAAAAGCTTTACGCTCAACCTCAACACGAATCGTTTCAATTGTTTTGGTAAGGGCTGCAAACTTCGCGGCGGGGGAGCGATCGATTTCTTTGCGAAACTTCATGAAGTCTCGGCAAAAGAGACGTCGCATCTGCTCGCATGCGCGTATGGCATTCAGCCATACAGTTCGGAGCAAGTAGCTAAACAAGATAAACCTTCAACCTTAGCCGCAACCCCAAACTCGACGGCAAATGGCGCTGAGGCTAATCAGAAATCGGCTAACCCAAGAACAACGAGTAGGGGAGTCGTCACACGCGGAGAGTTCGAAGATCTGAAAGCAAGATTCGAACGCCTTAGCGATTACGTCTGGGATCAAATGGCTCAAAGCGATCCGCGTGAAAGCGTGGATGGGAGCATCTGCCCGGACATTGCCGACGAGTACGACCCGCCTTTGACCAATCAACACATCACACAGTAGAGGAGGAAAACGAGATGCATATGGACGAGGCTGTCGAAGCTTCACAAGTCGACGAGCAAGTTGTTCGAGATGAAGACGAGACCGAATACACTAACTACTACCGTCATGCCGAGTGCCCGGTACATCCGGCGATCGAGTGGGAAGACATCTGGACGGCCACTTGCGATGATGAATGCCCAGCTTGCGGGGGAGCCATCAGTCCGTACAGATCGGAAGTCGTTCACCGGTTTGAAATCAATAATCACAAAGAACCCGAATGTGGCTGGCACGACAAGGACATTTTTAGCGTGAGCTACGAAGACATTGAAGTTCTGATCGATCGCCAGATCGGGGGAGAAGTTGAAATTCGGGTTTGGCGTAACGGAATACCAGAAACCGTTCCGTACGCGAAAGTGGTTTTTCATCTCGACACGTTTGTTTCTAGCCATTGTGCTCGCGACGACGTTGCGAGCGCCGAATGCGACAAATGTGAGTTCTGCACTATTTGTTGTTCCCACTAGGAATGGCAGCGAGTGAAAGATCACTTCGATGTCGATTATTGCGACAAACAAAAAGAGGCCGCCCTTTCGGGGACTGCCTCTTCTTTTATTCTTACCTCTTTACTCTATCTACTTTTCCTCTCTATATAGTGAGTTACTGGTCCTGGATTTGAATCACTCGTTCCGGCTCGGCGGATTCTTCCCGCTCAAAGATCGGTCGTAACCTCAGATAGACCTTTCGAAGATCTTCGACGGTGTAAGCGAAAGGGAATGAATCGATAATTGGTTCGTAGGTTATTTTGTTCATTGATCGGGAGTTTAATTATCTTGCAGCTTAGCAGGGTATAGAAACGCGTCAATGCGCCATGGCCTGCGGCTCCGCATCTGGATTCACCAACCCTGCGGTTTGTGAAACGTGCCATTGGCGTCGGTTAGCGGAGTTGAAAACTGGCTCGCCGCGAGTACGCCGGGCCTGATCTTCTTGATTGGAACGCCGGCCCTCTGGAGATGAAAACTCGGATTCTTCTGGGGATTGGCTAGAGCGATGGGGAAACCTAGTTCGTCGCGAACGATTAAGATCGCTTCGAGTAGATCGGAATCGTTAGATATTACGACGGCTCCTTCGTAGGCTTTCTTGTAAGCGTCGTGCAGTAAATGCACGGCCAGGTTCACGTCAGAGCCTTTTTCTTCGGTTTTTATGACGTTAGCGTATTGTTGGGGAACAGTGCCCGCGACTAGCATCCGAACAGGTTTTGTCAGGAAGCGGCCTTCAATAATTTCAGCCTCCGGTCTTGTACCTAAGGCACGGAAGTAAGTTTGCTGGCGGATTGGTTGATCGGGGTCGCTCGGTCTTGCGGATACCCTGGCTGTAAAATATTTGACCTTCTCAACCTGATACTGGGGATAAAGTAGCTGGCACATCTTTACGATATCGAGCCACTTGTACTGCGTGTTCTTCAGTGCCCCGTAGTAGAGATTAAAGCCGTCGATATAGCAGAATATTTTCATGGGATTGAGAAAAGCTAAAAAGCAGAGGGCGAAGCAATTTCTCACTTCGCCCTCGCACCCACCCATCGAAACGAGTGGGGGAATATGCCCTAATACTAACGTACATCTAATTTTTGGTCAATACCTGGGCAATCGTACCGCAAAGCAACAAGGATAGCCCAGCAAATAAAACAAGGCTGCCTGAGACGTAACTCAGAGAGCCTTTTGATAGAATTCGAACCTGATCGGATAAGATAATTATGCCCCGTGCTCCTTTCGGAACCGGGCCAAGACCTCTTCAAATGAACCGGCCTCGAAGTAAATATCTCGTTCGATCCTAAAACCATTGACACAGATGTCTTGAAGTTCGTTGAGCGAGAAGTAGCCCCACTCTTCTTCAAAGCCGATCACATATCCGAACATTCGAAAGTCTCCTTCACCGTCTTCACCTTCGGTTACAAACCAAGTCCAGTTGCCCGCCGGAAAGAAAAACTTTGCGTGGACAACTCGATCTCGTAACGGCACATTTTCCTGAGAATAGAGAGGCGGTATCGAAGCGCGCAGCTCCGCCGGAAGCAATTGCATCGTATTATTTCTCCTTTGTTTTTTGTTTTGGGAAGCTCAGGAATCGTAGCAGACCGGGCGACTTTGTCAACGACCGGACGATCAGCCATTTGGTCATCGCCACGCGATCTAAATGGCGAACCAAATATATGTAAGATTTGTCGCCGTTTCGTCAACTACAGATACGAAGCCGAGCTAGTTCTTGAAGAGAGTCAAAATAAATGCATATCCGCGAAGAAAGTGCTTGATTTTTTAGAAAACTAATGTATCATCGTGGCACGATCAAGCAGCAATTATTATTGGGCGGTTAAGGAGATCCCGGTTCCCAGCATTACCCTTGACCTTGGCACTTAAATATTTCGGCTTGAAACTGAGAAAATCCCAGGTTACCCTTCGATTCCCACAGTTTCTAGAGTCCAAATTTTCTGAACTGTAGTTCGGCTTTTTTGTTGTTTTTCGATTTGAAGATAACAAGGAGGATTTATGCAGGTTAAGCTGACACGAAATGAGGCACGGCTTCTAGGTGCCGTTGATCCCGAAGAAGGATCGATGCTATACGAACTCGCCTCCGCAGCAGGCCTTACTCCCGGCGAGGTGCGCGAGGCGGTTGTCCGGTTAATGGAGACGAACTACATGGCGCAACCACCCGGTCAAGATTATTTCATACTTACAAAGGCGGGTAGGGAAATTCTGAGTGATATATCTAAATCATCGCTGTCCGACCCTCGGCTAAAAGTTGCTTCCTCAACTTTTATCGTTCCCGAAGAATCCGACCTAATAGGCGAGTATGAAGATCTGCCGAGCGAAGAAGTATCGGCCGCTCTGGATGAGGAAATCGACAAGTATTTAGACGAGTAATTCGAGGAGGAACGTATGGAGTATTTGGTTACCGGAACAACAGCTGCTCTCTTGACCCTTTTCGATCTTGATCGAACCTTTTACGTACCTTCTCGCGTTCAAAGGAAGGTCGCACTTTATTCCTGGTGGGTGGGTTTCATCTTGATTAATGGGGCTTTGGCGGTTTTGCTTTATAGCATTCTTGGAAACATTGAAGCGCTGAATAGTCTTAACATCTATCTAAAGGCCGTGGTTTTCGGAATAGGATACCTAGCGTTAATCCGCCTTAAATTTGCAACTTTCAATTTTCAAGGTAATGCGGTTCCGTTTGGAATCGAAGCGTTCTATGAGGCAGGTAAGGGCTTCATATTCCGGCGTATTAATAGCATTGCTATTCAGGCGAGGCGGGAAGAGACTAACGAACTTGCTAAGAACTCAACGGTAAAGGAGTTGGCTAGCGAAGCAAAATTCTCGATCGAAGCAGATGCGCTTATTAGTACCGAAGATAAGCGGTCGCGACTTGTCTGGCTATTGAAAATCTTACAAGACGGAACGGTGTCAGAAGAGGACAAGAAAATTATCCTCGCGAATTACATAAAGTCGGGGCAAATGATGAGTGCCTGAGAACAGCTACTAAAAAATGGCGACCTTACTAAGATTGTCAGAAAACCGTTTGGGAGTTTGAATATGAGAATTTTGCGGAAACCACAATTAGCGATCGGCGTCAGTTCAATATTTGGGGCAATTCTCTTTACGACACTCTTTGTCGCTTCTTTGAAGGGGCAAGAAAGGGTTTTTTTTGGAAATCTTCATAGCCATACTTCGTACAGCGACGGATCGGAAAGACCAAGAGACGCGTATCGCTATGCGCGCGACATAGCGAGGCTTGATTTTTTGGCTCTCACGGAGCACAACCATTCTAGAGCGATGGGAAGCGATGGTGTCGGCATCGCCACGAACAATCGACTTTACAACGGCCTCGGCTTAAACTCTCTGATCCGTTCAGCAAGAGATTATACGGTGGATGGTCGATTCGTCGCGCTCTATGGCCAGGAATTCTCGGTGATCAGCCGTGGAAATCATATGGTACCCGGTTCAGATTTCAATATAGTCATAGGCGACCGCGAGTCGCAACAGGGAGCGCCTCGGTGCGAGTGCGCCAGAAGGTGGCGGATGAAATTCGTCTGGCAGACATCATCGCGGCTTCATCTTGTTTTCCTGGAGGGTTTGAGCCGATCTTTTTTCCGGCTGATTTCACTTGGTCAAGACCGATAAGGGAGATTGAAACACAGTTGGGGGCCAGGTACGTTCGGGATGTTCCACTCATGGATGGCGGAGTGATCGATAATCAAGGAATCGATAACATCAAAGATTTTCTGGAACGCAGCGACGGGAAGACCAATTTCTGCATTGTTTCCGATTCCTCGCCGAGGAATTCCACACTATATGATGCAGAGTCTAAGCCAGAGAGTTTTTTGAAAATCCCGATCTGGTTGATCGTCTTGCTTTGCATGTTCACTTTCGCTGCCGCGCTTGTGACGATATACGTGCTTGGAGGAGAGGGGATCGCCCTGTGGAAGCACGGACAAATTGGAACGAGCAGTGCGATTTTGAACTACCTTTTTCCTATCGTGCCCTCAATTGTTGTTGCAACAGTAACAGTTGGGGCGGCGGGACTCTTTTTGTACTACCGTAAGAAGGCCGAAAAACAAATTCGTGGTTTAGGCGGATGGGTCTGTTTTCTGAGATTATCACTACCAAGCGCGTTTCAGTTCATTAAGTCGAGACTTTCGTCTGTAATGACGATGACCACAGACGTTTTTATGGGAAGGATTAGATCTTTAAGCTATACAAGTGTCTTCTCGAATAAAGAACTCGGACCGCTCTCGATGGCTAATTTGATTTATGACATTGATGACCGTTCGCTATGGAAAAATAAAATTCCCGAGGAATTTTTCCCGACGCCCGCGCTCCGGGAAAAAGTGAGATTAGCGGAGAACTACGACACCACGCTGAATTTTGATGGCTGTCCCGAAACACTAGACCTGATTGTAGAAACTGGAAAGGCCACTATGTGTTTCAATCTACTTCGTTATCTTTTATATACGCGAAAGGTTGACGGCCAAGATCCGAGACACCCGCTTACGCCCCTGTTTAAAACCGTCAAATCAACTTGGGTGGACATATTGAGTAAGCACTGAAAATTTGTTCTGTTATTTCAGTAATGAAATGACGCTGCCACGACTAATTTTTAGTTTCCTTGCAATTTCCGAATTGTTCATCCCCGAAGCCTTCAATTCCTTAATCTTTTCTTTTTTGAGAGCCGCCGATTTGGGTCGACCGTGAGATTTTCCTCGTTCTCTCGCGTTGGCAATACCTGCCTTAACACGCTCTCGAATAATGTCCCGCTCAAACTCGGCAAAGGTGGATAGCATTCCAGCCATAGCCCGACCGGATGGGGTAGAGAAGTCCAGGGATTCGGTTAGCGAGACAAAAACAACATCTAAGGTTCGAAGCTCATTTAGCGACGTAACCAAATCAACCAAGCTGCGTCCGAAACGGTCAAGCTTCCAAACCAAAATCGCGTCGATCTCACAACGCCTAGCCATCTTTAATAGCTCTTCCCGCTTGGGCCTAGTTTTGGCTCCTGACCCGATCTCCTGAAATTCGACGGCCAATTTCCACTTCCGATTTTTTATGTATTCCTTCATCTGCTTCAATTGCATCGGAAGGGTTTGTTGATCGTGGGTAGAAACCCGCGCATATAGCCCAACTCTCATGTTTGCATAATATACAGACGACAGGGGACGGTCAATAAATCCTCGTTTTATAACGATCTGTGAACAATTGAACAGGCAATCGTAAGTCGAGTGAAGCGGCCGCCTTCGGAGTCGGAGAAGACGGCTAGCATTCCTAAGGTCTTCTCGTTTGGGGCGGTTTTGGCTCCTGCCAATCCTCTGGACTTCATCAGCGATTTTCCAACCTCGCTTCTTAGCGGACCCGCATCGCCTTCAACTGCATTGGAAGCGTTTGCGGATCGTGGGTCGAGACGCGTGCGTAGAGGGCTACTTGCAAGGGTGTCCAAAAAGGTGTGCTGGATCGGCGGCGAGAAATGCTGATTTTTCAGGCTCGGCCAGAGTATAGTCGAGCCTGTCCAAAAACAGTCTAGTTAAAGGCACTCAATTCGTCGGGACCGAAACCGTTAAACCAATCCAAGCTAGACAGCGATTCGAATACTCCCCTTCATTAGCTAACTCAAATGAGCTAAATCAAAAGTCGCTCGTCACGCGTCCAATGGATTACATCCGATCCAACATTCTCAAGGATAGTACTGCCAGCTTTTTTCGACCCTCCCACAACTGTCAATTGTTACACGGAAAAAGTGATACCCAGATTGATCCTTAACTTTGTCATGAAAGTCGATTGTCCAAGGTAACTCACTTTGGTTGACCATGGTAGGTTCATGAAATCTCTCAAGCTTGAGTCCCTTTTCCACAACAAATTGCCGCAGGCGGTCCCAGGCGATTCGCTTGGCTTCCGACTCTGATACTTCCATACCCGCACAAACTATTTTCGTGGCAGAAAGACTGCACGTAGTGAAGCAAAGAACCGTAAGCAGCAGCACTGCTGTTACCACAAACCTATTCGTCATTTTTTTTGCAACTATTTTTAGAAGTTCCATACTTGTTCCATTGCTGTAAAACATCGTAACGCCCGACTGTTATTATGTCATATGGTTTCCCAGGTATCAGGCTACCGGCTGCTGTCGATAGTTGGGCCAGAACACCTCGATCTCCAGCATCGAAATCATAAATGTCAGGAATTACTCCAATAGTTCCCACAAATTCTACCAACCCGAACTCGTACACTTTCAGCGTACCCGCTAGATCAAACGTAATTCGACCCAATACCGCTGCCTGCCAACCCTGAGTCTGCACGGCGGCAGAATGAATCCCTTGAACTCTATGCAATACACTCGATTTCCCTTTGGTTCCCGCTTTCACCAATTCTTTGATAGCGGCGAATGAGCTCGGAAGAGGAAACTCCGCCATAATCTCGTCGATAGAGATATACGCGGGATTGCCCCTTCCATCCGTGTAGAGTTCTAACGCCTTTTGAGCCGGCAGACTATGTACCTTGTCGCGTTCAGGACAATCCAAAAACTTGGGATCTTTTCGCAGATTTTCATTTTGAGAACCCAGCAAGATAGCGAGATCGAATTGACTGTACGAGGCTCCTCTAGGCCGTCCATCAACATAATAGAATGGGCCATTTGCAAGGCCGAATTCAAACTCTCTGCGAATCGAATTCGCAATCCCCATCGGGTTGTTCCTGCCTTGATGATATCTTGAACCTGCCTGAACTGGGAGGCCTGTTGCGAAGCTGTCGGCAAGGAACGAGTTGCCGCCCTCCATAAAATAAGCAAGTGAGCACGGCATAAACGTCCCATTAAATTGACAATCACCTACGTCTTGATTATCGAAGGTCGGCGTCTGACCTACCGTCAGGGCGTTCTCGCCGCGAGTGTTTCGGAAATTCGGAATGGTGCCGACGTTGTTACCCAATGCGTCGAGTTCTTTGGCGTTGAAGCCACGAGCACTGTAACCACTTGCGTCTTGAAACTGCCAAGTGACCGATTCGTTGTTTGCTGTGTCCACCGCCTGCTGTGCCAAGGTCGCTCCGTTGGCTATGACGTATGTGTATTTCTTTTTGCCTGTCTTGGTGGCCTCAGATACGACCTGACCAAGCACCGTCGAATTAATGAAATATACCCATTCCCACGGTTTCCAATTGCTCGCGTTAGTATCCCATGTCCGCTGTTCGCGCTTGGTTTCAACCCCGTCTCCATCCTGATGGAGCTTTGTTTCGTAGGCCTCCGTACGCCAGGTCATCCGCATTTTACCCGCAGCATCGTAAGAGAAGATTATTGGATCGGAACTCGAATCAGTTGTCTGCCGTCCATCGTTATCATAGTTCGCTCCTGTGTCGCGGTTGTTGACCATAGCGTAGTCGAAGTCCCAGCCTCCTCCCGTATAGTCCCATAGCGTCGAATCGCGGGAAGTCACCTGACCAAAAGCGTTGTGTGTATATGATTGTCGGTACGGCAAATTAATGAGATCTGTCTCAGTCTGACTAGTCGTCGCCTCTATGCCTGATTTAGCCTCGATAACGCGACCGGCAAAATCGTATTTGAATGATCGGTCAAACCGGTTAAGGGAAGAAATCGACTCATCATTGAGTTTTAAGAGGCCGTTATTGTCGTATTGGTAAGACTTGTCGAACGTTTTGTTATTCGGACTGCTAGCCTGATTGACAAGATGCGTCGCTGGCCGTAGCTGAGAGTCATATGTCAAACTCGTCTGCATATCGGCGTCACCATAGTTTAGGGACTTCAAAGCACCCCAAGCTCTGTAGACGGGATTCTTTGCATACTCGTCCACACCCCCAAACACTGTTCCGGTTACCTGCGATAGTTTTCCGGCTTTGTCGTCGGAGTAAGCAATCTGTTTGCCCCACGGATCGGTGTACGATTTAAGCTGACCGCCGAGTGCGTAGCTGTAAGAGATCGTGTAGAGCCCGGTCGAAGGTTCTTCCGCAAGCGAATCCGTAAAGTTTCTGGATTCACTGGTCAATTGCGAGATTGAATTGTACGAATAATCCACCACGCCCAAACCATCCGTCATTTGCGACCGCTGACCCATGTTGTTGTATGTGAACACCACATCCGTAGGATCTGTTATTCCTGAGTTCTGCGGAACGTTCCACTCGATCTTTGTTACAAGATTGCGCTTGAGTGAGCCGCTAACGTTTTCGTAAGTATATACCGTTTCGGCACCGCGTGCGTCAGTTATTTTTTCGATGCTGTCATCGGCAAAATAGATGTAGCTAGTTGATCCGTTCTGTTCTGGTCGGTGTGACGCCGAAAGTCGTCCATGCCCGTCGTATGACATTGTCGTTTCCTGACAAGTACCAGTTGGACAACTTGTCGGGGTTTCCGCACCGGCGTACTGCAGCACGTTAGTAACTTGATCACGGACGTTGTATTTAGTTCGCACGGTACTGTACGGAGCAGAACCTGCACCATCCAGATCCCATACTTCAGTCTTGACGACACGGCCAAGAATGTCTTCATAAGTCTTTTGGGTACGTCGCTTGTCTGTTTGGGACGTTCCTGAAACATTAACGGCGTCTACCATAGGCCCTTTGATAGTGGTCACTTGTCCACCCGCGCAACCGCAACCGGAATATGTATATAATGTTTCTTTGCCATCGCTTCCGTTCGATCCAGTCGGCCAGGTCTTCTCCGGACGATTTCTCCAATCGTATATTACGGAGTTGTACCGGAATGCCGTATCGTCACCGCCGCTAACAAAGCCCCAACTGCTGTCAACTTCGGTCGGCACAGATTGTTGGACTGCCCGCCCGACAATGTCATAAATCGTTTGCGTCGCGGACCATGTAACTGGATTTCCCGACGTATCAAACGTATGCGGAACACGCCTTTTTATGACGCGTCCTGCGCCATCAAAATGCGTTTCCGATTCAACTTCGTCTCCCGTACTGCCCCCGCTTGTCGTATCCGCGTCGATCAAGGTTGAAAAGCTCTTGAACACGTTTCCGGTATTCGGATAAACGTAACGAGTGTAGCTAGACAACACGCCGCTTCCAGACAGTGTTTCGCGCTCGAGGCGACCATCGCTGTAAAAGGCTCGCGTAGTAGTTTTTCCGTTAGGGCTAACGACCTCAACGTTTGCTCCCATGTCGTAGCGGTACTTTATCGTGGAAGAGTAACCCGCTGGATCTGTCAGCGTGGTCGGATAGGCAAATGTGGCCGTATGACCGGTAGTGGTAAAACTGTCAGAATAACCGAATGTTGTCACTCTGCCCCTCGGATCAGTTCTAGTGATCGGTGATCCTGTTATGTTGTATTTAGTTGCCGAAACAGAACTCGATGTTGATCCCGTTACATCTTGGCGAGTCGCGGACGTTTGATTTCCTCGATAAGTTAAGCCGGTTCCGTAGCTTGAATCATGTTGTGTCGCAGAAACCGACTGACCGGAGCCAGTGTAGCCGTTCTCATCGTACGCGAAACTCACCCGAGAAACGAGCGTCGAAACGCCCTGGTAGAGCGACACTTGCGACGGCAGTCCAATGATACGTCGCGAGACGTAATTCTCGCTGAGATTATAGGTTGTCTCTGTCGTCCGTAGAGCGGAACCTTGATCCCATTCGTAAACCGCTGAAACCAGTCCGTACCGCGAGATGGTGCTACTACCACTCTGCATCAAATACTCGACCGTAGTCTTTTTGGTATTCACGCCGTCGCCAATCTGAGTATGGTAGATTCTCGGATTCAGAATGTACGAAAGCGACGTATTATCCTGCGTGAATTCATTCCACGACCACCGCTTCCGGTCAGAACAGCTAGAGTCTGTGCCGATACAATCTTCGGTTGCGATAGTTAATCCCTCCAAATAACCGGAAGGCCCGAAGTGCTGGCGTGTATAAAGGTTATTATTCGGGTGATTCACAACCTCGATCTTTACTACGCTGGTTGCCTCGTTGCCATTCGGGCTACTGAACGTCGAACTCGCAGGGGCAGAGTTCGTCACGGTCACCGGCTGGGCTGTGCCACTAACCACATTGAAGCTCTCGGCCCAGATTTTCGTAGATGTAAATCGGGGACAATCTTGCTGAGTCCCTGAGACCGCGTCGAGATTGGTCGAAGTATAATTGAGGACGTGAGAGGGTGAATCAGCAGCGATTTTGCTGACTTTCGTCACCTGCAAGTAGCCATTGTAGTCGAACTTCGTCGCACTTCCGTCGGCGTACGTTATTTTATCGAGCACTTTGATCGACGAATTGTTTGTTGCTCCTTGAAGGGTCAAGCCGGTCGCGAAGCTGACGTTCAATGTCGTGTTTGTATAAGAGAGCGTAGCCCAGGTGTGGGGTGTACCCGAGCCATTGCCGTTTGGATACCATGTCTGCGTGATAGTGGTCGGGTAGACATTATTCTCATAGTTGATCGTAATGACCCTGCCAAGAGTATCGGTAACCGTCTCTAGGACGTGGTGGGTCGGATTGTACGCATTAGAGATGTAGTTTCCGTTGCGATCCATGATTTTCGTACATTTGAATAGGCCGCCTTTCAAGGCATAGCTCATTTGCGTTCCATCAGTGCTCGTAACTGTCAGGGAGGTCGGACTACTGCTTGAGGCCGTTACCAACTTGGCATATGTCGAGTTGACCGTTTCGTAATCGTAATCAACACCTGTTGACCGAAACTCCACGCGTTCGCCCGAAGGCGTAACCATAAGGTAAATCCATTTACTCTTTACCGAGTCGTAGTAAGCCGGTTCGACGATCGGGAAAGCGAACTGAAAACCGGGCGAAACGTTGTTGGAATCGGGATTGAAGTAAATGGATGAACCATCTTTGATCCATACGAGCGAGTTATAGCTTAAACCTAAATTAAGATCCAAGCCTGATCGACCGGGTAAGCTCACGAGAGACGTTCCCCAGCCAAAATTTTGTGAGTATACATTTGTTCCGCCGGTTGCGTTTTTCGGATGTAATCGGGCCGCAACGAGGTTAGGAGCGGGGGTTGGAGTTGGAGTGGGCGTCGGAGTCGCAGTCGGAGTTGGTGTGGGTGTGGGTGTTGCTCCACCTCCGCCAAAACTTACGGTCGTATTGTATATGTTGGCCCCCGATGGCATCAGACTTGTATCGACGACAAGCGGGTAGCTCGGGGATGTGGCGCTAGTGTAGATTAGGGTTCCGTTCTTTCTATACTTGACTTGTCCGCCCTCAACACCGATACGAAATACGTCGTTGTTCGAGTAAGAGCCTTCGTCCTTGTACGACCAGCCGATTTCGCGGATGGTCCAATTCCCGCCGCTGAATGTGATGCCAAAGTTTATTTCGGTATGGGTGCTCGTGCTTCCGGTTGATGTGCCGAGGCCGATGTATCCGTAGGTGCCAGAACTCGCTGTGAACTCCATGTACCCCTCGCCGCTTGAGAGTTGTTGTTGGCTGATCGCTCCAGCATCGGTACAGCCGTCACAGCCACCGGTCTTTGTAAGGGTCGTCGAAGTATCCGTGACGTTAACTTTTTCGATCCAAATTACCGCTCCCGAGGGCGGGGGAGTTGGAGTTGGTGTGGGTGTTGAAGTAGGTGTTGGTGTTGCTCCACCTCCGCCAAAACTTACGGTCGTATTGTATATGTTGGCCCCCGATGGCATCAGACTTGTATCGACGACGAGCGGGTAACTTGGCGATGTTGCGCTGGTGTAGATGACAGAGCCATTCTTGCGATAGACAACCTCACCGCTCTCAACTCCGATCCTGAACACGTCGTTTGCGGAGTAAGAGCCTTCATCTTTATACGACCAGCCGATCTCGCGGATGGTCCAAGTCGTCCCATCGAAATTTATCCCGAAATTAACCTCCGTGTGAGTCGTCGTGCTTCCGGTTGATGTGCCGAGGCCGATGTAGCCGTAGCTGCCAGAACTCGCTGTGAACTCCATGTAGCCGTCGCCACTTGAGAGCTGCTCCTGACTGGTCGCGCCTGAGTCCGTGCAGCCGTTACAGCCACCGCTTTTAGACAAGGTGGTCGATGTCGATGTCGTATTGACTTTGTTAATCCAAGTTACCGGATCCGGTGGGGGTGGCGAGAGCGGATTGACCGAGAGTAAGGATGAGCTGAGTGCTTGTGCCATTGAAAGGAGCCCTGCCCTACCATCGTTCAGTTTGGAAAAGGCCAAGAACGATCCCAGGGTATCCTTCGGAAACAGTCCCGTATGAGCTGACTGCATTAGAGAGTCACTCGGTACTGGCAAAGATCCCTTTGCTTCGGCCGCTCCTGGAGGGATGACCACAAATACATTGATCACTAATGTGAAGATTAGCAATAACACCGCCGCTCTTTTCCTCCTCGAAAGCCTAGACAAAAAAGGCTTTCGGTTCGTTACTCTACGGTCGAGCGATATCTGAAAAAAAGACGCAATTCTATTGACGCAGCGAGTTACCAAAGTAGTCATGACTCCCTCCTGAGTGAGTTGTTTCAGTATTGTTGATGAGGCAGCTAACCAGGCGAACGATGATCTTCCTTACCGATCGTCCCTACCCGATAAAGCGAAATGCCGTTTAGGTTAAAGGACTAGAAAGCCCCGATTACGTTATAGATATTCGCTCCGGCGGGCATGAGACTCGTATCGATCACCAGAGGGTAGGTTGGCGATGTTGAGCTTGTGTAGATAACAGACCCATTCTTGCGATAGACAACCTGGCCGCTCTCAACACCGATGCGGAACACGTCGTCGTTCGAATAAGATCCATCTGCCTTATAGGTCCACCCGATCTCTCGGATTTGCCAAGCCCCGCTCCCAAATGAGATGCCAAAGTTAATTTCGGTATGGGTCGTTGTACTTCCGGTCGAGGTGCCGAGGCCGATGTAGCCGTAGCTGCCGGAACTCGCTGTGAACTCCATGTAGCCGTCGCCACTTGAGAGCTGCTTTTGGCTGATCGCTCCAGCATCGGCGCACCCATCGCAGCCGCCCGTTTTTGTTAGCGTCGTCGAGGTATCAGTGACATTAACTTTTTGGATCCAGTCTGAACTCACGGGAACCGTTAGAATCTCTGGGACGGTTAAGTTCCGATCTAGCGATGGCGGTCCGAATAATGCCCGCCCCTCACCGAACCGTGCGTGCGGATTGGCGGCTACACCAGTTGTCATTGCTTCTTGCAAGTTGAATAACGCAAGACCGGTTACGATCGATACGATTAGTAGACAGCATACCCGGCCCGGCTTACCGTGAATGTTTCTTGAAGTGATATTAAGACGATCTCGTCCCTTGAGCGAAGATGCCGATGGAGAAAAAAACATAGGTAACCTCCTGACTGACTACATCTAGAGCCGGTCTGTTTAAGTTTCGTAACGACTCATCCGAGGTGAGACTTGGATGATATTTAATAATCTATGATCGCAATTAAACAACAACGTTAAACATATGTCAAGAAGTTTTTGCATTTTTTCGAAAATATTTTTGGAAAATGGGAGGATTGGTGATTTACAGGCTTTAATCGGGAACTAATGAAGGTTCGTTCGCGAGGTCTTTCGACATTGTCGAACTCAGCCAAAATAGATCGAAGTTCGCGGCGTCGTCCCCGACGCGTCCACGCGCGGAAAGCATTCACCGAACTTAGGCGGGCCTACGCTAAAGATCAGAGTTCCTGTCGATAGGGTTCTGCATCTTAACGTCTCAAAAAGTTGTCGGACTCATTGACGGGATAAAGGCACAAAAACAGTCTCTGATAAGGCTGGGTGACTGAGATAGAATCTGAGCTTGTAGCAGTCAATAAACATTAGTTTTCTGACACCGGAAAACTCATTAGTCTTTAGACAGTAAAACCGGCCGTTTTTGCGACCGGTTTTTCAATGGGTTTTTTGACAGCCGATGTGCCGTCGGCAAGTTTTTGGATTATTACCTTTGCCGTCACGTCAACGCATTTTATTATTGATATTCACTAAAAGGAACTTGCGAACGGCCTACGCGGTCAAAAATCCCCACTAGGCGAACGCATTGGATTGTGCACTTTGGCGCACACCACTTCTCTGTCGAATACTGACGCTCAAACTCCTCCCAGGTGAAATCCTTTAGAGGAATATCAAGCACGCCGGAATTTGCAACAGGATCTCCGTGTTTTGCGCCGTCTTTGCACACGCGATGTTGTGAGCACCACTGTATGCGACCATGTTCACAAATGTATAGATATCGAGCCCCAGCTCGACATTTCCACAACGATTCACCGTGCTCCAACAAATCTCTTTGAAACTTTGCGCTATAGTGGGCAAATTGCAGTCGTGACTTGGCTGTAATCTGAATTATTTCATCATAGATTTTTTTAACATCACCACTGAATGGCCTTATCTGGCCATCCCCATCGTGTATGATTCCGACGGTACTGCCAAAACCTAGCTCCTTTGCACGTTTTGTAATAGTAAGCGCGTCCTCAGGATGAGGGATATCGCTACCGATTACAGAGTTTAGATTGACATCAAATTGGGCTAGTTCCGCTAAATTCTGCAAAGTTCCTTTCTCCTCATAATAACTGAGGCTTTTTTTTGAAACGACATCAGGATGCACGTTGTCAATACTTATCTGAAGATCTTGCAGTCCTGCGGCATTGAGCTTCTCGATATTTTTCGTGGTTAGGGTCCGGCCGTGAGTTATAAGTCCGGCCATAATACCCTTCGATCGGATGTAACTGACTATTTCATATATACCCGGATGTAATGTTGGCTCACCCCCCGAAATTGTGATGTTAATCGTTCTGAACTCGGCTAGTTTATCTATCCATTCCTTTACTTCTTCTATAGGTACTGGCTTCGAGTCATCATCTCGTTCGTTACAATAAGTGCAGGCGAGATCACATCTTCTCATTGGTATGATCTGAGCTAATACGACGCGCTTGTGTGTCGCCATACCATCAAGAATAAATTTAGCCGATTTTCTAAACCGATCCATCTTTGACTTTTCTTTTCCCATAAAAAAGACGCCTCCTAAAAAAAGAACGGCGTCTAATTATAGCGCGGAACGCAAATGCTGTTATGGGCATGCCCGAATCGCTCCTAGCAGAGTATCTACATAACGAAAGACTGGGTAGACGAAAGCGAGGGAAAAGGCTGAAAGGACAATAATTGCACACTTCCAGCCAACGGATAAAAATCCAAAGATTGAATCGCTGAAAGCCACTGCAATCGATATTATCGAGACGCTTATCGCGGCCACAATTATCGTCTTACCATATCTTTCTACGACTGCCCAAAGGGGCTCTAGTTGTGAAATTCGCATTATAAGCTTCGCGCTTAAAACTAAAGTGAGTACCCACAATAAAATGTAAGCGAAGATCCACATGATAGTGTTTAGCATAATTCCTCCTGGTTTTGAGATTGGAGTTCGATACTCCTGCCCCCCCTAAGGAACATCTAACTTTTATCTACCATGACGGCCTTGTTAACGCGCGCCATCGCTATTCGATCGTTGATACTGAATTTATTGGAGCGTCCTTTCAGACGTGTGACTTTTCCCGCCTTGCGTTCAACAACGATGATAGCCACCCTTGCCGTAATTCGCTCCGCAAATATTGCAGTGCTTCGTCGGGGTCTGGTGATCGCGGTAATGTGACGTGAGGGCTGTTACCCTGGGGAAAGACCGTCTGCAAATCGGGCATTTGAAATTTCCTGACATAGAATTAGTCAATTAATGATCTAAGTTCGGGGGCATCGTCGCTCTCCAGCGAGGTCGCCCAGATTTTGTCTAAAACACTTTCGGGTTTCTCAAGAAAAAGGGACACTTGCCTGTCTACACCTTTTTCTTTCGCGGAAACTAATTTCTCGAATATTAAATTCGATGGCGTGAACCAAAACAGGGGGCTAGGCTTTCGTCCCGACACGACCGGATGACGCGAGCTCATGCGGAGCACGTTAGTCCAACGCTCATCAACCGATTCCACCAGAACCGCCTTGATCCTTTTTACACCGTAGTTTTCCGTGTGTTTCTTCTGCTTCACCGTGTAATGGAAATGGCTACGGAGCTTTCGTTGCATTTTCTTGACCGACGTTGTTTTCCGATCGGCTTCGTAGAAGAAATACTGATTTTGATCTTCTCCTGTTCGGTCAGTGAAATACAGCCCAAAAAAGGCATCCGGACGGTGCGGCAGTATTTCTTTCCCGTCCGTCTCGGTCGGAGTGCCAGTAGAGTCAAACGCTAACCTTGAGACCTCAACCGAATTCCACAAAGCCGACCCTTGATAGAAGCCAAGCAATTTCACCCTATCGCCGGATTTCTCACACGCTTTTTCGAGCATAAAGTGAAAACGCGAGATCATTAGCTCGTGGTGCAAATGCATCAGCCTGCCTTGTATCTTTAACATTTGCTTTCCGAGCGTAATTTCGGCGTACCGCTTTTCTCGGTTTCGCCGCACGACCTCGCGATCCTTGTCGTCATCGATCTCGTATCCGGCATTCGTTAGAAGCGCAAGCGATCGCTTGTCATCAAGGTAGTAGTTAAACTCGGTCGGATAGAAACTCGACGGAAAAGCAAAACGGTTTACGAAGCCCTGATGATAAAGATTCTGCAGATGTCGCTCGGTTGTCCTAATATCTCCGTTGACTAGCCTAACGATCATCGAAGTCGGGATGAACCTATATCTGCGAATGATGTTTATGATTGCAATCGATCGGTTTGTTATCCGACGATTTGGAAGATTCTTCCTGTCTTCGCGGGTATATTTTTTAAGGCGAAGTCCTTTTTTCGCGGACATTAGACGAAGGAATTAATGAATGATAGTGAATATACCTCAATTATACCACGGTTTTTGAAGTTAACTGTTTGCTGCTACATACCCCACGTCAAGCAGGTTTAGAAGTCGGTCAGTCGTAAGAATCTGACCTTTTCCGATGAAACGCCCCAAAATCATCAGGCCGGCGTTATGGACTTCGTCTCCAGCATGGCTCGCACATGCATCCGAGATTACTAGCGGTATGAACTTGCGCTCAAATACGTCTACGGCCGTCTTCATAATGCAACTATCTGTTGCGACACCGCAAAGGATGAAGGTATTCCAATTATTCGCTGCAACCAGATCATTGAATTTCGGAACGAAGGCGCTATAAATTTCTTTGTCGATGACTGTTTCAAGGTACGGAATCATCTCTGCTGTTAAAGCCGTTTCCGGTGCAGATCGAAGACGTTTCCAGCCGATCAATCTTTCATATGGACTGCCTTCAAGATTATGAAAGCGGGTAAAAACCGTGGAGATGTTCCTGCTCTTGCACTCCTCGATTAGGCGTACGACATTCGGGATGACATGCTTAGATCGGCTTCCTAAAAAACCGTTCTGCATGTCAATTATTACCAACACGGCGTTCTGAATGTTTACCATAGTGATTCTCCTTACTTTCTTAAGTCACAATTGATTGTAAAGCTTGATCGTGTCGTCCATAAGAGCTTCAAGACGGCTGGTCAGCAAAATCGCTTCGCACATAGTGCGCTGCGGCGTCGGCTCGGTGCCACCGATATTTTTGAGTCTAGCAAACTGGCGAATCATCACATCTATCGACCCTTGCAGTGTCGATTTTGCCTTCGGATCTATCGACAAACATGTTTGCTTAATGCAAGAGGCAAACCACCAAAGACCTTGTACCGCAATCTCGAATTCAACTATACGTTCTTTAAGGCTGTATCGTTGCTCGGTGAGTTCGTGATACGAGACACCGGCCCAACTAGCAAACCCGACGCTGTTCCCCGACAAACCGAATTCGACAACATCTGGAAAGTGAAGGTCATTTCTTAAAATCTCTGCTTCCAAACGAATGGACTCTTCGCGTGATACCGAATCGACGCTTATCGTTCGGAGCGACGTTAAACAGGACAGAAGTTTTAGGGCTGTCCTAAGTTCCTGGGGCTCATTCCAAAGCGGGGATCTAAGGACTAACAACGAAAGAACATATCCCGGTTTTCCGCGAAGCGCCGAAAAGGGACATCCATGCACAGAAGTGCCCATTGTCAACAGGATATTCTGAGTCCGGCCAAATATTGCATGACGTTCTTCAGTGATATCGTGATAAGTCTCGCGTCTCCAGCTAGCCAAGTCCGTGAGAGTGGTGAAAGAATGCGTTTCCTTAATGTGCCAAACGCCAACTCCTGTCGGTAGAATGTTTAGTGTTCCGTCTTCACTCGGTATCGGCTTATGTTCTGTCCATAGGGTTTGTTGCGCTTGGGATTCAATCCGCCCGTAACAATTCGAGGCTAAAAAAATGGGAACGAACTTATGAGATTCGATCTCAAAGCTGCCTTCTAAACGAATCTTCGGGGAATTGACCGGATCACCGTCCAAATAGCACGGTACTCTTCTGACTTGACTGGCAACGAACCGATATCCTTTCCGACCAAAAACCGTTTCAATAAATTTCGGATTCTTGCGATCGTTATCATCCAGAGCATCTCTGATCTTGCTTATGTATCCGGTAATATTGCTTTCTTCAATGAACGTATCGGCTCCCCAAACGCCGTCTAACAAATCTTGGTGAGTTACAAAAAATCTTGGCCGGGACGCAAGGTAAACCAGAATGTCAAATCCTTTTCCGTCAAGGTTTATCCTTCGATTCTTTTCAAAGAGAAGTCGGTCTTTTGGGTTCAGTGTGAATCCATCGAACTCAATACAATCTAAGGCATCTTGATCCACGGCTGTTCCAATATCAATTAGGAATTACTTTGGAAAAAATTGGGAATTTCTCTGTAGAAATTCCACAGAGATTTAGGGACATTCAGGTGCTCCTATGTCCAGAATTGTAGTGGTTACAGGATAAAAGTCAATTGCCTTTTGTGCCGTGACTATCTTACGAGTAGGAGAAAGAAAAATATGAAACGAATCACAATTTCGGTGGCGGGAACAGACGGTAAACGGGAACACACTGACGTGGAGCTCATGCCCGGAATAAAACCAAGAGACGTGTTGGCCAAGCTTAATCTTGACGGATTTCAGCTTAGTAAGCCTGAGGGAGGAGCCTTCGATTTTAACGACGATCTTTATCAGGCGGTTTCGGACGGGCAGAAAGTCTTTGCTACAAAATCCGATGTGGTAGCGGGCGAGAGCTTTCGTGCGTAGTTTTTCACAACCCTTAACTAACCCGGCGGAGGCATTAGTCCGCCGCCGGCATTCTAAGGACCTGAGAACAGAAAAATGGCAATCGTAATTGAACCAACACGCCCTATTCGGATCAGTCCATCGGTCGCCATATTAGTGGAGCCCTCTCGGGTTATCAAGGTTACACCGACAGAGGCGGTTCGGATCGCTCCAGTTAAGGCTCTTGAAATGCGCCCGCCGCGTAGAGGGGCTTGGGATGAACGCGGCTGGACGCGGCGAATGGATGGCCGGAAGGAGTTGTATGAAGGCCATTATCAGGTTGGAACGCGGCGATTCTATGGACGGATTGAAAAAGAGCGAAGCGGAAAGATCACTGCGTACATCCACAATCCGCCTGTCGAAATTCGCCGTCACAGACATTCCGCTTGTTTTCAACAAGTCGGCGTAGGCACGGGCTGGTTCCTTTTGCACTGGCGCCGCGCCCCCAGCAATGTCGACGGCGCGATTCTTTATATGGAGCAGGTACTCGACGAATCGTTCAACCGCTAAATAGTCGAGCAGGGAGTATCGATATGTTAAAGACGATCATCAGGGTATCGGAACGGGCGGCGAACTTGATAGCCCGACCATCTCGCGATGCGAGGCCGACTCTAAAACGGCTTGCGACGAGTCTTCGACGTGAATCAGCGCGAAGTCTTTCGATTCTGGCTCGCCGTTCGGCGGACGTTTATCCGGTAAGGGAACTACAGATCGCGATCGACAATCTAACGAATACGGATGCCGTAGTCCGACGAGTCTGCAATTCAAAGGAGTGGATCGATGCTGAACGCTCCTTGAGTCTAATCGATATTGAAATCGAACATGCGATGAACTTGATTCGGTCGGGGCTTATTTCCGGATCTATGGACGCCGGGGAAGTGGTGCTTCGGACATCAAACCTGCTTTTTACAGCAAAGCAGAAAATCAAAAACGAGTTCAATGTTATTACGGAACTCAAGCTCAGCTCGCTCCCGGCGCTAGATCCACGTCGATCGGACCTGAGCGTAGAGATTGAACCGCATCAGCTGCCGGAGTTCGCTTCGCCGCGCAAGTTGGTCTTGTCGTCCGCGATGCTCATGCAGATCGGACAGTCGCTTTTCCCACCGGAAAGAATGATCGTCGGAGCAGCGCGGCAGATTGGGAACGAGATAAGCGTCAAAGCACTATTCGATGTAACCGGCTCAGCGAATTCAAGCCGTGTGGTAGCGGACCCAGACCGCCTCGGACGGGCATTGATCGCGATGGCCGAGTCTGATACGTATTTCGGGTTATGGGTGCATTCGCATCCCGGATCCGGCAGCCTATCGACGTACCCTAGTCCCATAGATACAACCCAACATGCCGACTGGCTAAGGGACTATTCGCCGAATCTTGTATCGGCAATTATCGTTCGAGATCGTTACATCCGATTTTGGGGAACGGCTCTCGAAGCCGGGGATGTTGTGATTGAGATCGAGGGGAGCGGCATAGAGGTCGTGTCAGCGGAAGAAAGTGTTTACAGATTGGCTTGTTAGGGAGCATAACGAAATGGAAGATAAAGCGATCGGAAAAGGAAATATTCTGGAGACAAATGTTGTGGACACTCTGCCGGCGTTCCCGGAGGCGGAGAATCCCATTGAGGTTTATCAGTCGGAGGAAATAGTGGCAACGCATCCGGCGGAACCTGATCTCTTTGCTCGGCACGACGGCGTTCCGGCACACGATCAAAAGCTCCTCGGGGAGGCACGGATTGTACTTGTCGGGGCGGGAGGACTGGGCGGATGGGCTGGTGTTGGTCTAGCTAGAAGCGGAGCAAAGTCGATCTGTGTGATCGACGATGACCAAGTAGATCGAACGAACCTGTCGCGACAGTTCTTTGATTCGGACGATCTTGGGCGTTTGAAAGGCAAGGCACTTTCCAGACGACTCGCTGGGCAAGCGGTTGGCGGCGCGGTGGTGACGGGGGTTGGCCTACGGTTTGAAGAGGCACTTGAAGCCTATCCGCTTCCGGCAGATATCTTTGTTGCGGGTGTGGATAACAACGAATGTCGTATTCAAGTCGTTCGGGAAGCACGAAAGCGAAGCATACCAGCCGTCTTCACAATGCTTTCAAGGGACGGGATGAGGTGCCAGGCGTTCTTGCAAAGCGCATCAAGGCTAGAACCGTGTCTTTGGTGTGCACTACCGAACCTCGATCCTGAACAGGTAGCACCGTGCGCATCTGCGATTATCTCAAGCTGCCTTCTGGCCTCCGCGTTAACGATCTTTTTTACGCACAGAGCGATCATGGGGTGGGGGAGCATACCATTTTTCAACTGGCGCGAAGCAGACCTATCAGGGATAGCACCGGATCGAACCGGTGTCATCAAACGCCGTGACGATTGTCCGGTCTGTTCGACACACAAGGAGTAATCGCGATGGGTAAGTTAGCGGACAACATCATACGGTTCGTCGAGAATGTGGCCGGGCCACTCGATTGGATAAGGGAGTACGACGGTTCCTGCGAAACCTTTTCAGGCCGATTTCTTGTTTACGATCGCCGTGGTTCGATCAAAATGGGAGTACATGGCCAGGTAATAAGACGCGGCGGCAGGACAACCGATGTTTATCTCTACGATCCGCCACGGTTTGTTAGCCGCCACGAGCACGGACGCTGTCTGCAACTTCTTCGGCCCAACGACAAATGGTTCAAGCTTCACTTCGACAAACCCGCGGCCAACTTCTCTGAAGCCTACTCATATGTCGAACATTTCTTGACTGAGGCATATAACCAAAGTCACTAACGGGAACGAGAGATGAACGAATTTCTAACAGCGATCATTGGATGCCTTCCGTTGATTCTCTTCGTAGTACTGATCGCAGTAGGCGTCTCTCGGTTAAATACTAACTTGTTTCCGAAGAATCGGCTTTTGCGACGAGTGTTGGGTGGGACTCTGCGGTTGGTCTTTGTCGAACCGTTCAGGCAATCCTATCGGGCTATTCGGTGGCTCGGAACAACCGTCGTTACCACAAACCCTGACTATCGAACGCGTCAACTGTATCTTGATAATTATCCTGTAACCCCGCTTGAGCTTTATGCCGTGATCGAAGCCGCATTTGAAGCGAGACAGATGGTTGGCGTGGAACTGTCCAGAGTATCGCGTCTTGAATGGCATCTGCTCTCGTCACGCCGGATCTATTTGCTGGTTAGATTCAGGGATGCAGTCTGCTTTATCGGGGCCGTGCGGGTAGGTAACGGCCTTCTCGTTTCATGGCGCTATTCGATCTGGCCCGGGCGTGTTTGGGTGGTTGTCTTTCAAATACCTTATCTCGGCGTACTTGCCGAACGAGTAATTTCAACACCGACATTTTATCGAACGGATGTCTACTTTGCTTTTGAGCAGGCTATTCGGGTGTGCGTGACTGAGGCAACCGAAGCTCTAGCCGATCGAGGAATCCGACCATTGGCGGAGAACGAACAGCAGCCTCTTCTGCGAGAGTTCTATGGATGATGAAGCCTTCTACAAAGCATTCGAAGTCTGGGAACGCAACGGTCGCGGCTGGGGGCGATGGGATTACGCGGTTGAACTGGAGCCACCTTTCTCTCGAATTTCTCCGGTAGTTAGAGATACCCAGCGGATTGATGACGATGCGAGAGTGGGCGGCGGTATCTCAGGATTTTTGACCAGGAATCGACAGACCGGGACCGAAACCGTCAGGTTGCTGAGCAGGGGGGTGGAAAGCATCGCAACCGATATACCAAAACCCTCGCCGTATTATCGAAAAACGAATGCGACTGAACTGCAAATTGTCTTACCTCGGGAACTGGATACAAGTCCGGCAACCTTTGAACAATTTCTTCTGAGTATCGGTTTTGCGAAAGACCCTATTAGTTTCGAAATAATCGCTGATTCGTTAGGTATCTCGTTGCAAATAGCCTGCGATCCGAACCGTGCGGGCTATCTAAAGAGTCAGTTAAAGACGTTCTTCCCTGAAGTACAGATCGTTGAACGATCTAGATTTCTGGCCTCTCAATTTGTAACCAGCCAACCGACAGCGATAGCGGACTTCGGTCTTGCGAAGAGTTTCGTTCTGCCGCTTCGAGTGTTTCGTTCTTTTAATCCCGATCCGATGGGCGGTTTGATAGGCTCGCTTGCAACGTTAGAAGAGACCGAAAAAGCTGTCCTCCAGGTTCTCTTCCTTCCGGTAAAAGGGGACTGGGCAGGCGAACTTAACAAGCTACAAACTGGCCCTCACACAAAGGCTACTCAAGAGAGGATCTCGAACTTCTTACCAAGCCTGAAAGCGAAACTATCGTCCTCACTGTTTGCCGCATCACTGCGACTTGTGACCCAGGCGAGTGATGGGCAGCGGGCTTGGGAACTTATCAGGCAGGTTGGCGGAAATCTCCGTAACTTCGATGATCCAGCCGGAAACGAACTGATCGCTCTAAGTAATGACGGCTATTCAGAAAACGACCATCGATTATCGATCCTTAGCCGCACAAACTATCGATCGGGGATGCTTCTGAATACGTCGGAACTCGCGGCCTTTGTTCATCTGCCTTCATCTGGCGTAGCCGTCGAAAAGCTGAATCGCTCGCGTTTGGTGACAAAAGCCCTTCCACTAACAGCCATCGGCAACCGGCTGGTGATTGGTGAGAATACCCACGACGGAAAGACAAATGCCGTAACGCTGTCGAATGACCAGCGGACACGTCATGTTCACATTATCGGCACGACCGGCTCGGGGAAAACGACACTTCTGCTTCGCTCAATTATTCAGGATATCGAGCACGGTGCAGGTGGCGTCTGCGTTATCGATCCGCATGGCGATCTAGTCGTTTCTATCTGTGAACATGTGCCTGAAAACCGCATCAAGGATGTCATCCTTTTCGATCCTTCCGATAGCGAGTACCCAATCGGTTTGAACATCTTGCAGGCTCACAACGATCTTGAGAAGACGCTCATATCGTCCGATCTGGTCGCGGCCTTTAAGAGGATGTCGACAAGTTGGGGCGATTTAATGGATGCAGTGTGTGCAAACTCGATTCTCGCAATTCTGGAGAGCGAGCGTGGCGGCACACTGCTTGATCTCAAAAGATTCCTGGTCGACCGCGGCTTCCGTGAAGAGTTCCTGCAAACGGTACGAGACGAATCGATCCGCTACTTCTGGCAAAACGAGTTTCCGTTGATCGCCGGAAAACCAAACGCTTCGATCATCATCCGGCTCGATACGTTTCTCAGACAAAGAATGATCCGCAATATTGTCTGTCAGAAATCGAGCAAGCTGAACTTTCGGCAAATCATGGATAGTGGGAAGATCCTGCTTGTAAAAATCTCTCAAGGAATTCTGGGCGTCGAAAACTCGCACCTGCTGGGTTCGCTGTTTATCACAAAACTCCATCAGATAGCCCTTTCGAGACAGAACACGACAGATAGACCTTTCTTCGCCATCTACATTGACGAATTTCACAACCTGATCGTACCGAGTTTAGAGGCCAGCTTATCTGGAAATCGAAAGTTCAACATCAGCCTAACGCTAAGCCATCAGGAATGGCGGCAAATTCAAAGTCGTAGCCAAGAGGTGGCGGCAAGCGTGATGGCGAACTGCTACACAAGAATATGTTTCCGTCTCGGTGACGCGGACGCAAAGCTATTCGCAAGCGGATTTTCGAGCTTTGATGCCGATGCTCTACAGAACCTTGGAATCGGCGAAGCCGTTGCTCGAATAGAGCGTTCGAATTATGACTTTAACCTCAAAACCTTCCAGCTACCTTCGGTCAACCCTGAATTGGCACAAAGCCGGAAGAAAAGAATAATCGAGCAAACGCGAAAACAGTTTGCCGCTATACCGGTGTCCGATCGGGAACCGGAAATTGTTCAGGCGATAGAGGATCGAAAGCAAACTGCGGTGGCAACGATTGAGCCGGTACTCGATCGTGATAGAAACGCTCAACAAGCGTCTGAACCGATTCAAGTAGAGACAGCATCAGGTGAAAACGTCGGACGCGCCGGGCCTCATCATCAAGAGATGCAGGGGGTAATAAAGCGAGTAGCCGAAACAAACGGTTTCAGGGCAAGTATTGAGCACAGTCTGCCCGACGGCGGTCGTATTGATGTCTCGCTTGAAAAGGGAAATCTAAGGGTCGCCTGCGAAGTGTCGGTTACGACGATCGACTATGAAGTTACAAATGTCCTGAAATGCCTCACTGCCGGATATGACTATGTAGCCGTTGTTGTATCAAATCAGAAAAAGATTCCACTGATCACGTCGAAGATCCAATCAGGTGTCCCTGTGGAGCATCTTGAAAAGGTCAGGGTGTTCGGCCTGCCTGGACTACTGGGTTTTCTGCGAGAGTTCGTCCAGCCGAAGCCCGAGCAAAGGCAACCACAAAAACCTGAAGGGCAAAGACTCAATTTCGCAGAAGCCCGCGAGTTCTTTGGTATAACCTCATCGACGCTTTACCGATGGGTGCGAGAGGGGCGCGTACCATTTTATCGCCCAGGCCGGGAGTACCTATTTGATCGTAGCGAACTTGTGCTGATCGGCAAGCAAGATCATTCTGCGAAACGAAAGGCGTCCGTTACGTTGTCTCCGCTGACAATCGATAAGAAATCGCCGAAAAGTAAGAAAGATCAGGATTCTCGATATAGAAAACTATTAAAGTTGGACTAAAATAAAAACGCCACCTTCGCACACGGCGTGAGAAAGGAGGTAGAAAAGTGACAGTTAGAAAAAGAAAGGATACTGGCAAATGGGTCAGTGATTTTTATTACCAGGGCGAACGAATTGTGAGGACACTAAAATTCGCCAGAACGAAGAAAGAAGCCGAACAAGCTGAAGCCGTAATCATGAATCAGGTGTTTCAGCAGGCTTACGGATTCGAAGCAAAGCCTGATAAGCTCTTTGAGAATTTTATTATTGACTCATTTTTGCCGTACTCTGAAGCGAATAAGAAGTCGTTTGCAAGCGACGTATACATATGTCGCCAACTGGTCTCCTATTTTCGCCGAAAGACAATTCGACAACTAACCCCTTCCCTAATCGAGGAATTTAAGCAGTGGTTCTTAGCAAAGCCTATTGTGTTCGGACCGGATGGCGAGAAAAAAGAACGACCTCGCAGTCTAGCTACGGTTAACAACCATTTGCGAGTTTTATCAAAAATTCTCTCATTGGCGGTAGACGCGGAACTAATCGATTCGAATCCGGTGTTTCGGGTGAAGAAATTCAAGCCAAACAACAGACGGCTAAGGGTTCTTTCGGATGAAGAAGAAGCGGCTCTATTGGCCGCGTTAGATGGCAACGACCTGATCCAGTGTATCGTAATCGTCGCTCTCAATACCGGTCTTCGTCGGGGTGAAATCTTTGGTCTTAAATGGGCGGACGTAGATTTTGAGAGAGGACGGCTCATTATTCGCAAAACTAAAGCGAGTAAAGAGCGGTTTGTTCCAATTAACTCTACTGTTCGGAAACTCTTGCGATCGATTCCGCGTCTTTTAACTGATTACGTTTTCCCGAGTCCAAAAACGGCGGGGCGACTGATCGACATTAAAAAGGGCTTTCGAACTGCGGTCGATTTTGCGAAGATCAAGAACCTTCGGTTTCACGATCTGCGCCATACTTTCGCAACACGCTTAGCCGATTCAGGTACCGACGCGTACACCCTAATGGAAATAATGGGTCATGCCGACATCAAGACGACCATGATCTACGTCCATGCGTCAGCAGAGGCTGGACGTAGCGCTGTAGAGAAACTCGATTCAAATCGGTATTTTAGTCACGAGATGGTAACTAAAAGAAAAACGGCAGATGCCAATCTGCCCTAAGTTATTGATTCTTATGGTGGCTGGAGAGTGACTTGAACACTCGACCTCGGGGTTATGAATCCCGCGCTCTAACCAGCTGAGCTACCCAGCCACGAATTAACGATTATAGTTTTACGGGCGAAAAATGCAAGAACGCTGAGTTTTTTGACCAACGAATCGTTGACACTCGCCGTCGAATCAATACAGTTTAGTTATGTTCAAGAATTCAAAAGCGATCTTCGGGGTGGCGGTATTGTTGATTTTACTTGGTTCGGCGGCCGTTTCCGCTCAGCCATATAGGGCGATAACCATAGTCACCGAGCCAAAAGCGTCGGTCTGGATCGATGGCGTCGGGTGGGGGAAGACCAATACCAACGGCCGACTCGAGATAAAGACCATATCGCCGGGGGCAAAAACCATTCGCGTGCGGGCAGACGGATTTAAGGAAAAGAGTCAGCCGCTCGCCGCTGCTCAAAAAGGTGAGATAGCGGTAACGCTTGTCAAAACGACCGACGCCGCCGAACTCGCGTTTCAGGAAGGTGAACGCCAGTCGTTTCAGGACCGCGAAAAGGCGGCGGATGCCTATCGAAAGGCAATTGAGCTGCGGCCCAATTTCCCCGACGCCTACGTCGCCCTCGCCCGCGTCCTGGTCGAGATGGTCGACACCGAAGGCGCCCTCGAGGCATTAAAGACCGCTAAAAAGCTGCGTCCCGGCTTTGCCGAAGCCTCCGCCGTCGAAGGCCGCGTCCGGAAAGAAAATGGTGAAGATGACCTCGCCGTGGCGGCTTTCAAGAGGGCTATCACCGAAGGAAAAGGATTCCAACCAGAAGCCTACGCCGGGCTCGGCATTTTCTACAAGGACAAGGCTGAGTCGGCCGGCGGAAGGGGTGATTTCGAAGCTGAGGATGCTAATTTCGCCGAGGCATCAAAATACCTAAGGACGTCAATAAAGCAGCTCTCCGGAGCACCGGATACGAGCGTCATTTATCAATTGCTCGGGCTTGTTTACGAGCGGCAAAAAAAATATAAAGAGGCGATCGCAATTTACGAGGAGTTCCTGTCGCTCTTTCCAAACAGCAGCGACACCACCGCAGTTCGCTCGTACATCGTACAGTTGAAAAAGAGCCTGGCAGATCAGCCCTAGAATGCTTGCGAAAAGCGGAAATGAAGGTGGCCCTGACGCAGACGATAGATCGCCGGTGGGCCGACCGGCTGAGGGATCAGAAATTGCGGCGGGTTTAGCTGATGTCCATAGTCAACGCCGAACTCTCCGCCGACAGGCGTTTTCAGTCGTAGGCCGAGCCCTATTGAGTGTTTCCACACGGCTAGTTGGTTTTGTCCCACGACATCACCGGGAGCAACTTCAGGTTTCCTAAAAATGTCCTGTGCTCGGCGAAAGACGTTACCGCCGTCATAGAATGGCACCACACGAACCGACCTCGAGATCGGAATTCTCGCCTCGAGGTTCACGACCGCCAAGGCGTTTCCGCCAAATGGAATGGTGAACGGATCGATACGGACTATCTCACCCTCACTATTGCGAAAAGTCCCCTGCGGTACGATCACGACACGCGGCCCAGCCTCTTCGAAAGCGAAACCACGGAGAGTATTTGCCCCACCGGCAAAAAAGCGTTCGCTGATGGGGAGAAGGCCGTTGAGCGAGGGAAACTTGGCACTCGTGAAACGGTTGTCTTCGGAAAATACTGACCCGACGCCCAGTATCGCTCTGGCCGCGACCGTCGTATTCTTAAGTTTCGGGAACGTATAGTAATAATTATAGCTCGCCTGAAATTTTTGAAACCCGATACTCGCCCCGAGAGCCGGGACCGAAACGTTGTAGTCGGCAGTCAGGTAACTGCCATGCGTCGGGTCGCTTGCGTTATAACGGCACGGCTCTTCCGGGTCGCCCTTAGCAATAACTTCGAGTAGAGAATATTTGATGGCGCAGTTGCGCCTCGTGTCGCGAACAAAGGTCGTCGTGATACCCGAGATGCGGGTTCTCGCATCGGGACGCAGCAGTTCTTTGACCAGCAGGCTATCGATATTGAAAAGCCGGACATCCTCGAACCGATATCGAAGGAATAAAATACTGCGATCTTTGCGGCTGATGGTTCGATTGGTTTCGGCCGACAGTGTCAATCGGTTGATCGTCGGGCTGCCGACGTTCGCACCGAATTCATCTATCGGGTTCCCGTCTTCGTCGACCCGCTGAACGATGCCAAATGTGCCCTTATCGAAGGTCGAGCGAAAGAATCGCGTAACGGTCGTGTCGCGCTGATATTGCGCCGAGAATGTAAGCGGAGCAAAACGCTTTTCACCATCGCGAAGAAAACGCGGGTGGATAAAATCCAGCTGCACCAACTGCTGCCGCTGCGAGACCTTGACACGCGCACCGCCCTGCCAGAGATTGCCAAACAGGTTCAGATGACGAATGTCGAAGAACCCGCTCAATCCGAGATCGGTCGAAGCCCCGCCGCCGTAGGAGATAAGCCGCGACGGCTGTTCTTCGAGGTTTACGATCACGTCGACCAGCCTCGTGTCTGCCGACTTGTCGCCCGCCGGCTGCGGCTTTATCTCGACCCGCGAAAACGCGTCAGAACCGTAAAGGTTTTGTTCGCTTTGATATATGTCGCGTGCCCTGAGCAGCTCGCCCGGTTCAAATGCGAGGGCTTTTTTCACCGCCCCCTCTTTCGTTGCCTCGTTACCCGCGATCAGTACCCGGTTGATCTCGACCTTTTTGCCTTCGGTCTCGACATTGAACTCTATCCCGACATTGTCCTGCGCAGCATCCGGCGGATCGTCGGGGTCGATCAGTTTTGAGGTAACACGAGCGTCGTAGTAACCGAGGTTTGAGTAATATTCAGAGAGTTTTCTGACCGCGTTCCTCGTTCTCGCACGCGAATAGTTGCGTCCAGTGAGAGCAGGAAGTTGAGCAGTCAGTTCGGCGGCCGGAACAGCGACATTTCCTTTGATCTGGAGATTCCCGACGACCGTCGGCGCGCCTTCTTCGACCTGGAACGTAATGATCAGGTTTTCGCCGTCGAGCGAAACACCGCGATTCACGCGAACTTCCGCCCGTCGATAACCGAGTTCGGCCATCAGCGACTGGATCGTGTTCTTATCGTCCTCGAGGATCGTCTCGCTGGTGTAGCCGCGGCCGTAGCCGAGTACGGGGATGATGCCCAGCAGGTTAGCTTCCTGAGATGCGAGCACCGTTTGGACATCCTCGATCGTCAGTTTGTCGGTCCCGCGTAGGCGGATATCAGTTAGCCGCAGCCGTCGATCGAGTTCTACCCGATACGTGACATTTACTTCGCGGCCCGCAAGTTCCTGCCCGCCCAACGAACCACAGAGAAAGATCGTGTCGTTTGGCAGGATATTATTCTCAGCGTCTGTTATTTGCGGGGTTACCGAGCAATATGCCGTTGCTTTCGCAAAAAAGTACCCTTCTTCCTGGTAATAGTTCGCGAGCCGGCGTTCGCCCTCGACGATCGCGGAATAGTCGAGAGTTCCCTCCCGCTTGATCGGCAAAAGCCTTGTCTGCGTGCTGCTGCCGAGCTTTCCTCGTTCGGTCTCGACCGCGACCTCGACCTTTGGCCCCACCTTGCCGGCGATAGTTATCGATATCTGATTCGTGTCGCCGTTATAGGTTATTCGCGGCTCCTCCACTTCCGGTGCGAGAAAACCCTCGTCGCGTAGGTGTTCACGCACCTTCGCGACATCGCTAAGCAATCTTTCCCGCGAGAACGGGCCGCCGACCTTCAATCTCAGGGAGCCTTCTTTCAGCGGCTTTGTCAGCCCGTCAATGTTGATCGCAAACGAATTGACCTTTGTTTGGTCGTTCGGCGTGACCTTGAAAACAACGCCGACCTCATTCGCAGTCTGCAGCGGCCGCTGCTCATAGGCGACCTCCGAGCGATAAAAGCCTCGATCGCGAAGGTATTCGAGTATCTCGTTCGCGCTATTCTGCAGCGTCTGCTCAGTGATCGCAGTCCCGGGCGTCAGCAGATTCAACTTGAACAGCAGGTCCTGTTCGCTAATGCTCTCGCCCAGAGTTTCACCGACGACAACAGAAACACGTTGTGCCTGGGTCTTTCGTTTGATCTCGAACCGCAGTTCAACACCGTCAGCCGCGTCCGGAATTACCGATGCCACCACGGTTTCGATCAGGCGCGTATCATAGAGGTCTCTGATCGCATCGCGAATTCTCGGTGCGGAATACACCGTCCCGACAGCGTCGCGGGCGATCAGTCGATAACGCTCGACGAGCTCGGGCGTTGATCCCGCAACAATGACGATCTCGACGCGTGAGATCGGACGTTTATCGAACTGGACCTGTGAAAAGATAGCCGAGCTGAACAGCAGAAGCACCAGAAACGGCCCGCAAAGGCTGGAAAGAAACGCGAGACGGCGCGCGTTTATCCCGCCCGGCGCACAAAGCACCGGATGCCGAGAGAAACGCATTTTTACGCCGTCACGCATCTGTCTGCCTAAAATCTTTTCCTCAATCTCACCTCGAAGCTAAAATTGTCACGATTGCGGGTGACATTGGTCAGCGAACGCTGTTCATATTGAGCGACAAACGACAATCGGTTCGAAACGCGGTATTCCAAGGCAAGCACCTGCTTCTGATCCTGCGAAAGGTTTGTCGAATACGTCACACGCAGGTTGTTGTTTATCTGTCGCCCAACGGTCAGCCTCGCTCCCGGATTGGCCGCCTGGCCCGAGATCAGCGGATCGATCTCAAAAACGTTCAGGCCGAAAAGCTTGTCAGTCGCCTTGCGAACCGGGTTGTTGATGATCGAATCGGTCAGGATCTCGGCCGCCGTATTGATACCGGTCGAGGCGAGCGTCGGGATGCCGCCCGCGCTGTTTGTCAGGCTGCCCGTCGTTATGAGCGACACAACGTCTGCTTGCGGCAAAGCCGGGCTGGAGCGAACCGTCGCCGACAGCTCTTCCGAATCCTTCAACGGCCCCGAAAGATTGACAAAGATCTGATAACCGCCGATCTCGGATTCCGCCTGCAGATTTATAACCGGATCGATAGCGGTATCCGGCGGAAACTCGAGCGTTCCGCGTTGAACAACGTATCGGTCCTTTCTAAAGAGGATCGTACCGCTGTTGGCAGTAATGCGGCCCGCAATTCGCGGCTCGTTAGTATCGCCCGTTAATGTCAGCGAGACCGATGCGGTTAGGTCGGCGATGTTATTTCTAACGACGAGCGCGTCGCGGCCTTCGATGATCAGGTCAAATCTGGTCGGTAGAACCGCACCCGAGCCTCCGCCGGTAAGCACCGCGTCGCGACGTCCGCTCACCAGGTTGGCAAGGTCGATGTCCTTCGAATATAGGCTTCGCCGGGCAAAAACCCGGCCGCCTATCGTTAACTGCAGCGGCTCCGCCTTAGTGTCTCGAAAGGCCGTGATCTCAAGCTGAGCGTCGCCTGTCGTTACGAAATCTTTTGGAAGCGGCACGGTGACATTGCTGCCGGTCAGAGCGAAACGAAAACGTTGAACAGAGAATCCGTCAAGCGTTCCGCCACCGCTTCCTGTAAAACTTCCGCCTCCCAGGTAACCTGCCGCTTCTTCGATCTCGACCTGATTCGAGGTAAAGATTATCCGCGCGCTGACGCGGTCGGCAGTAAATCGGTCAGAACCGAGGAACGTCGCGACCGAACCATTCACCATGTTAGCTGTGCCCGAGATGAGCGCCGTTTTGTTTGGCCCTGAGAACCTGATCGCTGTATCCGCAAAACCCGAAAAAAACGTGTCCCGCACAAAAAGGTTGATCAGGTTCAGATTGATACGCCCGTCGATGGCGAGGTTGTTATTCCCCGCGTCGGTCAGGGCTTTGGCACCGGAAATGCTCATATTCGAGCCGCCGCCTGAAAAACGAGCTCGTTCGAAAACGATCTCACGCGGATTAAACCTGACGAGTACCGGCTCAGCGGCCGACAAAGGCGTATCCTGGATCTGCATCGAAAGCCGCGAAAACTCAGCTTTACCTGTTAGATCTGCAGCCGAGGTCACTCGCTTCCCGTCCGGGCCGATCTGGCTAAGCTTACCGCCAAACTCAACCCGGCCGGTCCCAACACCAGTGATCGCGAGCCCTTTTAGCTGAGGAACAAACGCGAGAAACGGGGTCAGAGGACTGTCGTTAAAATCTGTAGCCGCCAGGAATGGCAGGTCTTCGTCCCCAAAATTGACCGACGCATTTATCACCTGCGGACGGCCGTCGAGGATCGCCGTAAGATCGGCCGTAAGGATTTGATTCGCGGTTTGCCCTTTGAATGCGACCTGGCCGAGCGTGCTTTCGCCGACGACCAGATTCGGGGCAACGCCGTTGAAATTGACGTTGTAAGTCGCCGTTTGATCGGAAATGCCGGTCGCCTTAGCCGCAAAATCGAGGTCGCCGGTGATCGATGGAATACTGTCCGAACTCGGAAAAAGCGAGACGATCAGCGGCACCGGAACCGATTTCCCGCCCAGATCGAAGTCAAAATTCCCTGTGCCGCGGTCGTAGATCCCCCGAGCCGTGACCTGCCCCGCACCGATCCGCATATCAGCCCGTTCTAGGTTGATGCTCGTGCCGGTAAATACCGCCCTAACGACCAGATCGTCAAAACGCTGCCCGGCGATCGTCCCGTTCGCCGCTGCCAGATCTATACCGCCCGAGGCGTTGTCAGGTAAGCCGCTGATATCGACCTTTCCACTCGTCTTACCATTGAGGTCTCTGATCTGCTCGGGCAGTTCGATCGGTAATGCCGCGAGCAGATTTCCCGCGTTTATGTCGTTCAGCGTTGCCTGAACGGAAACGTTGTTATCTCCGCCCCTCGGAATATTGACGGCAAACGTTGCTGAACCGCCTGAACGGTCTTCGAGTCGCCCATTCTTGAGATCGACGCCCGCAGGGGATGCTGAAACATCGGTCGAGACACTTCCAAGCTCGTTACCGCGAAGAGCCAGCAAATCAAGCGTCGCCTTTCCCTCGACGATCGGATCCGTTAGATTCCCTCTAATAGTTCCGTCGAAATTGAGATTTCCCGCGACCTGTAGTTGCAGGCTGTCGAGCTGCTCCTCGATCGTCGGCGACAAATTCAAAACCCTCACGAGCCGCTCGATCTCGGTCGCATCTCTTGAACGCAGAGCCACGTTAAGCTCCGAATCTTCGTTCCTCAGATCAAAACGTCCGGTTGCCGTCGCGTTGCTTTGTGCTGTGTTGAGATCCGCCCTGTCAACATTGAATAGGCCGTTAGTCGCTGACAGGTTGATCTGTCCGTTCACGGGGATCAGTCCACGGTCAGCGGTTCCAGCATTTGCCACGATCGCGGCGCTAAGCGTGCCGCTCGAGTTTCGAACGTCAGTACCCAGAAAATTCAGATCGACCGTTCCGCTCGTCTTTCCTTCGAACGGCGGCAAGCTTCCGCCTTGAAGAGCGATAAGTTTCGAAATATCAAGGTCACTAAAGTTACCTACGAGCGTCGACCGCGTGCGGTTGTTCAGTGCAATGACCGCCTCACCGTTGAGCCGGCCGTCCATTACCTGAGCGTCGAGCTGATTTAGGGCGACGCGGTCATTATTTGCTTCGACCTTCGCCGTCGCCGCTCCCAGAGCAACACTTCCGATCATTCCGCCGCCGAGTGTCATATCGGCACTCGCCCGATACCGGCCGGAAGGCTCGAGGATAAACACTGGCCTCGCGATCTTGACGTTCTCCAGCGTTCCGCCTTCGGGCAGGGCATCTGTTTTCTTCAGAGCTATATTTCCCGCGTCAACGTCGTTTGTCCGCGCCTCGACATAACCCTGCCTGATCGAAACGCGGATGCCGCCAACGTTCAGGCTGCCGAGAGTCGCGGCACCTACGTCAAGTTTTGCGACCCGCGACTTGTCGGCGTAAATGGTCAAGCCCGCTCGCGTATTTTCGATCTCGGCAAGCGGCGTCTCGACCCCATCAACGATGATCCCGTCCTTTACGACGCGGTCGGCCCTGAGGCCCTCAAGCGTCACCGACGTCGAGTTTGGGCGATCGATAAACCGAAATCTGTTTGCGGCAGCGTTCGTTACCTCCGCGTCCTGAACATTCCCGGACCGGGCTCGAATATTGTCCAGCCCTACATCGGTCCGGTCGCCGCGATCGCGGACGACGATATTGCTGCCGGTCATGTTCCGCAGGCCAATGTCCTTTGTCGAAAAAGAACGCGCGGTCGCGTTCGGCGCGGTCAGGTTAATGCCGCCGTTGTCCGAAAATCTGAGATTCCTTGCGGTAAGATCTTCAAATTCCGTATCGCCTATCGCAAACCGTTTTGCCCGGCCATTTCCGGCCTGGGCAGATATTTGTTTGTCCTTGTATTCTGCAAGCGCGTCCGAAAGGAAAAGGCCCGCGATCGAAAGGTCTCCCTTGTTCGCCGCCGCGGCCTGCAGTTCGCCATACCAGCGGAAATCGGCACCCGTTCCGCGGACGTTGCCCGCGAGCTTGAGCATGTCGATCCGAAAGTCGTCAAACGTCAAAAGCTGAGCGATCGCCGTTCCGTCGGCCTCGTAATTCGAATTGGTGCCGGTAAGCGTCGCGTTCACGCTCGCACCCTTTAACGACACGCCGTCGGCACGAAGCGACTCGGTAAAAACTTCACCGGCGACCTTATACGTCTCGCCTTCGCCGGTGACTTTCCCCTTAAAGTTTCCCACGCCAACGAGCGATGTCCCCAGCGGTAGAACGCTCGAAGCCTGCGTCAGATTAACAGTCGACTGAATATCTAGATCGTATTTAGGCGAAGCCCAATCGACCACCGTTCCCGTCATCGTGGTCTCGCCTATTGGCGTTGTCAGATCAAATCGAGTGATCTCAGCACCGTTCTTGTGTGCAATGCCCTGTGCCCGAATATCTATATCCTCGACCGTGCTTACGTCATAAACAAAGTTGGAATCGGTCGAGGTCAGATCAAATTTATACCGCTTCTCCGCCGCTTCTCGGTCTTCGGGTGAGAGCAGAAACACCAGATTCTTAGCATCGCCCGATATCTTTCGCGAAAGATCGCCAAAGTGAAGCACGCACTCACGCAAACTAAGATCGACCGTGTCGTACTTAAAATTCACCGCCGACCCGCGTTCATCCTCTACGAGCGTCAAATTGGAAAAATTAGAATTCCCGTTCTCATCAAACGTTACCCACGCTTCGGCACCAGTTATCTCGGTCTTGTCGATGCTGATGTCTCGCGAAAGCTGCCAGGCGTAGAGGTCGCTGACGGTTAGTTCGAGGTGAGCTTCGCGGATAAAGAAGAGCTTTTGGCCCGAAAGGCGGTCGTTGAATGTGGCGTTATTCAGGTGAAGTTCAAGCGGATTTATCGTTACGCGAAAGACATCGGCATCGAAAACAACCCCGATCTCAGCCATCTTCGCAACGAATTGGCCTTTTACGTAGTTATCAAAGACTCCGTATCTATAAGCAACAAGCGAAACAAGGCTCAGCACGATCCCCAGCACCGCCACCAACGCCAGGCCGAAGATCGACTTCCTGCGAAGCGACCTACGCTTCCGCACGGGCTGCTCAGGTTCGATCTCCTCCGGTTTTGTTTCCTGCTCGTCCGACATCAAAATTACGTGAATAGCCAAACTGACTATCCACTAACAACTGTTAACTGAAAAAAGAAATAAGATAAAACCATCGAGCCCAGCCGTTATGTACACTATCCAACATTGCCAGGCCCGCGAATGTTTGCTTGATTACAAACGAACAGTTTCGACGATCTCCAGATCAAAGGCATCGAGGGCATGAACGCGCGGCGGATGATTCGATATCAGCCTTATCTTCGCGACGCCGAGGTCCTTCAGGATCTGCGAGCCGATGCCGTAATCGTGCACCTTTCCGTATCCCGTTTCGCCCTTTGCCGTCTGAAAATCAAGTCCTCGCTCCTGCATTAGCGAGTAGGTCCGGAGTTGGTTCACCAGATCCAGATTGTTCTCACGCTGCCGCAGGTAAATAACAACGCCTTTGCCTGTCTCGGAGATCTTTTGGAGAGAGGTTTCGACCGCCGCTGCCGCTTCGCCCATCGTCACGCCAAACATCGCGAAGGTCACGTTCTCGGTTTGGACGCGAACTAGCACCGGCTCAGTTGTATCAGAAACGTCGCCCATCACCATTGCGACATGCGTTTCGCCGTTGATCACATTCTCGTAAACGATGGTCCGAAACGTCCCAAATCGCGTCGGCAGCTCCGCCTCGACGATGCGCCTGACGAGCATTTCCTTCTGGATTCTATAGCGGACAAGCTCGGCTACTGAAATGATCTTTAGATCGTGTTTCTCAGCAAATATCTCGAGTTGCGGCATGCGGGCCATTGTCCCATCGTCGTTCATGATCTCGCAGATCACAGCCGCCGGCTGCAAACCGGCGATGCGGGCAATGTCGACACTCGCCTCGGTCTGCCCCACGCGAACCAAGACTCCGCCGTTCTTCGCCCGCAATGGAAAGACGTGGCCCGGACGCGCCAGATCGCTGGGTTTTGAAGCGGGATCGACCGCGGTGAGAATGGTTTTCGCCCGATCGGCCGCCGAGATGCCCGTTGTAACGCCTTCGCGGGCCTCGATCGACGTAGTAAACGCCGTGCCCATGCTCGAAGTGTTCTCCGACGTCTGCGGATAAAGCTGCAGTTCGCTGCAGCGTTCCTCCGTCAGCGGAAGGCAGATAAGCCCGCGGCCGTGAACAGCCATGAAATTGACTATCTCCGGAGTTACCTTCTCCGCCGCACAGACGAGGTCACCCTCGTTCTCGCGGTCTTCGTCATCGACGATAATGATCATGCGCCCGTCGCGAATGTCGCTCGCGGCCGCCTCAACACTTGAAAATGCCATGCTCAAACTATCCTATTAGCCCACACTTTAGCGGTACTCGATATATCCTTTGATTCTAACGAATAGCCGCATTTTTCGCGAACCCCAGCGTTTACCGCAACGCACTTAGTTTCCCTTCTTTGCATCTCCTTCGCGATCTTTGCCGCTTTGCGGGAGGGGCTCACGCAAAGCCGCCAAGAACGTAAAGGAAACGCCAGTCGTAGCGCATTCCTCGCGGAATACGTCATTTCAAGCATTTTGCACCGATCTACGCATTATTGACCGTTTCACGCGGAATGGCATTTCAATTTGAATAGCTTTATTGTAGCGTTTTACGTATGCCGCTCGACCTTCGAAAGATCATCCTTCACGTAGTCTTTTTCCTCTCAGGGATCACGACCGTGCTCATCGGACAGGTGCTGCCGATCCTGGCTCGTCGTTATTCGCTGGGCGACCTGGAGGTGAGTTTTTTCTTTCCGGCACAGTTTGCGGGTTCGCTGGTTGGAACCTTTTTGACGAGCTATTTTGGACGTCGCAATAACTTCCTTGCCGCGACGCTGATCGGGTCGCTGCTGATGGCGGTGGGAATGGCGATGATGAATTTCGACTCCTTCGCCGTTTGCCTCGCTGGTTTTACCGTCAACGGTATCGGTATCGGCCTCACGCTGCCGGCGATCAATATGCTGATACTCGAAATGAACCTCGGACGCGCGGGTTCGGCCCTGAGCGTGCTCAATTTCTGCTGGGGCTTTGGAGCGATCGTCTGCAAACCTTTCGTCGATGCTTTTGGGACGCAGGATTCGCTCGGGCTGACAACCTGGCTCCTCGCCGTTCCGCTAGTAGCCGCGTCCGTCGTCCTGATATTTCTGGGACGCAGCCAGCAGGAAAAGAACAACGACGCGCCCGATGATGCTCCTGATCTGACGCCGATCTGGACCACGCCCCTCGCCTGGATGATCGCCCTCTTTAACCTCATCCACGTCGGCTTCGAAAGCGGAATGGGCGGCTGGCTCACCACCTACACCGAGCGCGTCGGAGGTCCGCCGATAGCAAGTTGGATCTCGCCGACGCTGCTGTATTTCACCTTTTTTGTTTTGGGACGCGGATTCGCACCGGTCCTTTTTCGCTTCTTCAACGAAAGCAAAATGCTGATGCTCGGGCTCGTGATCGTCCTCGTCGGAATGATCGTCATCCTCGCCGCACCGAGCGTTTTCACCTTAAGCCTCGGCGCGTCCGTCGCCGGTTTTGGGACGTCATGGATCTTCCCCACCAACGTCGCCCGCTTCTCACAAACCTTCGGCCCAACAGCGACGCGCCGTGCAATGCCACTCTTCATAATGGGCACCCTCGGCGCCGCGTCGTCAACATGGCTGATCGGATTCATTTCCGATCGAACCGGCAGTCTGAATTCGGGAATGTATGTGCTGCTGATCTCGGTCGGCTTACTGATATTGCTGCAGATATATCTTGGGACGCATAGCGGCAGTGGGTCCGGGTCGCCAACGGCGACAAATATTAAAGCCTAGGGTGCAGCCGCTTCGGCGGAACCCTAGGTTCTAGCAACGAAAAATTTCGCTCGCTGAAGGCGAGCAATTGACGCGAGTGATCTTTTCGTCCCCTTCAGGGACGGGGACGCAATGACGATCTACCTAGGGTTCCGCTCGAAGACTCGCTACACCCTAGACTTTAATATTCGTCGCCGTCGGCGACAGGAAAAATCAACCTAAATCCAACGACCGCAAATACTCGCGAAACTCGCCGCCAAGATCCTCACGTTTCAATGCCAGCTCGACCGTTGCGATCAAAAACCCGAGTTTATCACCCGCGTCGTGGCGAGTGCCTTTGAGTTTCACCGCGTAGAACGGGCGTTTCTGCAGCAGGATGCGCATCGCGTCGGTGATCTGGATCTCGCCGCCGGAGCCGGGTTTGGTTTGTTCGATGGCTTCGAAAATATCAGGCGTAAAGATGTACCGGCCAATGATCGCGAGATTGGAAGGGGCTTCGGCAAAGGGCGGTTTTTCGACCATGTCGCGGATCTTGAAAACGTTCGGCTCGACCTCCTCGGCATCGATCACGCCGAAACGGGAAATGTCTTCGCCGTCCACCTGCATCGTCGCGATCACAGGCGCGTCGTAGCGTTCGTAGACCTCCACCATCTGCTGCAGAGCCGGAATTTCGCTGTCGACGATGTCGTCGGCAAGCAGGGCGGCAAAGGGTTCGCTGCCGACAAAATCCTTCGCCTGATAGATAGCATGGCCGAGCCCGAGAGCCTGTTTCTGACGCGTATAGCTGATCTGAGCGATGTCGGAAATGGCCCGAACCTGATCGAACAAGTCGAGCTTATTTCGCTCCTTCAAAAGCTGTTCGAGCTCGAACGAGATATCAAAATGATTCTCGATAGCGCTTTTATCGCGGCCCGTAATTATCAGTATCGACTCGACGCCGCTCGCGACCGACTCCTCAACCACGTACTGGATCAGCGGCTTGTCGACCAGCGGAAGCATCTCTTTCGGTGATGATTTGGTCGCGGGCAGGAACCTGGTACCAAGCCCCGCAGCGGGGAAAACGGCCTTTCGAATTTTATTAACCATGGCAACTTTGCTAAATTCGTCTAGTTCCGGCGATAGGAACAAAATTTGATTTTAGGGCATAGACGGCCGATAAACAATGCCGTTTCTTCCCTTTGCGGCTTCTTTGCGTCCTTTGCGATCTTTGCGTTAAAAGTTGTTGTTTAACGCAAAGGCCGCTAAGATCGCAAAGAAAACGCAAAGAAGAAATGAAAGGCCCATATAGGATTTTCATGTTAGATCTTCACTACGTACGCGAAAATCTCGATGCCGTTCGAACGGCACTTGGCAAACGCAATTTCCCGGTCGACACTCTCGACCGCTTCGTAGAGCTCGATACCGAGCGCCGCCGTGTGATCGGCGAAGCCGATGCGATCAACGCCACCAGAAACTCGGCCAGCAAAGAGATCGGTACACTGATGCAATCGGGCAAACGTGATGAGGCAGAAGCCAAAAAGGCCGAGGTATCGGGGTTAAAAGAGAAACAAGCCGACCTGGAAGCTCGCCGCGATGCCGCCGAAGCCGAGATGCACGATCTGCTCGCCGGCCTGCCGAACCTTCCATTCGATGACGTACCGGTGGGTGCCGACGAATCGGCAAATATCGAGGTACGCCGCTGGGGCACGCCGCGGAAATTCGATTTCGAAGTAAAAGATCATGTCGATCTCGGCGAGGCCCTTGGAATTCTCGATTTCGAGCGAGCAACCAAGATCGCCGGATCGCGCTTTGCGATCATGAACGGCGCCGGTGCGAGGCTCAGCCGCGCTCTCGTCAATTTCATGATCGACATCCATACGACCGAACACGGTTACACAGAAACGCTGCCACCGTTCCTCGTAAATCGAACGGCACTATTTGGCACCAACCAGTTGCCGAAATTCGAAGACGATCTTTTCCACATTAAAGACGATCGCGGCTTTGCGCTGATCCCTACTGCCGAAGTCCCGGTCACGAATTACCACTCCGGCGAAATGCTGGACGCCAGCGACCTGCCGAAATATTTCACAGCCTACACGCCATGCTTCCGCTCCGAAGCCGGCAGCTATGGCCGCGACACCCGCGGGCTGATCCGCCAACATCAATTCGAAAAAGTCGAATTGGTAAAGCTGTGCATGCCCGAGAACTCGGAAGAAGAACACGAAAAACTCACGGCAAACGCCGAGAAGATATTGCAGTTGTTAGGGTTACCGTATCGAACCGTTGTTTTATCAACTGGCGACATGGGCTTCGGAGCTCGAAAGACCTATGACATCGAAGTCTGGCTGCCCTCACAGCAAACCTTCCGCGAAATATCGAGCTGCTCGAACTGCGGCGATTTTCAAGCCCGCCGAATGAACACCCGCTTCAAACGAGCGGGCGGGGCCAAACCCGAATTCGTCCACACGCTAAACGGCTCAGGCCTGGCCGTAGGCCGCACGTGGATCGCGGTGATCGAAAACTATCAGCAGCCCGATGGCTCGATAACGATCCCGGAGGTTTTGCGGCCGTATATGAATGGTTTGGAGCTAATTGCCGCATAGCCGGGAACGCAGGCGCCCTCGCCTGCAAGCGTTCGGCTTTGCGGACGCTGGTAAACGTGGCCATTAAAAAAGTTGAAAAGTAGTGATCCTCCGTCACGCCGGAGGAACCGGCGTTGCAGCCGAGGGCGGCTGCGTTCCCGGCGATAGGTTGACGATATTCCGTGATGTAATTACGATGTAATTATGAAAGCCCAGATAATCCAGATCGGAAATTCGCAGGGTATTCGCATACCAAAGGTTTTGCTAGAGGAGAGCCGCATAACTGGCGAGGTCGACCTCGAACTTCACCCCGACGGAATCCTGATCCGCAACGCCCAGAAAGCACGCTCCGGCTGGGCTGAGGCTTTTAAGACGATGGCGGAAAATGAGGATGACGAAATGGATGGCAAGACACCATTGACGGCGTTCGACAAAAAGGAGTGGCAATGGTGAACCGTTTCGACGTTTATCTCGTCAACCTCGATGCCGTCCCGACCAGGGATGCCAAAAACACCCGCCCATGCGTTATCATCTCGCCGGACGAGATGAACCAGCACCTCGCCAACGTCATGATCGCCCCGCTCTCAGCCTCAACCGCAAAATACCCTACGCGAGTGGCCGTCAACTTCCTCAGCAACGAACGAATGATCGTGCTCGATCAGCTCAGAACGGTCGACAAAATTCGACTGGTTAAAAAAATTGGCGAGATCGAGGATGCGGCACAAAAGAACGTTCTTGACGTCCTTGGTGAGATCTTTGCGGAGTAATTACCAAAGCGCTCTCACTTCAGAGTGGGTTGTCAGTTTGCCTCCATCAGCATCCTCTATTCCCTGCTCGATGGACATTTTCTCGTCTTCAGAGATTTGATCCCACCAGTCGCGGGTATGCTGATGTCTCAAGTCGTCGATCTCATCGAGCACGGCCACATTGTCGAGGGCTGAGACCCATTGGATCAGCTCAATTTTGCGTTCGTGAATGTTCCCGTTAGCGGCCATAGAAGCACGATTTTATCACAGGATATGGTTATGAAACAGCAACTTTCGTTTTCGCCTTGTTCCACAGGTCGTCCATTTCTTTGAGGTCAGCGTCTTCCAAGGTTTTGCCCGCTCGTTTTAGTTCTTCCTCTATGAATTTGAACCTTTGTCGAAATTTTCTGTTGGTGCGATTGAGTGCAGTTTCGGGTTCGACGTCCAGATGGCGGGCTAAATTGACCACGACAAAAAGCAGATCGCCTATCTCTTCGTCGATGTTGTCTTTTTCGCCGTTGGCGATGGCACTTTTGAGTTCGGCGGTTTCTTCGCTAAGTTTGTTGAAGATCTGCTCGGCGTTCTCCCAATCGAAGCCGACCTTTGCCGCTTTTTTAGTAATTTTCAGGCCTTCAAGCAGTGCCGGAAAATGGATGGGCACCTCGTCGAGGATCGAGTCTCGCGGCTTTTCGACCTTGCCCGAAGCGGCTCGTTCGTCGGCTTTCAGCTGGTCCCAGTTGTCGAGGACATCCTGTGCTTTCGCGAGATTTGCATCACCAAAGACGTGTGGATGCCGGAGCACAAGCTTTTTCGCAACGCCCGCAGCAACTTCGTCGATCGTAAAATCGCCACGCTCCTTGCCGATCGTTGAATGGAAAACTACCTGCAGCAGCAGATCGCCGAGTTCTTCCTTCAAATTTGTTGTATCGCCGGTTTCGCTGGCTTCGTGGATCGCATCAAAGGTTTCGTATGATTCTTCGATCAGATACTGCGAAAGCGATTGATAAGTCTGCTCGGCATCCCAAGGGCATCCGCCCGGAGCCCGCAGACGTTCCATAACAGCTACCAGTTCGTCAAAAGTTTTGGACATGAAAATATTAGAAGCGAGAAAAGAGCGAATGTCTAGGAACCGATTTAGACGATCCTATACCTTGGCGCGTTCTTTGCGGCCCTGTGATAGATCGATCTTATAACTCAAAGCTGCAAAGATCGCAAAGAATACCACGGTACGGCGGACAGAGAAAAACCCTAGTTACCACATCGACGGCGAAGTGATAAAATCAGAGATATGATAGGCCACGACGACGAAAACGAAGAAGTACATTACAAGGTTGCTGACAAACGCAAATTTAATGCTGACGGCTCGCTACGCGACGGCGTCACGCTCGACGCCGCTCCGGTGAAACCGGCCACCCCGGCCGCAGAAGCGCCTCAGCCTCAGCCAGCCCAACAGGTCGAGGAAACTCACATCGGCCCGATGGACGAAGAAGAGTTTGCAGATGACGATGGCGAGGAGATTCCCGGTGCACAAGACCCCGCGAGTTTTGTAAATTTTCTCTCGACCATCGCCACAAACGCCGCCGCCTCGCTCGGTGCCGTTCCGCACCCGGCAACCGGCAAGCGTTCGCTCGATCTCGAAACCGGCAAATACTGGCTCGATGTGATCGGGATGATCCACGAAAAGACCAAGGGCAATCTGCACCCCAAAGAAGCCCGCCTGCTCGAAGGCCTGCTCGCCGACCTGCGGATGCAGTACGTGCATCTGGTAAAGGCGACGGAAGAAAAGCTAAAAGCCCAGGCCGCGCAGAAGTTTTCGGGAGCAGATATTTTAGGTAAGAAAGTCTAGGAGGTCGTGAAAGTCTAGGAAGTCTTGAAAGCTTCCGTGACTTCCTAGACTTTCTAGACTTCCGCGACTGTGATGAAGCTAACCTTCCTCGGCACAGGCACATCGACCGGCGTTCCCTCTATCGGGTGCGATTGTGAGACGTGCCTTTCTGAGGATCCGCGTGACAAGCGGTTGCGAGTTTCGATCCTGATCGAGCATCGTGATAAGAAGATCCTGGTCGATACATCGATCGATTTTCGCCAGCAGGCCCTGCGGGCAAATATCAGCCGCCTTGATGCGGTTTTGCTGACTCATTGCCACGTAGATCACGTCTTCGGCCTCGACGATATTCGACCGCTGAATTTCCGCCACGGAGCGATGGGCGTTTACGCGAATGAAATCGCCTGGACAGATCTACGGCGAATTTTTCAGTATATTTTCAAGCCCACGCATGTCGGCGGCGGATTACCGCAGTTGATCCCGCATACGGTCACGCCCGGCGCATCTTTCTGCATCGGCGAGGACATCGAGGTCACGCCGTTAGAGGTAATCCATGGCAAATTGCCAGTGATCGCGTATCGTTTCAATGATTTTGCTTACGCTACGGATCTGAAAGTGATCCCTCCGGAGTCTATGGACGGCCTGCGCGATCTGGACGTTCTGGTACTCGATTGCGTGAGGATAAAACCTCATTCGACGCATCTGTGTCTCGAAGAGGCTCTGGCGATCATCGCAGATCTAAAACCGCGGCAGGCGTACTTAACGCATCTTAACCACGACATACTGCACGAGCGCGATTCGACACTTTTGCCCGATAATGTCCAATTTGCCTTCGACACATTGGTAGTCGGTGAAAACTAACAGGATTTCCATACATTTTCCTACCGTTTTCCACCGCCATTCCCATTACTAGCCTGCTTAAACCACTGCGCTTAAACACGTTACCGCTATGTTACAGGAAAATTCATGCTTTTCATTACGGCTCGCTCTCTAAGTTGTTGAAATATCAGGGCTTAGAGAAAAGATTAAAAACCACTATATTTTGTGTTGACAAAGCTTTTCGTACACCATATATTCTATATCCACGCGAGCGAAACACAATCAAACTCACCCGCGTGTTAACAACCTTACACCCAGACGAGAAATGGCCGTCCAGTGATTTCTGAGATATAGGCTAAGGGGATTTCTCGCTGTTTTTACCTCCCGGAGCTGCTTTGCAGGAGCCGGAAAAGACATCGAGCAAGGGATTTTTGGCGAATAATTTCAGGAGAAACGTCTAGCTGATATGGAAAACTTTTTCGCACCAGGAGCGACAGCGGCAACACGCCAGGCAGAAACAGCGGCACAAACGACGATGCAGGTTCGCAAGCGTAATGGCTCGCTCGAACCGGTAGATATCAATAAGATCGTACGGGCGATCACCCGTTGCTGTAATGGTCTGCCATCGGTCGATTCGATGCGTATCGCCACCAAGACGATCAGCGGCCTCTACGACGGTGCCACCACGCAGGAACTGGACAAATTGTCGATCCAGACTGCAGCGAGCTTGATATTCGAAGAGCCGGAATATTCCCGGCTCGGTGCGAGACTACTGAACCAGTACGTTGAAAAAGAGGTTCGCAATCAGGAGATCCATTCGTTTTCGCAATCGATCGCCTTTGGTGTAAAGGAGGGCTTGATCGGCGAACGGGTTGCCGAATTCGTAACTGCCAACGCCCGCAAGCTGAATGATGCGATCGACCCGACTCGCAATGATCTTTTCGAATTTTTCGGGCTTCGCACACTATATGATCGCTATCTATTGAAGAATCCTGTCACCCGCGACGTGATCGAGACGCCGCAGTTTTTCTGGATGCGCGTCGCCTGCGGCCTTGCTACTAGTCCGCACGAGGCGATCAATCTCTATCATCTTTTCTCGTCGCTGGAATACGTTCCGTCGACACCAACGCTCTTCAATTCGGGCACGAAACACGAACAACTCTCTTCGTGCTTTTTGCTCGATAGCCCGCAGGACAGCCTCGAAAGTATTTACCGCAAATATTCCGATGTCGCCATGCTCTCAAAGTTTTCTGGCGGCATCGGAATCGCCTATCACCGGGTTCGGAGTCAGGGCTCGTTGATACGCGGCACGAACGGTCATTCGAACGGCATTGTCCCGTGGCTCAAAACCCTTGATTCCAGTGTTTCCGCCGTAAATCAGGGCGGCAAACGCAAAGGTGCCTGCTGCGTCTATCTTGAAACCTGGCACGCTGATATCGACGATTTTCTCGAACTACGCGATAACACCGGCGACGAGGCCCGTCGCACACACAACTTGAATCTGGCCAATTGGATCCCCGATCTTTTTATGAAGCGGGTTCAGGCAGACGGCGTCTGGTCGCTGTTCGATCCGAAGACTGTTCCGCATTTCCCTGATCTCTTCGGCGAAGAATTTGAAGAGGCATACGTAAGAGCTGAGAATGAAGGCCTTTATGTCCGTCAACTCCAGGCTCGCGATCTTTATGCAAAGATGATGCGGACGATGGCACAGACCGGCAACGGCTGGATGACTTTCAAAGATTCGTCGAACCGTAAATCCAATCAAACCGGCCAGCCCGGCAACGTCGTTCACCTGTCTAATCTCTGTACCGAGATCATCGAAGTTACGAGCGACAATGAAACCGCCGTTTGCAATTTGGGCTCGATAAACATTGGTCGATACGTCAAAGATGGTGCAGTCGATTACGAGAAGCTTCACCGCAATGTCCGCCTTGCCGTTCGTCAGCTCGACAAGGTAATCGACCTGAATTACTACGCGATCGATTCAACCGCAGACTCAAACAACCGCTGGCGCAACATCGGCCTCGGCGTCATGGGATTGCAGGATGTTTTCTTTCAACTTCGACTGCCCTTCGACAGCGACGAGGCACGGAAGATCTCAGCCAAGGTGCAGGAAGAGATCTATTTTGCGGCCCTCAACGCCTCGAGCGATCTCGCCGCCGAACTAGGCCAGCACCCTGCGTTTCCCGAAACGCGTGCGGCTCAGGGCGATCTGCAGTTCGATTTCTGGGGAGTCACGCCGGACGATATGCAGCGTTGGGATACGCTTCGCGAAAAGATCAAAACGACGGGCCTGAGAAATTCGCTAATGATAGCCATCGCACCGACCGCCACGATCGCCTCGATCGCCGGCTGTTACGAATGCATCGAACCGCAGGTATCAAACCTTTTCAAACGCGAGACCCTCTCAGGAGATTTTGTACAGATCAATAAATATCTCGTCAAAGAACTTAAGGCGATCGGGCTTTGGACGGACGAGATCAGGAATAAGATCAAATTATCCGAAGGCTCGGTACAGGATATCGCGGAATTCAACGACGAACTCAAAGCCATCTACCGCACCGCCTGGGAGATCCCGATGCGTTCATTGATCGACATGCAAGCCGACCGCGGAGCATTCATCGACCAGTCCGCTTCCCTGAATCTGTTCATGGAAAGCCCGAATATCGGCAAGCTTTCTTCGATGTATATGTACGCGTGGCAAAAGGGTTTGAAGACGACTTATTACCTACGCTCACGTCCGGCGACGCGAATCGCACAGGTGGCCGCCGCCGATAATATCGCATCTGTAATCGAAGAGCCGGCGAAGAAAGTGTATACGGACGAGGAAGCGTTGGTTTGTTCGCTGGAGAATCCTGAGGCTTGTGAAGCGTGTCAGTGACAAATAAAGAATTTTGAATATCGAATAATGAACGAAAGAGTTTGATCTCAAGACGCGAACCAAACAATATGCGTTGAGGATTATTCGACTGTTCAGACCTCTTTCGAAATCACCCGATGCTCAGGTGATCGGTAAACAGCTTCTGCGGAGCGGAACCAGCGTCGGTGCTCAATATCGAGAGGCTTGTCGGCCGCGTTCGGATGCCGAGTTCATAAGCAAGATGACAAGTGCTCTGCAAGAATTAGACGAGACGGCATATTGGCTAGAACTCTTGGTTGAGGGCGACTTTATAACCGCAGACAAATTGATGGAGCTGCAAGATGAGACAAATCAATTGATCGCCATATTTGTAAGCTCGATCAAAACTGCCAGGTCAAAGAAATAGCTCGTTTTCGATATTCAATATTCTTTGTTCGTTATTTATTTCTATGTTGTTAGATCAAGGTTTCAATTTAACGCTTCGCCCGATGAAGTACCCGCAGTTTTATGAGATGTATAAAAATGCGATCAAGAATACGTGGACGGTCGAGGAGGTCGATTTTTCGACTGACGTGAACGACCTGCGTAACAAGATGACGCCGTCGGAGCGACATATGATAAATCGTCTGGTGGCGTTTTTTGCGACGGGCGATTCGATCGTGTCGAACAATCTCGTACTCAATCTCTACAAGCACATCAATTCGCCTGAGGCGAGAATGTATCTCTCGCGGCAGCTTTATGAGGAAGCGGTCCACGTGCAGTTTTACCTGACGCTGCTCGATACCTACATTCCCGACCATCACGAACGCGAACAGGCGTTTGCAGCGGTGCAGAATATTCCGTCGATCCACACGAAGGCCGAGTTTTGCTTCAAATGGATCGATTCGATCCAGAATCTGCACGCTCTTGAAACAAAGGAGGACCGCAAGCAATTCCTGCTTAACTTGATCTGCTTTGCGACCTGTATCGAAGGGCTGTTTTTCTTTGCCGCGTTCGCCTACGTCTATTTCCTGCGCTCAAAGGGCTTGCTTCACGGCCTCGCGGCCGGCACGAACTGGGTTTTCCGTGATGAATCGGCACACATGGCGTTCGCTCTGGACGTAATAAAGGAAGTCCGAAACGAAGAACCAGAACTCTTTGACGAGCATCTTCACCGCCAGATCGTCACAATGATCGACGAAGCCGTGACCTGCGAAATGCAGTTCGCCGAAGACATCCTCTCCGGCGGTGTGTCGGGCCTATCGATCGCCGACATGCGGCAGTATCTCGAGTTCATCGCCGACCAACGCCTGGCAATGCTCGGCCTCCAAAAGGTATATGGAGCCAAGAACCCGTTCTCCTTCATGGATCTGCAAGACGTCCAGGAGCTCGCCAACTTCTTCGAACGCCGCGTGTCGGCCTATCAGGTTGCGGTGGCCGGGGATGTAAGCTTTAACGAGGCCTTTTAAGAATTTTTGCCCGGGAAAAAGACTGAACGACGCGAAAAAGAAAACATTCTCGCGTCGTTCAATCTTTTGGAGGACATACTCTCTCCCGAGCAACTCATCGCTCGGAACTAGTCGCCGTGTTCTGCTCAGCGATCCGCAATGCACGGCCGACCATCCAGATGGCGATCAGGGCTACTATGACTGGGTTAAACAACATCACAGGTGCCGGAACCAGATGCGTTAGGCCACTCAACAGGAAGAACCAAGCACGCTGGCTCAGCAATCCGAGTATCGAAACAGCAAAGAATATGCGAGAAATCCGGCGGGTGCGATGTCGCAGCATCGTGACTGAACCCAAGAACGACCCAATGACTCCTAGCGAGTAACCCACCGTCGCCCACAACGGTTCTGCCGTCATGATCTCAAGCCCAATTGGAGATATTTGCTCGGCCTTCTCGGCCTCGGACAGTAGATAAGGATAAACCAGCTGTACCACGCCGAGAATATTTAGCAATACCATCAGACCCGCGAAAACCCAGAACCACCAAGGTGTGGCGGACTTCTTCTTGTTTGTGTCAGAACCCATAACGACGCCTCCTGATCAAGATAAAAGTGTGGTCACGAGTCTAATCTGGAAAGCAAGATTTTGTCCAGACCCGGCACTCTTACAATATGGATCGGCGGTAGATCAGGAAGAGCGTAACGGAATGAAAAGCGGCGATAAGAAGATTGCTAACGACGACTGGATTGGCGATGGTTCCGACGGTGAACGGTGTCGTTAATTTATAGATGATCTGGACCAGTATCAGGGCGGCGACCATGTTCGGCTCGCGACGAAACAAAAGGCCAAGCGAAACGATCGCGATGGCAACGTACACCGATAACAAGATCCCGCGAGCTGCCGTCTGTTCGCCATAACTCTCGGCTGCCCAAGATGCATTAGTTATCATCCCGAAACAGACCGGCACAAGCACGGCGATATTTAGAATCAACGAAAGTACGATCATCATCCGCATACGGAAACGTTCGACCTTTCGTCCTAGTTGGATTCGCAAACCCCCAACTATTGATCAACCAGATCAATCCGCCTATTTGACTTCAACCCTCGGCTCGACCCGGAAACTGCTTATCTGGGTGAACGTTCGGCCCCACATGTCCGTTGCTCGGACTTCAAGCCGGTTTTCGCCAAGCGGTAAACTCTGCGGTATCGCCCCTCTCCAGAGATGAGTGCTGTTAACACTGTTTGACGGGCGACGCCCCGGAAATAGAACGTCCGCCAGATCCCATTTATACAAGGACCAAACGTAATGTGGGTCGGGAGCTTCCGTGTGCCTCATAGGAACCCACTCACCGTTGCCGAAACGGTATTCGACCTTATCGGTTTGATACCCCATAAAGAAGTTCGCGAATATCCCGGCGGATGTGCCTCGGCCTGCTGCAACAACCTTTGGGTGAAACAACCTTATCTGAAACTCCTTGGGTTTCTCGGCTGCTTTGTAGTCGATCGTATATTTGTTGCCTTTTATATTTAGGAAAGCGTAACCACGAGGCGTGCCATCGCGCATTGTCGAGTCGGGCACACCGGCCGGAGTAATTTCGCCCGAATACCAATCGCCTGAGGTAGTGCCGGCGTTGTATTCGTGATGAGGTTTTTCCTGTCGCCAGCCGTCTTCTTTTCCATAGAAGTTGTGCCGTTGCAGGTGTGTATGAGCTGACATCGACAGGGTGTTCGGATAATCCTTGAGTATATCGAAGAGCCTTTGGCGGTCGGCGTTTCGAAAAGTGTTCTCGTTTTGATGCAGCAATGGGATATGGAACGAGGTCACCAGAAGTTTATCTTTTGGTACCGTCTTCAGATAGTTCTCGAGAAAATCTAACTGGCTTTTTCTGAAGCCGCCCCAATAGCCTTGACCATCGCGAGGATCGGGGTATAGCACGTCGTCGAGTACGATAAAATGAGCATCGCCATAGACAAATGCATAGTCAGCTGGGCCGAAGTTGTATTCAAAAGTCTCGTCCGCAAGCTCATCCGTCTTGGCGTCGAAATTCATGTCGTGGTTTCCATAGACGTTGTACCACGGGATCCCGACTTCTGCGACGGCCTTGCTATAAGGCGGAAACAGATCGAGGTCGTCACCGACAATGTCACCGAGACTGATCCCGAAGGCCACGTTCTTGATTCCCTTGACCTCAGCAACTATGCCTCGGGCAAAGTAGTTTACTTCTTCGATCGTGTAAGGCTGCGGGTCGCCGAAGATCAATGCGGTAAAATTCTTGGCGTCGGTCGCTGGTCGCAGTCCAAAATCGATGGAAGCCGGAAGCGGGCCAGTTGGCTCAAAACCCTTGTAACGCATTTTTGGCGAGCCGTTCGGCTTATGCACGTAATAATATTGTGGCTGGTTTAACTCATTGAGCGGAACATCAAATCCGGCTGGCTTGATCACAAAGATCGTCTGGTCGCTGGAGATCGGCAAACTGTAGCCGCCGCTCGCGTCAGTGAGTACTACATCAACGCCATTGCTCACGGCAATACCCGACAGACCAACTTCGCCGCCATCGCGTTTCTTATTCGAATTTGAATCCGAGTAAACCACGCCGACGGCCTTTGACTGAGCGACGAGCGGCTGGGCGGCAAAAATAAGTAGAAACGACAACAAAACGACCGAGCATTTAAAGGTTGGCATAGTGAACCCCACAATTCTATCTAATTTTTTAATCATATATCAGAGCCTCAACACTTAGAGCGTATATCGCGCACCCGATTAACACATAGTTAATTTCCAATCCATACAACAACAATACCGCCTGATTTTGCCGTGCCCTTTTCCTTGGCTATCCTTAAGAGTAGTTTTAGCCATCACTCTTGCGCCGGATCTGTAATTCACCTTATGAAAAAAGACCTTCTTCAAACCTGGCGTTGGTTCGGCCCGGATGATCCGGTTTCGCTTTCGGATGTAAAACAGACTGGAGCGCAGGGCGTGGTTACGGCTTTGCACCATGTTCCGCATGGTGAGGTTTGGACTGCAGATGAGATCGAGAAGCGGAAGGCGGAGCTGGCCACATTTGGGCTGCCCTGGAGCGTGGTAGAGAGCCTTTCGGTGCATGAGGACATCAAGACACGGTCGGGGCGTGCGAATGAGTGGATCGAGAATTACAAGATCTCGCTTCGCAATCTCGCGGCATGTGGGCTTGAGGTAGTTACTTATAATTTTATGCCGGTCAACGACTGGACGCGGACGGACATTGCGTTTGAGCTCGAGGATGGCTCGCTGGCGTTAAATTTCGACTTGGTCGATTTCGCGATGTTCGACATTCACTTACTCGAACGTGCGGAAGCTAAAAATGATTTCGCTGATGAGATCGTCGATAAAGCTGCGACCCGTTTTCGCAACGCTACACAAGATCAGAAAGACCTCTTGATTAACACGGTTCTTTTCGGTATTCCGGGCGAAGAAAGACGTACGGTCGAGGGCATGCGGCGTGCGCTCGAACCTTACAAAGACATCGACCGCAAAGCCTTGAAAAAAAACTACGCGTATTTCCTACGCGAGATCACTCCCGTTGCCGAAGAAGTTGGAATTCGTCTCGCAGTTCATCCCGACGATCCGGCATTCGATATTCTCGGCCTGCCACGGATCGTTTCGACCGTCGAAGACCTGCGTGATATCGCCTCGTTCGCAACGTCACCGGCAAACGGGTTCTGCATCTGCTGTGGCTCGTTGTGTTCGAATCCAAAGAACGATATTCCTGCGATCCTGACCGAGGTGGGATCGCGTGTGCATTTCGTTCACTTCCGAAATATCAAGAAAGACGGCCTCGGCAACTTCCACGAGTCCGACCACCTCGACGGCGACGTCGATATGTACGCCGCGATGAAAACGGTCTTCGAAACTGCCCAAACCGTCGATCACTTCATCCCATTCCGCCCGGATCACGGACATCAGATGATGGATGACATCGCCAAGATCACAAATCCCGGCTATTCCTGCATCGGCAGAATGCGCGGCCTGGCCGAACTGCGTGGGTTGCACCTAGGAATCTCGCGTTGTAGCAAATAATTAAACTATTTTGAGAAGGCGGCAAACGATAAGCTACGTCATGCGTTTATCCCCGCTCCACAGATTAATAAGGATCTCGTTTATTGCGGGTACTGCGAACTGAACTTCGTGACCGGCACCTGACGCGACTGCTCGCGAAGCATTGATACGCTTGGCGACCTCATCACAAACGCCGTCAAATCCTGCACTGTGCCCTCCCGATACAACAACCTTGGGGAACGGTGCGGCCGCCAGTTCATCTAAAGGAAAGGCGGTATCCCACATCGGCCTCGCGTTACGCACTACGGGAACTAGGGGCAACGCAGCCTCAAAGAACTCAGGAGGAAATTCATCCGGATCGCTGCCGACGGACTTAAGGAAACCGCGGACCCATTTGTCATCCGGGACGTCGCGATACCAGACGTCTCGGACCTCGTTGACGAGGGCCCGGGCGGCAGGATCTTTAGCGAGCGAAAATGCCGGCGGCTCAAGCAAGGCCAGGGACAGCGTCGCCTCTGGCCGGCGGGCCGCTGCAAACATCGCGCCCAGTCCACCATAAGAGTGGCCGACGAGATGGGCTCCATCGCCCATCAGGTCGACAATGTCATCGGCATCCCTAAGAAAATCCTCGCCGTTGGCAGCCGCACTCCGGCCATAACCTCGACGGTCGATGATCAGTAATCGAAATCCTTCATCCGCGAGCGGCCGCTGCGCTTGCCACTCCTCGACCCCAGTCGCGAGCCCGCCGTGAACAAGCAAAACTGTCTCGCCCTTCCCTAATTCTTCAACAAAAATATCGCTCATATATTTTGCAATATACCATCTATGCTCAAGGGTTCAAGATCGACCCCAGACCGGACGGAAATAGCATGTTCGCAAGATTGAATGTTCCGCTTTTATCAGCTAGAAACCGGTGATCTGAGTAGGAACTTTCGCGTCTCGGCCGTAGGGCCCGCCGACCCGTGATGGAGCGACGCCCCACCACCAGACTGTGCCGTCGGATTTGACGGCGAAAGATCGGTTTCCGGCGACGTAGGCCGCCGAGACATTAGTGATCGCGGGCTTCTTTGGCGACGGATGATAGCCGCCGCTCGTACCGATCCCGACTTGGCCCCAGCCGTCATGGCCCCAGATGCGTAGCGTGTTGTCGGCGAGGCGGACTACGATGTGGCCAGGACCTGCGACGATCGAGCGAGCGGTTGTAATGCCCGCAACTTTTTGCGGGGCCGCATTTACCGAACCGGCGGGCCCGCCGTTACCCCAGAATGAAGGGCTGCCCATCGTCGCCGATTGGTTGCTACCCCACATCCACACTGATCCGTCCGACTTAACCGCACCTGAGAAACCGAAACTCGTGGTTCCTTCGCACGCTATGGAGACGACGCCCGACAGTCCGGCGACTCGAATCGGCGTCCTCGATCGCCTCATCTGGTCGCTTGGTTCGACTCCAATTTCGCCGTTCGAATTTTTGCCCCAAGCATAGACTTCGCCTGATCGGGTCAACGCCAGCGCATGTTCACCGCCCGCCGCAACCGCTGCAACTGGCGGAAGGGCGTCAACCGTCTTCATCGCTACATCCGCCATCGACTGAGAAGCTGCTCCTTCGCCCCAGGTCACGACGGCTCCATTCGAGCGAACGGCCAAGCCATAATATCGTCCCGCATCGATCTGCACCACGTCCTTTGACAACGGAACTACCATAGGCGTTGCCGAGCGCAGCGGATTATCCGGCGTCCGGCTCGAACCCGGCCCGCGGCCAAACTGCCCGCGGTCGTTCATGCCCCAAGCCAGCACCGTGCCATCTTCGAGCAAAGCGAAATGCATGTCGTATCCGCTTTCGATCTGCTTGACCTTGCCCGGAAAGGTGAGCTGCTGCGGTGTGGCCATTCCACGCCCGTCCATACGCATCCCGCCGTATTTTTCTTCGGTTCCGAATCCGCTGACCGAGCCGTCAGACTTCACGATATAGACAAAATCTGAGCCGCCAATATGTCGGATCGGGCCTGACTGAGCAAAACTTGTAGGCAGAAAAACCGAGATAAGAAGGGAGGCAACGGCAACGGTCATCCAGATGATTCTTGTCTTCATGATTCTCAAGTTGAAGGGTTCGTTTTCGACTAGGATAGCAGGTCTTGCTTAGATTTTTTAAGGATTTGTCAGTATTTGCCGCCGATTCCATTCGACGATCGCTAGGCCGCCGACGTAGACGCCTTCAAGTAAAAACTGCGCGATCCCAAAGATGGGCGCACTTCCAACCAAAGTAACTGCGAACACAACACAGAAACACGCCCACGCGGCATTGGCAAAGATCAGCAAGAGTAATAATGACATCGGCCTTTGATTTCGCACGGCAAGCGAAAACGAGTAGGCTCCATAGGCCAGGTGCACAAACGCATGGCAGATCACCAATGTCGGCGACAAGCCGTTCAACGAGCTCAACCAACCGCTGAAAAGCAGGAGCCCCACCCCGGTCAGAATGGCCCCGATACAGTCAACCCATAAGATGCGCTGGATGAAAAAGGTAACGATCACATTATCCGCCTGATACGCAAAAACCGACCAATAATATATTATTTTCTTTCGAGCCTTTGCACATAATTCGCGTGTAACAAATTTATATGAACGGACAAATAACAGAATTCATCAAACACCACTACCGCCATTTTAATGCCGCTGCCCTGATCGATGCGGCCGAAGGCTACAAAAAGCACCTCGATGACGGCGGAAAGATGATGATCACGCTTGCGGGAGCGATGTCGACAGCGGAGCTGGGGCTTAGCCTCGCAGAGATGATCCGTCAAGACAAGGTGCAGATCATTTCGTGTACGGGGGCGAATCTTGAGGAAGACCTTTTCAATCTCGTCGCCCACGATTTTTACGAACGCGTGCCGCATTACCGAGATCTGACGCCAGCGGATGAGCAGGAGTTGCTGAATCGACACATGAACCGCGTGACCGACACGTGCATCCCCGAAATGGAAGCGATGCGGCGGCTGGAAAAGGCGATGGTCGATGTTTGGACTGCAGCTGACGCAGCGGGAGAGCAGTATTTTCCGCACGAATTCATGTATCAGGTGCTGAAAAACGGCTCACTTGAGGAGTATTACCAGATCGATCTCAAAGATTCGTGGATGTACGCTGCGATGGAGAAAAACCTGCCGATGGTCGTGCCGGGCTGGGAAGATTCGACGATGGGCAACATGTTCGCCGGCCACGTCATCACCGGCGACATCAAAAACGTCCACACAGTGCGCACCGGCATCGAATACATGATGTCCCTCGCCGAATGGTACACCGCAAACGCGACCGACGACTCGACCATCGGGTTCTTCCAAATAGGCGGCGGCATCGCCGGTGATTTCCCGATCTGCGTCGTCCCAATGCTTCACCAAGACCTCCAACGCGACGGCGTTCCCGTATGGGGCTATTTCTGCCAGATCTCGGACTCGACAACGTCGTATGGTTCGTACTCGGGTGCCGTGCCGAATGAGAAGATCACGTGGGGCAAGCTCGAGGCGACTACGCCGAAATTCATCGTCGAATCCGATGCTTCGATCGTGGCTCCATTGATGTTTGCGTATATTTTGGGATGGTAGCCGGAGCTTTGGAAGCTTAATATTCGAGGGGGTTAAAATTGCGATATCTGGTATAGAGATCGTCGTCTGAGATTTTATCTCTCCGGAGCACTCGTTCTCGGCCTTCACCGTCGAAGGTGGTAACGGTTCGATAGCCGCCGAAATTCTCGACCGTTGCAAAAGTCTTGATACGGCTCCCTTCAATTCTGGCAAAATCAGTCGCCGTGCCCCCATAAACCCTCCATGAATCGATACACTTGAGCTTTTTATTGTATTCAATGTTCGGATACTCTTCCGAGTTTTCTATATGAATGAGTTTGTCCTCCTTGTTGTCGTAAATAAGCAGTGTTCTTACCTCGTTCGAACCTCGTGCTGCGGTGCCTGAAATAAAGGTGACGTCTTTCAGATCGTCGCCGGTGAAATCAAGAAATTGCGGGTCAGCTTTTGCCAGAGCATAGTTTTCAATTTCAATAGTCTGTTTCATCTCCCATTTCTTTTCGGAAGTAAGAGAATAAAACCGGATGATCGCGAAATTGTCTGCCCGATGCGGCCGAAGGTCGCCCAGCCTAACGATCTCGATCTCTATTTTGTTACGGCCAGGTCTTCCGATATGTGACTCATCCGAATAGAACTCAAGAATTTTCCGCGGCGCAGACGGACTCGCATCTGGGTTTGTTAAAGAAGCAGTCTTTGGAAACGCTTTTGAACTAGATGGCTGGGCGTCACTTCCGTCACTACACGAAACGACGTTAAAGAAAAGGAATGCAAGAACAAAGCTACGCATGGCCGAATCACTACCTATAGAGATATATTAGCTTAGACCTCATACTTTGGCGCGACCTGGAATTTCGGTTCCGCCGCAAAGATGTAAAATGTAGTGGTCGCTATCATTCATGGAACACTTTGACGTTCTCATCATTGGGGCAGGTCTCTCGGGCATCGGGGCCGGGGCGCATCTGCGGATGGAGTGTCCTGAGAAGACTTTTGCGATACTTGAGGGCCGTGAGCGGAGCGGGGGGACTTGGGATCTGTTTAGGTATCCGGGTGTGCGGTCGGATTCGGATATGTTTACGCTCGGGTATCGGTTTAGGCCTTGGACGGAATCGAAGGCGATTGCTGACGGGCCTTCGATCCTCAGATATATCCGCGAAACATCGGCGGAATACGACCTTGATAAAACGATTCGCTACGGCCATCGAGTGAGGCGGGCAGAATGGTCATCCGAAGAGGCGCGATGGACGATCGAGGCGGAAACGATGGCCGTAGGAAGGATATCCTCTCAGGGCGATGGAGATTCGAAGGAAAATGCTGATCTCCCGCAAAGCCGCGAAAACGCAAAGGAGCCGCAAAGCAAAACCCTCACATTTACCTGCAATTTTCTCTACCTCTGCACCGGCTATTACGAATACGAAAGCGGGTACACGCCGGACTGGCCGGGATTTGCTGAGTACGCTGGCACAGTTATTCATCCTCAGAAATGGCCTGAGTCACTCGACTTCGCCGGGAAGAAAGTCCTGGTCATCGGCAGCGGGGCAACGGCTGTTACGCTTGTTCCGGCGATGGCCGAAACGGCGGAGCATGTGACAATGTTGCAGCGTTCGCCGACGTACGTCATTTCGATGCCTTCGGAGGACAAGCTCGCAAATTTCTTCCGCTCGCTGCTTCCATCGAAAGCTGGTTATGCTCTGACGCGCTGGAAAAACGTTCTGCGGCAAACGTTCTTTTACGAGCTTTCAAAAAAGAGGCCTTCGATAATGAAATGGCTCATTGCGAAGGGCGTCAGCAAAGAACTCGGTGACGAAATGGCCGAGAAACATTTCAAGCCAAGCTACAACCCGTGGAATCAGCGGCTTTGTCTCGTGCCGGACTCCGATCTGTTCGCATCTATCCGCGATGGGCGTGCTTCGGTTGTCACCGGCGAGATCGAAACCTTTACCGAATCCGGCGTACGGCTCAAAAATGGTGACGCGATCGATGCCGACATCATCGTCACCGCGACGGGCCTCAAGCTCAAGATAATGGACGGCCTTACACTGGTTGTCGATGGCAAAACGGTCGACCTTTCGACAAAGCTCGCGTACAAAGGAATGATGTACAATGACGTGCCAAACTTGGCACAGGCCTTCGGCTACACAAATGCCTCGTGGACGCTGAAATGCGACCTGACGAGCGAATATGTTTGTCGACTGATGAAGCACATGGACAAATTCGGGTTTACGCAATGCGTGCCGCGGCTGAAGGATGCAAGTGTGAAGCGAGAACCGGTACTTGACTTTAATTCGGGCTATGTTTTGCGTGCCCTTGATACATTGCCCGGCCAAGGCTCGAAACAGCCGTGGCGACTGCATCAGAATTATGTGAAGGACGTTTCGTTGATCCGCTTTGGTCGCCTAGAAGACGGGACGATGGAGTTTACCGGTAGGAAATAATGAGCTTAACAAAGGAAAGTGTGGTCGTGATAACCGGTGCGGCATCGGGCATTGGTCGTGCGATGGCTGCTAGATTCGTCAAGGAGCGAGTCGCGGGCATCGCCATCGCCGATGTAAACAAAGAACGCCTGGACGAAACCCGTAAACTCCTAGGCGAGACGACAACACTCGTAACCTCGCACATTGTCGATGTCGCCGACGCCCGTGCTATGAAAAGCTTTGCCGATGAAGTCTTCCTCGAACATGGCCGCGTTACGCACGTTATAAACAATGCGGGCGTCGCCCTCGGCGGAACAGTCCGCGAGGTCTCGCTGGACGAGATCGAGTGGCTGATGGGCATCAATTTCTGGGGCGTAGTACACGGAACAAAGTTCTTTTTGCCTTACCTCGAAAAGGAACCTTCCGCCCACATCGTAAATATTTCCAGCATTTTCGGAGTTGTCGCCCCACCGGGACAGGCTGCGTATTGTGCAAGTAAATTCGCGGTTCGCGGATTTACCGAAGCCCTTCGGCATGAGATGGAAGGCACAAATATCGCAGTTTCGGTCGAACACCCGGGCGGCGTTTCGACCAACATCGCCACCGACGCCCGCATCTCGGACGGCGTGACCGCGACAAAGGAACAGATCGAAAAGAAAACCGCCCGCATGAACCGCAAGCTAGCAAATACGACCCCCGAACAAGCCGCCGATATCATCGTTCGTGGCATTCTCGCCCGCGAGGTGCGTATCCTGGTCGGTTCCGACGCAAAGATGCTGAGTACGATCACCCGACTTTTCCCACGCAAATATCTCGCCGTGGCCAATCGGATCAGCGGTGGTGGATTGGAAGATCGATAACTATGTAAATCGGATTCGGGTTTCGGTAGCAGTAACGAACGTTTGTTCTAGTTTTTCCGAATGATCTCGCAATATTGTTTCGAGAACCGCTATCTTCATTGCTGAACGCTCGTCTGAAAGCCTCATAAATACTATGCCGCGATGAGATCGATGTTCGCGAAAAATCATTTCGCCGAAATCTTTATCATTTGTAATAAGGATCCAGTTTTCGGAATATGCCTTGTCAAGGATCTCGTCATCGGTCGCCCCCTTCCACTCGTCAAAAACTGAAAAGACATCGTGACCGCGAGTTCGAAGCCATTTAGCGACTGCTGGCCCGGCACATTCGTCGACCAAAAAACGCACGTTATGCTGTCTCCAGAACCAAGGGCATGAAATGGGTTCGACTTAACGATTCGCCGGCGAAAAGCAGACATGCTTTGACGTCGTCGGGAGTTAACCCATCGTATTCTTCCAGAATGTCGCTGATCGTCGCACCGTGAGCAAGTAGATTTAAGATAAACTCTACCGATAAGCGAGTGCCGCGAATCACGGGTTTACCCGCCAACACTTTGGGATTGAGCGTTATTCTCTTGAGTAATTCGTTATCGTTCATACTGGCGGTATTATATTCGAATATAGATTTGATATGAAGATAATTGTCACAGGCGGGGCCGGATTCATTGGAAGTGCTTTAGTTTGGCGGCTAAATCAGCTTGGCTATAACAACATCCTGATCGTCGACCGGCTCGACGAAAGCGATAAATGGAAAAATCTCGTGCCGCTGAAGTTTGAGGATTATCTCGATGCGGAAGATTTTATCCACGAGCTCGAGGAATTCAACGAATTCGATGTCGTTTTCCACCTCGGGGCATGCTCGTCTACGACTGAGAAGGACTCGAACTATTTGATGGAGAACAATTTTGAGTATTCGAGGATCGTTGCGGGTTGGGCGGCATTAAATGGCGTTCGCTGTATCTATGCATCGTCGGCGGCTACCTACGGCGACGGAACGGCCGGGATGAAAGATGGAGCGAGCGCTTTGAATCCACTGCGGCCCTTAAATATGTACGGATATTCCAAACATCTCGTAGACAAATGGGCACAACGTATGGGATTGTTCAGGCAGATCGTCGGGCTAAAGTATTTCAATGTCTACGGACCAAACGAAAATCATAAGGGCGATATGCGAAGCCTCGTCAGCAAGGCTTTCGATGAGATCTCTGCGACGGGCTCGCTTAATCTTTTCCGCAGCCACAACCCCGATTACAAGGACGGCGAGTTCGGCCGTGACTTTGTTTACGTGAAAGATGCGGTGGATATGACGCTCCATTTTATGGAAAACGACATCGGTGGGCTTTTCAATGTAGGTTCTGGAAGCTCTACGACCTGGAATGAGTTAGCCAATGCGACCTTCGCGGCGTTAGGAAAGGAGCCTAATATGGAGTACATCGACATGCCTGAGCCCCTTCGTGGAAAATATCAGTACCACACACAGGCCGATATAACGCGGATACGCAAAGCCGGGTACACCAAGCCCATAACGCCGCTCGCCGATGCGGTTGCGGATTACGTTCAGAATTACCTCGTGCCGGACAAGCATCTCGGCGACTAGACGCCAGAGGGCAGGCGCCCTCGTCTGCAAGCGTCCTGCTTTGAGGACGCTAACGAGCGCATTGGTTGTCGGAGTCGGCGTTGCAGGCGGGGGCGCCTGCGTTCCCGGCCAAAACCTCAATGAGTCAGATCGACGACATCTTTATTACAACCCGCGACTGGCGTGGAACTGTGCTCGTTTGGGATGAGCAGGCGATCTTTCTCGGGCAGGCTGCGGACGCTAGCCTGCACGAATCGCCGGCGATAAAGGTCTGCGTGGCTCTCGAACACAGTTTTGCCCTGCGAACCCACGAAGACGACACCTTCACAAACTACGAATCCGCCATCATTGCTCCCGGCCAACCGCACGCCATCGACGGGCGGCATAACAAGATGGTAATGCTGCTGCTCGCTCCGGAAACGAAGCTCGCACAGCCCCTAGCCCCGATATTTTCAAAACAAGGAATAACGAGGCTTTCGACAACAGCAGTTACGAAGATCCGCTCGATCTTTGCGGACTTTGAAGAGCGACTCGAGGCAAATGATGTCGGAAACGTTTGCCAACAGATGGTCGCGGCCATCGATAATGGCGAAAGCCTGCCGATCGACGGCCGCGTTGCCCAGAGCATCGAATGGATCAGGTCGAGCCGGGATAAGGGTATTTCAGTTCAAGAGATCGCCGCCGGCGTCGAGCTGTCCGAAAGCCGTTTTTCACATCTTTTCACCGAGAATGTACGCGTTCCGGTCAGACGTTATCTGCTATGGCTTCGTCTGCGTGATGCAATGCATTTGCTCGCAAAAGGCAGTTCATTGACCGAGATCGCCCACGAGGCCGGTTTCTCAGACTCAGCACATCTTACCCGCACATTTCGCTCGCTCCTTGGCATTGCCCCGTCAGCCCTTACGAAAGAGAGCACCATCATTTCGTTCCTCAAATAGCAGAAGCGTTCAAGCAGATCTGATCGCGATGGTTCAAACTCGCTCTACTAGCGATGAACAAAGATAAATTGATCTATCCGGAGCCGATAGTCATCGGTGCCGACGAAGCGGAAAGCTGGGAAAACTGGGGTTTTCGCGATACGAGTTTTGCGATAAATGAGCGTGATGTCGTCGAGATAACAGGCAGCCGATATGAGTTGAGCGGCCAGGAATTGCCGCGTCTTTTGCCCTGGATCCGCGAAACTCTGGCGATCGACCTCGATGCAAAAGATCAGCATCGAAATTCTTATCCGACCGAAATTCCCGCCGCGATCGAGTCGCCTGCATTCACCAAAGCAATTCGCGAAATCCTCAAGGAGGAGCAGATCGACGCCTCCGGGGAAAATCGTCTGCGCCATGGCCACGGCCATACGCAGGAAGAGATGTACGCCATCAAGCACAAACGCCTCGGGCGCATTCCGGACATGGTTTTGTACCCGGAGAGCGAAGCTCAGGTCGCATCGCTTATCTCAGCCGCGAAGGACCATAATGCTGTTCTCATCCCGTTCGGCGGGGGAACGAACGTGACTGACGCTTTGCGGTGCAGCAACAATGAAAAACGTGTTATCGCAACCGTCGATATGCGGCGGATGAACCGAATTTTGTGGATCGATAAAGAAAACATGATGGCCTGTATCGAGGCCGGAGCCGTCGGCCGCCATATCATGACGCAGCTCGCGAAATACGGCGTTTCGATGGGCCACGAGCCGGACAGTGTTGAATTCTCAACTCTCGGCGGCTGGATCGCAACCAATGCGAGCGGCATGAAAAAGAACAAATACGGCAATATCGAAGACATCGTTGTCGATATAACCGTAGCTGCTTCAGATGGCGAACTAAAACGAACGACCGCCGCCCCGCGAGAATCTGTAGGCTCTGATCTTCGTCGGTTAATGTTCGGCTCAGAGGGAACGCTCGGAATCATAACATCGGCTATCGTCAAACTTTTTCCGCTGCCGGAATCACAGGCTTACGGCTCCGTTTTGTTTCCTAGCTACGAAGCCGGATACGCCTTCATGCAGGAGCTTGCCCACACCTCGACGCCGCCGGCGAGCGTGCGTTTGGTGGACAATCTTCAGTTTCAGTTCGGCCTTGCTCTAAAACCAGCATCGAGCGGACTAAAGGTTTGGAAAAGCAGCATCGAAAAGTTTGTCGTCACCAAGGTTAAAGGATTTGATCCCTATAAAATGGTCGCTTTGACCTTGGTTTTCGAAGGGACAAAGCAAGAAGTTGACCGCCAGCAAACCGACGTTTACCGGATCGCCGCCAAGCACGGCGGTATGAAAGCGGGGGCCGAGAATGGCCGTCGCGGTTATCAGTTGACGTACAGCATCGCTTATATTCGCGATTTTTTGATGAATTACTACATCATCGCGGAGTCGTTCGAAACGTCATGCGCGTGGAGCGACGCTCTCAAGATCTGCGACAACGTTAAGAAGGTTCTGCGTGACGAATACACGAAGCGCGGGCTTCCGGGTAAGCCTTTTGTAACCTCGCGTATCACGCAGGTTTACCGCACGGGGGTCGCGATCTATTTCTATTTCGGCTTCTATTACAAAGGCGTCGAGAATCCGTCCGAGGTCTATCTCGAGCTAGAAAACATAGCTCGCGAGGAGATCCTACGCTGCGGCGGTTCGTTGTCGCATCATCACGGCATCGGCAAAATTCGCAAGCAGTTTTTGCCGGAGATAATGTCTGAAACTGCCTTGAAGTGGAAGAAAGAGATCAAGAAAAGCCTGGATCCTACAAATGTTTTTGGGGCAGGGAATCAGGGGCTGTAACTAAGAAGTTTTATGATGCGTGCGGAGCGGCTCATTGAGCTGATAAAAACCGTAAAACTCAGTGGAAACGTCGATGACCCGCCGCTTTGGCAGATCGAGAAAACTCGTTTTCAGGCGAATCTTTGTCGTGTATTGCTGTGGCTGGTTGGTGGTATTTCGGTAATGCTGATGAAATACTTTCGCGGCTACCGGATCAAAAATATCAAGACGATTCGTGCGCAATTCCGTGAGATCTGGGAGCAAAAAGAACGTGAAGGCTGGCCGCTCCTGATCTGCTCAAATCACCTGACCTTTATCGATTCGGCTCTTATCATCTGGGCCCTTGCATCGAACTGGTGGTATTTTTTCAATTACAAAGCGTTCACCTGGAACGTTCCGGCGGGCGATTTTTTTAAGAAGAAGCTGCACTATCACGCGATCTTGTACCTAACGAAGTGTATATTCATCGACCGACAGGGCTCGCCCGCTCATAAGAATGCCGTTCTAAACCTTTGCCGATATTTGTTGGCTAAAGGCAACGTTGTTTTGATATTCCCCGAGGGTCAGCGAAGCCGCGAAGGGCGATTTAACGTTGACCGTTTGCGGTTTGGAACAGGTAAGATATTAACGTCGCTCGAAAACGCTAGGGTGCTTTGCGTATATCTTCGAAGCGATCTGCAGCAAACTTTTTCAAACTATCCGGCAAAAGGCTCGACGTTTTCGATGCAAATGAAACTTATCGAACCAAATATCGAAGGAACGTCAAAGAAACGGGCCAGCATCGCCGCAGTCAAAGAGATCGGGGCCGTGATCGAGCAGATGGAAAAAGAGTACTTTACGGCCGGAACGCAGGCGCCCTCGCCTGCAAGCGTTCCGCTTCGGGACGCTGAAAAACGCGGAGCTTTATAAAGTTGAAAAATAACAACCGACGTCAGGCCGGAGTCGCCGGCCTTGCAGCCGAGGGCGGCCGCGTTCCAGTCATATGAACATTCTCGCCGCCACCTTCTTTCTCGCTTGTCTACCGACCGCTTTGCTCGATTTCGTGTCGCCGATCTGGAAGAACGACCCGAACCTGCGAATTGATGACGCGTATAAGTGGATCTACCAGGCCACGCGCGGCGGCGAGCATGCCGTGCCTGATCGCGAGATGGCGAAGCAATGGCTCGACAAAGAATGGCAGTCGATGAGCGACGAACCTAAGCACGAGCATGAATTCGTACCGCTGTGCCCGGGCAGTGAGATCGGGCGATTTAACCTCCGCCCCTATAAAGCTCGAGGGGGGAAAGCGGACGATTTGCTAGACGCCTTTCTCGCCAGTGCCCGCGATTATCGTTCGGAACCTAAGGCCTTCACAGATGCCTGGGTTGAGCTTGGCAAAAGACTAAAACAAAAGGCCTTCGGCAAGGTCACTCACAAAGAATGGCTTCGGCTTGACCGTGAGATGAAGAAGAAAGGCTACCCCGCCGTTCATCACAGCGATCATTACAACAAAACCTACCGCCCTGCGTACCGCATCGTGACGCTCGAGCAGGCCCAGCAATTGATACCTTCATAAGCCAGCGGCTTTGCTTCGCCGAACCGCCACGTTAAAGTATTGGTTGCAAGCTATGAAGATCTTTCACGGCACCGACAATGCCAATATCGCCCGGCCATGCGTCCTGACGCTCGGCGTTTTTGACGGACTACATCTCGGGCATCAGGCGATCATGCTACAGGTCGTCGATAGGGCACGGGCTATCGGCGCGGTGGCTACGGCCTTGACGTTCGACCCGCATCCGCGAGCGGTACTTCATCCGGCAACGGCGCCGCCGTTGCTTCAGACGCTCGATCAACGGTTAGCAAACCTTGAAGTATTAGGAATCGAGCAGACGATAGTCATCCCCTTTTCCCTGGAATTTGCCTCGCAGCCAGCCGAGAATTTTCTGAGCGACGTCATCCATGACCGCTTGCAAGCCCGCGAGGTTTATCTGGGCAAAGGCTTCGAATTTGGAAAGGACCGCGGCGGAAATATCGATCTGCTCAGATCGATGAGCGAAAAGCTCGGTTTTTTAGCCGACGAGGTTGATGAGGTGCAGCTCCGAGGAAATCGCATCAGCTCCTCAGCTATCCGTCGGCTGCTTTCCGAAGGCCGCGTTAATCTCGCCCGCAGAATGCTCGGGCGACCTTATGGCGTCGAAGGCGTGATCATCCGCGGCAACCGTCGCGGCCATACCATCGGATTCCCCACCGCCAATCTCAAACCGCACAATCGAGTGATACCAAAATACGGAGTTTACGCGACGGCGACTCTAATTGACGGGATCTGGCGAAAGAGTATTACGAACATCGGAGTTCGTCCGACGTTTGAGAATGACGCCGAGCCATCGATCGAAACCTTTGTGTTCGATTTCGATGGCGATCTTTACGGTGATGTTTTGCGGGTCCGGTTTTTGCATCGAATTCGCGACGAGCGGAAGTTTAACGGCATCGATGAACTCAAGGCTCAGATCGAACGAGACTCAAACCGGGCGAGGAACTATTTCCGGCACCAGGGCGTAAAGAACATGCTGGCGATCCTGTGAGGGCGAGCTGCGCGGGAAACATTGCGGACAAAGCCCGGTTCCGCAACTACATCGAATCGTGTCCGTTTACGATTGCGGTAGATCGAAGAAAAAATAGATGAACGATATTGCACTCAAAGATCAGTTAGCGGGCCATCGGGTCCCCGGCCCGCTTGTGCCTACGGGCGAAATTGCAATTGCAAAGCGTCCGCCGAAACTCGTCGAAGCGTCGAAGGGAGCCGCTCCGAAAGGCGATGAGAATGACGGCAGCAAGGGGCTTTACGGATATTTGCGTCTTTTCCAGGTTTCGCGTGTGATCACGATGCTCGCGATATACCTCTATCTTGATCAGCTGGATCTGCACCTAAAAATGCAGAACAAACAGAAACTTGAGCGGCTAAAGAATGCGTACCGGCTTACGCGTGCTGCTGTTTATGGAGAAAAGCTTTGGGGCATCAAGCTTTGGTTCTTTCAGCTTTTTCTAAAGGCATCGCGACGCTTTCTGCTCGGAACCGAAACCGATCGCTTAAAGATCCAGGAACGGCAAGCCGTCTGGCTCAAGGATAAACTCATCGAACTCGGCCCGACCTTTATTAAGATCGGTCAATCGATGGGAACGCGTGCCGATCTTCTGCCGCTGCCGTTTGTAAAGGAATTGGGTACGCTGGTCGATCAGGTTCCGGCGTTTCCGAACGATGTTGCTTTCGCGATCATTGAACGTGAACTCGGCAAAAAGATCAGCGAGGTTTACAAGGAATTCGAACTCGAACCCGTCGCGGCGGCGAGCCTCGGCCAGGTATATCGAGCACGTCTTCATTCAGGTGAAGAGGTTGCGGTAAAGGTCCAGCGTCCGAACCTCGAAGGTACGATAAAGGGCGACATCGTTATCCTAAAGAAAGTTGCGAATTTTGCCGAGCGGTTTCCGCAACTCAACGAAAACGCCGATTGGGCCGGAATGCTTCGCGAATTCGACCAGACGATCCACGAGGAAATGGATTACTCTGCTGAAGGCCGGAACGCCGAGCGGTTTCGTGACAATTTCAAGACCTGGACAAACGTTCACGTCCCGACCATATATTGGAACTCGACGACATCGCGGGTGATGACCATGGAGTTTATACACGGCACCAAGGTCACCGATCTCGAGGAACTGGTTCGCCGCGATGTTGATCCGGCAATTGTAAACCGTCTACTCATAAAGACTTACCTAAAACAGCTTCTTGAAGACGGCTTTTTCCACGCGGATCCGCATCCCGGCAATCTGCTCGTCATGCCCGACGGGCGTCTCGCGTTTTTCGATTTCGGCATGGTCGGCCGCATCACGCCTGAGCTGCAGGCAAAGATGATCGACGCATTTTTCCACGTCGTCAGCAAAGATCCGGCTGGCATCGCGCAGGATCTGATCGACCTCGATTTCCTCAAACCCGGAACGCCGCATTCGACGGTTAAGCCCGTGGTTGAAAAGATGTTTGAGTTTCATTTCAATTTGAAGCTCAAGGATGTCAATTTCAAAGAGCTGACCTACGACCTCGCGGACGTGATGTACGATTATCCGTTTCGCCTGCCGTCAAATTTCACCTATATCATGCGTGCCCTGATGACGCTCGAGGGCATTGGCATCATCACCGACCCTGAATTCAATTTCTTCGAAACCGCTAAACCATACGCAAAAGAATTCATGCTCCGCCGCGAGGGCAAAGATTTCCGCAAGTTCTTTGTCGACAAACTAATGGGCCGCGACGAAGGCGGCAAGATCGACTGGGACCGCACATGGAAACTAGCGAAGATGGCGTTTAAGACGGTTCTGAATAATTAGGCTATGAGAAAGGTTATTCTATGCCTCGCAGTTTCGTTCGACGGTTTCATCGAGGGGCCGAACGGCGAGATCGACTGGATCGTCTTTGGGGAAGACGGTGGATCAGACCTCACTGCTTTCGTTGAGGAGATCGATACGGTTATCTACGGCCGTATCAGTTACGAGATGTGGGGAAACCCGAAAATCACCGAGGAAAGTTCGGATTTTGAAAAGAACTTTTATGGAAAACTCTTCGAAATGGATCGCTATGTTTTTTCGACGACTCGCCATCATTTTGACGGGAACGGAAAGGCGATCGGAGGCGACGCGACTGAACTCGTTACTCGGTTGAAAACGCAGCCCGGAAAAAACATTTGGCTCTACGGCGGGGCGAGTCTGATCACCACATTCATGAACAAAGGCCTCGTCGACGAATTCCGCCTCGCGATAATGCCATCGATCATTGGCGAAGGTAAGCCGCTGTTTAAAAATGTCCGCAACAGGACCGATCTAAAGCTGGTTCGCGTGGAACATTCTGCATCTGGTGTACTCGGCGTGACTTACGAAGCCGTTAAATAGTCGCACGAATGCTCAATCACTCGAAAGAACTTGAAGGCCTACCGAACGTTCGCTACTTTGCCAAGCAGCTTAGTCGAGACCATTGTGCTTGTCCAATTAACTCCAGAACTAAATGGTATCTTCGCCCAATCTGATCATTAACCATATCTCCGACGACCTTCCGATCAACCGGCTGGACGATACGGGTTGGGAGAGCTCGTCCCAGGTTTTGATCTCGACCTACTGGTCGGGAATACCAGCCCAAAGGGGGCATGAATTCGCGAGCAGACTACTGTGGTCGGATTCGGCTCTCTATGTTCGCTTCGATGCGTCCCAGGATGAACCGCTCGTTATAGCTGACAATCCTGATCCGTCAAAAAAGACTCTTGGACTGTGGGACCGCGACGTGTGCGAAATATTTATCGCGCCGGATGCGTCCCAGAGAGATCGGTACTTCGAGTTCGAGGTTGCTCCGACTGCTGAGTGGGTCGATCTGGCTATCGAGAATGCGTCCCAGAAACGCGTGACTGATCTCGCATACGATTCGGGCATGACGGTCGCGGCACGGATCAAACCCGGCCGGGTCGTCATGGCGATGAAGATACCGTGGACCGCGTTTGGTATGCGTCCCAGGATTGGAGATGTCTGGCTCGGCAATATTTTCCGCTGCGTTGGCTCGGGCGAAGATCGAGGTTATCTTGCATGGCGTCCCACGGGAACAGTGCGTCCCAATTTTCACGTGCCAGATGCGTTTGGCGAACTACATTTCGTTGAGTAAAAAGGATAAGGGTGAAAAGCTTGATGAGCCTTGAGCCAAATACCTCTTCCCCTTTTGCCCATTTCGCCTTTTTCACTTTTCAAACTGTCATTCCGCCATCGACCGCAATGGTTTGCCCCGTGACGTAGCTCGATGCGTCCGAAGCGAGGAAGACCGTCACGCCCTTCAACTCGCCTTCGTTTCCTACCCGTGGAATCACGTTATTTTCCTGGATCGAGCGTTCATAAATGTCGATCACTGCGTCCGCCAAACGTGAATGAAAGAAGCCCGGTGCGATCGCGTTCACACGAATTCCGCGGCGTCCCCAGCTTGCGGCAAGTTCTCGAGTCAGGCCGATCAAGCCCGCTTTGCTCGCCACATAACCGGAATAAAAAGGCCCGTTTGCCGACGATGTCATTCCGGCGATCGAAGCAATGTTTATGATCGAACCGCTTCCCTGTTCGAGCATCTTGCGTCCCACAGCCTGTGCCATTAGAAAACAGCCGGTCAGGTTTACATCGATCACCTTTTTCCATTGTTCAAGCGGCATTTCCTCGGGCATCGCTCCCCACGAGATACCTGCGTTATTGATCAGAATATCGACCGAGCCAAAATGCTTGATCGTCGAATCGACGACCGCCTGGACCTCGTCTGGCTTTGAAACGTCGCACATTTTGCCTGCCGCATTGAAGCCGCGTGCCGCAAACTCATTTACCGTCTCGTCGAGCCACTCGCGCCGCCGCGCGCATAGCATTAGATTCGCTCCAGCTTCGCCCAAAGCCTCGGCCATTTCCTTTCCAATCCCACGCGAACCGCCAGTGACGATCGCCGTTCTGCCCGTCAAGTCGAACAGTTCTCTTACGTTTTTGCTCATATCTATTCCCCGAAAACAGATAGCATAACACGCCTTTACGCAGCTTCGCTCGATGTCCGTGCTGACCCTAAATTATCAAAGATCTACTATCTTTTTGAAGCCTACCATGAATTTCAGCGATTGTCAAGTGTCCTATGTGTGAAATATTACATTGGTAGCAATTTGTTACTATTCCCCTGAATGCGGTTTAATTATAGGTTATGGAAAAGACCGAAAAAGAGCTGGCATTCCTGCACGACCTGTATATCAATGACGAGTGGACCAGGCGTTTCACCGACCTCGTCGACAAGCATATCGACCTGAGAGAGTCGGACAATCTGCTGTACATCAACGCCGGCACCGGCCACCACGTAATGGCTGTCTGCGAGAGGTTTGGCGAGAAGACCGACATTTTTGCTACCTGTGCAAACGTCGATATGCTAACGATCGCTCAGGATAAAGCCGCAGCGGTTAGATCGCCGGTCGATTTTTCGACGATACGATTTGAGGATGATGCTTTTGATGCGGTTCTCGCTGACGCGACTTTTGTCCGGCCGGTCGAGATCGAGGCGTTTATCGAGAATGCTGTTCGTGTCGCGAGGACCGGTGGCGATGTCGCTGTCTTTTTACCGTCGGCCGGCAGCTTTGGCGAGGTCTTTTCGCTGATGTGGGAAGCTATCTTCAACGAAGAGATCAGCGGTCAGGATGAGACGGTCCAGACCCTGATCGAATCGATCCCTACTACATCTAAACTAGAAAGCATCGCCGAAAAGGCTGGAATAGTAAACATCAATACCGAGGTCGCGATCGAGGTTTTCGAATACGACAACGGAAAGGACTTCATCGAGTCGTCACTTGTAACCGACTTCCTGCTGCCTGCGTGGATGGAAACGCTCGAGGATGATGAGAAAGAAAAGGTTCGCCAGGGCCTTGCCACCCTGATCGATGCCGATGAAGGCACGCTGCCGTTCAGATTTTCGGTGAAAGCGACGTTGTTGTCGGGGGAGAAGGGTTAAGGTCTTTACCCACGTGCTTTCCTCGAACGCCATTGCTGAAATCAATGATTTTCGTACGCCCGATCATTTCTAGCTTGTCTTCGCTTCCGCGCGGCGTCGCATTTCTTCGACGAGAGCATCGTCGGGCACGTCATTGATCTGCGGGGCCTGTGCCTTTGAGAGCCTTTGCTGCTCTTCGGCCTTTTCTTCTTCTTCAGCCTCGCGCATGCCGTCTTTGAAAGCCTTTCGCGACTGGCCGAGCGATTTGGCGAGCTGCGGCAAGCGGGTCGCTCCAAAAAGCAAGAAGAGAACGACCACGATGAGGATTATTTCTGTTGTTCCGAGTCCAAACATATTTAGTTACCTGCGTTTCTGACACAATATTACCGCATTTGACGACTGTATCGCGGAAAAAAGTTTAGTGCCGCGTTTTGAATCTCTCCATCGCATCAACCAGTGCCGATGAAATTCCCTTTTCAGAAACCGAGTGTCCGGCATCGGGTATAACGATAAATTCAGCCTCGGGAAACGCCCGATGCAGTTCCCACGCCGAGGTTATCGGGCAAACGACGTCGTAGCGCCCTTGGACGATCACGGTCGGGATGTGACGGACCTTGTCGACGTTCTCGATCAGGTAGTTCTCGGTCGGAAAGAACGAGTTATTCATAAAATAATGACACTCGATGCGGGCCAGGCTCAGGGCTTCGTGCTCGCCTTCCCAATGATCCATCAAGCCCTTGTCTGGATAAAGCTTCGAAGTCGAACCCTCCCACACGCTCCATGCCCGAGCGGCCGAGAGCCTTACGTTTTCATCATCGCTCGTCAGGCGTTTGTAGTAGGCAGCCATGAAATCTCCGCGTTCCTCGACCGGGATCTCGTCGCGGTAGCGTTCCCAGAAATCAGGGAATATCTCACTCGCCCCGTACTGGTAGAACCACTGCAGTTCTTTCTTGCGGGTAAGAAAGATGCCGCGAAGGATCAGGCCGAGACAGCGGTCGGGATGCGTTTCCGCATAAGCCAAACTAAGCGTCGACCCCCACGAACCGCCGAAAACGTACCATTTATCGACGCCGAATTTATTTCTAAGCGACTCGATATCCTTGATGAGGTCCCACGTCGTATTCTCGCGAAGCTCGGCATGCGGCGTCGATCTTCCCGACCCACGCTGATCAAAAAGGATCACCTGATACACCGCAGGATCGAAAAACTGACGGTAAAGCGGTATCAAACCGCCGCCCGGCCCGCCGTGCAGAAAAACCACGGGTATGCCGTTCGGGTTGCCGACTCGTTCGTAATAGATCGTGTGAAGCTCCGACACGACGTACATGCCTGTGTCAAAAGGTTCGATCTCAGGGTAAAGATTTGCCATATCTCGATGATACTTGAACACGAGGCTGGTGGAAAATAAATAAAGCCCGCACTTCGCCGATTTACTATTTTCCCCTCAAAATTTACTATTACAAGCGATGCTTGAAGTAAGTTTCAACAGCCCGCAATGCGGTTGGATGTCGATAGGGTTTGACGACGGAGTGACGGAATTTCACACCACAACGGCGCACGCCCCGCATTCAGGTGCTCTGCCCGAACTGATGCAGATCCTCACGAAGCTCGCCGATCCGTCTTCGCCCGAGAATGAGTTTCTGCTCAAATGGAACCGCGACCCTGAGGAATTCGATTTTCGATTCGTACGAGACGGCGAAAACCTAACCATTGAGATATATCAATATCCAACCGACGAACGCGACCACACGGAACGCGAACTTGTATTTTCTCACGCAGGAACGGTTGCGGAGGTTTACAGAGCGTTCGGTGAGACATTTGACCAGCTTTATGCCGACCGCGACACAGACGAGTTTGAATTCAATTGGCGACAGGCGTTCCCTTATCGCGAGTACGAGGAATTTAGGAAAAGGATGAACTAGCCCGGAAGCTACACGAATGTCACGAATAAAGTCGAACCGCTGATTCGTGCCCTTCGTGTCATTCGTGGCTAACTTCTTTATGAAAGAGAGACTTTTAGAACTACTGGCCTGCCCAACCTGCGGCGGCGACATTTTGCTGGCGTACGCTTCGAAATACGACGGTAAAGAGATCATTGACGCAGTTTTAACGTGTAAGAAATGTACCCGCGAATATAAGGTCGTGCGGGGTGTGCCGCGCTTTGTCGATCTCGAGAAGATCGAGGAGGACAAGGCGGCGACCGCAGAGAATTTTGGCTGGCAATGGACCAATTTCACCCAGGAAGACCCAAAATATCTCGATCAAATGCTCGGCTGGCTGCAGCCCGTAAAACCTGAGTTTTTCGAAGGCAAGGTCGTCCTGGAAGGAGGCTGCGGCAAGGGGCGACATACAAAACTCGCCGCCCAATGGGGTGCGAAAGATGTCGTCGGCATCGACCTCGGCGACGGCGTCGAATCAGCATTTGCCCTCACGCGCGATCTGCCTAATGCTCACATCGTTCAATGCGATATTTTCAGATTGCCGCTGAAAAAGGAGTTTGATTACGCATTCAGCATAGGCGTGCTGCACCACACACCCGACCCTAAAAAAGCATTCATCTCGCTTGCAGGAAAAGTAAAAAAGGGCGGCCACATCTCGGCCTGGGTCTACGGAGCTGAAAATAACGAGTGGATCACGCGGTTCATCGACCCGGTCCGCACAGGATTTACCTCACAGATCTCGCAGCCGATGCTTTATCAGCTTTCAAAACTTCCGACGCTCGGCGTTTTTCTCGGGACAAAGCTCGTCTACCGTCCGCTGAACTCCTTCGCCAAGCCCGTCGCGAACAAGCTCTTTTACAACGAATACCTAAACCACCTCGGCACCTTCGGCTGGCGCGAACAACATAATATCGTCTTCGACCACCTCGTCGCCCCGACCGCGTTCTATATAGCCAAAGATGATTTTGCGACCTGGTGGGACGAGATAAAGGCTGAAGACGTTCAGATCAAATGGCATAATGAGAATAGTTGGTGTGGGTTTGGTCGAATTGGTTGACCGAGAATAAACATTGAAAATTTCAGGCATCATGTTGTATCTTCTTTGTAGATACATCTAGGATGAGTATGAAGATTCAAATTCAAAAATGGGGAAACAGCCTGGCGTTGCGAATCCCGAAATCCTTCGCCGTCGAGTCAAAGATCGAGCAAGGTTCCACCGTCGAAGTTTCTCTCGAAAGCGGCAAGATCATTGTCTTTCCTGTGGCGGAACCAGAGTTTTCACTTGACGATATGCTAGCGAAGGTTACGCCGGAGAACTTGCACGGCGAGATCGGCACGGGCACGAGCGTCGGTAAGGAGGCTTGGTAAAGTGGCTTACGTTCCTGAGCGCGGGGATGCAGTTTGGATCGACTTCAACCCACAAGCGGGACACGAGCAAGCCGGCAGGCGTCCGGCGATCGTGCTATCGCCACGAAGCTATAACGAAAAAGTGGGATTATGCCTGCTCTGCCCGATTACCAGTAGAGCAAAAGGCTATCCGTTCGAAGTAGTGATTCCCAATGATTTGAGGCTGACAGGGGTTGTCCTTTCCGACCAGGCAAAGAGTTTGGACTGGCGTTCGAGGAATGCAGAATTTATCGTCGAAACGCCGAAGGCGGTAACAGAAGAGGTTCTAAAGAAGCTCCGGTCGCTGCTGTGAACACGACGTTCTTCCAACCATGTATATCGCAGTCTGATTTGCCCCGGTTCCACTCTGAATATCAGCAAACTAATGAGATTCGAGAAAAATGTCGGCGAAAGATACCGTAGATCTGTCGAAGACGCCTTCGCTACGATCATCGCGAAGGGCAATGACGAACATCGGCACGTGATGAACGAGATCATGCGATCTGACCTGCTGATCCGCGTGCAGCCAGTGAGTGAGATAAATGCCTCGGGAATCACGGGTGTGATCAACTCAGTAAAGACAAATTATAAGCTCGCGACCGAGCGAATGAGCCTGCGTGAAGCGTTGGGTGAGATCTACATCGCGATCGCCGAGGAAACTATCGACAACGGGGGCCAGCGTGGATGTGAAGGGACATTTGTTCACGAAGGCCGTCACGCCTACGATTTTGCACAGACGCTCGAAAGCCTTTCGAATGCGGATGTTAACCCACTCGGCATCTTTAACCCGACACTTTATGAGTTAGAACTCGCGGCTCACAAAACCTCTGGCGACTACATGCTCTGTGTCGACAAGGATGAGTATCTCGAAGAAGGACTCGGCCTGATGATCCTTTGCCGCGAGAGCGATGGCCAATGCTCGGTTAGCGACGACGGAATAAATACAAGGCTACGCGACAGCTACGGCCTCGCCGTCGACGCAAACCAAGGTGCGACAGCGAGTGAGATGATGGGAATAGTGGTTTAAGAAATTCGCCACGAATGGACACGAATAGCACGAATGAGTCAGAACGCTTTGCTGATTCGTGTCATTCGTGTTCATTCGTGGCAAAATGATCTTATGAGCACAGCACTTCCCCAGGAAATGCAGCAGCATACATACGCCATCATGGACGAGGTCGAGGGCTCGCATTGGTGGTTCGTCGGTCGGCGCGCGATCCTGGAAGGGTTTCTTCGATCAATCATTGGAAAAATCCGCAATCCGCAATCCGCGATCCGCATTTTAGACGTCGGCTGCGGAACCGGGGCGAACATCGAGATGCTCTCGCAGTTCGGCGATGCTGAGGGCGTGGACGTTTCGGATGATGCTCTCGAATTCTGCCGCCAAAAAGGTTTGAAGGTTCAAAAAGGCCTTGCCGAGACTCTTCCTTACGCAGACGAATCGTTTGATCTGACGACCGCTCTCGATGTGATCGAGCATCTGGACGATGATGTCGCCGGATTAAAAGAGATGTTCCGCGTCACGAAAAGCGGCGGCTATTCGCTGTTTTTCGTGCCCGCGTTCATGTGGCTCTGGGGGGTGCAGGACGACATCTCGCATCACCGGATCCGGTACACACGCAAACAGATCACCGAGCGCATCGAAAAAGCCGGATACAAGGTCGAACGCGCGACCTACGCGAACATCACCTTCTTCCCGCCGATCCTAGCCGGCCGGACCCTGATGAAACTAACGGGAATCAAACCCGAATCCGAAAACAACATCACCATCTCAGGGCTCAACGGCATTCTCGGCAAAATCTTTTCATCCGAAAGTTTGTGGTTAAAGAACTTTAATTTTCCGTTCGGCGTGTCAATCGTGGTGGTTGCGAGGAAGAAATAGAACACGGATAAAACGGATCGAACGGATTTTCACGGATGGACTAGAACTTTTGCTATGGAGCAACTTAAACATTCCGAAACGACCGGGAAGATCATTAAGGCCTTCTATGCGGTTTACAATGATCTTGGGTTTGGGTTTTTAGAGAAAGTTTATGAGAACGCGCTGGTTGTGGAGCTCGAATCGTTAGGTCTTTCGGTAGAACAACAAAAGCCGATCAACGTTTACTATCGCGATGTTCTCGTCGGTGAATTTTTCTCGGATCTTCTCGTCAACGGCCACGTCATCGTCGAACTAAAGTCTGCCGAATCTATCGCACGTGCCCATGAGGCTCAGCTAATTAACTACCTAAGGGCGACCCGTTATGAGGTCGGCCTTTTACTTAACTTCGGTAAAACAGCCGAGTACAAACGAAAAATATTTGATCGAAAAAATACCGATCCGTTTTCAGCGATTTTAGATCGGTGAAAACCAACCAAAAAAATCTGTGAAGATCCGTTAGATTCGTAAAATCCGTGGCCAATTCCAACATTACTGTCGAAATTTGCGTCGATTCCGTCGAATCCGCCGTTGCTGCACAAGCGGGCGGGGCGGGGCGGGTTGAGCTTTGTGACAATCTGATGGAAGGCGGTACGACGCCGAGTTTTGGTGCTATTGAGGTTGCTAGAGAACTGTTAGACATCAAACTCCACGTCATCATCCGGCCACGCGGCGGGGACTTTCTTTATTCCGATACTGAATTCGAGATAATGAAACGTGACATCGAGGCGGCGAAAAGGCTAGGTGTTGACGGTGTAGTGATCGGACTGCTGGATCGCGAAGGGAATATCGATCTGACGCGAACAGCCGAGTTAGTCGAACTGTCACAGCCGATGACCGTGACGTTTCACCGTGCGTTCGATGTGTGTGCAGACCCCTTCAAAGGCATTGATCAACTCTCTGAGATCGGCGTTGATCGCATTCTAACCTCGGGTCAGGAAGCTACCGCCGTCGAAGGCTCTGAGTTGATAGCAAAGCTCATCAAGCACGCGGGCGACCGAATTATCATCATGGCCTGCGGCAATCTGAATGAGCGAAACATAAATCGTGTGATCGCTGAAACGGGTGCAAAGGAACTACATTTTACAGGCTTCCGCTCCGTCGACAGTGAGATGCAGTACCGCAACGAACATGTCTTCATGGGCGGCACGCTTCGCCCGCCGGAGTATTCGCGGGCTGTGACGGATGCTGAAGTGATCCGAAAAACTATCAATGCGATCTAGTTTTCGCTCTCCAGTGTTCGAGAGATCTTATCGAGATTCAGGCTGCGGGCTGAGGCGTTGAAGATTTCGGAATAGGTGCCGTCGCGGTCGTAAAGTTCCTGGTGCGTGCCGATCTCCACGACGCGGCCTTCTTTTAGGACGTAGATAACGTCCGAATCAATTATTTGTGAAATGCTGTGCGAGATGACGACCGTTGTCCGGTCTTCTTTTATCGCGTCGAGGCTGTTTTTGATCTGCTCGGTGGCGATCGCGTCGAGGCTGGCGGTTGGTTCGTCGAGGAAGATCACGGGCGGATCCTTAAGGAAAAGCCGAGCGATGGCGATGCGCTGCTGCTGGCCGCCGGAGAGCGATTGCGCTTCGCTGGCGTAGGCGTTTGGCAGCTTTTGGATCTGGTCGTGCAGGTACGCTTTTTTGGTAGCCGCGACGACCTCGTCAAATGTTGCCCGCATGTATCCGTATCGAATGTTCTCCTCGATCGTGCCGCGAAAGATGTGATTTTTTTGCAGCACCAATCCGATATTTCGCCGGAGCAGATGCGTGTCGTATTCGAGTAGGTTTTTCCCGTCGAGCAGTATCTCGCCGCTCGAAGGCTCGTAAAATTTGCAGAGTAGATTGAGCAGCGTCGATTTGCCCGCACCTGAGAGGCCGACGAACGCGACGGTCTTTCCTGCCGGGATCGTCATATTCACATCCCATAGAGCCTGAGTGCCGTTGGGATAGGTGAAATTAACGTTGCGGAGCACGAACTCGCCCTTTATATTCTCCGAATTCAGCTCCCCGCTTTCCTCGATCGCATCGTCGGCATCGAGTATCTCAAAGAATCCCTCGGCATAGGTCAATGCCTCGTTCATCTGATCGTAAATGCGATGAAGCTGACGGATCGGGGCTGAGACGTTGTTGAACAGCAAAATGTGAAACATGATCGCCCCGATCGTCATCTGTTGGTCGAGCACGAGGTACGAGGTGAGAATAATGATCACCGTCACGCCAACCTGCTCGGCAAAAGTTTTGAGGGCGTCGAAGGCGTAGTTGGTCGTTCGCTGTTTTAGCTGGGCTTTGACGAGATCTTGCTGCAGTTGGTACTGCTTTTCGCGTTCGTATTCCTCGCGAACGAAGGATTTGATGACGATGATCGACTCGATAATGTTGAAGAGGCCGTTCGTCTTCTGCTCCCGTAGGGCACGAAGTCCACGCCTCACACCTCGCAGCAGTTTCGCCTGACGCCAGCTCAGGAAAAAATACACTGGCATCACGATCGACGCGACCAGGCCAACGTAGAAATTGGCCGAGAACATCAGGACCAGGGCAAGAATCGCGTTTGCGAATAGCGGCAGCAACTCGATGAAAATGTTTTGAACAAAGGCAGTCAGGCTTTCGACACCGCGATCGATGCGGGTTTGCAGCTTACCCGTGGCGTTGTCGTCAGAGGCGTAAAAAGCGTATTTGTAGGACAATATCCGTTCGATCGCGTGTTGGGCGAGCGAACTCGACAGCCGCACACGCAGATTTTCGCCGATCATGCTCTGGCCGTATTTTACGGCGATATTTATTAATTCCTTTCCGAAGAGGATCGCGGAGATGAATAAAAGCAGTGATGTGGTTTCGCTAGCGGCAACACCCTCTTTCAGCAGCCGCTCGACCGTATCCACCGTGTAGCGAAGTACGATCGGATTGACCTGAGCCGCGACCGCACCGAGCATTGTCAGGAATAGCGAGGCGATCACGAGGCCGCGAAACGGGCTCACAAATGGCATCAGTCGCCTGATGATCTGCCAGTTGTTCATTGTTTGATTTAATCATAGATCAGGCCGGTTGCTGTATTTTCGCTCATAAAACGGCTACATTATTAAGTTTGTCGAAGTAATGAGTTTAAGAATGGATACGGTTCAAGAAAATCAAACTGAAGATACGCCCGAGCTTTCGCTTTTTCTTCCGGTTCTCGACGAAGAAGAGAATCTGCGGCCGATGCACGCAAAGATCGCGGCCGCACTCGACGCCCTGGGCAAAACGGCCGAGGTCATTTTTGTCGATGACGGTTCGACGGATAAGAGCCTTGAGATATTGAAAGAGATCGCCGCTAGCGACGACCGCGTTCGCGTCATTAGCTTGCGTCGTAACTACGGCCAGACGGCCGCGATGTCAGCGGGAATCGACGCCGCAAAAGGCGATATTCTCATCCCGATGGATGCCGATCTGCAGAATGATCCAGCTGACATCAGACGATTGCTCGACAAACTCGACGAAGGCTACGACGTCGTCTCAGGCTGGCGAAAGAATCGTCAGGACAAACTGATCTCACGCAAAATACCTTCGCAGATCGCGAATCGCATCATTTCGTGGATCGGCGGCGTTCCGCTGCATGATTACGGCTGTTCGCTCAAAGCCTATCGCCGCGACGTGATCCAGGACGTAAAGCTCTACGGCGAGATGCATCGCTTCATCCCGATCTATGCATCGTGGGCAGGAGCCCGTGTTGCCGAGATCCCCGTCGATCACCACGCCCGCACGATGGGCAAGTCAAAATACGGAATCTCGCGTACGGTCAAGGTCGTTTTCGACCTGATGACGATCAAATTCATGGCGTCGTACGGAACGAAGCCGATCTACGTATTCGGCACGTTCGGTATGTTTGCGTTTATCGCGTCCGTGTTCGCTGGGCTTTACGCGGTTTTCATGAAGCTCGCAAACCTTATCGGCCTGCCGCAGTTCCACGCCGATTTCGTCGAAACACCGCTGCCGGTCCTGAGTATCGTTATGTTCGCGATATCGATCCAGTTTTTTCTTATGGGATTGCTGGCTGAGCTACTCGTTCGCACCTATCATGAGTCGCAGAACAAGGCGATATATGCGGTACGTGAAAAGATCGGATTCTAGGCGGAGCGCGGACACTCTTGTCCGCAACGGTCGACGATTCGTCGAACGTGATCTTTGCAGGCGTAACGTTCTCGCCGGAGGAACCGGCGATGCGGACATGAGTGTCCGCGCTCCATTATTATGTGCGGAATCGCCGGTTGGATAAACCTGAAACAATCTGACGCGAAAGATCACAGCGATGCGGTGCTGCACTCGATGTGCGAGACGATCTTGCATCGCGGGCCGAATTCGGAGGGGTTGTGGCTGGATCATACGGTCGCCTTGGGGATGCGGCGGTTGTCGATCATTGATCTGCATACGGGCGATCAGCCTGTTTTTAGTGAGGACAAGTCGGTCGTCGTGATGATGAACGGCGAGCTTTATAATTACCGCGAGGTTCGCGAAGACCTCGAGAAGAAAGGCCATAAATTTGTTACCAAATCAGACACCGAGATACTGCCCCATTTATATCAGGAATACGGCGAGGATCTGCTTGATCACGTAAACGGAATGTACGCGTTCTCGCTGTGGGACACGCGGAAGAAAAAACTGATCATCGCCCGCGACCGTTTTGGCGAAAAGCCGCTCTATTACGGCGTTTTTGATGGAAAGCTCCTTTGGGCATCCGAGCCGAAAGCGATACTTGCACACCCTTCTGTCGAGCCCGAGTTGAACCTCGACGCCCTACGTCAGTATCTCAGCTACGACTACGTCCCGGCTCCGCATTCCATCTACAAAGGCATCTCAAAACTCCCTGCCGCTCACGTAATGGTCGTCGAGAACGGCGAGGTTCGCACGCGGCGGTATTGGAATATGTCCTGGTCCGGCTCCACTACTTACGAAGGAGGTGTGTCCGCCGCTCTGGACGGACGAGGTGGTTCCCTAAGCGAAAAAGCGGTCGAACTCCGCGAACTCCTTTCCGACGCCGTTCGAATGCGTCTTGTGGCCGATGTGCCGCTCGGCGTACTGCTGTCGGGCGGAGTTGATTCCTCGACGATAGCCGCATTCGCGACGCAGCACGCGACCGAAACGGTGAAAACCTTCTCGATCGGCTTTACCGAAGACTCTTTCGACGAAACGAAATACGCTCGCCAGGTCGCCGCCCATCTCAACACCGACCATCACGAAGAGATCCTCAGCGTTGCGAAGGCCGCTGAGCTGATCGGCGACATTGGCTCGTGGCTCGACGAACCGCTCTCGGACGGCTCGTTGATACCGACCTATCTGCTGTCGAGATTTGTTCGAAAGCACGTGACGGTCGCGCTCGGAGGGGATGGAGGCGACGAGCTTTTTGCCGGATACCCGATGTATTACGGGCACAAGGTGGCCGACCTGTATAAGAAAGTTCCGGGTTTTGTCCGTTCGGGGTTGATCGAACCAGCCGTTCGTATGCTGCCGGTTTCGACGAAGAATCTCTCGTTCGAATATCGTGCAAAACGTTTCGTCCGCGCATCGAACTACGACACGATCACGCGACATCACTCGTGGTTTGGCTCGTTCACGCCCGACGAACAGAAGCATTTGCTGAGCGAAAATGTACTCGCAAATTCCAACGGCGATATCTACGCCGACGCTCGCGATTTGTTGAAGGATTGCGACGCCACAAGCGAGATCGAGCAGATGCAGTTTCTCGACATCAATTTCTACATGGCCGAGGACATCCTGACCAAGGTGGACCGCGCGTCGATGGCGGTCAGCCTCGAAACGCGAGCCCCGTTTCTTGACCCGCGGGTTGGCCAGTTCGCCGCTTCCCTGCCGCTGGACTACAAACTGCACGGCAGCAAGGGCAAGTACATCCTGAAAAAGGCCGTCGAAACGCTGCTGCCCGGCGAGATACTGCACCGCTCAAAGAAAGGCTTTGGCGTACCAATAGCCGAATGGCTGAAAGGAACCCTCAACCCGCTGATGCACGACCTGCTCGCCCCGGAGCGTATCCGCTCACAAGGGATATTTGAAAAGGACTACGTGAAGAGGCTAATATCCGAGCACGAAAAAGGCCTAGCCAGTCATCACAAACAGCTTTGGACGCTGCTGGTTTTTCAGCTTTGGTATAACCGATTTCTCGGCAAATGACTTATCGCTCGTGAGGTCGTATCTTAGAGAAAGATGAAGCAATATCACGATCTTCTCCGGCATATTCTCGACAACGGTACGCGGCACGAAGACCGGACCGGCGTGGGCACGATCTCTACATTCGGCTACCAGACGCGGTTTGACCTTCGCGAGGGGTTCCCTATCGTGACTACTAAGCGTGTGCCTTTTCGATGGGTTGCTGAAGAGCTTTTCTGGTTTCTAAGCGGCTCTACTGACGAGGCAGATCTGCGTGCTCGCGGTGTCGATATTTGGCAGGAATGGGCGACGGCCGAGCAGACGGCGAGATTTGGCCGCGACGAAGGCGATCTCGGTCCGGTTTACGGCTATCTATGGCGATCCTTCGGCGGCGAATATCCTCAGATGAACGGCGTCGATCAGATCGCGAGACTGATGCGCGAGATCGAAACAAACCCCAACTCCCGCCGCCTGATCGTAACCGGCTGGAACCCCGAAACCTGCGACGACGTCGCCCTCCCGCCCTGTCACACGCTGTTTCAGTTCAAGATCGAAAGCCCCGCGACAAATCCGCAATCCGCAATCCGCGATCCGCAATCAAAAGGCATCCTTCACTGCCAGCTCTACCAACGCTCCGCCGACGCCTTCCTCGGTGTCCCGTTCAATATCTCAAGCTACGCCCTGCTGACGCACCTCGTCGCCCACGTCTGCGATCTCGAGGTCGGCGATTTCATCCACACATTCGGCGATCTGCACATCTACTCGAACCACCTCGATCAGGTAAACGAACTCCTGTCGCGAGAACCGCTGCCTTTGCCGGAATTGGAGGTAGTTAATGCCGACGGGCTCAAAGGCTTGGACGGCCTCCTCAGTTTTAAATTTGATAATTTGAGACTGGAGAATTATCAATCCTGGGGCAAGATCGCGGCGCCGGTAGCAGTCTAGCAAATGAATTTACATACATATAATATATATGTATACTCGTAAGGTAGATGATCACTTGGCATGAAAAGAAACGGCAGAAAGTGATCAAGGATCATGGCGTTGATTTCGAAAAGATCGGCGATATTTTCGATGACATATTCGCTGTCTATTCAGAGGATCTTAAACACAGCGACCTCGAAGAAAGATGGTCGATCATCGCTAGATCATCCGCGTACGGCCTTATCATGGCCGTTTACACTTTTGATAATGGGGACATCCACTTGATCACCGCAAGGCGAGCTGAGAACTGGATGGTTAGACTTTATGAGAAACAAAGAAATCGACCTTGACGACTATCCGGATGAGGTATTCAAAACGGAAGAAGCGTTTCTTGAGCGTTTTCGGGCTTTGGAAGACCATGAGTTGACCAACCACAGGCAGCGGATCGCCAAGGCACGAGCCGGAACTCCAAAAGGTCGTGTGACGATATACCTCGACGGCGATGTCATTTCATCTTTCAAGGAGATGGCCGTTAGCGAAAATATTGGCTATCAGACCCTGATCAACAATGCGTTGCGCCAGATAGTCGACGCCAAAAACCGAAAAGCAGAGCAGCAGAGCATTAAGGACGATCTATTGACGGACGAGAAGTTCTTAAAGAGGTTACGAGAGGCTCTGGAGGCGTAAAAGCTCACTTTATGTTCGGCGGTTGAGCGGCTTTCATTCGGACGTTGATGCCTTCGTCGGCGACGAGGAAGAGTTTTTTCGCGTCGTAGTTCGAGGTGTTTGCGGGTTGGTATGAAAGGAGGTAGCGATTTTTGCGGAGTTCGTCGCAGATCGCTTTTGCGGCGGTCGACGCATCGTCAAACGGGAAAACCTTGCCGCCGGTCTCTTCGGTAAGTTTGGTCATTACAGCACCCGCTTTGGGCATATCGCGGCGATACGCTCCGCCGGTTCGGTCCGGGATCTGAAGGCCGTAAACCGTTACATTCTGTGTTTGAAGCTCGGCAAGGACCTTGTCAAAAGGCGTCTTGCTCCCCCGATCGAGGCCGTCGCCAACGACGATGACCGCCGTCTTTCGCGTGCCGGGCATCAGCGGGATGAGAATTTCCTTTATAGATACGTCGAGAGCGTCAAACAGGTGCGGATTTCCCTTCTTGCGAAAAGTCGCGAGCGAAGTTTCCATCTTCTTCGCGTCATCGGTCCATTCCTGAATGATCTCCGCCTTTTCGTCGTATGCAATTACAAACAACTGGTCGCCGTCGAAGATCTCATAGGCGAATTCCATCACCGCAGCTTTCATTTTTTCGAGCGAGGTGGGCAGAGTCTGCGAGTTGTCGACGAGGATGACGATACGCGACGGGCTGGGGTCCATCGCAAAATTCTTGATCTTTTGCTCGATGCCATTTTCGTAGAGAAACAGATTTTCGATCCGTACGGGATCGGTCTTCTTATCCTCGCGCGTCATCGTAACTGAAAGGATCGTGCCTTCGGCGGAATCTCCCTTCGCATTCCGACGCGACTGGCCCAATGCACTGAGTGTAAGCGCGAACAAACACGCAAACACTACAATGATCTGGCTTTTTCTCGATCTCATTCGGTCGTGGATTTTGGAGCTTCTGCTGCAGCCGCCGGTTTTGACTCCTCTTTTGGCTTTGATGCAGTTTCGCCGCTTGTGGTTGATTCCGTCGGCGCAGATTTATTTGCAGCGTAATCGGTCACGTACCAACCCGCCCCTTTGAACTGAAAACCGGAAAGCGACCATTGCTTCTCGAGCTTGCCGTGGCATTTCTCGCATGTCGACAGCGGTTCGTCAGACACGCTCTGACGCACCTCTAAATGCATTCCGCATTGCTGACATCTATACTCGTAAATAGGCATATTCGTACCGGCACACTTTTGTGCAACTAATGCCAGTATAGCAAAATCCAAACGCGGCAGTTCCATAGGAATTGGACCGAGAGCGTAACATGGGGGAATCATGAGAAAAATCAGGTCACAGATCACAACCTTTCTATTTATCGCCATCGCCGCAGGCTTTGCAGCGGCGCAGACGCCGGCAAAGGTCGAGCCCGTTGCGAGCGTCGATCTTAAGCGTTACTCGGGAAAGTGGTATGAGATAGCAAAGTATCCGAACAAGTTTCAGAAGCAGTGTGTCGCCAACACCACGGCAACCTACACACAGAAAAAGAACGGCCGGATCGAGGTCAAGAACGAATGCTTGCTAAAAGACGGGCAGGTGGAAACTGCGGTCGGCGAAGCGAAGATCGACGATAAGAAAACCAATGCCAAGCTAAAAGTTCGTTTCGCCCCCGGCGCCCTTTCATGGCTTCCTTTTGTGTGGGCAAATTATTGGGTAATTGACCTCGAACCCAACTACGAATACGCCGTCATCGGCGAACCAAAACGCGAGTATTTCTGGATCCTATCGCGTAAGCCAACGATGGACGACGCGACATATCAGAACATTTTGCGACGGGCGGAAAAGATGGGCTTCGCCCCCGGAAAAGTCGAAAAATCTCCGCAAAATGCCGATGTAGTGAAAGGCTCGGTAAATATTAAGAACTGACTAACACAGAACCTGATCCTTTGCTGTTTACCAGTTGGTTGCCGTCTGCTGCTGGGCACCGCTTTCGTGCTCAGCTAGAAAACGTTCCGCGTCGATCGCCGCCATGCAGCCGGTTCCGGCGGCGGTGATGGCTTGGCGATAGTACGAATCCTGCGCGTCGCCGCATGCAAAGACGCCTTCGATGTTCGTCTTCATCGTCTTGCCTTCGGTTATCAGATAGCCAACGTCGTCCATGTCGAGCACACCTGCAAAAAGGTCTGTGTTCGGCTTGTGGCCGATCGCAATGAAAACTCCTTCGGTTGGAAATAAAGATTCCTCATTTCGCTCGGTATTGAAAAGCCGAACGCTTTCGACACCTTTTTCTTTAGAACCTAGAATTTCCTTTACTTCGGTATTCCAAAGGATCTCGATATTCTCATGCGCCTTCACGCGGTCGGCCATGATCTTCGAGGCACGAAAATCGTCGCGTCGGTGAACGACGGTCACCTTCGAGGCAAATTTGGTCAAGAACAGAGCCTCTTCCATCGCCGTATCGCCGCCGCCAACAACAACTATGGGCCTGCCGCGAAAGAAAAACCCGTCGCACGTCGCACATGCTGAAACGCCATTTCCGCCCAATCCCTCGGGCACAGGAGCCTCGCCCGGGATACCGAGCCATTTTGCAGACGCACCGGTCGAAATTATGAGCGTGTCGGCTTTGATCGTCGTAGTTATTTCCGCGCTGTCCTGGCTGTCTTTGCCATAAAGCGTAAAAGGCCGCTGGCTTAAGTCAACGCTGTCGATCCAGACATTGATGATCTGCGTGCCAAACCTCAGAGCCTGCTCGCGAAACTCATCCATCAGTATCGGGCCCATTATCCCTTTCGAAAATCCAGGGTAATTCTCAACATCCGTCGTGATCGTCAACTGCCCGCCGGGCTGAGGCCCGTCGACAACCAATGGTTCGAGCTGCGCCCTGCTCGCATATATCGCCGCGGTCAAACCCGCCGGCCCCGATCCGAGAATAACTACTTTTTTATGAATTTCTTGATGACTCATATCTAATATTCTATCAAAGAAACCTGCATAAGCCCGCGCGTGAACAATGCCGATCCGACTGCCTCCCTTTTTCGCGGTTTCTTATGCGCGAGGCGTGGGCATTCTGCCGGCAAATTTCCCCCGTCGGCAAACTATTCCAAAATTGAGGTTTTCCTGATACACTTCTAATTGTTTAACGCAATCGGGTTACTATTTACCTAATCAATAGATCGGAAATGGCCACTATTCAACCTCAGTTCGAGGAAAAACGGTTCGCCCTGCGGATGGCTTTGCGTCTGCCAATCGTCGTATCCGGACGCACAGAAGACGGTGCGACCTGGAGCGAGCCGACCGAAACAGACGACATCTCGACCCTCGGCGCCCTATTCCAGCTCAATCAGCCTATCGCCGCCGGCGACGTCCTATACATCAGGTCGCACCGCCCGAACGGAGTTCCGGTCGAGGTAAAAGCTCAGGTCGTACGCATCCTCCCCGCCAGCTACGGCACCTCACGCGTTGGCGTCGCCATCGAAGAACCCAAAGAAGCCTGGCTCCGCCTCTTCGTCGCCTGGATCGCTGATGACAACATTGTCGAAGGCGTCAACGAGTGAGCTTAAAAGTCCTCCCTTCGTCACGGCCGGAGTCCGAGAAATTGATGTTCAAGCTCATTTCATCCCTTTACATATCGCGGCCTTTTTATTCTTGCGGCAGGTAAGTCGCTTTAATTGGTTGATCTGTCGCTGCTGATCGCCGATCATCGCCTGCTGTTCCTTGATGGCATTGAGCATTGTCCACACGATCGGGTCGTTATTGACCATTCGATAGCCTCGATCATTTTTTGTAACCGCTTCGGGGACAAGTCTTTCCACTGCCTGAGCGCTAAAGCCAATGTGCTCGCCGTCAGAGACGACCTTCATCTCGTTGTCAGGTTTATAGCTGTACCTAAGCGGCTGTAGCTTCATAACAGCCTTTAGCCCCCCAGTGAAGCGTCCGGTAATATTCTTCAGCCGCTCATCAGATAGCACCGCCCATGACCCTCCGCCAACTTTACTGGCATTGCCGTTTACCGAAAGTGTTTGATCGGGTGAGCCTGCAAATGCAGTACCAATATGTACGCGGCCGCCGGGCCCGTTGAGGAAAAGGTGTCTTGCGGTGTTTACACTGTAATCGTAAGCAAATATATAACCCCCAGTGCCTGATGAACCGATCGCAACGCCGGTGCCGCTACCAGCGTTAGCGGTCAGCGGTGTGGAATCACCCTGAAACCAGCTTGTACCGCTCGTGCTCTTGAAAGAAATGCAGCCAGAACCAAAGCAGTTGGCCTGGACGGCAGTGCCAGAAGTGCTCATACCCCGCACACCAGTGCCCGACGGACCATTACCTCGCAAACCATCGTAACTTTGGCTTACTCCGTAAACTCCAGTTCCACTCGTGCTTTCCCCAATCACGCCCATTGCAGTACCGCTTCCACCGCGGACCCCGTCTCCGTTGAGGGCTATTCCCTCTACGGCAACTCCTGTTTGGCTCCGACCACTAACGCCAGTACCTGCCACACCTTCCCCCACAACGCCACGACCGCTTTGGGTGAATCCGTAGATTCCGATGTTCTCCGCGGTAGAAGATAAAGCACCGACCGGATCGCCGCTGACGCCACTTACAGAAATATTTTGAGGGGTTTGCACAGCAAGTCGGGCAGCCGAATCGGTTGAGCCCATGGACACGTTTCCGATTCGATCTATCACGATTCCATTTAACCCCGACGGCGGGCCGCCAGCCGGACCCGTTGCGAGTGTCAGCCCCCCAAACTGATCGAATCGGATATCGGCCCTGTTCGTGTCCCCGGCTATGGTAATGCCCGTCTCGCCGTTTGGTGACCCGAACGTGATCCGATTACCTTGCGCAGTTGGGGCAATCTGCACTACTGTGCCGGTTTGCGTAATAGCCGAATCGCCGAGTGTCGTGCCATTGCTCCAGAGTGGGATTGTGCTCGGCGTACCGCTCCCGGCTACACCGCCGCCCGAGCCTCCCGTCGCGGCGATAGTCAGGGTGTTACCTGATGGCGTTATCGTCACGTTTGCCCCGGCCGCAAGCGTAACGTTGTCGGTTAGCGTGCTCGGACCGCTCGTGATGCTCTTCACTACCTGCCCGCCGGCGATCTTTGGCGATGTCACGGCACCGTCGGCGATATTCGCGGTGGGGATCTGGCCGAGGCGGGCGTTGGCGAGCGTGCCGGTGGTGATGCTTGATGCGTTTAGGTTTGTGAGGACAGAGCCATTGCCGTTGGTTTGCAGGTACTGGCTTGCGGGTACTCCGCCGAGCTGGGTGGCGTTCGTTGCGGTTGTCGCTGTCGTGGCAGTCACCGCATTTGTCGCGTTCGCGACGGTGCCGGTCACTTTTGACCCGCTGACGCTTACTATCTTAGCGTCCGTAACGCTGTTGTCGGCTAACTGATTCGTGCTGACTCCGCCATTCGCAATGCCTACCGTAACGTTACCGGTCGAGCCTCCGCCCGTGAGACCTGTGCCCGCGGCTACTCCGGTGATCGTTCCACCGCCGCCGCCGCCGGTTGCGGTTTCGTCGTTGGCCGGTACCCATTGACCAGTGACGGTATTGAATTTGAGCACCTGCCCGTTACTCGGCTGGGTCGCTGAAACGTCTCGCCCCCTCAACCGGGCAACAGTCGTTGCGCTTTGCGTTCCTGTGACATCGCCATTTAATGTGCCGCTGAAGGTCACGGCATTCTGTGCGTTAGCAGCATTGGTTGCGTTTGCAGCGGTCACCGCCGCGTCGGCGTTTTCGGCAGTTAAGCTCTTGATCGCGTATGGCGAAGAGGTTACCGGCTGCCTCGGCGACAGAGTCGTAAACGAACCGCTGCCTGCCGGTCGAACTCTTATCTCGAGAAATCTAGTCGCCCCGGGAAAGCCTGATCCGAAATCTAGATTGACGGAGAATATCCCGTTTGCAACCGCCACACCGCTACGGGGAAGTGTCGGTCCGATCTGCAACCCCCCTCCGTCAAACAATGCAAATTCAAAATCAAAACTGCCGTTCGCGGTAGCGGAAGAGCTTTGAAGCTGGCCTTGGTAGGTTATTTCTGTGGTCTGCCCAGATACCGCTGAGGATGCGGCAACCATTAGAATGAGCACCGATGCTAATAAACTCTTGTTTTTCATCTGACCCCCTTACATGCTGCTGACAATTTGCGCCCTGAGCAAACAATTCTCTTCAACTGATCCAATTGCTGCTGTTGGTTCTCGATGATCTTCTGTTGTTCTTTGAATGCGTTGACGAAGAGGACGCTCAGCCGGTCGTATTTGACGCCTTCGACCTCGCCTTTTTCGTTATAGGTAGCCAGCTGCGGCTCAGCGTCGGCCACTTCTTCGGCGATAAAACCTACGTCGCTAGCTCCGCCCTCCTTCCAGTTGTACGAAACGGGCCGGAGCAGGTCGATAATGCTCAGCCCACTTGAGAACGAGGCCACGTTGGTTTTATACCGTGCACTAGAACTGTTACAACTCACTATGAAGTTGTTAAAGGCTCTGCAAAGCGGGACACCTCCGCCACCGCCCAGAATATCTAGCTTTAGCGAACCTGCGACATCAAGGGTGGCAATCGGATTTGTCGTACCTATCCCAACTTTGGAAGACGTCGAATCGGCTAGAAAACTGGCCACATTGGTTCCGTCGCTTGAGGTGATCTCAAAATACTTTTGCCCGGAAGTAGAGAAAAGTTGTAAACCAGTTACGGATCCAGTTCGAACCTGGCGGAACGCCCACGGGCGTTCCGTACTGAATCGTATCAGCTCCGCTCCATTACCGGTTGCCGCGACATCCAGCCTGGCGAGCGGGGCGGTTGTGCCGATGCCGACACTTACGGTGGAAGTGGCACCTGGGGATGCGCCGGCAACGCTGCCGAGGATAAGTGAATTGCTCTGTGTGACAATCGAATCGGCACCGATCGCGATAGCGTTCTCTAGGTTCGGGGAACCAAAATTCGATTGAAATCCGAATGCCATGTTCTTAATGCCAGAGACATTAGCGCGTCCAGCTCCGCTGCCGATCATTATGTTCTGGGCCCCCGCGGTGTCTGCGCCCGCTTCATTACCAATTAGGATATTGCCGCTGCCGCCCGCCCGGAGCCCAGCTCTGGCTCCGATAAAGACATTTCCAGCTCCCAGATTGTTCTCTGACCCGGCCTGGCTCCCGACTATCACGTTTGAAAAACCGCTAGAGGTCTGCGCGCCGGCCCCCGACCCAAAAAAGGAATTACCCAAACCCGTAGTGGTCCTGCCCGCATTATGCCCAAAAAATGAATTGTCCGAGAATAGTTCTCCGGAGCCCGATGTCCCTGCTGAGTAGCCGAAAAAGGAATTTCGGCTGCCGGTCTGGTTAACGCGGCCCGCCTCAGCCCCAAAATACGAATTCTCGGCGCCAGATCTGTTATTAGCCCCGGTTGAACCGCCGAAAAAGGAATTGTTGCTGCCGCCATTATCGAAACCGGCCCCAACTCCGAAGAAGGCATTATGATTACCGGTCGTATTGGACGCGCCCGCAGAAGACCCAAAGAAGGAATTGTCTTTTCCCGATGTGTTAAATAACCCTGCCCCCGGTCCGACGAACGTATTCCTATTCCCGGTCGTATTTGACTGACCCGCCTGATAGCCAGCAAATAGACTATCCCCGGCGGCGATACTCAGGACCCGCGTTCCCGCGATGTTGTACTGTTGCGTTGCGTTAAATATTGCGGCGGTGCAAGGACTTGGACAGCCGCCTCCTCCAGTGGATGCGATTGTCAATGTGTTACCAGCGGGTGTGATCGAGATATTCAAGCCGGCCGCAAGGGTTAAGCTGTCCGACAGGCCATTAACGGTCTTTACGACCTGGCCCACAGGTATTTTTGAAGAGGTAACTGAACCTTCCGCTAGTTGAGACGATCCGACGCCGCTGTTTGCGATGCTCAGTGATACATTGCCACTCGAGCCGCCGCCGGTTAGGCCTGTTCCGGGCGTGACGCCTGTTATAGTGCCGCCGCCACCGGCGCTTCCGATGTTGTCCGTACCGGGAACCCATTGGTTCGCAGCACCATTATATTTCAGCACCTGCCCGTCGAGAGGAGGCGTGTTGGCGACATTGCGGCTTTGGATTCTGGCCACTGTGGTTGAGCTTTGAGTACCTGTTACGTCGCCCGAGAGGCTGCCAGTAAAATTAGCAGCCGTCACGGCGTTTGTCGCATTTGTCGCGGTCGCCGCCGTATCGGCGGTAGTTGCGGTTTCGGCTGTAAGGCTCTTTATCGAGTACGGGGCACTTGTTACGGGTTGTCTTGGCGTGAGCGTCGTGAATGCCCCGCCGCCGGATTGCCTGACGCGAATCTCTAGAAAGCGGTTAGGACCGGTAAAACTAGACTGGAAATCCAAGTTTACCGAAAAAATGCCGTTTGCCACAGCTACGCCGCTCCGCGACAGAACCGGCCCGATCTGCGACCCGCCGCCGTCATAGAGTACAAATTCAAAATCAAAACTTCCGCTTGCGGGCATCGACGAGCTTTGTAGTTGTCCCTGGTAGGTAATTTCAGTGGTCTGCGCGTAAGCATCGACCGCGAATACCAAGACAGTGAAAACCAGCAACGTGATTCGCAGATTAACTCTTTTCATAATTCAGGTCCTCGTGAAGTTGCAGGGGAAGTACCCTTCAAATATCAAAAAAACGTGGGAGATCTGACCCAAGCGGATCCGATAGCTTACGAAAAGCGGGTAGCGGTCGCGGTCGCGCAGCCGGTGCCCATCACATTGTCGTTCGGATCAAGGATCTGGATCGCGGTTGTCGTTGAATACGTGTTGCCGTCGCTGCCCAGTTCAATATCTGACGTGATCTTTTGGGTTCCGGCAAAGCTGCCGTCCGGATTGAAACGCATAAATATGAAGGAGCTCGAATAATTGGAATTCCTGCGTTTCTCCCAGACACCGTATCCGGGAGTTCGCATTGCGGGCGGCAAGGCGGCGGACGTCTCGCTCATCGTGCCGCCTTTGTGATAGACCGATAGGCCTTTTGAGGTTCTGATCATGTCGCCATTCTGACAATTTCGCTGCGTGACCGTTGTTTGCCAGACACCCTCGAGCGTTCTGGATGAGAAACCAGATTCTGGATCGGGCAGGCTGCGTTCTTTGTCTTGTCCTGACACAAGAATCTGCGTCGCCCCGAAAACCAACATCAGTGCCAGAAGCGTTCCGGCCGTTTTCTGCATATAAGCATTCTTCATTTTCTTTCCTCTTAATTTTTTGTTTATTTCGGCCGAGAGTATTTCACCTGCGGCCGATAGGTGTCATAATCACGAAATACGGGGTTGAATTTCTTTAGAAACGTCTTGAAAATTTTCTGAATTTTCTGAAAATCGCGATGAACGGGCTTCCCTCACAGATATTCGAGTTTGGCGAGTTTCGTGTTGACGCGGTTAAACGCCAGCTGTCAAAAGGGACTGGCGGCGCTATCCCGTTAACACCGAAGGTCTTCGACACGCTGCTTTATCTCGTTCGCAATAGCGGAAAAACGATCGGCAAAGACGAGCTGATGCGCGAGATCTGGACGGATACCATCGTCGAGGAGAACAATCTCAGCCAAAATATCTCGATTCTCCGTCGTGCTTTGGGGGAAAAAGCGGGCGACGGACGTTTTATTGCGACCGTTCCGGGACACGGATTCAGATTCGTTCCCGAGGTCCGCCTGGTTGAAGAAGAACAGTTGCAGCCAAGTTTGCCGGTGGCAGAAATTTCGGATGACGTCGTGCCCGCTTCAATGCCACCCGCCGACGCTCGAAAACCATTCAGTGTCCGCTACGCACTCATCGGAGGTCTGGTTCTCATCGCGGTTATCTCGCTCGCTTTCTATGTATGGCGCGAAAATGCCAAACTTTCGGCCGCAGGTCCCGTCAAAACGATCGCCATCTTGCCGTTCAAACCGCTTGTAGCCGAGAATCGCGATGAGGCGTTGGAGATTGGCATGGCCGATACGCTAATCGCCCGACTTGGCAATAATCGGGAATTGCTAGTGCGCCCTTTGAGTTCGGTCCGCCGGTTCGGCCAATTAGACCAGGATGCGGTAACCGCCGGACGTGCCCTAGATGTCGATGCAGTCCTGGATGGCAGTCTTCAGCGATGGGGCGACGGCATTCGAGTAAACGCCCGGCTTATCAAGGTCTCCGACGGCTCATTGATTTGGACGGGTACCTTTGATGAGAAATTTACTGATATTTTTGCTGTGCAGGATGCGATCGCGAACAAAGTCGCCTCCGCCCTGGCCCTTCGGCTTAGCGGGGACGAGAAAAAGCGTCTGACCAGACGCAGTACGGAGAATGTCGAGGCCTATCAGCTTTATTTACGAGGGCGTTTCCACGTTTTTAAGCTGACACCCCCTGAGATCCAAAAGGGAATTGAGTATTTTCAGCAGGCGATCGAAATTGATCCTGCGTACGCTCTTGCGTATGCGGGACTTTCGGATGCGTATCGTTCGCTCGCACTTGGGAGCGAGATGCCGCCCGTCGAACTTTTTGCAAGATCAAAAGCGGCGTCAGAAAAGGCGATCGAGCTTGATGACTCTCTAGCCGAAGGGCACTCGGGTCTTGGAATGACCATATTCTGGGGGGATTGGAATTGGGATGCCGCCGAGAGTCAGTTCAAGCGTGCTCTCGAACTTAATCCGAACAGTGCGGAAGCTCACCTATTCTACGCACACCTGCTTTCTAACACTGGTCGGCATCCTGACGCGCTCGCCGAGGCAAAGCTTGCCCGAGAGCTCAACCCGCTTTTCCCGTTTGCGGGTGCACTCGAAGGGCAGTTTCTCCTTCATGCCGGACAACCCGACGAGGCGTTAGCACGATTACGAAAAACCTCGGAGCTTGAGCCGAGATTCTGGATGCCTTATTTATTCGCGGCAAGCGTGTATATCGAGAAAGGAATGTATGCCGAGGCTGTCGCCGAAGCACGTCGGGCAAGGGAACTCTCACCGGTACTGACTATCGCCGTAGCCTACGGCGGATACGCCTTAGCGAAAGCGGGACGGCTCGATGAGGCAAGAGCCTCTCTTGACGAGTTGTTGAAATTATCTAACGAGCGATTTGTCCCGGCTTCTCACATCGCGATGATCTATAACGGCCTGGGTGACCAAGACAACACATTTATCTGGCTCGAACGCGGTTTCGAGCAACGCGACCCGAAAATGAACTTCCTCAAAGTCGAGCCGAAATGGAATAATCTGCGAAATGAGCCCCGCTTTATAAAGCTGATGCAACGATTGAAATTTGACTAAGTACACGCAGTAAGCCGAAGCGGCAGGTTTGACGACACCTCCCGTTTGCCTCAAGATATTGCCTGATCATGCCTAATTACGAAACCATAACCGTCGAACATCGCGGCAAAGTTGCCGTTCTTACCATCAATCGCCCGGAAAAGCTCAACGCCCTCAATTCAAAGGTTCATAGCGAAGGCGTCGCGGCGCTTGAGGAACTTAAGAAGGATGAAAACGTTCGGCTGCTGGTGATCACCGGTTCGGGCGAGAAGTCGTTTATTGCCGGGGCCGATATCAGCGAGTTCGAGGGGCAGACGCCGGTCACGCAGCGGAACACGTTTTACGAGGCGTCGCTTTTTAACCGCATCGACCAGTTTCCGAAGCCGGTCATCGCTATGGTAAACGGCTTCTGCCTAGGTGGCGGAAACGAGCTTGCTCTCGCCTGCGATCTGAGGATCTGCAGCGAAAACGCTCGTTTTTCACAGCCCGAAATAAACCTCGGCATCATGCCCGGCGGGGGCGGCACCCAGCGTCTCACACACCTCATCGGCGAAGGCCGCTCGATGGAAATGATCCTCACCGGAGACATGATCGACGCCGCAACCGCTGAAAAGATCGGCCTCGTCAATCACGTTTACCCGGCAGCCGATCTCGAGGCCGAGACGATGAAGCTCGCCGAAAAAATAGCCGAAAAAGCCCCTATCGCCCTTCAACTCTGCAAAGAAGCCGTAAAATTTGCCTCGCGCTCAAACCTCGACGAAGGCCTCCGCCGCGAAGTCGACCTTTTCGCAATCTGCTTCTCGACAGAAGACAAAAAGGAAGGCGTCTCGGCGTTTCTGGAAAAACGAAAGGCTGAATTCAAAGGATGTTAACGATTGGAACGCAGGCTCCCTCGCCGGAGGAACCGGCGTTGCAGCCGAGGGCTCCTGCCTTCCCAGCCCGAGAGTTGACGAATCTCACTAATTTCGCTAAATTCAGAAGTTCGCGTTTTGCATTTTCTTTGAATTTGCGAAGTAGCTTGGGGACGTAGCTCAGCTGGGAGAGCGCCGCAATGGCATTGCGGAGGTCAGGGGTTCGATCCCCCTCGTCTCCACCAAGATACAGTTGGCAGTTGTCAGAGATCAAAAAAGGCGTTGCTCTTTTCGGAGCAACGCCTTTTTTGCCGTCTACTAACTACCGAGCCCTACTTTCCGCCGCCGGAAAGTTTTCCGATGAGCGAGAAGAGCGGCAGGTACATCGAGATGACGATCGAGCCGATCGTGATACCAAGGAACGCGATCAGCACCGGTTCCATAAGGCCGAGCAGGTCGGCGATTGCGGTGTCGACCTCTTCTTCGTAGAAGTCGGCGATCTTGCCGAGCATGGCATCCATGGCACCAGTTTGTTCGCCGACGCCGATCATCTGGCTGACCATGTGCGGGAAAACATTGGTCGCCTTCAGCGGATCGACGAAGTTTTCACCGCGTTCCACGCCCTGACGGACCTTGATGATGGCGTCTTCGATGACGACGTTACCGGCGGTCTTGGCCGTAATGTCGAGCGACTGCAGGATCGGAACACCCGACGAAAGCAGCGTCGAAAGGATGCGTGAAAAACGGGCGACCGCGACCTTGCGAAGAATGCTGCCGAAGATCGGTGTTTTCAACAGCAGGCTGTCGATGTTCCAACGCCCTTTCGGCGTCTTGTAATAAAAGTTGATACCGACGCCCGAGCCGATGAGGATAACGAGGATCGTCAACCCTCCCCAACCCGCGATAAATCCGCTTATCGCCATGACGATTCGGGTCGGCAGAGGCAGCAATTCGCCGGGCCCGAGCAATCCGAGGAAGATCTGTTCAAACTGCGGAATGACTACGAGCATGATCAGCGTGATCGCGCCGACCGCGACCGTGATGACGGCCGCCGGATATATCGATGCCGAGACGATCGAACGTTTGAGTTTGACGACCTTTTCGATCAAGGTAGCGAGTCGCTGAAGGATCAGATCGAGCACACCGCCCGTTTCTCCGGCCTCTACCATGTGAGTGTAGAGGCTGTCGAAAACTTTCGGGTGGCGTTCCATCGCCTGGTACAGGGTCGCTCCTTCCTCAACGTTCTGACGGACCTGCCGCAGCACATCCTTGAAGAAGGCGTTCTGCTGCTGCTCGGCCAGAATGTCAATACACTGAACGAGCGGAAGTCCGGCATCGATCATGACCGAAAATTGACGCGTGAAAACGGCCAGTTCCTTTGCTCCAACCTTCTTACGACGGCCGAGTTTTGGAATTGCGATCTCACGGCCTTTCTCCGTGGCCTGCGTCAAAACGATCTGCTCGCGTCGTAACAGAGCACGAAGCTCGTCCTGTGTGGCAGCCTCGCGTTCTCCCGCGATCATTTCGTTGAGGCGATTTCTACCTTTGAAAACAAATGTTGGCATAGTAACTCCAATTAAAGAAGCAAAATTAAGAATTGAAACAGTCGTCTTTTCCCATGCTTAATTCTTCATTTCCCTTTTGCTTAGATCTTCGGTCTTTCTCCGATCGTACGGCCTTGAGAGTAAGGACTTCCGCCGCCCGGAACTGGCCGCGTCATAGGGCGGCCGTTGCTGCCATAGGCTTCGTTCAAACCGGAACCGCGGTCGATCAATTCCTTAAGTTCGTCGGCGTTCGACGAACGCTGCATGGCGACCTCGAGCGAGATCTGACGCTTGTGATGAAGCGTCGCGAGTGCCTGATTGAACGTCTGCATACCGAACTTATCCTGCCCGGTCTGCATCATCGAGTAGATCTGGTGGATCTTGTCCTCGCGGATCAGGTTTCGGATAGCGGCGTTTGGTACGAGAATTTCCAGGGCCATCACACGCCCATCGCCCGAAGCCTTCGGCAGCAGCGATTGGCACAGAATGCCTTCGAGAACGAGCGAAAGCTGCGTGCGAACCTGCGACTGCTGTTCGGCCGGAAACACGTCGATAATACGGTTAATGGTCGAGTACGCCGAGTTGGTGTGCAGCGTGGCGAACGTCAAATGGCCCGTTTCAGCGATACGCAGAGCCATCTCGATCGTTTCGAGGTCACGCATTTCGCCGACCAGAACCACATCAGGATCCTGTCGAAGTGCTGTACGAAGCGCCGCTCCGAACGAGTGCGTATCGGCGGCGACCTCGCGCTGATTGACCACGCAATTCTTGTGGTTGTGGAGAAACTCGATCGGGTCTTCGATCGTCAGGATGTGATCGTGCCGGTCGATATTGATCTTGTCGATCATCGATGCGAGCGTCGTCGATTTACCCGAACCAGTTGGGCCTGTAACGAGGATGAGGCCGCGGGGCTTCTTGCACATATCCGAAACGACCGACGGCAGGCCAAGAGCTTCGAACGACTTGATCTCGTACGGAATTGCACGAAATACCGCACCGACCGCTCCTTTCTGATTGAAGAGGTTTGCGCGAAAACGCGACATCCCCTTCAAACCGAATGAAAAGTCCAGCTCGAGGTTTTCCTCAAATCGGTGCTTCTGGGCATCGGTCAAAACCGAATACGCGAGCCTTTTGGTGTCCGAGGGTGACAGAACAGGAAAACCGGGCAGGGCCGCAAGGTGGCCGTGGACACGGACCTGCGGTGAGGAGTTGGTGGATAAATGGAGGTCGGATCCACCCATTTCGGTCATTTTCCTGAGGAGGTCGGGCAGGGTTACTGACGACTCGTTTACTTGTTCGTAACTCATTTTGGTGTATGTTGATCGGTCTGTATTCGCGTGTTTCGCCGTGCCTCCCGCGGTCGGTGGACCACGGAAGGCAGGTGCGGCAAAACAAGGAAGCTAAGTTAAAAGGGAGGTTTCTACCTTTCTGTCGATGCTCGTAGTGCAGGACGCACGCGAGTCTTGAGCGAGTTGATCACCTTTTCCGATTCCTCAGCGAGTCGTTCCGACTCGTTTGCGGGTGAATTTGTCGCAACACTGTAGATACGGCCATCGACTTCGGTGAAGTAGAACATTCGCGACTGGACCGCGCCGTTCTTTGCCTGCGACTGGGCGACGACGACATAGACCGACTGCCCCGAGATATTCTTCTGGTAATCGTTTACGACCCAGCCGTTTTCCCGGATCATACGGTCGATCACTTCGCGACGGAGCGTAGTTGTCGACACGCCACCAACACTGCGAGGACCCGAGTAGCCGGAAACAGCCGGGCCGACGACGGAGATCGCTGCTGACCCGACCTGATCACCCGAAGTGTTATCAACCCGGAACTGAAGTTCGGCAGGGGAAGCCTGAGCCGCCTTCCATCCGTTCGGAGCGGCGTCGCCTGATGGCAAAGTCTGAACTTTTGATTCTTGCGACGCGGGCGCCGATTTGGTTACCGTCGGCCCGGACTCCGGATTCTCGACCTTGGCGGCCGCTGCCTCGAGTCGGATCTGTTTTAGCCTCAATGCGCGCTTTCTCGCGGCGACCGCCCTCTTGCGGCGCTCCTGTGCTCGATATAGCTGCCACCAGCGTTTTGAATACTTCTTGACGCCGCGCCACTCTCTTTTCTGCTTCTTCTTTCTGACTTTCTTCGGACCGGCTTCGGTCGTTTCCGTTGCGAGCGGAATGATCGTGCCGAGACCGATAAGGATCGCCAAAGATAATGCTATTGCCCTTAACATAGTTTCCTCCAAAGATGTCCTGTTTACAGGACCGTTTCCTTAACCACTTCTTCGATCGTCGTGATGCCCTCGCGTATTTTGCACAGGCCCGATTCACGAAGCGTGATCATCCCGAGTTCCATCGCCTTTCTCCTCAATTCCATTGCGCTAGCGCCAATAATGATCAATTCACGGAGTTCATCTGTGATCTCCATGACCTCATAAAGTCCTACACGTCCTTTGAAGCCAGTATTATTGCACGTTGTACAACCTTTGCCTCTAAAAATTTTCAGATCGCCCGCTTCTTCTTTAGAAAAGCCGATCTCGGTCAACGCTTCCGGCGGTGTGCTGACCTCTTCCTTGCAGTTCGAACAGATACGCCGGATGAGTCGCTGCGCCTGAATGATGTTCACCGAGGTCGCGACGAGGAAGGGTTCGATACCCATGTTAACGAGACGCGAGATCGTCGAAGGGGCATCATTTGTGTGAAGCGTAGAAAGTACCAGGTGGCCGGTAAGCGCGGCTTTGATAGCGATCTCGGCCGTTTCGAAGTCTCGAATTTCGCCGACGAGTACGATGTTCGGATCCTGACGCAGGAACGAGCGTAGTGCCGCTGCGAAATTGAGACCGATCTGCTCCTTCATCTGCACCTGATTGATGCCCTGAAGGTTAAACTCGACCGGATCTTCGGCGGTCATGATATTTGTCTCGGACGTGTTAAGTGCCTGAAGCGCCGAATAAAGCGTGTTAGTTTTACCCGATCCAGTTGGGCCGGTCACGAGCACCATTCCATATGGGTTTGAGATAGCCCGCTTGAATTTCTCGAGACTCTCGGCTTCAAATCCGAGCTTGGTCATGTCGAGCATGAGCTTGTCTTTATCGAGCAGACGAAGCACGACCTTTTCGCCAAACAGCGTGGGCAGCGTCGAAACGCGGAAATCCAGTTCGCGTGAACGATTGTCGACCTTTACCTTGATCTTGATGCGTCCGTCCTGCGGCAGGCGTTTCTCGGAAATATCGAGTTTCGACATGATCTTGAGACGCGAAATGAGCGGGTCTCGGATCTTCATCGGCGGATGCATCACGTCGTAAAGCACACCGTCGATACGGAACCTGATGCGAAAATCCTTTTCGTAAGGCTCGACGTGAATATCCGATGCTCCGCGGCGAAGCGAATCGACGAGCAGTACATTTACAAGACGAACGACTGGAGCATCCTCACTGGCACGGGCCAGAGCGGCGAGATCGATCTCATCCTGTTCCTCGACCACCTCGAATTCATCCGCGTCACCGGCGTTGAACTCAAACCGGTCAAGAGAAACGTCGAGATCATCAGAAGTGATCCGCTCGTCTGCGACGGCGACCTTTGCTCCGCCCCGAGTAGCGATCTGGTGGCCATGGCCGCGGCCATTCCCATTGCCGTTTCCGTTGCCATTGCCGTTTCCGACCACCCCGTTGCGTTCGACCTCGGACGCGAACGCCGCATCGAAAATATCGATCTCACTCGAACCGCTGTAGTATTTCGCGATCGCAAGTTGGATCGACGTTTCCGATGCAATAACCGGTTCGACATTCAAGCCCGTCATGAACTTGATATCGTCCATCGCAAATACGTTCGTAGGATCGGCCATTGCCAGCGTCAGCGTTGCACCGACCTTAGAAATGGGCAGGACCGAGTATTTCATTGCGACGTCTTCTGAGATCAGCTTGATCACATCCGAGTCGATTTGGAAGAGGTCCAGGTTGATGGAAGGGACCCCGTACTGGCGGGACAAAACAGCGGTAACGACGTCATCCGAGACATATCCGAGACGCACGAGGTTGGATCCCAATCGACCACCGTTAGCACGCTGGTACTCAAGGGTCTCGCGCAACTGATCAGGGGTGATCAGATTCTCACGGACTAAAATTTCGCCAAGTTTTGCTGACATTTATATGAAGGCGGCTTCCCGTTTCTACAGATCGACCAAAAAGGAAACCGTGTAGAGAATTGTTAGGTCAAATTGACAGAGAGACTGACAGATAAACGATGTACAACATCGTTCAAATGAAATATTACATTGTTGTGCGGAAGCGTGTCAACGAAATCTTTTCGAAGAATGCAGACCAGTCAGATTGACCGAGGGGGAATAGAGCTATTTCTCCTGCAAAAGATCTAACATCCAGATATCGGATTCGAAATTGCCCGCGGTGTAGTAGAGCAGTTTGCCATCGCGGCTTACGAAGGGGCTCCGAATGTCGATCAGGGGATCTGATAAGACCTCTTTTGATTCGCGCGTTTCAATATCGGTGACAAATATCGTGTGTCCGTCGGAATGCATTAGCCGACGGCTGTCGGGCAGCCATGAGGGGGCCGCTTGAGAATCTTCGACGACGATCTTGTATTCGTTGGTCTCAAGCGAATAGTAACCGATATGTCGACGGTTTCCGTCGGCGATCACCCCGGCAAGCTTGGTACCGTCCGGCGACCAATCCCAAACAACTATCCGTAAAGATCCGTTCGATATCCTGAGCGGAGTCTGGTCGGTCTCAGCCTTGCTCGGGTCAAGCAGCGACGTGACACCGTCGAAATAAACTGCAAGTCGGTCGCCCTTTGGCGACCAAACCGGGAAACCGGGACTATTTAATGGATCTTTACTAAAGGTGATCTGTCGAGGGTTCGCTCCGTCGGCATTGGAGACCCAGACCTGTCCGCCTTCATTGCGGTCCGAGACGAATGCGATCTGCTTTCCATCCGGCGACCAGCGAACATACCTGTCGAAAGGCTCATCGTTCGTGATGTCACGCCAAGTTTTTCCGTCACGGCTTACCGTGACAATGTCGTCCTGAGTACGCCGGATGAGCCGCATTGCGAAGCGCTTGCCGTCGGTTGACAGCTCTGCCCGCGAAATCTGGCGGTCGCCCTGCGTTATCCAGTAGGGCTCGCTGAGAGCTCTCGCAGCCACAGGATCGAAATCTATACCCTGAATATTCGACTGATTCTTAGTTTGGACATACAGCATTCGCTTGCCGTCGGACGAAAAACTGGGATGACGGCTGTAAGTCGAAGGCGTCGTTACAGTTTCCGGTTCGCTCAGCACCTGGCCTGTTAATTCGTCGATCCGAACACGCCAGAAATTCATGTTCCCGAGTTTGTTGCTCACGAAATAGAGAAACCGGCCGTCGGGCGACCAGACTGGATTCCAGTTAGAAACGGCAAATCCAGGGGCAACGATGACAGGCTCACCGCCACCTGCTGGGATCGTAGCGATATCCCGGCGGCCAAAGGTTCCGGTGTAGAACCAATACGCGATTCGATGACCATTGGGCGACCATGCCGGAAAGGAGGCCTCGACCTTTGCGAGTTCCTGCTTGGCTCCGGTAACGATGTTGATCTTGGTCAGGCCGCCGCCTGGCGAGGCGCGAACCGTCGGCTCATCGCGGCCAAACGAACTTACCACGATCTCACTGCCGTCTGGTGACCACGACGGGTGATAACCCGTGTCCGAAACAAATTTCAGATTATCGCCCGACAATCCCATCACATATATCCCGCTGGGCGTTCGCTCGGAGCGGAAAGCGATAGATTCCCCGTTCGGCGAGTAGACGGGTTGGGTATCATCGGTTTCGGTGTCGGGCGTTAGGTTAGTGCGGGTCTTGCTGCCAACCCGCTGCGAAAATATGTCGAACTGGCCATTCTCCTCAGCGGCATAAATGAACTCTTTCCCATCCGGTGAAATACTGGGGAAATACTCGGTTCCCGCTTCATCCGTCAGGGGAACGCTCTTTGCCGTCGACCAATCCACCGAGCCCTGCTCAGCAACGCCATAATACATATACAAGCCCACGGCAAGCCCCGCAAACACAAGGATCACCGCGGCTGCAGCGGCATAGATGCCCAAGCCGTAACGCTTATCGCTCAAAGGCATCGATCCAGAATTATGCCCGGCCCAGGATGGCGAAGAATCGACCACGAGTTTAGCTCGTCTGAGGTCGATACGCAGATCGGCGGCAGATTGATAGCCCTTCGCGGGATCCTTCGCCAAGACCTTTTCGACGACGCGGTCAAGCAATGGCGGGATCTCAGGGTTGACCGAGCTGCAATGCGGCGGCGGACTCGACAAGATCGCTTCGAAAGTATCGTGACGCTTTGCCCGCTTAAATGGATTTTTACCGGTCAGAAGTTCGTACAATACGACCCCCGTGCTCCACAGATCAGTGCGGTGATCGAGGCCTTCGTCATTGATCTGGGCGGGTGACATATAGCCCGGCGTGCCGATTATTCTTCCGTGTTCCGTATTAGCCAGATCAGTCATCGAATGCGGCGAGGCGGCACTCAATTTTGCCAAGCCAAAATCGAGAACTTTTATATAGCCGTCGGGCCGAACCATTATATTCTCCGGCTTTATGTCTCGGTGGATTATTCCAGCACGGTGGGCTTCGGATAAAGCATCGCAAACCTGAATGATAAAATTCAGAACTTCGGGTACCTTGGCTCCCTCGTTGATAAACTGACGCAGACTTTTGCCTTCCACCAGTTCAGTCGCGATAAAGTTAATGCCTCCAACGCTCCCGACATCATAGATGGTTACGATATTCGGATGATTAAGACATGAAATAGCTCGTGCCTCGAGCTCAAACCGCTTCAAACGTTCCGGTTCCGATGTGTACTCAGCAGGCAGGATCTTAAGCGCGACATTGCGTTTGAGTTTTTCGTCCGAGGCGAGGTAGACCTCACCCATGCCGCCGGCACCGATCAGCTCGATTATTTTATATGTGCCGATCCGGCGGTTCAGGAGTCCCGAGCTGAGGATCTCTGTCTGATACGTTTGCCCCGCGACCTCCATCGCCGGACTCTCCATAAAGCCGTCGATCTGTTCCCGAACCTTTAACAAGGAAAGTATCTTGCTTCTGAGCTTTTCGTCACCATCGCACCGGGCAGACAGAAATGCTTCGCGCTCTGATTCGGGAATATCAAGAGCGGCATCAAAAAGTTCGTCAATCTGTCGCCAACGATCTGGATTCATAGGTGCAAGCACCAATTTACCACAGAACGAAAGCATGAAAAAAAAACTATTTTCAAGCATAATGATGCAGTTTTTTAATTTCGAACGCATTAGTTTGTGAGGATCTAAAATCGGATGACCGGTACACAAATCACCTTGGTAAAGGCGAGTTTTAAGAAGATAGAACTCGTTGAAGAAGAGGCAGCCGTACTGTTTTATGCGCGGCTCTTTGAACTCGATCCAACCCTGCGAAGACTGTTCAAAGAGGACATGAGCGAGCAGAGATTCAAGCTTATGCAGATGCTTGAGTTCGCTGTTCAGGGTCTCGAAAACCTCGAAGAACTAGTGCCTGCGGTGCGTGCGTTAGGTGCACGCCACGTGGGATACGGCGTTAGGCAAGAACATTACGAGACCGTCGGATCGGCCCTATTGTGGACGTTCGGCCATGCCCTCGGCGAGGAATTTACTGCTGAGATGAAGGAAGCCTGGACGGCGGTTTACAACCTGCTCGCGAAAACGATGCAGGATGGTGCCAGCCAGGTTCCGGAGAAAGCAAGTGGTGGATCGACCTGATACGCCCGTTAAGTAGGCATCGGAAATTAGTATTCCTCCTCGGTTCCGCCCGGCTTTGTCGTAAGGAACAAGATCATTTTTCTTTAGGAGATCAATATGAATACTAATAAATTATATGCCTTATTTCTTTTCGTCGGCATAATCTTTCAATCGGCGGTTGCCGGTCAAACAAAAGCTCCGGACGCGAAGCTCACCGAGCTTTCACCAGAATTAAAACAAAGCGCCCTTACATTACTATCCGAGGTTGCGAGCGAAACCGGACGGCACAACGTAGCTGAGAACCGTATTCGCACGGGCACGATCGCAGCCGGTTTGCTGTTCGAGCATGATGAGCCCGCAGCGAGACGGCTCTTTCAGAGCGTATTCCTGGAGCTTCAGGGATTGTTCGCCGAAATGCGCGAGCCTGCCACGGAAATGACCTCGACCGAACGTAGCAAATATTACTTCCGGCGTGAAAAGCTTGCGGCATTTCGGCATGAGTACCTGATGACGCTCGCCGAGCACGACCCACAGGCAGCAGGCGAGGCTCTTGCCGGGCTTCAGGTTAAGCTGATCAAGGACTATGACCCGCTGCAGCCGACAAAACTGGAACTACAGCTCGCATCCATTATCGCCAAACGCGACCCTGCGAGGGCGTACGCACTTGCAAAGACCCAGCTTGCTGGTGAGGGCATCGGGTACGAGCTGATCACAACGCTCAAGGATCTGAACAAAAAAGACCCGAAGGTGGCCAGGGATATCGCTGGCGACGTTCTTGCCAAGATAAGGAGTTCCAGGATCCGCGTACCAACAGCCATCGGAACTCCCGCTAAACCGGCTGCTAATTCCGCCTCGCAAAAGACCGAGATCGATTTCTGGCAGGTCGCGAACTTTATCGGCGCTGCATCCGAACTAAAGCGGAAAGCGGATAGCGACAAGGACAGAAAGGCGACCCCGCTGATCTCCGACACTGAAATGCGTGAGGTCGTCGAGCTGATCACGAATGCGTATCTGGCCGAACCAAGCCCGAGCATCCACACGATCGGCCAGGTCATGCCTGACGTCATACAGTATTCGCCCGCACTAGTGCCGCGAATTCGTCTGAAGATCGGTGCCAAGGCATTCCGCGAACTCGAGACGATCACAGAATCGGCTTCGTACTTCCAGGCTGGTATTAAAGAAAAAGGCATAGACGAACTCGCTCAAGAAGCGGCCAAAGCCCCGGTTAATATGCGCATCCAGCGTTATGTGGACGTTATCCAAAAGGCTATCGATCAAGGCGAACCGGAAAAGGCTCAGGCACTTGCGGCAAACATCGTGGACCGCGAGGGCTACGGGTTTTTGTTCGAACGTATCCGCTTGGCCCTGCCGCTGGCAAAGGCCAAACGTGGCGAAACGGCAGAGGTTCGCAAAATACTTGCCACGCTGAAAACCGACCAGGAAAAGATCGGTGCCTTGGTTGAACTCGCATCCACTCTGGCCGGTAAAGGCGACAAGGAATCGGCGAAGGCCTTGCTCGACGAAGCCATGGAAATAGCTATGGCAACGCCGATCAATTTCTCAGGCCTGGAATCAGCCGGAAAGGTAGCAGCGGTCTACGCATCGGTCGCCCCCGAACCGGCCTTTCTGATCGCGGAGACCGGCATCGAACAGATGAACAAATACATCAGGGCCGGCATCATGCTCGATGAATTCTACGATTTCGGCTCAACCGCGTCGGGTGAACTGCTTTTCGATTCGGCAAACGCAACGGCCGTGCGGCACGTGCCGAGTTCGATGGTACTGCTGCGGGACCTTGCCAAGGCTGATTTCAAGCGAACAGTAAATTTGGCGGAAAAATTTGAGCGGCCGGATATACGATCATTCGCTCGTCTGCGGATAGCTCAGGCATTGCTCGACCCGAAGGCGGTCGAAAAAGAAAAAGTACTGCACGGAAAGGTTATGGCCGGGGACGATGAGCACTGATCTGCGTAAATCAAGAGTTGTCGGGGGATGATTCTCCCGACAGCTCTAGATATAGCCAGCTCTTAGCCTTGGCCCATTCGCGGACGACGGTGATCGGCGAAACGCCGAGAACCTCCGCCGTATCGTCAATACTAAGCCCGCCGAAGAATCGTAGCTCGACGATCCTGGCTTTACGCTCGTCATACTTGGCAAGCCCAGTCAGAGCCTCGTCGAGAGCGACCAGGTCGCTGTCTTTTTCACTACTCACCGCCAGCTCATCATCGAGAGTTACGTTGATGACGGGCATTTCTTTTCCCCGAGATCGCTTTCGAGCGAAGTCGACGAGGATCCTGCGCATAAGGCCGGCGGAAACGCCGAAAAAGTGAGCACGGCTTTCAAACCTGGCATCCTTCCAGTCGATCAACCGAACGTACGCCTCGTTCACAAGCGCCGTTGCCTGTAGCGTATGGCCGTCCCGTTCACGTCCCATGTACCGTCTGGCGATCTTTCGCAGTTCGGCATAGACCAGCGGCGTTAGCTCTTCGAGAGCCTCTGCATCGCCGTCGCTCCATTTCCTGAGGAGTTCGGTAACGTTTTGTGGTGATGGTTCCGGCATCAAGATCAAGACCGCCAAAATCTAAATTTAGCACAAAGCGAAAAAAAGTAATCCGCGATGATGCAGTTTGCGATTCTTGAACGCACTTATTAACGGGCAGATGAGATTCAACCTCTTTTGTCCTAATTGATCGGTAAGTATTTTTTAAGGAGATAAATCAATGCAATATCTTGGAGTAATTAAATCGTTTGCCGCACGACGCTCGGTCGTCGGCGCAATTGTTTTCGCAATGTTCGCCAGTTTTTCGGTGATGAGCGCCGCGGCTCAAATCAATGATCGAATGGGAGAAACGACCTTCGCGAGCGGTTCCGTCGGCATGATTCCTGGCCAGAGTGCCCATATCGGGATCGTAAATGTAGCATTTGGGGATGGCAGCGTAAGGATGATCGGGGGGCACGTCAAGGTCTTTGACTTAAACGGTGTCGCGGTGGCAACTATCCCTGTGCCTCGGATCAGGAGTGGCGAATCTCATGTGGTACAGATCAAACGCGAGGACCTGAGTCATGTGGGTGATCCGAACACAGGACGTTTACAAGTTCGATTCGAGGTTTGGCTGCAGCACTCTGTCATGCCCGCCAACAGTGGCGGAACCAGCCGGCCATTCCAACCGTCATTTGAACTCGTCAACGACGAGACCGGACAGTCGGTGCTTATTGGACTCTTATTACCCGCGATCCAGAATTAACTATCCCCGACTCCCCGCCCCAACGCCTTTTAACTCTCCGCGTGCACCGCAATTTGCCTTATCACGGGACGGCACAGAACACGCGGAGAGTTATCTTGAGGATATTTCAAGTCTTTGTTAGACGGTTTAGAAAACCGTCTTTTTTTCTAACAAACGGCCGTAATGGGCTGCCGCACTGTGTTTTCGCGGCCAAGTATTTTTAGCAAAATGGCGCCGTTTTGAAAGAATCTTGTTTTGTTACTAAGCTGTTTATTAGGCATCGAGTGACTGTGCGTCGCCATCAGAGAGAAGAGAAAAATAACTAGATCTTAGGCCCGGATTCTGTTGTATCGAGTCTTTAGCCAACATTTTTGTGGCGCACAGGAGTTTCAAACAAACGGTAATAATTAGTTCTTACGAAACGGGAAAACTATAGATGAGAAAACTAAATACGAGATCAATGCAGTCTATTCTTGCTCTAAGTGCAGTTCTTCTGATCGCGTGCTCAGCGTGCGCTCAGAATGCGGGCGGCGGTTTAAGCTCTTGCCCACCTGTCGAAACCGGCACAGCAAATTCGCCGGAGCAAAAGCCGGCCTTTGCGGGCCAAACTCGGGCGTGTGCTGTTAAGTCCAGTGGGGCTTTCGAAGTCACGGTGCTGGCAACCGGACTCAATCGGCCATGGGCTGTCGAACCGCTGCCTGACGGCGGATTTCTGGTCACCGAAAAAGCCGGACAAATGCGGATAATATCGGCGGATGGTCAAGTAGGAGAGCCCATAGACGGGCTTTTGCCGGTTGACCAAGGTGGCGTTTCGGCGGTGAGCGGGCAAGGCGGATTGCCTCCGATAACTGCCCGCGGTCAGGGAGGCTTGCTCGATGTAGCACTAAGCCCTGACTTCAAAAAAGATCGGATGATCTATTGGAGTTTCTCCGAACAGCGAGAAGGCGGCAGCGGGACCAGTGTTGCTCGCGGCAAATTAACGGCGAACCGCAAGAAACTCGAACAGGTTCGGGTGATCTTCCGATCGATGCCGACATACAACAATGGCCTGCATTTTGGCTCACGCTTGGCATTCGGTCCGGACAAAAAGCTTTACCTCACGCTCGGCGACCGTTTCGACCGCGGATCGATGCGGCCACAGGCTCAGATGCTCAACAGCCACATCGGCAAAGTGGTGCGCGTCAATCCGGACGGTACTATTCCCACCGACAACCCGTTTGTAAAGACTGAGGGGGCACTACCCGAAATATGGACGCTGGGGCATCGAAATATTCAGTCTGCCTCTTTCGACGAAAAGGGACGCCTCTGGACCATCGAGCACGGGGCAAGGGGCGGAGACGAACTAAACCTGATCAAGAAAGGTACGAATTACGGCTGGCCGGTGATCAGCTACGGCGAAGAATATTCAGGCGACCCGATCCCCGGAGGCATCACCGCGAAAGATGGACTTGAACAGCCAGTCTACTATTGGGATCCAGTGATCGCTCCCTCCGGAGCACAAGTTTATACGGGGAAAGCATTCCCGGAATGGCGCGGAAATATATTCATCGGCGGGCTCGCTTCTCAAAGACTCGTGCGGCTGGTCGTTAAAGATGACCGTATAGTTGGCGAAGAACATATGTTGACCGAGCGTGGGCAACGTATTCGGGACGTTCGCCAGGGAACAGACGGATTTCTCTATGTTGTAACCGATCAGCCAAACGGCGAACTGTGGCGAATCGCTCCCAAACGCTAAGCCATCACCGATCGTATAGACGATAAAGAAGTGACAGACTTGCATTTGCTTTAGCAGGGGAAATGCGAGAAAAACAGGGCGGCCTTTTGAGGGGTCGCCCTGGTTTTTTTGTTGTGGTTTGTTGGTTGGCAGCGAGTTCCCGCTTACTCCTTCCTACTCCTTCCTACTCCTTCCTACTACTTCCTACTCCAGCCCGACGAAGTCGACGGTTGTGATGGTGTCGGTTGGGGTTAGGGTTCGGGGGGCGAAGCGGTAGCGTCTGGAGGTGACGGTCACC